>JAFXZE010000012.1 GCA_017541375.1 Clostridia bacterium
CGTATCACAGCTATCGTGAGCTTATGTGCCGTCTTCGCAATGAGTTCAACGAGGTCAATTCCCACATGAAGGTAGCTATGACGGGTAACTCAACAACCCAGATTCTGCAGTCTATTGACTCTACAATCAGGACAGCCGAACAGCAACGTAATCTTCCAAGTGCCGAACTCTATTCCATCACCATTGCTATGATGGACTATCGGAAACGTATTGCCGGTCTTCCTTGCGACACGAGCCTTTCTTGGAAGAAATGCTTTACGACTATCAATCAAGCTTCTGAATCGCTCATGAGTATTACTGATGATCCATACGTAAACAAATCACATACGCTCGCAAGCAGTATGATAGGATAATCATCCGAAAAAAAAATTTTCGCACTAATCCTACATTCCTACATTGATAGGCATCATAAACTATTGACGCACAAAAGTTTGCAGCGATTTCAAATATTGTCTAATCCTACACTAAACCTACACTAAACCTACACTAAAACCTGAATTTTTCAGAAATTCAGGTTAATTGATAATTAATAATTGATAATGTATAATTTAGTTTGACTTGAACGCTTACGATACTATTCAAATTATTCATTACTCATTATTAATTTCATGCCTTGAGAGGCATGATTAGTGTAGGATTAGTGTAGGTTTGGCGCATATTTAAAATCCTTATAACGCTCTATGTTCGTGGGTGTTATATAGGATAGTAATGTAGGAATGTAGGATTAGTGCGAAAAAGTTTTTTCTGAGGTAAAATTTTCAATTGCCAAAGGGCGGTCGTGCCTTCGTTCTCCCTCCGTTGTGCCTTCGATCTGCCTTCGCTTTAGGTTCGCTCCCTTCGATGGAGCATCTACGGACTTACAACGGTTTTATAACGGAGGTGAAACGGACTTAAGTAAAACCAGAATGTAGTGGATTTTTCCTTTATATAAAACCACTCCAAAACTTTTCCCTAATTTTCTTTGTCGTATTAGTTTTTTTGTTTACTTTTGCCCTAGAAATAAGCAATATCCGAACATACAGGGGTAATCATATAATGCAGATGATTTCCAATTAGCGGAAAATACTCTAAAGCAACACACATTTTAAAAGATCAAATAGGACCATACATATAAATATTACAATGGAAATGGTGTATATAGAATCGAACCATATTAAAAGACTTTGGATAAGTATTATTCTTGTTTCAATAACCTTATGCTCATGCAATATCAACAAGGACGAAACAGAACAAGGTACTATACTTACAGAATTTAGAATCGCAAATGAAGCCCTTGATTCGATTTCAGATGATTTTGTACAAAGAATCAGTTCTGTAAAAAAAAATGACAGAGTACTATTGCTTTCCTTTGAAGAAGTTAATGACTCTATAAATTTTGTCTTTACTACTTGTAGATCAATGCATGAAGTTAGAATCGAATATTTATTTCTTCAGAATTATCGTATTATAGGTTATGTCAACAAGAATGATTTCGATATAATACTTATGACAAATATTAATTTTTTGCGAATAACAGAAAATATAAAGCAAATGATAAGACCTTTAGATAATAGCAGATTATTTACAGGTTTATATTATGCGCCTATTACCAAATCTAATTGGGATGATGGATGGATACATGATGGGAAAATTCGTTGGCATTTTAAATATATAGACAACAAAATCCAAGGACCATTTTGTTTGGTGGATTAGATTGCCCAAACTATTCAAAATGCCTTGTCTAAATCCGGATTTAAAACGGGACAACCATCTTTACGACTCAGAGCTTTTAGAATGATGGTAGGCGGTTCTGGTAGTGACATCTCAGATAGGTTTCCAAATGTGATATACCAAAGAATTAAAGAACAAAATCCAGGTGGTAAAGTAATAAAATGCAAAAGATAATTTTTCAATTAGTTTTTGTTTTACTTATTAGTAGTTGCTCTAATTGGGTGTTTATTAGAGAAACAAGACGAGTTGGAGCAAGCAAGAGTATTGAAGAATCAAAAGCAAGGGGAGCATTCATTTTTGAATATGAACCTTCTGTTTGTTATGTATATGATAGTATCTGTGTTCGTATTCACACTGCATTTGCAGAATATGATTGCTGGTATGCTGATTGGCACACTGATAGCATAGAGATAAATAAAAAAGCAGAACATATTGTTATTCTATTTGAAAAGAAATCATATCCAGGCTATTATGGAGATTCATTAACCTATGCAACAGATTCCTCTATAATAAATTGGCATATTAATGGATTTTATCGACCTTTCCCTTCACAAGATTTCATTTATTATTCAAATGGAAGTTACGAACGCTCTCTAGCACCAGATACACTAATACTGCCAATAATAGAAATTGAACAATATAGAAATAATACTTATAATAGAGAGCATCCCGAATGGGACTCTGTTTTAAAAGAAGATACTATTGGATATTTTAAACTAGTAAAAAAAGACAAAACAAAATGAAAACTGGCCTCCATATTTAGTTACGATAGTGTAATTCTATGATGAATAAATGAAAAAAAAATATATTTTTCTTTTGTGGTAGTTTGACAAGTAATATATTTAGTTCGTCAGTGAGTGAATGCTTACTGACGAACCATTGATGTTTTTGATTTCTATTTCATACTTCCAATCAATTTGTGCATAGTAGTCACCAATAAATTGCATAGGAAGAACAAGCGTTGCCCCTTTGCTATGACAAGGGGTAAACTCTGTGAAGCTCCGTTCTATAAGCGAATAGGAAGCGAACCTTCATCGAGTTTACCCCCTAGACATAACGAAGGTTTTTCCATGTAGATAATTGGTGCTGTGGGATTTCTTTTCTCTCTTTCTTGATTTTTCACCCCTAAGAACATAGGCTTTCCTTGCAAGAAACTCCGCTGTTTTTCCGCTTTTCCACCGTAGATGCTCCATCGATACTCCATCGATGGTCCATCGTTTCGATGGAGGATCGATGGACTACTGATGGACAATCGATGGAGTATCATCGGAGTTTCAAAGGAGGAATTTGTCTGTTTACGCCTTGAGAATTAGAAACGCGCACCAGCCTTTAGGGACTGACGTCCGCTATTTTCAAGTCGTGATTACTGTGCAATTTTCACTTTTTCTTTGGAAAAGTTGCTTAATTTGAAAAACTTTTAGTATTTTTGCCCTCGATATGAGCAATATCCGAACATACAGGGTTAATCATGCAATGC
>JAFXZE010000025.1 GCA_017541375.1 Clostridia bacterium
AATTGAAAATTGAAAAGTAAAAATCTAATAAAAAAAATCCGAGCCAGATGGTTCGGATTTTTTTTTTGTGGAATTATTAAAATTTCTGAAATATAGAACATAATTAAGCAAAAATCACTATCTTTGAGGAAATAAAAAATCTACAATCCAATATGGACAACACATCCAACAACAATAACAACATAGATGTATCAGATGTCAGTCTACTCGTAGATAGCATCCAAAACAGCATCAACGAATTAAAGGAGAATCCTCAACCTACTTTTCAACAGGCGTTTAAATATAGATTTCCTTTAATATCTGCTGTTTTATGTTTTAGTTTAATAGTTTTTGCTTCCGCATCAGCAGTAAAGTCTAATGTAATATTGATGCTTGCCCTCGTAGCACTATTTTGGGTAGCAATATTTTTTGCAAAAAAGTTTTACAAAAAACAACAATCTTCGCCAATAGAACTCGCCGACAACGCATTGTATACTGCGGAGCACAACCAAGAGATGTATAATCGTCTTATCAACACCATCTACCAAAACAATACAGAATTATATAATCTCCAAATACAATATTCTAATTTAATAAGACAACAAAAGGAACAACGCAAAATCAACCATAGCCAAATGATTCTTATTCCCGTTGTTGGTTTTATTATAGTAATAGCAGGATATTTGTTTTTCCACAAGGCAATACAAAATAACAATAGTTCTATAAAAGAGGTAAGCACAATTTCTAAAATGCTGAAACCATATCCTGACGAAAACGCTATTGCCACTGACTACGCCGACTGTTTGTCTGCAACCGACGAGGCTGAATTGACTTTTGATATCAGACCGTTTGATTTAAAACAGTTTAATCCTAATCTATATTACCAACTACGCATCAACAAGGTAAAACTATCATCCACTGGCAACAACGGATGCGGCACCCCCGAAGATATACGTATTTTCTTGTACGACAAAGATTTGAATCCAATAAAAAGTCTTAATCCGTACATTTACGAACGCTTAAATGATTATCATAGTTTCAAAGATGAGTACAAATCGTTTAGACAAAAAGGAAGTTATTTTTATACCGACTTTGTGTCGCAAGATTCCACCAACAGCGAACAAATAGTTAAAAGTATTGCCGACAGCGCTTTTTATTACAAACTGATATTACTATGAACCAAACAGACAAAGATACTATACAAGACCAACTTATCAATTTGGAGCAAACCATACGTGCTTACAAACAAGAATATCCGTCTCGATTTGCCGATATGTTTCACACCAACGCATATTATTTGATGTGGTTATCAGCAATAGCCTTCCTTATGGTAAGACACATTAATCCTGAGGTCCAGCACTATTGTGTTATAGTGGCTACCATTTGTTCTTTATATGGTAGCATAGAGTTTATAAGGAAGAAAAAACGAATACAAGTCCAAGCCACATCTATTCGCAAACAAGTGGACAAAGCATTGCAACCGTTAGAAAGTTTAGGCAAAGATTCCAACATCAAAAACTATCTTTCTCAATGCAACAAAGCGATTAGGGCTATCGATAACGAAAAGTATACCATCAAAAAACGGTTTCATACTTTTGTAACAATCTACTGTGTAGTAGTGGGAATGTTGGTAGCCCTAATTGTAATTCCAAATAGTATATACCAATCGTTGTACAACCGCTTTTTTGTACCCGACAAATACAAAAAAGTAAAGTTGTTTAACGAAAAAAAGGATGGGATTTATTTGGACAATTTACACATCAGTACATACGAACCTTTTATTACATTAAAACCTCTAACTAACGTAATCAACGATTCTATCAATCTGCAATTAAATGAACTTGATTTTTATATTTCGGAAATCGCCAATTCAATAAC
>JAFXZE010000013.1 GCA_017541375.1 Clostridia bacterium
CCTGTGGAAAATATGGTGTATGCCAATCAGCAATCGTATTACAATGCTATTACTGATAGCACCAATGCGGGTGAGTCAGGACCTTTTATTGATTTTATGCTCGAAGAAATTTATAATACTCTAAAAATCCATCAAGGTGCTGCGTTAAAAGAGTCGAATGTAGATTCGCTTATAGATCAAGATTTTGCTAATAAATTCGGTGCTGAGTTCGGTATAAAGTTCGGTATAAAGTTCGGAATAAATGAAAAACAACTATTATTGCTTCTTGAAAAAACACCTACTTCAACCGCCTCAGAACTATCTCAAAATATGGGTATAACTCAGCGCGCCGTAGAAAAAATCATCAAAAAATTAAAAGATTACGGCATCATCACCCGCCTTGGCAGCCGCAAAAATGGTCATTGGGTAGTGAATAGATAACCAAAATTGCCCTTTTGAAAGTACAAATTTAGTGAGAATTTGCCCTTTTGAAAGTACAAATTTGGATAAAAATTGACCTTTTGAAAGTGCAAACTTTAAATAAATTTAACTTTTAGAAAGGTCAAATTGTTGTATATTTGCAGTGTTATTAATAAACAGTAGTGATTATGGAACAAATTGATTTGGAACCGCTTAGAACCGTTTTTTATCTTAGATTGGCAACTGTACAAACTACTTTTAAGCGTTATTTATATTATCAAATAGATTGGCGAGACCGTTTGATAGGTATTCGCGGAGCAAGGGGCGTTGGTAAAACTACCTTGCTACTTCAATATATCAAGGAAAATTTTAAGGATAAGAGCAAGGTATTTTGGGTTTCGCTTGATAATTTGTGGTTTAAAACCAATAACCTTTTAAGTCTTGTTGAATATCTTTATAATTATGGCGTTACCACTTTGTTTTTCGACGAAGTTCACAAGTTTAAGGATTGGAGTCTTTATCTAAAAAATTTTTACGACAACTATCCCGATCTTAAAATTGTTTATACAGGTTCGTCGATGTTGGAAATTGATAATTCAAAAGCCGACCTTTCGCGTCGTCAGGTTTTGTATACACTTGGTAATATGTCGTTTAGAGAATATCTTGATTTTGCTAAAATAATAAAACTCGACCCTTTGACGCTTGACAATTTACTTGAAAATCATATTGACATCGCCTTAGATATTATGCCAAAAGTCAAAGTTTTGAAATGTTTCGACGACTATCTACGACAGGGGTGCTATCCTTTTGCTGGTGAGATTAAAGGTGGTTATTATATGAGGCTAAATTCTGTTATTCAACTTGTTATCGAATCAGATATGCCGGCAACGGTGGATATTTCATATTCAACAGTAGAGAAGATAAAAACCCTTCTTATGCTTGTTGTGGGCAATGTGCCTTTTGAGGTGAATGTCTCAAAACTTGCAGAATCTCTTGGTTCTACTCGTGATAGTTGCTTAAAAATGCTTTACACCTTAGATAAAGGTAGTATTATTTCGCTGTTAACCAAAGATTTAAAAAACTACCGTCATCTTACTGCTCCTGCAAAAGTGTATCTTTACAACACAAACCTTATGTACGCATTATCTAATAAAATAGATGTTGGTACATTGCGTGAAACATTCTTTTTCAGTCAGTTACAATTATTATTTGATGTTCGTTACCCCAAAAAGGGCGATTTTATTGTTGATGGTAAATATCTTTTTGAAGTGGGTGGACCCAACAAAACTTTCGACCAAATTAAGAATATTCCTCAGAGTTATTTGGCTATCGACGGCATAGAATCTGGCATCGGTAATAGAATTCCGCTGTGGATGTTTGGGCTTTTGTATTGAGGGGGGTAATATCATTCCGTCTTTTCCTTTGCCAATAAGTATATGATAAATATCACATTTATAAGATAATACGGCATTACATAGAGAAGAGCACTATTTGATGAATAATATTCCATCGTTAATAATGGTGATAAATCGTTGGCAAAAGTATTAAATGCTAACATCCATAATCCTATGGTGGATGTAACTACTATCAAAATTAGTACATTTAGCAATATTATAGGAGTTTTGGCTTGTATACCTATTTTTTTGTAAGTAATTGATTCAATTAACCATTGCAAGATAATTACTCCTATTGTTGACGGTATAAATATTGACCAAAATTCAAAGAAATTCTTAAATAATACCATTAGAATAATTGTATAAACTATGGTGATTATGCTTTTGATGTTTATTACTTTGTTTACAGCCATATACTTGTTTTTTATTATGTTAATACTCCATTCCCACAATCCACAGTGGAAGTTTATGTCCGATAGGCATTTCTATGTCGTCGGCAAGGATGTATGAGTTATCGATGCCCGCTATTTGATTGAATGTCTTCTCTTTACCTCCAACTTCAAAGAGAATTTTGCTGTCTATCATAAAATCGCCGTGTTCTTTTGAATATTCCACAGTATGATGTTGCGACAATTGATTTACCACAAAACATTCGCGAATTGTACCAATAACAGTGTTGTTACTTAATGCTTTGAGAATGTTAGTGTTATGTATAAAAATCTTGTCAGGTTTTTGCATTTTTGATACCGATTTGTTGTCGCAATAAATAAGTGTTATTAGTTCGGCTCGGTGCATAGCCGCAAGATAGTTGAGCACTGTTGCTTTGTTTATTTCCAAATACGTAGCAAGTTTTGAGATATTCACCTCGTAAGGCACATTGTTGCAGAGGTAGAGTATCAAGGCTTTGAGTTTTCGTGTGTAGGCAGGGTCTACCTTGCAAAACTGAGTAATTTCTTGGTCGATTATAAAACTTACAACATTTTCTAACCGGCTGTAATATTCGGTCTCGTTTCCATCAAAAAATGGATAGTAACCTGCTCTTAGATAGGCATTAAACAATGGCTGAGGACTACAAACTTTGCAAACTTCGTCACAAATTTCGTCGGCTTTGC
>JAFXZE010000003.1 GCA_017541375.1 Clostridia bacterium
GTTTCTTGATGCGATTGTAATGGCATCATGGAAATGGAAAGCACAGTCATTGAAGAAGGAACCATTATGGAGAAAGATTGCTACAAAATTAATAGTCAAGACAAAATATATAAACAAATGGGAATTAAAGAATAAACGCCAGTGGGACGGTTTCCCTTATAGGGATGTATATTTTTCTGTTAAGCCCCAAAACTTTGATGTCGCAGCTAAGAATCATATAAAGGATATCCTTTATGCTTGTGGAGCAAAAGAAAATGAACATCTGGCTTTTGACCAGTTGTTTCCAGGAAATAATCCTCAGTCATGTTTCAAATATTTTGATGACCCCTATGCCATAGTGGTAGATAGAGATCCCCGAGACATTTATGTTTTTGGCAAGACAGTGTTACTAAAGAGGTCAATTGGGCATCTAATGCCTTTAAATGATGTTCGGGACTTTGTCGTTTATTATCGCTCACTTAGGGATAATCAGCCATACAAAGAAAAGAATGATAGGATATTGTGCTTGAGATTTGAGGACTTGGTATATAATTATGATTCAACTACAAAGAAGTTGAGAGAATTCCTTCATTTAGGAGAAAATCCAAATCCCATGAGTATTTTTGTTCCATCAATGTCAATGGCGAATACACAAATTTGGAAACGTTATCCAGAGTTTCAAAAAGATATTGAGTATATAGAGCGAGAACTAAAAGAATATTTGTTTGACTTTACGGGGTATCCTGAACCTGATGTAAATTCAAAGATGTTCAGTGGTAGATCTCCCAAAAATAAAAAATGAGAAGTAAATGAAAAATAGTTTGTTATATTCTTTGGGATTAAGTAGACAGACTTTCTCTTCAAATTTCACTCCAATATTATTTATCTTAATAATAGCAGTAATTACTGTTACACCCATATTATTTAATGAAATTTATGCGACGGTGTTATGGATTGTGTTTTTTTTATTGGAGTTAAACATAATTGCAACATCAAATAGAAAGTTAGGCACTTTATTGACCTTAGGGATTATTTTCATTTCTATGTGTGCAATATACGCATTTGTAGGGATTTCGAGTGCCAGTATAGCGTATTGCATTCATTCTCCTCTTATGTACTTTGCTCCTGTGTTAGCATTGATGGTTATAGATAGATGTGATAATGAACAACAGATTAGATTTCTTTTTCATTTTCTTGCTTTGGCTATTGCAATTAACATCGCAGATAACATTTGGCTTACATATAAGATTGGCATAAATAATATTGTTTATCAAAAACTATTTCGTATTGTAGAAGAAGAAGAAGGTCTTACTGGACTAAATTTGGGAGCTGCTGGATTTGTCAATATGGCTGTATTCTATTCTAGTATGACGTTTATGGCATTTTTGAAATCTAATAAAAAAATAGAAAAATGTTTTTTTTTGGTATATTTTGGTATAAGTGCCTATTTCATCGTATTTTGTTCATTGAAAGCCTCTGCAGTTTTATTGTTGGTATTGTCATTAGCACTTATGTTTATTTCGTATAGGACTAAGGATAAAGTCGGAATAATGCTAACTTTTACGGCTATAGCTGGAGGCCTATTTTTTTTATATAGGGATAGTATTATTAATTTCTTGATTGATATTATTGCTTCGGATAGAATCACAGTACGTTTGATGTCTTTAACAACAGAAGGTGATGTGGAAGATAGTACGTTAATGGGAAGATCAAATCTTTGGTCTGTAAGTCTTCAGTCATGGCTGAGCAGTGTAGGTAGTTTCCTTTTCGGTATAGGAGACCACAATTGGAGGCATTTTAGTTCAGTGGCAGATTCGGGCATAGGAAATCACTCAGATTTGTTTGATGTGTTTGGAAGATATGGTATAACAGGTGCTTTACTATTGTATTCATCCATAAAGATATATTATGATTATTTGCAGAAGAGATTTGGTAGTTTTTTTAAATTTGAAATAATCTCATTTTTTATACTTATCTTATTAATGGGTTTTACGAAGAAATTTATTATGGCTCAGACAGCCATTGTTATATTTATACTTTTCCCTCTTGCTTTAAGATATTTATATAATCAGAAAACGATATAAGTGTTTATGAAATATGTTTTTTTGACAAATTCAATGGGCGGATATAGTGGAGGACCGAGCTATGTTCAAACTAAAATGAATTATCTGAGAGACAAAGGCTGGGAAGTGCAGGTGTTTGATTCCACAGGTTTTACAAATGCCAGAATAGAGATACCAGGATTGAAAGAATTTGAAAAGAATAGAATTCAAGAGTTGTTCTTTAATCCTTTTTTGCTCAGGAAAAATAGGAGGGAGAAGGTAATAGATGAGATTATAGATAAAATAGGTACGGATGATAGGATTGTGATAGAAAGCAATACGGTCTCAATGTCTGTTTGGGGTGAGTTGTTGGCATCGCGCATCGGAGCAAAGCATATAGTGTTTTTGTTATCAGAACGTCTTGCCATATCAGATATTTCGTTGTATCGTTATTTTAAGTTCAAGTTTTTGAGGGGTGAGCTTTTCTCTATAAGTGCCAATGCCTTCAAAAATCTTATGCACAGGTTTGAGACTTTTGAAAACGTTGAAGCGGAAAAATATCATTGGGCTGCAAAGATGTCTGTGCCCATAGAGGATGTAGAATGTGAATGCTTAAACAATAGAGACAAGGCTGACTATAATATAGGTCATTTTGGCAGGAAAAAGGGCTACTTTGATTATATGTTTGATCAGGTGAAACGGTTTGCAAACAAACATCAAGACAAGTCCATTAATTTTGTATTACTTGGAGTTGATGATATCCCACAGACTTTGTCTGAAAACCTTCCCTCAAATGTTCAACTTATGTTGATTCCTGCACAGCAACCAATACCCAAAATGTTTTTTGATAAGAGTGACGTAGTAGTTGCTACTGCAGGTTGTGCTTATATGTCGTATTTGTTCGGTGCAAAGGTCATCTCGATGGATATATATAAAAATCTTCCATTAGGTGTTCTTGGTTATACTACTCGGGATGGGAATCTACGCTCTGCTGACAACCATAATAATCTGTCATTAAGTGATACGCTTGAAAATGTGTTAGTTAAGGGAATGTATAAGAGGCAGCCTTCACTGACAATAACGCCTTCCGACAAAGGCTTGGATTATCACATGACGTATGTTACGCCATCAGATGGAAAATACTATGACGTGAGTCATGTTGTTATGCCTATTAGTAAACTGTATGCTATTGTGATAAAAGTTTTTTTGTCACTTGATATGGTAGGGGCTTGCTCAAAAATC
>JAFXZE010000004.1 GCA_017541375.1 Clostridia bacterium
CAATACTTGTAGCTGAGACCGTTCATACCACCTACGATACCACCGATCTCGTGTTGTGCACTTGCGCTAACAGTTACCATCAGCGCTGCTGCCAAAATTGTGAAAAATTTCTTCATAATTGTAATTATTTGTATAGTTTGTTATATGTTAATTTTCAAAATCGGCTGCAAAGGTACTACAAATATTGCATATACGCAAATAAAAGTGAAACTTTTTAGTCAAAAGGTACTGTGTAGTTCCCAATGGTCGCGGGATGATCGCGAGATGGTCGCGAAATGGTCACGGATCTGAGTCGTATCACTCTCGTGGTAATTCTGTTCCAAGTGTGACTCTTTTGGGAGGTGGTTGTAAGGTCGATTCTGGTCTTTTTATAACTGCTTTGTTTTCAGTGTTTTATAAATATGTTATCGAGAGTGTTTCGAGGGTATCACAAGAGCATCTCGAGAGCAAACCCTAATCAAACCTCATATCTACTATCGCTTTCTCTTAAAAGACGGAGCAAATGTAGTATTTTTTGATATGTGAAATAAATTTACGCTTTTTCTCTTTCCGTTTATCTCTCCCTATAAAATAGCAGTCTATGATATACAAAAAAACGCTTGGCGGTGCGTTGCGCCAAGCGGAAAATGGTATGATTCAGAGATCTCTTCTTAGAATAAATTAGTCATTTTTTCTTCATTAAATTTGTTACTGCAGAAGTCAACTGTTTTGGTACATTTTCATAAGTTTTTAGCACTCTCTCCCATTTCTTATAATCATCATCTGTAGGATTCTTTTCTTTTGTGAATTGGCTACGAATCCTAAATTGGAATGTCGGTTCATCAGAAAATGCGTTATATGTTTCTGCGACCTCGATCTTTGTCCTTGCATGCCCAGAATTGAAATTTCTGATTAGCCACGGGGTACTTATTGTCCCTGCCACAAAATCAGAACTAAGAGCCTCGTCACTATAATTACGTAATACTGAAGCTATACGCCGTAATGCTTCTTCCCGCGTCATATGATGAGCTGCAAAATCTTGCCATTCATTAGCTATTTTTGCTGTTTCCTCGCCACTTCCGATAGAGTTAATGTACGCCTCATCCACTATTAAGTCTTTAAATTCATACAGATTTAAATTATCTTTAAAACTTACTTTTCCCGTATACTCCAAATATCCAGGTGCAACTACTTTTACCGGTAAATTTTCATCATATTTATTCAATGTAATAGTTCCACTTTCTTGAGCTGATGCTATCTTATCTCCGTTTACATAAATATCAGCGGGAACCGGAGTTTTAATTTTAATATCTCTTCTATTAGCGACAAGATGGACATTGAGAACATCTGTAAGGTCTTTTAAATCAGCAAACCTAATATTTGTTGAATACGTATCATAACCATCTGCCGTTACTTTAACATGTTTTACTTCATTTTTATGAACTTAGAACTTTGCATTATCCGTTTTAATACCATCAATATAAATAGATGCGTTAACTTCTTCTGGTGAAATTGATACGCGCACTTCTTTGCGATTTGGAGTAAGTTTTACCTCAAATGCATTCATACTTTTCATGTTTACAACGAATTCTCGAGGATCAAATCCGTCACGTTTTACAACAAACGTTTGATCCACAATAGAAACCGTAATACCATAAACGCCGTTGTTCCCCTCTATTGCAACTCCATTTTTATACACGACAGCATCGGGTGGAAATACTGTTACTGTCACTTTTTTTGCTGATAATGAAGTCGCAAAAACCAAGGAAACAAGAATTAGATTAATTTTTTTTAACATAATAATAATGATGTTTGTTTCGCCTACTCTTCAGCGGATTTTCGGCTTACTCCGATTATACATGATATTTACATAGTGATATACACAACAAAAGCGCAGACCTCGCTGTTGGTTACTCACCTAACGAGGTCTTAGCAATACCTTAAAAGTCAAATAAACAACAGGAAACCTACGCCGATATGACAACGCCTCGCCAAGATACAGCGAGTGCGGGCAACGTCATACCCATAGGCATCTACTGCTACTTTGATTTTGACTTTTAATTCTGAAAGTTGCTAAGTTTCGTTAGGTCAAACGCAAAGCGTCAATAAACGCTATCAATATGTATAAAAATCCACCCTATTCGAAGAGACATATCCCTTCAGCATAGATTTTCGCTGCAAAATTACAAAGAATTTTTGATATATGCAAATAAATTCTATTTTTTGTTGAGATTTGGGCAAACGCGGAAGGTTGGATACAAAAAATCACCACCTTGAGGATGGTAATGGTCTAATTTTTTAACGTCATGGGCAACTGACGGTATTTCTTGGTATGTGCAAAAAATGCACATCACAAAATCGCTGCAAAATTACAACAAAAAAATGACATACGCAAGCGCGCATATCATTTCGGGGATTTTTTTGTGCAAAAGGTAACCACAGGGGAGTGATTTTAATGACTATATAACTTAAACGGCTCTGCTTTCTTGGACGGAATAGATTGAATGATGCGGAAAATGCCCTGTAAATCAGCGGCTTGAACCTTCCTTTGTTTCCCGTCAAAA
>JAFXZE010000026.1 GCA_017541375.1 Clostridia bacterium
CTTACTCCAATCAATACTGTTTTTTCAATATTGTCATACACAAAGTCACCACTAACAATATTTCCTTTTTCAAATACTTCCACAACTTGTGTAACAGATTTTTCTTTATAAGTTAGTTTTACATATTTTTTCCCTGTTAAAGTGCTACGGAAACCAGTTGCTGTTACCTCATTATTTGGTAGCACGATCACTTTTTCACTATTATTGTCATAGTGAACAGTTATCTCAGCACCACTCAAATCTAACTCTTCACCAAGGTAATACATTGTTTTAGTTGGTGCTTTTGACAATGAGATTTTACTTACTGCTACGACTGGTTGTTTTACTAATACATACAGAGTTGTGCTAGCTCCATAATATGTCAATGTCAATGTCTTTACACCTGCAGTTTTGTTATCAAAGCCAGTCACTGTCACCTCACTACTAGGTAGTTTTATTTGACTCTTACTTCCACTTGAGTATGTTGCTTCTATTACTGCTCCACTAAGATCTAATTCTTCCCCAATCTCATAGTGTTTTTTAGTAGGTTGCGTAGATAATCTAATACTATCTAAGTAAGATACCTCAAAATCTTGTCTTTGCTCACTTTTTGCCTTGTTAGGCTCGCCATAAGAGTCGTGTTCCAAGTCAAATATAGCATATTCATATTGTTCTTTATTGTCACTATTGTAGTACTCTTGCCAAGTTACACCAGTATCATCTTTTTTCATATAGTATGGACTTTCTTTGTAGTTTGGATAATCATTGTTATCATCACACCAAGTTGCATCCAACACATACCATTCTCCATCTACATTCACCATATTCCATGCATGTCCACCTCTACTATACACTATATCATACTCATAATCATAATCCATTGCTTGACCTATCACGCAGTAAGCATCTACTCCAACTAAAGTTAACAAAGCTTCTTCCAAAAGCGCATAGTCATAACAAATACCTACATTATATTCAAAAGCACGAGTCATTGATGATATTTGTATTCCATCGTCATTATAAGAGCGATCCCATGAGTATTCAATTAAATCCATTACATATTCAGTAACTACGTCAATTTTTTCAATATCTGTGGTCTTATCAGTGAACCCAAAGCTTTTTATAACACTATCTAGCTTTTCATATATTTCATAATCCAATTTCATCTCATTGTCGCCATCCCACCTATTGAAAAACTCAAATGTTATACCTTTAGCTTGAAAATAATTATTTAAATCTTGATCCACATTCATATATGTGTACCCTTCAAATTCTACGTAATTAAGATTTGGCAACTCATAAAGTACACTCAAATCACTTAATCGCGTTGGCAATACCAACTCCTCTATTGATGGCAGTTCTTTTAAAAACGAAATGTCTGTAATATATGTTCCTGCTATATTGAAGTAACTAAGATTTTTCATATTTTTCAAATTCTTAGTATCTGCATTAGTCATATTCACATATAATCTCATCTTTTCAATGTTTGGAATGCAAGCAAATAATCTATCATAGTCAGTAACGCCTGTATATTCAATAACTAGCCATTTTATAGGCAAATTAGACAACTTAGTAGTATCTATAGTGTTACAATGAACTATACCCAAATTTTCTAATTTAGTTAATTTATCTAAAGATGAGTAATCAAATTCATCCACATATTGTAAAACTAATTCTTTTAAATTTGTAAAACCGCTTACTCCACTAGCATTTTTTACACTATTATATGCAAATCTAATTGTATTTACACTAGGAGCGTAAACTCCTTCTAAATTTACATCAGCATAAACAAAATCTACAACTTCCAAATTATCTAAACCATTTAAAATTTTCGCATCAATCTCCAGTCCTGGCACATGAATTACCAATTGCTTCAAGTTTTTACATTTTGCAATCAAACTTAATTGCCCTTGCATATCCATCAACTCTTTTTGTGTAGGATATCCATAACTATCAATAAATAGGAATTCCACCTCATCAAAATCCTCTTCATCAGTTATTAGTTCCAAAGTTCTCAAATCATATACATACCCAAAATAATCATCAGATGCATAAGCTTTGCTTACACCATTGGCACTAAGTAATATTCCTACTGGTAATAACAACATTAGTGCCAACGAAAAAAACATGAGCGAAATTTTCCTCATTTGCATAATATTGACCCTCCCCTTCTTTTTCAATATTTACGATTTTATTATACCAGAAAAATCAAAATATGTCAAACGATTTGAGGTAAAAAAATGAAATTTTTTGAAAAATTTCATTATTTTTTGCATATTTTCGCTAAATTTACATAAAATAACATCTTATTTGATAGACATTCACGAAAAAAGCAATAAAAAATAGACAAATTCATAAAATTTGAATATATCTACTTTTCTCTCCTATTTATTTTTAACTTAAGCAGCTACCTTAATGTCTTTACTTGCGTATGTCTTTGTAAAGTATGTCTTTGCTGTAGTTGCATTTTTTAGTTTTGCAGCGCTCAAGTTTGTTGTTCCTGCTACCCAGTTAGCAGTGTTCTTCACTACTACCTGAGTAAGCCCTGTTTGAGCTAATGCGTACTTTCCTACAAAGTTTACCTTACTTGGTATCACTATTTTTGTTAGCGCTTTATC
>JAFXZE010000005.1 GCA_017541375.1 Clostridia bacterium
AATCAAATTTCTTTTTTAACCCCAATATTTCCTCATAATATCTTTTTGCTTCTTCCATATTATCTACAGGAAGAAAATAGTTGTCATAATTTTTCATATATTTAAGCCCTTCTTTCTACTACAAACTATACTACTATATTATATAGTAGTTATAATTAAATGTCAACAAGCAAGCCACTAACTATCCAATTTTTCTTATTGGTTTTTTCCATATAACCCTCCAAAAATTATAATGTAAAAATTGAGTAAAACATAAAAGTATATATGTATAAATTAAGTATAGCATAAAACTTTGTATTTTGTATCGGATTTTTAAGGATTTTTTATATATATTTAATAAAAATATATATTTGCATTGAGATATAGCTATTTTTACTGCACATTTTTTACGACAAAATGTTACAAATGGGATTCTGGCGTGTGCTTGTCTTGATACAAGTGGCTTCGCTACGCTCGCCAGACAAGCACACGCCAGCAATTAAAATCTTGCACAATAAACTTTTTTGTTCAAAGCACAAATGCTGGCTAAAATGGGACAAGTTGCGCAGGCTTTCCAACATCGTCCTCATTTTTTAACGCCAGCATTTTGCACTTTCAATTACTTTTACGCATTTGTTCTATTACTTCAGGGCAAACCTTACCCATAAAGCAACCTTCGTCCAAACACATAAAATCATCAAACAAAAGAAGTTTTTTATCTTCTTGCCCAATGGTGCAAACGATATCTTCGTCCAATATGTCAGAAATAAAGTATTGTGGCAATCCTTTTGAATACACAATTTTTTCGCCTGTCTTTTCAATATATTTCATTAAATACGCTAATGCATGACCGAGTCGTCGTTCATTTTCATCAATTTCTTCAAAATCACTACGACCAAATTTTTCATTAAAAAAACTTGATTGAATAGTGGTTCTCATTCTATGCGAACGAGTGTCATAATCTTTAACTTCTTTTAGCACTCCAACCATAGCATTTTCTGGAATATAGAAAAGACCGTGAAAGTGTAATCGGTTGCTTTCAGGAGCTCGTTCCCAAACACCCATATATTTCCAATTTTTCCGTTCTACTAAATGCCTAAAACAAGTTCGCAGTTTCTTTTTGAAAGTTTCTTCAGTATGCAAGCTACTATCATAAGTGAAAGTGCAGAAATAATTAAAATTAGCAAGATTGGCTTTTCTTGCCATTCTAACTCTACGAGCAATCAAATTTCTTTGTTTGCGTTCAAATTGCATTTCAACAAACCCTTTACATAATTCAGAGTTGCTAAAATAGCTCAACATTTCTTCTTCAATTTTCTTTTTGCGTTTTGACTTGCTTAAATCTATATATTTGTCATAAAGTTCATTAAACAATTCTTTGCGTGTTATCTTTCGTTGTTTATGTGGTGCTAATTGCACAACATTTTCTTTTTCGGTATCTTCTTCAACTTTATCATTAGTTTCAAATTCTTGCGTAATTTTGACTACATTATCATTACATTCACTGTCGTTATCAAAAACAGAGGGCACATCAGAATTTTCCAATGTGCCAACTTCCGTTTTTTCAATAACAGTTATTTCTTCTTCCTTAACCTTAGGACGCCATCTTTTTGGTCTTGTGGTGTGGGGAATAGCAATATAATGACTTCCGTCAAAATACACTTTGGTTTCTCCAAACGCCATTTTCAACCTCCAAATATGTTTTTTATTTGCTAACTGTTATTACTAGAATTAGCATCTAAATTTTGCCCATCAGCCTTAATTTCCTTAAAAATGTTCGTTTTTTGTTGTTTTTTTAGCATTTTTTCTTGTTTTTTCTTCATTTTTTTAGCAATTCGCAGTTTTTTTCTAAATTGCCTTTGATACTTTCTATCTTCTTTATCTATCTTTCTAAATGCTTTTTTCATATTCTTAAATATATATTTGCAAATGTGTTTATTATACTTTTCAGGAACAAAGTCAGCTGTGTCTAGGGTATGACCAAATGTGTCATAATACTTATCTAGTGTCTGATTTATAAGTTTATTCTTATTGTAGTTTATCACTTTCTTTACTCCTTTTTATTGTCTTTGATTGATAATATCCTTTCGGTAATTCATCATCATTATCTAACAAATACTTAACATAACCATCTAAACTTTCTTCAATATATTCACTTTCATTTATGTCAAAATCTTGTTCAAAATGACCATCATAAAATTTAGGTTTGCAACTTTGACTTGAATAGAGATTAAACACATTATAGTTGGCTATAACGGTTTCTTGTGTATAGCAAGATTTATCTTGTTTGCCACTTGCCATATATCTATCAAACAAAGAAGAATTATCTATCTTTCTAATAGTCCATTTTAACTTTTTGACTTGACCAAAATGATTGTAATATAGTTTCAGTTTTACGATTTCAACAAATTGTGCAAGTTCTCTAATGTTTACATCAATGAGCATAGGCCTCTGGGTATCTAAAAAGATATCCAGATTATTATGCCCATGTTGTTCATACCACCTTGATTGCCATTCAGGGAAATACATACTCATACGACTGTTTAAATACTTTTGAGCTTCTGTTATTCCAATCACTTCAAAAGGCAGGTTGAAATGGGTTTCTACAAACTCATTTTTAAAACCTAATCTGTATGGGTTTATTCTGCGATTGTGTCTTGGAGAATAACCGTATTTATGAAATTCAATATCATAATTTGAAGAAACACAATGCTTCGGCAAAGAGAGATTAAAGCCATTGTTATTTTTATATCGGATTTCATCCTTCATTTGCTTATTTCTCTCTTTGCTAAAAGCATAAGTATTTAAAATGTGTGTCATATAACAAGTTTTGCCTGTTCTTGGTGGTGCAAAAATTATAGTAATCATTAAAGAGTTGTTATATTCATTTCCATTACACAACTTGTTACTTGGTTATCTGCATTGATTAAATGATTAAAATTCATAGTAACTCTATAATCAGAATGAGCATTTATTGCATCTATTACATCAGCAGGATCAATAGTTGTTCCATCAAGTGTAATAACTGCATCAACTGTCGCAGAATTTGTGAACAAATAGCTTTGACCGTTGCAATGCATATTAGAGATATAACCACCAATATTTATTGAATAAATGTCATTTGTGGTTAAACGAAGACGATATCTGCTATCATTTATGGCTTTTTGTATGTTTTCAAACATTGATACAAAATGACCATTCCACTCATTGATGAAATCTTGTCCATAATATTGCCAATAAGTGCCTTCGCTATCACCAGAACCAGCAGAATAAATATAATTGTCATTATCATCAAAAACAGGATATTCAATGTGAACTGATTGACCTCTATAAACTATTGTTGCATTATTTATACAAGTAGATATTCTTGTCATTTCTTCTCGCAACTGGGTAATTCTTGTGTTAGCTTCAGCAATTTGAATGGTTAAAATATCCACTTGTGTTTGATAATTTGCAATAGTTAATTCATCAGCTTCGTGTGTATCTTGCAACTGTAAAATTGTTGCTTCCAAAGTTGCTTTTTCGCCAGTTAATCTTATCATTATGTTCTCTTGTTCTGTCATTTCTTCAATCAGCATTGAATTGCACTCATTTAGTGATAAATACTCACTTTCAGGAACAACATCCATTACATCATAGACCTTATTCCTAAAACCATTTGTGCACATACCAATACAAAATGCAATAAACAATACAAGTATCACAGAACCGAGAACAGATAAAGTGTTTTTTAATCCGTCCATACAAATTCCTCCTTAATAATTGTAGTTGTAGATTACATGTGCTGATGCAAACGCAGTATTGTCAGATGCAACATATGAGATTTGACTAAATTGTTGTTGTGTTCCAGCATAGAATACAGTTATATTGCTACTGTAATTACTAATTCCAAATGTTGCTATTTCTTGTAAAGTTGTAGGGATGAATACATTTTCTATGTTATTGCAACCATGGAATAGCCCGAATGGTATTCTTGTTGTTCCATTAGCAAAGTAAATATCTCTTACAGCACTTTCTTGGAATACACAAGAACCCCAATTAGAGCAGTTTGCTGGCAAATGAACTTCAGTTATTCCTGTATAGTAGAATGCAAAATTGCCTACATATACACTTTCAGGGAGTGTTATAGTGTGTAAACTTCTACAACCCGTAAAAGCTCTTTCGCCAATTTCTTGCACACCATCTGGAATAATAATTGTTTCAAGATTGTTGCAATTTGCAAATGCGTAAGCACCAATTCTGTTTACAGTTTCTGGTAATTCAACCAAACGCAAACTATAACAGTTATAGAAAGCATAATCTCTAATTTCAGTTATACCTTCAAGGTCAGTTGCTCTTAATTCAGTCAATGTGCCACTAATAACTTGTTGCACGAGTTCTTTATAAGAGTCATCACCATTTAAAGCACTGTTCAAACTTTCTAATTCACGAATAGTGTCTTGCAATTCAACGATTTGAGAACGAAGTGAAAGAATTTCACTTTCATAATCAGAGATTGTCCTGTTGCAAGTTGTTATTTGTGTTTCATAGTCAGTTATTTGTGCTTCATAAGCGTTTGCAGCAACAGTCAAACCATCCACAATGTTTTGTAAACTATTCATTTCGTTAGTTACATCAACAATTTCTTGTGTTAAAAGTTCAATTCTTGCTGTATCACTTGATTCTTGCTCAATTAAAGCATCAAGTTCATTGTTTAAAGCATTAAATTCAGCTCTTAATGCGTTTAAACTTTGCGTCATATTAGCCAAATTCGTATTTGTGTCTGCAAGTGTGTTTTCAACAGCAGATTTTTGACTTAATGCTAACGCTAAATTGTTTTGTGTGTTTTGTAAATTTGATTGCAATACGCCAACTTCATTTTGATATGAAATTGCCTTAAATTCAGCGTTCAATAATGAAGTTCGAGTTTCAGCAAGGAGCACAAGATTGCTTATATACGCATCTTGCAACTCCTTGTTTTCTTGCTCTTGTTTTTGATAAACTTCACTATATGGAGCAACTGAATTTAAAATGAAATTTCTTGTGCCGGGAATTATGAAGAATAATCCTGTTACAATAAACAAAGCAGCAAACACAATCGTTGTTATTTTCCAAAATAAATTCATAATACCTCCAAATTTTAATTATTTTTTGTTACATTATAAACAACTTTATATCCTGAACTTCCGTTGTAAGTAAAATCGGATATGTCTGACAAATAAGTTACAGAAGTATCATCTCTATCAGTAAACCTTAATTGCAATGTGTATCTTTCGCCAACTGTTAAATGGTTAGCATACCAAGAACAACTACAAGTGCCAGAGCTTGAATGGGTGTGGTCAAATGACTCCATCAATCTGCCATCTTGATCGTAAATTACACAATTTACTAGATATACTTTTGCACTTGACAATGTATCTCTGATAAGAGCTACATTTGTTGGTTCACTGTACAAATAGAAGTAGTTAGCAGTTGAACTATAACTTTGTAATTCAACTCTAAAAGTTAATGCTTCTTCTACGCCAAGAGCATAGTTAAATAACATTATTTTATCAGTTGTTGTAATTGTTAGTTTTCCTGTAACACTTGCAAAAATAAGTTGTTTTGAAAGAATTGTATAATTGTATTGTCCCATTTCTACAAGCATTGACTGGTAACTATCAAGCATAGAATTATCTGTAAAAGTAAATTGATAAGTATGATTGTCATTTGACAAAATTATCTTTACTGGATTTTCAAATAAATCTATAACACTTGTGTCTATCGTGCCTATTGGGTTTAGTCCAACAGATGCAATAGTATAATTGTTTAAATAATAGTATGAGAATGACAAGTTGCTTGACTCACTTTTTATAGTGAATGAGCCTCTAAAATTCTCAAAAATAAGTGCTTCGCTATCTATATAATAATTCCAAGTTGTATTTTTGGTTAGAAGAACATTTATACCAGCATTCAACTTACTAAAACTATCAATGATAACAGTTTTTGTTTGACTGCTATCTGAACAAGTGAATGTTATAGTTACAGGTTTTTGAAGTAAATTTACATCACTTACATCACTGTTTCTACTATCAACAAAATTCACTAAAAGTTTTGATAAAGTGTAATTTGGTTTGTAATCTTCAACTTCAACTTGATCTTTTGTTTTATCATCTTTTTCAAGGGTATCAATATAATCTTCGTTTTTCACTGTTGATTTTATCTCTTTATTACCTTTGACGAAAGATAAATTTACTGCAATATTACAACGATAAACGCCATAATAATCGGCATCATTATATTCGGCTTTTTTAGATGCACTTATTGGATAATTTTTTTGTTGACTTGCAGGAATTGGCAAACAAAGTGCAGTTGAACCATCTATAATTTTTGTTGAATTATATGATTCGCCTTTAATTTGTTCATATAAGTAGTTATAGAAACTATTTATCTTCACAAAACCTGTATTTGCTGTTCCTATAAGCTCAACATCTCCAAACTTAATAAAGTGTGAAGTTGCATTCTTTCCAGTCAAATTAGATGCGTTTTTCATAACATATCTAACCATTTCGTCTTGATTTGTTCTAACTGCGTGAGTCCATTTAACAAACTCTTGTGTTTGTCTTGAAATAGACACCAAATCATCGTGGCTACCATCTAATTTTGAACCATCAAAGAATGTGTAATAAGTGTAATAATATGGTTCTTTGTTTAATTCAGTAACCCAACTAAAAGTATCTAAATTGTATGCAAAAAACCATTTCATTCCAGTAAGTGATGCGTAAGTGTTGATTACACCATCAAGAACTAGACCATTATCTGACTTATAGAATAATACATTTTCGTATTTGTCTGCATTTTGATAACTAAATACGATATATGAGTCAAAATCATAGCATTTTAGATTGATAATTTGATCATCGTGAGACGGACATTCGTTATCATCTTGTGCTTTTTTGATTTGCTCAAAAGTGAAACCACCATTGGTATTTTTCCAATTATCTTCAATAGTTGTTGTTATTTCTTCAAGTTGTTCTTGTGGGGTGGGATATGCGCTTTCGTGCAGTGTGAAATAACTACTTTGTATAAACCCACCAGCCGCAGCAAAAACAACAAACATAATGATATACAAAATCTTCATATTCATTTCTTTAAACACTGTATTTTGTAGTATCAAAACAATTATTAAAGCGAGAATTAAACCAATGACAACTCCAACTATCCAAGTAGATATTGATAGCATATAATTTAATCTCCTTTTCTAAAATTTAAAACAAGCATAGTGCTAAAATTAACTATGCTTGAAATCCGAAGATTTTTTATTTCTTGTTATCTCATAAGCATATTTAATAGCATTTTGTCTGAATTTCTAAATGGTTTAATAGTGCATTCATAGACTTCACCATTTTCATCAACGGACTTAACTGCATAAGTATTACCTTTGATAACATTTCCTGTATTTTCGTCCTTTATTTCATAAGGATTTGTTACTAAATCGGCTTGCATATCATTACCAAATACAATATCCAAAACTGTGAAACCACCTTTGTCTGGTGGAGTAACCAAAATTCTTACATCTTTGCCACGAATTGTGCCTTTAATAAAATACGAATAATAACTTTTTCCGTTCTTTTCAAAGATTTCTCTTTCTACTTTAATTTGTCCTAAAACTTTTTCTTTCTTTTCCATTTTTACCTCCCATTTTATTTGCCTTTTCCAATTATTCTTGACAATCTTTTTGCCTCTGATTTTGATTTGCCTTCATCAAGGGCTTTTCTATACTTATAAAGTCCTGCGTGGTCTGATTGACATTGCAAATAACCACTTCTCATACCAGCTTCATAGTCGGTCAATTTTTTACCTTCTTTTTCACCGTGTTGGTGGACTTTTGACTTACGCTCTTTGGCGTAACTGTCGGCTCTTTTGTTAGGCGTAAACCAGCGTCTTTGCCTAGCGTCATTACTTTTTGCCATTTTCAAATCTCCTTTTTAAAATGATTTTATTTTTATCTTTATTTATTACTTATCATTAGTGTCGTAACTGAACATCCCAGAGAACTACATAAACAATACAAATCGTATCAGGCGATTTTTGGTGAGTAGGTGGCCACCTTTACTTTTTAAAAACTCCCAATGAACATCGGCTCTAAAAAACTTTTGTCTCTGTCATCTGTTACACCCATATTCTATAATCTTTATCGCCAAAAAGGAATGACATTACTTGCCAGTTTGCACTCTCTTTGCACTCACTTTAACGCACTTTTATTGACTAAAACTCAACACTTTCTTGATGTGCTAAAAAATAAAAGCAGAGTTAAAACCCTGCTTAAATTTTATTTCACATATTTTCTTGTATTGCTTGACGAGTGAAGTCGTTTGCCATTTTTATTTAATTTGTCAGCAAATAGTTTATTGAATTGTTTATCTCTTGCTTTTGTGCGAGTGTAATATGTGTCTTGACTAATTATAATGTTATCTAATTGTGTGTGCGACTCAATATTTATTGTTTGCTTAACAATGTAATTTTTAGTCCTATAAACATTTGTTGCATTTTCAATAAAATCTATATTTTCAAACATTGATATTCTCCTTTTCAAAATATTTTAGAAAAAACTTTATAAGTTGGGCATTTAACCTTGATACATGTTCAATAGAATAGCCCCATTTTTCAGATAATGAATCTTGTGTATTGTTTTGAGTGTATAGTGTTATATATAAATCATACATTCTTGGTGGAGCAAACCGAATAGCACTATTGTATTTATCCAATTTTTCAACAACTGTGTTTTGTCCTATGTCTATTGATGCATTCTCAAAAGCATTTTTTCTGGCGTAATAGTATCTAATATCTTTCAAATCTTTTCTAATTTGATTAGCTGTGTTATTCATAATTACCTCCAAATTTCAAAAAAGCCCCTACAAATAGCACACAAAAAGA
Source organism: Clostridia bacterium (assembly GCA_017541375.1). GTDB lineage: Bacteria > Bacillota > Clostridia > Christensenellales > UBA1242 > UBA7867. The sequence goes on from JAFXZE010000005.1 coordinate 8,875, forward strand.
GTGTTATTCGTAGAGGCGTCATTTTTATTATAAAAATCCCTTTAACACGAATCTTATTTATATAGTATTGAGCAAGGTTTTACCCATAGCACTATTTCAGCCCGACCTTAACTTTGCCATATAAACGATTGTTTATTAAATTGTATTGTTTATTATTACAGTGCGATTATTTTAATCAACTTTTCTTTTGATGTCCTTTGCTTTAAATAAATGTAAGAGTTGCAAACTTTGCATACACCATAAATACATTTATCGTTCAAGCAAACAAACTTCATGTAATTGCCACAATTAAAACATTTTAATCTTTTAGAATTGTGGTCATTGTCTATGTAAGTTTTCATATTTAACCCTCCTTATACAATATCATAAAACTGTTATCATTTGTGATACGATCGTATTTAAAAAGGTTAAACAAAGTATATAATCTGCATTTAACAAAGCATATATTATATTACTTTGTCAGTTACATTATAACACTATTTATAACTAAAAGTATCGAATTTTGCCTTTTTAAAAATCACTACTTTTGTCTGCTTGTGTCATAATCGGTCACATTTTTCATCTTTTTGTTTTTTTCTTTTGTTTCTCTTTTCAACCATTGCAAATATTTCAAGTTCTAAATCACTTGCTATTAAAGATAATTCAGCATTGGGTATTTTTAAAAAATCAATTTTATCTATAAATACTGCAAGGTTTAATGTGTTGTTTTTTATTTGCACTTGTTGCACTAAATAACACCTCCTTTTTTAAATTTTCACAATGAATTTACCTTAAAAGATTAAAAAAGTGAATGACATTATTTAGCATTTACCCTTACTTTACCTATACAAAACTTGATATTTTATTGACATTTTATTGATGTATAAACTTGTTTTATTGGTTGAGAGATTCCTCCTTTGTAAATGTAAGGGTTTTCTCTTTTTTCGTTCAGTGATTATATCAGAGTGTGTTTTGTAGTCAAAGGAAAAAAATTTTGCTTAAAACACTAATTAAAAAAAATTACAAAGACAAAGTTTTTTTCTTGTCTTTGACGACTGCAACACCCCCTGATAGTTTTTTGGTGTCGAAAAAATCGACAAAGGAGGAAAATATATGTTTATAAAACAAGTTTATCAATATTTTGTTAATAAGTTGCTAAATGTTGTTATCAATTATACCTGTAAACGAGTTGATTTCGGCAAGTATTGTCATTCCTATTTTAAAGACATATATGTATCCTTATTTAAAACAAAATATGGAGGACTATTATGAAAACAGCTGTTATTTACGCTCGATATTCTAGTGATAGACAAACTGAACAATCTATTGAAGGTCAATTAAGAGTATGCACAGAATATGCAGAAAGAAATGATATTGTGGTTATTGACACTTACATAGACAGAGCAATGACTGGAACAAATGATAAAAGAACTGAATTTCAAAGAATGTTAAAAGACAGTGTTAAAAAAGCGTGGGACTATGTGCTTGTTTATAAGATTGATAGGTTTGGTAGAAACAAATATGAAATTGCTATGAACAAACACACATTAAAAAATAATGGCATCAAATTGTTATCTGCTATGGAAAATATACCAGATACACCAGAAGGAATAATACTTGAAAGTTTATTGGAAGGTATGGCTGAATACTACTCGGCTGAACTATCACAGAAAGTTAAGCGTGGAATGAACGAAACAAGGCAAAAAGGAAACTTTACAGGTGGTTATCTTCCTTATGGTTATAAAAAAGATGGCAAAAAAGTTGTCATTGATGAAGACCAAGCCAAAATAGTTTGTTTAATATATGAGAGATACGCAAAAAATGTTTATGTCAAAGATATTATTAGTGAACTAAACGAATTAGGTTTGACTAACAAAGGACGACCATTTTGTAAAAATTCAATTCATAGAATACTACAAAATGAAAAGTATTCAGGTGTTTATCACTACAAAGATGAAACATTTACAAATATCTATCCACAAATTGTTCCTACCGACTTATTTAAGTTAGTGCAAAACAAAAATGACAACAACAAATATGGTAGTCATAGCCCATTTGTAAATTATCTTTTAAGAAAGAAGATTGTTTGTGGTTACTGTGGCAAAACTGTAAACGGAATAACTGGAACTTCAAAATCAGGAAAAGTTAAGAGATATTATAGTTGCTCTGGAAGATATTTGAAAAAGAGTTGCAAAAAGAAATCAGTAAGAAAAGATGCTTTGGAAGATGTCGTTTTGCAAGCTATTACAAAATTATTTGATGACACAGAGAATATTGAAATCTTTGCTGACAAAATACTTCAAGTAAACGAACAACGAATAAAAGACCAATCAATAATGAATTTGTTAATTGAAGAACAAGAAAAAATAAGCAAAGCAAAACACAATATTTTAATGGCTATTGAGCAAGGCATTATTACACCAACAACAAAAGAGCGACTTGAAGAATTAGAGGCAAAACAAAATGAACTTGCCGAAAAACTTATAATTGAAAAATCTAAAAACAAAATGACACTTGAAAGAAAAGATATTATTACTTATTTCAAAAAAGCAATTCAAAACAAAGGTGAACGATTGATTGATTTACTCATAAAGCAAATTGTTTTGTATGATGATAAAATTGTAATTAAATGCAACTACACAACACGCAAAGCAGACAATACAGATTTAGATGTTTTGCTAGATAAAGAAACAACAAAAATTGAAACACCAAAAACATTTAATAAAACAGAACTCAAAGATATAGATGTAGAAATAAAGGCATAAAAAAACAAGCTCAACTTCGTAAAAAAAGTTGGGCTTTTTTTGTGTGATTTTTACCAAAAACAGCAGTTGCTTTTACACTTTTATTCCGAAACAGTTGCAATTTGGGAAGAAATAATATATACTATGTATATATTAAAACTGAAACTTGGTGGTGTTTTTATGGCGAGTCGGGCTTTCCGCCAAGAGGGAATTGTACGAGCACTCTGTTCGTACAATTTTTCTTTTTATGGGAAAGTTGTGGAATTATTCTTTATATAGTGAAGAGGTATTAGTATGAAAGTTTATTTGATTAGGCATGGAGAATCACAAGATGATTTGTTAAATTGTTATGGTGGTCCTGCTGATTGGGATATTACAAAAACAGGAATAATGCAAGCTGAGAATTTTAGAAAAACTTTTGAACAATTTGGTGTTGATAAAATTTATTCAAGTCCACAGAAGCGAGCTTTTAAAGTGGCTCAAATTTTAAATAAAAATTTAAACAAACCAATTGAAAGTGTTTTTGAATTACATGAAGCAGCCCCACATGGATATATGTCTGGTTGTGATAAGAATTTGGCTAAAGAATTGTTTGGGTATTTGTTAGATAAACCAGAGTACAAAAATGCGAGTTATTACAAAAGAACTTGTTTACCAGGAGCAGAGTCTCCTGATGATTTAGATAAACGTGTTAAAGATGTTTTTTCTTCAATAATAGATATTAGCAAAATTTTTAATACTATTGCAATAGTTACTCATGGAGGAATTATTACTAGTTTTTTCAACGTAGTATTACATGATAAAAGGCATATTATTGATATTGAGAATTTTGCCTATGTAGAATTTGATTATAATGGTAAATTTAAGGTAGATAATATTGTTGGTATAAAATTCGAGAATGTAGCTTAAATACTAAAAAAGTCGGTTCTTATTATACTGCTTTTGCGCCGCCAACAGGAACCACATTCTAAAATGTGGTTCTTTTATTTTTGTTATAAAGGTGTTGCAAGCATTGTAATTCCCACAAAAAAGTTTTACCAAAACCAACAACAAACTATCTCTGGCTCAAAAGAGATTATCACGGAAATTGGATTAAAACAAAAAAATAATTAAACTAAAAAGGCACTTAAAGAGTGTCTTTTTCTAAAATAATGTGAGTTGTGAATTTATGTAGGAAAGTTGTTTAGCTTCGGTTATTTTATCGTCTTTTTCGCTCTCACCAATCAAGAATGGTGAATTGGGATTATGTTTTTTTATATTTTCTAAAACAACTTGCTTATCCATATTTGCGTAACAATATTTGCAAAGATGACCGCAAGTGTTATATGCTCCAATATCGCTTCCAAGAAGGCAGTTGCAAACACCACGCTGATTTTTATTATTTGGGACTTTAAGATTAAGCTCTATTGCATTTTCTATCACTTCTTTTGTTTGGCAACCTGACACATCAACTCCAAGTTCGGCAAGATGTGTTCCTTCACAGCAACTGCGGATTTTTATGCCATTATCATTTGCAATTTTTACAAGTTCCTTCACAAGTTCAATTTGTTCACTCTCACTTGGGGGATATATTCCCGGAGCATTTCTTTTCACTTTTTCATACAAATCTAAAATGCTTATAACACAAGAATTGGTGTATCCTTTGAGTGCTGTTGCTATTTTAGTAAATTCTTCAATGTGTCTTTGTTTATCATATCCATTTCCATAAAATATTGGATCGTATCGCCAACCAATCGCATTTGGTCCAACTCTTTTTGAAATTTCTTTGAATGCTTGAATAACCTTTGTTTTGTCAGGAACATTTGGCTCGTAATCTTTGGAGTAAGCTGTAATTGTAACAAACCAAAATTGCCTATATTTTGAAAGTTCACCATCAAGATATGGAATTATTGGAGTAGGATTTTTGGTGCAAAAACAAATGCAATTTATCACACTAGGATTAAGAATATATTTTGTCACTTGGTTTTTATAATATGGATTACGCACAAAAACAAAACCGTCTTTTAGGCGGTTATCAAACCAATTGGCATAAAATGCTGGTATGTCTGTTCGCATTCCTGTTGAAATAATCATAAATTTCTCCTTATTTCAAATCTTCACAAGTAGTTTTTATAAGATTACTTAAATAATCAACATCATCTAAATTTTTAACCATATACATAGGTTTTGCATTTTTGTAAGGTATTTCTTCTGCAAGCGAATATTCTTTGTTAGAGTTAGTCTTTTTAATTAAAAATCTATCATCATATATTCCACCAAACAAGATTCCATTATAATACAATAAAAATTCTCCCATCATTGATTTACAAGTGATATTATCAAGTTCTCTTAATTGTTCTAATATAAAATCTTTGAATTGTTTTGATGACGACATATACATTATTTCCTTTTTTGCAATCACTAGAATAGTGATAGCATAAAAATTTTTATTTGCATTAGATTTTAGATAAATTGCATTAAAAATTTACCGAGAACTCGTATAATAACTTTTCCGCCAATTGAAAATGAATAATCAGATTGGATTAGAGCTACTAAGTTTTAATTTACAACTTACTAAAACAATAGGATTGATACAAAACACATCAGTCCTATTTTGTTTTTATTAATTATTATTGACTTTTTTTTATCCTCATGTTATAATCGAAACTCATGGAGGAAGTATGAAAAACAACGATGAATCGGGTAATTTACCGATAATTTTCAAAGCTATAAAACTACCCAGAAAAATTTCATACAACAATTCTTATTGGATAACACGAGGGAACAAAAAGTTCTTTTTTAAGTATGCCAAACACAAAAAAGAGAAAAACGACAATGGGTTTATCATAGGAGAACTTTTTGTGAATGAATTATGTAAAAAGTTAGGGGTTCCTTGTGTAGATTATCACTATGCAGTCAACAAGGTTGGTCGATTTGAGCAGCGTGGAGTGTTATCTCCATCTTTTTTGCGAGAGCATGAAAAATCAATTACTGCACGCAAAATAAAGGAACAAGAGATTTATTCTAAATTTCCCAAAGAAATGTTTTTAAAAATTAAACTTGTGTATGCAGCACTGGAGCCGCTACTAATGTATTATGAGCATGGTAACATCTATTTCATAAATCACATGCTTACAGCCCTATTAGATAAAAATCACCCAAAGCAAAAGCGGTTGCCTGCATTATTTAAGAACTTTATCACAGATAATAAATCTCAACTTGAAGAATTGAGAATTGCCACAGAAAAAGAAGCTTTTATCACCACAGATGAATACATTAGGCGCTTAACGGATTTTGCTAAGGCAAATGGGTTTAAAATTGAAGGGAACATGCGATTAGATTTACAACGTATGGCAATTGTGGATATTATCACCAAGCAACATGATCGTCATGATGGAAATGTAAGCTTAATCTATGATGAAAAGAAAAAAACAGCAAGGCTTGCGCCTATGTATGACAATGGGTTGGCAGGACCATTTTTTGCAGAAAAAGCAAACTTTATCTATCCTGATGAAACGCTTTGCTACATAAAATTGACTCCTAACGATTTAATGAGTATCGCCGATGGAAACACTCAGATTGGACAATTTTATCAAAAGGTTAAGTCAATCACCAAACCTGAGCTTATTAAAATGGGAAATTTTATTCAAAGTCTGTGTGTCGATGATAACTTAAAGCGAACAGGGGCTGCCACCAAACGCTATGGTGAGTTATATGAAAGAGAAAAAGATGTCGAGATTTGGAAGGAAGTTTATTCAAACTATACCAACGGCATAAAATATCTTGATAAATTGATTAAAGCGAATGCTAGAGAAAATGATTTAGAAAAATAGGTGGAAAGATAAAAAATGGTTTGGCTTATTTTACTTAATTCTTGGTTTATATATCATTAGACGTTATCTTTTAAATTGCCCAAAGGAAAAAGTAAACATCATTTTTTTACCGGTAATTCTCTTCTCTATGCTTTAGAATGGGGATATGTTGTGATTAGAGGGCATAGCTTTTGGGGGTATTCCCCCTTGATGAACGTAAGTCCGCCAGCAAACAGATTTTGCATGAGTTAGCCTTCGGCATTATTGCTGAAGGTTTCTTTATGTTTAATCTAGTATCAAATTTGAACCGAAAGGTTCTTTTTTGTTTTTAAATTGTTCTGTATTCAATTTCCTTATTTAAAAACTTAGCAAGATATTCTGGCGAATCTTGCATACCTCTTCTTACCCATTCATTAGTTAAGCCTACGATTGCTCCTGATACTCTTGCTGATGAATAAGACTGTTCTTTGTCGAAAATATCCCTGCCGTTTATAGCAGAGTCAAAAATATGCTTTTCAAATATATAAGATAATCCTCTTTGATAAACAATAATAATTCTTTCCTTCAATGATAACAAATATTTAAAAAGACTTAAACTTATATAGTTTTCTTCTTTTAAAAACAAATTATAGTTTTCATCCCACCATATTTGAGACTCTCGCATAAAATACTGGTAAATGATATCGTCCATACTTTTATAATTTCTATAGAAAGTGCATCTTGAAACCCACGCCTTATCACATAATTCGGATATAGAGATATCCTTATATTCCTTTTCTTTAAGTAAATTGAATATCGCATTTTCTAATTGTTCTACTACAACAAAATCTTTTCTTCGTGGCATACTTTTCTCCTTATGATACAAAACATACCTGTTTGTACTTTTATTATTTTTTAAGTTTAAATTATCGACAAAAATATTTAATTATGATACAATTGTATCATAAAATAAAAACAAACGCAACAAAAAGGAGTTATTTATGGTAGATCAAGTTAAGAAAAAAAAATGGTGGATTATTCCTTTGGTTTTTTTAGGGGTAATAGCCACTCTTGGTATTGGTATTTTTGTTCTATTAAAGAATACTATTTTAATGACTTTCCCAGAATTAAAAGGTGAACCAGAAGTTGGATCCTATTATGCAATTAGTCCTGAAGGTGCTTTGACTTCGACAGGAAAACAGTGGCACGGAATCTATAAAAAAGGTAGTGAAAATAAAACAGTTGTATATTTCTTTGGAGGTGGTGCAAGTATAACAGAAGAGACATCCAAACGTGGCAAAGAATTTTATGCCGTAGATATGACCGCACAAGACTTTGTTGCAAAAGGTGGAATTGGAAATAATGCTGATAGTAACCCTTTTAAAAATTGGAATTTTGTCATTGTGCCTTATACAACTGGAGATTTCCATACTGGAACAGCAGAATTTCGCTATACCGAAAATGGTAAAGAAAAAATAATCTATCATCAAGGATACAAGAATTACACATTATTGATGAATTCTATTCTTAAATACGTTGAAGATTCTGATACTTTGTTGGTAACTGGTTTTTCCGCAGGCGGATTTGCAACATCATTATTAGCAGATGATGTTATCGGCTATTTCCCAAAAGCAACAAATATTACTGTTACCGTTGATAGTTCTCTACTTTTATATGACGGATGGAAAGATACTGCAACAAACTTATGGAAGAGCCCAAAAGAAATATCAGACAGGTTAACAACCAACAATATTGTTTTAGACAGTTTAACCGCTTTACATGAAAAATGTGGTGATCAAGTAAAAATTTTATTTGATTGTTCATATAGAGATGACACATTGCAACAATATCAAGCTTATATTAATTATGGAAAAATGGAAAAGAATAAAGCCAATGGTGATTTATTCCAAAAAGATTTAAAAGATATGGTTAGTGGGCTACAAACAAATATTCCTAATGTTGGTATTTATATTTGGGACTATAAAGCTGATTCATCAACAAAAAACACTCAACACACGATTATTTCTAGCGATTTCTTAGTTAAGTTAGAAGATGGTAAAAGCATTGCAGATTGGATGATTAACGCGGTTAATGGAGACGTAAAAACATATGGTCTTCACTTATTGGATAAGTAGTAGGATCAATGATTAAAGAAGAAAAAGCAATTAAGGAAAAAAAAACAAAAAAAGATGGAGTCAGACTTGGCGATATAGGTACAATTTGGTTACCAGAAATTCGGCATAATCATTTCTTTGTTATGCTTGATGATGCTGAAGATAAGGTGAAAAGAAAAACAAAATTGCCTATGATTATGACTCATAGAAAACATATAAACAGATAATCAAGGCTTAGAAATAATTAGTTCTATTTAGATCCAATAAACTCCGCCAAAAGAAACTCATACGAAACAGATTGAAAGATTTGTTTCGTATTTCTATTTATTGTTGTAATTATCTATAAAAAAATAAAAAGTAGTCAAAAACTACTTTTTTGTCCATCCAACTAATTTAATCCTGCGGCTGATTTGATTGCGTTGTACCCTGCGAAAACAACATTGTTATACCTCCCCATGGATATGTTGTCTTTTTTAGAATCACCACACTTGTCCTTAGCAAAATCACCAAGATATGTTAAATTAACATCAGACAAATTACCAGAATCTGCGTTTGCTATCGAATCGAATACTAAAATACAAGCCACTTCTTTATCGGCATTATTTCCCTTGCTAACCAAATAAATTTTTTGCAAGCCTTTTAACTGCGAAGTATCAGTTTCATCTGAAAAGCTGATTTTTTCACCTTCTTCAACCGTGTATCCTGATTTGATTAAATTATCACTAATAGAACTTGCTGAGTAACTTGCTGCACATCCAACAAATCCTGAAACAAACAAAAATGCCAGCGCTACAACACAAATTGAATTGCAAAATTTCCTATAAATCATAATAACCTCCACAAATATTATATCAAATATATTGTCAATTGTCAAAGAAGAAAAAATAGACTTTTAACTTTTATATAAATGGAATTTCAGTGGGAGAAAAAACGAAACCAAATCCACACAGAGCTGAAAGTAATGCTATTATGCATATCAAGAAAACTATCCGTTTAGTCATTTTCTCTCCCCCGTTTTTTCTCATTATAGCACCGCATATAGATTTTGACAACTAAAAATAACTAATTTTGTTGCTTAATCAATTCACAAAACAATAAAATTATGTTATAATAACTTTTGTGCAAGGAGGATTTTACTATGAAAACACAAATTATGTCCAAAAATTACAATGTCAGCGAAAAATTAGAAAAACTGATTACCTCAAAAATTGATAAGTTGGATAGATACTTTGAAGACTCAGCTACAGCTAAAGTAGTATGTAGCAAAGTCGCCAATGATTTATTTAAATTAGAACTTACCATAAAGGACAAAGGTTTACTATTTAGAAGTGAAGTAATGACTGACAACATGTATCAAAACATCGACTTAGCCCTTCCTAAAGTAGAGCGTCAAATTGTAAAATACAGCTCAAAACTCAAAGACAAGCTCCGTAAGAACAGTAGTATCAAAGACCTTGTGTTTAATGATGAGCTTGATGACACTCTTGACCTTAATGAAGTGGAAATCAGTAAAATTAAAAACTTTAACATTGGCCCACTATCTGTTAGTGAAGCCGTAATGGAACTAGAGAATAGTGACCACTCATTCTATGTTTATTTAAATCCTGACAATGGCCGTGTAAACATTATTTACAAACGCCGTCAAGGTGGCTATGGGCTTCTCGACCCAACTATCGATTAGCAATTGGGTGGAACATTTTGTATGGCTATCTAAGTATTACTAATTGCACAGAAAAAATCACAGCTTTGGCTGTGATTTTTATTTGAAATATTATGTTTTATGTTGAAAATACCTATTTATTTTTATCTTTTAATGAGCGTCTTGCTTCTTTTAGAATACTCAATGAAAGCGCGTGTTTCCAAAAACCAACATTAGTTTTTTGATTTGAAATGTTATTATCATCAGAATTTTGGGATGTTAATTTTCTTGATGCTGATTTATAATTATCTAATTCATATTCCCTTGTCTTTTGTTGCATGTTAAAATATGCCCTTTCAAATACATCATACTCAATAAAATTACTAGCAGTGTCAAACTCATACCCTTCAGAAGTAATAATTTTGTTATCTTTTCTACTAAAAATTTCATTTTTTAAATAATTTACACCTAACTGCTTAGGAGGAATAAATGCGCTTGTATAAGCAAACTCAGTATTACGTATTTTTCCATAGCGTATCCCCACATATGGTTTTCCAACCTGAGCCGAATCTGCTGTAGGATCAGCCGCCCACTCGCCTTCTAATTTATAGCATTCATCTTTAAGTCGCACCCTACAAAATGCGTGACCGCCCTTTTTTTCTTTATCATTAGATGCTACATAATCAATTTTCAGTCCATCAATATTGAGTTTTTCAGCACCTTTAGTAAGTAGCAAAGCAAACCCCGCACAAACAATGCTATCAGTTGTCATTGCACCAATAAATGATCTTTCATCCACCAGTAGTTGATCACTTTGATATACTTTGTTTGCTACAAAATCATATAGCTTTAAATAAGCCTCAAGCGGAGTTAAATCTTCACTTTTAATCTCCTCTATCAATTTATCCATGCGCATATTAGCTGCAATTAAATTCTCCAACTCATATACAACATTTTTATCATTGCCTTGTACCTCAACACCATTTATAATCTTATTCTTCATATAACCATTGTTATACGATCTGTCTCGCACATAAACATGAGCATTAGCTATATTCTTCTTTATATACAAAAGGGTATCAAGCTCATCTTTATCAAACGAATTATTTACACATAATATGTTATGACAATTTAAAAAAGTTTTTTCAACATAATCGATAGCTATATTCAAATATTTTATAATTCTATCCGCATTTTCTTTTGTTAAAACTACATTATATGGCAAATCAAAAACGATAGGAATTAATTCCAAAGCAGCGACTGGCTCCATACTTCGCTGCGCCAATTCATCACAAATCTTTTGTAAATCATCCATCGTTGCAGTACTTGTATAATAGCCTATCACATTACCCTTTCTACTTCGTTCAGCACCGATGTAATAATCTACCAATCCCCTTAAAAAAACCTTATCTTCAGCATTACACTTATCACTATTAATAACCTTATCACATTGGGTAAACACAATACTTCTAGCACGATCCAATAAATCAATCTTCATCTTCTCAAACTCTTCTGCTGATGTAGGAATATCCAATTGCAATGGATAATTATAATAAAAAACAACCCCTTCTGATTGATTTCCTTCTGGATTTTTTATCGTCTGAAACAGACGATAATAGTTATCATCATTCATTAATACCATACACTTCCACCTTCAATCAGCATATATTATACCACAAAACAAAGCAATTGTCAAGTAAATAAAAAAATTATAGCTAAGCTATAACTATCTTATAATATCATCTCTTGTTCAAAAGGTTCTTTTGGCTTGGGTGACGAATCTTGATTTATATTATCTTTTGTTTGCTCCACTTTTAACTCTGTTTCTTGTTCTGGTCGTTGCTCTATTGATAGTTGATTTCTTATAATTATTGGTTCATCTATTATCTCAGCTCCTTTTTCTACTTCTTTGTGTAATATATGATTTGCTATCAAATCATCTAGTTTGTTTTTTAGTTCAAGATGCACTTTATCTACACCTATTTTGTCCTCAACCTTTCTTACCATATCTTTAAGACCTGAAATATAACTACCTGTTTTAATTTTTACATGATTTATGTCATCTCTTATTCTCCACTCAAATTCATCCTTTTGCCTAAATAATTTGTCTACATACTCATTATTACTTCTTAGATTATTTAGATAATTGTCCATTGCTGTGCAGCCAATATCATTATTGACTTTAGCTCTTCTCTGAAAATAAGAAAGTTCTGGTTGACTTTTAGCATACATACTACTCAGTGCTTTTTTGTATGTTTTATAATCGAGTGCTTTACTATCCGAGACTTCATTGCCAACAGTTGTCATAATATTCTCAGAGTCTTCATTAAAAAATCTCCCCACAAAATAATTATGTACTTGTTTCGCTGGTATCAAACAATTTGAGACTTCGGCTTCATATTGTTTTTTAAGTTTTAAATTACATAGCTTAAATGCCTTTTTCTCAACTTTAGCCTCTTCCTCACTTCGAGCAACAGAAGCATTTGCAGTTGGATCTGCTATATATTCTCCTTTTATTCCGTAGTCTTCATCTTCCAAGGTCACTCTACAAAATGCATGACCTGGTTCATCTTTTTCAATTCTGTCATCTCCATCAATATAATCAACTTTTACCCTTTCGTCCCCATATAGTTCACACATCTTACTAAGTAACATAGCATATCCAGCACATACCCTACTATCAGTTGTCATTACTCCTACAAAAGAGCGGTCATCAACATCCAAATTATCAAAAGCATATGCCTTTTCTGTAGCAAATTTATACATACGCAAATACGCCTCTAATGGAGTAAGGTTTTCTTGTTTTATTTTCGTTATAAATTCTTCTGCTTTTTTATTAGCCTCTACTACTCTATCCAATTCATAATAAATCCCATCTTCCCTCAAATACTCTTCTCTTTTTCCATCAACTTCCCGTACTTCACCGCACATATAAATTTTATCACAGATATAAATTGAAACATCTTCATTACATTGTTGCTTTAAGTACCCTAACGCTTCAATTTCTTGTGGTGATAAATCTGTTTTGTGTATAACAAAATTATTATAATTAGGGAAATTGTCTTTCACATAATCTATTGCATGCTGTCTATTGTATAATAGATTATCAATATTTTCCTTTGTTAACTCTAGATCTGTTAAATCAAATGTAATAGGTTCATCTTCTAATCTAAAATCAAATCTATCATTTACCTCTGACAATTCTTCACATGCACTGCATAGTTCTGCAATAGAAGCACTACTATCATAGCCTCTAGCTTGCATAACATTAAACTGACCTTTGATCTCATTACGATTTATTCTTGTTGCTATTGTTTTTAATATACCTGCAGCTTTTTCTCGCTCTTCAGCACTATATTCATCAGAATTGATAATATCATGAAAATACTCAATAGTCTTATATCGTGCATTAAATATAATGCTATCCTTAAAATATTCCACTTCTTCTAAACTTAACGGAACTTTGTTAACACACCCCATATCAACATAACTAATTGCCACAGTTTTATTAGTCTTTAACCAAGGATTTTTCTTATTATAATCACTAACTATTTCTTCGCGTTTATTTTCTATCATAACTCCTCCTATTTTTACTTATATAACTTTTACCATAAATCTCATCAATTTGACAAGCAAATCAAATAAAAAAAGCGGATATTTCCGCTCTTTAAATTTAGGCTAATGTGTCTACTTTGACACCAGGTCCCATAGTGCATGCTAGTGCAATGCTACGAAGATATGTACCTTTAGCTGCAGCAGGCTTAGCCTTAACAATAGCATCCATAAGGACTGTATAGTTTTGCATAAGTTTGTCTACACCAAAACTTACCTTACCAATAGGACAGTGAATAATATTGGTTTTGTCCAAACGATATTCTACTTTACCAGCACGCACATCGTTAATTGCCTTTGTTACATCAGCAGTAACAGTACCGCTCTTTACATTAGGCATCAAGCCCTTTGGTCCAAGCACACGTGCTACACGACCAACTTGACCAAACATATCGGGAGTAGTAATGCAGACATCAAAGTCTAACCAGCCTCCAGCAATCTTAGCTACCAATTCCTCAGCACCGACAAAGTCAGCCCCGGCCTTAGTAGCTTCATCAGCCTTGTCTCCCTTAGCAATTACTGCCACACGAACCTTTTTACCAGTTCCTGCAGGAAGTACGACTGTACCACGTACTTGTTGGTCTGTTTGTTGACCATCAACTCCGAGCTTTACATGAAGCTCAACTGTTTCATCAAATTTTGCAGTAGCGGTCTTTAGCACCAACTCCATTGCTTCTTTTGGAGCATAAAGTTTGTTGGCATCTACGAGCGCAACAGCTTGTTTGTATTTCTTTCCCATAGCCATAATCCTCTATCCTCCTTACTCATCATCAGCAACTTTCACACCCATACTACGCGCGCTACCTGCTATCATAGACATAGCAGCCTCAACGCTTGCGGCGTTCAAGTCCTTCATTTTCATTTCTGCAATTTCTTTAAGTTGAGCCTTAGTAATAGTGCCTGCAACTTCTTTAGGGGTCTTTGCACTTCCCTTTTCGATGCCAACAGCTTTCTTTATAAGTACAGCTGCTGGTGGTGTTTTGTAAGTGATGTCAAATGTACGATCAGCGTACACATTGACAATTACAGGAATCACCAATCCTACTTGACTAGCGGTAGCCTCATTAAATTGCTTGATAAAAGCACCAATGTTGACTCCGTGTGGACCTAACGCTCCACCAAGTTGTTGACCGGCAGTAGCTTTTCCAGCAGGCAACTGCACTTTAACAACTGCAACAGGTTTCTTTGCCATAAATTTTCCTCCAAAGTGGTATTATCGACATGAGTAATATCAGATTTTACCCATTCTCCCACACAATTGTGCCCAATGTGCGCAGACTAAAACTAGCCCGCGGCAAGTGTTTTGCACCTACATAGTAGGCACATTGAGCACCGCCGTAAAATAGTAATTAAATCTTAGATACTTGAGAATAATCAAGCTCTAACGGAGTCTCTCTCCCAAACATATCTACCACAACCTCGCATCGCTGTGCTTCGTTATCAACTTTGGTTACCTTACACTCTGTATTTACCAAAGCTCCAGACATAATGCGCACTCTATCCCCGACCTCGAGAGTGAAATCAACAACTACTTTTTCTAGATGCATTTTTCTAATCTCATCCTCAGTTAGTGGTAAAGGGCGCCCTTTAGGACCAACGAAACCAGTAATTCCACGAGTATGTGTAATTGTATGCCAAATATCATCACCATAGATCATCTTGATAAAGATGTAACATGGCATTGATTTACGAGTCACAATACGTCGTTTACCATCGTTTTCTTCAATTACATCCTCTGTTGGTATGACAATCTCAAAAATACGGTCATGTAAATTACCGTTTTCAATTACTTGTTCAAGATTTTGTTTCGCCACAGCTTCATATCCTGAAAATGTGTGCAACACATACCAAAGTGGCTCTGTACTCATAAATTTTGACATATTATCCTCCTAAAAAGGTGGTTGACCTTGCAACAATTTATATATAATATTTAGTGCAAAATCAAAAATCCACAACACAATCCCAAAAAAGATTACAACTGCTAGTACGACTCCAGTTTTCTTGACTACGTCTTTAAAACTTGGCCAGCTAACTTTCTTTAGTTCACTAATAGTTTCTTTTATACGTTTTTTCATAGTACGACGCTCTGGGTCAGCTTTTTTCTTGCCAGCCCCCTTTACGTCTTTTTTGGATTCAGCTTTTTTGTCTTCGGCTTTGACTGTTTTCTCTTCGGTCTTTTTATTCTCTATTACTTTACCGTCAGGTGTAGTAATTTCGCTAGCCTCAACAGTTTCCTTCTCTTTCTTTTTAGCCTCAGCTTCAGCAGCAAGTCTTGCCTCTTTCTCGCGCTTTGCTGCCTCTCTAGCCTCTTGCTCCTCTTGCTTGCGTTTCTCAGCCTCTGCATTTTGCTGAACTACCATCTTGTTTTGGCTTATCAAAGCCTTGATATTTTTGGCATTTGAAGTGTTGCCCGCACTTTTCTTTGATTTGGACTTTTTCGCCATAATCGCCTCCTAATCGTAATATAAACTACTTACTCTCTTTGTGTGTGGTATGTTTTTTACAAAATGGACAATACATACTAAGTTCCATACGATCAGGGTCATTCTTCTTATTCTTCTGTGAAGTATGTGTGAATCTCTTGCATTCTGTACATGCAAATTTAATGTTTACGCGCATTTTAGTTTTCCTCTCGTTTATTATTAAAATTAAAAAATTACACTACTTTACGGCAGTGTGTAAAGTAGTATAACATAGTTTTACAAAAAAAGCAAGAGAAAATCTCAAAAAACTTACTGAATTTAAGCTTTTACTCATCGTAGTTTTGAGTATAAAGTTCACGATATACTTTACTCGTTTCGAGTAACTGTTTATGAGTCCCCTCAGCCTCTATTTTGTGGTTAGATAGCACAAGTATTTTGTCACAATCCTCAACTGTAGTGAGTCTATGCGCCACGATTATCACGGTACACTCATTACTAATGTTGGCTATAGCCTTCTTTATCTTTTGCACCATTCTCCCTTAAAATATGGCAGAAACTTCTTGATATGGGTGCGCTTTGTCTTTTCTTTCTTGGGTATAATTTCATCAGGGTACAGTCCAAAACGAGCAAAATGTTTTTCTTCTTTGGGAGTTCGTGTTCTATTATCCATAATTTTACCTCAAAACTATTTTTCATCAAGCCTGTAATGACAATTATTATAACATAAAAAAGTATGTATTTCAATACTTTTCTATAATCTTTTTATTTTTTATTTCTATGGTGCGAGTTGTTACATTTTCTAAGAATCTCACATCGTGACTAATAATCACTATAGTACCACAAAAACCCGATAATACCGACTCTAGATGTGTCTTATTTGCCACATCGAGATGATTGGTTGGCTCGTCAAGAAAAATGACATTTGCATCACTAAGGATAATTTGAGTAAGTTTTATCTTCATCTTTTCTCCAGAGCTGAGAGCCCCTATTGGAGTGTCAAATCTAGATTTATCTAGCCCCATAGTGGTCAAATTGAGTAAAAAGTTTGTCCTATACTCTTTATCAAAAGCCATACTCATCTCATTTACTGTCGCATCAAAATCAAGGTCGTACACATCTTGACTCATAAGCACTGGTTTGACACTTCCTGCCACATCAAGTTTGCCTGTATAGTCTGTTTTACCAAGCATTATATCAACTAATGTAGATTTTCCCACACCATTATCACCAATCAGAGCCACTTTGTCGCCGCTACGAATGGTAAAATCAGAGTGCTCAAATAAAACCTCATCCCCCCAACTTTTACCCAAGTCTCTAGCTACATAAGCAAATGTAGTCTTGAGATCATCTTTGGTAAGTTTGTACCTTATGACATGCTCTTTCTCAGGTTTTGCCACATCCTTATCTAGTTCGTGCTCTAACTGCTTTATCTTTGCTGCTGCGAATGTAGAAAGCTTTTTCATAGCAACATCTTGCCTAAAAAAGCCCCAACCGCCGCCCTGTTCTTTTTGTTTCTTGGCATTTGACCTCTGCGCTGCAGACTTCTCTGAAGCACGTTTGTACATATCAATCTGCGCATTTATCTCTTTGACTCGTTTTTGATGCTTTTCATATTCTCGAGCTATACAAAGTTTTTCATTTTCTTTTTGTGCCTGATATGCATCATAGTTTCCCTCGTACTCGTGTATATTTCCCTGCTTGATTTCCACGATTTTGCGCATAGTTTTATTAATAAAGTCAATGTCATGACTAACTAGCACTATTGTTCCCTTATACTCATTTAGCACCCTAGCAAGACACTCTTTTGCCGACCTATCCAAGTGATTGGTTGGCTCATCAAGAACCAGTGTATCCGTACTTGCAGCTAATATCGATGCTAGTACAATCTTGGTTCTCTCACCACAACTAAGCGATCTAATACGCTCCTCTGTAAAGACAAAATCTTGCGTAAAATTTAGTTTACTTAAAATTTGATAAAACTCACTAGCAAAATCAACATCTTTTATATTATCTACCAAATTCCCCAAATCAACCAAGGCATTTTGTGGTAAATATCCGCAATTATTGGACAACACCACTTGACCGCTATCAGGCTTTATCTTTCCTAAAATAATATTAATAAGTGTAGTCTTCCCTTCTCCATTGTTACCCACTATACAAACTTTATCACCATCATATATCGAAAGGGAGACATTATCTAACACGGTTTTTGAACCAAACTCTTTAGTTATATTTACAAGCTGTATCATATATTCCCTCCTATAAATTTAATATACAATGCCGCCCTCCACGAAAAAAACACCTACTAAAAAGGAGTACAGCATAAAAAACAAAATTAACTAAAATCGCGCGACAAAAACACAGAAAAAATCTGCTTTTGTTTTGTCAAAAATGCGAAATTAGTTAATTGTGTTCATCTATACTCTCTCCTGTAGGTGTTTTACTAGAATAATTATACCTTAATTAAGCAATTTTGTCAAGTAAATCATAGCAAAATTAGCAAAAAAAATAAATATAAACTTATTTTATTAAACTCTTTATGCTAACTCATAATAAAAAGTATTTTTGTCTTGATTTAATTTTGCATATTTACTTAACACATCAAAATATGTATCCCTTTCCAAATTGATATCTAGCAGTTTGTTCATTGACTCGTTGAATACTAGATTTTCAACAAATTTTTCAAAGAAATATGGCATCTCAGTGTCTTCTTCTGATTGCACTTTGGCTAAAGGAAAATCTATGAATGGATACTTTTTTGCAAATATCAGACTATCTGGTAATGAAGTATATAGATATGTTTCACCATCAAAATCTAATTTGCCTAATTTATAATTTTTGTAACAAATCAATATCGCCATATTATCTCCCTAATATTGTATAATCATCTACACTGGGTCCAACAATTTCTTCATCTTTAGCACATGTTTTTATTGTAGAATTAGCAAATTTCACATAGTTATTTAGTAATTTGCGTGTACGCCTATAATCTAACTTTTCTCGTAAAGATAACTCATCTTTGCGTTTTTCTTGATCCTCGCACCAATTTCTTACATCTTCGTATAAAGAATAATTATCTCTTAAACACCTATAGGCATCAATACTATACTTATAGTGTGTTTCAGCCATTTTTTTACTAAATATCGCATCATCATCAAACAAGATATTTTTCCAGTATTCATGACTATTAAATGATGGACTCATATCTATTCCTTGAATGTTCTTTTTTAATATGTAACAATCTACTTTCCTTTTTTTGTCTGCTAATTCTTTTGTATCAGCCTCGAGTATATCATCTTTTTGTTGCATAATTTCTTTACATTCATCATAGTATTTCCATTTACTGATATAGGAGGTCTTTTCATCATAAAAACTATCATACGCACCAGCTGCTGCTGCCCCACCGCCTAAGCCATAGTATGCCTTATAATCCCAAAATAATTTTAATTTTTCCGTATCTGTACTATATTCACCAGCTTGCATATGCCTTTTCATACAAGAATACATTACATTCATAGGAACATACGGCTCAGGATCTATTCTATATTCACACCGCTGAATTCGCCCTTTCACTGTATTTTGTATTCTTGTCGTAATCGCTTGATACTCTTCTGGTGTATAGATATTTTTCAAGCCGTATATAGAATCTAATTCTTCCAATAGTTTGGGATAATTTTCGTCAGCAAACATTTCACTAAACTTGTCTTTCATGTCTTTATATTTGCCATTTAGTAATAGTTGCTGCGGAACATTTATCCCTTTAGTATCATCAGGGGTAATATTAAATGTTCTTACCATTTTGTCTTCTAATAAAAACGCCCTTGCATTATCATACAGTGGAGCGAGCTCCATTGTCCTTACACCATCATTTTCTTTTATTGAAAAGGCAATGTTATCCGAATGTCTATCCGTTTGACCAGTAAGATAGTCAAAACAAGTTATTTTGGTTATTTGTTCCTTCACTGCTTCTGCATCAATTTGACAACTATCCTCACCCACACTCGTTTTTGCTACTACCTTATCAACAACATCATCAACAGAGGTTGTATATGGGAGCTGACTTATTTTATATCCCATATCTCCATAGCTAACATGCTCACCAAAATCAGGAGAAACAATCCCCAAAGTCTTTTCATCATGATCAATCGCTAATGCACAATCTATACAATTTATCCCACATTGTTTAGCTAGATATGATATGAGTATTTCGGTAAATATTTCACTCTTAAGTGGATACTTTACAAAAAGTCTTTGTCCCCCAATTGTCACAAAATGACTTTTGTTTACACCAATGTGAGTAGACGCTTCTGTCGGACTTTGTGATATTACTGCTACTCTAGGCAATCCTATTATAGAACTCCATTCGCCTTTTTTATATGTGCTTTCTGCACTTTCTTTTTCCCACTCATAAAAACTCATACGAAAAAGATATACCTTTTTCTCAAAATTGTCAAGCAATTTATAAATGAAGATATATCTTTTTAATTTATAGTTTTAGCATTATTTAGTAACTACTATTGATGAGTTTTTACGCCCTCTTTCGGTAATTGATTAGCTCTCCTGATTTCTCGACGCTTGCTTGATGGCAAAAACCAAAGTTTGTCGATAGTTTCCATTTGTTGATTTTGCGCATCAGTTAGGTGAATTTTCGTCATTGGTTCTCTCGTTTCACCATACATTGGGTTTTTGAGTTCAAAAAGCTTGGTTGTAGCTAACACATACCATACAGGCCCTAGGGGATATTCTTCCTTGATTCCATCTGCATTGGTAAATACAACTCTTTGTAATTTGCTCAAAACCAAACTACCTACAATATCAGCTTGATGCTTACATACTGTATAAAATGTGTCAAAGTTGAAATTTTTCACTTCAAAAAGTCGAGCAATTTTTTTCTCATACGCCTTCAAAGGATCGTCTTCTTCAATTTGCTCACATTCCTCCTTCTCTCGCTCACGAATTACCTCTTTTTTGGGATATCGTTTTTTTCGAGTCATATATAGTTGAGTTTGTGAGTGGCTTACAACAGTATTAGTAAGCCATCTACTATCAAGTTCAGTTAAAGATTGATATTGTTCGTTATTAAGTAGATGTATCTTTTGTGTCTCGGTTAATTTTGCATTACCATCTTTTAGTAAATAGGATGAACGAACCAACTTCATTCTTCTGCCCAATTGATAACAAATTTCCAACTTTTCTCTAGTAGCTAATGTCCTATCATAAAAATCCACCCTACCATCCGATAATCTTACTACCACAACATCTGGTCCTATATTAAGCTCACCATATTTAGCATGATATAACAGAGCAAATCCATAAAACTCATCAAAATCGAACCCCTTGTTGCGCCTAATTTTAGTAGTTTTATCCATCATTCCGTTGTTAGCGGACACTACATCTAGCTTTTGATTGGTGATTGGGTCAATTCGCTCTCCAAACTTATTACGTGGATAAGCCCAATATGGGTCTAGATCAGCTAGCATTTGATACTGTTCGGGAGTAATGGTGCGTTTTTTATTTGCCATTCCCTCCTCCTTAGCTAAATCTACATATTTCCAAAAATGTGGTCCTAAAGTATACTCTATGTATTGTCTATCTTGCTCGGATACTTTTCGTTTATCCTCAAAAAAGTAATCTTCATTAGGGCGCTTTACAGCCACACATTGATGAGCGATAGACAACTCTCCATAAACCTTTTTGTATTCTACACAATAGCGATACATTTTCATAAAGGAAGATTGTCCTTTTACTCGCCAATATGCATCCACCTCATCAAGCTTACTAGCCTGCTCTGGCGTGATACTCACCCCATTTAACCTTGAAGAAGGAGAACGACCAGTACCAGTCTCCAGAGCCTCTCTTACCAAAATCATCTTTGCACCCAAGTCATAGACTTTATGATCCAATTCCTCTGGTGTGGGGCGCTTAAATATAGTTTCCACCCCATCGACATTGATGATCATACACTTTGCTCCGATATCTAAGTCACCATTAATTTCATAATACATCTTGCAGTACTTATAAAAATCATCAAGGTTATATTTGATAGTCTTCAGCCTCTCTTCGTTTTTATTAGTTGTCTCCATATCCAGCCTCCTTCTCTCTTGTTTTTGTATTAGAGCGATTTTTATGACGCAATGCTACTTTTTCACTGCGTGACAAATACCATAATGGATCTAAATCTTCCATCTTTTTGTTTTGTTCTTCATCTAAGCGTATGAGATGTCGTGGCTTCTCTATCGAAGTGTCTTTATCACCATATAACTCATATCTTTTTGTCGCTACTACTTGCTTCCACACTTTTCCTATAGGATAGTCTAATTTCTTCCCATTGTATTCAATTGATACAACTTTAGCGTTACTAAAGAGCAAACTTCCTGTCACTCGATGTTGATATTCACATTGTGCGTAAAAAATATCAAAATCAAACCTCTTTACTTCGCGAGGTGTTTCCTCCACTATCTCCTTTACTTCGCGAGGTGTTTCCTCCACCATCTCTCTAGACTCTATGGGAGCAATTTTTGGAGAAATATCGACACTAGGGCTGACTTGTTTTTTAAGACTCTTTTTAGGTGCTTTTACAGATTTTTTCTCAGACTTATGCTGGATACCGCTAGTTGAAGCAGCTTGACGCTTGTGTTCTACACACCAATTATTATCCAATTCAAAAAGCTTTTGATACTCTTGAGGTTGAAGTCGCCTTACCTGCTTTAATTTTACATCAGGATGATGGTCATCGTTTAATTTTGTATGACGAATTTCTGTAAAATATCTTCCCAAATGATAAGCAATGGATATCCCTTCCTGCAGTGCTAAGTCATACCGCATAAAATCTACTGAATCGTCAAGTTTTACTACTACAGTTTGTTTATGTATATCAAGATTACCAAATTTGGTCCAATACAGCAGTGCGTAACTATAAAACTGCTCAAAATCAAAGGTATTTATTCTTTTCTTTTGTGACACAGCAGCATTTTCATCAACTTTTTTTGCATCGATATTCTTTCCAGTTATTGGATCTATTCTATTCCCTATCATATTCTTAGGATAATTCCAACAAGGATCGAGTGCAGCCAATCTATCAAACTGCTCTTTAGGATAGAATTTCCGTCTAGATGAGTGATCATCTTCATTGGAAAATTCTACTATCCTTGCAAATTTGGTACCTAAATAATATACAATATTTTCCTTTTCTTTTTGGGTAATATTTTTATAGTTTTTAAATACTAATTCGCCATTCGAGTTTTTGACAACTAGACATCTTAGTGGAACATTAAGATTGCCAAATCGTTCTTTAAACAATACAGCGTATTGGTAAAACTCCTCAAATTCTACCTCACCATTGCTTCTCCAACTAGGAAATAATCTATCCATAGCTAAGCATTGATCCTGTGTCAATCTAATTTTACTAGTGCGAGTAGCGCATTCGTTGTCTTTTGCTACACTCCTTCTCACATAATCGATTTTTGCACCAAAGTCATAAATTTTTGCAGCATTTTGCTCTGGATTAGCATTTCTCAAAAAGACTGGTCCATTCTCTCCTGCAATCACCACACATCTAGCAGGTACACTCAAGTGACCATATTGAGCAATATATTGCTCGCAATAATAATAAAATTCATCAAATTTAAACGGAAAGCTACGATAAGATCTTCTTTTCTTACCCAATCCACTACTATTTGGATTATACATCAAACCATCCCCCCAAAAACTAAATTAGCACCTCAAAACACCAATCCCACTCTATTGTGTTTTTTATCTGTAGTATTTTAACACAAATATAAATTTTTGTCAATATTTGCTTATTTATCTAATTTAATAAAACAAAATCAAAAAAATTGACAAAAAATCAAAAAAATTTGAAAAATTTTTCAAAAAATACCCCAAATTCATTTGAAAAAAACTAAATAAAATTATATAATAAGAATAAACTAAAATTAATTAGTTAAAAAATGCAATGAGGTACATTTATGATTTCACTCGTTATCACTGCTGATACGACAAATGTTAATTGTGAACAAAAAGACAGAGAGTTTGCTAACCTGCTAGAAAAGTTTAAACAACCGTATGAGATTTTATATGTAGCAAATGAAGATTACGCTGGTATTGAAACATTAAAAATGATAGCCAAGCAAAATACAAACAGAAAGCTAGTCGTCACATCCAAATCAACCAACAAAAACACACAAATTTACGCTGCCTTAGACCACACTGATAATGGTGATGTACTACTTGCTACTATAGACACAAATGTTGACCTGCTCACAATAATGCTACAAAAAAGACAAAATGAAGCAGAAATTGTGTTTGTAAGGCAAAAAGATAATTTCTTTAAATCGATATTTGTAGGGCTAGGCCAATTTGCCTATCACACAGGACTAAAGATTTTAGCTAGAGGAAAAGATATGTGTTGTGATTCTCAAGTGATTTTGCTAAATAATAGATCGGTAAATACTATAATACTAAACCCCGCACTAAGTAAAGCACTTAGGCTTGTGAACCCTGACCCAGAGCGTCCTGCTCGGACAGTAGTCGCGCCCAAAATATATGACACAGAAACTCCATCAAGGCAAAAGAATAGTTCATCATTTCTCACTCTCGGGATAGTATCGTTTTTCTATATAATTGCTGCACTATTACTATTGATAGCTGTACCCCTAAATAACTCAAATGTTTATCCTATCATAGTGCTTGTTGGTATATTGGTATGGTTTTTGATAGGCGTTGTAGCACTTGTTACTGTAGCCAAATATATCTTCAGCTCTCGATTAGGACTGCCGATAGCATTGGATCTATCGGGTGAACCTGTAATAAACATCACCGCTCTTGTTATCAACCAAAAAGAGATTAACGCTGAAGGATTGTTGGTAGATGAACATCAAAACACTAGCAAAACAAGTGCAGAAAAAACTAAAGCAAAAACTAGTAAGACAGAAATAAACGCAAAGGAAAAATCCGACCTAAAGGAAAGCAATAAAACAGAGACAAAAATAGAACAAAAAAAATCAAAAAAATAGCAGAAGCCGTCTTAGTAGACGGTTTTACATTAAAAGGAGAATAAAATAAATGAACACAAAAATTGGAATAAATGGATTTGGTCGTATAGGAAGATTGGTAGCACGCATTGCCCTACTAAGAAGTGACGTGGAGATTGTGGGGATAAATGACCCATTTATGACTCCTGAATACGCTGCATATTTACTTAGCCTAGATTCTGTGCATGGAGAATTTTCAAAGGCTGTAACTTTTAAAGGAAACTATATCATCTGTGGAGAACAAAAAATACCATTTTTTGCAGAAAAAGAGCCCAAAAATATCCCGTGGGGAAAACTGGGATGTGAAATCGTAGTAGAAGCTAGTGGGAAATTTCGCACGAGCTTAGACACTAGCGCCCACTTGACTGCTGGAGCAAAGCGTGTTATAATAACTTCACCAGCCAAAAGTGATGATATTCCCACTATTGTGATGGGAGTAAATCATCAAACATTAAATAAAAGTATGCAAATTATTTCCAACGCTAGTTGCACTACAAACGGATTAGCCCCAATTGTAAAAGTATTGGAAGACAACTTTGGTATAGAAGAAGGTTTGATGACTACAATTCACTCTATTACAGCTTCTCAACTTGTAGTAGATGGCTCAGCAAAAGACTGGCGTATTGGTCGTGCTGCAGGTGAAAACATAATCCCCTATTCTACTGGAGCAGCTTCTGTTATCGGCAAAATTATCCCTAGCCTAAAGGGTAAACTTACTGGGATGAGTTTTAGAGTGCCTACTGTAAATGTCTCTTGTGTAGATCTGACTGTAAGACTAAAAAAACCTACCACATACGGTGATATTTGTGCTAGCATGCTAAAGGCTAGTAAGCACGAGCTTAAGGGAATATTAGGATATGAAAACAGACCAGTCGTATCAAAAGACTTTAACGGAGATCCTCGCAGCTCAATCTTTGATGAAACTGCCGGTATCATGCTAAACAATCGATTTGTAAAGGTAGTGGCTTGGTATGATAATGAATGGGGATATTCCAATAGAGTAATCGACTTAGCTAGATATTTAAAAACTGTCATAAAATAAACTTTAGGAGAAAAATATGCGTTGTCCATGCTGTGGCGCGAAGTTACGAAAAAACGATAATATGTGCATTCGTTGTGGCACAAAACTCAGTCAAATCGAAAACGCAAGCCACCAAGCAGTAACTAAAGCTCGAAAGGAGTTTACTCCCGAAAAAGTAGTGCTCACTAAGATTTGGCCCAAAGATCTGAGCTACAAAAACACTCTACTTATGTGCATATTTTTAGGTACATTTGGTGGACACTATTTTTATGTAAAGCGAAAGATTCCTGGAATAATTTATTTAGTTTGTTGGTCTATATTTTTGGTATTTTCTTTTATAGCTTCACAATATACCGTAGGTGATAGCCCTGTTCCCCAATTTAATTCACCTGCTATGGACATTTTATTTGGATTTGCTTGCTGTGCGGGGGCTTTGATAACAGTTTTGTGGCTAATGGATATAATTAGAATCTCATTCAAGCGATTTTATGTGCCTGTAGTACTAGAAAATAATAACAAAAACAAAGGGAAAAAATAATGAAAACTATCGTAGTGGGTATGAGCGGTGGCGTTGATTCGAGCGTTACTGCTCTATTACTTAAAGAGCAAGGTTACAATGTAATCGGACTATTTATGAAAAACTGGGAGGAAAAAGATGACTTAGGGCGTTGCACTAGCACGCAAGATTATGAAGATGTGGCTCGAGTTTGTGATGCGCTAGATATCCCCTACTACGCTGTAAACTTTAGTAAAGAGTACTATGAACGCGTATTTGAATATTTTTTAAAAAGCTATCGTGAAGGACGCACTCCAAACCCAGATGTATTGTGCAATCGTGAAATAAAATTTGGACCATTTATCGAGCATGCTAAGATGCTTGGCGCTGAAAAAATAGCCACAGGACACTATGCAAAAGTAACAGAAAATAATGGACTATATTATCTACAAAAATGTGCCGACTCAACTAAAGACCAGACATATTTTCTCAATCAACTCAACCAAACCCAACTCTCTTTCGTTCTATTCCCCTTAGCCAATCTAAAGAAAACCCAAGTCCGCAAAATTGCTGCCGAACACAATCTTATTACAGCTAACAAAAAAGATAGCACCGGCATTTGCTTTATTGGAGAACGAAATTTTAGAAACTTTCTATCTCATTATCTCCCTGCGCAAAAAGGGGAAATTCGCTCAACTACTGGCAAATTACTTGGCTACCACTCTGGACTGATGTATTATACTATTGGTCAGCACAAAGGACTCGGAATCGGCGGACAAAAAGGAGAGAAAGAAGGGGCTTGGTTTGTAGTCAAAAAAGACCTAACCACAAACACATTGGTTGTAGCTCAAGGCGATGAAAAAGACCTATATTCGCTAGGCTTAACTACAGCCGGATTCAATTGGATTCCTATCCCACCCAAAGAGACTTCATTTGAGTGTTTTGCAAAATTTCGCTATCGCCAACCCGACCAAAAAGTAACTGTAAAACAAGAAAAAAATGGCGTAACACTAACCTTTGCTACCCCGCAAAAAGCCATCACTCAAGGACAGTATGCAGTGCTATATGATAAAGCAGGAAATTGTCTGGGCGGTGGAGAAATAGATAATATAATAAAGTAAAAGAGCGAGTAACTCGCTCTTTTTACACACCCTTTATACGAATGCTGAATGTTTTAGATTCTGCACTATCGCCCGATTTTTGATTTTGAATTGAAATGCAGTCTAAAATGCTCTCCCCCGTCGATAAAACTTTCTTTTCCATAATAAACACAGATACACAAGCTTGGTCTGCGTTTTCTAAATCAGCCTCATCATCCTCTTCTTCATCAAAGTTTTCATACGGGTCAAACGAATATGGATCGACACCATCTTTAATATACAGTTTTATAAACCAAATCTTGCCTTTATTAGCAACTACCTCTTTATTGATATAGTTGACTGGAGCAACATTGGTTAATTCGCCAATTTCATTTGTGTCAATCTGGATCATATCACTAGCCTCCATGTTAGTATCTAATCGCCCACTACCGTTAACAAAAGAATACTTTACACTCATGATTTGTGTTGTACCAGTTAATTGCTCCTCAAAGTCACCAAATGTGGCTCCAGTAGTATTACCTGAAATATTCAAATTTCCGTTTTCCAACTGCAGAGCCATAAATCCAACACAAGTATACAAAGCCTTGTACTCAGTATTGGACTGAATAGATGCTTTTGAAACCTTAATTACATTTTCCCCAGAATATGGTACTCCATTTTGAAGCCAAACAGCAAAGCCCTTTTTATTGGCTAAAGAATAAATCAAAATATCGCTTTCCCTTTCTGAAATTCTACCGCCGATTACGTTTATTTTGTGACCTTCATCATCTATATATTCATCATCTTCAGCAGAAAATTTTTCGATAGTTTGATTTAGTGTTGCAATTTCACCGTCCTTTACAGCAATTTCGTCTTTCAATTTTTTTACCTCTTCACTATTGCCGCATCCTGAAAGCATCAAAAATACGAAAGTCAGCATCATCACCAAACTAATTAGCAAACCATTTTTAGTTGCATTTTTATAATTAATCATTTTGTCCTCCTACTTGTTTTATTTTATCTAATTCAACATAAAATATCAAGCAAATCAACATACATTTATAAAATTTAAGAATAAACAAAAAAATAACCTAAATATCATTTAAGCTATTTTAGTTGGAAATATATTCTAATTTTTTGTCATAAAATTTTTCATATGTTTTTACCCATGCATCATAGTTTTCTTTCTTCATATTCTCAATATTTTCAGATTTCTTTAAGTCTTTATTTGGAAAAATTGGCTGTAAAAAATTGACATAATATTCTTGTACCAAATATCCATCATCATCTACTATTTTGCTATCTTTCATTGTCACAAAAACTGGCAAGATTGGTTTATTAAACTGTGTTGCGAGCTTGAATGCTCCATCTACTAACGGGCGTGGTTTTTTGTAGTTCCACCACATTGCCTGCTCAGGATAAATCAATATTTTTTCGCCTCTATCCAAAAGATTTCCCACACTCCTGTAAAACTTTTTCATTGTGTCATAGTTAGAACTAAGAGGAAGAGTATTTGCATGTTTCATAAGCAATCCCACCATTCCTTTAGCTCTAAAAAAATTGCCTTCCTTAATCACTTTATATAACATTTGTTTTTTACCCATATATGGTCGTATAGCCCGATATACGGCGTAATTATCCCTTATATTAAAGTGATTGCAGGTAATAATTGCCCCACCAGAAAGATTTATGAAATTCTCTATTCCACAAATTTCTTTTATGATAAACTTTTTATTCTTTATCATATGCTCAAAGTATGTATATCCCATAAAATTAGCTAACTTTGTCAAAAATTTATTCTTTCGTTTTTCGATTAGGTAATCCACATCATCTGGTAGTAGCGCAGGACTTACTGGATCTTCCTCCACATCATCATTAAATCTAGCTAATTTTTCGTACTCCGCTATTTTTTCCAAGACCTTCTTTCTTGAAAGAGCAAGTTCTTCTTGTTTCTTTGTTTTCATTTTTTCCTCATTGTAAATACTGATTTTTATTAACTAAAAAATCTATCAAAAACCGAACTGTTTTAATACACTATTTGCGCATTGTGCTTCAATAGTTGAATTGTGATCCAATTCATCAATTAATCGTGCTTGATTACTTACTAAGTTTAGAGTTCCGCATTTTTCTGTAAAGAGCTTTAAGAAAATCGACATAAATACAAAAGCAAAAGTAATGTCTCTATTATCAGCATTTTTTTGAAACGCCTCTATACAAAAGTCAATAAACTTCTCAATCAATTCGGCCTGCTGCTGCGTTGTTATTTTTTTTAACTTAAAACCATACTTTTTTTGAGAATTAAAATAACTAACAAATTCTTTGCAATTAAAAATGCTAGTATATTCGACTATCAAACCAAATTTGGGTACACCCGAAGCAACAAATGGAACTAATTGCCAAAATGCATAATCAATCACCCTCAAATATTTCAACTCTTCAGCCAATTCCTTTGGCCAAAGATTGTCTTTTATAGCCCTATCTACGACAGCCTCGTGTTGGGGCATGTAAGATAGGAGTTGATGACACATACTTGTTTTATTTTCCCAAAAATTACCTTTAAACAATTTATCTATTGTAGCATCTTCATTTTTTTGCTCTTCCTTTGGTCGCATCATATTAAGTACATAAAAATATAGATACTCGCTTGTAGAAACCACTTTCTTAACATTGGGCAAGTTAGAAAAATTGCACAACTCATCTTCTGAAATATGAACTGATTCATCATACGAAGTTTTAAAACATTCTCGTTTCCATAATTTGTTCCACGGCATAACTAAGCCAAAACAATCTTGATAAAAACTATATAAATCATCTTTGTTGGTCAAATCATAGACCTTATCCTCATAAAAGCACTTTAATATTGAATTTGTATATCTACATACACACAGATCTGCATCGTTTTTTTCTAATAAGCTTACCATTTTCTCTAGCATATGCTCACTCAATGTGTCATCAGCATCCATAAATTGAATATAGTCCCCTGTTGCATTAGCAATACCAGTATTTCTCGCCCTAGATACACCTCCATGTTCGATGTGTATTGCCTTAAATCTATCATCTTGCTCCTGCCAATACTGTAAAATACTTAGCGTGCTGTCCGTTGAACCATCATCCACCGCCAAGACCTCAAAGTTTTTGTATGTTTGATTTTTTAAGCACGTTAATGCTGCATCAATAGTTTTGGAAGCATTGTATGCTGGAACTATTATTGAAACTTTCTTCATTTAAAAATTCTTCCTCCTTAAACTGTGACAAAATTATACATTTTTCGAAAATTTTCTACAAGAGAATTTCCTTTTTATAGCTCTCTATACACGAAAATCTTATAAATTCACTCTACCGTAGCGAGAATTCTTTGAAAATTTGGCTTGATTATTGATAATTTTTGTGTTATAATATCTACATGAAAAACATAAGAGAAATTGTTTCAAACAACATTATAGAATTAAGAAAGAAGAACAACCTCACCCAAATTAAGTTAGCCGAAAAGATAAATTTTTCGGATAAAGCAATATCCCGTTGGGAAAAGGGCGAAGTGATTCCTGATATTGAAACTCTCCAAGTATTAGCAGACACATTTGATGTGCCAATTGCCACACTTCTAGAAGAACATCATGATGAAGAAAAAGAGAGCATAGAAAAAAGAAATGACTTACTTTCTCAAATATTATTTGTCTTCGAAATTTGGACAATAATCTGCGTAATATACATATATATAAATGTTGCTTACAACCAAAATCCTTGGAAGATTTTTTTATCTGGCATCCCTATATCGGCGGCAATTCTGTTTTTCTTTAGCATAAAAAAAAGTACCATTGCAAAATTTGTATACGCAACAGTACTTACTTGGTCAACGTTAATTTGCATATTTATTTTTATGCTACCTGTTATTGCTTGGTACATTTTTATCATAGGTCTTCCTGTTCAAGGCATACTTATACTAAAGTATTTATTCAAAATTAAACAAAAAAATATTTTAAGCATCAAGGTTTTAAAAAAATTCAAAAATAACAAAAAATAGCCTAAATAAAAGCGGGCTATTTTGTTTTTACATCAATAGATCACCATCATCTGTTTCAATTACGCGCAAGATATTTACTTGCTCACCAGTAGTGGCATCGATATACACATAATAAACCGAGCCACTAAAGATGGCCATAAATTCCCAAGTAAGGGTCTCCCCCACATATTCATTAGGAATGATTGCTAGTCGCACGCGGCGTATATCAAGCTCTGTAGGCACTTTGCCTCTAGCCTCTATCTCATCAATTATTGGACTAAAGTTATTTCGCTCCACATGATTGTATGCCCATTCTCTAGCCTCCCACGCTACAATTCTGCCATTACTCATATCCACTTTCACTTTTATCATATCAGGATAAACTGTCACGTCATTTACATAATATGTCAGATTGATATAGGCAAATCCACTATTTACAGTGCTCCAAGCAGTTTTTACATTCTCAAGACCAAGTTTTGTGGCAAAATTTTCTGCAATTGTCGCACACTCATCAAGACTTTTGTTTTTGGTTTCACTATCATCCGCCTGAGAGTTCATACTCAATAAAAATCCACCTTTTTTAGTAATTTGCACATAATACTCAACTCCATCAACCTCGATATCAAAATTGAATGTGTCAAAGTCGCCTTTGGAAAGACTTTCACTATTTATATTGTAATTTCCAAAAGTCCTACTTATCACGCGTTTTGCTTCTTCGGCATTGATCTCATTTTTGCCCAACCCTTTGATAGTTTTGTTGGTTACAGAATCACTAAACGGCCCATCATAAATGAGAGTTGGATACTCTGTCACATCATTTTTTAGTCCGCTAAATTGATCTGAAAAATCATTCGTGTTCTCTGTAGGATTTTTAGTGTTATCCACAATCTTATATCCACTAGCAATCAGCGTAGAGAGTTTGTTTAGTTCAAATTTTATATCAACACTCGCTGAATGCAATTTATCGACTTGATCCATATCATCTAATGATATTGTCTGCCCTGTTGACAATCTCTCAGATTGAATTATACAAAATCCACTGAGCTGATTGACAAACGTGAGAGTCTTATCTATGGCGTTGTGCTCAATTGGAAGACTAGATAAATTATTTTGCGCAGAATTTGTATTTGCAATAATAGTTGATAAATACTTTTGTTGTACAGCCACCGAACTAGATACTTGCAACTTACTAAGGTCATTTTCGACATTATTCATGTTTTCGATAAGCTCAAAAAGGTTTCGTTCATATACATACTCGAGTTGATTTTTATAATCATCTAATGCTGAAGCCGTACTTCCCCAACTAACAGCAGTAAAAATGATGGCACCAATGCTCATAACTCCCGCTAGAACCAACGGTAATATAACTGTTTTTTTCATTTTTCCTCCTACACTGCAAAATTGTGCTTTCCTATGGTAAGTACGACCTTTCTCGACCAAATCCAACTACTAGTGGCTGTGGCTGGGTTGTAGTAGTATATTGCCCCATATGTTGGATCCCAACCATTGAGAGCATCACGAGCAGCATTGTATGCTGACTGATTAGGCTCAAGGTTAATTTGTCCATCATTTACACAGGTAAAAGCATAGGGCTGATAAATTACCCCATAGATTGTATTGGGAAATTTAGAGCTTTTTACTCGATTAAGTATTACTGCTCCTATCGCAACTTGCCCCGTATAGGGCTCGCCCCTAGCTTCTGCATGGATGCACTTTGCAAGTAAATACAAGTCATTATTTGACTGACTTTTTAGACTCATTCCAAGAGCTGCTGCAGTCTTACTCCCAACAATTCCATCAGCGGTCAAGCCGTTATTTTTTTGAAATTTGATTACCGCCGCTTTAGTTTTTGGACCGTACACACCATCTACACTACCTGAGTAATATCCCCAGTTTTTGAGTTTTTGCTGCACAGTTTTGACTTGTGTCGTGGTAAGAGCCACAGCCACCACATGGCTAGTATCGATAGGTTGACTATTGTGATAAATTCCTATTCCTCCTATAACAAAAGTCGAAACAAAAGCTAGTACTATGCCCAATGTTTTTAGCCAATTTTTCATTCTATCCTCCAAAAAATGATTTTACTATCTCATATAACTTAGATTTGTACACGACTCCGTCTTGATTGTTAGTAGTATTTAAAAAACACAATGGCGGATAAACTACGCACCACCAGTTATTTCCCACTCCTTCACCAAGCGAAACTATCAAACTGTCATACTCACCGCTAGGCAATACCACATTATTATATTCCCTAGTTGGAAAATCCTCGCGCGTAAGTTTTGCATTTGAAGTGTAACTGAATCCATTGTTTGATAGCACACTATCAGCCGTACTTGTAATTCCCGCAAGATTATCTTTTACTATTTCCATAGCCTGCTCCTTTGTGGTTGCATTCACTAGTTTTGGTGATAAATAAGAAACTACGGCATTTTTTACAGCGTATTTTACATTTTGGTCTACAGCATCGTTGCTATTTGCCCTGATATGTATTCGCAAAAAGCAATCATTACTTAGCTCCGTTTGTGTGCCGCTATTCACTCCACACACCCCCACTATAGCAAGCAACAATCCAAATAAAATCAACACAACTTGTTTTAGCATAATTTCCTCCGAGCCTAATGATTGACAAGGTATTTTTTTTTATTCTACTGTTACACATTTTTTATTATTTTGACAAAAAAAGACAAACCGAAGTTTGCCTATCTTTTTGAAGAGTTTATTTTTGAGCTAAATCAAGATAGAGATTTGGGTCGACATTTTCATCATCAAGCCACACCTCTAGGTGTAGATGTGGGCCATCACTAGCCTCAGATTTGGCAGTATTGCCAACATATCCGATAACTCTCCCCTTTTTTACTTGATCACCTGTGCTTACTGGTATGTCTTTACTAAGGGAAGCGTACACCACCACCATGCCGCCTCCCACATCAAGTTTAACTATGTGACCTAACAGATAGTTGTAAGTAACTTCCACCACTTTCCCATCCATCACGGCATACACTTCTGTCCCTTCTGCTGCACTAAAGTCTATTGCTTTGTGCGCCTGCCAAAGTTTGAGAGTTGTGTTATATTGTAATGCGGAATTGGAATAGTCTTTTAGTAAAGTTATCTCACTTACAGGTTCAGAGAATGTGATAATTGGCGAACTTACCGGCACAAAATCTTGCTCGCGCTCTACAGTAGGCGGAGTTTTATGTGAAATTGCTATAGTCAAAATAGTAATGACAAGTAACACACTTACGCCCACACCTAGTATTAATCCGTATTGCTTAAAAAATTCTTTTACACTGCTATATGTTTCCATTATTTTCCTCCTCGTCATCCATTATTGCCCTAAAAACGGCAATTAAACATTATTTTGCATAATTTATCATTTTTGGGTAAAGATTAATGCTAGAGGTTTTTATGAAAATATTAGTTTACATATTTTTGCCGATTGTGATGCTGTTCTGTTTTCCGTCATTTTCTATAGCTGAGTTAAACGCAGATTTTGAAGGAACATTTAATATTTTTACCACACAAAATGCAACCATTACTGATACAACCACAGTAGACAGTGGTATGGGATATATAATAAAAGGAAAACTTTGCAACCTAAATAAAACACTAAAACAACTCAACTCCACCCAAATCAGGGGCGTGAGTGTAGAGTTTGATAGTAGCAAAAACGAAGTAGAAAAATTGATATCAAAATACCGAATACGCAAAATAAGTGCTGAAGAGCTCGAAACTACTTCATTTATTTATGGTTATACCCCATATCTTCCACTGTATAGTACTATTGATGGCAAAAAGATAAACATACAAATAGCCTATTCGGACAATCATGTCAAAATTGGATACCCACTTATACTAGACGGAGTCTGATTATATCACAATACAAAAAAATGCCAAATAAATATGGCATTTTCTTATTTTTTACCTACAGGTTTTGCCCTACTGGTGGTATTTTCAATAGGTTGAATCTTAAATGGATCATTGGCAATTTGGATTGGTCCAATCCACTCGCTGGCTGGTACATCTTTTTTGAGTTGTGGAATACCAAATGGTATGCGATCAAATACACAGTTGTATACAGGTAACTTTTCTTTGATAATCTTGATTACCTCTTTTGCGTTTGTTACCCCCCACACCTTGTCTTCCATACCAGGGTAGCGCACGCACTCATCTACTGGGTGGTTTGCGATTCTCTTACTCCATCCATCGGCATTTTCATATGCAATGATGAGGTGTCCTAACTTCCATGCTGCACTCAACTCATTGAGAGTACCAGCTCCACCACCTACAGCAATGACTACCTTACTATTGGCTACTATTATATCTCGCGCTAGATCTAGACCTGTAGGGATAACTATGTCAGCAAAATCATTAGCTGTATCTTGCCCATATGATGGAACAAGTGCAATTGTGTCGCCTTCACGATACTTTTTACTAGCATGAGCCCCCGCAAACACCGCACGCATTACACCTCGACCTCCACCACTGAGTACTCGATATCCATTATCAACTAAGGCTTTACCCAGCTCAAAACTTAATTCCCACTTGGTTTTATATACACTTGGATACTGAGGGTTGGTAGATGCAGCATTACCAATAACTGAAACAATAATTCTTCTTTCCATAATCTACTCCATTTATTTTTTTGTGCAAAACCACAACTAGCTTTTGCATATTAGTTTTATTTTATCAAAAAAAATCAAATTTGTATAGTAAAATAACTTAAATTTACAAAATATTTAAAAAAATTAATATTGTAAAAATTTGCGTATTCTGTATTTTTTTGATATAATTTGTAAAAAATAGAAAGAGAGATAGAAATGGATTTTAATGAAATTTGGAACGAAGTAGTAGAATGGTTTAACAGCGAATGGGAAACGCTACTATGGGGATTTTGTATCCTTATTTTTGGATTAGTAATCATACATATCATCCGAAAAATTATCAAAAAAATACTTTTTAGATGCAAAGTAGAGACGCTCGGACGACGTTTTGTAGAGCGCGTAATAGCGGTAATATTGTATGTTGTGTATATAATGCTATTACTCCAAGCTATCGGTGTGCCAATCTCTGGAATGCTTGCCCTCTTCTCTGCAGCTGCTCTTGCTATAGCTCTTGCACTCAAAGATAATATTTCCAATCTCGCTAGCGGTGTGCTGATTATATTTAATAAGCCATTTAAGCAAAACGAGACCATCCTTTTTAATGGTGACCTTTGCCGAGTGCGCGAAATTAGGTTACTCACTACCCTACTAGATACTTTTGATAATAGAAGATTAATTGTCCCAAACAATGAGCTAACCACAAAAACTATCGACAACCTTAGCACAAATGGCTCTCGTCGTGTGTCGGTAAAATTTCATGTCAGCCATACCACTAATCTTGATACTTTACGCTCAGCATGTATGGAAACAATGAAAAACTACCCTAGAGTATTTTCAGATCCAGAACCTATATTAGTACTAAATGAAATAGATAAAGACGGAGTACATTTCGATGCTCGATGCTGGTGTAAAAGCTCTGATTACTGCGATATTATGTTTGGTTTGACTGAGAGCATCTACAACGAACTAAAAAGAAATAAAATCAGTTTTGCAAGTCGAAGAATAGATATAAAAGAAACCAATTCACGAGAGATAATGCCTGTAAGTGAAGAGACCTATATAGTAAAGGATAGTGTAAAGAGCCCTCCAGCAAAATTAGACAACCTAGATGAAATGGGACCTGATGGGCTAATCCCTGGCTCTCTAAAAACAAAAAGACAGCAGAAAAAGCTAAAAAAAGCAACTCTAAAAAGCAACAAATTATCTGTAAATAAGGAGAAAAAATGATTTTTTTTAGATTTTTAACCTACAACAAGTTTCGAGCTCGCAATTGGCCCCATCTTGCCCAAAACGATAGACTAGAGGCATATCAAAAGCTCGAAAATATTCAAGCCGAAAAGCAACATAGACCTCCGTGTGAGATAGTTGCTATTCCTATGGAGGATGGAACACATGGTAAGTTTTCCCAGCTAGAAAACATCATATATTTAAATGAAAACTGCATAATGGATCCACATCTTGTGTATCATGGCATGTTTACAATATTTCACGAAGGGAGACATGCCTATCAACACTATATTTGCTTTCGTAAAGAAAAACTGCACAAATGGAGCACAGCCTATCGCTGGCGAAAAAACATACTTGGTTACGAAAAAGGCACTGAAGATACTTTTAGCTTTTACTCTATGCAGCCTATTGAACGCGATGCAAACCGATATGCCCTCAACAGGCTAAAACAATTTCACCGCCGATATCAATATGACCCACTTTATGAAGCCACAGTAAAATTATGCGAAAGAATATTTGTAGAGGAAAAACTCAAAGCAAAAAAAGACCTAGGTCTATTTCACCGCTGGAAAGTAAACAAAAACATAGAAAAAAACATCGAGGATAGGTCCGATATCTTTCTCGATGATTAGTTTGTTTCTAAGTTTTTAAATACCTTCCAAATCAAATTTGGGAATATAGCAACTATCTGCACTTGATAAATCTTGCATAAATCCATCGAACCCAAGTTCGGTGGCTTTTTTTAATACAATTTTGTACTCTAATGGAGTAATTTTGCGACTGATTTCAGCAAAATCACCTGCCTTATACATAGGCACATACTGACTCATAATGCTCAAATAAAACTGATAGATTCGCTTTAGTCCATCCAAATAATCTAGCACTGCCAAGCTATCTCTTACACAATTTGGCATAATAAGATGGCGCACGATTACCCCCGACTGAATTATGCCGTCTTTAAGTACAATGTTGGGCTTTAATCTTAGCATAGTCTCGATAGCATGTTGATTTTTTTCTGGGTAATCTTGGGCTTTGCAAAATTTTAGCGAAAGCGCACTATCACGAAACTTGCAGTCCACTAAAAACACATCAACAAACTTAGCTATTCTTTCTAAAACATCTGACAATTCGTATCCATTACTATTCCACACGATAGGAACGCTAGGCTTATAAAGCGAAAAAGCCTCAATTATTTGACTAGTCCACTGCGTTGGACTAACTAAATTGATATTATTTACCTTCTTTGCCTCCAATTCCTTGATAATCTCTATGAAACGATCAATGCTTACTTCTTTTCCCCAATTTTGATGACTTATTTCATAATTTTGACAAAAGCAACATTTTAAATTACATCCACTAAAAAATATGGCCCCACTTCCATGTCCACCACTGATTACAGGTTCTTCCCACTGCAACACACATGACTTTGCTAGCTTGATTTGCGTTCTGCTACCACAAACTCCTATAGCTTTTTCTCTATCAACATTGCACCCTCTCGGGCAAATATTACATTTCATTCATTTCCCCTAATTATAGTTATGTTACTATGTTTGTAAACTTTAGTCAAGTAGATTTTTTAATTATTTAAATACAAAATGCTATTTTATTTGACAAACCTTATTTAATAATGTATATTTATTTTATCAAAAAAAGGAGATTTTTTATGGAACAAAATAGTAATCTATCTATTGCAATAGCTTATCTATGTTTGGGGGTTTTATTTATCTCGCAACAAGGTGGAGTTATGGCAACAGCCATGATAATTACCACTGTAGTGCTATTTGCAATAGCCCTTGTTGACCTAATCAACAAGAAATTTGTAGAGGGACTAATCAAGCTATGTCTAGCGATATTAGCTGCTCTGTTTACTTGGGTGCCAGCACTTGTTTCTGTATCATACTATCTACTTGCTGCACTATTTATCATCGTTGGAATTTACTTGATATTCAACATCAAAAAAACTGGTGTAAAAGGCAAAAGTGAAGCTAACCTACTACTAGCATTCACTCTTCCCCTTCTAAGTATTGTTTCTGGTATTTTACTTTTATTCAATGCTTACTGGGCTTTTATTGTGATAGGAATTATATTAGTATTTGCTGGACTCATAAACCTCTACTTTGCCACTAGTATGTCTAGCAAAAAGTAGGATGCTTTATGAAATATACTCCAAAATATGAAAAGAAATTCGACAAAGCATATCTTATATTTATTTTTGCAGGGCTATTTATTGCGGGAATGGGAATGTTTTGCATATACTTCCCTGATGAAACAAATTCTCCCCCCATATGGCTAGCTATTTTATTTGTATCTTTGCCACTAGGAATTTCTATTTTATTTACTGTCCTCTCCATCCGTGGATTTATATTTGACAAACGAGTAAAAAAATTTATAACAGAAGGAAAAGAGGAAGAAGCAATAATTTCTTATGAATTGGATACGGGAAAAACAGGACGCAACCACACTCCACTATATAAAGTATATCTTTCTGTAACTGACCTTACAGGAAAAGAAATCACCTACATACCAGATAATCTGTATAGTAGTAAAATGGTGGCTCAATTAAAAGAGGAAGGGACAATAAAAATCTATACACTAAATGATAAATGCCTCCCATTTCCCCAATATATGAATAGATACACAAAAGAAGAACAAGCTAACACAAAAATGGGAATCATTGAAGCCGAAGCTCATTTGGAAGAAACTTTTTTCGAAAAAACATTTGGCAAACTAAAACATACAGGTGTATATAAAAACAAACACGGAGTAGAAATCATATCTGCACCAAGTGAAGCATACGAAGATGATTCTACTCCAATGAAAGAGCTAATTAACATTGCGCATAAAACATATAAAGTAGCCAACATCATAAAGGGCATTTTAATAGGGGCAATAATTTTAGCAATAATAATCTTTGTTATTATAGCTATATTTAAGTAAAAAAATCATTGGGTTTTAACCAATGATTTTTTTTATTCTTCTGTATTGATAGATTTTGGTTTTACAGTTTTTTTGCGTTCTATAGGAGCCTCTTCTATTATCTTTTGCTGAGCCTTTCGTGTTTGAGCTAAGTACTTTTCTGCTTGCAGTCTCTTGAAATCGTCCTCGTACTCTTCGATTGGTACATTATAACTTGTGTCTTGAGTAAGGTCTAATATCTCTGTTACACCAAAATATTGTGCATCGACAAGCCCTGCCTCAACCAATTCTTCATGCTCTTTATTTGACTCTCGGATTTTGAGTCTCTCTTGCCAAACTGTAGAAATTACAGCAACAACAGGAGCAGATAAAATCATACCCACTACTCCAAACATCGCTCCACCAATTGTAAGACCTAAGATAATAAGTATTGCTCGTGTATTCATGCGCTTACTCATAATAATGGCAGGAACGAATGTGGTGACAAGTGCCCAATCGAGAATTCCAAACGCAACTGCAATAAGCATCGTGGTAGTGTCTCCGTACATAAGTGTAACAATTGCTAATGGCACACTGGCAATAAACCCTCCTAGATATGGGATTATCGCTAGGAGTCCCAAAATGAGAGCCATAAGGAAAGCAAATTTTACACCTATAATTTCAAAACCAACCCAAGCTATAGCAAAAATGATAAACATAATGATAAGGTTGGAAATCACAAATTGATTGAGCATTTCATTTGTTCTACGAGTAATGGTGATTATTTCTTCCGCATTCTTTCTTGAGTGATATGCATATGTCATTCTCTTTGCTGTTTTAGAGATAAGCTCTTTGTCTTTTAGTAACAAGAAAGTAATAATCATTCCCATCACAAAAGATAATATAATAGAGAATGTATCTAACAAATATGTAGTAATGTTATTTAATAAATCACTAAACCAATCACTCACAGCTACACTAATCCTTGCAATTGCATCCGTAAACGCACTATCAAGTTGTGCCTCAGGAATTCCAGTAATGCTTTGCACTATTGATGTTAAAGATGTTTGTAATTTATCGATTAGTTTAGTCAATTCATCCCCTTGCATAGAAGTCAATGATTGCACTAAAGATGGAACCAGTAAAACTACTATTAAAACAAATATCAATAACAATATCCCAAACAATATTGTCAATGAAATAGCTCGCTTGTATCTAGCTGCTTTAGGATTTCCCACAAACCAGTTTTTTAACAGTTTATTTTCTATAAAAGCCATAGGTCTTAAGAAAAGGAATGATAACACAAGCGCAAATATTATAGGAAAAAGCCCTGATAACAGACCGTTGAACAAATCTCGAACGATGCCCCCCGCCGTATTTGCTATAAGCAGTGCACAAAGAAGAGCCAAAAACAACCAAATCACCCACTTTGGCCTCTTGACTACTCTTTCTTTGATTTCGCTTTCATTTTCATTGGTATTATTTTTCATAACCCTACTCCCCATTTTTATTTATTTTTGCTTCATTTACTTTTAACTTATGTCGCTTTGTTTTTTTGACCATCTCTTGCAGGCGCTCAGTGTCATTCTCCCCACTTGGTAGAGTACTAGCACTATATCGCCCTAATACCGTTTCAATTCGCTTGTTGCCTATCAAAAAGTCATACAAAAGTAAAAGTCCACCCTGAATCAAATATCCATAATAAGTTAAAATCCTATAAAACAATATTGCCCATACAAACAACCCTCCAGCACTTGTGCCTAGTGCTGCCACAAACAAAGGCCTGCATAAAGCTGAAAATGAAATCTCTGCTGTACCAGCTCCTCCTGGAATAGGAATAAAACTAATGGCTAAGTCACAAGCAAGTTGTAGAATAAAAAATGTAAACCACATACTAAGGTCAAAATCACAGAAGATGCAATAAACCACAAAAGCAATCGAACCAGCCAAAGCAATGTGAAGTAAACTCAAAAAGACCTCCACTACTATGAGCCACCAACTAGTCATACACATCTTAAACGCTGCAATGTATTCGTGAACCAATTTCATTACTTTATCAAAACTTGTCTGGACATCTTTTATAAGATGAAGAAATTTCAAGAGTTTTAGTATGCCCAACATCAATTTAGGAGCAATTTTTTTACTACTAGATAGCATGATTATAGCTATCACTATAAGCAAGTTGAGCGCTAACCCAATATAGCACATAGTTATTATCAGAGGGCGCACGCTCATGTTGATGAGTAAATCCCCATTGAACACCAGCACAAAAAAACTCACCAAAATAAACATTCCCTGACTAAGGATATATTTGATTAGTGGCACACTAGTAGCACTACTCGCATTCAAGCCTCGTTTATTTAAATAGAAAATTTGGAAAGGTTGTCCCCCAGTAGAAAGAGGAGTCATGCTGTCATAAAACCTGCAGCACGCCACAGATTTGTAACCAAGTATCGGCCTAAACCTACCAGTTAATTTTTTAATTGCTACAGATACTCGGAGTCCATCTACAAAATTTGCGATCAAAAACAATGCAACTGCTCCAGCTACCCACCACCAATGTATCTTATTCATTACCAAATCTTGGATAGACACTGATTCTTCATTTAAAAACTGAAATAAGAATATTCCAGCTAAAATCACAAGATTGATAATCAAAAACAATGCACTCATTCCGCGTTTTTTACTAGAACGTTGCTTATTGACCGCGTCATAAGAAGCCTGAATAGATTCTTGTGTAATCTTATCTGCTTCGGCTTCAGCCTCGAGACTTGCTATTACTTTTTCTGTAGCCTGATCTTGTGCAATGGTAAAACGACGCAATTGAAGTTTTGTGTGGCATGGCAAAAAGGCCTTGTTTTGCAACAAGACTGGGTTCTCTACACTCGATTTTAGATTGCGCCGCTCCTCCATAATTTTCACCCTACATTTTTATACACGATTAATATTATCATTTTATTTTTTCTTTGTCAAAGAAATAGTCAAAAAATTGAAATATTCTACTCACTCTCTTGCATCCTCACCCTATAAATGTGTTTTGTCTTATCATCAATCTTTACATTATCACTAATATCGACCCCTAACACTATTAAAATTTCATCATTATTTGCCAACACTGGGATTGTATCTCTTATCCTGATAGGAATCTTTTTGTCTACAAAATAATTTTTCAACTTTCGAGTTCCTCCACCAAACTTGACTATATAGTCCCCCTCTTTTCGAGTACGCCAAACAGCTGTGGAAGGAATTTTATCTTTATCACACATCAGCCCATTTTCAATCAAAGGATTCTCGATTTCGCTAATTTCTATATTACCCAAATGTCCAAATTGCGTAAGTCCCAATTGAAAAGGTTTTTCCAGTTTCTCTAATTTTTTACCATGTCGGCACAAAGTAATGTAGTCATACTCAGCATATGCTACAATTTTGTTGGGAAGATTTATGCGACTACCATTAGGCTTGCGACTAAGTTTTAAAATAGAGTCAAAGTGTTTTCGCTCAAAATTTTGACTAGCTTTCAAGTGTGATAATGCCTTATCAATTAATCTGTAAACAAGCGCCTTTGGATAGACAAAATAATTTCGAGGAAGCTTTACTAGATCTTTTTCATACACTACCGCATTAAAATCTAGATAGCTCTGAATTAACTCGTCATCCTCTCTACAAAAACGCCCAAAATTACAAATAGCTGCCTCCACATTGGGCCACACAGAACGAAGCTTAGGCAAAATTTCAAGACGCACAAAATTCCTACTAATATTGATGTCGTGATTGGAAAAATCTTGCATAAAAGGAATTTTATTATCAATTACATATTTTTCAATATATTCTTTAGGCAATGTTAAAAAAGGTCGCACAATAAAATCATCCTTTATTAGCGTCATTCCACTTGCCCCTTTTAAACCGCTTCCCCGCACTATGTGCATCAAAATTGTTTCCGCCTGATCTCTTTGGTGATGTGCTAGCGCAATATAGTCTATTTTTCCTTTCTCTCGTAAATCCTCAAAAACGCCAAATCTTACCTCTCTACATGCCTCTTCCATGCTTAGTTTGGAAGTTTTTTTCAACGCTGCCGCATTAGCAACTTCTTTTATAAAAGGAATGTTATATTTGGCGCAATATTTTTCCACAAAATTCGCCTCATCCACATCTTCTTTTCTTGTGCAATGATTTACATTCACTGCAATTACGGTGATGTTTAATTCTTCCTTATGAGTATTTAAAAAATGTAACAAACTCATACTATCTACACCGCCACTCACCCCAACGCCCACTT
Source organism: Clostridia bacterium (assembly GCA_017541375.1). Taxonomy (GTDB): domain Bacteria; phylum Bacillota; class Clostridia; order Christensenellales; family UBA1242; genus UBA7867. The sequence continues at coordinate 53,786 of JAFXZE010000005.1, forward strand.
TTGCATTTGGTTTAAATATATTCTTAGCCTTGATAAATTCTAGAATTCTTTCCATAAAAACCTCACTTTAGCCAATTATACATCAAAATGGGCTTTTTTTCAACATTTTTTTCGTTTTAGTTTATTTTTTTGATAATCCTCACAATCAAAGCTGTCATATCATCCTTTGCTAAAAAATTATTCTTCTGTAAAGCTTGTTTGATTATTGCATTGGCTAAGGTTTGGGGATTTAGGTTAGAGCTATTTTTTAACATATTTTCCAATTCTTCAATATGAGAAAAACTATCCACCACACCGTCACTAAATAACATTATATAGTCATCATTTTTTAATATGTATGAGTTTAACTTAGGACTCACTTCTTCAAGTATTCCTAACGGCATAGCTGCCCCCTCTATGCGCACTAAATTATCTCCTTGTTTTAGATAAGTTGTAGCTGAGCCAAATTTGAGCAAATCAAAACACCCAGAATATAAATCCAAAACCCCGACATCAAGTGCGGAAAATATTTCTCTATCTCCCAAAACAAGCAATCTATTTATGATGGGCAACACAACTTGTGTGTTATATCCAGCCTTAAAAAAACTCTCTACAAGCCCTAATGTAATTTTGCTTATATCTGTAGCATTTTTCCCTGTACCCATTCCATCACAAATTGAGAGCAAAACTCTACTAGAATCTATTGTCAATACAGAATGTGTATCTCCACTACTTTCACTACCACTTTTGGTTGTTCCAGAACATCCATAAAGCAGCTCATATCTAGGGGATTTTTCTAAAACCACACTACAAAAACCAGCTATATCACTATCAAATTCTTTCAAAACAAAAAAGTCGATTTTTAGTAATTTTGATATGCAGCTGCTCACTTTGTTTTTATCTAAACTTTGTTTTTTTAGCAACAACACCAATGAAAAAAGCTGATTATCCCTTTTGAGTGCCTTTACCTCAATGCATGATATTTTTTCATAAGATAGTGCCTCTATAATACCTTTCTCAATTGATGGCTCCACCACAAGTTTTGTCTCTAGATTTAGACCAAATTGTTTTATAAGCTCAGACACCTCTCCCATGCTCTGAGAAAGCAATAATTTTTCTCTAGAATTTTCCTTGTGTTTTTGTTCTTTAGACTTAAATTCATTTATGACTTGGTTTACAGTATTTATCATTACAGTAAGATTATTGCAACCAGCACACATATTGGGGGGCGCATCTATAATAAATAACTTTCCCCTTTCATATGCCAAGCGCAACATGTCCACAATTGATTGCACATTCCCTGCATTCAAATTAACGCAATTATTTCTATTTGGACAATCCGCACATAGCCTTTTGCGCACAATTAATACGAGTAAATCTATATTTTCGTCCAGCTTTCCTCCTGCCCCATAGCTAAAATAGATGTTTTTCATATCCAAAAACATATCGCTAAGATTGACTAATTTAGCACTTAACTCTCGTCTTGTTTCATTAACAATACTTGGCAAAATAATGCTCTTATCCTCATCTATAATACAACACGAACAGAATTTTAACCAACTTTTGGGCAGCAATACAAAACCCAAAGCCCCTATAGCAAAACTCAAATACTCAAAAATTGTTGTATACAACGAAAAATAAATACTAACTATCACAAAAGTTAATATTTCACAAAAAGCGCTCAAAATACGCATATTACTAGAACACAAAGCACCCACGCTAGCAACTGCCACACTTACAGCAAACAGCAAAAAGTTTTCTATTCCAAAAGCTCCACCTAACCCAAACATTATCCCCCAAACTATACCACACATAGGAGAAAAAACTTTTGATACGAATAGACAGCCAAATGCTAACAAAAAACTATAAAAGTATTCACCTAAAGACAGGCATTGCACCCCTACACCAAGAGAAAAAACGACCGCTCCAAGGGACAATAATTCATCTACCAAATATATTTTTCTAATGCCCTTTGTAACTACGCATTCAAAATAACAAATGTAAGCAAACATCGTCACCACACCTAACACCACTTCAACAAACAATGTAAAACGCATATCTGCTTGTGTAAAACTAAAATAAAACCTCCCTGCATTACTTAGTAAAGCGTAGATCCCCAACAATCCCCAATTTAGCGGATGCTTGATAAATTTGTGCAAATAATAAACTGAAATCCAAATTATCACGCAAACTAAATCAATCCAAAAATACATCAGATCAAATATTGCTAAAACTGACGATAATAGATATAGCGGAGCTAAAATCAGCGGATGATTTCCTACCCAAGTAAGCGCAAATAACATACCGAATGCAAAAAAGTGGAATCCTGAAATATTTGCTCTATGCAGCACATAAAAAAGTAACAAAAAAACAAAATATTTTCCAAACAATAATAAAGTTTTTCTCATTTTTTCCTCTAGCCAATTATATATCAATATGACTTATTGAGGCTTTTTAAAAAAGTACTAAATAGGTTTGATTTCCGCTTTTATTGTCGAAAATTTAATTTACTTTACAATCTAAATAATTTGTGATAAAATAAACAAAAAACAAAGGAAAAGATAATGAGATTATGTATTTTGGCTAGTGGTAGTAAAGGAAATTGCACATTTGTAGAGGGTGAAAATACTCGCATCCTTATCGACTGTGGACTTACAAAATCTGAAGTAGAGCGAAGATTAGCCCTCATTGGAATAGAACCGAGCAGCATCGACAGTATACTCATCACTCACGAGCATTCTGATCATATTGCAGGACTAAATAATTTCGCTAGTAAATACGAGTGCAATGTTTTTGCACATCCAGACACTTGGGCAGCGATGGAAAATAAAATGGAAAAAATAGCCCCCACCCTCCGCCACGATATTCTAAGCCACGATTTTGAAATCAACGAACTGGGAATAGAAAGTTTTGACCTATCGCACGACAGCGCGCATTGTCTTGGATTTTCCGTTATAAACGCCGGTAGAAAAATCAGCTCAGCCACCGATTTAGGATTTATCACAGATGACATAGTTCGCCAACTTGCTGACAGCAGCGTAGTTATCTTGGAGGCAAACCACGATCCAAAACGCCTTATGCTAAACCCCCGCTATCCCATTTACCTAAAGCAACGCATTTTATCCAAACACGGACATTTATCCAACAAAGACACCGCCGAATCTGTGCTAAAAATGCTGGGCTACGGCATACGAGGACTCATTTGTGCCCACCTTAGTGAAGAGAACAACACTCCAGACCTAGTGATATCGGAGCTGAATAAAATTGTCGCAAAAAATGGCGGAAATTTAGCAAAAGAGATAAGAGTAGATATCGCAAAGCAAGACACAATCGGGAATCTTTATAGAATAAAATCCTAAAAATGTGCATAAAAACTGAAAAGTAACACAAAGTAGGTGTAAAGGAGTAAGTTTTTATGGCAACAAAATCCAAAAAAAGTAATAAAAAAAGAGTGGGACTAGCAGTATACTTTACATTTATCGCTACATTTGCTCTTTGCTTTGGGGCACAAATGTGGATGCTTGATGTATTCAACAAAAATGAAACATCTACCCAAAACGAACAAACGTATCAGACAGAATACAACGCCTCTCACTCGAATCAAACTGACAATTCCTCATTCTCTACCGACTATAATGAAAATTCGAATATAGACACCTATCGCTCTAATAATGATGAGAACTATTCGCAAAACACAAATAACCACTACTCTTCCCCATATCAATCAAACAACACAACTAACTATCCACAATAAAAAAGTATATTCACACGAATATACTTTTTGCTTATGCAATACTTTTTCCTGATTTCTCTTGTAAATTAGTTGATCTAAGTTCTTTTCTGCGCTCTGATAAAAATTTCTCGATATATGGACTATCTATATTTCTTAAGTTCTCAAAATGATAATACTCGATATTTTGGATTACTTTTAGATTGGGGGCAATTAATGTCTCCAAATTTTTAGCTTTACAAAGAGCATCCTCACCCAAATGTGTAAGTTTGGGGAAATTTGCCTTTTTTAAATAAGGAGCCCCTCCTAAAAACAAATATCCTCCATGTTCTAGACTGGGTAGTGATATACTTTCCCCCGCAAACATTTCCAAAGAACAATTTCCCACATCCCTTAATTTATCAGCTTTTAAACTTCTTATTGGCACATCCGAAAAACACCCACTACCAATAGATTCCATACTAGGTAAATATAAGTCTATATTTTCTATATTTTTAGTATAAAAAAAATTCTTGTTACCTATATGCCTCCAACTTGGGGTATGCAATTTAAACTGACCTTTGCAATTTACTGTAGAAAAACAATTATCGGCAGTTACTTCTAGTGATGGCAAATTTATTATTAAATCATTGTGAGAACTAATATTATATAAACCTCTAGGCCCAATAGATCTTAAATTTTGACAATCAAAGTATTCTAAATAGCATTTTTTTGATAAAAAATCCTCTTCTAGGCGAGTTATATTGGGATTTACATAAGATATTAAATTATCCTCATTATCCAGCTGCAGTAAAACTTTTCCTTTTACTGTATCAAACTCAATACTTTTTCCTCTTTTAGTCTTTCTCTCTGATACCGACTTTATTTTAGAAAAAGATCTTGTAAAAGCATCCTGATTCTGTTTTATACCTTTTGCTGGATTAAATAACTGGATAGTCATATCCTTCTTATCGACGATATAATCATCAAATATGGTATATCTATCTGCATCATAATGTGTTGCTACCCCAGTTTTATTGTCAATTACATAATTATTATCACATACCCAGTACATATTTGATGAATTGGAAATATCTGGATGAATCTCTCTACGAAATCTATATGTATTACCCTTATTCAAAATATAATCTTTGCTTATAAATAAAACTTTATTATATGGCTCTATTATAATAGGATAATAACTCACCTCTTTATCAGATAATTGTATCTGAGAATTTTGAAATGAAACCAGTTTATCACACCATTTTTTATCAGTTCTTAATACGGTTTTTTCACCATTCTCAGAAATAACTTCTATATCCCTACTAGTAGGTGTTAATTCTTCTTTGATAGATTTTATATTTCCAAAATACTCTGTAAAGGCATCATCATCGGTTGCTTGCATTTTGTCTGCATTAAATTTTTTTATGGTATTATTTACCTTATCAAACACATACTTACTAAAGAACGTAAATCTATCTTTATCAAATTGTTTTATTTCATCTGTTTTCAAATTTAATACAACTCCATCTGCATAATAATTTGTCCAAGCTCCCAATTCTCCCATTTTGGGTACAACATTATTATTTAGAATCAGGTATTTGAAAATATGAACACTTGTTCTATCACTATCATTAGGATATACAATCTGCTGTAATTCATATGTAGAAGAGTTTTCAAAGAATATTGATATTATTAAAGACTCTCCTTCTATAGGATTTGGAGTATGAGAATTTTGAAATGATATTAGGCTATTATTTTTATTCAACCCCAATATAGTTTTTTTACCATTTTGTGATGTGAGTACCACACTTCGTCCTTTTTTAGTAACCTCTTCCGTAATCGATTTTATTTCACCAAAAGAACGAGTAAATACATCTTCATCGACATCTTTCATTTCTTGGGGATTAAAATTTCTTATGGTCTTTGCTGATTTATCCAATACATATTGCCCCATTACAATATATTGCTTCTTATCATAGTTTTTTAACTCACGAATATTATTATTAATAATGTTATTATTAGCACAATAAAACACATTACCATATTCAAAGTTATACCTATACCATTTATCATTAAATGCGGTGTAATGTTTGGCAAAGCCACGACCAGTATAAGTTTCTAATTTAATATTAAAGCCAAAATCTCGCTCCATTGCATCCGTTAGCCCTGGCATAAAATTGTCTAAATTGTTACCTAATGTACAATTTGGATTAACACCAGGCACAGTATGATTCCAGCCACTTATAATAGCAACACTTTGCACTTCTCCACGAGTAAGTTGTACACAGACTATCCTAAGTCCATATGCGTCATCTAACTGAGGATTATCTATATAATTCTCGCGCTTAATGTCTTTATAATCTTTTCTAACAAAAAAGAATATGTGATGAGTTTGTAACCTCCCCTTAGGATTGTTAAAAGTGCATAACTTGTCATTTGGATGATAAAAAACTGAAAATGACAAAACATCTTCAACAGTTTTACACTCATAAAGAGTATAACCATTCTCATCTGCTATCTCTACTGCGGACTTATTTGTCTTTATTTTTTCTTGTTTATTGTTTTTTCCCTCGTAAAAATCATTAATAAAACCTATAAATTGCTCTTCATTATACAAGTCTTCCATAAATGTCTTAGTAGGCTCGAGATGGGCTTTAAGTAACTCTAATAATTTCCCTGGGCTATTCCCCATAATAGTAGCGAATCTTGATCTACAAAATTTCGCAAACTCTTCACCATAAATTTTCTTAATTTCATCATATTCTGTTTTTGCCATTATCCATACAACCTTTTAAGTAAATATTCTTTATTTCCTTTTTGTGCAACAGCCAAATCGATTTTTGGTGTAGTGGTACTCACTTGTCTAAGATTATTTTTCACCACTTCAAAAGCATATAGTGGAGCATACCACTCTGAATACCTATCTAACAACTGTATATTTACTACCAAAGTATCTCCAATATCGAGATCAAAATCATCATAAAACTCCAAAAGCATGCTAACTTCGCCTTTGCCTTCTGTATCATAAAAAATATACTTGCCGTATGGGGCTTTTCTTAATAATTTTAGCATATTACCTCCTATATAAACTTGTTATTTAGATTATCACCCAAAACAAAAAAAGTCAACTAAATTGACTTTTTGACATTGTTATATTTTGTGCATTGGTAGAATGAGGTAAAGGTAGTCATCCCCTTCTTGGGGAACAATTACGCAAGGATGCACGGCACTGCCAAATCGAATCTGTACAAACTCATCTGTAATAACACGTAGCGCATCATTGTAAAGTTTCCCATTAAACTCAATGGCAAGATCAGCGCCATTATGAGTGATTTGAAGGTGCTCTGTAAGATTTCCTAATTCACTTTCACTATTGATTACCATTTCGCGCCCTGTTATATCAAACTTTACCACAAAGTTGCGGTCTACCCTACTAAATAGTCCCGCTCTCTCCATAGCATCGAGAATATGTTTTCGATTTACATTGATAGTCGTAGTAAAGTCCTTAGGAAGAATTTGTCGATACGATACATAATCACTCTGCATTCCCATAAGGCGCGTCATAAGTTGAGTATTACCAAGGTTGATTTGTAGATGATTTTTTTGAGTACAAATACGAATAGTTTCATCATTATCTGGAAGCAATCGCACAATTTCTAGTAAACATCTAGCGCTTACCACCAGTCCAAATTCTGCGCTTTGCGAAAGGGTTGATTTTTGCACAAGAGCTAACCTCACTCCGTCTAGCGCCACGCCACGAAGTTGGCCACTACTTACTTCAAGGAGAATGCCGCGTAACATTGGTCGAGAATCATCTTGAGCTACAGCCACACTAGATTTTGTGACAAGGTCTTTAAAGGCCTCACTAGCAATCTCCACATATTCTGGTTGTTCTAGAGTCTTTGGCTCGGGAAATTCGGTCGCATCTTGGCACTGAAAGAATGCACTATTGTCCCCATAAACTACATCTAGTGTCTTCCCGTGAAGATTAAACTCCAACTGCTCACCACTAATTTTACTTACAAAGTCAGCAAAAAACTTTGCAGGAATTACAGCCACTCCAGAAACCTTTACATCAGCATTAATTGATTTGGTAATAGTCAACTCTAAATCAGTACATGTTAGCGTCAACCTATCATCCTCTGCCACCATTTTTACACATTCTAATATTGGGTTTGTAGTCCGCACAGCAGCCGCTTTTACCACTTTTAGCACCGCATCAGCAAGCTCTAGCCCTTGACAACTAAATTTCATATTCTGTCCACCTTCTAAAAAATTGTGTTTGTATTATACCAAAGGACATTGAAAAAGGCAAGGCAACTGACATAAGTTTTTACAAAATTTTCTAAATTGTAAAAAACCTACCTAAATATCGACAAATTAGTTATTTTGCGTCCTCATTAATATTACCATTTTCTGCCTTAGAACCAAGTGAATTGTCAAAATTGACATTGTTAGTCGAAAAATTACCATTATTTTCGCGTTTGGGGTTGTATTTATTTTTGTGTTTTGCTTGGAGATATAGTGCTAACCACAGTATTAGCCCAAACGCCGCACTTACACCTATAGCCAAGACATACCACTCAATTACATTTTCTCTCGTCAAGCAATTTCTATAAAGAATTATGTCTGGTAACTTTGCCCCAAATTGGCAATTATACACATGCGCTGTGTAAATTGCTTTTTCATCCTTACCCAATCCAACTGGAGCTACCAAAGTTGCAAAGCTATTCGCATTCGACCTAATACGCTCGTCAGCCTCAAATGCATATACAAGTTTAAAATTAATTTGGGATAAAAACTGTTTTGCTTTTGCCTCACTCATGCCAAATCGATTACAAAAACTCTCTAGATAAACTTGATTGATAGATTTTTCTAAAGTAATATTCTCTATAGTCACATAATTTCTCTCCATCAATCTTATCAAAGTGTCTAACAATGCTCCTCCACCTTGAGAAGTATCTAGTAAAATATTTTTACTAATCAAAAAGTGTTTTTCAACATTAGGCGATGACGAAGAAGAAGCATCTTTAGGTTGTTTGGTAAATTCTTTATAACTCTCGACATTTTCAAAACTAATAGAAATTTGGTAATCATCAGTGGAGCTATTCACTTTTGCTTTAAATTGGGCATTTTCAGTAGCGAAATAGCCCCCCAAAATTCTCCAATAGTCGTTTGCACAATCATTTAAATAAGCCACCATATCATCATAAGCCACATTTTCTTGAGCTAAATTTTCCTTATCCAAAACTATCACGGAATCTACCCCAAAGGAACCATCCACATATGAAATACTCATACATGTCACAGCACTACATCCCCCTAAGCCAAGTATCAGCCCTAATATCAAACCACATATAATAAATTTTTTCAACATTTTTTTCTCCTCTTATTTTTACCCATAAATACTGCCGGCTATTATTTGTAATAGCCAAATATGCACTGGGTAGAATATATAGAAAAAGTATTTTAAATTCCACTTTCCCCTATTACCATTATACATCCACAAAATTGGTATAGCAAAAAATGCAAAATAAGCTATAGACCACTGCATATACAGACAGTATAAAAGCGTGCAAATACTCAAAGCAAGTAGCATAAAGAGTTTTTGATACTGAGGCAAAAATCTCCTTATAGTATACAACAATACAGGTGTAAACACACCATATAAACTGTAGTTTTCAAAAAATACCCACTTATCTAACTCAAGGAAAATAAAGCCCAAGCTAACAATAATAGCAACAACCACCAAACAACTCATTAGGCAATAGTATTTTTCTTTGTACATGTCGACTATACTGTCTATGAGGTATATTATGAGTATTGATGCACTAAATACCAAAAATATTGAAAACTCAGTAATTCCAGTAAATAGATACAACACCATCTGCATGATAATGCCCAAAATAAAAATTAATAAAAAATGCTTTAGTTTATTGCGAGTATAAAAACAGCCTTCTGCTAGCATATACGCAAAAATTGGAAATGCAAGCCTCCCCACGGCCCGAAGAAACAAAGCTTCAGGAAAAATCATATAGCCTAAGTGATCCAAAAACATAGCTATACATGCGATAATTTTTAAAGCATTATTAGATAGTCCAAAACTCCTCATACTCATCCTCTAAAAAAGTATAACACGATAGCATATCTCTTGTCAAAGGGTTAATCAAAAAATAAGCCACTAGACTTGGTGGCTTATAATTGCAATATTTGATCTTCTTTTTTCTCCAAAACTTGTCTTACTAAAATCTGACTCTAATTGCTTTTCAATAGCTCGTTTCCCCTGAGTGCGAGCTTTTTCTCTGCGACTACCTAATAGCTTTTTACAAAGATAGTTGTATATTCCTCGCAAAGTGTCCACTATTCTTTGAGTATAAGATCGGGAGATAGTCATATTTTTGCTCAACCCAGCTTTCTTTCTGTCTCCAAAAATACTCCTAAAACTACTGAAAATTGCGTTTTGTTTGTCTTGGTCTTTTTTCTTCATTTCACTAGCCAAAACCCTTGCTGACAATACGCAAATGTCTTCCATTTCTTTGCATTTCTTGATCTGCTCTTCTAAGTCAGTCTTTGAAGCGCTAATCTTAGCAATTTTTTGGGTATATGCCCTATGATTATCTTCCATTTCAGTATTAAGCTTTGTCATCTCAGCAGTCATTTCCGCTAGTTTTTCTTCATGAGCATTGAGTAGCTTTTTATTCTCTTTGTACAGATAATCTAACTCTAGATTTTTTTCTCCCTTAGTTTTTCGAGATAAATCTATATTGTTTCTCATTTCCTCAAGCTTTGCTTTTCTATCTTGATAAAACTCACTTAAGCTTATCATCTCAGATTTCAACTTATCTATCTTACTTTGAGTCTCTTGCTCAATTATATTATACTCGGCATTCACCAAATCTTTTTGGTGAGCAAGGTTTGGGTCATTTTTCATATTAAATTCAAGCTTTTTTCTGTAGTTTTGCAACATTCCAATTTGCTTTACCAGCTTGTCCAATTCAAAAACTTTATACTCATCGAATTTTTTTTCTTGCCTAGACATAACTCTAGCATCTTCCGCTACGATTTTCCTATATGGGGCAGATTTTTTTATCTGTGCTACACTATAAGGACGATTTTCATTATGAATAGTAAGATTGTCAACTTTACTAAACAAAGTCTCTCTATCTATTTTTTGTTTTGATGTCCTATTTTTTTGTACATTCATATCACTAGTTGTATTCATAATAAAAACTCCTTCTCTTTACTTGATGATTGTAAGTATAGCAGTTTTTTTCATTTTGTCAAATACTTTTTTAAAAATGCCCATATAAGCCCATAACTAAGCCATTTTTTTATTCTGATTTTGAATCTGTTTGGACAAATTTTGCTCCCTCATCCTCGTTTGATTCGTGATAGACTTTTGGCGAAATGCGAGTTTCTACTTTGCGTTTTTTGTTCTCGATTCCGTGATGTAACACAGAAAATTTGTTTTGGTCTCCCATAAGATGAACTATCCCACCAGCTTCATCTACGGGGATACTAAATGTCATTCCGCGCCCTTCATCCGTTAGGCTACAAGATTTGCATATATCACGCATAACTTTCTTTCTTATTACTTTAGGCACCAAAATTAAAACCATTTCCTTTTCGGGCTGAATAGCCACCCCTAGCACCTTTTCCTCCTCATGTGTCCCTGTTCCACGCGCAGATATTATAGTAGCACCTTCAGCTCCTGCCCCCTTAGCTGTAGAAATTACAGGATCACTAAATCCTTTATTCACAATAGTTATAATCAAACTCATATCCTGCTTAACTAACATCTTTATCCTCCGAATATTTATTTAAAAAGTAGTTTAATATCTCCCTATTCATACTGCTTAGAGGAATAGTAAATACCACTCCATAACTGCGTTTTTCGTCGGGACAAAGTATCAAATCTAGCCCCTGCACTGTCCTAAGCGCATTTTCTCTACGAACTATCCCTGTAAGAACAGTAGTATCTCTACGATTGCCACCCATTACACTGACAAACTTGGCCAGCGTTATCCCTTCACTTAAAAACTCCAAAAAAGACTGTTCTTTAGCATTTTTAAGAATTGCCTTTGCAATATCAGATTTTTCTTTATCCACCACGCAAACGAGCAGTTTGAATGGTGCTTCTTTCATCTTGGACATACTCCTCTCCTAATCAAACTCTACAATATCAACTTTTGCATCTTTCTCAATAAGATTTTCTTCAGCTTTTAGTTTACGCTTATTTACAATATCTACCACCAAGCCTAACACTTGGATAGTCAGTAGTGGTGTTACTGCAATAAATGCTAGTGTTCCAAAACCATAAATAAGAGTATCTAGTCCTAGGCTTGCGCATGCCCCCATAATAAGCGGCAACACAAAGGTTGTAGCCATAGCCCCTGTGGATACACCACCAGAATCAAATGCAATTCCTGTAAATATATGAGGCACAATAAAAGACAGAATGATAGCCAACACATATGCAGGCACCAAAACATACCAGATAGAAAATTGGCATATCACACGCAGAGCACAAAGCCCAAGACTAACAGCTACACCTATGCACACACATACTAATATCGTCTTAGCAGGAATACGTCCATCCGTAAGTACTTCGACTTGATGTGTAAGCACATGCACTGCCGGCTCTGCTAGTGCAATCACCGCCCCCAATACACAGGCTATTGGAACAAAATACCAATTTTGCTCTCCAGCTACCAGTGAGGAGCCTATCATATTGCCCACTGGTAAAAAACCTACATTTACACCAGTGAAAAACATCACTATGCCACCATATACAAATAAAAGCCCTAAGATAATGCGTAAAACCTTTTTAAAAGGCAAGTGCAAAACAAAAAATTGAAATAATAAAAATATAACTAAGATTGGCAACAACACTATGCCTACTTCGGTAAGTGATGAAGGAAAAACAGAAAGAAAAGATTGTACAATATCATTAAATGACTCAGGTTCGTTTATAATGGTGGCTTGAGTGGTGCTAAGGGTCGAATTATCTACAAAAAGCCCTAATATCATCACCGCCAATATTGGTCCTGCACTCCCCAAAGCCACTAGTCCAAAACTATCATCGCTATTGGTCTTTTTATTACTACGTACAGAAGCAATTCCCAAACCAAAAGCAATCAAAAATGGTACGCTAATGGGGCCTGTAGTCACACTACCTGAGTCAAATGCTAATGGCGCAAATTGTGGTGGAACAAAAAAACCCAATATAAATATAATTACATAAGCGACTGTTAGTACAATATTTAGTGGCACACGCAACAAAGTTCTTAGAATGGACAGTACTGTAAATGCTCCTACTCCTATGCCCACTGCCAAAACTAGAGCCCAAGTATTGATAGAGCTAACCTGATTGGCCAACACCATTAAATCGGGTTCTGCAATAGTTATTACTACCCCCATCAAAAACCCAACAAGCAGCATAAACCAAACTTTGTGTGTTTTGGAAAGAAAAGCTCCAATACTCTCACCAATAGGAATCATTGAGCTGTCAGCGCCCAAAGTAAAACAAGACATTCCCACTATTAGCAAAGCAACGGCAATCAAAAACTGCACTACCACTTCCCAACTCATGGGTACAAGCGTACATGCCAGTATCAACACGATATACATAATAGGTGCAATAGAAATTGTAGCCTCTTTCAATTTCCCTAAATAACCTTTATGCATGAGCATTCTCCCCCTATCTAAAATGCCAAAATACTACCGTTTATTTAGTCTATAAATGTCTTTATTAGTGCTCCCATTCTTTTACTTTGCCATACGGAATTATTTTTCGACATAATTATGAATCAAAATCATTTTTTTGTCAACTAATTTTAGCTCTTAAATAAAAAAATCTTCCATTAGAAGATTAATCTATTTCTTTTATGTCAGTCGTTTGATTTTGCAAATATTCCACCCCAATACAATCTTGATTTACTACAAAAGCTAATTTGTCGTTGGTAAAATATTTGGTACAATAGCCAAAACTAAGTGATTTTTTCTGTGTAATATCTGATAAATTTAATTTTTTCTTAGAAAAAATAGTATGTTTTACTATTTCACCATCAACAAAAACTAGCCTATATAAGCAAGTTCCAAACACAAACAAAATCAAAAGAACCGCAAATAACCCTATGATTATCTGTATATACAAATTTACTTGCATTATAGAGGAAATTACCAAAGCTGTCATAGTTACACAAAATCCAATAAACCCAAGTAAAGCATAGCTATGTGGCAGCAATACACAGTATCTATCTGCGTTGTTTTCATGCTCCACATCTATAATGCGCTTTAGGTGCAGCAATACCAACACACACATAGCTATGCAGCTAAAGATACTCAGGCATGTCAAAACAATTACTTCAGTACTCATACCCCACCTCCAATTTGATTAATTGAAAAATATCAATTTGGTCAAGATGGTGAGATTTGAACTCACGACCCCTTGGTCCCGAACCAAGTGCGCTACCGAACTGCGCTACATCTTGAAAAAAGCAAACTCAATACGTTTGCCCTCATTATATCACACTTTCTCCAAAAACACAATTAATTTATATGTTTTGTTATAATTCTCTTTAGTGCCCAAATGCCCAAGCACAACAAAATAGACAACAAAAGAATAAGTGAAAAACTCAACCAACCTAAGTTGCCATTGTTAAATTGATAAAAGTCATTCCATTCCCCGCTCATGTGGTATATGGGGACTGTCATTATCCAATAAAATATTCCATACATTGCCATTGGAATTGCTCCATACAAACTTTCCCCAATTTTCATATTGAACCAAAATTCTAAAAACACAGTGGAAATGAACCCCAATACCGGAACAATCACATGGAGAATAAGATTAACTCCCATAAACATTATCGGGGCACGTAAATACAACACCACTACCCAAAAAGTCACTGAAACCGCAATCACTCCACAAAACTTTAAGACTTCAGCCCACTTAGGGATGAAATAATCACCTGATTTGAGTGCTTTTATTTCAAAAAACAACAAAATGCCTGAAGTAATAGCTAATAGGACATTTGAGTCTGTAGTAAAGTATTTGAATCCCCAAAATCCTACCATTTTTTCTTCATGAAAAACATTGACAAAAAAACACATCACCGAAAATGCTACCAATAAAATTATCACACAATTTAGAACAATTGAACCTATCAAGAGTTTTTTCTTATTCATTTCGCCTCCCATTATAAAAAATATTACTCAATTCTACTTGATTAAATTGTCTTTTGATAGTATAATAAGTGTTGCTTACACCCATAGTGTAATGGATAACACAAAAGTTTCCGGAGCTTTTAATGAGGGTTCGATTCCCCCTGGGTGTACCAGTGTAAACAAACGCGATAGTTTAATGAAAAAATAATTCTTCCCTATTCATTATTCACTATTTGGTATTCATTATTCAATCTAAAACGGAGTGCCCACGCCCTCCGTTTTAGATTATGCTAGCTAGCCACGGCAGCAATGTGCTATCGGTGTAATTTGCCACCCACATAAAGAACGGTTGCGCCACACCAGAGCCGTCCATCCAACTAAGGAAAGTTTGCCCAAGACTCGGGATAGCGGAACTTAGTAAATATACTGAGATAAAAACGATCGCTACATACAATCCTCCCTTTAAAGCTCCAAAAACGCCACCCAACACTCTATCAAACTTACCGATTGTTTTGTATTCATGCAAACGATTTACTAGACGAGTAAGCAAAGACAGAACGATCTTTATGAGTATAAACATAATAAGTGCAGCAATTGCTATGGTAATAAGTTCTCCAATTTTCCACGAAAACGCACTGATAAATTCTGGATCACTGGCTCCTTGAGAATATTCATTATAATAATTGCTCCCCATCAAGATCTTAGCAAACTTATTTACAAAAAAGTTGGAGATTGAACCATTTCCATTTGTTTCCATACAATATGGAGTGATAGGCGACTCCACCACTCCCCCCATCGCATCCTTTAATCTAAACACAAATTGGAGGACATTAGCTATAGGTTTGGCTAAAAATATGGATAGCACAAGCGTTACGAATGTGCCACAAAGTTTGATAAGACTATTGAAAAAGCCGTTGAATATTCCAATAACAGTGAATAACGAAATGAATAGTAACAAAGCTATATCAAACCACGCCATTTTTCTACCTCCTTGTGTTTATTAAAAAGTTTTACTACAAATCAAAATAAAAACTAATAAGCAGAATAAACTCAACAAAATTGTCACAAAAAACCAAACAAAACCATCGTGTAAAATTCGCTTGATTTCTGTTTCTTGTTTCTTTGGATATTTAAAATGCGCCACATCAAATTTTTCTCCATGTTCATCTGCATATCTATAGGCATCTACATAACGCTTTTGATAAATCTTATCCTTTAAATCTCTATATTTGCTATACTGAACCATACTAAAACTAACAGCACCGGTCAGCAAGGCTAATCCAAAAAAAATCAAAAATCCATTCCAAAAGGCACTCAAAACTCCCGATAAAATAGCTACACCCACCGCTATAGCAATAATTAGGTAAAGTATTTTATAATAACTCATCTTCCTCTCCTAAAGGAAAAGTCCCACCACAATCGCACTAATTATCAGTAGTGTAAAAATTATTTGCATAGTCATAAACCACGGGCTTCGCTTTGATAAGCAATAGAAAAATCCCAAAGTTACTGTGATACAATAAGCCAAAATGTTAGCCGTTAATACAAATATTGATGGTATATCTGCAATGTGAAAAAGTGAGACATTCTCTCCTGTAACAAAGGCTATGACACAGATGGCCGACAATGTAACAGCAATGCACATTGTAACCACAAATCCCAAACAGTTTAAAACTTTTTTAAACTCCAAATTTGTCATAATCCTCCCTCCCTTTTTTATCTTTATATAGTAAAACAAAATTCTATTATTTTGTCAAGTAAATTGGACAAAAAATTGATTTTTTGCTTCTAGCTACCCCTAATTTTTTGCAATACTTCTTCAAAATAATCTGGTAAATTTGATTTAAATTGCAATCTTTTTCCACTATTTGGATGAGTAAATTCGATATAGCAAGAATGCAATAATTGTCCATTAAGTTTGAAATCTTGGTGTTTATATCCGTACAACACATCTCCTACGATAGGGTGTTGCATATATGCACAATGCACCCTGATTTGATGCGTGCGCCCAGTAGAAAGTTGAAACTCTAACAAAGTGTATTTATCAAATCGCTCCAAAACGCGATAATCACTTATCGCCTTTCTATCGGTAGTTAGGTTAGTCACAGCCATTCGTTTCCGGTTTTTAGGGTCACGCCCTATATATGTCTCGATATGTCCGTTCTCTTCCTTAACTCTCCCCTGAACTAATGCAAAATACCGCCTAATGCAAGTTTTCGTCGCGATTTGCTCAGCTAAGTTTCGATGTGCCATGTCATTTTTGGCTACTAGCATCAATCCACTCGTGTCTTTATCTAGTCGATGCACTATACCTGGGCGCAACTCTCCATTGATGCCTGATAAATCTTTTATGTGATATAACAAAGCATTTACTAATGTATTATCCCAATGTCCTGCGCTCGGATGCACAGCTAGCCCCTGAGGCTTATTTATTACAGCTAGATACTCATCTTGATACACTATTTCTATCGGTATATCCTTAGGAGTAAGATCAACTTCTTCTGGATCCGGAATCATATATTCTACAGCATCCCTTACTCTTAGTTTATACCCCGCTTTAATTTGCCTTCTATTCACTGCCACATTTCCCTTATCGATGAGGTTTTTTATTCCACTGCGAGTAAGTGTTGGTTCTTTGCGTGTTAAAAATGTATCTAGCCTCTCCCCTGCCTCTAACTCAGTTATTACTATTCTTTGAATCTTCATTTTCATTCTCTACTTTTGCGTTTTTGTTCTCTTCTAACTTTGGGTTTTGATTGCCCTCGTCTTCTTGGCCAAACGGATTATAAAATATCACATATATGATAAAACAAATACAGCCTACTGTGAGAGCAATGTCAGCTATGTTAAATACGGGGAAAGACATAAAATCTAAGTGTATAAAATCACGCACATATCCCAAAGCAACTCTATCAATTAGATTTCCAAATAATCCTCCAAGTATCAATACCAAGGCAAGTTTATACCAAATATTTTTGGCAATTTTTTTCTTGTAAAACAAATCAAAACAAATTAGTCCGCCCGCAAATACCAACGCAATGATAATAAACATCACTTGCGCAAACGGTTTATCACTAAACATTCCATAACTTGCTCCTGTATTATGCACGCTCACAAAGCTAAAAAATCCACTGATAGCCCCCATCTCTTTGCCATCAAGTATTGCCTTAGTCACTAAATCTACAATGATAATACCGATAATTAACAAATACCACCATTTGATACTTCGACTAATTAATTCTCTAATATTCATAAATTCACCTTTTGTATTTTAGTTTTCCACTCGCATATTGGGAGGTGCGTAAAAATATATCCCGTCTCCGATGCGCTCAAGTACTCCATCTAGAGCGCAAACTGCCCCACATACAAAATCTAGACTTCGCTCTACCTCATCGATATTTAATTCTGTAAAATTTACGATTATTGGGATGTTTTCACGCAATTTATTCACAAACTGTACAATGTCACGAAAGCTTCGCGGCTTGCAAATAGCAACCTTATTTTGTAAAACCTTCTCAACTGGCACACGAGAATTGAGCTTATGCTTTTTTTCTTTGTACTCCTCATTTCGTTCTAATAACCCAAGTCCCGTAGAAATATTATCCCAAAAGCCCATATACACCTCATATATAATTATATCACAAAAGCACCCAAGAGCAAATAATTTTTTTGATATAATTAAAATTATTTTGTAATTTTTTTAAACTTTCTCAAAAGTGTGCAAAATCATTTGTTAAAAAAAATCAAATAGTGTATAATTACTTCGAGCATAAAATATGCAAATAATAAAATTGAGGTGAATATATGGCAAAAATTAGAGTAATCCAATATGGCTGTGGCAAAATGGGAAGATACACAGTGAGATATTGTATAGAGCGCGGCATGGAAATAGTGGGTGCATTTGACATAGATGAAAATAAAATCGGTAAAGATGTGGGAGAATTGGCTGGAATTGGCTCACTCAATGTGGTGATAGAAGACTGTAGAAACAATCTAGTAGATAGGCTCAAAGAGCTGAAACCTGACATGGTCATCATTACGACAATGAGCTTACTTAGTGACTGTGAAGAAGCTCTTGTCGCTTGTGCTACAGCAGGAGTAAATGCAATCACAACCTGTGAAGAGGCTTTTTTCCCTCAAAACAGTAATCCTGCCCTATTTAACAAAATTGATGAATTGGCAAAGCAAAACAAATGTTCTATCACTGGAACAGGTTACCAAGACATCTATTGGGGCAACCTAATCATTACTTTGGCTGGATCAACCCAGAGAATCACCAAAATCAAAGGTAGCAGTAGTTATAATGTAGAAGACTATGGTATAGCCCTAGCCAAAGCTCACGGAGCTGGACTAACTATGGAAGAGTTTGATAGTCAAATAGCTAGTGCAGATAATATCTCCCCAGAAGAACGCCAAAAACTCATCGAGGAGGGTAAATTTGCCCCAAGCTATATGTGGAGTGTAAATGGCTGGCTAGCTAGCAAACTAGGCCTTACTGTAACTAGTCAAACTCAAAAATGTGTGCCTACCACCAGTGAAACTGACTTAAATAGCACTACTCTAGAAATGACAATACCAGCCGGCAACGCTACTGGAATGAGCGCAGTGGTAACAACACAAACAGCCGAAGGAATTGAGATAGAGTCTGAATGTATCGGAAAAGTGTATGCTAAAGATGAATTTGACAAAAACGAATGGACAATATTTGGCGAGCCAGACACTACCGTAGTTGTAAATCGTCCGGCAACCGTTGAGCTTACTTGTGCTACCCTTGTAAACCGTATCCCCGACCTACTTACCGCCCCCGCAGGATATATTACGACCGAAAACTTCCCTATTCCAAAGTTTAATCCAAAACAAAAATAAGGCTTAACCTTATTTTTTTTATCATCTAAAAATTTCAGTTACTTCATCTGGTTGCTCCTGTTTATTTTGTTCTTCATTTTTGCGTTGCCTTTCTAATTCGTCTTGTTTGTATTTTTGTTCAGCTAACTCCCCAAAGTTTTTTGAATACAGTATTATTCGTTCATCAGGTAATATGTCCATATTATGTTTTAGATCATAAATCGTAGGTATAGTTAAATTGTTTTTGTTTTTATAAACATAATTACTTATTCCGGAAATACTACTTTTAAAGTTTTCCTCTGCATATTTACTTCGTATATTTGGTAAAAGTGCTTCAGTTGGTAGCCCATATCCTAAGTAATCTAGCATCCCAGCAGTAAATTCTGCTTGTACATCATCTCGACTCAACACCTCTACTTTGTTTGGGGGGGTGATTTTTGCATAATAATCGTAAGTATCTGAACAAATATTTACCATTCCTGTCATGTTATACAAATCTTTATTATCTTTACTTTTTTCTTTCATAATTGAATAAGTAAATATATATTCTTTGTCTTTAGGCATCATATTTTTAAATAATTTACCTATGTAATAAGAAGCATCATATCTATTCATATCAAGTTTTGATACTTGTTCAAAAAACATCTCCACAGCTTCCCTATTTCCTATCGAAATAAAATCAGGAGTAAGACCTTTTAATTCTTGACCCAGGGTTTGAATTCTTTGCTCATCAGATGTTAATTTTTCTCTTTTTGCTAATTCTGCCTCTTGTTCTGACAATACATTATTTACCATACCTTCCCTTGTTTTTTGAATATATTCTTCAAAATCTTGATCATCATTTCTACCTAATTGATTACCTATCGTTTTGTCAACCTTTATTTTCTTCATATCATCATATCCGCGAAACCACACACTATACATAGCAGAATATTCATGTTCACCTAACAATTTTGCTGCCTCTTCTGAATTGATATCTACATCTTTTTGATGTGATAAATAATATGGTAAAAAATCAATCACGACATCTGTATGCAATCCATATTCAGTATTACTTTCCCCTGTCCGCGTACCTATTTTATATTTTACATCCAACTTATCCAGCAATTTCCCAAAAATTAAATTAAAATCATAACAAACTACCTCAGGATTATTTGGGGTAATATTTTCTATAGCTTCAGGATGAATATGAGCTTCTTTTTTAGGACCTTTATTTTGACCTGATGCCCAAAATTCAGGATCATAATTTAATATCGAACATAACTTTGCATAAACATAAAATATACTCTCAGCTTTATCTAAATCGGGAGACATATTACGAAATACAGCATCCTCAAGTTCGGGATGTATTTTAGCTATTTTTAACGCTTCTTCATTTGTCATATTTCATCCCCCTTAAAATTGGGAAAACTAGAAAGATCTAAATAAATTTTTTTTGCATCTTCCAGCGAAAAACCTAATTGAAGCAGAAGATTAATTGCAGTATTTAATTCCAAATGCACAAAACAATTTTCTATAGACAATATTTCACAAATAATTTGCAATCTATTTAACTCTTTATCATCTTGCGTCTGCTGTATTAACTTATCACATATATTACGTAATTCCTCTTGTTGCATAATTATCTCCTCTTACTTTGTTATCAAGATACAATATACCAAATACATTACTCATAGTCAAATGTTTCGTTCATATTTGTACGACTGCATTTGCCTATTCATACTATTAGACTTGACAAAAAAAACTAAAAGTGCTATCCCTATTATTAGGGTCGAAATTTACCATGATTTTTGGAGGTGAATATTATGTTAACGAAAAAAACAACAGTTATTTCTCTACTAGCAATTATTTGTTTGGGAGTAGTAGCTTTGTGTATTTGCTTGTTCCCTACTCAAAACAAACAAAATAATGTATATGCTGATGAAGGCGATGTGTACACTTGGTCATATATACCTGGAGATGTAAATCAAGATGGAAAAGTAACTAGTCAAGATGTAGATGCTCTTAAAGAATTAATCAGTAATGGTTCTCTTGATTTATTTTCCATGCACCCTAGCAACAAAACATCAGGCATGCTGGCAGGTGATGTGAACACAGATGACCGGCTAAATAGCATAGATGTAGCAATTCTAAGTGACTACCTTGCAGGGAAAATTAAGCTGATACCCATTACTGAGGCTGAGTGGTTGGGTTTGATAATCCCAAGTGAATATAAAACAAAGTTTGGCGATGTAAATCGTGATGGCAGAATAGATAAAAATGACCTAACCAAACTGAAAGCAGCTGTTAATAACGAAATCACTTTAGATGATTATGCTCATAACAATGCTGATGTAAACAAAGATAGAGCAATCGACAACAAAGATGTAGAAATACTCGACTATTTCTTACAAGGCAAAGTAACACAACTACCTTGTAGATACGTAAAATTTGAATCGTGGTGGTTTGTACACCACGAGGAAATCGGATATGACACATTTCACACTGAAAAGTGGACTGTTAACTTTAGTTTAGGAAATCCTATAAATTCAGTGGCAGATGGACTCGGTCAAATAGGCAATGCTCTAGGAGATGTTGGTAATGGCATCAAAAAGGGCTGTGAAGATATCTATAATGGTATACGCGACTTCTTTGGGGGATTTTTTAAATAAAAACAAAAAAGTGCAAATGCACTTTTTTATTTGGTTTAGAATATAAAAACTTTGTTGCATTTAATTGACAAAAAAAAGTTATAGTGTTATGCTCGCCCTAGATAACAGATGTTATCAAAACACATTAAAAGGAGCTTATATTATGAGGAAAACTAGTGCTTTTAACAAACTAACAGCTATAATGTGTGCCGCAATTGGAATCGCTTTTTTGGCTGTGTTTGGTACTCTGTTTTATGAAAAACAAATGAAATATAGCAATGTTTCAGCCTCACAAGCCGAAGAGGAAACCGTTACTCTGACTAATGCGCCTAGCGTCACATCAAGCCTATTATATGGTGATGTAAACCTTGATGGCGCGGTAAACAACAACGATTGTATAGAACTTAGTAATTACCTAAGCTACAAAATCGGCTCACTTGATGGGAGACTCACGGCTGATGTAAACAAAGACGGTAGTGTTACTTATGCAGACTTATTGATACTAAGATTTTACCTTGATAAAAAAATTGAATACCTGCCATATACATATAAGGTAAAGATTGGTGATGTAAACTGTGATGACATAATTGATTATCAAGACGCATACTTCTTGAAAGAAAATCTAAACAAAACTCAAGGTTTAACCACTCATCAAGCATTGAATGCTGACACAAATGTGGATGGAATTATCAACGAAGCCGATGTCAAATTACTCAATGCTTATCTAGCTACTTTGATCGGTAGTTTGCCTTTTACAGAAACTATCGTGTTTGGTGATGTAAACCTAGATAAAAATGTCAATGTACTTGATTCGGTTATGATACAGAAATATATTGCCAAATCAATTACTTTAAGTGACCACGCTTTACTCAATGCTGATGTAAATGAAGACAATGTTGTAAATGATGTGGATGCTACACTTATCCGATTTTACTTATCTAAGACTATATCTACACTTCCCTACTCGACGAATACTATATTAGGTGACATCAATGTGGATGGAAAAGTAAACAATGCAGATGTTGAATTGCTAGGCAAATTCTTGCGTCAATCTAATGACCTAACTTGTGATGGAAGCATTAATGCTGATGTAAACGCTGACAACAAGATTGACTATGCAGATCAGCTAATACTTAAAGCATTTGTAGAAAAGAAAATCAATAACCTACCATACAAAGATTCATTCCGCTATGGTGATGTAAATAATGATGGGCTAAACAACCTAGATGATTACTCGTTCCTCAAAAATGCGCTTACTAACAAAACTTCTCTAGACCTACGCACTCAACTAAGCGCCGATGTAAACAAAGATGGTGAGATTAATCATACCGACGAACTAATTTTGTTGGCTTTCGCTAAAAAAGAAATATTGACACTTCCATACGACTATCAAATCGTAGCAGGAGATGTAAACATAGACGGCAAAATCAATATGCAAGATGTACAAAAATTGTCTTTGAATTTGTCTAACGAAACTTCACTTACCGTACTAGAGACAGCTAATGCCGACACTACAGGAAACGGAACAGTAGACAAAACAGACCTTGGCGTATTGGTGGCATATGTAAACAATAAAATAAAATCTTTACCATATGATCCTGATAAACAGCCACTATATGTAAAGATTGCTCAAGGTATAGTACAAACTGGTGAAGGCGCTTACAACGCTATCGTTGACTTCTTTACATTTGGTTGGTTAAATGATGTAGGCAATGCTATTGGTGGAGCATTTAATGCAGCTGGAAATGGTATAGTAAGTACCGGTGAAGATGCATATGATACTTTAGCTGGTGCTACAACAGCAACTGGAGACGCTATTACTGGTGCTGGAGAAACAACCTACAATGCTCTAGCTGGTGCTGGTAGCGCTGTAGTACACGCTTTCGAAGATGCATACAATGGTATTTGCAATTTCTTCGGCAATTTGTTTAAATAAAAAATAAGAGACTGAATCAGTCTCTTATTTTTTATTATAATTTTATTCTTGGCTTGCTTTATTTACTGTAAGTTCAATTTTTACTGTATCAAAATTAGGTTGCACACCTGCTGAATTATTTGCTAATTTTACAGTAACACTTCCCGATACCGTTGATGGCACTGGGTTGTATATAGTCTTACTTGATATAACACATACACATTCTCCTTCACCTAATCCAGTATCATTATTTTTATCAAAAAACATGACACCCCAATATTTTACTAAGTATGACTTTGTGACCGTAGTCGTCAAATTATAAATCTCCCCCACACTATTAAGTTGCATATTGTGTGTTATATACTCAGCTTGAATATAATTCTCCTTTCCATTATAAGGATCTTTTACAAACGCATATTTGGCATCAATATCAGCTACTTGAGTTTTAAAAGTTGAATATTTTTTAGCTAAATTAGTCTCAAAGTAATTAGGATCTTGACCATCAAATTCATAAACTATAGTAAATACTCCGCAATTTGCACAAACTGGCTCTAATGTAATATTAGAAGTAATATCATCTTTATCTATTGATAGTGAGGATTTAACACTATAAAAGCCATCTTCCGTTTTCCAATAACTAAATTCCTCTGTTGTTATAGACTCATCTAAATCAATATGTATGGTGTTATTACTAATCGTTATTACACCATTTTTTGCAATTACACTATATCTTCCTACAGTTGTCCTAGCTCCTTTTCCAAAAACTGCTGTCACTGTAGTGTTTTCATTTAATTCAAAATTATATGTGGTGCTAGTATATGAATTGTTACCAATTTTCCATTCTACAAAATAATATCCTTGTTTTACATTAGTGCAGCTTAAATGAAGATTGGTCCCTTTTTCATACGAACTTTTATTTTCTTGAGCCCCCTCTGATTCTATATAATTCACAAGACTCACATTAATATCTGCATAATCACCTTCTATCTCATCACAAACTTCCTTTGTGCTAACAGTGCATTTTTCCACATTTTTATTTGGTGTAGAATCACAACTACAAGCTGTAAATCCTAAAGATAGCATTAAAACCGCCAAAATCATAAGTGCACTATACAACATATTTAGCGCTTTTACATTTTTCATATATAATCTCCTTTTATTATTTATCGAATTACTTTCGATTTATTAAATCGTATCACAAATTATATATCTTTGTCAAACAATTTAATACTTTATCAAAAAAGAGTGGAAACTTCCACTCTTTTTTAGTTTTAAAGATCGTTTTTCTCTTTTTTAGCTCGTCGAACAAGGATACACAAAACAAGCCCAACTACAAATATAATCAATCCGATAATGGCAAAAACTATACCGACAAAGCTCGAAAATTGTGACACTACAAAAAGCCCGACTAAAGCAAGTATCAATCCACCTATTATCATGATGATACCAAATGTTAGCCCTATAGTTTGAGGAAGATCATTCATAGCTTGAGTGGATTCAATATCATCAATTAGGCTATTTTTGACTTGTTTGACCTTTTCGGTCAAATTTTCTGTGATATCAATCCAGCGCTTTTCAGCTTCGCCATCATTTAGTTTTACTCGTACATTAGAGCCACAATATCTACATTTTTCTTGATTTTTACTAATGCTAGCCCCACAACTGGGACATGTCAATTTTTCTACAGCCATAATTAATACTCTGTCCTAATATTAGATTCTTCCTTTTGCTCTGCTTTTTCTTGCTTTACTTCAGCTTTTTCTTCTGCTTTTTTGCGTTGGAAATAGTTTTTGTATCCAACTTGCTTGTTGTCACCAGAATCCCAACGGTTTCCCCCCACAGCAATTACTGATAGCACCGCAGCAAACGCAATAATGATAAATATAATAGGTAATACTAGGTTGTCTTTGATAGTAATCTCTGTAATCAAACAACCAAATGCTAAGATTAACAATGCTGCTCCAACAAAAATTTCAGTTTTCTTGAGTGTGCCAACAGTTTTATTAAACAAGCCACCTAGTATCCACAATATTCCCCAGCCGCCAAGCACGATAGTTCCTGCCCAACCAAGTGAGAACCACTCAAATCCTTGTACTGGTACAATGCTTAGTGTATAAAACACTGCAACCACCAACAATAGCGATACTGCTATTAATCTGGTCAAAAATCTTTTATTCATAATCCACTCCTTATCTTAATACAATTCCGCTAGACACAGCCGAAATGATGTCGCCATCACTAAGCACGATGGAAGAATTGTGCTTGTATTCTCTCACTGTATCGCTAATGCGGATATTGATTTTATCTTGATTTTCATCAGGCGAAAGAATTGTGTATTTACCTGGTAGTAAATCATAATTTTTTCCTACACGATATTTTCTATTCTTTCCCAAAACAAAATCTCCCCTATTCAAACTTGCCTTTACATCGCCTTGTTCTGTAATAACTTCTTGGCTACGGGTATATCTCGCGCCGTGTTTTACCACTACTTTTTCCACTTGGCGATGCTTCTTTTCTATCCTGAGTTTTGTTTCTCGCGCTACCCAAAGTACACAAACAATAAACAAAACAGCACTTACACAAACTAGAGCAATGGTTACTCCATCCAACTCCATAGCATAATCTCCTTTTAATCTACAAAATCCCCCAAAAACATTAGGTAAATA
This sequence comes from Clostridia bacterium, assembly GCA_017541375.1. Lineage (GTDB taxonomy): Bacteria > Bacillota > Clostridia > Christensenellales > UBA1242 > UBA7867. Next base: position 80,702 of record JAFXZE010000005.1, read on the forward strand.
ATTAATCCAGCCACAATCAAACCTAAAATTGTAGCAAACAAAATCTTCCAAAAAGACTTTGGCCTCGAACCCGAAATTTTTCCGTTGCTACCATTTATAAAGAAATTGAAAATCTTTTCTTTGTATCTATAATTTCCAATATAGAGTGGCACTAAAATGTACTTGTACAACGGATGGTTAAACTTGGTAGAAATATTTACATACGATTTTACATCATAATTATATTTAGATAGTATTCGCTTCTCAATTTCGATTCGCATCAATTCTTTGCACTCATCCCAACACACTTTCCCATCCTTGTTGTAAGCATTGGCTGAGAATCCTCTTAGATATTCACTCTTAAAGACTGGAGCCCCATTTGTAGGAAAAGGTGAAATCTTAGAAATGTGTTTTTGTGGAACCGAAGTCGATGCTTGCACTATAAAATCATCAAAATTAAGCGGATAATCTTTACCAGATATATGGAAATATCTAACCTCTGTATAGGTATGTTTTCCTCTTCTTACCGTGTAATATTTCCCCAATCTTCCATCATAATCCGACTTAGTCTCAGCATCAAATGTAAATACTGGATTATACACTCCGTGGATATTTTCTGTCGTTGCACTTCGCTTAAAATCGTTTGGCGCAAACCAGTCTTTTTTTGCCCACGCCTTAGCAATATCAGAAGCGTTACTCTTTTCTATCTTAAATGTAACCACACCCTGTGGCTTAATCCCTGGTAAATCTTCTGTACGCACCACATTGTTTGTCCCACAAAAAGGACAAACCGTTGCCACCTCCTGCTTGTCTAATATTTCTTTAGCGCCACAAGACTTGCACTCATAAACTTCTGCTTCATTCCAAACAGTAGCTTTATCCAATAGTTCACTAAGTTCATTTTCTGTTACTTTTTCATTATTTTGTATCTCATAATATCCACCACAATACAAGCAATGCAACTTTTGTGTTTTGGCATCAAATTCAGCTTCTCCGCCACAATTAGGACACTTAAATACACTCGTTTTCAACTTTGCATCAGCAGTCATTTTCTCTACTGCAGCAGCATCATCCATCATTTCAATTTACTCCCACATTCTGGGCAAAATTTCGCTCCTGGTTTTACCTCTGTGCCACACTTAGGACATGTAGGCTTCAAATTTTGACCACATTCTGGACAAAACTTCGGATTACCTCCAAATTGAGCGCCACACGCAGGACATGCCTTGTTGTGCACAACATTTTGAGATTGATTTTGGTTCATGTTTTGAGCAAACATATTCCCCATACCAATTCCCATTCCAAATCCCATTCCAGCACCCATTGTACCACCTGCTGATCCTTGATTGTTGGCTGCAGCTTTCATCGCCTCTAGTGTTTCTACTTGAGTATATACATCCATATTGTTTCTAAGCATCCCAAGACTAGTATTTTTATCTAGCGCTTTCTCTAACTCTTCAGGAAGCGAGAAGCTTTCAAATACAAATTTTGTAAGTTCTAGTCCAATTTTTTTGAAGTCCACATCCAGTTTCTTTTCCACAAGATTTGATAGTTCTTGCAAGTTTGCAGCCAAATCTAATATTGGTATCTTGCTCTCACCCAATGTATCAGAAATGCCTGATAATACCATACTTCTAAGATAGTCTGACACTTGTCCTGACTCAAAAGTTGGGTTGGTTCCACTAAGATTTTGCATAAAGATATATGCATCATCGACCTTAAATGAATAGTTACCAAATCCTCTAATTCGCACAGCACCATAATCTTTATCCCGCACCAAAATAGGATTTACTGTACCCCATTTTTGATTTGTAAATTGTTTGGTGTTTACAAAATAAATGTCAGATTTAAATGGAGTTTCAAATCCATATTTCCATGACAAAAGTTTGGTTAGAATCGGCAAATTTTGAGTGTCAAGTTTGTAAAAACCTGGCAAAAACACATCTGCTAGTCTCCCCTTATCCACAAATATTGCTACTTGTCCTTCTCTTACAGTAAGCGCTGAGCCCCTGTTGATGTGATCCTTTTTTACAGGATATTTCCAAATAATAATGTTGCTACTCGGATCGGTCCATTCAATATTTTTTAAAATCCCCATATTATACTCCTTAATCAAATGATATTTTTAGTATATCATAATTTGACAAAATTTAACAAGCAAAATAACCAAAAATTTTAGACAATTCACAAATTTATACATATATTTTTGGTAATTAAAAAATTAATAGTTAAAGTAGTTGCAAATACATAAAAATTTTGATAAAATTTAGTTATGAAAATTTTAGTAGTTTCTGATAGCCAAGGGAGTATTGGCTCAATTTTAACCGCTCTGGATAGAGAAAAACCCGATGTCCTCATTCATTTAGGCAACGGAATAAAAGACCTCCATGATGTAAAATTTGAAGGTCAAATTTTTGCTGCTCATGGCAACACTGATTTTATCTCAAAAATTCCAAAATCAGGGAAAGTGGCATATAATGGCTGCGAAATCCTTTATACTCATGGTCATCAATTTGATGTACAAAATGGTTCTGATGCTCTCTGTGAATTTGCTCTCAAACAAGGCGCCGATGTCGTACTATTTGGACATACTCTTCATGCTGAATTATTTGAGCAAGAAGGAATAATATTTGCAAACCCTGGCAGCATCAAAGACCCAAAAACTGGTTCATACTGCACCATCACTTTTAAGGGAAAGACTCCAATAATAGAGCATTTTAAACTAACTTAAGTATTAGTTACATAAAATAAATAAAAAAGGCCTAAATAGCCTTTTTTTGCAAAAATCATGTATTACTTTTTTCATCTTTAATATCTGCTGGTTTTTCTTTGTCTATCAAAACATTTTTTATATCGAAACTCCACCCATTTTCAGTTTTTCTCATCAAAAACCACAAAACGGTGATTACTTGCATTGGTATGCCTAGATAAATTATCTTCCACTCAACTGCTGGTATGCACACACAAATGGAAACCAGCAACGTCCAAATTAGGGCCGTGATAAAACTAAATAAGTGCCATTTTCTTCCCCAAATACTAGCAAATACGACAAGGACTACGAAACTAATGGGAATAGCTAAAACGAAACTTATCCAACCAATATGTCCCTCTGGCGCAACCAAAGCGCAAATCACATATCCACATGTAGCTAATAGCCACACTCCCACAACACTCATCAAGGCTATCAACAAATGGTTACGTTTTATTTCACGCTTTGGGGTGACGGTTTTGACCTTTTCATTTATCATATCACTAATGGAAACATCAAATATCTCACACATTTGAAGTAGCACTGCAAGGTCTGGAATTCCATCTCCACGTTCCCATTTAGAAACTGATTTATCTGAAAAATTCAATTTTTCAGCAAGCTCGGCCTGCGTCAATTTTGCATTTCTTCTAAAAAGTGCAATATTTTTTGCTAATATATAATTTAAATTATCCATGCTATCATTTTAGCATATTAAAATTCAAAAGTAAAGTGTTTTTGCGATATTTTACATAAATTCTACTACCAGTAGAATGGCTTTCTACTGCTCTACTAACTCAAATTTTGTAAATAGAATTTCAAAACTCTAAAATAGGTGGAATATTTTATAATACTTGTATACAATAAAAGTGATTATAATAAAAGGTGGGAGTAAAAATGATTGATTTTACGAAATTAAACATTACTGTTTTTGGCGATTCAGTTCCAGCAGGTATAGTTTTTGAAAAAGATAAACTTCAAAAATTACCCATGAGCTGTGTCGACATTGTCGCAAAGCGTCTACACATAAAAAATATGTCTAATATCTCAAAATACGGTCAGACATGGTCACGCCTTTTACAAAAAGGGGTTGTGGATGATTACATTCAGCATTTAGATACCAACACAAATAATGTAGCTGTTTTCTTTATGGGTGGAAACGATAGTGACTACGAATGGGCTGAAGTTGTGAAATCTCCACTCACCTATCACCCCGAGAAAACTCCAGCAGAAAAATTTAAAACTCTACTCAATGACACAGTGCAAAGATTTCAGCAAAACAATGTAAAAGTGATATTTTGCGACCTTACTCCAGTAATGAGCGAGCGATATGTAGACACAGTGATTAGCAAACTCGTAGACAAAAGCAGAGTGATGGAATTTTTACATAACGACATAGAAAATGTGGCAAAGCACCAAGAACTGTACAGTTCATTTATCACCGAAATTGCTACAACCAACCATTGCGAACTAATTCATGTGCGTCAAGGTTTTATGAATACTCGTAGATATGATAAATTGATGTGTGAAGATGGCATTCACCCAAACAAAGCTGGGCATCAGCGTATAGCCAAAATTGTAATCAAACAAATTAAAAAATATATTAAAAATCACAAAAAACGCGACAAAAACAGTAATGACATGCTTGTCCTCCAAAAACAAACTATATGATTTTGATACTATTACGCAAAAAAAGGCTCAAAGAGCCTTTTTTGTTAGCTGCTATATCACTCTCCTCGCAAGCGCAAAGCGACTGCTTGAGCTTAATAGCTTCAAGTAACTATTCATTATTAACCCATATATATCATAAAAAACACGGTCTAAACCGTGTCAAACTATTCAGCAACAACTGAAGCTACTTTCTTGTTTTGCTTTGTTCTAGAAAAACTTACTTTTCCTGCCTTGAGAGCAAACAAAGTGTAGTCACTACCGCATCCAACATTCTCACCTGGATGAACTTGTGTGCCGCGTTGGCGCACAATTATCTCTCCAGCCTTGACAGTAGTGCCATCAGAACGCTTCACTCCGAGACGCTTTGCCTCGCTATCACGTCCGTTTTTACTGCTACCTTGTCCCTTTTTGTGGGCAAAGAACTGAATATCAATAAAGAACATTTTTAACCTCCAACTCAATAAAATCACTATACTCACTATATAAATCACTGATACCGCACATCATTGTGGCAAAAATTACTTGCACATCATGTGCAACATCTGGTGATAAATCAGATGGTATATTTATCTCAATCAATGGTATTTTTTCATCTCGTACTAGACCAACATTTGCAAAAGCCACTGCTGTCATACCAAGAACTGCGGTATTGATAATGCTAGATAATGCACTACAAACAATATCCTCACCCTTGACACCATATCCTGCATGTCCCTCGCAAATCAGTCTAGTGTAACGCTCACCATCTTTGAAAACTTTCACACTCGTCATAGCGACCTCTCGCTTACTTAACAATCTTTTCAATCTTTAACTTTGTATATGGCTGACGATGACCTTGAGCACGATGATGCCCTACCATTTTTTTGTAGACGGCAATGTTCAATTTTTCTCCCTTACCATGCTCAACCACAGTGGCAGTAACACTTGCTCCTTTTACGGTAGGAGTACCAAAAACACTAGTCTTGTCATCTCCTATCATAAGTGGCTCAAAACTTACCTTTGCATTTACTTCATCAGGCAAACGCTCTACAATGACGGTTTGCCCCTCGACTACTTTGTACTGCTTGCCACCAGTTTGAATAATAGCATACATAATCTTTCCCTCCTCAATCCAATCTCGCTGAAGTAAAGGTGGAAACAAACTTTCTCTTAAAAAATAAATAACCCTACTCATGCGGATACAAGAATTAGTATATCATATATTGTTTTATTTGTCAATAATAAAATTGTTTTTATTCAATATATTGATTGAAATAAAAATTGAATTAATCATATCAAATAATTGCATTTTTTTATGATTTTTGATATAATAAAATCGATTATAATTAAAAAGGAAAAATATATGTACAAAATTGTGGAGGTAAATAATCACAATTTACTGAAAAAATTCGTCAATTTCCCCGTTACTTTATATGAGGAAAACCCTTATTATGTCCCCGAATTAACAAGTGAAGAAATGAAAAATTTAAATCCTAAAAAAAGTGTTTATCTAAAAACAAATCTCAATCAATGTAAATGCTTTTTATGTCTAAAAGATGATGTCGTAGTGGCACGAGCTTGTGGAATCATTAGTAATGTGCACAACGAAAAAACAAATAGCAAACGAATACGCTTGAGTCGATTTGACACAATTGAGGATTTTGAAGCAGCCAAAATGGTGATAGAAGCTGTAGAAAACTGGGGCAAAAGCATGGGCATGGACACAATTCATGGCCCTCTAGACTTCAACGATCTAGGGCGTGAAGGAATGTTGGTAGAAGGATTTGACCACTTATCCACTTTTGAGACGCAGTACAACCTACCATACTATTCTCAATTTTTGGAAAAGTTAGGTTATCAAAAGGAAGTAGATTGGCTTGAATGTCTCATCCCTGTACCCCATGAACCAGATAAGCGTAATGAGCGACTAGCAGAAATAGTAAAAAAGCGCTCCAAACTCCATGAGGTGGAAATCAAAAGCGTAAACTGGCTAATCAAAAACTATTATGATGAGATATTTGATTTGATAGATGAAACATACGGCACGCTTTATGGTACAATCCCTTTCACACCAGAAATACGAAAAAGTCTTGTTTCGCAGTTTAAATTGATACTTGACAAGGATTTTGTATGTTTGATTGCTGATGAAAATGGAAAGCTCGCAGGATTTGGATTTGCTCTGCCCAACATTGCCCGTGCAGTACAGCGGAGTAAAGGGCGACTTTTCCCATTAGGTTGGGCTAGAATATTACATTCACTAAATAATGTGGAAGTAGTTGACATGGCTCTTATAGGCGTACTCCCTCAATATCAAGACACTGGTGCGACATCGATAATATTTAATTCAATTTTAAAAAACATGTGCAAACGCAAAATAAAAGTGGCAGAAACAAATGTCCAACTAGAAGAGAATTTTAAATCAATAAAGTTATTTGACCCATATAACCCAAAACACAAATGCCGAAGAAGGTCTTATGTAAAAAGTTTAGATGGGAAGGAAATCAAATTTCACAACGCCATGACAAATACAACAACATAATAAAAATAATTAAAAAATAGGAGAAACTATGGCACTAAAACCCGCAATATGCACCCAATGTGGCGCACAAATTGAAGTGGATGACTCTCATGAATCGGGAATCTGCTCTCAATGTGGCACTGCTTTCGTCACCGAAAAAGTCATCCAACAAAATGTAAATAATGTTAACATTGAAAATGCAACCATTGTTCAGCAGGGCTTTAACCCATATCTAGAAGAAGTGGACAAATGCATTTCACTTATGAAAGATTGTAAATATGCTAAAGCGGAAAGTGAATTGACCGCACTTATTGATAAATACCCTCACAAAGGAATGGCGCGATTGCTTTGTGCAAACTTTCAACTACATGTATTAAAAAACCTTGATAGCAACGGAAAGTATGCATATACTACTCGAATGAATTGGGCAACTTACAAAGAGCAATCAGATTTTGAAGTATCAAAATATGACCCTCAATCCACCTCCGACCGCCCACCAAGCATATCACTCATTCCCCCAATTCCCGGTTCTGAAGGAATTTATTCACAAATCTTCCCTGTACTTACCCAAGAAGAAACTGACAGATTTTATGAATACATCGAAGAATTTCGTGAAGAGCTAATGGCTTTTTTTGAAGTAATTAAAAACCAAGATGAAATGGTAGAACGCTACGAGCTTGCTTGTAAAATTTCTCAAAATGATAGTCAAGAAAAAGCAAAAAAGAAGAAAAGAGCCCAGATCGGAGGACTGATTTTCCTAGGAATATTGACAGTCTCACTAATCACTCTTATCATACTATTTCTATGCCATGTTATATAGCAAAAAACTCTATTCCGTAGAATAGAGTTTTTTAATTATTCAAGATTTATAAAATCTCTGTCATATAGTAAAACTAATCTAAGTATAGCTGCATCAATTTCATCTACAGAAGCATCAAAATTGAAATCATAGTCATAGTTATATTTGCTAAAATCATACGCAGGATCCTTAGCATCAATTACTACCCTAGTATTAAAATAATAGTTCAAATCTTTTGCATCAATATTTCCATCTTCAACTAAATCAAGCTTATCCTTAGTTAAATTTAATGCTGGTAAGAAATTGGTGTACAACTCATTTACAAGATTTAAATAAATATTGAGTGCATGCAGATCAAAACGGTCTACTTGCCCATCATAGTTTAAGTCAGCAATTGCAGCGTCATCTCGTGAAAGTGCCACTTTGTCTTTTATATATGACTTTAATGTTAACAAATCATATTGATTAACTAAGCCATCTTTATTGATATCACCCGCTGGTATATTTATAAATTTGGCATAAATGGTCATGTCCTCATTTACAGTAAATCCATTTTTGAAATCAACTGGTTGAGTGTATTCTTGGTCAAAATACCACCCCACAAATGTTCTTCCTGTGCTTTGGCAAGTACCAAGTTTTGGCAAAACACAGCCACGAGCCATAGTTGCCTTTGAAATGAAGTTACTTCCATCAATTTGCGGTATTACTTTGGTTAGTGTAACTACCTTAGGTAAATCATTTCCTATCCATTTAGCATACAAAACTATATCTTCGTCAATTGTTTTTCCCTCTGCAGGAATCACAAAGCTAACAGTGCACGCTCTGTCAATATACCATCCACCAAATGTATAATCTCTACGCGTAGGAGTGAATAGTGAATAAATCTTCTCTCCTTTTACAATTCTCTGTGGATTATACTGAACCATTTCATCAGCTGTGTAATTTCTATAAAGTGTAATAGTAACTCTTTCATCTACTTTTTTGTTCCACTTAGCATATAAGCTAATGTCTTCGTTTAGCACATATCCGCCTGCTGGTATCACAAATGGTGTTGTACCATTTCTGTCTAGATACCATCCAGCAAAGATATAGCCTTCACGAACTACTTTTGTAGGTAATGAAGTTATCTTTTCCCCTTGCTTTTTGGCTTCTACCATCAATACACTATTATCAGTCTCACTGTAGTTTGAGTAGTAGCAAATCTCTACTTCTTCACTTATCTTGTTCCACTTAGCATATAAGCTAATGTCTTCATTTAGCATATATCCGCCTGCAGGTACCACAAATGGTGTTGTACCGTTTCTGTCTAGATACCATCCAGCAAATGTGTATCCTACCCTTGTAGGTATAGGTACAACATTCAACCTTTCACCAAGTGTTATACTTATAGTGTTAAATATTTCGTTATCATCATTTGAATAGTTGTTATAAAATACTGCACTAACCTTTGCCTCAACATTTTTAGTCCACTTTGCATATAAGCTAATGTCTTCGTTTAGTACATATCCGCCTGCTGGTATCACAAATGGTGTTGTACCGTTTCTGTCTAGATACCATCCAGCAAATGTGTATCCTACCCTTGTAGGTATAGGTACAACATTCAACCTTTCACCAAGTGTTATACTTATAGTGTTAAATATTTCGTTATCATCACTTGAATAGTTATTATAAAATACTGCACTAACCTTTGTCTCGACATTTTTAGTCCACTTTGCATATAGCATTGTGTTAGCTATAATAGTTTTTCCGGTACTAGCTATTACAAATGGCTGAGTAGCCTCTCTATCCAAATACCACCCACCAAAAGTATATCCTTCTCTAGTTGGAGTTGGCAAAGAATAGATAACATCTCCATTTGTAATAGTCATTACATCAAATGTTGTATTATCTTGCACATCATAATTGGTGTATAGATAGATATTTACTTTTTCTGCCACAATTTCTGTCCACTTTGCGTATAAGTGCACTACATGCGCTTCATCAGCATAATCAGCAAGCACTATCCCGTTACCATCTACAAAGGCTGGTTTAGTAAATTCACTATCAAAATACCATCCATCAAATTGCATATTATCTATAGGTTGTACATCAGGAGCTGAATTAATAACAGTATCCCCAGTCATCTCATCGCTCATGTAGGTATCTGCCTCACTTGCTGATACATGATATGCTACCTTGTATATTTTTTCATAGTATTCAGGTATTTTTTCAAAATAAGCATATATATACAAGTTATTCTTTACAGAAATCTCGCCCTCGATTGGTGTTACACCATTATCATAACGCCATCCAACAAACTTATACCCTGCTTTGTGCAAATCTGGTAATTTCACAGTAGTATCTTTAGCGATAAGTATAGTTTCGCTAGTATAATTATATGAATCGCTTCTTTTTACTAATACATTTAATTTATTATATTTATCTGCTTTAACATTTACCCACTTAGCGTAAAATGTACGGTTAAAACTAATAGTAGCCCCATCTCTACTCAACTCGAATTTACTCAAAAAATTCCTGTCAATATACCATCCATCAAAAACAAATCCATCTACAGCTGGTGGTGTAGGCATCTGACGCAAGATTGAGCTACGGCGAATATCATCCACACAATCGCTACCAACGAATCCATAATTTTTAAAAGTTACAGACACATATTGCTTGATCATTCCAGGTATATTATCTTCATATATCTCGCGCCTTGATTTTTGGTAAATCGCATTTGAACTAGCGGTAAATGTATTTTCCCATTCTACACTATTTTCATTAGCACTAGTCGCATAGCTTACTTCGCTAACAGCCTTCGCTGAAGCTGGAATATTTGAAAATACAGCTGTGCCACAAAGTATGCTTACACCCAGAGCCAATGCCAAAGTTGTTTTTAAAAACTTCATGTTTTTCTCCTTTTAACTATATTTCCAAATTTCTTGGATTGTGCTAGTTTTACCATTATATGCAAATTTTGTCAATATGTTTTATAAAATTAATACAAAATAAAAAGAAAGACATTTCTCTACAAAGAGACACAAAAAAAGAACTTTATCATCGATAAAGTCCTTTATACATCTTCTTTTTCTTTTAAATCACAATCCCCAAAGTGATTTTGTTTACCTTTTCTTTTACAATTATAGTTACTTAAGCTATTGGCTCTCTTACTGCATTAGCAATAGGCATTACATATGTAGCATTTGTTACTATCCTACCTGCAGCAACTTCAGAATTGAATGTAACTTTTACACTAATCTCTGGCTCGTTTCCACTTGTGTAGTTAGAATTCATATCATTTAAAAATGTTTGTAATGAACCACTCATGTTACTTAGCTTGATGTAATAGTGTTTGCCACCTACCATTCCATAATCATCTGCCCTAACTCTTGTTGTGCGAACTTGCGTTAATCTACCGCTGCAAGTTTTACCATTAATACTACCAGTTAGTTCAATATCTAGATATGGATTAAAATTACCTTCTGGATCTAAGTCGTAATTAACCAACTCCAAGTAATAGTTATTCTTATATTTTACAAGTTTACCCAATTGATATTGGTCGCTAACTGCTGGAGTATTTGCATCATCATCAGTATTATCACCAACGTTATCTCCAGGGTTGATTTCTGTAGTTGGTTTTACAAGTTGCAAAGTTTTTGTTTCTCGATACACATCATTTTGTGCACTGAACCAGTTTAATTCGATGATTGTATATCCACGAGCTTCAAAGTAGTAACTAAATTCAACATTCACTTCATCAGCTAGCGCAATAATTCTTGACAATACTGTAAAGTTACAGTCTGCGTCATAACGTTCGTCATCTATTATTACAGCAGCTTCTACTTTGAAAGAATCTTTAATTAATTGAGTAGAATCATCTGCTGCGCTTTTTTCTCTGTAGTATTCGATTTTCTCATCTCTAACCTGTTCTGCATAAGCCTTGAATTCATTCCAAGCTTCCCCATAAGTTTTTTCTTGTCCGTTGTCAATTACTATACATTCATCAATACTCGTAGGATTATTAATATCTAATTCACTACTTGCATCATCATCGCCGATGTTATCTCCGGTATTGTCGCTGGTTTCATCACCAGTGTTGTCTCCGGTATTGTCTACTGTGTTATCACCATTAATATCACCCGTGTTATCTTCATCTGTTGTCTGTTGTTCAGCCTGCAGTGCATCAAGCAATTGTTGCAAAGCTTGCAATGGTTCTTGTTGGGCACTGATCATTTCTTTTTGCTCATTAATCAATTGCTTCAATGCATTGATTCTTCTTTGTAATATTCTGATATTCTTTTGTAGACTGTCAGATTGAGTTTGTTGTTCAGCAATCATGTCCTTTTGCTCATTAATCAATTGCTTCAATTCGTCGATTTTTTCTTTCAATTGTCCAATAGTATTTTGCAAATCACTAGATTGTGTTTGTTGTTCTGCGAGTAGTTCTTCGTAACGCTTTTGTTGATCTGCTAGAAGCTCTTCATAACGACTTTGTTGCTCAGCTAGCATTTCCTCCTGATTTTTTAGAAAATTCTGCATACTCTCATCTTGTTTTTGATTTGCTTGTTCTTGTTTAGCTAAGTCTTGTTTTACCATTTCCAAATAATCTTGCCACATTTCATTATCTTTTTGCATCTCAGATAATGAAGTTTCCACCACGGTAGAGTTTTCTACTGGAACAGCACTTTCCGCCATTCTCGAATTTGTTTGGTCGCCACACGCGGCGCACACTCCTGTACTAAATACACTAGTTACAGCTAAAGCACCAGCCAATAAGCCAGTTTTTAATTTTTTTAACATAATAAAAATCTCCCTTTTTTATTTTGACCCACCCTTTTAGTCTGATTTTAGTATATCATACTTATAAAAAATTGTCAAACGATTTGAGGTATATTTTTAAAAGTTTTTTAAAAAAATTTTGGCTTATTTAAGCCAAAAACTAATCCTAATAAAAAAATATTTAAAATAGTTTTAATTTTTTATATAAAAAACAACTAATTCAGTACTATTGTCTATAATACAACAAAAAAGAATATGCTTTTCAGCATATCCTTTTTATCGTTACTCTCTATATAATCCTTTCAAGAGTAATATCCTCAAAATTATGACCACTTTCCTTAAGCTATTGGCTCTCTTGCTGCACTAGCAATAGGCATTACATATGTAGCATTAGTTACTATCTTACCTGCAGCAACATCAGAATTGAATGTAACTTTTACACGAATCTCTGGCTCATTTCCACTTGTGTAGTTAGAGTTCATATCATTTAAAAATGTTTGTAATGAACCACTCATGTTGCTAAGCTTGATGTAATAGTGTTTGCCTCCTACCATTCCATAATCATTTGCTCTTACTCTTGATGTGCGAACTTGTGTTAATTTTCCGCTACAAGTTTTACCATTAATACTACCAGTTAGTTCAATGTCTAGATATGGATCAACATTACCTTCTGGATCTAAGTTGTAATTAACCAACTCCAAGTAGTAGTAATTCTTATATTTTACAAGTTTACCCAATGAATATGGATTACTTACTACTGGGGTATTTCCCCCATCTACTGTTCCAGAACCGTTTCCACTATCATTACCAGCACTATCACCAGTATTATTATTTGTGTTACCATCAGTGTTGGTGTTAGTGTTGGTATTACCGTTTGTGTTGTCGTTAGTATTTGTATTTGTGTTTGTATTTGTGTTGTCGTTAGTGTTGGTATCTGTATTAGTGTTAGTATTTGTGTTAGTACCTGTATTGGTGTTTGTGTTGTCGTTAGTGTTAGTGTTTGTATTTGTGTTACCATTACCCTCGCCACCAACTTCATTACCTATGTCATCTCCGGTGTTAGTATTTGTGTTTGAACCAGTATTTCCATTTAAAGGACTACCATCTTCATCAAACCTATCATCACCAAAGTCAGCTCCAGCACCAGTACTGTTGCCTGTATTAGTGTTGCTGCTAGTATTTGATGTGTTGCTACCAGCGTTTGGGGTGTTGTTAGTACTGTTTCCAGAGTTTGTGTTTCCACTAGCACTACCTGCGCCACTAGTGTTTGAGCCGTTTCCACTAGTTTCGTTACCAGCGTTATTACCAGTATTAGTGTTTTCCTCTTGTGCTGTTTGTTGCTCTGTTTGAGGTGCTACATTAGCTTGAGCGCCCTTTTTGTTAAAGTTTATCAAAGCTACTATACCAAAAGCAAGAGCTGCAGCACAAACTAGAACTACAAAAATAGCTCCAGTTGTCTTTAAAGCTTTACTCATTTTAAAAATCTCCCTTCTTTTTTTTATTAACCAATCCCCTATTTTTAATAGGTCGATTTTATTATATCATTTTTTACAAAAAAAGTCAATAGTTTTAAACCATATTTCTAAAACTTTTTTACAAATTTTAGCTAATTTAAACCAAAAACTAGCCCTAATAAAAAAATCTTTAAAATAGTTTTAATTTTTTATATAAAAAGCATTTGATTTAACACCATTATCTATAATACAACAAAAAAAGAATATGCTTTTTAGCACATTCTTTTTGTCCTTACCTTTTTTTACAATCCCTTCAAAATTGTAATATCTTCCTTAAAATTATGAACACATTCCTTAAGCTATTGGCTCTCTTACCGCATCAACAAGAGGCAATACATAAACAGCATTTGCTACTATCTTACCTGCAGCAACATCAGAATTGTATGTAACTCTGATACCAATCATTGGCTCATTTTCATTTGTGTAGTTAGAATTCATATCATTCAAAAATGTTTGTAATGAACCACTCATGTTGCTAAGCTTGATGTAATAGTGTTTACCATCTACCATTCCGTAATCATCAGCTCTAACTCTTGTTGTACGAACTTGCATTAATTGACCAAAACGATCTTTACCATTAACACTACCAACTAACTCAATGTTTAGATATGGATTAAAATTACCTTCTGGATCTAAGTTGTAATTAATCAACTCCAAGTAGTAGTCAGTCCCATCTTTTACAAGTTTGCCCAATGGGAATGGGTTGCTAACTGCTGGGGCAGTAAACTCTACACCAACCATTCTAGCAAGCTCCTCATCCATATACTTACTCTTTTTTTCGTCGTTTACAACAGCTTGAACAGCTTCTTTAATTTTTGCGAAAAGCTCATCTTTCTCGCTCTCTGTTTCCTCTGTTGATTCGGTACATGCCCTGCAGTAATCAACATAGTGTTTAATAGCATCTTTTACTGTACCTGGCAAACTTTGATATTTGTACAAGTATGCAGCTTCATAAGCAAATTTGCTAAAATCAGCCCAATTAGCGTGCGCATCTACTGGAGTATCTCCCTCATCTCCAGTTCCAGGATTGTCTCCTGTGTTATCACCGGTATTGTCGCCAGTGTTGTCACCAGTGTTATCACCGGTGTTGTCACCAGTATTGTCACCAGTGTTATCACCTGTGTTATCACCGGTATTGTCGCCAGTGTTATCACCGGTATTGGTGTTTTCTTCTTGTGATGTCTGTTGATCGTCTTGAGGTATAATCTTAGCTTTGGTATCTTTCTTGTTAAAGTGAATCAAAGCAACGATTCCTGCAGCAATTGCAGCAACACAAATCAAAACTACGAAGACAGTTCCGATAGTTTTAAAAACTTTGCTAACCATTTTTTTATTCTCCCTTCTTTTATTCTAACCAATCCCCTATTTCTCTTGGTCGCCCCCATTCTACCACTTTTTCCCCAAGTTGTCAATACTTTCTTGAGTTATTCTACATGTGTAGAATTATTTTATTGTTATTTCTACAATTGTCGAAATTTTTAATAACCTCTACCTATATATATTATATATAAATATAAGCACCATTTTTTTAAATTATTAAATAAAATTAGCTAGCGCCTTGACTAATCAAAAAAAATGTGATAATCTGATATAACAATATTTCTCGGAGGAAAGTAATGAAATTTGATTTGATAAAGAAAACTAAAAACTTGGTAGAAATTAAGTTTGAATCTACCAAAGAAGAGTATGAAAATGCTAGCGACACAGCTTATGAGAAAAATAAGTATAAATACGAATTTGAGGGATTTAGAAAAGGAAAAGTTCCTAAAAAAGTAATTGAGCGCAATATGGGAGATATGGTGTTTTTTGAAGACGCTTTTACAATTTTAGCTGACACAGTCTACTTAGACGCTATGCAGGCAAATCCCGATTTGCACACCTATGCAGAACCTAGTTTAAGTTATAATAGTTTTGCTGATGGAATAGTAAAAGGGACTATCACTCTCAAAGTTTTGACCCCACCTACTTTAGGTAAATATAAAGGTTTGGAGCTAAAAGTAAAACAACAAACCGTAACTGATGACATGATTGAAGCTGAAATAGCTCATGCTCAAACTCATCACACCCACTCTCACCCCGCACCAAACAAAGTGGCAGAGCTTGGCGACATTGTGGTAATCGATTTTGTGGGAAGCATGGATGGAAAAGAGTTTGATGGCGGAAAGGCTAATGACTACTCTCTCGAGCTTGGTTCTCATTCATTTATCGACACTTTTGAAGACCAACTAGTAGGTCATAAAGAAGGTGATCATGTTTCTGTACATGTAACCTTCCCTACCGATTACGGGGCTAAGCCTCTTGCTGGTAAAAAAGCATTGTTTGAATGTGATATAAAGAGTGTAAATACAAAGCACATTCCAGAGATTAATGATGAATTAGCTCAACATGTGGCTGGCGTAAAAACACTAGATGAATGGAGAAAAGAAATAAAAGCACAACTAGAGCATGAAGTTGCGCATGCAAACTCAAATGCTTATGAAGAAGCAATAATTAATGAAATAATTAAAACAAGCAAAATTGAATTGCCTGACGAATATGTAGATACCCAACTCGACTTAATTATGCGTGACCTTAGCCAAAGACTTGCGTACCAAGGTATGCGAATAGACGATTATGCAAACTACCTTGGAACAACCGTAGAAAAGCTCCGTGAAGAACGTCGTCCTGATGCTATTCACATTGCTCAAACAAAACAGGTTTTTGAGGCTGTAATCACTGCAGAAAAGCTATCTGTTAGCGAAAAAGAAATCGATGCTGAACTTGCTGATTTTGCAAAGGCAGCTAAAAAAACAGTAAAAGAATATAAAGACACAATGGATAGCAAGCGTTATGACTACATCCACAGTGATATTCTTATGAGAAAGCTAATAAAATTCTTAAAGGACAACAACACTCTCATACCCGTAAGTGAAGACGAAAAAAATCCACCGAAAAAACCAGCAGCTAAGAAAGCAGAAACTAAATCTACAGAAAAGAAGGCTGAACCAAAAACAACATCAAAAAAAGCCGAAACAAAAAGTGTAGCTAAAAAGGCTGAAAGCAAACCGAAGGCTACACCCAAAAAAGCATCTACAAAAACTACAAAATAAGCTTAAAAGATAATTCCATATGGGTTATCTTTTTTGTTTTTGTGAGCATAATATATGTATACAAATAAGGAGCTATTATGTATTTACCAACTGTAATCGACAAAATAGACAATTGTGAACACTCTTTTGACATATACTCTCGCCTGCTTGAGGACAGGATAATATTCATCACTGGAGAAATAGATGATTTGGTAGCAAACACTACAATAGCTGAGCTTCTTTATCTAGAAAGTAAAAGTAATTGTAAAGATATTTACCTATATATAAACTCCCCCGGAGGCGTAGCTCAAAGCGGACTAGCAATATTGGATACAATGAGATATCTTAGCTCTCCTGTTTCTACAATATGCATAGGACTTTCTGCGAGTGCTGCCGCCCTAATACTCGCCGGTGGCAGTAAAGGTAAGCGCTTTGTTCTTCCACATAGCAAAGTAATGATTCACCAACCTCTGGGAGGTATAAAGGGGCAAGTAAGTGAAATCGAAATATACTACAAAGAGGGACTAAAAGACAGAAACACTTATGCTAGCCTCTTAGCTGAATTTTGTGGAAAAGACACCACCCAAATACTGGCCGATATCGAGCGAGATAATTATCTATCAGCAACTGAAGCTGTAAAATATGGCATTGTTGATAAAGTGCTCCCAATTACAAAAATTAAAGGTGGTGCCAAACATGCAAAATCCAAGTTGTAATTTCTGTGGAAAAACTCAAGACAGTGTGAAAAAATTGATTTCTAGCCCAACAAGTGATTGTTACATTTGTGATACTTGTGTAGAAATTTGTAAAAGCATCATAACCCACAACACCGCTCACCACTCCCACACAAAATTTTCCCTTCCTCCTCCTCGTGAAATCAAAAAAATGCTTGATGACTACATCATAGGTCAAACTGAGGCAAAAAAAGCAATAGCAGTAGCTGTATATAATCATTATAAACGGCTAAACTACAATCTCTCTCCCAAAAAGAATAAAATAGAACTAGATAAAAGTAATATCCTCCTTATAGGTCCTACAGGTGTTGGAAAGACTCTGATAGCAAAAAGCCTAGCTCGCCTACTTGAGGTGCCTTTTGTGTGTGCTGATGCCACAACACTAACCGAAGCTGGCTACGTAGGAGAAGATGTAGATAGCATACTAAATAAACTGATTGAAAATGCTAACGGAGATATCAACAAAGCCGAAATGGGCATAGTTTATCTTGATGAAGTAGATAAAATAGCCAAAAAAGTTGATACACGAAATTTTACTAGAGATGTTAGTGGTGAAGGCGTGCAACAGTCTTTACTAAAAATTTTGGAAGGGTCACATGTTACCATAAACTCAAGTATTCGCAAAATGTCCAAAAATGACGAAGTTACAATTGATACAAGTAATATTTTATTTATCTGTGGCGGAGCTTTTGTTGGTTTGGATACATTATCAAAAAACCGCACTCAAATAAAGTCTGTTGGCTTTGATTCACCTACTAAAGTATCTACCAGCGTTTCCCCCACCGACTACAATATAGAGCCAATAGATTTGATAGAATTTGGCTTAATACCAGAATTTGTTGGCCGCCTACCAATAGTTATAAACCTAAATCCACTCGACAAAAAATCATTACTTAACATTTTAACCAAACCTAAAAATAATCTAGTAGACCAGTACAAAACTATATTTAATCTAGATGATGTCACTCTAGTATTTAGCCCTAAAGCGCTCAACCTTATAGCTGAAAAGGCACTAGAGCTAAAACTGGGTGCTAGAGGCTTGCGCACCGTGATGGAAGGAGTATTGCTAGACACAATGTTTCATCTAACGCATAAAGACAAAAATACTACTGTATTTATAGACGAAAACTGCATAAATGCTAAAGCACCTCCCCCTCAAAAAAAACAATTAAATCAGTGAATAAAACTCAAAATTCGCCCAATTTTTGATATTTATTTGCTTGACAAAATTATGCCAATATGCTATCATGTTGATATAATTTTGTTTTGAGGTGAGAGATGGCTCAAAAGAATGAGATATATGATAAAATATTAAACTTATTCCCTCAGCTTGGGTGGAAAAAAATATTAGAGATTAAAAATAAAATACCTGCTTATGTATTTGCTACACGAGATAAAAATGGAGATGTTAAAATAGCAACTGTGACTAAAGAAGCAAACAGCAATCTAACATATGCGCAAGTCTTAAATATTGCTCTTAAGTATATACTTCCCGAAAATAAACGCGAAGCTATTGTAAAAAGCTTACTTAACAAAGAGATAACAGCGAAAAGATTAGATACGATAATAGCTTATGTCACTAATAACAAACCTATTTTAAGCAAAGTAAAAGATAGTACTAGAAGATTTAAAAAATTAATCAAACCCGATGATTCTAATACTAATAAAGAAAATCCGACTATTAAAGGAAATCCGACTATGTCATAGCCGGATTTTTATATTTATTTTGTGAGTGCTTTTTGATTAGAGGTAAAATGATTTTTTATTGTCTCTGTGCGTTTGTATCTAGCCTCATTCCCCACCATATCGATTGCTCCTATATAACCTCGAAAATCTCGTACACTACTGAGAAGCGCATCATCACTAAGCATAGTGTTAAAGAAACACTCTTTCTGTTCTTTTGATTCGTATATGCCAAAATTCTGTTCGCTAAATATGGTGTATCCACGATATTTTAATATATCCCCTACCAATTTACCTACATATACTTCGTAAGGATACATTTTCACGCTCTTTCCCTCTATCACAGAGTTCTTTATATCGCATGGGATAAGCACTATATTAGCCCCATCCTCACGCCTATATGCCCCGATTCTATTGTCCATTTGTTGGGTATCCCTGCCTATTCTTTCTACTCCCCTGATGCGTGAGCCATCACTAGTCAGGTACACACTACCTACGTCACCGTGATAATTCTTTGTAGCATCCTCAACATTTGTTTTATCTAATATCGACATAATCCCCTTTTCTAGCATTGGGTCAATTGTTTGATTATTATTTTTCCTATATACAAACTCAGCTAGATTATTCCTACAGAATATCAAAACTGGTAGATTTTGTACATATGGCATACTTTGATGTAGATACCTAAAATATTCTCTGCCATTGATATCTATGGGCTCAATCTGAGTGACGTTTACTTCTTGATTATCCTGCTCAAAATCAAATGATAATCTATCATATATCCTTCTTTTCAATACCTCAGCTAGAGTATCTTGATAAACTTGAGCATTAAGTAAGCTAAACTGCGGATTGGGTTGGTTGGGGATTAAGTTGATTTCAAACTTACGCTTATCATCCCTAAAGAAATCATTCACCTCTTTACCAATCCACATTGGTTTGTCAAATTGCCCAGTGTAGGCAAGCCTTGCCCCTTCTGAAACCAAATCCACTAGATAAAATTTTTCACCTAGCTTAACCACATTGTATGCATGTTTGCTATTTACATTGATATAATTTTCTATATTTTGACGATTTAGAAATTCCCCCAATATGACAGAATATCCCAAACATATTGTTTGCTTGGTGATTAGTCCTCGCAAACTATTATTATCTACACGGGTCTTAAGACTATTGTATGGTGGCACCCTAACCTCGAGCGTATTTTGCCAGAAAGTATTATACTTTATAGTGGAAACAATATAATTTTGGAGATATACAAATTTTTGCATATCGTTCCAATTGGTGCTCATCCCCTTTTCGGCTTCTTGTATCTCGTGCAGAATTTGACTCATCTCAAAAGTGGTGTATACAAATGGTCCTTTTAGTGCTCTCAAGTCATCTATAGAATACTGTGCTAGACTATCAAACTTGTTTTCTTTGATATTCATCCTAATCACATTTTGCGCAGTGTTAGATATGTAGTAATCTACATTTGGGTTAAAGTATTCTACCAACATTAAAAAAATCTCATCCAACCCTTTTGTTGTGCGCAAAGAAATGTGAGAATTACTGCCCCCAATAGCATCAAAAACATTTTCCGCCTCTCCTATAGAAAAATACCTGTTAGCCACCTTTTCATCTATCAAATCTAGCAAAAAATCCACATACAAATTACTATTGCCTACGCAATCAAATTTGGATTTTATCATCTCGCGCGCTTGTTGCTTTTTGGATAGATATTGAGCATTTACGTCATCACAAGATCCTTTTACAGTGTTTTCCTCACTATACTCTTTCTTGTTTAATTGTAGTTGTTTTTGTTCTACTTGAGAATATGTATCGTTAGCAAAGTATGCCCTAATTTTATCCGACATCTTGCCATTTGTTTTTACCATGTTATCATTCCTTTTCACTAAAATTAGGAAACAAGTATAAATCCCTTCAATATTTTACACTTGCCCCCATTATAACACAACTTGAATTTAATTTCAAGACCACTTTAAAAAAAAATTGAATAATTTTAAATTTGGACGTCATTTTGCTTTATCTTTTTGGGACAATTAGTTATAATAGAATAAAGGAGTAACACAATGCAAAAATTAACTTATGAATTAAAACGTGACGAAGTTTTTGCTAAATATAAAACTAAAGCCGAAGGATTATCTGATGATGAAGCTAGAGCTCGCCTACTAAAAAATGGACCAAATGAATTGCTTACAGCTAAACCTAAATCACGCTGGGCAATGTTTTGGGGACAATTTAAAGACCTAATGCTCATCATTTTGCTAATAGCAGCTCTTGTCACTGGAATAATAGCTTTTGCCACACAGAACTATACTGACCTAATCGATGTGGGTGTAATTTTGGCAATAGTTTTTATAAATGCTATCATAGGATTTATCCAAGAAAATAATGCCACCAAAGCAATAGAAAGCCTCAAACATCTCACTCAGCCTACAACAAAGGTAAAGCGAAATGGAAAAATAATAGAAATCCCTACTAGCCAAGTAGTAGTAGGCGATATTTTATACATCGAAGGCGGAGACATTGTTTGTGCAGACTGCTACCTTATAGAATGTGATGGGCTAAAGTGTAACGAAAGTTCACTTACAGGCGAATCTCTCGATGTAGTGAAAAAAGTTTGTGAGGGGTTGCCCGCTAAAACTTCTCTTTCAGAGCGAACCAACATGATATATTCGGGAAGCACTGTTTCATACGGACACGCATATGGAGTGGTGGTTGCCACTGGAATGGATACAGAAATTGGAAAAATAGCTCATATGATAAATAACCAATCCGAAGAAATGCCACACATTCAGAAAAAACTAAAATCTCTATCCCGCGTACTTACCTATATCATATTGGTAATATCATTGATTGTTTTTTGTATAGACTATTTCGTACCTTCCCCTCGTACTATTGAAGATTCTCTACTCATTGCTATTGCTCTAGCTGTAGCAGCCATTCCCGAAAGTCTGCCAGCAGTCATCACCATCATTATGACTCGCAGTGTAGCCAGACTTAGCAAACGCCGTGCTATAGTTAAAAAGATGCATACCATCGAGACTTTGGGCGCATGTCAAGTAATATGTACAGACAAAACTGGTACTATTACCGAAAACAAAATCGAGCTAAACGAAGTATATTTTTCTAACAAAATGCTAAATAGTAAAAACTGGGGCAAAATAAAAGATACTCCACTTGCACTAGCTATGGCACTATGTAATGACTGTGTCGTTAGTAATGGGAAGCTAGTCGGAGATTCGGTAGATGTTTGTATGGTAAAATCTATGGAAAAACTAAAGTTAGACTTTACTAAAACTGTCGATACTTATCCCAAACTACATGAGTTTCCCTTTGACAGCACTCGCAATCTTCTTACAACCTATCACCCCATTTGGGATAATGTAATTGGTTTTTCAAGAGGAATACCCGATATAGTACTCTCCCACTGCGACTATGTCTATGTCGATGGAGAAAGACAAAAACTAACCGACGCAATAAGAGAAAACCTACTAAAAACTATTGAATCAATGTGTAAACGCGGAATGCGTTGCATAGGATTTAGCTATCACGAACATAAAGCCTCGGAATTTACCCATGATGAAGAAAATAGTCAGACTTTCTTAGGCATCACAGGACTACGTGACCCACCTCGCTCTACTAGTGCAACATCAGTCGCTGAATGCCAAGCCGCAGGCATCAAAGTTATCATGATAAGTGGGGATCATCCCACCACAGCCCAAGCTATAGCTAGCGAAGTAGGAATTTTTCATAAGGGAGACCAAATCTTATCAGGTCCAGAGCTTGATGAACTGAGTGATGAACAATTTGACCAAGTTGTACAAAACACTACAGTATATGCCAAGGCTACCCCAGCCAACAAATTGCGTATTATTGCCGCATGGCAACGACTGGGAAATATTGTAGCTATGACTGGAGATGGTGTAAATGATGCCCCTAGCATCAAAGCAGCTGATATTGGCGTGGGAATGGGCAAAGGCGGCACTCAAGTAGCTAAAGAAGCCGCTGACATCATTCTCACTGATGACAACTTCTCCACCGTGGTCACAGCTGTAAGCGAAGGACGAAGAATCTATGACAATATCAAAAAAGTAATCCAATTCTTACTTGGAACCAACTTTGTAGAAGTACTCTCCATTCTCCTCATCACCTTTATTTGCCCACAACTCGGATTTTTGAGTGCAATTCAAATTCTCCTTATCAACCTCATCACCGACTCTCTCCCAGCTCTGTCCCTTTCGGTAGAACCTGCGGAGCATGACGCAATGACTAGAAAACCTAATCCAAGTGACGACAACTTATTTGCAGGAATTAAAATCCCTATGATAGTGCAAGTTATTTGGCAAACGGCTTGCGTTGTAATTTCATTTATTCTTTTAGAGTATCTTACTGGTGATAATACTCTAGCTATCACATTCTCATTTGTGATATTGTCTCTATCACAAATTTTCCATCTTATAAATGTAAGAAGTAAAGAAAGCATCTTCAAATCTAATCCCTTTCACAACAAACTTTTTTGGTTTACCTTTATAACTAGCATTATCATAAATTTTGCAATTATAAATATAGGATTTTTGGCCAATATATTCGAATTTAAAGCACTTTCCCCACTACTTTGGCTAATAGCTTTTGGGGTATCATTCTCTATCATTCCCGTGATGGAAATCTACAAATTTATTAAATCAAAGTGTAAAAAAAATAACTAAATTTTGCTAAAATTGAGAATTTAAAAAATAACTACTTTGTAGTTATTTTTTATTATTATAATATTTCTTTTTTTGCCATCATTCTTATGTATAAATGTGTCAAAAAATTCATTTTTAGGAATAAAATTTTAAAAAACAGTATTGACAAAAAATAAAAATTACTATATAATACCCGCGCATAACAGTATGCGAAAGTAACAAAATGAATAAAGCAGGTAAAAATTATGACACACAAATTTTCAATGGATGCTTTAAAAGAACTCAAAGAAGAAGCCGTAAAAGCATCCCAAATTGGTAGGGATCCAAATGTTTTGGAACAATACTCCCAGCTTGGTGAGGCTCTCAATAGAATAATTTCTGATGTAGAGAGTGTACAAAAGGAGATATTGGACACAGAGCAAAATGCTCAATTACTTCCCGATGTTTACAACACCTCATCAACCCTATCTGTTCTCTACCCTACAGGTGAGAATAAAGATGTAGATGCTGCTACAATTGAGACTGTAACAAGAATCAAAGAAGAGAGACTTGTTAAGAAACAAGTTAGAGAAATGATTCAAGCTATTGAGGACACTATTGCTAAAAACATCGACGATCGCGACAATAAAGCAATACTCGAAAAAGAGCGCGCTGAACTTTTAAAAAGTATGGGCGAACTTCAAGAAGCTGACAACAAATTAGATGAAAAGAAAACAGCTTTTGAGATAGCAAATAAAGTAATAGACAGATCAAAATCAAAAGTAACACTAACCAAAGCTAAACACGAAACTAGTGTATTAAAAATTGAAGCAGTACAGGCTGCTATCAAAGAGTTGCAATCTTACATAAATGAACTTAAAATGGGCATAGAAGAGAATGCTAGAACTGAAGAAGAAGAGAAAGATAAGATTAGAAAAAGCGTTTGTGAGAAAAAGAAAGTTTGTATAGATCAAATCGAGGCTGAAATTGCTTTTAGAGAATTTTTAATAGAAAAATCTAAAGATTATATATATGGTGAAGCTGTTGATGATGAAACATTTAAAAAGGATCTAGATAAGGCCAGAAAGAATCCTATCAGAGGAAAATCTAAACAAGGCATCAAAAAACGTACCATTATGGGTCCATTAAAGCCATTTGCAAAAGCCTTAACTGAAACTCAATCTGAAGAAGGTAGAAAGTTTATCGTAGATGGTAAAGAAGTAAGAGTAAACTACGAAGACCCAGAGTATGCTCGTAACAGAAATGTATTATTAGACAGAGTAAATAGAAAGATTGCCTTTGTAAAATCTGAAATTATTGCTGATGAAGAGAAAATTAAGAAGCTTCAAAATCAAAAATCTCAATTAAACAAATGTCTTGACAAAGCTGTAAAGGAATATGACGACAAGATTGACTGTCAAAAACTTCGAATTAAAGAGACTGAGGATGAATTAAATAAATTATATGAAAAGCTTGAAGATGTAAAGCAAAATGAGCTTTCTAAGAAAACCGCAGTAGAAGATGCTGAAAAAGCATTGCAAAAATCTGAAGAAGCTGTAAAACCTTTGGCTGACGAAGTTACAGCAGCTGAGGCTGAAGTTACTGCTAAAGAAGCAATAGTAATAGCTAAATCAAACCGTGTAAAATATATGGTTGCTGAATTGGTAGATGCTTACGATGCTGAGCTTAACAATGCTATTGAAGAGGGATTTGAAGATATCTTCGCTCCACTAGACAAAGAAGAGCCTTTAACTAAATAAAGATAAAACTGAGTAAACTACTCAGTTTTTTATTTGAATGTTGTTTATTAAAGCATTTTTTTGATGAAAAAAACATTTTTTCACCTCTTTATAATATAATATAATCATTAAATGTTATTTTCAAGTAATTAATTTTATTTTACCACATATTTTTGTGCGACACTAGACAAAACGAAAAAAAGATGTTATAATGAGGTATTAAAAAAGTAAAGAGGTAAATATTATGACAAATATCGTTTTTTATCGTTGTTCAGTTTGTGGAAATGTAGTTTTTAAAGTTTTGGACGGAGATCAACCCCTTTCTTGCTGTGGACAAGCTATGCAAAAACTTATCCCTAACAAATCTACTGCATCGGAAGACACTCATGTACCTGTTGTAGCCTACACTGGTCGAAATCTTAGCGTAAGCATAGGTATTCTCCCACACCCAATGACAGCTGACCACTACATTCAATGGATCTTTATGGAATCTAGTCGCGGAGGTCAACTCTGCTACATGGAACCAAACAAAGCTCCTGAAACCAACTTCATTTTGGAAAATGGTGTAATACCGTACTGCGTGTATGCATATTGTTCACAACACATGTTGTGGAAACGTGAAATCGATATTACAAAAGACTCGCAAGATATATAAAAGGAAGAAAAATGTTAGATAAAAAGTATGATTTTAAAAATAGAGAACCGTATTGGCAAAATTATTGGGATGAGAATAACATTTATGCATTTGATGAAAATGCAAAAGACAAATATATGATTGATACTCCCCCACCAACTATTTCTGGAAATATCCACTTGGGGGGTATTTTTAGCTATGTTCAAACTGATACTATAGCACGTTTTCAACGAATGAATGGTAAATCAGTTTATTATCCATGGGGGTTCGATGATAATGGGCTCCCTACCGATAAATTTGTGCAAACCAGAGAAAAAATTAATCTTCGTGAAATTTCTCGTGCTGAATACATAAAAATTTGTAACGAAACTACAGCTAGTTTTAAAGAAGTTTATAAAAACAACTTTAAAACAATGGGAATTAGTGCCAATTTTTCTAATCCATACTCGACGAACTCGGATAACACCCGTAAAATTAGCCAACAATCTTTCGTTACTTTGTACAAAAAAGGTGATATAGTACGCAGAAAATCCGCCACGCTTTGGTGTCCCGATTGTCAGACAGCTGTTGCTCAATCAGAACTTGAAAACAAAGAACTCGACAGCGCTATGAACTACATCACTTTTGGCGTAAAAGGTAGCGATGAAAGAATTAAAATAGGTACCACCCGCCCCGAACTTTTATGTGCTTGTGTATGTATATTTGTTCACCCTGATGACAAAGCTCGAGCACACTTAGTGGGAAAAACTGCGATTAGTCCACTATATAATGTGGAAGTACCTGTTATTGCTAACCCTGATTGTGATATGGAAAAAGGTACGGGAGCCGTAATGTGCTGTACCTTTGGTGACGAAGCTGACGCTAAGTGGCAAAAAGAGTACAATCTTTCTATAAAAGAAGGTATCACATCTTACGGACGTATGACTGACTTAGCTGGAGAATTTGCAGGTCTTAAAATTGCTGAATGTAGAGCAAAAATTATTGAAAAGCTACGTGAGACCGGAATACTTTACAACCAAGAAACCATGACACATAATGTAGCTACACATGAACGTTGTGGTAATCCTATAGAGATTTTAAGCACGCCTCAATGGTTTGTAAAACTACTTGACAGAAAAGCAGAGATTTATAAAGCTGGAGAACAGGTTAAATGGTACCCTGAGCGTTTCAAAAAGCGTTTCTTAAACTGGGTTGATAACCTTAAGTGGGACTGGTGTATATCTCGACAACGTTACTTTGGCGTTCCTTTTCCTGTTTGGTATTGTGAAGATTGTGGTGAAATCATTGTGGCCGATTATGAAGACTTACCTATAGATCCATTAATGACTCAACCTAAATGCGCTTGTCCAAAATGTGGCAGCAAAAAATTTAAACCAGAGACAGATATAATGGATACTTGGGCAACAAGTTCTCTAACACCACAAATTGGGCTAGATTTACTTACTCACGAAGGGCTTAGTGATAAATTTTTACCGCTTGATCTTCGCCCTACCGCACAGGATAATGTAACTGTATGGAATTTTTACACAGTAGCTAAATCTATTCTTCACTACAACAAATTGCCATGGAAAAACTCTGCTATAAGTGGCTGGGGACTTAGTGCTTCTGGACAAAAACTATCTAAATCAAAACCTAACAAAGGCACTCCCACCCCTCAAGAATGTAGAGAAAAATATTCCGCTGATGTAACCAGATACTGGGCCACAAATGCCAGTCTTGGTAAGGATGTGTATATATCTGAGGAAGAGTTTAACAATGGATTTAAACTTATGCAAAAAATTTGGAATGCCAGCAAATTTGTGCTTTCGTTCTTAGATGGTTATACTCCAAAAAAATGTGAACTTTTACCTATGGACAGCTGGATAATTGAATGCTATAAACAAACATATGCTGCCTTTGTTTCATACTTCAATAAATATGAAATGGGACTTGCGCTCAATGCTTTGGAGCAACTTTTCTGGAATTTCTGTGACAATTATATCGAAATTGCTAAAAATAGACTATATAAGCCCGAAATTTATGGAGAAAAAGCCAAAGAAAGTGCCCAATATGCAGCCAGTCAGGTTCTACTTGGAATGCTCAAGATGTTCTCTATATATATGCCCCACATTACAGAAGAAATTTATCAAGACTCATTCGCAAAGCTAGAAAACAAAAAATCTATCCACATTAGTGGTTTGCTTGATTTAGGAAAAGTATCTGACAAAGACTTAATCGCCAAAGGTGATGAAGTTTGTGATATTGTTTCTATTATTAGAGGATACAAATCTCAAAAAGGTTTGAGCCTAAAAGAAGAACTTAATACGGTTTCTATTTCGGGGTATGATGACTTTGTAAAATCTTGTGAAGACGATATTAAGGCAGTAGGAAATATCAAAAAAATCATATTCAAAAATGGTGAAAAATCAGTAGAAATTAAATAAAAAACACGTAGAAAAACTACGTGTTTTTTATTATTTGTTCAATTTAACACATATTAAAATGGTATAAAATCAGGATTTTTTGAACTAAAACTATTAATAAATACTCCCTGAGCAAAAACGGACATAGCTATTGCACCAAAATTAATTCCCATTATACTTTTAATGAAAATTTCATCAATAACACCTTCAACACTACTATCCGCAAAAGCTGAAGCTGCTATTGAAACTTTGCGACCTGGCATTGGCATGAATATCTCTTCTATATTTTTGCACTTAAAAAATGCCTCATCATCAATTCGCCTTACTGTGCTAGGAATGCTTACTTTTCTAATACTATTTCTGCAATTGGTAAAGGCTCGCGCACCAATAACTTCAATTCCCTCAGGAATTATTATTGATTCTACTTTATTACTTCTAAAAGAATCAGCTCCTATTTGTGTTATCCCATTCCAAAAATCTGGGTTATTTCTCATTTTTATTACATCTTTATTCGTAAATCTAGTTATTGTAAATCCTGTTTCATTCACAATTTTTCTCATTTTATTTCTCCTTAATTAAATTTATTATTTTATCTATTTTTTGCAATATCTATAATACAAACAAAAACCACACGGAAATCTCCGTGTGGTTTTGCTTGCTTTTTAAAACACACTTAGCATTGATCACTCAATGCCTATACAATCGCAAAGCCTCCATCACAGCATTTTCCTTAGAACCGCGTGCAGAAAAAATGCACAAACCATATGTTTTTGCATTGCTTAATAACAAATATAAGTTAAAATTTTTCTCTGTACACATAGTGCATTTTCTCCTTTTCAAAAATTTGGCTTGCATTTTATCATATAAATGGGATATTGTCAATACAATTTTAAAAATTTTTTTTTTACTTTATTTTTTAGTTATATAATAACTAAATATTTTAAAATATTTTTTAATAATAAAAAAATCCCCATCATGTTGAGGAAATTTTTCTATTACGCACCGTATTGACCACCATCGATACGAATAACTTCATTATTTATAAAATCAGCCTTAGCACTAGCCAAAAAGGCTACTAAGTTTGCTACATCTTTCGCTGTTCCTACACGATGTACAAAGATTTTTGCTACTTCGCTCTTGATAAATTCGTCATCCATCTGCTCTACTTCCCGTGGAGTCGCTATAAATCCTGCAGCCACAGCATTTACATTTACATAAGGTGCAAATTGCACCGCCAAATTGTGAGTGAGTGAAATCAGCCCAGCTTTACTCGCATCATAATCAACACACATTGGATAATATGTATTGATACCATTTGTACTGGTGATATTTATTATCTTACCACAGTGTTGTTCCATCATAATAGCCCCGACTAGCTTGCTAAGTAAAAATGTCCCTACTAAGTTTACATCTAGAGTGTGACGAAATTCCTTCACGGTCTTGTCTTGAAACAAAGTATCTATTGAAATCCCTGCATTGTTTACCAATACATCAATTCTTCCAAAATGATCCATTGCACAAGCAACCAACAAATTAATATCATCCTCATTGGTAAGATTACATTTTGCTGACAAGCACTGTGCCCCCAGCTTTTCACATTCTAGCAAAATATTATCCACTGGGTGAGTGTTGTGCACCAATATCAAATCATATCCGTTTCGAGCAAATTCAAGGGCAATCTCAGAACCAATTCCCCCACTAGCTCCAGTAATCAAAGCAACTTTTTTATCCATAATAATCTCCTATTTATTTTAAAATTAATTTATAACAAAAAATAATTGTCTCATTCTAGCTTTATACTTAGAATGACAATTATTAGTTTGCGCGCGAAAAATACTTTCCATCAGCTGTGGTCACAACAATTTTCTCGCCTTGAGTAATAAACTTTGGTACTCTGACCATAAGTCCTGTCTCAGTAATAGCAGCTAATTCGCTAGATGTTTCTTGGGTTGGGTCAAATTTTGTTACTGTCATGGTAAGTTTTTCTGGAATTGTTACACCCAAGATTTCTTTGTCCAACATATCAACTTGCACTTCAAGATTTTCCAAGAAATAATCCTTATCGTCTCCGATTTGTACCGCAGACACCTCAATTTGCTCAAATGTAGTCATATCAGCAAAATAATAGGTGCTACCGTCATTGTACAAATATTGAGCATTGATGTGATTTATCATCGCAGCCTCACATTTGTAGTTTGTATTGAAATTTCTTTCTAGTGTAGTTCCTGTACGTACATTTTTGATTTTTGTCTTCATAATCGCAGAACCTTTTCCAGGTTTCACATGCAAAAAGTCTATTACTTTGTATAGATCACCATCAATAATTACATGCATACCCTTTTTTACTTCTGAAATGTCCATAATATCTCTCCTTTACTCGTATAAGTTTATATCAAACAGATATTCGTTGTCAAGATTTTTTTTAAAATTTTTTCTCTATATAACAAAAACTTTTACAAATTCATTCAAAATTTGTCAAATATCTACATTTTGCGCATAGTTTTATAATTAAAACGCCACTTATTTAATCCTTGCCAAAGTTGATTTTAATCTTGCAATAGACTCATCTTTGCCCAAAACTTCCATAATTTCTGTAGCCCCACCTACCGTAACTAGGCTGCCTGACACACTCAAACGTATTACCCACATCACACTCATCGCCTTTAGCCCCATCTCAGTAGCCAAACTGTTTAGTGCCTCAAATAGGTTGTCATTATTCCAGTCCTTCACTTTGCCTAAAACTTCTAATGATTTTGTCAGTACATTTTTAGCAATCTCGAGAGTGGTTTTCTTCTTGTCATTGGCGAGTAAATTAATATCAAAATCAGGTAACTTCTCGAAAAACTCAATTTTTTCTGGAATCTCACTCAAAATCTGCACACGAGGCTGAATAAGTTTTAATAATGCATCCATATTCACCGTTTTATTTAAAACTTTCTCAATAAATGGCTTTGCGACTTTGTAAAAATCCTTGAGATTCATCTGTGTTAGATACTTCGCGTTCATCCATTTGAGTTTCTCATAATCAAAAACTGATGAAGATTTGCGAATATCTTTAGGGTCAAAAACTTTGATTAGCTCTTCCATAGTGAAAAATTCTTCATCACTATTCCCCAAGTGCCACCCAAGCAAAGCAATGTAATTTATCAGAGCCTCAGGCAAATATCCTGCCTCTACAAAATCACGAAATGCCACAGAGCCATGTCTTTTAGAAAATTTTACAATCTTACCTGTTTCTTTGTCTACTGTCATTATAATCGGCAAGTGATAATACTCGGGCAAAGTCCAGCCAAATGCCTTGTAAATAAGAGTATAAAGTGCTGTAGTCATCAAATATTCGTTTCCACGCAACACATGCGTCACTCCCATTAAGTGATCATCAACTATGTGACAAAAATTATATGTAGGATAGCCATCAGACTTGAGCAGTACTATATCATACATTTCCTTGTGGCTGACTGTAATGTCCCCAAACACATTGTCATGATATGTGGTACTTTTATCGTCCTTTGGGGCATTAAACCTAATAACATACGGGGTTTTTGCTGTTAATTTCTTTTCAATTTCAGCTTTGCTAAGTTTTGCACAATCACAATGGTGCACTGTAAATTCACCCTCTACTTCAGTTTTTTCCTCTTCCCCACAAAAGCAATAATATGCGCTTTTATTGTCAATGAGTTTTCTAGCATATTCCTTATAAATATCAAGTCTCTCACTCTGGCGATATGGACCATTTTTTCCACCTATGTCAGGACCCTCATCATATTTTATATTACATGCGTGCAATGTATCAAAAATAACTTGCTCCGAATCAGCCACAAATCTATTGCGATCAGTGTCCTCAATTCGTAAAATAAACTTTCCTCCAGCATGTTTTGCTGTCAAATACTCATACAAACATGTGCGTAAATTCCCAATATGCATATATCCCGTTGGGCTAGGTGCATAGCGCGATACCACTTCTTTTTTCATAAACTTTTCCTTTTAAAACTTTATAGATTTTATTATATCACATCATTTACTATCCTGTCAACAAACGCATGCTCTTTACAAAAAAATAAGCACAACTGTGCTTATTTATCAACTTTCTTTCTTAGCGTTGCGTTTTGATTGTTTTTCGGCTATTGCTTTATTGGCCGCAGCCAACTTTTTGTCACGAACTTCACGCTTCGCCTCTAGCTTATTAGCCTTTTTTGTTTCTTTAGCTAATAATTTCTTTTGTTGAGTTTCTAATTTTTGATTTAGCGTTTCCTCTTTCATTTTTTCATTTTGCTTTTTAAGCTCTGCTTGTTTTTTCTTGGTAGTCATAATGTTTTGTTCTTTCATTGCTCGAACTTGACGCTCTTGAATGATTTCGTCTTGCTTTAGAGCTTCTTTTGTCTCTTTATCCTTTTGTTTGCGTAAGCGTTCGAGTAATTTTTTCTCTTCTTTCATCTTTTTTTGCTCTTCACGAGAAAGAATCTGATTGTCTTTTTTGTTCACAATTTTAGATACTCTTTCTCCTAGCGTTGGCTTTTCCATTGATTTAGCCTCGGCTTTGAGTTGTTTTTCTTCATTAATTACAGCACGCTCTTCGGCTTTTGTCTGAGGAAGCTGTTCTTTCTTCGCCTTGGATACAACGCGATCTAGCTCTGTTTTTTGCTCACCCTTTAGGCTAACAGCATATTTTGCCATTGCTTTACTCAACAAATCTCTAAATTGCGCCCTATTAGCTGGAGAGGCGTATGTGTGTTTTATTTCCTCTCCTTCCACATACCTTATCATTACACGCTTGCTACACAAGCAGTATGAAGGACTAATGCTGTCGGCATCAGTAACGGAAATGATAGCTCTGTATGGGATGGCTTTTGAAAGTAATCCACAACTGAGAAGTAAGCCATCTGGAAGCAATTCATAGAACGTGTTGAAATATATCAAGCACATAATCAACACTATCAATGTAAGCGCAACCGCTGGCCACCAAATCCCTGTCACCACCCAAGCCACAAACATAAATAGCATAATAATGGATATTATAACGCATGTTATAAATACTCCATCACCTATTTTTGATTTTATTTTCACAACCTACCTCCACATTGAGAAAATGTCATTATACTAAATTATACAAAAACCACATCCAAAAGTAAAGCAATTTAGAGGATGAAATAAAAATTTTTATCCACACCACTTAAATAGTTTCTCATTATTTTTGCAAATTTATGAATTTTTCTATCAAAAGTATTCCCAAATCACAAAAAATGTGTTATACTATTAGGAGCAATATGGTGTGGCGTAGTTTGGTAGCGCACTAGGTTAGGGACTTAGGGGTCGCGGGTTCAAATCCCGCCACCATAACCAATTTAGGGATTGGGAAAGTTTTATAAGAGGTCTAGATAAAAATGGAAGGTGAATTAACCAATAGAGAAGCAATAAATATTTGTGAGCCTGATTCGGCGTTATGTGACGCCGTTTTTTCTGCTATGAATCCAAACTTAGATGATGTGGATAAAGTGCTATATATATATACAAAATTATGTAGTTTGCTCAGCTATGATGCGGAATATTGGGCAACTGAATGTAATGATGAAAACAACATTCCCCCCAAATTTTTGCGCCATATAGATATAAATGAAATAAACAAAATTAGCCCAACCAATCCCGAAGTCGTTTGTGTTGACTTTAACATTCTCTTTGCTAAAATGCTAGAAATGAACGGAATACATACACGAATAAAAACTAAAGGTAGAGACGGCGAAAATGAGCCACTATTTATGTATCACACAGATGTTGAAGTGCCACTATGTACACTAAAAAATCCGTCTCCAATCCTAAATAACATAAACTCTAACGAGCCTAATAACACCTTATATCTTACTTTTGCGGGATATTATGATATGAACAATATCAAAGTTTTGGGTGAAATTAACAATATCACCTTGAGAGGATTTTCTAACGAGCAAAAAAGCTTTGAAACTGAACTAGAATCAAAGTTAAAACACACGGTTTCATATGAGATAGGCCACTCCAAGCAAGCGTTAAAGTGTTTGTTGAGTGAGTATGAACTCCAACAAAAATTAGCAAATTTAGTAAAATCATGCTCATACCCAACCGACACGGAAGAAAGAATAGCAGCAGCTCAAGAAAGATTTCATTTATTCTTTAGCAAAATCACTCAAATAAACATGCCGACATTCCCCGCCCTACTCTACTCTAGTAAATTATTTGATCAAATAATCTCACCTC
The DNA here is from genome assembly GCA_017541375.1 of Clostridia bacterium. Classification (GTDB taxonomy): domain Bacteria; phylum Bacillota; class Clostridia; order Christensenellales; family UBA1242; genus UBA7867. The sequence continues at coordinate 115,821 of JAFXZE010000005.1, forward strand.
TAAAAAATGACAACTTTGTGGCAGAATTTTCTATCATTAAAGAACAAAAAAAAGATCAAAAGAATATGTATGATATGGTGGGACTTATCGCACTAGGCCCAAAACGAAATGTAACATACATCCATTTTTCCCCCAACAAATTTATCCAAACTATAGACAAGCAACTTGTGCAAAACAATTTTGCGGAAAGAAAAATGGACTATATTTCCAACCTTATGCCCAGAGCGCGCCATCTTGTGCCATATATATATAGCCCATATATAGAATTACGCTACAAAAGACTTTTTGATGATATTGAAAAGAATTGTAAAAGAGGCTCTGATACTCCTCCCCCCAATTACAAAGATATATCATGCTGCACAAATGAACTAGATTCTTATTTTCAAAAATGGCATCCGCCACTTACAAAATGAATTTGATAAAAAATGATATAAAAATTAGTTGCAAATCGAATTATTTTGTGCAATAATAAAAAAGGAGGTAAATATGTCATACAACAATCAAACAAAAGTACAGTCAATATTCCAAATAATCACCATTGTGCTGTCTATCGTAGTAATAATTGCATTCTTGTACACTGCTATAAACATAAAATGGAATTTTGTAACATCTGATGTGGTAAATAGCATTGTAGGATATGTTAGATATTTTGGCTCATTGGCTGTATGCGCTCTATTGCTACTTGATTATGCGATTACTCGTTCTGTGACTTTCCAAATCATCATGTGCATTCTAATTGCTGCAGCAATAGTATTTCAATTTTTGGTGGGTGGACTTGATAAACTCCCTATATAACGTAAAAAAGGCTTTTGTAAAATTACAAAAGTCTTTTTTATTATTCTTCTTTTGATTCTTCAGCCGATTCATCCGTTTCTTCTGCTGTTTCGTCAGTTTCTCCAGTAGATTCAGATATTTCTTCTGATTTTTCTCCATCTTCTACATAATCTATCGGAGCCCCAGAATCTAACTCAACTTCTAGTTCATTTAACCCAGCTTCACTTTGCTCTTCAAATTGCGCTGCAAAGTCCCCAACACTAGGCAATCCATCCTCCTCTTCGGGTTCATTTGCTTCACTAGCAACTGTCGCCATGCTAACTATAGAGTTGTTGCTACGCAATTTCATCATGCGTACACCTTGACTAGTCCTGCTGACCTTCCGAACATCACCAGATTTTATCCTAATAGTAGTACCGTTGTTAGTTATCAAAATCACATCATCATCAGTCTCGATTTGACGAAGGCCAACTACCTCTCCGGTCTTTTCATTAAATTCTCCCGCTTTTACACCTATACCGCCACGCGCTTGGAGACGATATTCACTAATGTCAGCACGCTTTCCATAACCGTTGGCTGTAATTGTCAAAACTTCTTTATCCGGCTGAACTACGCACATATCTACAAGTACCGCTCCATCGAGTAACCTCATAGCCCTTACTCCTCGAGCTGCCCTACCCAATGGACGAATCCGACGCTCGTTAAAGCGAATACACTTACCACTGCTACAAGCGATTAGATAATCATCATTACCGCTACTGCGCTCCACTTTGATAAGCTCATCTCCTTCATCTAACGAGATTGCTCTCTTTCCTGAGCGCATAATACTAAAGAACTGCTCTACTGGAGTTTTCTTGATAAGACCATTGCGAGTGGTAAATACTAAATATCCATTTGGATTTACATCACCAGCGTAATCATCGATTACTTCCCCTGTCTCAGGATCTTCTTTCTCCACATTTTCTGTAGCAACACCAAGATTTTCATCTGTCACATCTTCTTCTGTCGTTGGTGGATATACACTCTTTTTGCCTGATACCATCTCCGCAGGTAAGCAAATGAGTGCTGATACCTGCTCACCTTGAGCAACTTGGAGAAGGTTAATAATATTTCTTCCTTTGCTAACTTTGCTACCCTCAGGGATTTCATAAGTCTTTACAGAGTACACTTTACCTAGGTTTGTAAAGAATAGCATCGTGTCGTGGGTGTTGGCTATGAGAAGCTTGCTTACCTTGTCATTATCTTTTGACTTGTGAGTAGAAATTCCCACTCCTCCACGATTTTGAGTATGATATTCACTCAAAGCCATGCGCTTTAGATATCCTTGATTTGTCATACTGATAACCATATCTTCTTTTGCAATCAAATCTTCGATATCAAAGTTCCCCACATCATGACTAATCTCACTACGCCTTGGAGTATTATATTTTTCTTTGATTTCTGTGAGCTCTTTAGCAATAATAGCTAACACCTTGTTTGGATCAGCTAAAATACCTTCACACTCAGCAATAAAGTTTCGTAGGTCGGCCAATTCTTGCTGTAGTTTTTCTACTTCTAAAGCAGTCAACCTACTCAACCTCATGTCAAGGATTGCATTGGCTTGTTTATCTGATAAACTAAAGCAAGTACACAACTTTTCGAGTGCATCATTACGCTCTTTACTGCTCTTAATTACCTGAATAACCTCATCAATATTGGCTAGAGCTATAACCAATCCTTCTACGATATGAGCACGCTCTTTGGCTCTCTCAAGGTCATATTGAGTACGCCTTGTGATAACTTCCTTTTGATGCTCTAGATAGTAATATAGCATTTCTTTAAGGTTTAGCACCTTTGGCTCGCCATTGACAAGTGCTAAGAATATTATCCCAGTGCTGGTTTGCAATTGACTGTGCTTAAATAACAAATTTAGCACAACTTGTGGATTTGCATCTCTTTTCAAATCGATTACTATACGCATACCAGTTCGGTCTGATTCTTCCTTGATATCAGCGATTCCCTCTATCTTTTTATCGCGCACAAGGTTAGCAATTTGGAGTATCAACTGAGCTTTGTTCACCTGATATGGAATTTCCGTTACAACAATCTTTATTTTGCCGTTATCATCCTCAATCTCAGTACGAGCTCTAGCCACAATCTTCCCATGCCCAGTCTTGTATGCTTGCCTAATTCCCATACGCCCCATGATAAGAGCACCCGTAGGAAAATCTGGAGCTTTGATATAGGTCATCAAATCATCGATTTCGATGTCAGGATTGTTAATTAAGGCTATCACCCCATCAATTACCTCTCCAAGGTTGTGAGGTGGAATAGCTGTAGCCATTCCCACAGCGATACCATCAGCACCATTTACAAGTAGGTTTGGATATCTTGAAGGCAAAACTGCTGGTTGCATAAGCGTGTCATCAAAGTTTGGTACCATATCTACGCAATCTTTATCCAAATCTCGCAACATTTCACTCGCGATTTTACTCAGCCTTGCCTCTGTATAACGTTGCGCTGCAGCTGGGTCACCATCTATAGACCCAAAATTTCCTTGTCCATCTACTAAAGGCGCGCGCATAGTAAAAGGTTGTGCCAAACGTACCAAAGCATCATACACTGCACTATCTCCGTGAGGGTGATATTTACCCAATACATCACCCACGATACGTGCACACTTTCGGTATGGTTTATCGTTAAATAGATTTAATTCGCTCATGCTATATAATATCCTACGATGTACGGGTTTTAAACCATCTCGCACATCAGGAATAGCACGGCTAACATTTACAGCCATGGCATATGCTATAAAACTTTTCTTCATTTCCCCTACGACAGGAGTTTTGATTACATTCGTATTGTCGATTTTTTGTTCTGTAGGAACTTGGGGTGTAATGTTTTCTTGGTTTTCCATAAATTATCTGTCCTTTTTTCTTTTCTTACTAAATATCAAGATCCGCAACAAGCGATGCGTTTTTCTCTATAAACTCCCTACGTAATTCGGGTTGATCTCCCATCAGAAGCGTGAATATTTGGTCTGCCTCAAAAGCATCTTCCATGGTTACTTGGAGCATCGTCCTAGTCTCTGGATTCATAGTAGTATCCCACAACTGCTCGGCATTCATTTCACCCAAACCCTTATAGCGTTGTAATTCATACCCTTTTCGACCGAGGCTATCTAGATAGAGATTTAGGTCATCATCATTAAAAAAATACCTATCTCCACTACTACGTTTTACCCTATATAGTGGGGGTTGAGCAATGTAGATATGGCCATGCTCGATAAGTGGACGCATAAACCTAAAGAAGAATGTGAGCATCAATATCCTAATATGACTCCCATCAACATCAGCATCAGTCATACAGATTATCTTGTCATAGCGAAGTTTACTCTCATCAAATTCGTTACTAATTCCACAACCAAATGCCGTTATCATAGATTTGATTTCTTGGTTCTCAAGCACTCGATGAAGTCTTGCTTTTTCCACATTAAGTATCTTTCCTCTTAGTGGTAAAATTGCCTGATATTTTCGGTCTCTTCCTTCTTTAGCAGTACCTCCCGCACTATCTCCCTCGACTAGATAAATCTCACAGAGTTTTGCCTCTTTGCTAGTACAATCGGCAAGTTTTCCGGGTAATGTTGTGGTTTCTAGCACGCCTTTTCTACGAGTGAGTTCCCTAGCGGAACGAGCAGCATCTCTTGCCCTTTGCGCTGTCACACACTTGAGGATTAAGTTTTTCGCTGGCACAGGATTTTCCTCGAGGAAAGAGCCAAATTCTTCCATAGCCTTTTCCACATATCCGCGCATTTCACTATTACCAAGTTTGGTCTTAGTCTGCCCTTCAAATTGCGGTTCAGTTAATTTTACCGAAATGATAGCTGTGATGCCCTCACGCACATCTTCACCACTCAGTTTTTCGTTATCTTTTAGTATTTTATTCTGCACTCCATAATCATTTACGATTTTGGTAAGGCTGTTTTTAAATCCTACTAGGTGAGTTCCGCCTTCCTCTGTATTTATGTTGTTAGCATAAGTATAAATTGTTTCGCTATACCCGTCGTTATATTGAAAGCAAACTTCCACCTCATAGTTGTCTGCTACTTTGTCTATATAAATTGGATTATCAAACAAGGTATCTTTCCCTTTATTGAGTGCCTGCACAAACTCTACAATTCCACCCTCGTAGTGGTAAGTTTCATCTCGCTCTCTTCCCTCGCGTTCATCCACAAGGCGTAAGCTCAACCCCTTATTTAAGAAAGCAATTTCTTTAAAACGAGTTTTTAGTGTTTCGTAGTTGAAATCAACTGTTTCAAATATCTCTGGATCAGGCAAAAAGGTAACTTGGGTCCCTGTCTCCTTTGTCGAGCCTACCACAGTAAGAGCGTTTTGCGGAATGCCACGTTTGTAATCTTGGTGATAAACATTTCCATTTTGATAAACATCTACCTCAAGATCAGTCGATAAAGCGTTTACCACACTAAGGCCCACACCATGCAATCCTCCACTAATCTTATAGCCTTTTCCACCGAACTTACCACCAGCATGCAACTTGGTAAGCACCACCTCCACCGCTGATTTGTGCTCGGTCTTGTGCATACCTGTAGGGATACCACGTCCGTTATCGCGCACCCTACAAGCGCCATTTTTCTGCAAAGTTACCTCTATATGGTCACAATATCCTGCTAAAGCCTCATCGATAGAGTTATCTACAATCTCGATAATGAGGTGTTGTAATCCTCTCTCATCAGTACTACCAATATACATTCCAGGACGCTTTCTTACAGGGTCCAACCCCTCTAACACTTGAATAGCATCCTCAGTGTATTGTTCCGTAATTTTTTGTGTCATAATAATATCTCCATATCCATTTTATTTTATATAATCTTTACATTACCATACTTTGTTGTTTTTCAATGTCGCCGATTGGTGTCACACAGAAATCTTGTTTAACCCGCATGTTAGCCATATATTTTTGGTTTAATTTACTAATTATTTCTTTCTTATCCGAAGCAAAATCCGTATACTCACTCATATAATTAATTAAGACTTGCGGATTTAAAGTTTCAGTTCGATAGAAGTCATACAAACGTTTCTGCTCATCAGTTAAATTTTGAACTTTATATTTTTTATCTGTAAACTGCACCACACTGGTAAGGTTTTTTGCTATTTTATCATAGTCAAATTCTTTATACTCGACTTGCGCTACATTTCCCATCTCATTTTCTTTTATACATGATTTCAGCAATTCATGAAACAAACACTCAAATCCATATGTACCGTTTATGTCAAAATCACTATTTCCAGTGAGATAATTCTTTCTTAGGCTATTATCGCTAACTAAATTCCACATTCCTACTAAATAGACAAATGGTCTATAACATGAGTCAAGCTTTGTCTTATAAAACTCAATTAGGCTAATTGGACTAAGTCCCAGCTCACAGCCTAGTGCGTTGGCCATATCATCTACAATTGCATCTTCAAATACTCTAGAACACTCACTCTCAAAAATTACCTTATTAGGCTTCCCTTGAACAACATTAAATACGCTCACAAGACTATTTCCATAAACCTGAGCCATATTAAGCAAATCTACTGGAAATATATCTGCATCCATAGCGTTTTCTAGAGCCTCATAATAACTTTGTGGTCTCATCCTTCTTCTTAGTAAAATTATTTTTCTATTAGCTAAACAATGATTTAATTCATGGAGCACAGAAAATTTTTTATTTACATCCTCAAAAATAAGCCAATTTTTTAATTTCGCATCCCTTTGAATTTTCTTGTTGTATCGCGCTGCCTTATCAGCACTAAATATCTCTGGTTCTATCACAATACTATGGAATTGCTTATCAGCTTCATCAAGTTTTTTTAAGTATGTCCTTATTCCCTCAGCCAAAACTTGTTTAAAATCCATAGATCCATAATGTAATTTTTCATCATAGCCTACCCTATCAGATGGATTTTCCTCACTTATTCGCACAGAATTGTATGGCCTATTTTTTTGCGTAACTCTATAGGAATAAGCATCACAATAGTCTCCTTTTGTACCAAGTCGCATCTTAGTATTAAATAGCTTGTAAAACATCTCATCCCGAGCCTCTGGGGCATATTCGCAAAGTTTTAGGTAATATGGCTCAATGTAGTCAGCGTATATCCCATATTTTTCACGCATTTTTTGCTTATCATCAAAAAATCGTCGTTTTTTACTATCTAATTCAATCTCCATTCTATCCACCATCCATGTTGTCAAGTTGCTCATTCTCAAAAGCTTGCTCAATCAATGCTACCTTACTATTTATGTCAAAATCTACTTTCTCTTCATTAGCATTGCTTTTGTCTATATCAAATAAAACTTCTCCCTTTTTCACAACAAATGACTTATGTGATAAGTCATTATATTTCCACTCTGTGCAAGTAATGATAGTATTAAATGTATTGCAATATTCCATCAAAGCTCGTTGCCTATCTTCATCAAGTTCAGACAGCACATCATCGAGAAGTAATACAGGTTTTTCCCCATAAAACTTTTTGTATAGATACATCTCAGCGATTTTTAGAGCCAATGTTGCTGAGCGCTGCTGTCCCATAGAACCCGAAGTGCGTAAATTTATCCAATGTTCCACTTCCACATCTCGCCCCTCCATAGGCGAATTCGCTGTTATGTAGCCTAATTTTATTTCTATATCATCGTGATGAGGGCCAATTGTACTATTTTTAGTGACCACATCGCGTAGATATGCTGCTCTACATTTAGATTGATAGACCTCATCAAAGGTATTTACATTGATATCAGTCAATCTATCAAAAAAAGTCTTGTAGGTGCAATGTAGCGTCTCTTTATTGTCAGTCAGTATTCTCATAGCTATAGCACCAAACTTATCGAGATTGCGCACAAAATTTGCTCTACGCAACATCACTCGCAAACTATATGCGCTAATCTGCTTATCCCACGGCAATAATGAAGAGTCATAATGCGCTGTGTTTGTTAATCCCTGCAAAATTGCATTACGCTGTTTGAGTGCATGGAGTAGATTGCGTAGTGCTACCATATATCCTGCACCAATCTGACAGTTTACTATATCCATAAAGCGTCGCCTAAACTGAGGTGGCCCACGCACGATTTCCAGCTCATCAGGGCTAAAATAAACACTAGTAAAATTGCCTATCACATCACTGATCTTTGCTGATGGCGTACCATCTATAGCCACAACCTTAGGCTTGGTAGAGCTCAGGGAAAGGGAAACATTTCTCTCTACACCTGCCCTAATAAAATCTAAGCCAACCTCCGCACTACGCTTACCAGTAGCAATCAATTCTCCATCCTTGCGAGTGCGTGGGCTACGCCCAATAGAAGAAAGGTATATCGCCTCAAGCAAGTTGGTCTTACCAGCTCCATTCTCCCCTCTTATCACATTTAGCCCAGGTCCAAACTCAATGGTTTGCTCTGACAGATTTCGGAAATTCTTTACTTTTATCGCTTTGACTTGCATACATTTTCCTTAAATCAAAATTCTAGCTACGCGCTACGCGCGCATACGCGCGCGCGTATAAAAAAACAACAAAACTTGCTATCTCTCAAACAAATTTCATCGTTTCTCATTATATCACATTTGGGCAAAAAACGCAAGATAAATTGACCAATTTTTCAAGAAAATAATCACGCTTATTGTAGCAATTTTAAAGAGAAGCCATTTTTATTTTATTAACCAGCTCATTTATAGTTTTTTTAGTCGGCTTATCAGTTTTTAACATGTCCATTATCTTATCCCTAGCATGAATGATTGTGGTGTGATCTCGCCCAAAATACTCTCCTATATTGATGAGTGGAATGTTTAACTGTGACCACATTAGATAAATACACACCTGCCTAGGCATCACTATTTCTTTGTTTCTCCTCCGCCCTGTAAGGTCATTTCGATTGATGCCATAATAATCGCACACAATATCAATTATTTTGTCTTGATTCATACGAGATTTACTAACCTCTGCTGATGGACTATCCTTACGCAACACTTCTTCCATATCCTCAACTGATGCAGATGCTTTGCCGTGTAGATTTGCCAAAAAATAAATTTTTTTGAGTATTCCTTCGATTTCTCGAATGTTATAATTTGCTAGTCTATCCGCCAACACACTATCTACCCCTTTATCAAACGCAAATCCCTCTAGCTCAATCTTTTTTTGTATAATGAGTAGTCTTGTTTCAAAATCTGGCGGTTGAATATCTTGGATAAAGCCACTAGCAAATCTCGAACGCAACCTATCCTCTAGTGTAGACATCTCTTTAGGCGGCCTATCACTTGAAATAATAATTTGCTTTCCCGATTGATAAAGGTCGTTGAAAGTATTGAAAAATTCTTCCTGCACACCTTTTTTGTTACTGATAGACTGAATGTCATCTATTATCAACACATCAGCTTCTCGATATATCTTATGAAAAGCCTCCATCCCTTTTTCTTGTCGCTCACGCAATGCATCTACAAAATCATTAGTAAATTGCTCACAGGTCACATACACAATATTGAAGTTGGGTGTTTTATGTTCCCAAAGATAGTTCCCTATAGCCTGCAAAAGATGAGTCTTTCCTAGCCCAGAGCCTCCATATATAAAGAGTGGATTAAATCTAACTGCAGGGCACTCCGCCACAGCTCGAGCCGCCGCATAAATCACTTGGTTAGTAGTCCCTATGACAAAATTGTCAAATGTATAGCGAGGATTAAAGGGATTTTTAGCACTATACGAAGTGGTAATGCCGTCTATTTCTATTTCGTCATTTGGATGTTGCTCACTATATTTGGATATATATTCTTCTTTCTCCTCAGGAATTAATACCGATATTTCACTCACATTATAATGTCGCTTTATCGAATCTTTCATCTTGCTAAAATATGTGTCATAAACCTGATTGCGAGCCATTTCATTGGGTGCCACTACTACCAACTTATCCGTCTCAAGATTGATAGGTTGTAGAGTATTTATCCATAAATCCATTCCTACAGAGCTGATATTCTTCCCAAAATCTTCTAGACATTGTTGCCAAAGTTTCTCGATGCTACTTTGCATGTTCTCCTCCTACACCTATTTCATATCTCAATTCTAACAAATATGTATAACATAATCCCTCAAAAAAGTAAAGCACTAAAGACAAAAAATTTGTTGAATTTTTAATATCAAAATCTCCATATTTACTACCTTACTCTTTTCTAATATCCTCTATTCTACACCTATATAAAAACCACTTTTCCCCTTGCAAAATATTAAATAAAAAAATAATTTTACCTATCCCAGCTCCAAAATTCTCTTTATATAAGCCAAAAAGTCCAGTTTTTATACATGTGTAGAAAATTCTCAAAAAATATTGACAAGGTGAATTTAATGTGCTATAATGAGACCGATCTTTGGAAGGGATATCTCAAGGGTTAAAAAATAAAAGGAGTGGTACTATGGTAGCACAAAAATTGAAAAAAGGTTTATTAGCTGGTGTATTAGCAGTAGCATGTGCATTTAGCGTAGGTACTTTCGCTGCATGTGGTTCTAATCAAGATGAAAACAAAGGAAAAACAAATCCTCAAGATGAGACAGTTGTTGTAACTCCTAATGTTATTTCTTGGAACGTTGAAAATGATGTAGAAGGCGAAATTTTCGTTCAACAATTAAAGAAAGTAATTGCTGACTGGGAAGTTGAAGCTACAGAAATTAAGGACAAGGCTATTGAGTCTTACCGTAAAAGAAGTGGTCATGACGACTCTACTCAACTTATTGAAGACACTTTCAAAACAAACTGTGTTATGAAAGTTGACGGAAAGAAATACAACATTACTGAGAACGATGCTGACGTTTTACTTGCTATAGCTAATACTGCTGAAAAAGTTGAATTTGAATTAACATACTACTTTGAAGCACACAGTTACTGGATTATTGAACTTAACGTAATCCACAAAGAACAAAACGACATTCACCAAGGTAGCAAAGTAGTTGAAGTTGTTAAGACTGCAACTAACCCTACAACTGTTGTTTCTTACAAGTAATTAATAAACCAAATTAAATAAAAACTTGTCTATAATTAGGCAAGTTTTTATTTATACCCTACCGACAATATTTTTGTTTTATCGCACTAATAAATATAAAAATTATTAAAAAAGTAAAACTCTGTGTTATATTTTTTTATTAGACAGACTTTTCCTGTTATTTATGCCCAATTTTTAAAAAATTTTTTCTTAAATTTTTATTAAATTTACTTGACAACACATCTTTGATGTGCTATAATATGAGCAGACTTATGAGGGTGGGTTGGAATTAAATAAAAAGGAGATTTTATTATGTTTTCTGAAAAACTAAAAAAAGGATTATTAGCGAGTGCTCTAGCAGCGACTTGCGTATTTAGTATGGGCATATTCGCTGCTTGTGGTTGTGGCGATGAGGACAAAGACAACAGCAACAAAGACAAAGCTCAAAACAACAGCGATAATGTTACTACTATCAGAATTGAAACCGTACCAGTAAATAGCAATGGTACAGCCTACGATGACAGTCATGTATATGAATTAATTGAAAAATTACTAGAATTGCAACTTCAAAAAGAGCAACAAGCTCAAGATGCAACTGCTAACAAACAAAAAGAAGTTGATCAAAGCGAATACCAAAGTTCTAAACAAGAAGATGGTATCGTTAAGGTAGCTCCTAAGAGCATTAACGACTGGATAGTTTATGACAACGGTAACTTCAAAACTTATGGAGAAGTTTGGAACGAATTTAAGACAAATGCTGAAAAACTCAGAGATGAGAAAATCGAATACTACAAAAACAAAAGTGGTGCTGATGGTTCTACTCAATTGATTAAAGATTCATTTAAAGTAGAAGCTGCTGTAATAGTAGATGGCGTACGTTACAATCCAGACTGCAACTTTAAAATGCTATCAAGAATTGTAAACGCAGCAAAAGAAGTTAACTTTGAATTTAGCTATTACTTTGAAGCAAATGGTTACACCATTATAGAATGGAATATAATGAACAACAACCACGACAAATACAGTGATAGTAAAACTTACACACTTATCAAAACAACCCTCGAAGTTGATTCAGAGTACTACTACGCTGCCGCTAAAACTACAGAACCAGCATCTTCTGATCGTACTCCACTATACGGAGATCCTCACACAGAAGATAAATAATGAAAAACTTTGCTAATAGGCAAAGTTTTTTGCTTTTCCCCTGTTATTATCCCTTCAAAATCTCTTGGATTCAACTCCAAGAGATTTTTGTTTTTGTTTTGTATTTGCGATTGTTTTGTCTATATTCCCCTACTTACTATCGAAAAAACCAATAAAACTTGACAAAAATGCTATTTTGTGATAAAATATACAAAAATGGGATGGGAACGGAAAAATCAAATAACTACTAATTTGAGGTGGAAGAAATGTTTCACAAACCAAAAGACATTTTAAAAAAGTCAAATTATACTCGCTCTAGAGAAGTGTATGAAATGATGCAAAATGCCTATCAAAAAGAAGTCGCTGAAGAAGATGAATTCGGCGATAACAATATCCTCAAGGCAAGAATGGTTGAAGGGAAATACAAAGTTAAAATTTTAGAAAGTATGGAACATAGGTTCTTTTTTGAGGAAGACAAATTTTTTGTGCCAAGCGCGCGTGAGGTTGATGATGTACGCCTAAGAAAAAATGCGCAAAATTGTCTCAAGATTTTGTTTGACTATACCAATCTTCAATATAAAGACATCTTTAAGTTGCTCACAGATGACTACTCTTGTCAGTTGTGGATAAATGACCTGACTATCAAACCTGAAAAGCATGCGATTAAGCTTGCATGTCTTGCTTTGGGACTTGATAAAATTTTTGCTAGTGGAAAGTTTGGAAAAATAAAGCAAAAAATTAACAAACTCATCCACATGGAAAAGAGTTATGACCAAAAAGCGACGATTTTTTCTAGTCTTGTTGAGCGTAACAAAGATTTACAAAAAGAAATATTTTCTAGGTTAAAAACAAAGCCATGTAAATACTCAGACAAATTTGACACAAGGTATGATGCAAAAATTGCTGAAAAAATGGCTGAAAAATCCGTTTCCTCTCCCACCCCACTATAGGATAAAAAGTGCTACTAAAAAGGTAGCCTTTTTTATATGGTGAGATAAAAACATTTTAATATTTTTTGTAAATTTGATTGACTTTTTAATCCAAACAATTTAAACTAAATTATACATAATGCTTATACTTTTGCAAAAAATAAAATTAGGAGAAACCAATGGAAAGCAAATCAACCAATTATCGCTACTATATAATTGGGGCTATTGTAGTTGTGGCACTCGCATTGCTGACTATACTAATCGTAAAGATAGCATCAAATGACATACCAGAGATTGATGTTGATAACAACTCACATAACACCCAAAATGACACTATTCAGACCTATTCCTCAACTGATGTAACTAGCAGTAATGTAACCACAGGTAAGATATGGACAGAAACAAATAACAACATGACCACAATGATTGCCCGCCCTGCTGATAACTACATGTTTGGTTATTGGAATGTCACTGTAAATAGCACCACAAAAAAGTATTCTGCGATGGACACTATCGTAGTGCCTAGTGAAACGGCTAGCAACTACACTGCCGTGTTTATTTCAAACTCGAAGATATTACACATTACTACACTTGCTCAGTTTAGCAGCAATGCCACTAATGCATCTTATGATATGTTTGTCCTTGATAATGATATTGATGCAACAGGGGTAACATATAGTACTATTTCTGACTTTTATCAAAAAATATTTGATGGTAATGGACATGTTATCAGAAATCTAAGCGCATCCCCCGGAGGAAATGAAAATTTTGGTGGTCTATTAAAGGGAGCTACTGACAGTGTTGTAAAAAATCTTACTTTAGATAACTGCTCTATTGTCGACACTGGTTCAACTACAGTAAAAAAATTAGGTGGTATAGTTGGTCACACAATACGTAGTATAATATCAAATTGCGTATTCAGAGGTACAGTAAAGACCACTAAATCAGACTGCTCTGTAGGAGCATTTATCGGAGCAGCTTCTGGAAATACAGCCACAAGCTGTATAGAAAACTGCACCTATCAAGGAGCTGCTATCGGTGGAGCTGTCGCTGGTATGATGATAGGAAGTAACCCAAGCATGGCGTGTATTCTAAGAAACAACAAGAGCGAAGGTAGCGCTCAAGGCCCAATATCATAGAAAAAAGACCGACCGGTCTTTTTTATTATGTTCTCATTTTTTAATCTTTACTAAGTCAGCATAAGTTGTTTTTATTATATCTATCAAATACTCGCTATCCTCTACATTTTCTATCATGTACATCGGCTTTGCATTTTTATATGGAATTATTTCCGCAAGGTCGTAAGACTTGTTTGACTCAGTCCGTTTTACCAAAAACCTATCGTCATAAATCCCCCCAAATACAACACCGTTGTAGTAAAACACACACTCCCCCATCATATATCGAAAACTAATACCAGAAATACTAGATAATTGCTCCGCAATAAACTCTTTAAATTCTTTTGTAGATGCCATATTATCCTCGCTTCCACCTTTTGAGCGTGGGAAATAATTTGGTGCAAAAGGTACGCATCTCATCGTTGGTCATCCCTGCTTGTGAACCATATTGCGAGCACATATCGATATATTCTTCCATACTCACTTTATCAATAAATTCTCCATTTCGATAGCAGTATTTACAATAATCTTTACTGAATTTGCCGTCTTTTTCTGTCCCAAGTTCATCTTTATTTTTTAGTGGCATTCCACAACTTTGACAAATCTTTTCCATAGTATTCTCCTTTTGTGGATATTATATCATAAATAACTAAAAATAGAAACTAAATGTTATAATAATATCAATACTAACCTCATATAATAGGCTGAGGTGAATATGGAAAATCCTATCAAAAACCACAAACTAATTTGTGAAAATCAAAAATATCTTTGTCTTACAGGAGTCGAAAAAACTGACACAGCCTCCCCCACTCATTTTAGTTGTGTGATAAATGGCAAAAGGCTAAATATCGTGGGCAAAAACCTAACCGTTAAAAAATTAGATGTAGCCGAAGGTGTGGTAGAACTCGAGGGCGATATCGAAGAAATAAAATATCAAGACTCTAAAACTCCGCTGATAAAAAGGTTGTTTCGCTAATGTTATTCACCAGCCTAAACCAAGGTTGGCTTTTTTTGATTTTTGTAAGTGCAGGATTATTCACATTCATTTTTCTCCTCCCTCTACACATTCTATATTATAAAGTTAAATCAAAGTGGCAAAATGTGATTATATTTTTGCTAACCATACTTTATGGTTTTGTCTGTTGGATATTGATGCTAAAACTAAACTACGGAGAAGTAAGATTTTATATATTTTGCGCATACTTTGTCGGATTTTATATAGGAAAGACTATTTTTGCTTCCCTCCTCAAACTCAAATCAAAAAGTAGTACAATATTCTTTAGGAGAAAAAAATGATTGGTGTAAAAATTCAAATTCTACTGATTTGGAGTTTCGTCGCTGTAATTTGCATAGTAATATTTATTCAGCGTGCTGAAATCAACAACAAACAAACCCAACTTGATAATTTAAAATCGGAATATAGTATAATTAGTAGCCAAATTGAACTTGCTCGCGATGAACTTGACACCGTAAAATCTGAAGAAAATCAAATTTTATCAGCTCGCAAAAGAGGCTGGGGCTATCCCAACGAAAAAAGATATATAGCAAAATAAATTTGTTTGACAAACGAAACTCGAATTTGGTATAATTATCAAAAAATGAGGTGGATTATGCAGAGTTTTGTTATTGAAAACAAAGATTTAAAAAATCCAAATAACAAATATTTGTTAGATATATTTACAAAAAAACTCGATGATGAATTTTTAGAATATTTAAAAACAAGCGAAACAAAGGGATTGGACCTTTTTTACAACCTTTGCATTCTTCAAAAAATAAACCCACGAACTTTTTGTGAAAATCACAAAAAAACAATTCGTTGGACTCGGAGAGCTCGAGAACAAATTGAAAAGGAAAAATCAGGATTTTATGAAGAACTAAATCTAAAGGTACTCGACCTAAAGCTGGTGGATGTAACACTAACTAAAGAGGCAACCAAAAAAATAGTACAGATTTTACGACATGCCTCACGCTTTTTCTTTGATGTGCAGGTTCAATTCGAAAAAAGCCAAATTAGTTATTTTGAAATAAAAAACATTTCATCAATCTTACAAGTTGCGCCAAATCTCAAATTCCGTGGCGCGCCTGTAAAACAGCTTTTGGAAGCTGAATTATTAAGCACGGAAATTGCTAATAAAATCAAAAAGCTCCACCTCTCACCTCTAGAAAAACTCATAATTGCCCACGATCACACAATTTTGGCTATAGACTACGCCGATACAGTCAATTATGCAGAAATCATGAATGAGACTTGCTCAAAGCTAAAGATAAAATGTCACTATCTCGCACCCTCCTCCCCTCTTAGTGTGAGTTTTCTTATCTACGAACTTTGTGACCCTAAGTACAACATCAAAAAAGGCTCTTGCTATGTAGGAGATATCAATGAAGATGCAAAAAACAGCAAAAAGTTTATAAGTTATCTCAATATTTTGGATGCGCCTCAAGACATAATACTCACTCCGCTCATTGATTGCTTTACTATAGGCGATAAATACCTCACTCCCACACAAATGCCAAACTTAAAACTTTTACTCACCACCCCATCACTAAACATCAAAACTTTACAATCAGCTATTCTTAATGCATATGCTACTTTTCAATTACCACAACGTATTATGTCTCCTAGCACTATAAATGATGCTATAAACTTTTCTACAAAAATAGCCCCCAACAAATTGCGTAGCGGAAGTAAAAATCCCTTTTATGCCGAATGGGAACAAAAAAAGGAAACTTCTACCCATCTAAAAAAGCGAATTACTCTTAAAACCTCACGCATTTAAAGTCAAAATATTATTGACTTTTTTCTTTTATTGAGCTATAATCATAAAAGCGAAAAATTATCCACTAATCCTGTGTTTGCTAGCATCTTATTCTAGCTAATAGTGGATGTTTTTGTGTATATAATAGGAGAAAATATGAAAAAAGAATTACAGCGTTTACCAAATATGAATGAAATCCAAAATGAAATCCTACAATTTTGGAAAGAAGATAATACTTTTGTTAAATCTGTCGATAAACCTCATAAGGGCGAAGTCGTATTTTACGACGGTCCTCCCTTTCCTACGGGAAAGCCTCATCATGGAACTGTATTGGTTTCTTTCATCAAAGACATGATATCAAGATTTCAAACCATGCAAGGCAATAAAGTGGCTCGTCAATGGGGCTGGGATTGTCATGGACTGCCTATTGAAGTGCAGGCTGAAGGTCTACTAGGCATCACCGACAAGAGCGAAATCGAAAAAACGATCGGTGTGGATAAATTTAATGAAAAATGTAGAGAAATCGTCTCTAGTAACGACTCATCTTGGAAAGAATATGTAGAAAATATGGCGCGCTGGGTAGATTATGATAACGCTTATCGCACCATGGACAAAGACTATATGGAAAGCGTGATTTGGGCTTTTGCGGAATTACACAAAAAAGGCTACATTTACAAAGATTATCGCGTAACGCCATATTGTACTCGTTGTGAAACAGCTCTGTCAATTTCTGATACTCGTGAATCAGACTCCACCCGCCCCAAGCAAGACCGCTGGGTTATGGTAAAATTTAGAACCGACTACACAGAGAAAAAAATGCCAGTATATTTCTTAGCATGGACCACCACCCCATGGACTTTACCATCAAATATGGCTCTGGCTATCGGAGAAACGATAGATTATAGCTACGTCGAAGTGAATGGCGAAGTACTAGTGGCTGGAGCAAATGCCTTAGCAAAATACAAACAAGTTTTCGGCGAAAATCCAAAAGTAATCAAAACAGTAAAAGGTAGTGAGTTAATCGGAAAAACATATCACCCACTCTTCGACTTTTTTGCTAAAGAAAAAGATAATGGAGCTTTCCGTGTAGTGGGAGTAGATTACATCGATGAAAACGAAGGAATCTGCATAGTGCACACTGCACCCGCCTTTGGTGAAGATGACTATTGGACATGTAAGAAAAATAACATTCCGCTCGTATGTCCAGTCGATGAAAAAGGAATTTTTACCGATAAAGTTAGCCTTTGGAAAGGTAAAATGGTATTTGATGCAAACAACGATATTATCAATTATCTAAAGAACAACGGTGGCTATGTAGCTGATGGTTCGCTTGTTCACAACTATCCTCACTGCTGGAGATGTGGAAAGCCACTTATCTACAAAGCTATGGAAGCGTGGTACCTCTCGATCGATAAACTAAAAGATGAGCTTATAAAGCAAAATGAATACGTAAATTGGTTTCCTGAAAACATCAAATATGGTCGTTACGGCAACTGGCTAAACAACGCTCGTGACTGGAATATTTCTCGAAACAGATACTGGAGTACTCCAATCCCTGTTTGGGAATGTAACAAATGTAAGAAGCAAAAAGTATTATCAAGTATTGCAGAAATGGAAAAATTGTCAGGCAAAAAGGTAACCGACCTACACAAACAATATCTAGATAAAATAACCTTTAAATGTGATTGTGGTGGAACATATCACAGAGTACCTGAGGTGCTTGATTGCTGGTTTGAGTCTGGTAGTGCGCCATTTGCGCGCATCCACTATCCATTCGAAAACAAAGCTTGGTTTGAATCTCACTCTCCTTCAGACTTTGTGTCAGAATATACTGGTCAAATCAGATGTTGGTTTTACTACCTTCACGTGCTTAGCGTCGCATTATTTAACAAACCAGCATACAAAAACTGTATTGTTCATGGAACAGTACTAGCTAAAGACGGTAAAAAACTCTCTAAAAAGAGTAAAAACTATACCGACCCCATGGAACTTATGAAGTCGTATGGAACAGATGCCTTTAGGCTATATATGTTTCAATCCAACTGTATGAACGGACTCGATATGATGTTTGATGAAGCAGGACTAAAGGATAGCTTACAACAAATCATTCTGCCCTATTGGAACTGTGCGTATTTTTACTCAAGTTATGCCAAAATAGACAACTATATAGGTGATGAATCAATAGAACCAAAAAGCGATAATGGCCTAGACAAATGGATATTGGCTCTATTATACAAAACTGAAAAAACAATAAAAACACAAATGGACGGTTATCAAATCTCTGGGTATGTAAAGCCATTAGCGGACTTTTTAAATGGATTATCCAATTGGTATATTCGTCGCTCTCGTCGTAGATTTTGGGTAGACGGAATGAATAAAGACAAAGAGCAAGCCTATACTACCCTATTTTATGTATTGACTAGGTTTTCTCGCATCTTTGCACCCGTTGCTCCAATCGTGAGCGAATATGTGTATAAAATACTCACAAATAAGGAAAGTGTTCACCTCGAAGATTGGCCAAATATTCCCAATAAATTCAACAACGAAAAGCTTCTTAATGAAATTGATTTAGTGCAAAACACTATTCACCTAGCCCGCAATATTCGAAATAAAAACAATGTTAAAAACCGTCAACCGCTTAGCCTCTTAAAAATCGCCTCAACAGATAAGGCTGATTACAAAATCATAAAAGACAACGCTGAAGTTATCAAAGAAGAGTTGAATGTAAAGAAAATTGAGTTAGTTGATGATGTGGACACTCTAGCCGAAATCAGTTATAAGGTAAACTTTGCGACCGTTGGTAAAACTATGGGGCAAATGATACCAGTAATCCAAAAATCAATACAAAACAAGACCATCAAATTTGACGGAGAACACTATCTTGTACCCGAGGCAAATTTGACTCTAGCCAAAGAGGATATCTTAGTAAACTTCACTGCTCGAGGAAACTTGCCTGTATTTAGTGATTCACACCTTGTGGTAGCACTTGACCTCACATTAACGAACGAACTTATTGAAGAAGGTGTCGTACGTGAACTAGTAAGAAATATCCAAGATGCTCGTAAACAACTGAATCTCGAAATTACCGACCGGATTAAACTAGAACTTGTAGGAAAAATCTCGGATAAATTCTATGATTATATCACTACAGAGACGTTAGCAGATTTTGAAAAAGTAGCAAAGCCCGAATTTACTACTGTAGTTGAAAACATCGAAATCAAAATGAAAAAGGCCCAATAACAAAAAACTGGATACCAAGTCCAGTTTTTTTGTTGTTTTTTGTCAAATTATATCATTGACAAACTAAACTATTTATGCTACTATTAGCACATATCATAAGGAAAAAATATGAACGATTATATAATCACAAGTAGTGATAATGGATTAAGTTATTATAATGAAAGAGATGATTCGGTCTTTGGTATAGAACTAAGATTATCTCAATATAACAAAGCTGAATTTGAAAAAGTAATGACATTACTTTTTAGCTTTGATAATATCAAAAAATTAGCACACATAATTATCGATGATGCCTCACAAATGAACTGGAATTCTTATATAGAATTATTAGACTTACATGAAAAAATACAAGAGTACAATCCTGAGACAGAGATTTTTGTTCGTGAGAGATTTCATAAATATCCCCTAAATCAAGCTCTGCAGGCTGAAAAAAAGGCCTTTTTTATAGCATCAAAAATTGCCGCCCGTACAAAAGATCCCTTTGAGCAGGCTCTACTTTTGCATGATTATACTTCAGCAAAAATTTATAATAAATCTTATGATAATAGTGATGATATCAATTTTATAGGTGCAATGACTACCAACTCTATCGTGTGTATGGGATATGCAAAAATTTTTCAAAAAATATGCAAATACCTCAGCATTGAATGTGAGATGATTTGCACTCAAGAGTATTTAAAACCCATAATCCATTGTCTCAACATATTAAGACTGGATTCGGAAAAATACAATATTCACGGACATTACATTTGTGACCCTACTTGGGATAGTACTCTATCTTGCATCGGAGAGCGCTCATATTTATATAGCGCATATCCTATACAAGATTTGGTTTCCCCCAAAGCTAGACATCATGAATTTTTTTGTGCAAGTAAAAGTAAAATATATACCAATGGAGAGTACCTTAGTCAACCACTTTGCTCCTCATCTTCCCCTATTATTCCTCTCTCAACCTTTGAACAGGCATTAAAATCAATTTATCCACACCCACAAATTGTAGATAAAAATCTTGCTTATACAATAAATGAAATTGCTAAAAAAGAAGTGGGTGCAGAAAATTGTTTTTATACTGAATACAGTAAGAATCAAGAAATGACCCGATAAAAGCCAAAAATATTTGGCTTTTTCTTTAAAACTTTTTGTAGTGTATACAAAATCTTTACAAATGCTCAATTTTGTGGTATAATAGTTCGAATTAGAGACATAAAAAATTATATTTAAGGAGAAAAAAATATATTCATGGGTCATAGTTTGTTATGTAGCGTCAGCTTAGAGGTAAATATTATCATTTGCGGCGTTATATTGTTATTAATTTTGTGTTCCGCATTCTTTAGTGGATGTGAAACAGCTTTTACATCAGTTAATTCAGTGCGTATGAAACACTACGCAGACGAAAAAGTAAAGGGAGCCAGACGAGCTGTTTGGATAATAGAGCATTTTGATATAACTCTTTCTACCCTACTAGTAAGTAATAACCTTGTAAATATTGCATCTACTACTATGTGCGCATTTTTACTTGCTAATGCAATTACCAATGCAACTTTAGCTAATATTTTGACTACAGCTATCATGACAATTGTGTTGTTAATCTGTGGAGAGATTACTCCAAAGGCATTTGCAAAGCAAAATCCTGAGAAAGTAGCATTGCGCTTTGCTAATACATTTTTTATCATTACCAAGATTTTGCTACCTATCACATTCTTATTTAATAAATATCAGCAATTCTTGTTAAAACGTAGTAAAAAAGAAAATAACCCAACAGTAACCGAAGAAGAGTTGGAAAGCATCATAGACACTATGCAAGAAGAAGGTGTAATAGATAGTACAAATGCTGACTTAATACAGGGAGTATTGGATCTAGACCAAAAAATAGTGTATAGTGCAATGACACCCAGGGTCGATGTATCAGCTATAGATATAAATGCAAACCCTGAAGAAATCACCAAGTTATTTATAGATACACAGTTTTCTAGATTACCTGTATTTGAGGGAGATATTGATAACATTGTGGGAATACTAAGTGAAAAAGATTATTTTTCTGCGTTAGTTACTAACAAGTCACCTAAAGTAAAAGAACTAATGACTCCCCCTATGGTGGTAAATGAAAACATGAAACTAGACGACATGATACGTCAAATGCAAAAAGAAAAGAAACACATGGCTATCGTTATCGATGAGCATGGCGGCACTAGTGGAATAATTACACTAGAGGATGCTATAGAAGAAGTTTGGGGCGAAATCTATGATGAGCATGATATGGAAACCGAACAAGCTCAATTCATAAAAATAGATGACCACAACTTTATAGCAGATGCTGAAATTACGCTAGAAGATCTCTTTGAAAAGCTAGGAATAGAGCATTTACCGAGCAAAAACTATGCAAACCTTGGAGCATTCCTATTTGAATTGGCTGAAAAAAGCGTGCCAAAGCAAAATCAAATATTGGAATTTGTGACAATAGATGACCGAATGGATGAAGATGCTGAATACTATGAGGTAATAGTAAAACTCATATTTAAGCTCATAAAAGTTGAAAACAATCGTATACGCGAAGTGCGTATAACTATTCAAGAAGTCAGTGACAAAATATGACTATATTTAGTTGTAAATTACAATTTACTGTGTTATAATACCTAAAACAACAAAGGAGGAAAATAATGTTTGGTTTACTAAGTAGTGCTGCCACTGGCAGCGATACTACCACCCCATCAGTAACTGAAGGCACAACAGGGGACCCTACTGCACCAGCTACTTCGGGGATAGACTGGGCTCATGTTTGGGACACTGTGTGGCATTGGTGTGTAAGTGAAGGAATAAAACTCCTTATTGCACTAATCGTACTGTGGCTATGCTTTAAAATAGTAAACTTCATATTTAGAAGAGTTTCCAAAATCTTGGAAAAACGTAAAGCGGATAAAACTCTATCTCGAGCATTAGTATCTGTCAGTCGAAAAATTATTAAGTTTTTCTTACTACTAATGTTTGTAGGTTATATTGGAATAGATACATCCAGCATTGTAGCAGCTATTGCTGCCGGTGCTGTGACCGTTGGTTTAGCTCTGCAAGGTGCCCTATCAAATCTTGCGTCTGGTGTGCTTATCATTTGCTTGCGCCCATTCCGCGTGGGAGACTTTATCGAATGTACTGGTCTAAAGGGAACTGTCGAAGATATCGGCTTATTTCAGACAAGACTAGTAAGTCCTGATAATAAAGTTTTGATAATATCAAACACAAATGCAATCAACGCAGCTATTATCAACTACTCTATGAAAGATACTCGACGAGTAGATATGACATTCTCAATTGCTTATGAAGAAGATTTTCGAAAAGCTAAAAATCTAATTCGAGAGGAAATTGCTAAAACAGGTCTTGCCCTACCCGAGCCTGAACCATTTGTAAATATCAAAGAGCACAATGACAGTTCTATTGATATAGAAGTGCGTACCTGGGTAAAATCCGACGATTATTGGGATTTTTATTGGCGCTTGCTTGAAGATGTGAAGATGGCATTTGATAAACATGATATCACTATTCCATATAATCAACTCGATGTGCACATAAAAGATAAAGAATCGGAAAAACTTCAACTTGAAGATGATGACAAATATGTCAAAGCTGAAATTGAACACTACAAACACACTCTTAGCACTAAAGAAGTAGCTAGGAAACGCAGATTGGCCGCTGAAGCAGCAGAAAAGGAACGCAAAGAAAACAAGAATATTGTTAAAGCTATTATTAAAAAAGCTAGAAAAAAGGATAAAAAACAATCTGAAAAAGTTGAAGCAAATAATGAGAATAAAACTAAAAAAGTTTAGATTAATCTAAACTTTTTTATTCTATAATCAATCCAGAAGAATCTAAATCATCACCTGTTGACCTAAATGCCAACTGCCCCATACCCATTAGGAATGTCGTTGCAACAGCTTTTTTTGCACGAGGCTTTCTAGGTTTTGCACTAGCCTTACTAGCTTCTACATAAGCTTGTGGTAATATAGAATTAACTGTAGATTCATCACCTCCAAAAGGAAGTACTCCCCCAGTCGAAGTCCCTTCAGTTCCAGTTGAATCTGTGTCTGTGGTACCAGACTTTTTCTTTGTAGTATTCTTAGTTGTCGTAGTAGTTGATTCAGCTTGTTTATCAGATGTGGAATCATTATTTAGTATAACAGCCCCAGTATTTATGGTAGTCACGGTACCAGTATTTTTGTTGCTTGTAGTATCATCATTCTGAGTAGATGTGGTTGCTGTAGCATCTGTAGAGCTTTGTGTAGTGCTATCAGGAGTCGTAGTGCTATTTTTAATAGTGGTGGTGTTTACTACATTATTTGTAGTATCGGTGGTTGTATTTTTAGTAGTATCCACCACTGTTGTAGTCTCGACAGTCTTGACATCAGATTTATTATTAATCTCAGCAGGTGGAGTTTGCTCAGGAACACGACTAAACTCAAGAGCTGTTGGTTTATTCTTAGATGTTGATGACGCAGCATATGGAGAACTTAACAAATCACTGTTTTGAGTAACACTTGATTGTTGAGTAGCTTGCTTATTATTCTCCTCTCCCTCTGTAGATTTGCTACTACTTGCAACAGCAGTAGCCCCAAATAATGCATCAAAAGCACCTTTATTAGTGTTTGTTTCTTGAGTCGTGGTAGTGTTGTTTGTTGTGGTAGTAGTGTTATTGACTGTTGTGTTGTTTGTTGTGGTTGTGTTATTAACTGTATTTGCAGTAGATGAACTATTACTGAATAAATCATCATACGAACCTTTATTGCTATTTTCCTGCTTTACTGTACTTGTAGAAGTTTCTTTATTCTCACTAATCTTATTGGTTGTAGTAGTGCTATATTTAGAATCAACCGTATCACTACCTTTTTCAGTTGGTTGAGTAGTAACATTATTGGCTGTGCTATAAGCGGGCGTGGTTTGCGTAGTTGTACTATTTGTTGTAGTTGTCGTATTAGAAGTAGTTGTAGATGTGGATGTACCAAACAATGAATCGTATGGATTGACACTATTTGTAGTTGGTTTATCAGTGCTTGTTGGAGGTGCCGAAGCAGGTCTGTTTGCATTTCCAGAAGTAACTCCTGGACCACTTTCATCCTGAGGTCTACGCCCAATAGGAACATTTTGTAAGAAAGGATTGACTGGTTGATATGTAGCAGGGCGTCTTGGTGAACTCTCTTCCGCTATAGGTCTAAAAGCCGGTAGAGGCTTATTGGTCGCGACTTGCTCATTATTGGTATAAGGTTGGTAAACTGTACGCCTTGAATCAAACCTCGATTTTTCCTTACTCTCCTCATCAATATCAGCCAAAGTTCTTACTTTCGAACGCTCTCCGCCAAATGGAGACGACTTTACATAATCTCCATCTTTAGAAACTGACACAACAGTAGATTTTGTTGATTCTCGCAAGAATCTATGAGGAATGGTGCACAACATCCACACTCCAGCTCCAGCTAAATATAATGATAGATATCCCATGCAACCTTGATTTGATGTGAGTGCGATAACCATACTTTTGTGAAATTCGAAACCACCATCAAACACACTATTTATTCCTTCTAAACCAATAAAAAATGAAGTTACTGTCCAAAAAATTCCATTAAAAATCAGCAATGTACTCGCTCGGTTTACATGATATTTCTGAGTTATCCAAAAAACAATACCCAAAACAACACTTATAAATGATAAAGCAAAGAATATTAATTGAGTTGCTCCTATCAAATCTAACAAATCAGTTGTTTCCGAAACCTCGGATAAAATTTTAAAAATCAAAGGTATAAGTAGTGAAAGAATTCCAAAAATGGAAGATAATCTAAAAAAAGTACTGTTGGTAGATTGACGAAAAAAAGTAGAAGCTAAAAATATGATAAAAAGTGTTGACAGGATAATCAATGCCCCCCACTCTTTGATAGCACCTAGAGTATCTACTCCAACAATCTCAGCAAAGGCTGTTTTATAATTCCATGGTCTATCACCTGTGAGTTGAAAAACAAATTCAGGGAAAAACAATGTAAACAATAGTAAGGCACCGATTAGCGAAAAGACTCCACCCACGATGTAGCCTGTTCGACGTCCACTTTTTACAACTTCACTCATTTGTAAAATCGCCTCCTACCCTTTTACTATTACTACTATTATATCAAATTATTAAAATAATTAGCAAACGATTTTGGATAAAATATTTTATTTTCACAAAAAAAAGCAATAATTTTCATTAAATAACTAAATTTGTTTTGAAAATGTAAAAAATTTTGCTATAATTATAAAAAAATAAGGAGTTAAAAATGAAAAACGATTCCCAAACACATAAATCCCCAACTATAAAACCACCCCAAAAAGAAGATGAAAAAACCAAATCATTCCACTATGAAACATCTTTTTATAAGGGATATCTTGATTACCCAGTTTTTGTACGCATTTGGAAAAAAGTTGAAGAGGCTAAAGGCATTGTACTTGTTGCTCATAATATTCGTGAACACAGTGGCTTTTATGAGGAGTTTGCTCTCACCCTAAATAAAGTAGGCTATATAGTAGTCGTTCCTGACCTTCGTGCTCACGGAAAAACAGCTGGCGAAGTGGATAATTGCGGAAAATATGATGGCAAAAACTTTTTTCAAGATAGTGTATTAGATCTAATAAAATTTGCTGATTGGATGTTTAAGCGTTTTGACCTACCTCTAGCTATAATGGGCGTAGGAATAGGTAGTTTTTTGGTACAAAAATTCGCTGAAAACTATCATAGGCACAGAGCAATGATTTTAATTGGAGCAGGATATTATCCTATTCCCTATCTAAATCACATAAATTTTTTAGCTAACATGACAGCCATGTTTAAAGGAAAAAATGCACCAGCACACAAAGTATATAAAGCAACTATTGGAAAATTTGAAAAAAATTTCCCAGACAAGAATTGGCTAACTCACGATGAAAGCATGATTGAAATTTATGAACAAGACCCATATTATGGTCACATTCCTTCAGCAGCAATATGTGCCTCCATTGCTCAAGGCATTGCATCTGTATTTACTGGCAACAACCTAGACAAACTAGACAGATTTACCCCGATTTTATTTGAAAATGGACAAAATGACACCATAGCTACAGCGAGCCCAACCAACCTTGATAAACTGCTGGAACAATACAAATTTTTACAATTTAAAAATGTGGAAACAAAAATTTGGGATCACGACAGACATGATATTTTACATGAAACTGACCGAAAACAAGTTTTTTCTCACATAAGTGCTTTCCTCAAAAAGAATGTAATTCCGTAATAAATTTAAAAAAAATAAAAAATTTTTATTATTTTTATTGACATTTAGGAAAATTTGTGTTATACTCTTCGCAATTATTATTGAAAGGAGGAGAAAATCATGACAATAAACAGTGTAGTCGAAGCACAAAAATCTTCCTTAGGAGTGCGTTTTTTATAAATTTTCTAAAAGAGGTACTTCTTTAGGAAAAACAATAAAAATTTAAGGAGTTAATTATGTTAGGTAAAGAAAAATTACCTAACTCTAAAATGACTCGATTAGATAAAAAACGTCAAAAGTATAAAAATAGGTATGGCATAGACTATGATGAGTTTATGCAAAAACAAAAAGAAAAGCAAGAAAAACGAAAGCTTGGATTTAAATCTATTAAGCAAATTCTATCGCTTTGCAAATCATCACATAAATTTTTGTGGGGTTGTGTGATTGTGGTGCTAATTGGTGCTGCAATTGATATTTTGGGTGCATATCAATATGTGCATATTATTGATGATGTCACACTAGAATTCTTTGATAAAGCGCTATATGCTACTATCACTTATGGAGCATGTATTGCGGGAACACATATTTGTTGGTTCTTTTGGGAAATATTTTATAACTATGCTTCTGCAAACATCAATTATCAGATTAAAAACAACTTATTTAGCAATGTATTAAATGTTAGCACAGCCAAATATAATGATGTTTCTAGTGGTGAAATTATCAACCGAATCACCAATGATAGTAGTTCGTTTGCTCAAACAGTCACAGCTTTGGTAACTGATATTTGTGACTTTATTTCAAATATTGCCTACGTAGTAGTAGCGTTTATTCTGAGCCCATACTTGGGTGCGATAATGTTTTGTTTGGGCCTTATCGCCTACCTCATTCGCAGAATTTATCTCAAACGCAGAGCAATTCTATATTCTGCACGAACTAAATTAATTGTTGATAAAAATACATCTAGTGTGCAAGAAGCCATTAGAGGAAATAAAGACATCAAAAATCTTAACTTAAAATCCCTTATTAATGATCAACAATTATCTTTATCACTCAATCAAAAACATTCGAGCATAGACCAGCAAAATCAACGAATTATTTTTAATAGAATTGCTTGGTTTCTATCTAGCATATCTCGAGCTTTAATACTAATAGCATCTATACTCTTGATCCAAAAAGGAATGGTATCCCTTGGTGTTACGCTCGGAGTTTTGACATTTGTTTGGTCTGGGCTTGAAACATTCATGAATTTGGCAAACATTATTCAAAATGTAAAAGAAGCATCAGTAAGTTCTAGTAGAATGTTAGAAATACTTGATGATGAGCTATATCCCAAAGAACATTTTGGCTGCCAAACAATCGACAATATGCGCGGTGAAATTGAATTTAAACATGTAGAATTTGGATACAAAAAAGATGAATTGCTTTTCAAAGATTTAAGTTTTAAAATAGAAGCCGGCCAGTGTATCGGTATTGTAGGAAAATCTGGTCAAGGTAAGTCGAGTATTATTAATTTAATTAACAAACTTTTTGACGTTTCGGGAGGTCAAATACTACTAGATGGTGTCGACATTCAAAATTTGAGTGAAGACTCGATTAGAGATAATGTTTCAGTTGTGTCTCAATCCCCCTACATATTTGACCTAACTATTAGAGAAAATTTAGAGTTAGTAAAACCAGATGCCACTTTTGATGAAATTGTTGATGCTTGTAAAAAAGCGTATATATATGATTACATCATGTCACTTGACAACAAATTTGATAGCAAGATTGGTGAAGGTGGCGTGCAACTAAGTGGTGGACAAAAACAACGCTTAGCAATTGCTAGAGCATTGCTAAGAAAAAGTAAAATCTTGTTGCTTGATGAAGCTACAAGTGCTCTTGACAACGAAAGTCAAGAGAAAATTAAATCGGCTATAAATGACTTGAAAAACGAAAAAACAATAATAATTGTCGCTCACAGACTTACTACCGTCATGGATTGTGATAGAATTTTGTTTATCAATAATAACACAGTAAAAGCTGATGGTACTCACAAACAACTAATGAAAACCTGTCCTGAATACAAAAAACTTTACAATTCAGAAGATAGTGAGGAGTAAGCAAAATAAGCAACTCAGATTGCTTATTTTTTATTAAAAAAGGAGTAATATATGAAACTTAATTTAAAAATCCACAAAGCCACAGAAAATAATGTGAGTGATATACTCAAAATTAGAGAAGAAGGTTGGCTCAGTGGCTATACAGACTTGGATAAAGAAGCTATAAAAAACTACTATAAAAAGCAGAGAGAAATCAAAAAAATCGAAAACATGAAAAAATATTTTTCATCAGACAACCATAATTGCTACCTAGCGGAATATCAAGGACAAAATATAGGTCTGTTTTGGTTTGAGGACAATGGTAGAAAAAGTAATGATACCTGCTACATATATGGTTTTTATGTTCTCCCCCAATTTCAAGGTCAAGGCGTAGGGACTGCGCTTTGGAAATTTGGAATGGAAAGAATGAAAGAAAAAGGTTACACCAAATGTAGCCTCATAACAACTAGTAAAAATGAAAAGAGCAAAAAATTCTATCATGCGCATAATGGAGTTATTTCAAAAGAATATATTGAACAAATGATTGATGAAGATGATCAATCAAAAATTTTAGTAGATGAATTTACCTTTAATATATAAAAGAGCGGATTGTTATTCGCTCTTTTTATATGTTTGCATTTTCTAATTTACGTTTTATCTCTTCTTGGTGAAGTGCATCCAACATTTCATCAATATCTCCTAACATAAAGTTATTTATTGAGTGAAGACTAAGGCCTATACGGTGATCTGTTACTCTGTCTTGAGGAAAGTTGTATGTACGGATTCGTTCACTTCTATCCCCTGTGCCCACTTGACTTTTTCTTGCCTCAGCACTCTCATTCATTGCCTTTTGTTCGGCTATGTCCTCCAACTTTGCTCTTAGTATACCCATTGCCCGCTCTTTATTTTTGATTTGACTTCGCTCGTCTTGACAAGTTACCACTATTCCACTGGGGATATGAGTAATACGCACGGCACTATCGGTAGTGTTTACCCCCTGCCCACCATGACCACCAGCGTGATATGTGTCTATTCTTAGGTCTTTATCATTTATTTCGACATCAGTTTCTTCCACTTCAGGAAGTACTGCAACAGTTACAGTACTAGTATGCACCCTACCTTGAGCCTCAGTCTCCGGCACACGTTGGACTCGATGCACTCCACTCTCCCACTTTAACCTACTGTATGCCCCAACTCCATCAATCAGCATTACTCCTTCCTTGAGTCCTCCGACTTCTGTCGATGAATATTCTATTATTTCGACCTTCCATCCTAAATTTTGCGCATACTTCTGGTACATTTTAAAGAGTTCCGCCCCAAACAAAGATGCTTCATCTCCCCCAGCAGCAGGACGAACTTCTAAGAAAACATTCTTATCATCGTTCTTTCCACGCGGCAAAAGTAACACTTTTACTTCCTCATCCAACTTTTCTAAAACATCATTAGCTTCGCTTAATTCAGCTTTTGCCATCTCTATAATATCAGCCTCATCAGTTTCATTCAAAAGTTCTTCCGCAAGCTTTTGCTTATTCTGCGCCTGTTTATATTTCTCAAATAGTGTAACATATTCTTCTAAAGTTGAATGTTCCTTAGCAACTTTACGAAATTTGTTACTATCAGCCACCAAAGCCGGGTCACACATCTGCTCTCCCAATTCGTGATATCTTTTTACAAATGGCTCTAATTTTTCAATCATTTTCTACTCCTTGCTATTACAAATCTTTTAAACCCAAAATAATCCGATATTATCTCACAATCAAAATCTTTATCAAAAATGTCTACTATTCTTTCTGCTTGAGTGTCGCCTACTTCCATAAATATCATTCCTCTAGGAGATAAATATGGCCTTACATTATCTTTTATACGTTTGTAAAAATCAAGTCCATCATCTCCACCAAACAATGCAATATGCGGCTCAAAATCTAATACACTAGATGGCAAAATCTCTTTTTCCTCCTCAGCAATGTATGGTGGATTTGTTACAATCACATCAAATTTGCCACTTACATTTTTAAATAAATCACCACAAATAAAATCCACTTGGGCATTATTTATCACCGCATTTTGCTTGGCAACTTTGAGAGCTGCTTCACTAATATCAGTTGCCACGACTTTACAATTCAGTTGTGTAGCCAAAGCTACTGCAATGCAACCGCTCCCAGTACACAAATCAAGTATGCGCAAGTTTTCACCACTGACTCTGTCAACAACTAATTCGCAAAGCTGCTCAGTTTCCGCTCTAGGAATCAACACATCTGGCGTAACTAAAATTTTGCAATTCCAAAATGGCACATAGCCCAATATGTATCCTAATGGTTCACCTGATGATAGGCGCTTTATCCCCTTATCTAGTGTAGAGACAAGTTGTGGTGTTAACTCTGTTTCCCCCCACAAAAAAGGTTCTACATTACTAACTTCCTTAATAAGCCAAGCTACATCTTGAGATTTACTTTTTTCGGAATTTACTTTTTGATAATATTCTTTTAAATTCATTTTCCTTACCACAAAAAAAGATGCCTCAATTTAGGCATCCAAATTTAACTATGCAGCAGCTGCACCTGATTTATTTCCTGCTTGAATGTTGTACTTCTTGTTAAATTTTTCAACACGACCAGCAGCGTCCACAATCTTTTGGTTACCTGTAAAGAAAGGGTGACATTTGTTGCATATATCGATTTTCATGACATCACTTTTATATGTTGAACGTGTAGTAAAGTGTTCTCCACAAGCACACTCAACTTTCACTTCGTGATAGTTTGGGTGAATATCTTTCATTGTACTAGCTCCTCTTTATAAAATATTTAGTGAGTATATTTTACTACAAAATTCAAAAAAAATCAATAGTTTTTGCATAAGTTTTTTGTTAAAATTAACTTTATGTAATTCTATCCTATTGAGTTGACAAAAATATTATATAGTGGTAAAAAATAATAGGAGGCACATTATGCAAACTGACTCACCAATAAAACAACTCACTACCCAAGAAAAAAAAGAGTTACTCGAAAACATTGCTATTAGCTTTTTTACAGAATATCCAGTTAGCAAAAAGTGTATCGAGGAACGAGAGAATTTAGAAAAAAACTCTATTTACCAAATAGTATTAGATAATCTTATATTTGGTAAAGGTAGTCAAATTAAATCAATTCGAGATACCTTAGATACACTGCTAAAACCAGGTAGATATAACTACCTCGACATCGCAAAAGTTCTTTACACACCGCAAAAAGTTGATGTTATGTTTGAAAAAGCCATTGAAAAAGCCTGCATTGAGGCAGATATCAAAAAAAATGAAACTATTGACAAGTGTTTTAAAATGCGAGATTACTTAAGAAACTGTCAAAAAGATGTATCAGACAACATTTCAGTTACTGATTCTAACAATCCTGCTGCTAGCATGTTAATTATGATTGCTGGAACTTACTGTTCGATGAAAAAATCT
Source organism: Clostridia bacterium (assembly GCA_017541375.1). Taxonomy (GTDB): domain Bacteria; phylum Bacillota; class Clostridia; order Christensenellales; family UBA1242; genus UBA7867. Next base: position 148,545 of record JAFXZE010000005.1, read on the forward strand.
AATAACACTAAAACAAGCACAAACACAAAGCAAACAAGCATTTTAGAATTTCAATAACAAAAACACACCGCTAACCAGTGTGTTTTTATTATACAAATATACTTTCAATTAATAAATAATCAAAAGCAAATTAGCTCTTTAATTATCTACTACGCTCAACCTCAGCATCACATTTTACCATTCTATTAGCTAATTTAAAAACATCATTTAAACTTGGTGTGCGTTTAGCTACTTTTTCCAAACGAGAGTATTCCTCTTCTTTTGCCCAATAATAAATATTATAATCTGTTAATTTAGAAACTTTATAATCAGCCATCATCTCTGATAAATCAACATATCTAAAGTTCCCCCAAACAGGCCAATCCTTTATATCTGAAATTCTATTGTAATTAACTCCCCTTTGACCAAGTGGAACCCTTTCATATATAGGTGTAGTAGAATAAACCGGAACACATCCTTTTTTTGCTATACAAAAAGGGTGATCCTCTGTAGGCTTTGAGTAATCATATAGAAAAATCTCTTGACCTGTTTCATTAGAATAAAACCTACTTTGCCTTTGCAAAAAAGGTCTAGTTATGTCTCGCTCTTCAGTCACATTCCATCCAATATCTATCCTTGTATCATTCAACACTACAGAATACTCTTTTTTAGTGCGTAGGTCTTTAAATTTTCTATTATCTTCACTTATCAATACAGGCACAACCACAGCCCCATCGTCAAATTTTAAAAAACGAAGTCTTTCTATCTCTTCATTTGATAATTTTTTACTTGTTTCACTATCTTTTGTCGTTTTATCAGTAAAAAATTTTTTTATTTCACTAAAAACCATAACAATCCCTCCATATATACCGTGTATATTATACCACAAAAAGCAAAAAATGTCAATAATTTGGAAAAACCACACCGCTTTCTATGTGGTTTTACATTAGTGTGGATGTTATGCAAAAAAGCTTCGTCTCACGCCTCACTTTTTTGAGTCCGTGTTAATCACAAAAACACACCGCTTTCGCGGTGTGTTTTTACATTAGTGACTAACACTATTCAGCTGGAGCCTTGAGTGCTTTGTCGTACTCGGCAAGGATAAGTTTACTAATCTCGTCCCTTGTCTCGGTGTTTAGTGGGTGAACGATATCCTTAAAGTTCCCCTCTGGTGTCTTGCGACTAGGCATTGCTATAAACAAGCCTTGGTTGCCCTCAATGACCTTAATGTCATGAACTGCAAAGCATTCGTCAATAGTGAGTGAAGCAACTGCTTTGAGTTTGTTGTCATCCTTCTTAACGATACGAATGCGAATGTCGGTAATTTTCATCAAGTCGATGTACCATCCTTTTTCAAATTAGCCAAAAGTAGTATAGCCACTATTTAGCTTAAAATAAGTTTACACATTTAAAATCTAAATGTCAAATAAAATTATACCCTTTTTAAAAAATTTTTAGTAAAAACGGCATTTTTTTCTCAAAATTTTACATTTTTTTATGATTTTTATAAAAAAAACTATTAATTTTTGACATATTTTCAAATTTATGCATAAGAAAATACTATGAAAAAACAGATTTTTTTTTACGGAATTGGGGGCATTAGTATGAGTGCTCTAGCCCACTTATCAAGCCCAAATAACACTATCTGGGGCTACGATGACAATCCAGAAAATTATGTACAATTAAAAAATTGTGCCATAAAAACATGTGACACTTTGGATTTTGAAATAATCAAAAAATGCGACCTTGTAGTATATACATGCGCGATAAAAGAAATTACTAAGCTCAGAAAATTTTGTTCATCGCACAACATACAACTACTTGAAAGAGCTGAATATTTGGGTGAATTATCTAAACTTTATAGACAAGTCCTAGCTATTAGTGGCACTCACGGAAAAACGACTACAACGGCAATGATAGGTTCAATTTTTAATAATGCCCACCTCTCCCCCACAATACACATGGGTGGAATATCAAACGAGTGGCAACAAAACTATTTACTAGGAAATACAGATTATTTTATTACTGAAGCGTGCGAATACAACAAAAGTTTCTTACATCTCTTCCCCTCTACAAGTGTTATACTCAACATTGAAGCTGATCACCTCGACACCTATACAAATTTTGCTGAAATAAAATCAACTTTTATTCAATTTGCAAACCAAACCAAACAAAATTTAGTGATATGTGGGGATAGTTTAGATAAAAAATCATTTAATACTCCCAATATTGTTACTTTTGGTTTTAAAAAAACAAATGATGTTTTCGCTACTAATCTAATGCAAAACAATGCTTGTTTTAGTTTCGATTGCATTGCTTTTGGAAAAAACATCGGAAAGTTTTCTCTAAATATCATGGGAAAACACAACATACTCAATGCTCTAGCCAGCATTACTGTTGGTTTAATTTATCAAATCCCAGTATCAACTATTCAAAATGCCCTGAAAAGTTTTTTGGGAGTGTACCGCAGACTTACTTTGCTAGCAAAAACGAAACTAGGCACGCACTATCACGATTATGCCCATCATCCTACAGAGATAAAAGCAACTCTTGATTCGTTAAACTGTCTCGCTCATAAAAAATTAATTGCAGTTTTTCAGCCTCACACATATACACGCACACATTCACTTATGGACGAATTTGTAACTTGCTTTGATAATTGCGACTATCTTTATATCCTCCCAACATATCCTGCCCGAGAAAAATATATCGCAGGCGGTGATGCAATTGACCTTTTTTATAATATGAATGGAAGAGTAGATTGTCAATATTTTTCTAATATCGAGAGCCTATATTATGAACTCGAAAAAAACTTATGCCCGCACGACATAATAGTTTGGCTTGGGGCTGGAGATATCGATAAATTTGCAAAAGAATTTGTACAAAAAAATAAGCCCTAGTTTCCTAGAGTTTATCTTTTTACTTTTTTGACACCAATTGCTTTGCTGAATATGCTTTAAATAGTGCACTAACTACAGCCAAAACTAACAATACAATCAAAGCATATGCAATACCTAATCCATCAGTTGTAATTACGGTAATTAAATAATAAACCATAATACCTATCCAAGCTAAAGCTGTAATTAATTGAATAAACGCGCGAAGCTTACCAAATTTTCCCCACAGAGGGAAGCAGAATGCCAAACCTGTGTCTATTAAATCCCATGCAATAATAGCTACACCAATTATTGCGAAAATTACATCAATGGCATCTTTTTGGAATAAATCAAAAAATGTTGATTCGGTTTTTCCTCCTATTGTATTCCACACTGAGTCCACTGTTGCATTACCAAAACCAAAATAAATCATCGGCAGAAAGAAGAATACAAATGTTGCAACGCCACATAATACAATCAACAAATTAACAAGCGATACATTGTTATTTTTAGACTTTGACATAGAAAACTCCTTTATTAAAATTGAAAAACTAATACAATTTTTCGTATTAATTTTATCAAATTTGTTTTTTTTAATCAACTAAATAAATATAAAATATTCTAATTTTCTACTTTTTTTGACAAATATTCTTCATAATCGCACATTCTATCAATTAATTTGCCATCTTTTATCTCGAAAACACGGTTTGCCACACTTTCTGCTAGCTCATGGTCATGAGTACTAAATATCATTGCCCCTTTAAAGTCGGTCATTCCTTCGTTGAGTGCTGTAATACTTTCTAGATCAAGATGATTCGTTGGTTGATCCAAAATCAAAAAGTTTGCCCCCATAACCATTAGTCTAGAGAGCATACATCTCACCTTTTCTCCACCTGACAACACTTTTACTTTTTTTAATCCATCGTCGCCGCTAAATAACATTCTTCCCAAAAAGCCTCGTAGGTAAGTGCTATCCTTTTCCTTACTAAATTGAGCTAGCCACTCGATAATATTGAAGTCATTTTTAAAATAGCTGGCAGTATCTTTTGGTAAATCACCTTTATTTACAGTTGTTCCCCATTTAACAGTGCCTGTATAGTCAGTAATTTCGCCACCTAAAATGCCTAGCAAAGCACTGACTGCATTTTCATTAGCACCTAGCACAATAACTTTATCTTCTCGCCCTATTCTAAAAGAAATATCATCGATAAGAACTTTTCCATCGTGTTCATAATGCAATTTATTAACTTCTACTATGTCTTTCCCTAGTTCACGCTCGTACTTAAAGTTGATATATGGGTATTTTCGATTGGATACAGGCAAATCTTCAATCTGGATTTTATCTAACATTTTCTTCCTGCTAGTTGCCTGTTTGGCCAACGATTTTTTTGCACCAAACCTACGAATAAACTCTTTTAATTCTTCAATTTTTTCTTCTTTCTTTTTGTTTTGTTGCTTGATTTGTTGTTGCATCAACTGACTGGATTCATACCAAAAATCGTAGTTCCCTGGCCACATGGATATTTTACCAAAATCTATATCAACGGTGTAAGTACACACAGTATTTAGAAAGTGTCTATCATGCGACACAACAATGACTGTACCCTCGTAGTCCATAATAAAATCCTGCAACCACTCAATACTTTTGTAATCCATGTGGTTGGTCGGCTCATCAAGAAGCAATATATCCGGAGTACCAAAAAGAGCCTGTGCAAGCATTACTTTGACCTTGATAGCACCATTTTGCTCACTCATTTTTCCGTAATGCAAACTCTCTGGCACACCCAAACCATTGAGAAGCTTACCCGCATCATACTCAGCATCCCAGCCCCCCATTTCCGCAAATTCCCCCTCGAGTTCTGCTGCTTTCATTCCATCTTCATCGTTAAAATCTGGTTTTGCGTACAGAGCATCTTTTTCTTTCATAATGTCATAAAGTCGCTTATTCCCCATTATTACCGTATCCATAACAGTAAATTCATCAAAAGCAAAGTGATCCTGACGCAATACCGACATTCGCTCATTGGCAGGGATTTCAATGCTACCTTTACTAGCCTCCAATTCACCACTAAGAAGTTTCAAAAAAGTGGACTTTCCAGCACCATTTGCACCAATCACTCCATAACAGTTTCCAGGAGTAAACTTTAAATTTACATCTTTAAATAATGGAGCACCACCAAAAGATAGCTCTAAATCTGTAATCGTTATCATATCTCTCTCCTTTTAGTAAAAATGATTTTAGTGTTACGCTAAAATCATTTGTTTTATTTACCTTTTTTGATATCCACTTTTATGTGAACCTCTTCTAATTGCTTATTACTTACTTCCCCTGGAGCACCTGTAAGCGGATCGAAAGCAGATTTATTGAGAGGAAATGGAATAACTTCCTTAATATTTTCCTCATCAAGAAGAAGCATCAGCGTACGCTCAATCCCTGGAGCCATACCAGAGTGTGGTGGAGCACCGTATTGAAAAGCCTCATACATAGCCCCAAATTTTTCACGTACAACCTCAGGGCCATATCCCACAAGCGCAAACATCTTTTCCATTACTCTACAATCATGGTTTCTGACAGCACCACTAGCTACTTCATATCCATTACATACTAAATCCCACTGATCTGCATGAATCTCGAGTGGATCAAGCTTGAACGCATCCATTCCGCCTTTAGGTTGAGAGAATGGATTGTGCGCAAAATCAAGCTTGCCATCGTCTGTAAGCTCATACAGAGGGAAATCTACTATCCAACAAAATTCCACCTTGTTTGGGTCACAAAGTTTGAGCTCATCCCCTAGGAAGTTACGCAACATTCCACTAAGTTTAGTCGCAATACGCGCCTTGTTTGCAATAAGGAAAATACTTGTACCTTCCTTTGCACCCAAAATCTGAGTTAAACCTTTCTTCTCTTCATCACTCAAGAATTTGGCTATAGGACTATTAAATTCCCCCTTAGCCTCAACCTTTATCCAAGCCAATCCCTTACTCCCCACCTCAACCATTTTATCGGTCAGTGTGTCATAAAAACTACGAGGCTTGCCAGCAATGTCGTGCACTGCAATAGCCTTTACTGTACTTCCCTTAAACGCATTGAAATTAGTATTAGCAAAAACCTTAGTTACATCCTTTATAATAAGTGGGTTACGTAAATCAGGCTTATCAGTACCATACATCTCCATACTCTCATTATATGGAATGCGTCTAAATGGTGCCTTACTCATCTTTTTCTTACTAAATTTTTTGAATATGTCGGTATAAATCTTTTCTCCAATCTCAAACCAGTCTTCCTGAGTAGAGAAAGCCATTTCCATATCTAATTGATAAAATTCACCAGCAGCTCGGTCTGCCCTAGCATCCTCATCTCTAAAACATGGAGCAATCTGGAAATAACGGTCAAATCCACCAATCATAAGCAATTGCTTAAACATCTGTGGAGACTGTGGTAACGCATAAAACTTGCCTGGATGCTGTCTTGCTGGCACCAGAAAGTCTCTCGCCCCCTCAGGACTGCTCACCGTAAGGATAGGAGTTGTGATTTCCAAAAATCCAAGATCCTCCATCTCTTTACGAATAAAACTAATCACCTTACTACGGAAAATAATGTGGTTGTGTAATTCTGGATCACGTAAATCCAAATATCTATATTTAAGACGCACATCTTCACGTACTCCCTTACTCTCACCTACCTCAAATGGAAGTGGACGAGTTACCGGACCTAACAAATCTAGTTTATCCACAACTACTTCGACCTCTCCAGTAGCGAGTTTCGGATTGACATTTCCTTCTCCACGAGAAGTAACTTTTCCAGTAACTGATATAACAGCCTCTTTGGTTACCCCTTTTATAAGTGCATCGTTTTCAACAACAACCTGCACAATACCAGTTTCATCACGCAAATCTATAAAAGTAATACCACCATGATCACGAATAGTGGACACCCATCCAGCCACTTGGATAGTTTTACCAACCTGTTTTTTGTTTACATCATTACAATGCTCACATCTATATGTGTCTTGCATATTTTTCTCCTTAAACTTTGTCTTCAAATTATATCGCATTTATAGAAAAAATTCAAGTATTTTACTCGCTTTTTTACTAAAATTACTTGAATTTTCGTTATTGTTTATTTGTATAAGAAATGTTTTCGTTATCTTGTATTTGAGTCAGGTTATCATCTTTTGATTTTTTCGTAGGTTTTTTGTAAAACATAAAGCAAATTATTGCCAAAAGAGTTACAACTGCCGCATAGATAAACAAGATTTCATACCCTCTTCTAGTAATGAAAATACTAGCTAAAATTGGAGCTAAGCAGTAAGCTAAAGTTTTGAAAAAATAATATTGAGCAGTGAATTTTGCCAAGTTTTTTTCAGTAGCAAATTCCACAACCATCGGATAACTCACCACATTAATTATTGCCCACCCAGCCCCCGCAAAAGCAAAAGCTATATAAAATAGCCAAGGAGTCTTTATAAAACAAGCTGCTAAGAAAGGAACAAATATCAATATCAGTCCCAATATAATGGTAGCTTTACGCCCTATTTTGTTAGCCAAATTGCCCGCTGGTAACATACTAAGCATACCAAAAACCGTCAAAGATATAGTGACTATTCCCCACCAACCAGTATCTACATCCAATACTTCTAGTCCAAAAACCGCACCATAGTTTTGCACCGCAGCAAAAGAAAGATTCCAAAAAAATATAGCTAATAATATTAACGTCAAATTTCGTTTATCAAACTTTGATAACTTAATTTCGTCAGTTACGTTGGTATCTATCTCGGCCAATTTTTCGCCAACTAACATATCATTCTTTACTTCGCTAGCTAATTTATTTTCCTTTATCTTTAACACCATCACGATTAAAAATGCCACCATAAGCACAGCTGTAACTACAAAAGGCACCCAAATTGTAGCTGGATTATATGATAAAAGGCCATCAGTCCCCAACTTGGCTGGAAAAATTATCGCCATAATTCCTACAAAAATTATACCAATATATCCCATCAAGTCCACAAATCCGCTAGCTTTGTTTCGTAAAGGTTTTGGAGTAATGTCTGGCATAAGTGCAACCATAGGTACTCGATAAGTGTCTGTTATCACAACCACTACTTGTAATACCAATACAAACCACAAGATGTTATTTGCCATATACAAAAATGGTAACAGTGGCAACAAAATTGCTGTCAAAATTGTCCCCAATATAATATAAGGCATGCGTTTACCCAAGCGAGATTTAGTTTTATCTGACAAATATGATATAAGCGGAGCACACACTAGAGTAAAAAAATTTCCAGCCCCCAAAATGATACCTACCAAGTGAGTGTGGTCTGATGGTATACCTCCATAACGTTTCACAAACAAATCACTCAAAAAAACAGACATGTATGTTTCTAATACCTGAAAAACTATAAATATGCCCATCACGCCAAGGCTGGTATAAAATGTCCGCTTATAGTCTAATCGTAACATATTTCCTCCGTTTTTATTATAATAAAAATTACCTTATTAGTCAAATAAAAAATAGACATTCGATTGAATGTCTATCTTTTTTATAATTACTTATGTAATGTACATGTTTGATCAGCACTTGCTGGCCAAGATGCATCGAATTGTCCCCAGAAAGATCCAGTCCAACCTTGGTTGTAGTTGTAGTGAATTTCAATCTTGTCTCCAGCATTAAACTGATTTAAGTTTAGTATAAAACTCTCAACTACTCCAACAGAAGCATCTTTTTGATATTGCTCACCATTAATTTTAACAGTGATCTTGAAATCACGAGCCTTTTCTTTTGTAAGTATTTCACTCATCATCTCTTTTACAGTAATAACTTTACCGTTGTAATCAACTACAGCATCCATAAAGTTTACATAGTTAAGTGCAAGATAGTTATCAAAGTATTCAAGGTCAGCCTTATCAATAATACCATCGTGGTTGATATCAAGTTTCCCTTCCATTTCAGATAAAATATTCTTATATTCTTCCAAAATTACTTTCCATGACTCAACATCATCAGCGTTTACTACATTGTCCCCATTTACATCTACTACGTCATTAGTGTAGTTATATGGTAAAGCTTTAATCAAACCTTTTACAAACATTGCGAGTACTTGGAAGTCGTTTACATCAACTTTCTCATCAGCATTTGCATCTGCATTAAGAATTGCTTGGTCAGACAAACCAATCTTACCATCTAAGTATTTAGAGATAATCAAGCTATCCAAACCATTTACAATCTCATCTCTGTTTAGATCTCCAACAATTGCTTTTTCAGTTGCGCGTTTACTAATATTGTAATTTGCTGCACGAAGTGTAGTAGCAAGGTCGTCGATATTTGTCATCAAGTCACCATTTACATCAGCTGTCTCACTTCCATTACTAATTACTGCTTTTGCAACTGCAACTACATCTTTGTCATCTACTACACCATCTTTATTTACATCACAACTTGTGTTGCCGTCAGATATCTTTACATATTCAGCACCCTTTGCGTCTACCAATTTAGCTAAATCTACGCTATTTACCTTACCATCTCTATCAATATCGTAAGTAAATAATTCGTTTGTAGCAATATCTTGATTTGCATTTTGTTTATCCATTATTCCTACCATATCAGCTAAGTTTAAGTCTTTCACTGGTTTGTAGAAATAGTGCCATTTAGCATAAACTGTTACATCACTCTTTATAGGCTTGTTAAAGTCAAACATATTGACATTTACATCCCCACTAGCTATTTTGTCAGCTAGCTTAGAATCAGCTTTCCAAAAGCTTAGGTCTATCTTATCAGCACTCCAGCCCTTAAATTCTGCATAACCGTTATTTACACCTGCAAGCAATCTTCTAGTTTGCTTCTCTACAGGAGTAACTTTCTCACCATCACGAACTTTTTGAGTGATTTTACTCTCAGAATAAACCATGTGCTCTCCATCGTGGGTGTAGAATTTATCCACAAATGTAAATGTAAAAATCTTTGTCCATTTAGCATACAAGCTAAAGTCACTTGTTACAGGGGTAGCAAAATCGTAAGGTTTAGTAAACTTTTTATCAGTAAACCAACCATCAAACTCATATCCCGCACGATCTTTCGGAGCAATGTTTGCTACACTCTCATTTATTCTTACGGGTTGAGTTATTGTGTCAACACCTTCAGAAACAAAACTTACATAGTTGAGCGCAGTCCACTTTCCGTACAACACTATATCATGTGATATCACTGTGTTAAAGTCAAATTTAACAGTACATTTAGCATCTTTATACCATCCATCAAAATCAAAACGATCCCTACTTGCTGGCACAATGTTGTTTACCAAATTACCATCTTTTACTTCTACCTGAATAGTTTTTGCATCTTGATAGTTTCCTTCAAACAACACTGTGTGTTTGCTTACCTTAAGGTCAGAAACTAATTCACCAAGCAATTCATAATCTTTGTAGTCAATAAATTTGTCGCCATTTACATCAAATTTTGCTGTATCGGCTGTAGATAATTTTTCAATACTATCGATATTTGAATTCCAGTATTTGATATCATTTACATTGACAACCTTATCACCATTCAAATCACCTGCAGTAGCAGCGATTTTGAGTGGCAATTCTTTTACAGCATTAATAATGTACGCACTCAACAATTTCTTATCAAATGCATTTACAATACCGTCTTTATTTACATCTGCATTAAGCATCTGTTGTGGCTCCAACTCTGCTGTGCCATCTAGATAAACTTTTAGAGCGTAAACATCCTCGTCATTTACCACACCATCAGTATTTACATCACCTACAGTGTCAAGTTTAATCACTACAGGCTCATCAACGTGCTCATCACCTGGTTGCTCAACATGTTGTTCACCATTTTCATCCCCAGTTTCCTCGCTAGTTGTGTCGCCTGTTTGATCTGATTGCTCTTCTCCATTTGAGTCACCATCATCATCACCGGTTTGCTCGCCTGTTTGCTCACCTGTAGAATCTCCGGTCTCTTCACTATTTTGTTCACTAGTCTGGTCTCCCTCATTGCTCCCGTTTTGAGTTTCCTCTCCACCGTTTTGAGTTTCATCACCAGTCTGGTCACCTTGTTCAGTTTGACCTGCTTGTTGGCCTTGCTCATCGTCTTGACCACTTTGCTCTTGTTGTTGATTTGGTTGCTCAGATTGTTGCCCTTCTTGTCCACTAGAGCCATTCTGTTGTTCTGAGTTGTTTTCCTCAGTTTTACTTTGGTCTTGATTATTCCCAGCCTGCTCCTTATTCTCATCCTGCTTTGCTTCATCTTTTGAGCCATTTTCATCTTCTGCAGTCAATACTTTATCAGACTCTGCTGGTTTTTGCTTGTTGATATGTGCACCAATTACACACAAAGCAACAATCACACAAATAGCCCCAATGACCGCAATAACAGTAGCCCAAATACCTTTCTTAGTCATAAAAAACTCCTTTTTGATATACCAAACAAAAAAACCATCTCAAGATGGCTTTTTGCTAAGTATAACCGTAATCATACCAATCTGATTGTGTTAGTACAGAAAAGGAAAACTCATTTTTAGTGATAAGTGGTGGTCTCAATTTTTAGCGTTGATACTGTAAAAAATTAACGTCTCCCTTCTCGCGTCTTTTCTATTGTGCCGCCCTAACACATCAGATCGTGCAAGTTTACTTGCAAAACGCCTCTTTTATCGTAAAAAGATTAAATCTCTAATGACCCTATTTTCCCCTTTCTCATTGAGTACTCTTCATTATAGCATAGGCATTTTTTTTTGTCAATACCAAATTTTTAAAAATTTGTTCTCTTCTACACAAAAATCAAAAATATCATCTAAAAAAATTCAGTTTTTGTAAATATTTTATACAAATTGTCACTTCTTATTATGTAAATGAATATAGACATATGCGGAGGTAAATATGTTTAATCCAACAATCAGTAGTGATGAAACTAACAGGTCGTATGCCTCAACGGAAAATTTTGAAAACCTACAAAAAGTGCTATTAGACCTAAAGGGTGAAATAGAAGCAATTGCCCAATATGACAGCCACATCCGGTCGACTACTTCACCTATAGCCAAAAATACTTGGCGACACATTCGTGATGAAGAGCTACATCATGTGGGTGAACTACTAGAGCTAGTAAACTATCTTTCACCAGAATTCAAGCGACACATAGACATGGGGCGACAGGAATGGCTCAACGAAAATAACATTAATATGTAAATAACAAATAAGAGTGCAAAGTTGCACTCTTATTTGTTTGGTTTATCTATACATTCTTTCATCGTCACGTGATTTTTGAGCTTTTTGTTGCACTTGCTGTTTAAACATCTCATCTCCATGTTCATAAATCAGAACTATCGGATAGTCTTTAGTTAGCTCTTTAGTGAAATCAAAGAGCTTGGCTATTTGATCTCGACTAATAGTAGGGCTTTTCTTTAGCTCTGAAGTATAAGCCATGCCACCAATATTTGACTGTTGCACCGACAGAGCTTGCACTAGGTCAATAAATTTATCACCAGTGAATTGAATTATTTTTTGATTTGTTTCGGATGTCTCTAGATAATCTACATCTTTACTTAACCCTCTACGCCAATACTCCATTGGCAAAGCAAATTGCCAAACATCACCAAGTAAGTCTTCTACCGTATTACTAATTTGCCCATGAAAGCACTCCATTAACTTACCATTATCCAATTTGACGTAAGGAACATAGGTAGCACTGTGCAATACCCAGCCATTTACAAATTCTTGAGCAATTTCTGAATTATTCTGTTTTAACTTATCACTTACTGTAAATGGTCTAGTAGCAAAAGCCTCTGCCACCTCTACAATTTTTATCCTATCCAGAGGCAAATTCTCTACATCAATTTTGTACTTTTCAAAATTTTTCACACCTTCCATCGCTAGCTTTTTTACATCATACATACGCCTAGTTTCTATAGCCTCTGTCTTATCAGATAACTTACTAGTTAACTCTCTTCGCATAGCGCTAATCGCATTATCATCTTGAGGTGGAAGATTATTAATTCTCTTACAAATCTCCCTTCCTTCTGGAGATAATTCATCCTTCTTTTTAGTCAATCGATCCAACAATCCCATACCATTCTCCCAACATTATTTTATAATTTGATTTTTCTCCATCGAAAAAGGCTGCCCGCGGGCAGTCTTTTACTTTTTCTTCTTAGACGCAGGCTTAGTTGGTTTGCACTCACATACAGGGGTACAAGCACAGTCCGGTCCACAAGCACAAGGCTCAGGAAGGGAGCTTAGTTCTTTGAGCACAAGATTTACATCAATGCCATGCACATCGCAAGCATCTACCAAAGGCTCTGCTTGACTAACAGGACACCCACAACAGTGCATACCAAACCCTTCTAGCACGAGTCTAGCCTGTGGGTTTGCCGCTATTACTTCGCCCATAGTCATGTCTTTATTTACCTTCATTTCTTCACCTCAAATCAAATTACATTTTTATTATATCATACTTTTTTACATTTTTCAATACTTATTCGTCTAAAATACATCCACATTCACAAATGATTTCGTTTTTACCACAAACCTTGCCACATTTTGGGCAACGGCGTTGCGTAGAAGCTATAGGTTTATCTTCTTTAGGCGCGACTTTTGGTTTCTTGGTAGTGAGGTCAAGTGTGGCATTTACCTCCTTAGTTCCCTTTTTGCTAGACGATTTTAAGATAATACGGTCTATACTATCAGATATCTCATTAGTTTGTTTTTGTTTGTCTTTCGACTTGGTCACAGTCACATAATCTTCTTCAGGCTCTATTCCAGAGTTATCCACTATGTCGCTTACCGTATCTACATCTTGTTTTTTATGTTCGTGCAAGTTGCGTTCTTCAAACTCAAGCCGTCTTGCCATATTTTCTCCAAGTTGGGAGGCGACCGACTTATCAAAGTTTACCGCACTCACTTCAAAGTTTGTTATGCTGATTCCATAGCGCTTGAATATTTTAGTTAGATACGCCCTCAACAACGAAGCAATTTTTTGTTTATCTCGCAATATCTCTGGTGACGCTGGCCGCATGCAACGTAACATTTGCTCACTAAAATCTGTCATATGCATTTGCAACTTTTTCTGCGCGTATCCCACCTTAATAAAGCCACGCTCTAGTAAAAACAATTTCATAGCATCCGCCGCATCTACACATTGAAAGTCGTATGTTCCACCTAAATCTACCAAAAAGCGCCCATATTTATTGTCTTTTAGCAACAACTTGTGCGTTTGCCATTGTTGATCACGAAATTCTCCCATATTCACAAAGTAAATATCACATCGAAACTCTTTTGGGAAAACTATCTCGGGTCTGCGATGATGACGCACAACTCTACTTTTGTCAAGAGCAAGCTTTGCGGTGGAGAGTGGAATGTTGGGAATAGTTAGTTTGTGTTCTCCTGCCCCAAACACATCGAGAGCTTTGTCTTTAGCTACAATCACAGCACTCCAGCCGTCTTGCACCACAAGTTTTGAACCAATATCGATGGTAAGCAACTTTGAGCTCAAAGGCTGCATAAAACCACCAGTAAATTCCTCTGGCAATGTATAGACTGGTTCTTCTCTTCTGCGCCTAAAAAACCCCATGTGCTCCCCCTCTTGTTTTTATACTATTATATCACAAATATTTTCATATTTCCAACTAAATAGATAAAAAATTTGGAGTATTTATAAAAATTTAATACATATAGTACTAAAAAACCAAAAAGGAATATTTTATGAAACTTTCAAACATCATCGGAAAACAAGTGATATCCATATTCGACAGCACCGTAATAGGCACAGTTTTTAGCTTCCAGCTAAACAAATCCAAAACCTGTATTACCGATATTTTACTAGAGGGGGCAAATAGCGAAGTTTATCTCATCCCCACGAGCAAAATATTTGCAAGTCTCGACTGTATCCTTATCAAAAACAATTCTCCTATTAGCCTAGTCGCAGATAATTACCCGCCCACTATGATGAATGCACTAGTGTTTGACCTAGCAGGAAGAGGTTTGGGTAATGTTATTGACATACATTATGATGAGCGATATCAAATATCATCTTTTATCACTCAACGAGCCACTATATCCCCCAAACAAATCGTAAATTGCACACAAAAACTAATACTGATAAATACCGACACTCATTACATTCTCTCTCACTTTTATCCTCGCACAAAATTTGCGCAAAACTCAAAAATGGATGTTTCCATATTAAATTAAAAACACAGCGTGACTGTGTTTTTTAATATTTGTCAAATAATGATTTTTGACCATCAGTTTTTATCTGCGTTCTTCTCTTCTCAATACCTGCTAAAATCTTTGTATTTTGTGCTAAAAACTTAGTTTGTTTGGCCTCACTCAATCCACTCTCTCGCACAACGCTGTGTAGGTAGGATAAATACTCCTCTCCAAAGCGCTCTAGCATAAAACGGCAATGATGTAAGTCCATCTCAAAATCGAGTACATCATACTCTCTACATTGAGTCTCCCCACACATATTGAGCTGGTATTTTACCTGCTTACATTCTATGTTTCCCAGTCTATCACTCCAATTGTGAATCTCACAAATCCTCATAGAATCAAACTCTTCATCTCTCAACACTATTCTAAGTAAATAGTTTTCTATATCTACAGTCTTTAACCTTTCTACAAACATAACAGCCTCCAGCAACATTCTGAGCTCGTATTTTACATCTATATCATGGTTTTGTCAATATCAAACTTTGATAAACTGATTAAAATTGAATAAAATAAGTTGAAAAAAAATGCTGTTATGTGATATAATATAAATTAATACAATTTAGGAGGAAAAATTGAATGAAAACAAATGATTGTTACAAAACCAGCTTGTGCCCCCCTTCTGGGCCTGCCCCAATCCCACAAGATGGTGAATTTGATAAGGTCAAGGATATCTCTCAAATTTCGGGTTTTAGCCATGGTTGTGGAAAATGCGCCCCACGCCAAGGAGTTTGTAAGCTCACGCTCAACGTAAAAAATGGCATCATTAAAGAAGCCCTAGTAGAAACTATTGGGTGTAGCGGAATGACACATAGTGCATGCATGGCGGGAGAAATACTCATCGGCAAAACCATACTCGAGGCAATGAATACCGACCTTGTGTGCGATGCTATAAATGACGCTATGAAAGATATATTTCTTCAACTTGTGTATGGACGAAGCCAAAGCGCATTTTCTCTAGGAGGACTCGACATAGGAGCCGGTAAAGAAGAACTCGGTAAAAACAACGCTAGCAAAATTGGCACTATCTACTCTAGCTCTGACCGTGGGGTGAGATATTATCACACGACTGAGGGCTACATTACTCGCTTAGCCTTAGACGAAAATGCTGAGATAATTGGCTATGAATATGTAAATCTACCCAAACTGCTCAAAAACATCCGCTCAGGTCTTGATGCAAAAACTGCCCTAATCAAATCTAGTGGCACTTATGGTAGATTTGGTGAAGGGAAAAAATATATCGATACTATGGAGGAAGTAATATGAATGAATTGTTTACAGGATACTCAAAACGAAGTAAGAGTATAAAAGCACTACTAGATAAATATAACATCCCCTCCATAGAAGTGGCAGCAAAAGCAGCTGATAGCCTGCTTGATGTGGATGAATTTGTACACAATGTGCAGCCAATTGCCTTTGACAACACCGTTTGGGCTTTTAAGGTGGGCACGGCACTTGCTCTCAAAACCAAAACTAACAATCCTCAAAAAATTGCTATACTACTAGGCGAAGCCTTGCAGGCTTTTTGCGTGCCAGGGTCTGTTGCTGACAAACGAAAAGTGGGATTAGGTCACGGAAATCTTGCTGCCACCCTACTCGATGAAAAAACTAAGTGTTTTTGCTTTATCGCAGGACATGAGTCATTTGCTGCTAGCGAAGGAGCAATCGCCCTTGCTACCAGCGTAAACAAAGTAAGAAAAACTCCGCTTAGAGTAGTGATAAACGGTCTCGGTAAAGACGCTGCCTACATCATCAGCCGAATCGGTGGATTTACATATGTGGAGACTGATTTTGACTACAGTAAAGAAAAACTGATTATCAAAAAAGAACGCGCATTTAGTAAAACGGAGCGTAAAAATGTGCGCGTATATGGAGCATTGAGTGTAAATGAAGGGGTGGCAATTTGCATACAAGAACATGTGGATATATCGATAACCGGTAACTCAACCAACCCAACACGCTTTCAACACCCTGTAGCGGGTATATATAAAAAATATTGTGTAAATAATCACCTACCATACTTCTCTATAGCTAGTGGCGGCGGTACAGGGCGCACATTACACCCAGACAACCTAGGTGCCGGCCCTGCTAGCTACGGACTTACCGACACTATGGGCAGAATGCACTGTGATGCACAATTTGCTGGTAGTAGCTCTGTACCTGCCCATGTGTACCTTATGGGATTTGTCGGCATGGGCAACAATCCGCTTATGGGCTGCTGTGTGAGCATGGCTGTACGCCTAAGCGAACTGATAAAATAGCAAAAAAATAACGCCCCAAAAAAGAGCGAAATAGTGGAGCAAGTGAAGGGAATCGAACCCTCGCTGCATGCTTGGGAAGCACGAGTTCTACCATTAAACTACACCTGCATCTTCCCTATTATAACTTAATTAAATGATAAAGTCAAGAAAAATATATAAAAATAATGAGGATAATAAATATGAAAAAAATGACAAAAATTGTTTGCACCCTAGGACCTGCGTGCAACACCGAAAAAACCCTAACCGAGATGTTTGAGGCTGGAATGGACATAGCCAGGCTCAATATGAGTCACGGAACTCACGCGACTCACAAAGCAATACTAGATGAACTAAAAAACCTGCGAAAAAAGGGACTACAAGTACTAGTAGATACAAAGGGCCCTGAGATGAGAATAGGCACATTTAAAAATGGTCAAGTTATCTTAGTGCCTGAGCAAAAATTCACCTTTACTACAAACGACATTGTAGGTGATGCTACAAAAGTCAGCTTAAAATACAAACAACTCGTAAAAGAAGTAAAGCCTAAAGACCGCATTTTTGCTAACAACGGTATGCTCGTACTTGAGGTAAAAAAAGTGACTAAGACTGATGTGGAATGTGTCGTGCTATTCGGTGGCAAGTTATCAAATAACAAAGGATTGAATGTGCCAAACCTTGTGCCTAGTTCCCCATTCCTTTCAGATGCGGACAAACTTGATTTGCTCTTTGCTATCCAAAACAAAGCCGACTGGGTGGCGCTGTCCTTTGTAAGTAATGAGCAAGATGTAAAAGACGCAAGAGCATTTTTAAATGAAAACGGTGGAGAAAACATAAAAATCATCTCCAAAATCGAAAATGCCAGTGGTGTACTGAATGCATCAAAAATACTCGATGAAAGCGATGGACTGATGGTGGCACGAGGCGACCTTGGAGTGGAGATTCCACTAGAAAAGTTGCCACCTATTCAGAAAAAGCTCATATCCCTTTGTAATGTAAAACGCAAAGAGTGCATTGTAGCTACTGAGATGCTTGAGAGTATGACAAATTCCACCCGCCCGACTCGTGCGGAAGTAAATGATGTGGCAAATGCGATATATGAAGAAGCCACCGCTACTATGCTCTCTGGTGAAACAAGTGTAGGAATAAATCCTGTGCTGGTAGTACAAACTATGTCCAAAATTATAAATGAAATAGAAAAATATGTGTATGTGACCAAACAATCACTAAAAAATTAATTAAAATATACTAAAGAGGTTTATTAAGCTATGTCTTTATCAAAAGAAAATTTGCAACAAACATTCAAGACAATATTTGCTAGTGGTGTTGATAAATCAAAAACTATGAACAAAAGCCACCACTACTGTACTATGATGAAAACTCAGCAAAAAGAAGCTGAAGTAAATCGGCGCATTATCAAACTCACTCATGCTGTTGATGAATTAGTTGCAAAGAAAAATGAAACTAAAAATCGCAAAATCTATGACGAAAACTTTTCTATAATACAAAAAATTGCACTTGAGGAAGATGCACCTGAAATATTCTCTTCACTTGCCTGCTGCGAATATCTCATAGATCGGAAAGAAAGTGCTTACACACTATTTGCCAAATCTATAGATAGCTACAAGCGCAAACTTCCCTCACTTACTGCAAATTCTGTTGAATATGAATTGTGTCGTGGTGACATTTCACGCAATTATGCCGTAATGCTCGCCATTAGCCAATTGTCTGATGACAACAAATATAAGGATGTACTAGATACATTTTTATCATCTATTACAAAAGACGAATACAGCACTCAGATATTGTCAAAAGTAGCTCTGATGTTTGCTGCTGGTCAATCTATAAATATAGCAGTTCAGCTATATGAAAAACTCATAGAGCTATCCCCAAATGACAAAGATGGATTGAAAAAATTAGCTGAATGTTACGATAGTTGCGATGATATAGAAAAATCTAAACAAATATACAAAAAGCTTATTAAACTAGATCCTAACAATGATGAATATTTATCAAAATACATCCAAGTTTGCATAGAATCTAAAAATGATTTAGAAAAAGCTAAGACAGAAAATGAAGCTTTAAAAAAGCGAAATCCTTATGAATATTATAATAACCTCTTTCAGATTTATATAGCCGAAAAACAATATGACCTTGCAAAAGAAACTCTAGATGCGGGAACTGCAGCAGGTTTTGGTAACAAACTTAGCTTTGATTGGGGTAGATACTATTTTATCAAAGAGCAATACGACGATGCTATCCCCCAATTTGAAATAGCCAAGAAAGAAAAACTTTTCCCAAACAACTTATTAGATATGAATATAGCCATCACTCTACACTGTAAAGGAGACTCGGTATCCGCCCTTAATAAAATGCTCGATATCATTTCTGATGGGCATCTACCATATTTTTATTCATATGAGACTGCAATGGTTACAATGCTATATTGCTATAGTCAAGACTTAGCTAATATTGATAATAGAAGTGATTATTCAAAATTCAACGAGTTAAAGGAAAAATACCTTAGCATCATCGATAAATTTGAAAATAACTTTGATTCTATCGCTACTCTAAATACTAAAGACACCCTCAATACAAAATATGCAATACGAGATACTCGAGATATTTTTACCGCAAACACAAATCCATCATATTTTATTAAATCAAACTCGCATTCCGCTCCAAAATCTCAAGAGCTGACTTTTGACAACTTGCCTACCGTATTTGAAAACTGGTCAAAGCAACCATTTATACATCACTTTTTTACGCCTACCGAACTAAAACGTTTGCGCATAGATATAGAAACTGCCGTAAAAAATAGCTCAGACCCAGATTTCTCTTATGCGGGTTGTCTTATAAATCTACATCACTGTGTGGAAAAATACACTGAGCCGTTATTTAGTGCATATCTTGATGACCGCATTAGAACACTCGAAGCAAAAGCAAATCGTGCTGAACAAAGAAAAGACGCTCTGCAGGCTGAGCTACGTGAAAAAGTAAATCAAAAAATCGACCTACGAGCCCAAGGCAAACCTATTCCCAGACAGCTTTACGCAGAAATCGAGGAATTACGCAATGAAACATTCATTAGAACTGAAAAATTTGAGCGAATAGAAAAGCGCCTCAAAGAGTTTGTAGCTTTATCTAGCAAAAAATTCCGCCTCAGTGATCTATACTACTTAGTCATGGTATTCTCCACCCCAAAAACAAACTTTAACGAAAAAGATACTGATAGCGACAAGGATATAGAAACAGATATAGAAACAGACATCAATGAAGACAAAACTTCTGACAAAGAAAAACCAAAAGCCGTAAAGATAATCAATCCTTCATTTGGACAGTTTTTGCAAATGCATTACAAGCAAAATGAAGATACATCAAATCCCCAACTTATGGGCGCAGCTCTGCTATACAATCTTGAGAGATATCGCATAATACGCAACAAAACTACTCACTTTAATAGTTACGATGCCCCATATGAAGAATTCACCATCCGCGATACTGTTGGGCGTCACAGGACCAATTGGGACCACTTAGAAGGTGAACACACCGTTACAAAAGATGACTTTCTCACCTCACTCAATCTTGCATTGTTTAGTAGGTACAGCGTCCTCAACTTGTTGAGTGACTCATTCGTATTTTATGAGACATATTCGGACAAAACAGGAGACTTCTTTGATAAAAACAACGATTCTGCCCGAACACCGCTCTAAACTTTGTAAATAAGCCTAATAAATCAAGGCTTTTTTATTTTTAAGTTGACAATACCAATTTATTTTGTTATACTAATAAAAAGTGTAAAATGTAAGCACAGCATAGAACTAGTGCTTATTTGTTTTTTATCAATTTAAAAGGAAATATTATGAAAACATTCGAAAACCTAAATATTGCACCCAATCTAGTTGCCACTGTAGAGGCCTTAGGATATCTTGAGCCAACTGAGATTCAAGCAAAAGCCATCCCAGAATTATTAAAGGGGCACGATCTTGTGGGCCTTAGTCAAACTGGTACAGGAAAAACTCTAGCCTTTTTACTCCCGATAATCAGTAAAATTACCGATGAGCGCTATCCTCAAGCACTTATTCTCTGCCCCACGCGTGAACTGGCTGAGCAAATCTTATTAGAGGCGAAAAAACTCTCCCCCAAAAGCAATGTGAAAGCAATCGCGATTTTTGGCGGAACAGACATTCAGCGTCAAATATATGCTATCAAGCGCGGAGTAAATCTAGTAATAGGCACACCTGGTCGAATTCTCGACCACATTAGGCGCAAAACACTAAAACTGGGGCTTATTAATACAGTTGTGTTGGATGAAGCTGATGAAATGCTCAACATGGGCTTTTTACCTGATATCCAGTCTATACTTAGCGTTGTTCCTACAGAGCGCCAAACAATCATGTTTAGTGCGACTATGAGTAAGGACATATCGAGCATTGCCACACGATTTATGCGCTCACCTGTACGCATCACTGTAGGCACACCAAATGCCACCATTGCTAGCATCAAGCAGACCTATTTTATCTGCCCCAAAGACAAGAAAAAACGCACGCTAAATGCTCTACTCCGCGAGATTCCTCGAGGCAGGACTATTGTATTTTGCAATACCAAAAAGATGGTAGATAGTGTGGAACTATACCTCAAAAAGTCGGGTTTTATGGTGCTAGCTCTTCATGGAGACATGCCCCAAAATGTGCGTAGGCGTGTAATGAACGAATACAAAACCGAGATAAACAACATTTTAGTGACCACCGACATTGCAGCTCGAGGAATAGATGTGGCAGACATTTTGTCTGTAATCAACTTTGACCTGCCTCAAAACAACGAATATTACATCCACCGTGTAGGTCGTACTGGGCGCGCAGGTAAATCGGGCAGTGCCTACACCCTGCTAAACAGCCCCGAGCAAGTAGCAGAAATCAAAGAAATCGAGAAAAAGACAAAATCTCACATTACTCCATCAACTCTCTCGCTTGAGGGAACGCTCGACTCTGCCCCAACTCGATCTAAGCCCGTAGGCAAAAAACTCAATCTCAAGTCCCGCGAGAAACGCGCGCTCGCTTTTGGTAAGGAAAAACGCCAGCGTGCTGGTGTAAAAATTGTGGGGCACAGCAAAATTGGCACCAAAAAGCGTACTATTCGCAATCCCCACAAGAGTAAAATTCATTTTTAATAAATTGAACAATTAACGAAAAAAGGCTATCTAGCCTTTTTTATTACAGCGTCATCGCTGGGAGCAATCGTGCTCCACCCGAGAAGCGCGCGGCGCTTCACCCGAATATTTAGCTATTTAATTCTGCATCCAATGCATCTTTATCAGCCTTGGTTATAGTAATAATGTGGTCAGCTGGTATTTCTGCACTTAGCTCTGCTAGAATGGCTTCTTTATCATAAGAATCACTAAATGATATAGCCGGATATTCATTTGAGCAAACATTATTTGTTATAGTGTCACTACCAAAGTTTTGTCTTCCATTTCCATATATGTCAAAATGTTTAATTGTACCTATAATATCATATGTTGTAATTGTATATCTATCAGCAGTAATATTGTTATCAGCATCTGTTCCTAGGAAGTATACATGATAATTACTATTGTCATATACCAACTTAAATACCAATTCACTAGGATTTGTTTCATCCTCTATAATAACTTTATAAACTTCACCGTATGTCAATTCATTATCCTTGAGTGCAAGATATATAGTGTTGCCTCTATCTACCAATTGCACAAACCCACCATCAACACCTGCATCTGGTCCTAACTCAAGGTCAGCTACATTGTAACTCAAGTTTTTAAACAATACATTCATTCCAGCATTTAGACTTACCACAGAACTCTCCAATGCTGTTATTGTACTGGCTTGGGCATTATTTTGCTCTGTTAAATTATTTATCTGCTCTGTTTGAGTTGCATTTGTTGCCTGTAAATCTGATATAATTGAGCCTTGTTCTGATACTTGAGACTCTAATGTTGTTTTTTGTCCTTCTAATACCTCAACTTGCCCTGTTAAATTTGAGTTCACATTTTGTAAGTTGGTTATTGTGCTTGCTTGGGCATTATTTTGCTCTGTTAATGTAGTGATTGTACTTGCTTGCTCTTCATTTGTTGTTGTTAGAGTTTCATTTTGAGTCGTTAGTGTATTGTTTTGTGTTGTTAGTTCCGTGTTTTCAGATTGTAAAGTTGTGATCTGATTTGCTTGATTAGATGTTTGTGTTCGTAGTGTAGAATTTTCTGATTGTAATGCAGTGATTGTGCTTGCTTGCTCTTCATTTGTTGTTTGTAAACCTGATACTTGAGATTCTAACGATGTTTTTTGTTCTTCTAATACCTCAACTTGCCCTGTTAAATTTGATTTTTCATTTTGTAAGTTGGTTATTGTGCTAGCTTGGGCATTATTTTGCTCTGTTAATGTAGTGATTGTGCTTGCTTGCTCTTCATTTGTAGCTTGTAAACCTGATATAATTGAACCTTGTTCTGCTATTTGGGACTCTAAGGAAGCATTTGTTGCCTCCAATTCTTGTATTTGTGTAGCACTATCGGTATTCTTCAATTCTTCATTTTCGGCTTGTAATTCAGCTATTTGGGTCGCTTGCGTTTCATTTGTTGTTTGCAATGTCGATATCTGCTCTGCTTGAGCTGCATTTGTTGTTTGTAAAGTTGTTATTTGAGAATTTAACTCTGCAGTGTTTTCAGCATCGCTACACCCCGCAAGTGCTGGTGTAGCGCAAAGAGCAACTGCTAATGCACCAGTAATGATGCCTGCTTTCATTTTTTTCTTCATATCATATCTCCTAAAAAAATTATCGAACACTCGATTAGTTTAATTTTATCATAACATAAAAAAAATACCAAACTATTTTAGGTATTTTTTGATAATTTTTACAGATTATGCACTTATTTCTGCTGCATTATATGTATCAACTATTTCAGCATTGGTCAACTCATTTTCTATTGCGCGATACTTAGCTATTACGTCTGAGGTACTATTCTTAGCTTCTGTAAAGTCACTACAATTGCCATCCTCACCTATTGTACACGTAGAATTGAGGATACCGTCAGACTCTATACTATAGTGATCAATTTGGGTGACTTCACCATTTACGTAAGAGATAGCAAATCTGTTAAAACCTGCAACATCATTTGCTGAAATATGTGCGTCTGTTTTTTTATAGTCTATAATGTATTTTCCATCTTCGTACGACAATTTAAATTTATAAGTATATGTCAGTTGAGAGCTTAATTGAACTTTGTCTAGTTTATATGCATAAGTCTTACCTACTAAAAATTCTTTTGTATTCTCAGGATTGGTAAAACTGAGAACATTTTCAGCCCAATCTTTATCAAAATCAAACCAAGCTGGACTTGTGCCTTCACCAGAAAACTCAAAATCTTTGACTATGCTGCAAATTTCACGAAAAATTGATACAACAGGCTTGTTTAGCTTATTCAATATATTAACTTCTTTATTAAGTGAATTAATTTGTTGTTCATATGTAGAATTTTGGGCTGATAAAGTATCAACATCAGAACAAAGGCTGGTAACTCTATCTTCCAACTGCTTTATTTTTTCTCCTTCGCCACACCCTGCTAACATTGGTGTAGCAAACACAAATGCACATCCTAATGCTCCTACTATCAATCCGTTTTTTAAACTATTTTTCATAATCTCTCCCTTACTTCCCTCTTTGACCAAGTAATAACAAGGCATTTACATTTCCCGTACAAAATTCATTATATCATAAAATCAAAAAATACCAAACAATTTTTGGTATTTTTTGATAATTTTTACAAATTATTTGTTACTATATTTTATATACTGTATCATACTGATTTTTAGGCAATAGTACCCAACTATTGCCGAATATTCTCCTTTGCTAGTTTTGGCTTTTTCTACCACAGTAACATACTCTCCTGTAGCCTCCAGCACATATAATTTTGTAGTATCGGTTGATTCTAAAATTATGAATTTTTCATTATCAGAATTGTACGCACTATATACTAGCCTATCTATAGCTTCATCTCTTAAAAAAATACTTTTACCCCTAAGTAGTGCATTTTCATTATGTGCCTGATGCAATGCATTTTTTTGCCATTCATAATCATTTAGCAATGACTCAAATTTCTTTTGTAAGTCCGAGTTATCTTTTTTTAACTTTTCAATATATGAGCACAATTGTTCTATTTTATTCTGTTCTTCATTTTTCATAAAATACTTTTCCTTATTTAGTTATTTATCGTGATAGTAGCAGTAATCGCTTCTTTTTTGAGACTATCAATCAGGGCTTGATGAGCAGTTTGTTCTGTCACATTCAACCCTCTTTTGCTCCAGCGAGTGTTGTCAGTTTTATTCTTATCAAATATAAGCACACTGCTCTCAGCATCAGCTGTATTATACATAGATTTTTCAAAACTCTTGAAATTTTTATATTCATAATTAAACAAATATTTGGTCAAAATATAATCATATGTTGCGTTTTCTTCTAGATTTTCGCTAGCATTCTTGATGGCCTTAAGAACGTAACAAGTATATTTATCCTCTTTTTGATAATTAAACTTTATCTTGTAGTCAAAATCGGTCTCTCCAGAAAAATTAGTTGCAAACTTGAGACTATATGCTTTGTCCAGAATCGGATTTTTTTTGAGGCTTTCTCTGATATAGCCAAGGTATGGGTCATTTTCAGCCTTAAACGCAACATAGTCCTCATCACTCCCACCTGCATCAATCTCGGGATAATTTACATATATGGTCTTAAAATTGGTGAGAACGACCTGATTAAAGCTATTCTGATCCACCTCACCACCAGCCTCGATGTTATTTTTTTTACCCAAATCACACCCTGCAAAAAGTGAGATACTACACATTAGCATAACAGCTACCATGCTAGATAATATATTTTTTACAAAACTCAATTTCATCGGCTCCTTTTTTCTTCATTATATCACAGACCTCACTCAATTATCAAGCATTTTAGACATCAAAAACATAAATAATAAATAATATTTGAAGTTATCAATTTCAATAAAAAAAGGCCTAATTACGCCTTTTTTGTTAGTATCAACGCTGCAGGAAGCGTCCGCGCTCCATCCAGCAAGCGCCAAGCGCTTGATCTTAATAGCTTTGCCCATAACCTAAGTAATATAAAGCCATACAGCTAAATTTATAATAAAATGCACTAGTTCCCAAATGAATAATTTATGCGGATGGTTTTATGTTAGTACAGCGTTACCTACTACCTGAGCATTTCGAATCTCATTTATATATCCCTGCATCACATACTCTTGGCCACGCTCTATATTTTCTTCTATCCAACGCTCTTCATCATCAATATCATACCCGCTATCAAAATATATATACCTACGATAATAATCCGGTTCTATAGTTTTGATTGAATAGCCTATTACCTTGAGCCATAGCATTGTGTCATAGTTATAATCGAAAACATATCTATACAAAATATCTTCTGAGCCATCTTTTTTACCAAAAGTACGCACTATGTTACAAACATACAGTTCGTCTTCAAAATCTAATTTGATATATCCCCAAAGAATTTGAGTTTCATTTTCATATTTGTGGATAGACCAAACATCGCCGAGTTTTTTATAAGTATTGAGAACACCAAGAGGAATAGAAATTAATTTCACCATTTCAGAATTTTTGAATGTGGCATAATCTTCATCCGCACACT
The DNA here is from genome assembly GCA_017541375.1 of Clostridia bacterium. Lineage (GTDB taxonomy): Bacteria > Bacillota > Clostridia > Christensenellales > UBA1242 > UBA7867. The sequence continues at coordinate 175,531 of JAFXZE010000005.1, forward strand.
CAGGGTCAACATTAGCCAATTCATTAAAAATTCGCACAAAATTACCCAAAATTACCACATTTTTTACGGAGTCATCCCCCGGCTTGGTAGTGTCTTGTGGGGTAGTATTTTGTTGGGTATCATCTTTAGTCCTTACTTTGCAACTACATCCCGAAAACAAAACAGTAGAAATCACAAAAGCTATCACAACAGTTAATGATAATATCTTACTAAGTTTATTCATCATACGCTCCTCTTTATGTTTATTATACCACAAAGCAAATTTATTAATCAAGCAAATTAATACACTTTTTGGGTGATTATCATAGCAAAAATAAACAGCAAAAAATTATCAAAAATTCGTTAAAAATCAATAAAAAAAGCAATTAGCTATCTAACTGCTTTTTATAATTCATACCTTTGCCCATTTTCTAAGACACAAACTACTTTTGTAATTTCGACATCGTTTCCAGTTGCTATCAATATTACACAAGCAGTATCTTTAGCTGCTATTTTATCTATAGTAGATAACATAATGCCCCCTCTGTCACCTGCATAATAAACCATGATGTTTACATTGTACAAATCTTTGTCGCCCACATTTTTTAAATTTCCCTTCACCATCTTGTGATTTGTGTCAAAAGAATTGTACACCTCCATTTTTCCATCCAATATAACTGGATAGTCCGTATGAGCAACCTCGACATTCTTTCTGTCAATTGGTCCAGTTGCTTGATACCATACAGTTTCAGTTTCAGTCTCTGCAGCATCCAAACTTGAGTATGTATTATTCATCTCAGTTTTGACTGCACTCATAGTAATCACTACAAAAAGAACTGTAACAACTATTGCTACCGCGAACAAAACTATTCCGCCTATCATGATAGCTTTGATGTAACCATCATCATCATTAGACTGTTGTGTGTGAGCGACTTTCTTCTCCTCACTCTCCATTTTACAACCACAGTATGCACACACAAGCTTGTCTTCGTTTTTGTATAAATTTGTGCTACCACAATTCTTACAAGTCTTCATAATGACCTCCCTTCTTTTTTCCTTTTCCCTTCTTCGCTTTACGCCCATTATTTTACCATATTTTTCAGCTTCTGTCAATATTTTCTTGAGTTATTCTACATGTGTAGAACACTACTTTTTACCTACCTAACAAAAACTTTTCAAAATCTATTTGTCTTTTAGTCTATTTTAGGGTATAATCAAATTAAAACTTTTGGGAGAAAACAGATTATGGAAAAATTTTTTATAATAGATGGCAACAGCCTCATAAACAGAGCATTTTATGCGCTTCCTCCATTGCGCGCTAGTGATGGTCACAATTACAACGCCGTTTATGGCTTTGTAAATATTCTCACTAAACTTATCACAGAAAACCACCCAGCAGAGCTTTGTGTAGCATTCGATGCGGGAAAGCACACCTTCCGAAATGATATGTACTCAGGCTATAAAGCAACTCGCAAGCCCATGCCTGATGACCTTGCTTTTCAACTCCCCATTCTAAAAGACCTTCTTAGCAAAATGGGTATCAAGACCGTGGAGCAACTCGGTATAGAAGCTGATGACATAATAGGCACGCTCGTCACCGCCAAAACAAATACAGAAAATGTAATCGTCACGGGAGATAGAGACAGCCTCCAACTAATAAGTAACCACACCACAGTTTGGCTTACCAAAAAAGGAATATCCGACATTGCCGAAATGAATGAGACAGCACTCAAAGCAGAGTGGAATCTATCACCTAGCCAAATAATTGACCTCAAAGCGCTAATGGGCGACGCTAGTGATAATATCCCTGGTGTAAATGGTATTGGAGAAAAGGGTGCCTTTAAACTTTTGGCTGAATACCCTACTATCGACCTTATTTACTCAAATCTTGATAAAATAACTGGTAGCGTGGGTAAAAAACTCGCACAAGACAAAGACATGTGTTATCTTAGCTATAAATTAGCTACGATAAATACTCATTCAAATCTAAAAGACAAAAATACTGTGTTTAGTTATCCATTTCCGTGGGATAATGGTGTATTTGAAGCATTTACAAAGCTAGAATTTCGTTCCTTACTAAAACGAGCCGAATTATTTTCAGGTAATTCTCCACTAAAGACACAACAAAAAAGTGAAACCATTATCCTCAATCTGGACTCACTAAAAAAACTGATTAAGCCTGATTTTTTCACCAATAGTATAAGCATAATAATTGAAAATGATCGTTTTGATTTTTGTGTAAATGAAAAGACAAATTACACTCTCGATATGCTAGGCTTTACTGCTGAGATGGTATTGCCATATTTTACTAATGAGCTATCCAATCAAAGTGCCACTTTGTACACCTGTAATCTAAAAAATCTTTATCACATAGCTAATCGTGCAAAAATAGATATAAGGTGTAAGTGTCTCGATGTGGCACTGGGAATGTATTTACTAAACTCCAATTACCACGACAACTCTGCGCAAAAGATGTTTGAGCACTGGGGGCTGGATACGACAAATTTCGCTACAAGTGCCTTTATTTCGTGGAAATTAGTCTATAATGACCTAAAGGCGAAAAAACTAGACAAGCTCTACTTTGACATCGAACTCCCCTTAGTGAAAGTGTTGTGGAAGATGGAAAATGCGGGAGTGTTTGTAGATACAGATGTCCTTAACGAACTCACCCCCAAGTACAAGGCAGAAATTGCCTCTCTTCAAGCAAAAATCTATGATTTAGCGGGAATGGAATTTAATGTAAATAGTCCCAAACAACTAGCTGAAGTGTTATTTGATCACCTGCACATGCCACCAAATAGCAAAAAGCGTTCTACTGCTGTAGATGTGCTAGAAGGTTTGCGTGACTTTCATCCAATAATAGATGCTATCCTTCGCTACCGTACAGTGACAAAACTCTACTCCACCTACATCGAAGGAATGCGCCCTTATATTCGTTCTGACGGAAAAATCCACACAATATTTAATCAAACCATGGCAGTTACCGGCAGACTCAGTAGCCTTGAGCCAAATCTACAAAACATCCCCGTGCGTACTCCTGAGGGAAAGGAATTACGCAAGATGATTGTCGCTAGTCCTGATTGTGTATTGCTGTCTGCCGACTATAGCCAAATAGAGCTGCGGTTGTTAGCTCACTATTCTGAGGATGATGCACTAATTGAGGCATTCAAGCGTGGAGAGGATATTCATGCCGTGACCGCTAGCCAAATCTTTGGAGTGCCTCTAGAAGAAGTAACAGATAGCCAGCGTCGCAGTGCCAAAGCGGTCAACTTTGGTATAATCTACGGAATTTCGCCATTTGGGTTAGCTAATGACCTAAAAATTCCTCAATCAGTTGCTAAAGATTATATTGCTAAATACTTTATGACCTACCCTACTATAAAAACTTTCTTAGATAGCAGTGTGGAAAAATACAAACATGATGGATATGTTTCTACAATGTTTGGTCGAATCCGAAATTTTGATGATATGATTTCTAGCACTCAAAACGCAGGCTTCCTTGCGCGCGCTGCTATGAATATGCCCCTACAAGGTACGGCTAGCGATATCATTAAACTCGCTATGCTAAATATCGACCGCAAACTTACTGAAAATAAACTCAACACTAAAATGGTGCTACAAATTCACGACGAGTTGATTTTTGATGTGCCCAAAGTTGAGCTAGCTAAGGTGCGTGAGTTGGTTCGCTCTGAAATGGAAAATGTTGTCTCTCTCCTTGTTCCACTAAAAGTAGATATCGAAGTCGGCCCAAACTGGTGCGACCTAAAATGAAAAACTTTACAAAGGAAAAATGATAATGATAGACTTATTTAGTTTTATTCATAGCAATGCAGTACCATTCATTGTTTTTTTGAGTGTTGCATTATTTTTACTTATGATAAAACTTATCGAATTATGTTTTATATTCAAAAAAACCGATACTATGCCAATACTTGGTTTTATACCCTTTTATAACTTATATAAGTTATGTACTATAGTTTGGAAAAAATCGATATTTTGTTATATGATAATTTCTCTCATATTCAGTTGCCTAATTTTTGTCCCTATGCCAGTTTGTACGATAGTTGGTTCCATCTATATCACGATTTTTGTTATTCTACTTTTCACTTTGCGAGTAAAGACGAGCCTTGCTTTCTCCCCTAGTACTACCAAAGCTATTTTTATGGCAATTACACCATGTGTCATAGGACTAAATATCGCCTTTAGTCATTCTACTTATAGAGGTCCACAAGTATATCAAAAAACTTTTACCAACTGGTTCGCAAAACTTTGCAGATACTTTAGTCTGTATGAAAAATGTTGGATGATGTGCATTGCTACATTAGCCATCATATTGGGTGTTGTGTTTTCAGGTCCAGAAAACGCTATTTGGCTTACGATTATTGAAATAATTACAGTATTGGGTGGATGTAGTTGTGAATTGTTACTTAGTAAACAATCTCGTTGGGCACATATAGTTTCTTTTCTATTTTATGATTCAACACAAACAATAATTTATTTTGCCAATGGTTTTTATATCTCTGCATTGTTTGAAATACTATTCTGGGCACCAATTTTATTTATCAGTTTTGTTGTTTGGTCTCGACACAAAGATAATAAAGAAGGCTATCTTACACAAGTAAAAGCAATAAATATCAAACGAGATCTTGTGATATTTATAGTTATTCTTACAGTATCTATAGGTGTGGGGGTATTATTCACTCAAATAGGCAGTATTGCTGAGGGCCTAAGTGATTGGTGGTATCTTGATGCTTTGGCAAACACATTTAGTGTGTGCAATGGTTTATTTATTCTCCTTCGCTTCCGTGAGCAATGGGTGCCGTGGATTGGTGTAGCTATTGTAGAAGGCACTATGTGGATTTTGTCTGGTCAATATGCTTTACTTGTTCTTTCTGCTGGATATTTGATGAACTCGATTTATGGTTTTATTCGTTGGTCAAGATACGCAAAGAATAATCCTGTAGAGGATAAACCATCCCCCAAAAATGCCAATATAAATACTGGCACCTAGCGAATATGTTTTGATTATATTGACAAAAAAATTCAAGCGTGCTATATTCAAAAATCACAAATTAACAAAGGAAAAATGATTATGCTAGAACTATCTAACTTTATCAACAACTATACGGTATGGTTTATTGTCTTAATCTTGTCAGGACTTTTTATACTGGGATTAAAACTGGGTGAACTGTGTTGTCTATTTAAAAAAGCTCACACAAAACCATACTTAGGACTCATTCCCATTTACAATCTATATAAATTGTGCGCTCTTGTATGGAAAAAGCAAATTTTTTGGTATATGCTATTCTCCTTAGGATTTGCTTGCATCATTTTTGTCCCTACTTTGGTGTGCACTATTATAGGAGCTATCTATGCTACTATCTTTATATCCCTACTCATCACACTGAGAGTAAAAACCAGCCTTGCTTTCTCCCCTAGTGTCACTAAGGCAGTGTTTATGGCACTAGTGCCTAGTATTATGGGATTAAATATTGCCTTTGGCTCTAGTATCTACCGCGGAGCAAGAAATTGGAAAAAAACCTGCACCAACTGGCTCGCTAAACTGTGGAGATATTACAATGTTTACGAAAAATGTTGGCTAATTAGCATCTGCACACTAGCAATTATCTTGGGTGTAGTGTTCTCCGACCCAGAAAGCGCACGTTGGCTAACCATTGTAGAGATTATCGCGGTGCTGGGTGGATGCAGTTGCGAATTGCTACTTAGTAAACAATCTCGATGGGCGTACATTGTATCATTTATCTTTTATGATACGACGCAAACAATAGTTTACTTTGCAAATGGATTTTATGTGTCGGCACTATTTGAAATACTATTCTGGATACCTATGCTATTTATTAGCTTCGTCGTATGGTCTCGCCATAAGGACAAGCACAAGGCCTACATCACGCAGGTCAAAGCCGTCAACATAAAGCGCGACTTAACTATATTTGTTGTCACTCTCATCATATCGGTCGGAGTCGGACTACTATTTACTCAGATAGGCAGCATTGCTGAGGGATTGAGTGACTGGTGGTATCTCGATGCCTTGGCAAATACTTTTAGCGTATGTAATGGCTTGTTCTTACTCTTCCGTTTCCGCGAACAATGGGTGCCATGGATTGGTGTAGCTATAGTAGAGGCGATTATGTGGGTGCTCTCAGGACAACTTGCCATGCTCGTACTCTCTCTCGGATATTTAATGAACTCGACTTACGGCTTCTTCCGCTGGACCAAGTACGCCAAGAAGAGTGATTCTGAAGAACAAAAAATGATTAAGCCAACCCCCACCCCACACAAAAAGTAGTCGATAAGATTGCTTTGCGCTTTGAAAATACAATAATTCAAATTAAAACACGCAAAAAAGAACAGATTGATTTCCAATCTGTTCTTTTTAATTAAAGTGTAATTCTCGCACCCTTTATAGTAAAAGGAGCAGAATAACAATCATTTATATTTCGGTTAAATCCTGAGGTACCAACACTTTAGCAAACTGTACGAGTAAATCGAGGCAAAATATCTAGGAGCTATAACGGAATTTTAATGAACATGCATCACTAGCCTTGTAGTAATAATCATAATTTATCGCTTCACCACCTTGTACACAATCAATTGTATCAATTGTCACCGTGTACTCTACACCCGATTGATTTATACCAAGTGCATTCAACTGAGTTCTAGTAAATTGACTGATATACTTTCCGTTAGAAAGTGAAAACTTAAATAATAAACTCTTATCGCCATAATGAATTTGGAAGATCTCATCAGTTATTTTTGGTGCATTAAGACCTGTATTGTACTTATAGTCATCAGGGTTAGTGAGAGTAAGTGTCAAAATACCACCTGACATCCTGTATGATACTTGTGGAGTAGCTAATTTGGTCTGACGATCAACTAATAGATTGTTACTTCTATTAGAGTTTATTACTACTGGATAATTATCTTCTATTTCCTCAGACTCATAAGCAGGCATATCTGCTTGAACCATAACACGTATAGTTCTATTTGCTGGCCACATAATTTCATTGAACCACATGTTATTGATAATCAATTGATATTTCCCTTCACTAGTCAGGGTTAGATCATCTTTTGATAGTAAGGCCATATCAGCAGAATTTGTACTCAATCCTGAACCAGTGTAGTATACATACCTATATGTATATTCTCTAATAGTCCAGCTTTCTCCTTCCATATCGCTAAATAACGCCACAGCTCTTAACGATACATAGTAATGAGCCTCCTCTACATCATCAACTCCATCACCATCTCTATCTACTCCTGTCAAGGTAATGGTAGAAGGTGTCCATTCAACAATAATATTACCGTTTCCATCATTCCAATCTTGGACAGGTTTAGAGACAACAAAATCACTAAATTTTACTTTTCGACTAACTTTCTTTCTATCAAATGTGTATGCTACTTTCACCTTCATGCTATTAGCATCATCAAAAGTGTCTAGATATGCATCATTAGAAGCATACAGAACAGCAATTGTAAATGAATTAGTGAGAATAAAGCCATCATCAAATACTAATGTGCATGTGTGTTCTAGAACATTACTTGTTAATGTATAATATGCTACTTTACCATTACTTACTCTTATCTTAAATTGCAGTTTCCCTTTCAAATCATTCCATACAGGAGTAGTAAATACCTCAGAAAGAGTTACTTTTATTTTATTATTCGCTATCCTACCTACTTTTTCTATTGAAGGTAATGGATACGATATAAATGGGTCAGTATCACTCTGTACCACTACTTTCTCTTCAGAATCTGGAGTAGTAGAAGTATCGGGTGAAATCACTTGCACAGTAAATGCGTTCCTATCTAAACCTCCACCTATAACGATATCTTTGATATCTACTTCCCAAATTCCAGAGTCATTTGGTGATAGCTCGATAGTTGATGCCGTATTACTTAATACAATGGTTGTACCACTATACTTTAGATATTTTATAGCACCATTAGTAAAATTAATGTTCTCATATTTGATTTTAAACTTTGCTTTGTTGTTTCTTATATAAATTGGGTCTACATATTGCCAGCAAAGTTTTAAGTCACTAGTGACATATGGTCCAGTCGTATAAACAAATTGTGTTGGTCCTATAGCTAAAGGACTCTTGATGTAGTCACTAACATAGCAAGTTTCTGATGTCTTATCAGCTCGGTAAACAGTAAATGTTTCTTTGCTTGAGGAAGTCAAACCAGTGATGTTTACTTCGTAAGTATAGTTACCAGCACTGTAGTAATTGCCTCCTCTTGTTGTATCATTAATATATGTCAACATATCAAATGTGACTACATTATCAGATATACTAAATCCCGTCACTTTCGCTTTTTCTTGTGGGGTACCAGTGCTGAGCTTTAGTTCGTAAGTATAATCTTTTGGATGAAGAGTTTTGTTAGTCACACTACCAGCGATTTGCCTACCATCTTCACCTGTTCTTGAATACAAACAATCACTCATAGTAACGACTATCTTCATATTGTGACTATAGTCAGAATCAGGCACTGTCATCTTGAGTTGTGTACCCTCTTGAGTGACTGGTGCAGTCAATACCTTGTGTAGGATGATTGCACTATCTGGAGTGTAGGCTAAACTATCTAACCAATACTCTTCTCTTGCCTTACGCACTGCGGTAAAGTGTAGTTCAGTAAGTCCATATTGCTTGATATTATCTAGTATGTTTATGGTACTTTTCCCACTAGGGTATGTTACATCAAAGGTAATTATGTTATTTTCACTATCTTTGTAATATGACTCTTTTCCCTTGCTTGAATATTTCCATGGAGTAATAGTCAGAGTATTTGATGCTGCGTATTTAGCATTCACCGCTGTTGTCGCTCCACTAGCATTTACAGATTCAGTAATAGTTAGCGTACTAGGAGTCGGCTCACGCTTGAGAAGAGTTATTTCTTGAGTTATAGCTAAATCTTCACATTGTCCATTTAACACTGTATAATTATTTGATCTATCTATCAGTACATAATAAGTATTTCTATACAATGGAGTAATCGTTATATTCTGTACGCCATGAGCAAGACTTGATCCCAAACTACCTTTTTCTGTCCTAAGTGAGCTTGTTGATACACTTATATTCTTTATTGTATCATACCTTAGGTCGGTTGTTTGCTCAAGAGGATTGGTTATATATGTGGTAGCATATTTATCTTCCCCATTAGAATTTACATAATGTCCTACTATCACAAATAATGTTGGTTGCGTGTTGCGATCTTTGTTGATAGTCTGCATGATGCGTTTTGTATTAAATCCAACATCAGTTTCATAAGCTGCTAAATCAGTGGTCAGACCTTCATTGTAGTAATACTCAGGTAGCAACTCAAAGGTGTTGTTTAGCGCTGTCGCAGCTACATAGCGGAATCCTACCCCTGATGTAACTGATGCGTTAGCTACTATCTTTGTGGATGTACTAGCGTCACTTACTGTGATGCGTACTATAAATGTCCAATCAGCCAATTCACGTACTACACTGCTAATATCTAGTGTGTAGTACCCTGTAGCGCTACTATAAGTAATTGTCTTATTTTGATAAGTAGTGTTATCTAGCACAGTAGTACCTTCACTATCAAGTATGTCTACATTAAAGTTGTGATTACTAGAATGTTTGAATTTTACCTTGGTTGTTATAGCTTGAGTAGAATATTTGGTAGTGTAATCAAAGCTAATATCACTCACTTTTGGCACAAATGTGTATGACCCATTAGCTGCGGTAGACTTGACATAAATTCGCTTTGCAGTCTCTTCTGTAGGGGTAATTAGTATTGTATAATCCTGCCCTACCACATTAGGTAGAGAAGTAATTAGCCTATATCCTCTTTCGGCTGTTCTATTGGTGCTTTCTATTGTATTACCTGATGAATTTACTTGAGAAGTATTCATAGTGTAGGTGCTTGCTGCTCCATTCACAGTAACAGTATAACCAATATATGCACTCAAGTTTGTCTGTTGCTTAAATAACATCTTGGTTGAGTAACTAATTACTGGAGCACTTCTTAGTACTATAGGAAGGTTGATAAATGAACTTACCTTTTCGTCTGAATCATCTTCCCCCAGAGTGGCTGAAACTGTATAGCTTTCAGTAACTCCACGATAAGTCACACTATAAATTCTGTCTCTACTAAAGTATCCTGCACGAGAGCGCCCGCCAGTAGATTGAACTATCTCATCTATCTTAGATTGGTCGATAACCATCTCGTTAGTAGTTAAGCCAGTTTGGGTAGTATATTTGTTTGTTCCACTACTGTCTAGCCAATCTCCTTCTAGTCGCGCATTGTATGTAGCATCTACGCCAAATATTGTAGGAGCTTTTGTCCAAGATATAGTGGTTTTGTCTGTAGATTTGCTATAAGATAAAGTAACTTTGGTATTTTGCGTATTTTTATTTGCATACTCAGTGACATATCCTCGTCTATCAGATCCTGTTGAATATAATTCTGGATAACTGTATTCTGCATTATCTTGTGGAGTCACATAAAGCACGAGTTTCTTCGCTGGAGAATAAGTTACAAAGTACTTATCAATTTCACCTATAGTAATCTTTGTCACACCTATAGTCTTGACAAACACTGCCACGCCCTTTGATGTCGAGGCTAAGCTCTGCGTAGCACTTACATTGCTCGTAGTAATCGTAAATGAACTGCTATTTGACTTTGTACCAGTGTAACGACGTGCAGATGTAGTAGTATTGCCAATCTTGTTGCCATCATCTCCAATTATGTCCATCTCAATGTATTGATATGTAACTACGTTCATTGTGCTACTTGCGTCACTAAAGAGTGATTTATCTACAGTCATCGATGCTCTAGCTGTAATAGAAGCAGAATTATCACTTACGCTAATACCCGCAGTCGCTGCTGAAGTAACATTTGAGTCTCGTATTATCTTACCAGTTTGGTGGTAAGAGCAAGTAGGATATAAATAAGTATCTAAGCTAGATGATTTTTGACTAGTAGTAGCTCTAATAGTTATACTAAAGGTCTTCTCACCCGTTGAAAGTACCACACTACGATCAAATACAAATAACTTGTATCCACTGATTAGTCCTGTAGGTACTGTTCCATTTAATGCTCCATTATACAATTCGTTACTACTCATTCTCACTACAACTGTCATAGCAACATTTACATTATTTGTTATGGAGCTATCTACATAGTCATGATAACTCATGTAGTAGTGAGTATTTCCATCTATTCTTTCACTATCATATGCTAGCATAATGTCATCAGCCACGGTAAAGCTCTTTCCTACCAACACATTTAGGGTTAGTGCCGAGCTAGCGCGGTGATAACTTGCCTCTGGATAGTAAATAGACAAAGTATATGAACCACGAGCAAATGAGTTTCCATTTAACATAAAGGTGCCTGTTCCAGTACGATTTGTAAGTGTACTAACAGAGTAGCTAAATCCTGGAATATATTTAATACCATTATCAATTACATTGTTTAATAAAATCGCTTTTGATCCATCGTCTAGTAAGTAAATGTAATTTGTGCCTCCGATCGAAGTAAATATACTATTATCAGATACTACTGGAGTTTGCCATACACCCCACATATCATAGTTTATAGTTCCAAAAGAGCTGTTGTACACGCGTATAGCGCCGTCCATAATGTTGGTAACTGTGTCTATAGTTACACTAGCCCCACCCAAGGTCGCACTATCTAATACTGCTTGCACTTGTATTTTCCAAGTTCCATATTCTAGCCCTGCTCCCCCAGTAGTAGTTTTAATGAGGGTGGACTTAGATAGTGTGATAGAGTTAGCACTAATCAAGCTAGGGTGAGTATAGGTTTTCTTGCCATTGATTACTAGCTTATATTTTGCTGTCACGCTGTAAGTATCTGCTCCTACTGTAAAGTTACTTGGGTTTGTATGTGTCCAGCTAAACGTAATGTTGTCTCCACTCTCTGTAGGAGTATTTACCGTAGGTGTTGCAAGATAAATTTTTTCTTCATTAGATGGGTCGGCAAAGTGAATTGAGTTAGTTTTGTATACATAACTCATTACTACCGTACGATTTTCATCGTTAGATTGTGGTGTCACTACAAAGGTGTATGTGTCAGTCCCCACTTCACGAAGTAATTTTTCGTACGAAGTTGTTGTAACAGTCTTGGTTTCTACTATTGTGCCATTTGATTTTTTCACAACAACAGTATAATTTGTCACCCTACTACCAGGGACAGGCTTCCATGTTGCTTTTACACCTTTGTTTATATCTGTCTCTACATTATCTATTGTCGTTGTATCTTTAATGATAGCCAAATCGATTTCTTGGCTAGTTGAGTAATTAGGCATCCTATATACAATGTAGCAATTTGCTATCGTAGCTGCATTGTATACTGTCACTCCATTATATTGTATAGCTCCAGCTGTAATGTTTATCCTAAACTCATTACCATTAATTACACTAGTATTGGTCATTTCATAAGTGTTGCTATTTCGAGCTGAAATTGATATTTCACTTCCCGCCATACTACCATCAGTCGTACTAGCTCGCTTGTAGCTTCCACTATAACTTACCTGCTCCCCAAAGAGAGTAGTTGATGTACTAGCTGTTACTATTGGCCAAGTCACTATGTGAGTATCCACATCATATGCTAAGGCTTTATAGTCAAAGTTAGATGCAAGAGGATAATTTATAGCATTAGCTAGCTTCGTTGGGTTAGTTGGTATTTGACTGCGAATAGCAAAGCCATTTCTATCAGTTGCTAGAGCATATACCACTATTTCAAAATACAATGCATCAGCTGTGGTGTATGATGTACCTAATTCGTCATTAATATTTTTTAAAGTCAAACTAGTAGTTGTTATCACTTTAGAATATGTCTTTACTACAAGGTCTTTATCCACAATCTTTACATTCACATTGTACTGTATGCTTCCTACGCCAGTCTTTCCTTGTGCTGCATTCCAAGTAAATGTGCCAGTGTTATATGTAGGCGTGCCTGGAAGTGTCTTAAAGCCACCTATTGTATATGTATTTTCGTCTTCAGAATCAAGCCATAATTCGTAGGCTACACTTGTATCTTTTTGGCTAGTGACACACTTAATCAACACTTTGTATGTATGACTATCCCAGCCCCAATCCACATTATTTAGGTCTGTTGTCTTACTAAATGTGGCAGAGTATACACCACCGCTTAATGTTGCAGTTTTGTACGCTGCAGCTGATAGCGTAGAGGTTGATGATTGTACATACCGTATCAATATTGAATATGTCGCCGTTAAGTTTGTAAATGTGTTTTGTGGTTTGAATGAAACTGCGTAATTCCCATTGTAATCATAACTCATCACCACATCTTTAGCCACAGTAAATGTCGTAGCATAACGAATTGATTTAGCATCTGACTCATCACTTTCTATGTAAAAATCATCATCGATAAGTTCTGCATAATGAGCTCCCTCTACACGGAATGTCACATTATATTGTCCTCGAGAAGTGATGCCTAGTTTGCGTATTTCTGCTGCAGTAAATTCTTTCACATACTCATCACCTACTTTGTCAAAGTAGAATGAAGTAGTGTTTACACCATATTTCATCACAAATTGGATGCGTCTACGTTCAACAGTATCCTCATCTGTAAGTGGGTCTAACTTTGGTGCAGCTGGGTTAGATTGATCATAACTATAATCACTCACATTTAGTAATTTGACTTTTATTTTTTTGCCATCTGTTTCTTCTTGCAAGTCTTTTACAATTTCGACCCGAGGTGTAGCAAAATTTGTCCTACGATGATACAAGTTAGTCGCATCGTAAATAGATTTAATTTCGTAGTTGCTCTCTTGCTTTATTGTTGCCAACTCATCATCTGATAGTGTTGCTATTACCTTAACCCCAAGATCAGTATTTCTTGGCCACTGTAGCTGCATATCAATAAATCTGTTGTTAATAGTCAATGAAGTGCCATCATATAATACCCAATTACTTAGACCATTCTCATCAAATGTAAATGTATTGTCACCTGCATAATAAGAATTTTTGAAGTCGCCATCAGTATGACCTTGCATTCCGGTAAAGTAATTCACCATCCTCATACGCACGTAGTATTTTGCCATAACCTTTACATTTCCATCACGAGTAGGAATAGTGACACTAGAAGGAGTCCAACTCAACTTGATATCGCCACTTCCATCACTCCAATCTTGCTCTAGGAGTGTGATAGTAGGCTTTGAGAATGTAGCAGTTTTCACTTCGTGTTGCCAAGCGAATGTAAGAGTGTTTCCAGTGAGCGTACCCACTGTGATATTTTTAGCAGCATTTCCCTTAGGCTCTACTTTTATGGTGTAATTACCCGTTGATAGAGTAATACCATCTACATTCATCAGGTCTTTTAAGCTTAGACTATTAGTGTTGTCGTTATTTTTGTTGGATGTGGCACCTTTTAGTTTTAGTGCAGTGCCTGATGCACTTGTTCCACTATAAATATAGTAATAATATTCTGGCGCATCGGTAAAGTATTTCCAAGATATGGAGATAATCGGGTTGTTAGCCTCATTATTTTTGCTAAGATTTACCTCTGTAATATCATATGAAATGTAGCAAGTGCTTTCTAGCATATTACTATTACATACTGTTATGCTAGTTTGACTAGTTCCGCTAAACACTTCACTAGTTGTATTACTATAAACAATAGCATTTGAAGTAACTTTGTAGCTAAGGATGAGGGAGGTCTCTAACCAAGTACTCATATTGTGGTCACAATATGTGTTGGTTGTTGCAGTAGCCTTGTGAGTATAGTTGGTGTCATTACCACCCTTTATGTCTACAGCGTAAGTTGCGCTAATTCCAAAATACTTAGCTGGGCTAATTGCGCCCCAACTGAAACGATAACGATAAGTATTGTTTACTGGTCCTACAGAGCCCGCACCCACTTGTGGCAATGTAATCACATTAGCCAGCACTACGCGAGTTGTGTTGCTAGTGATGCTAAATCCATTCGCATCTGTAGCTGTAATATATAGCGCTATGTTGAAGATGTATGGCTTTGTCACATCAAGACTAGCCGCTCTAGCTATATTATATATACCGTCGGTAGAGGAGGTAGTATATGTACCCTTCTTAGATAATTCACCGTTTACATCACTTTCAAACACTACTACAGAGTATTTGTACACAATATTGGTAAAATTGTAGGTAGAAAGATTCGAGTTATCTGTCACAATTACAGGTGTATTAAATCCTGTGGCTTTATCGTATTCTACCGTAGGAGCTGTCTCAAAATGGCCAATCGTCACCGGAGCGTAGTAAGCTGTTACTATGTAAAGTGATGTTGGAGATTCGAGTGTTATGTTGATAGTAAATGTCTGCCCTTCCCAACCCCACGATTTTTTGGTAATGGTTGCACTATAATTTGAGCCGCTCTTTGTTGCTGTTTTACTATCACTCTCACCACCGTGAGCCACACTTACCCTATATGTCACACTGTCGCCAAGTTTTGAGTTAGGTGTAAATGCCACACTATAGCTTGTTTGTGCTGGATGTGTGAAAGTCACGCCGGTGGTTAGAGCAATTCTCTCTCGGAGCATTGCGTCTAGTGTTGTACTATCCTCACTCGCCACATAATATGTAGTAGCCTTAACATACATAGTGATACCGAAGTTTTGTGCAACAGGGTTGTCCGAACCAAGCAATGTCTTGATGTCTGCTAAACTTAGCTCTTTTATGTATTCATTATTCACTAAAGTCCATGTGACATTAAGGGTCTTTCCACTCTTGTTTGTCTTTATTACGAAACCTAGTGAGGTTACATCAAGTTGTTCACTCAAGCCATCTACATAATCTGTTGGGTTGTTTAGTTTGAGTGTAATAGTGTCATCTACTGGAGTACCATCATTTAGCGTAATTGTGCTATCACTATTCTTAAATCCGATGTCAGGAGTAGCATACTTACCTTTGTAGTAAAATGATGGTGATAGTGTGGCAGTTTTTGACAAAGGCACTACGACTACATTGTCGTTTTCTAAAATTTCAGCAGCTTCGTCAGTGTCCATCGCCGCAGTTATTGTAACAGTGTATTTTGTAAATGCTATGCCACTAAACGCCTCTGTTAGATCATAACTAGAGCCTGTGATGCCACTAAACTGCAATTTTGTGCCATCAGATTTTTGAATGATATTTCCACTCTTAGAAACAGTGATAGTGTACTTTGGATAGTACTTTTTACCCACACTACTGGTAGCGAATTGCTGTTTCCAGCTAGCTGTTACTATTGGGGTTGTACCATCAAATGTCTCTGTAACGGTAAATTCTAAGTCTTCTGGGCCCATAGTGATGATTTCAGGAGATACCCACAGCTCATTATAGTTTCTAGCATATTTAGTTTTGATAGTAGCGACATCATTGAGGTTTGTAGCCACATTGTGTAGAGAATTTTGATAATTTGCCACAGGATAAATCTTGACTACGTATGCCCCCGGATCTTGATCACCCAGTAGTGATTTAAAGTTTAGTGTAGTGGTGGTGAGATTGTGTGTTTTACTATAAATCTCACTTGAGCCACTAATTGTCACATAGTATGAGTCTAGGTAGTTAGCAAGTGGTGTTGCATCCCAGTCTTTTGTCTTTGTTAGTGTCCAACTAATAGACACAACTTTTTCTTGCTCACCAATTCGAGAATCAACTAGCTCTTTGGTTTCTGTTATTGTAATAAAGCTATCCTTTACTACGATTGGAAGTTCCAGAGTAGATCTGCTATCTTTGAGCTTGTGTATCTCGATTGATTTTGTGGCACTCGCACTATCTGCTATTACATTATCGTTTTCATCTAAATATGCATCTACTGCTGTAGCTCTTACCCTATAATTGATTGTCGTTGAGTATTCCAAGAGTTTTAGGTAGTAGCTATCATTTATCTTATATCTTAGAGTACCAGCATTAAGCCTCCCTGTAGCTAGACGCACTTCTGCTTCTTCATATGTAGAAGTTCCATCCCAGAACCAGACAGCATATCTTGTAGATACGCCTCTATAAGAGCGTGTTACATCATCCCACGCAATATATACACTTCCATCATCTACTTCGATTCGGACATTTAGCGAATCATATTCCACTTTGCTAGCTACTACCCCACTTACTTTGGCTAGATAAACATTGACGCTACTGGTCGCAGGTTTTACCAGCGTAGCAGTGTAGGTATATTTTACTACTGCCGTACCCGACTTATTGAGAGTAAATGTAGCGCTGTTTCCGTTGATTTGAATAGACTCAGGTCTATAAGCAGTGCTAGATGCATCATCATCGGTCACATCGAGTGTTGTGAAGTATTGTACAGGAGTTCCTGTTATTGTACTTTTCTTTGTCCAAGAAAGGGTTCCTGTAGTCTCACTACTTGAGTAGGCAAAGCCTGTAGGACTGCCATAATCTTTAACTTGCTGAGTTATAGTAACCATACTAGCAGAATAATACGCTTTATCAGTAACATTAGTAAGCACTGGAGTGAGTTTTAACTCGAATTCAGAACCAACTTCATATGCCCAATTCTTACTAAAGCTAATATCCCAATTGCCAGTAGTAGTATTGGTATTTGCTTGTCCACTTGCCGTGTAAGTAGTATCTTCCGTCAATGCGCGGATGCTAATGTCAAATTTTAGATTAGTGTCACCAACCAACTTACTAGGCAAACCACTCTTATCAAAGCTAAATACAAACTCATTTTCGCTATAGTCATAGTTTAGCCACATCAAAGTATTGAGTGATAGAGCGCGTACTGTGTAAGTTATGTTAACAGAATTACTTTCATCACTCTTTAGATTAGAACCTGAAGCTGCTGCGTAAATTGTAATGTAATAAATTCCGCCCACATCACTTAATCCCAAGTTAGAATAAGTAAATGATTTTACATTATTTGTGAATGTAAACGAAATGTTTTCTTTTACAACTTTATTTTCACTATCCTTTACGGTAGCCACAAAGTTGTGATTTGCTGGATATGCTGTTGCATTGTCTAACTTTAGGTTGACTGTGTTATTGCTACCTAAGTTGTCACATGTGTTGTCCGTACTAGATATTTGTGGAGTAGCATATTTAAACACTAATTGAACTGTTTCATCATATTCATCACTAATTCTATCGTTTATCTGATAGTTATGATATTGACGCAGATATGTTTGACTAGCTTCACTAAGGTTAGCTACAATGCTTACTGAAATTGTGTCTCCAGCATTAAAGCCTTTCGCCTGAAGTTCATTTGGCATCTGTGTCACACTTATGTTTGTACCACAATCAATTGAATAGCTCTGCGTAGTACCAACTTTTGTAATTATCACAGTATAGTTTATGCTATATTCTTTGATGACACCTGGTACACTACTTGCCCAACCTGACGCATTCCATTCGATATTCAAGTTTCCATTTGAAGAGCCTTCAAATGATTGACTAAATTCGGTGATAGTAAAGCGCTTTGGTGTGTATGCTGTAGCTGGATGTACCCACTCAAATGTAGTAGTAGCAGCCACAACAGAAACATCAATGGATTTCTCTGTATCCCCATTTGGAAGTATAGTGATGGTGAATGTTCCACTATTTTGCGCCCCAATGATAGATTCCAAATCTAATACTGCAGAGTTGTCTGTAATAGAAATGAATGTATATGCTGCATTTTCTACTATTGCCCCAGCATCTATTACTGGAGTATTACGCGCTATAGAATAGGTCATGCTCGGAGCATATCTCATAAATGTCCAGCTGACATCAAGGCTTGGATGACTTGAGTCATATGCGTTCACCTTGCTAACGCTAAGCTCTGTAATTGTGTACGGAATAGTAATTGTGCTATCCAGTTCTCTAGCTGTATATGGTGTCACACTAGCAATACTACCCGTTCCACTGCTAGCAATGTTATAGAAAATTGCTTGGGAATTATCACCAGCGTTGGTGTAAACTAAGTTGTTTGCTGTAATTGTATAGCTCAATGCTTGTGATGTAGCTAGATACGTATTTATCTCACTAGCAGTGATTTGATAACTATTTGCAGTAAGATTTGTAGATTTGCTTACACCATTTAGTTTAAGAGAATATGATACATTGTTGTCAAAATATTTTCCAGTATTGCCTATTCCCTTTTTCTCCCAAGCTAGCGTGTAGTTTGTGCCCTCTGTAAGAGTCACATTACTTTCATCAAATGCACTATACTGCGTAACATTTGCTTTTACAGCTAGTGATTGATCAGAATAATATGTTACTCCATCCTTAAATCCTGTAGCTCGCACTCCGATTCGCGCGATGTACACATGCCCACTAACAACTGTGAATGAAATTTGTGTAGCCGTGCTAGGACACTCTACCACGCTCTCTATTGCGTTGGCTGTGTTGGTTACACTCTCTAACGCATATGTTGAGCCATTTTTTACCACCTTATATAGCGTATTGTCATCCATCAGCAAAAGCGCTTGTACATAATAAACTTTGCTATTTACCGTAGTGCTACATGACCACGAAATAGTTCCTGTGGTGCCACTAACACTAAAGCTTAAGCTCTTAGGATATTTACTAGTTATCTTTGCCACAGTAAATGTGTTTCCCTTAGGTTCAGTAGCATATCTATCACTAATATTAGTTAACGCAACTCTGACAGTATAAGCTTTTCCTTGTGTGTATGTCCAGTTAGTTTTAGTAAATCTTACCTCTATCTTATCTAGATCGGTATTGTTTACCTTAGTGCCAGTGTAATGTGTACTTGCAACGTTGTTTTCTAGTACTTCTATATCATAGGTTAGGGTTGTATCAATCTTTAAATCATCACTCAATCCAGCCTTTGAAATAGTGACAACATATTCTTTTGTCGAATAATCATATCCAAACTCAGTAGGCTCTGCGTACACACTAGAGCTACATGTAAATGATAATATGTTACTTTCGTGTAGATAAATCATATCATCTACATGATACCACCCAGATTTGTTATAAACTTTTACCACAAAACTATATTCTGTATCTGTATCAAATGTAAATGAAGCAAAATCAGTTTTGTAAATGTGAGCATATAATTTGGAATTACTATCCTGAGTCCAAGCTTTTCTAATGCTTGATACTGCTTCGCCATCACTCCACAATTCTATTTCAAAGTCATCTGTGTAGTCTACATTGTTTGCTATAGCGTAGATTGTCAGATAATTGTACATCACATCATCCGGAGTAATGTTGTCGGCTTTCTTAGAGAATTCAATGGAATAATCCCCTCTTACATAAGTGAAGTCTAAGCCAGTAGCACTCGATGTTTTAGCTCTGACCACAATGTTATAGTTTGCCAGTGTATAAGTAGTGCTATTATCAGTAATAGTCGTGATTGGAGCCGCCGTTACCTTAAAGTATAGGTTTGGAGTCCCTGAAGTAGTATCACTGATAGTTGTAGGAATATCACGCAAATCTACCGAATCAATAGCAATCGTTACAGCGGTACCATTGATAGTCACCACGCCTGTTACATCGCTCCATACAGCCCCAGAAGCATTGCTATTACTTACAGACACTGAGTAACTTGTAGGATAAGCCACGATGTTACCAGTACCGTTTTTCTTTACTAAATTGCGCGCAATGGTCACACTAGGAGCAGTAAAGCTGAGTGTTACAGTATCTTTTAGATGACTAATGTCGCTTTGAGTAATGGTGATGGTGCCGAAGTTTGCATAATTCTTAGTTTGTTTAGTATATCCACTTCCGCCCCAAACAACAGAACAAGTTGCACTTATGTTGCCTCTAATATACTCTTCACTTACTCCTACAATATTCTCTTCGTGAGTAATACTTCTTGACCCTACTGTAAGACCATCATAGATTAATGAATAATTTCCGTAAGGAAGCACTTCATCTCTTAACAATGTAGCCACATCTAGTGGATTAGCTATTGCTGATACATTAGTTATAGTGGTAGAGGCGATGCTAGCATTTAGCCCCGTCACTGTAACGCATGAAGTAATCACATTATTTTTTTCTCCAAGCAAAACATAACTTGCCTGCCAATTTTTATCTATGCTAACACTCATTCCAGTCACAACTATAGGTAAAATTGCCTCGCTCGTGGTTGTTTTACCTTTGTAAAAAGTGAATGTTTCATCACTAGATGTCACACCGTCGTTATTCCAGTCTTTACTCCATACCACATCACTTGTTTTTACAGAGTAATATACCCAATTTCGACTATTCCACTTTGCTATATCAGACGCACTAATTTCGTAGCTATTTGAAGGAGCAGTGTATGTTGTCCTTGTTGTATCGGTAGTTTTAATTATCAAGGTGTATGGCAATGTGGTATTGCTATCATCAATGTAGTTTGCTACAGCATCCCAACTTGCTGAGTATTTTCCTGTGTTTGTATCATAACTAATGTCAAAGTTGTTAACATTTGCCAATTCTTCAGTATTTACCCATCCTTCAGCTCTGGTCGCAGTTTGGCTAGATGCCGAAGTAAGAGTTACTGTCACCCACACAAATTTGGGTATTGGACTAAAGACAACATTATTTGAATTTGTCTGTGTAGGTATAATATCCGTTCCATTCCAAGCTTTTGCGGTGATTGATTTACTAACATAAGAACCTGTAAATCCCCAAGTAACTTTTAGTTGAGTGCCTACAACTTCAAATGTTAAGTCATTTAACATCAAATCTTTGATAGTGTACGCTTGGGATGTTTCACTACTAGTTAGATAGAATCTCTTTTCTGACTCATTATCATCTGGAGTACCGATTACTTCTAGCTTTATTTCATCATTATCATTTAGTGTACCGAGATAAGTAACCGTATAGTTTGTCAAATTGTAGGTATAGTCCGTCCCACTGGTTTTTTCTACAAAATCAGTACTGCCATTAGGTTTTAGATAAACTTTTACACTATAATTAATTAGCACATTCTCCGAAGGATTAGAAATCTTTGCATAATCATTCGGTTCGAAACTTATCAGATATTTACTATTATTTTCATCATAAGTTAGATTAAATGACTTTACTACATCAAACTCTTTTGCGTTATATATAGTCACAGATTCTGATAAATTAGTTCCCCAGTTAGTTGATCCATCTAAAATCTTGATAGATAAGCTATAATCACCACGACCATCTAATGCATCAGCCAAATCTGTTTTGGAGATAGTGTAGCAGTTGTTTGCATCATTGCTCCATTGGAAATTAGGATTTTGTACACTTATAGGTTCTCCACCAGCAAGTGACTGAATGATAATTTCAAATGGTTTACCTTCATATTTGCTTGCATCAGAATTTAGTAATTGTAAAGTAACAGTGTTGCTATCTTCGCTATAATTTACAATATTCGGAGTATCTAGAGTCTGTCTGTAGTCAAATACCTTCTCACTTGTCTCTCCCCCAGTTAGACTTGCACTGTATCTACTCCAAGTAGTAGCTGTAGTAGAATTCAATCCAACTCCAACTTTTAGATAAACTGTTCCATAGCTTAGGCTCAAAGCACTGTTGGTCTTTAGTTTGATATAATCTCCAACCTTGGTCGCTGTTACTGGCGTGTTAGTATTGTATGAACCACTGGTTGAGCTAATATACAACAAGTAATCAACCTTATCACTCATGTTGTTTAGTCCCAGTGTGGTTACATATCTCTGGTCTTCGACGCTACTTAGCCCAGCAATAGTTGGATTGTTGATATAGAGAATTAGTTTATCATCTACATCAGTGGCTGGTTCGTACCCATCTATATCTACTATATATAGGTTTTCTAGCGTAAATGCAGTAGCATTAGCTGTGTAGTTATAAGTTGTATTTACCACTCCACTGCATTTTAGAGTGTAGTTTGGATTATTAGCAACAGCAGTAATGGTCACAGTATAATTTCCATTAGGCAGCAGTGTACTATTTTCAACAATAGCTTTTCTAATATCATATGATTTTGTTGTATTCGCTATATCAGATATGGTAAAGCTTAAACTATTGTCAGCTGTGTTTGTAACTTGGATAGTATAATTAGTGTTTGTAAGTAAGTCTCGTAGATCTTTAAAGTTTGTACTATGTTTAATTCCCATTTCCCAAGTTAATTTTGCATTAGCGTCCACACTAGCTTTCATTTGATTTACTATCAAAGGAAGTTCTTTTGTGGCCTCTGTAGTCGAGGCTTTGTAAATTACGCAGTCGGTTTTATCTTCAAAAATTACTTTATTAGACTTTAGAGAATAGTTAATTGTGTTAGACTGATTTATCAACCTAAAGTATTGCTGAAGAGTTAGTGTTGTAGAATATGTTGAGTCATCTTTAATGATACTAAGTGTTTCACCACTTTGTGGTACCTTTTTGTTACCAGCCGTCAAAACTAAGCTAAATGTTGGCGATACATCACATAGATTTTCCATATAGCTAGCATCCCAACTTACCGTAACTTTCAAATCGTCGTTTCCATCATAAGTAATGGCAAAATTTGATGCAGTAATTTCGGCTGTGTTGGCTGCATACTTTGTGGTAGTAGCGGTAGAATATGCCCCATCAGTTAGTCGTATGCTAAACTTCACCACTCTTACCTTATCTAGAGAGCCAATAGTGTAAGAGTACTGCTGTATAGTAGAAGCCCCTGTTGTTTTTATGCTGATTGGCTCAGGCTGAGTAGCCGGACTAGTATTGTTATCAGCAAATTCATAATTTATGATAAATTTACTGTTACTTAAGTTTCCTCCAGCATTAGTGATAATTTCGTTGTCGTATTTCCAGCTAAATGTAATCTGATCGTCGGTTGCTTCGACATCTACTTTGATATCCCCCACAGCACCTATCTCCAAGTCATGAAGCATGTAGCTAGTAGGCCAAAGTTTATAGGTTAAATCACTTCCTTTTTGAGTAGTGAGTACATTCAATGTAATGTGGAATGTTCCACTCCAATCAAAATCAGAATTTGTAAATGTCTTATAAACATAGTCACCATCTCTAATGAAATCAGTCACTGTTTGAGGAATTAAATCACCACTTTCATCTACTACTTTGTCATTAGTGATGACTACACTATAGCCAATATTTAATTTGTCTTTTACGCCATTTAATGCTTCGCTAGCTTCGACATAATTAAATCTTACCTTAAACTTATTTGTATTGCTATCGTAGGTGAATAATTCTTTTTTGTCAGATAAATCTACATCAAAGTTTACTCCATTGTAAATAGTTACGCCATTTGATCCCTCACTTTCACTTATGAGTGTTTCACCACTGATCTTTGACAAAACTTTTACACTAAGCTCGTATATACCTCTGTCTATCTCCACATTAGCTAATCCGAGATCGCTTACACCAAATTCTTT
Source organism: Clostridia bacterium (assembly GCA_017541375.1). Classification (GTDB taxonomy): domain Bacteria; phylum Bacillota; class Clostridia; order Christensenellales; family UBA1242; genus UBA7867. The sequence continues at coordinate 199,769 of JAFXZE010000005.1, forward strand.
AGTGTGATCATTCTCAAAATTAAATTCTTTCACTTTTGTGCCATCAATAAATAGCCCAAATGAGTAACTAGCTAGGCTAGTATCTGTAAGCTGAATTTTGATTGTGTCATCTTCACCATTTATCCAGTCATCGAGTACTTGTATAGTAGGAGTAGCATATTGCAAAACAACCTTAGTGCTCGCGCCTACAGCATTTGTATCAGCTAAGAAGTTAGTGAGTCTATAATTGTTTTCTAGATATGGAGTAACTGTTACATTGATTTGTTCAAAATTCCAATTACCTGCTGGAGCGAAAACATATTGAGTGTTTGTTAAATCATCGCTGTTAGCAAGCACTCTATCACTAGCATCTTTTATAGATATTTTATATCTTACAAAAGTACTATCTACACTAAATTCTTCTCCAGACACTGAATTTAGTGAAGTCTCGTCTAACGACCAAGTGAATGTAAGTCCTGCGCTAGTGCCGCCGTAAGCCGGAACGTTACCTGTGTAGCTGACAGTTGTGGGGTTAAGCTTTAAATTGATTGTAGCACGAGCATTAGGAACCCAATTAAATGTATCTGTTACAGCTCCACCCACTACAATTATTTTCTTAGTATCCTCACTTTTTACAGTTACTTTCACATCGTAGTCACCGTAAATCACATTTTGCATTTTACTTGCTAAATCAATTACAGTATCATCCATAAATGGACCTACTACTCTCTCTGTTGTCCCCGCCTTACATATTTCTACTTGCACAGTAGTAAATTTAGTCTTTTCCAAAGTAGCAATGCTCGGTTTGGTAACCAATTTAGCCGACACTTCAGCTGTACCATTTTTCTCTATATCCAATTTAAGATTTGCTGTGTGGATTACTACTGGAATGTATTTACTAACCTTTTGACCTGTAGACCCATTGTATAGCACAAAAGCCGCCCCAGAATCACTATCAGTCAAAGTAATATTATCAACGCTTACACTAATATCTACTTTGTTTTCTTTTAGGCTATTTAGTAAATTTTGATACTTGCTAGAGGTGTAATCTACCTCTATATTATTAGAAGTTGCTATAAAAGTTTGTGTCCCTACTTTTAGGGTATATGTAGGTGTGCAAAGTGCATTTACGCCAGTATTCCCCTGCACCACTACACTTTCTCTAGCATCCACCCAGCTAAAACTTACTTTATCAGTAGTACTATTGTAATCCACATTCACATTATTTACCTGAGCCAAATTTTGGGTATTGTACAATGTGTAGTCAATTCCTTTCACAATATAAAGGCTCTCACTATTCTGCCCAACTGCACTTATGTGAAGGATAATAGTGTACATACTATCGGCTGGCAAAGTAAAGTCAATTTCTCGAGTATCAGTAGTCTGCGCTACTGGAGCTGCTTTGTAAACAAAACTTGTTCCATTATAGCCATATGTGTTTGGAATTTCCGCGCCAGCAAACTTTACTTCTAGACTAAGGGTATAAGTATAGGTAAGCGGAACTGTAGTATCTACACCCCAAGTTATCTTTTTCATTTTAGAATCAGTTTCACTATTACTTTCTAACATAACATTAGAAATACTAACTTCACTAGCACTGCGAGTAAATTCTTGAGTTGACTCTACAAAATATCTAGCGTCAGGTTTAGCTGAATCTGGTGTAGCTGTAAGATTTATCGTAAATTTTGTATCTCTATCCCAGCCAAGAGTAGCCTTGTTCTTACTTTGTAGTTTTACAACGCCACCAGTAGTTGATACATCAAACTCACTTAATGTCTCACTTCCGTTTGTAACTGTAACTGAGTAATCAAAATCTACATCATAGTTAAACGAATTTGGCTCAAACTCTACAATCACTCCATCACTCAACACTTTTAGTGAAATATCGTCGGTAATATCAAATGTGTCTCCAAATATGAATTGTTGTGCGTTGCTCCACTCACTAGCAAGTTTACTACCTGTTTCAATGTACTTTAAAGCTATGTTATAAATGCCTCGCCCTGATGATAAGTATTTTTTTATCATATCATTGCTTAACTCCAAAGTGCCATTTGACCAATTATCATTAAATAATGCACTTTCAGGGTTTTCCTCACCAGCTGCATAAATCACTACGCTTACGGCAGCATTATTTGCGTTTTCATCCATATTTGACTTTGTCAATGTAAGGTTTTGTCCACTCTCATTAGCAATTCGACTACTTGCACTAAAGATTGGCGCATCGGTTTTTGATTTTATCTTAAATGAATTGCTTGTGGCATTTGTAGGAGCAAGAGTTATGCGTTCTATCCTCTTATATCTATTTAATGTATCAGTATCTACATGTTGGATAACTTTTACTGTGTAGTTGTTTCCAAATACTAATCTAGCCTCCTCATCTCCAAGATAGTCTTTAATTTCACTCAAAGACACAGTTATTTGACTGTCACCAGCATAATCAGTGCCTTCATATATTATGTTGCCTGATGTGTCTTTTATTTCGATATCAACATATGTACGTAATGTTTCACCAGCTACAGTTTTAGGAGTTTTTGCTATATTGATAACCAAATCACCAGATGATTCTTGGGTTACAGATGAGATGGAAATGTCTCCAATTCTTTGGCTAGTAGTATCGGGCGCCCATTCAAACTCTAGACTTACGCTAGCAGGAACGAATGTAATGCCCTTATCTGCTATTGGCGTAACCTCAAATATGTAGAATCCACCATTCCAGTCTTTTACTATGTCGCTAAGGTCAAATACTCCTACTGTATTTTCTTCACTTGCTTTTTCCTCATCAAATTCATCATAGATTTTCCAAGCGTACTCATCTAAGAATTGACTATAATTCCACCCAACAGTCATTACAGGACTAGTTGGTTCTCCGTTCCAACTTAGACTTGGTACCAATTCGAAAGGAACCAACACATTATCAGCAGCAGCTTTCCCCACAAATACTGTATAATCTTGTGAATCATAGCTATATACTATATCGTGAGTCACGATTATAAATGATAATTCATTACTACTTGTTAGCCAGCTCAACACAACGTCAAAATCAATATCAAATTCATTAGATGAGCCAGTCCAACTTGGAGTCAAATTGCCTGATTGATAATCAGAATAATTGACATTTAGATATACATCATAAACAACTGTTTGACCATACAAGTTTTCTAAACCAGTCCAACTAAATGTTGAGAATAGTTTTTGACTCCCCGGATTGGTTGGGTCATCTTTTAGTTGTGGTAGAGAAATTTGTGCATTAGGAGTCAATAATAATTCTCCTTGATGAACTTTTATGTCTCTAAATTTACCACTAGTAATAGTTCCACATAAATGTGTATCGCTTATATCTTTTGTAGCCCAAACAGTAATGTCAAATATTTTTCCTTCTGGATAAACTACATCAATGTCTACATAATTTTGTGCTGTAGATAGAGCCTCTGGTGCTGATGGTAATACATCACTATCAATCACCTTTAATTGATAGTAGTAACTGTCACAATCTACTTCACTCCATTGCAACCTATCTTTATCAGTAAGAGATATTTGATCAATACTAAGAGGAGATGGTAGTGTAGGTACATTGATGACAAACTCTTGTCCTTTGACTGTGTACAATTCATTATTTGTAGTTGCGTTAAATGTAAGAGTAAATGATACACCTTCCCAACCTAATGACATAGAATCTTCTTTAGTAAGGGTAGCAAAATATTTTGTTTCGGCCTCAGGGTCGATACTTTCTTCTACACTTACAGTCATAGTTTTGTCATTTAATGTAACTTCATAACTATATGTAAGTCCATCTACCTCAAGAATTTCTGGTGTAAACTCGATTCTATAGCTATAATCTTGGGGGTTGTTTTCATCTTCCACTCTGATTAAACAATAGTTTTCTGCATTTAATACTGTTTGACTGCGAATCAGTTGGATAGTCTCAATGTTACTGATTTCACTTGCGAGCATATTGATAGGGTCTTTTTTATTTGCCACTACATAAATGTCGTATGCCCCTAAAGTACTATCAGCATTCAACCCTAACATAGTTGCGGTAAACTCTTTTTCCCCATTAACTAGATTGTTAAATGAAGTGGGAGATTCTCCAATATACAATGTAAAGTCAGCTTTATTACCAACTAAACTAAAGTCAGATTCATTATTTATCTTTATAGTGATAGTACCATTTATAGAAGAACCGTCATATGTGAGAGTATTGCTCCCTACAACAGATATAATTGGTGTATTCCATTTGCCTTGTAGGCAATATTGAGTAGACTCACTATCAGAAGTTAATAGAACATTGTAGTTTTGTCGAATGCTATTTTTAGTTGTATCATCAATTATTGATGTGACACTTACACTATAACTTGTACCAGCTATAAAGGTAGATAACTCACTTAGAGTAAACTCAGCTTTTGCTTCATTAGCCATGATAGATTTTTCTATACCACCAAAGTCGACTAAATATGATGTAGGAGCTTGATAAATGTCATCTTTCCCCGCTCTTTTTACAGTAACCGCGTCAGCATCAATCCAAGTAACTACTACTTTCCCACCATTTGTCCAATCTTGAGTGATATTTAGATCGGTAGCCACATTTAATTTTTGTGTGACTGCATCTTGAGTCCAATTAAATGTAGTAGAATCGTTTTTGATTGTACCCACATAAACTTTGTTTGTTTCTATTGCAATAGTAACTTGATATGGCTTATTGTCAGCATTCTTTGCTTTTAAGATATCTGTCAAATCAAATTCGCAATAATCTACTCCAGCCTCATTAATGATGCTTGGACTTATCTCTTCACTTACATTCAATTCAGCAATATTTATTGTATATTTAGTGTCATAACCTAAATCTCCCCATCTTAATGTAGGTGCATTTTCTGCTCCTACTGAGGTTAAATTCATGTTATATTCTCCAATTATTACTGGCAAAGTAACAGTGCCTGTTGTTTCGCTATTTGAGTAAACAGTTATTCCATCCACTTCTAATGCGCCAATTATTAGCTTAAAGTCAGCTTCTCTTTGCGTTGGAATAGTACTTAATTCAAACGTAATGCGTCCATTTTCACTGTCAATACCTATATTGCTTATAGGGTATGCTGTATAATTGTCCCCCACTTTAAATGCTAGCGTAAACTCTAGAGTTTTACCAAACAAATTAGCTGGAGTAATATCAGTGAAATAACCAATATATTTGTTACTTTCCTCATCATAATCAATGTCAAATTCGGTAATATCAGCATATTTTGCTGGGCTAGCAAACACATCACTATCTATGTCACTAACCAAACTAAATTCATCACTACCAGATGCTTTTATACCAATGTAATACACACTAAACGAAACAATTGTAGCCCCACCTAGCGGTATAGTGATGGATGAAGCGCTTATCGTAGATGAAACCGGTTGTAAAGAGGTGCCATCACCAATATCTACTGTGTATAAATAAGTAAATTGCTTATTAGTAGCACTATTATCAGATGTCCAACTAATCGTCAAAACACTAGTCACATCATCGTAAGCAAAACTAATATCTGGCGCGTCAAGTGGTGTGATAACGTAGTTTTCTGTCATCGTTGGGTAGAGATTGCTATCACTTGTGACTGATATGGTTAAATACAACTTTCCATCATTTTTCCAACCCCACGCATTTTCATTACTCCATGCAAACTGGCTAATTACTTTGTAACTACCAGATTCACTTGTCGCATTTTCTCCATTGATAGTGTAACTAAATTCTACGCCATCTGGAGTGGTGAGAGGTTTAAATGTCAAAATGTAATTGTCGTCACTTCCCTTAGTGAGGAAAATGTTTTTGTCATTTGTGATGTCGTAATTTGTACCGAACTCGATATTTACTTCGTTACTATCTTCACTAGCTAGAATGTCGTCCGTAGCGAGAGTTTTTACTTTTACTATGTATTCACCACGAGATGTAAACCCAGCGGTATTATAGCTAATTGCACACTCATTGCTAGTCCAAGTGAATTCGTTATCAACTAACCTATTGTTTACATATAATACAAAGTTTTGAGCGTTACCCGATACAAAGAAGTGTGGAAGCGTAGGTGCGCTATATTGGATAGTAAATTTATCTTCCCCCGCTATACAATCATTACAGAAGGCTTGTGCAGCTACTATCGTAGGAGTGATAAATTTTTGCTCGAATGCTACATTATCTTTTGTAACAGAGGTTTCAGTAAGATTTATATTTAATGCAGCCTCTGTTTCCGTATCGACATCTCCCACTATCCCTACAGAGTATGCACCAACTACAAAATCACTCAAATCATTAAAATCAATGTTAAAGCTCAAGGTTTTTGTAGCATCGTCTATAGTTACATCACATGTAATATTATCTTCTCTACAAATTGCCTTCCTATATATATATGAGCCACCGACATTTTCAATAGCTATATCAAAGGTCTTTGTCACTACTGTTTCATTCGGCTCACCAGCATTTTGAGTTTGAGTAAGTGTGATGGTGTATGTTGGGTAAATGTCTATTTTTCCACCAACTACTCCAGTATAATCTAGGTTAGTTATGCTAACATCATCAAAAGTAATTTTCATAGCAGCATCGAAAAAGTCTTGCGTAACATCTACTTTTGTGATAGGAGTCAATGTGTAATCCATGACAAGTGTCCAACTCAACTCACAGTAAGAATACACTTCAGGTCTTACATATATCTTACCATCCTCATTTCCCTCAGGGCGCAAAATTAGTTTGTATTGTCCATTATAATTACTCTTTAATACATCATTTAAGTCATATTCCGTATCGCTAATACTTTCCACTAACTTTTTGCTCTTATATGCTCCAGCTTCTTGCTTTTGTATGTCTAGTTTATATGTAAAATCGTACTCACTAAGTATACTTACCCCATTCCAAGTTGCTACTACATTCGTTGGGTCATACGCTATACTAAGATTGTCTCCATCATTAGAGTTTAATACTAATGGAAGAATAACTTCAGCTGTGTATTCATATTCATTATACAATACTACATCGCTAAACCCATCAGCGTAAATAGGAGCTGTAGTTATTTTATAAATAACCTTTTGTAAGTTAGAATTATCTATCAAATTTCTAATGAAATTAGCAAATGAATCGCCATTTATATTTGCTATTGGAGCAACATTTGTTGTGTTGACACTATTTTCTAGCACGATATTATCGGATATGCTAATTGAGTAAGCTAGTGCTAATGTTTTCTTTATATCGTTCCATTTTAATGCATAACTATCAGCGCTAGAGTTATAATTTACCTCTAAATCTATTTTATCACGATTTTCATCAAATTCGTAGGTATAATAAAATATAGGTTGCACGCTTTGGTAGTAGTGATTTCCGCCATTCACACCCAACACGACCGCCTCGAGTTGCATTACATAACAATATGTAGGGTCAAAATCTACATCAAGCCTTAAGTCATTACCACGTTCAGTTTGAACAGCTATAAAGCTCCCCTTTATAACTCCATCTTCACTAGCTAACGCCCAAGTGTAGCTTCTAGAATAAGCCGTTGCTACATAAGTAGCATTTTCATCATTTACTAAAGTCAAACTATACAATATGTAAAATTCGTCAAAGGCTTGAGAATTAAATATTAACTCAACATTAGTTATTTTACCATCGCCAATAGTGTCTTGCTTTGTAATCTCTAAATTATCAAAACTATCCGCAGTTTGAATTGTACTACTTATGCTAGTCGGATAAAGTTTGTATGCAGGCATTTTCACTGTCGCTTGGATTTCTATATCAAACTCTCCATCCAAAAGCCAATATGCCACATTTTCAAATCCAGAATCAGTCGCTTTAAAGCTAATTTTATTAGTTCCTGCCCCAATCTTAGAATTATCAATTATGACAGCATAAGAGTTGTTTGTAATTTTAGCAGAATAAGTGACATCACCCCCACTTAATCCGGTAGGCAAAGCCACAAGATTGAATGAAAGCGTGTAGTCTGTGAAATTGTAATTTAGGTCAATATTTTCAGCAACTTCAAACATTTTTCCGTAGTAAACAGTGAATTTGCCCCACTTACTGCTTGTCTTTCCTTCACTACTTGGAGTACGGACTGACAGTACGTATTCTCCTCTGTCACTAAAAATATCCCCTGCATTAATAATTCCTACACCATTTTCCCATATACCGCTGTAGATTTTGTTATTGAGTTTGTACTCAAACTCAGTCACGCCATCCATTATATCAGCACTAATAGATAGAATGGCGTCATCTTTGTCGTTACAAAAATCATCTACAACTATCAAATTAGTAAATAACACGTTTTGTTGAGTAAACTCTACAGATACACTCGTCGTGTTTCCTTTTAGCAAGGTATTTGCTAAATTTTCAGAACTAATTGATAAATCATAATTACCACTAGTAAATTCCCCAAAACTTGTGTACACATCAAATGTCACGCTGTAATTTTTAGCAACAACAACACCATTTTCAACAATATTTGTTGGTGTGGGAAGTACAAAATCTAAGTTTTGCCCCCCTAAAGAAATGGTGTAGTTAGCTGGGAATAACTCTTGAGTAAAATATGTGCCATCAGGATTTTTGTTGATAAATAATGAAACTGGTTGCACCCAAGAAATAGTCACCTCTCCATTATCAAAATCTTGGGTAAAATTAATACTTTCCTCACTGATAGCTTCAAATGGGTGATAATTTGCTATTTCTTTTGAAGCTTCTACCCCCTCAAAGAAGTGAAGACTAGGAATAGCTTTTATAGTAATAATATAGTATCCTGCAAGTTCATCCTTTAGAAATTCTGCAAGGTCAAACTCAAAATTAGAATCATTATCACTAACCAAACGCTCTATTTCGCCCCTACCGCAAATTTCCTCATCGGCTATATCTGTACCGGCTACAGTGATAGTATAACTTTCAGCCAACTCATCTACTAAAAATGTAAGCGTAGGATATTCTGTATCTGTAAGATCTACATCATTTAGAATGTCCCCCAAAGCAAAGCCTGACTCAATTTCTGTTTTACCATAATAATCAGGATATTCATCCTCAGTGTTGCCCTCTTCATGTATCCATCCTTCTCCTACCGCCACAATTCTAAATGTGACATTAGAATCTTTTGTGTAGATGAAGTTTTCATCCTGCTTTGCATATAAATAGCTGCTTACATCAAAGCATTCCTTAATTCCATCACCGTTTACACTCTCAGGAGTAATCAACTCTCCATCTAGATAAATTCGATATTCTACACAGTTTTCTACGCGGTCAAAACTTATTGTTTTTTTATCTCTTGACAATGCAAAATTTTTAATTTGCGCTAAAGGATCAAGGAAAATTAGCTTTTCACTATTGGTCGGTTTTATTTCTACCCAATCTGAGTATGAATATGGTGTTTTGTACTTGTCTAGCTTTCCTGCTAATCTAATTTTGATATCATATTCACCGCCAGAAAGTATTAGTTGGTTTCCTATAGAATCTACAAAATTTTCAAAATTGAAAGTATATGTTTTTTCAGCACGCGTGTTGAAATAATATGTGTTATCATTTACTTCCATCTCTATTCGAGAAACATACTCAGTAGGAGTAACCGAGGCATAATTGATGTCTAAAATATTATATGCATACTTACCTTGGAGAACCATGTTTTCACGCCTTAAATCACTTGCCGCATTAAAAATCGGCGCATCTACATAGTAAACATTATCGAAATGAGTCTCGGTACTTATTCCGTTTACGTCTATATAATCTTGTGTTTTATCTGTATCAGAGTTATTCCAAATTAGCCCTGGATAAAACTTTATTGTTGTATCAACATACAATGGTAATAAGGTAGAATCAAATCTACTGTCCATATTAAATTCGATGTCGCCACTTTTTGCTTTTATAACATAACTACCGTCTACTGAAATTACATCTTCTGTCTTTGTCAAATCAACATAGATATAATCTGAAGAACCACTGTGATTTAATACAACCTTATAGTAGTTTACATAAGGCACTGAGCTATATCTTGCTTTTAAAGTAACCTTTTGATTAACTGTATCTACAGTAAACTCAGGCTTTAAAAACTCTATATCTTCCTCATGTAAAGTGTAGATATATTCATAATTTTCCATTATATCTGCATCACTTTCTATATAGAGTGAAGCTGTGTATCTTACGTCTACTTTTGCTATAACAGATATATCTAATTCACCAATTCCCACTGACATCAAATCAGTCTTATCAAAGGTACAATCGTGATTTAGATCACCTACTTCATTTTTGACTATTTCTTTATAAATAGCAACATCACCTTTTGAAATTTGTACATAGTACATCAAATCTGATGAATGGCCATTATTTTCCTCTATAATAGGAGACCAGTTTACTTTTATTGCGTTCGTATCTTTATCTGTGGTAACACTGGTAATCTCTGGAGTGCTATATTTTTTTGTATAATCAAACTCATCAGTATTATAGTCACTAGAAGTGTAGAAATATCCTTCGCTATCGTTACGAGCACAAATACTCAAATAGAGTTTGCATGGATAAGGCATGTGCTTTGCAAAATCTGTGGAGGTAAATTCTGTAGAAGCACACAAAGTGTCAATTAAGAAACCTTTCCCGCTATTTTTTTGCTCTTCTGTTTGTACGATTAAATGATAGGAATTCGCTTTGTTAGAGGGAGCCCATTGCAAACGAATTTCTCCTGATGAAGTAACAGCTTTATTAATAAAAACTGTACTATTTAATTTTAGAGAATATTCTACAGAGCAAAATTTACTTTCATTTGATGATCTGTAAAAGACATTGTCACCCACAGCTTGAACAGTCACTCGATATAAAATTGGGTCAGCATTCAACTTTACAAACCAACTTTTAAGATCTAACCTATAGTAGTTGTCGACCTCAATAGCATCTACATTTGTTGCCTCCTGCCAAACATTAGTTGTATATCTTTGATAAAGCCTCACTGTGTAACCCACTGCATTTTTTACTTCTCTCCAAGTAAACAAATACCCATTTATATTGACATCTGTTATATCATCTAGAGTACTGACAATCATGCAAGGCTCCGAATATCCTGTAGCCTCTGCATTACCTATTATGTAGTTTCTGTCATCGCTTATACTATCATAATTTGCTTTTATTTTTACTCGAACAAAACCATTGTTTGTGCTATATTCCCTAAAGCGACTTAATTCAGTACTCAACACATTCAGTGGTGTATCCACTGCATAACGGAAAGTATAATCACCATCCATACTTTCACTTGCCCAAAATTCTACAGTATAGGATGTCGCCCTATATGAATAAACTATGTGTTGATTCTCACCATTTATCTCATAATCTCTTGTAACTATCTCTTCTACACTAGGCCATGATACTTGTAAATAAGCATTTTCTTTGGAAATAGTTATTTGACTAGGCGACACATATCCTAAATGATGCTCTACTCTATAAGTGTGTTCTTCACTCTTTGAGCCTCGAATTCGCACATTGTTGTTGTTTGTTTTTGGCACTGCCAAAACATATATGGAGTGAGTACCTAGAGTATCAGCCTGTTTGTATTTATTCAGGTCGATACTAGTTCCAGCGGAGGGTGACAAGGTGGTCAATAATTCCTCATCCAGATAAACTTCGTAATTTTTTAACCTATTATCTGAGATGGTATTCCAATTTAAGATTAATCTCTCACCTTGCTCCTTTACCTCTCCTACATTTATAGCTATAGCAGGTAAAGTTTGAGTAAGATAATATCTTAATATCTGATTTTCAGTGATATCATCTTCATTACTATCAAGTACATACTCGTCCCCATTCTCATTGTTTACATCTTTTGCGCTCGCTAAAATGTGAATTTCAAAGTATACCACATCTTTATACGCATCACTAGACACATCTATCAGTCTAGCAAGATTAAAGCTAGAAGTTTCTGTTTTGGTAGTAACTATTGCATTTTCAGAACGCACTTCTCGTCCTGTTTCTGCATCAATTTTTACACTGTAAACCCTTACAATATAACTCAACGCATCTGGAACCTCATCCCAAGTAAACTCTTGCTCGCCTACCCAACCATACACAGCCACATTTTTTAGAGTAATTGTCCTAGTGAATTCGAATGGTTCACTGATATTTGAGTGATAATCAGCATCGGTATATAATGCCTTTACACTAAATATATATTTCCCATACGTCTTTGAATTTTCTCCAAAAAGCTCTGCCCATGTAGCTTGATTGTTGTATACTATCTTTTTCTCTTCTCCGTTTACATAGATAAGATATCCCACAGCGTTAGGTACCTCGTCAAACTTCAACGTCAAATCAGAATCTAACGCTAAATTTTTAGGCGTATCCAATCTAGAGTTTAACGATTGTTGTTCTTCTATAGAGCCCTTACCAGAAAACAAGTAAAATAGCAAAAATCCAGCTAATCCTAGTATGATTACTATCGTAAGAACAATTAGCGTTATTTTTAATCCTTTTGACATAATTTTTCCTCCACACTAAATTTCCTTCGTGAAATAATTTTCGAGCAAAATCAGGCAACTACTCTCTAGTCAATTTATAAATATACTATTTCCACATCGCCATCAACAATTTTTATTCTAGCCATTTTACTATTAAACTTTGGCAATCCATTCAATCTATCTTGAACCTCAGATCCAGTTATCTCGATGTATTTATCTTCGCCTATTGTTTCAGTTTTTATAGAAGCCAAAATTATATTTGTATCTCCAAACAACGCACTTTCACTTGGGGTAACTTCATTAATTTCTGTAACTTCTTTCCATGAGCAATACCCTATTATTCCTTCGTTATGCTGGTTATTTTTGTCCATCTTACCACAAATATAGTATATATTAGCCGAATTCATCTGCACTGAAGAAATAATATTTCCGCTAGTAGCTGTTCCACAAATACCACCCACACTATATACTGTGCGATCTACGATTGGCTCATCACTGGTAATAATACCTCTATTCACACAAGACAACACATAACCAGTTTGCAACCATCCTACAATTCCTCCAGCTCTACCTTCCCATTTTAATAAACCAACGGAGTATATCCTAGATGTAACAAACCCCATATTTTCACACCCAATAATCAAAACTTTCGTCACATCATCATTAGCAGACGAGCCACCTAAAATTCCACCAACAATAGTACCTTGCAACTCTGCTTTTTCACTTTCAGATTCTCCCAATCCTCCGTTGACACAATTTGAGATAATTCCAGTAGTACAGAATCCCACAATTCCACCAACGTAAGTGTTATTCTGGTTTTGAGTATCTTCTTGAGGTCTTACTTTCACTGATATTAGGTTCTTACATCCATACACTACTCCACCATCGAGTTTTCCTACAAGTCCACCTATATAAGCACTACCACCACTCAATGATAATTTCTTATTTGAGTCAAACACTGGTAAATAACTTTGCCCAACTTGTCTAAGTGTCTCATCAGTAGTACAATTTAACAAATATCCGCTATTCATGCGCGCAAACACACCACTAAAACTATTTGTACTCAATCCAGAAATATCAATCGAAGTTACATTCAAAGTAAGATTTGTGATAACACCATTTACATTGTTGTATTCCTCATCTTCACTATAATCTTGCATAGGTGTAGTTGACCTTATCTCATTCCACCATCCAAATCCAGCCGAACTATTAGCCCTCATATAAATATTGCTTATGCTATGCCCGTTTCCATTAAAACCACCAGTAAATATCATATTTTTGATACTACTAAGTTCTGGATAGTCATATTGACCAAATTGTGGTCTTGGTAAGTTAGAATATGCTCCATATACATCATTTAATCTAATATCTTTTTCCAAGCTAAAATACATATCAGATAACCAGTACACCATTTTTAGAGCCTCTATCATTTCGGCGTTTGCTTCTGTAGAGTCTGCATTTGTGCTATCGATAATGTATGGGTCCTCTGGGGTTCCTGAACCTGAAGTGAAGTAATTGAAATTTACCACCACTTCTGTGTCTGCTCCCTTAGCTAGGTTTATGAGGTTGCTACAAAGAGTCAACGCAACCACCTCACTATCACCATTTACCACCTTTCCAATAGCTCTTACTGTCACATTCGAATATGTACCCACTTGCCACATTGGGATAGAGCCTGACATCTTGTCAATATCTATACTATATCTACTAGTTTCTGCACTCGAGTTCAAATTATATTCAAATATAAGTTTAGTTGGAATAATAGAATTTTCACCATCGTATTTTTCTTGAGTTTCCCAATGTATTCTACAATCATCACAAATCGATATCACATTCCGTGGATCTGCAATTTTGTAGAATGTTTGACTAAATATGTCGCTATCTATATAGTTTGTGCTATATACATTCTCACCAATCTTTATTTGAGCAGATATTACATTTCTTGAATTGTCAGATAAATCTGTAAATCTATAAACTTCATTTGTTGTTTGAATAGATGTAAGTGCGTTTGCGTTATTGGTATAGTTAATTGTGATGTTTTTTAATCCAATTGGTAACTCATCATAACTCTCTCCATAACTCCACGCAAGCGCGCCATCATCATCTACCCAGAGTGATGTATTTAGACCGTTGTTTTCGTTTTTAGCAATGTCAGGCAATTTATAGATATTGTTTAATTCTTCTGACCAGCTACTATTTACTACCCTATTGCTAGTATTTCCCTTGTATCTAATTCTTACTCTTTGTAGATTTACACCCTTAACATCCTCAACATCAGCAAAGTAGTATCTATATTGTCCGTCAATTTCTGACAAGCTTTTTAAACCTGCCCACAATAATTCACTCTCTTCATCGGTGTCTTTAGTGTATTGCAATTGTAAATTATTGTCATAATTGTTATTTTTTGCCCATCGCAAAGTACCGTTAGCATAAATCAAGCTAGGAGTTTTTGGCACAGTCAATTCATAAGCAAGTGAAACGTCACTTGAGAATGCTGGTTTTATATTTTCACTACTTGTAGCAGTGTTTCCTATAGCTTGCACTGTTAAACTTGTATTTACATTATTTCCACTAGCATCCAATTCTCTCGAAGCGATAAAACGCGTTGATGGGCTTTCTCTGGATATTACAAATTCGTTTTCACCACCATTTTCAGTATAGGTAATGACAAATTTACTAGTGTAATTATCAAAAGCCAAATCTCCATCATTTCTAGTACCAAAATCAAATTCACCATCCACTATGCCAATATTTTGTGGAGCAACAAGCTTTACTACATCTGTCACCTCAGAGAACTCACTAGATAGATATGTGTTGAAATATTCATTAATTATTGTGCCATAAATATTGGATGCTCCGCCTATCAATCTAGTTTTCAATTGGTAATTACCTGCATCTATACCCGTAATTGGTTTTTCATAAAGACTTGTTTCAATGCTATTTATGGATATGTTATATTCTTGTGCAGAAGATTTAAATACAAAACTATAACTATTCGCCCCTTCCACATTTTTCCAGCATAACACACCATTTCTTACACTCCACTCACCAGCTGTATTGTAATCTCCAAAGTTTAGTGGAGTCAATCTTACAAAAACTTGATCAACTATAGTTTCCGGTGAAGAAATGTAAGTACCCAAGTTTCCTATTGCCTGAATTTTTACTACAAAGCCCTGATAATTAGCTAATTCACCAAAACCATTTTCAATTAGTTTTGTAGAATAAGTCTTAGAGAGGCCTATAAAGTCTGCAATGGTAGTTTGCACTTTATTATTCTCATCTATTACCCCATTGCATACTGGAATGAATGACAAATTCAATGTAGAACCTGCAGAATTTGGATCTGACTTTAAAAATACTAGATTTCCTTCAGAATCAACTCGCACCTGTGGCGCGTTGTATATAATGCCTCGAGTAGTAGCCCCCTTGCTAACTAGAATACTCACCTCATCAACATTTACCAAATTAGACTTCGTGACAAGAGTAAATTCCAATTCTCCACCTTCAAAAGCAACTCCTAAAATCTCCTCTATATCAGCTAGTTTTATAGTGTATCTATCATCATTTTGAGTTACGTAAGCTGTATTAAGGGTGTTTTCCCTAGATACAATATCACTAATTGTATACACATGGTCATTTCCCGAATATGTATATTTTATGTTTAAATCATACAAGTCTGTTATATTGCTCGATAACCAATCCCTAAGGGCTGCTTTTCTCCATGTAAGGATAGGTGGAGCAAGTCTTCCATCACCTTCAGTTACACTTTCTCTAGCTAAAGCAACTGCTTGAGGCTTTGGCAATCTTTCAAAGCTATACGCATTGCTAAAATCACCATCTATATATACTCCAGACCCCTCTCCCTTATAGCCTCTTGCTTTTAGTTTTACAATGTATCTTCCCGCTTGACTAAATTGAGTCAAATCAAATTGGGTCATATTAGTTTCATATGTATTTGTAATCAAATCTGGAGTGATTACACTTATCAAATATTTATTTGGTTGTGTAACACCTAAATAACTCCATGTCAACTTTTCACCATCCATACTTAGTGCTATATTAGCTAATTGTGTCCATTTGATGATGTTTATTGACGAACTCCCTACACGATAGCTTACTCCGTCTATAGTATATCTATCACTATATTTACTACTCAATACTGACTCAATATCACATATAGCCTGCACCTGTATATCGAGTATCTTTCCATTTAATATCCCATTAAACTCAGCAAGATCAGTTGATGTTTGCCCACCGGTTAAAATTTGGGTAGTTATGGTATTATCGGTCTTGTTAGTTATTTTTATGCTGTATGTATCTACATAAACTAAGTCTTCATCATTTAGATATGAAACTGAATTCCATACAATTTTCCCATCAATTATCTCTACTGTAGGTGTGTCCAGTTGCTCAAAATTTATCTCATCACTAACCTTACATTTTAGCACTTCATCATTTCCGTTTGGATATACACTCATAGAGTATCTACCTGAGTTTGAATTCATAATAGACGACAACGAGTATTTTAGATAGTCTTCGCCCTCAATCACATCAGCAATTAAATCTTCCTCATCAATATCTAAATCTACTACTGTTTCAGTTTCTCCACCTTTACTGCGAATAATGACTACTCTATATGATGTTGTGTT
Organism: Clostridia bacterium; assembly: GCA_017541375.1. GTDB lineage: Bacteria > Bacillota > Clostridia > Christensenellales > UBA1242 > UBA7867. The sequence continues at coordinate 216,820 of JAFXZE010000005.1, forward strand.
TTCAGTTTTTTTCCATTTAGCACTCAACACCCCATCTTCATTATCCACACTTAGTCCAGCCACTTTGCTGCATTGACTAACTGATAGTTCATTACTCCACGCAGAATTTAATACATATATTTCACCACTTGTTGGATCATTCACATCAAAAGGAATCGATTGGTTGGAATTTGATTGAACTACACTTCTCACCTGCATAATAGTGTTGTTCTCTATTCCATACGAAAATTCATAATATGTTGCGGTTTCTCCAATTAGTTCATTCTCATATTTTAGTTCATAAGCAATATCTACTTTCCCAACAATCGCTTCTGGAGTAACACTCTCCCAAACCAGTTGTCCACTATTTACAAAAAGCGTTGGAGTACCCAGTTTAATAACAAACATTCCCGCACTTTGTAATCCATCTAAGAAATATACTTGTTTGCCATTATCCATAGTATATGACTTATCCACATTGGTCGGCGTTTGTAAAGCTGTGATTTTTATTTTAAACAACTCCGCATCATATAATCCAGTATCATTTATAAAGTTTTCTATAGCCTCAGATATGTCATCAATAGAAGATATATATTCATGTCTAGATTCATCTCCACTAGCAATTAAAACCTCATAACTAGAAACATTTAACGAAATATTTGTACCAACTCTAATTAAGTCAAATTTTAGTTCTCCTCGTTCTACCCCAAGATTTGTTGGCATTGGATAACGCTTTACAAAAATTTCTTTAGTCGCACTAGGTATCAAAATCGTATCTTCACTGTCACTATTTGGTGTGATACGAATTGAAATACCATATAAATCGTCATCATTAAAGTATGTGTTGTTATCTAAGATAAAATCATAAAATTCTTCATTAAATGAAATATTTTCGTCATATGGCAGATTTTGCACTATTTCTTGATTAATCCTAATCTCAAAATTTATTCCAAATTCACTATAATTTGTTTCTAAATCCTCTTCATCTGGCAAGGTGACATTATTCCATTTCCATACCAAACTTGGATTTTCATGTATTCCTGTTTCTATAGCTGTATTTTTAAATTGAAAATCCTCTATGCTAGCCAATCTTAAAAATCTGTTTGATACTGCCGCATCAGATTTTGCAAATCCGCTTTGATTTACTGAAACCTCACTTCCGTTAGGCCATGCTACAATTTTTAGGTAATTGTAACCATCATACCATTTACTATTTTCATCAGACAAGATTATTCCAAATCTTGTTTCTTCACTTACAGCGGATTCATATCCAGAATAAATCAATCTGTCACTTTCCGAAAGAATGTCATCGATAGTGTTACCAATATACACTTGATAGAAACACTCTTGCATTACACTATTTGCTTTTGCTTTGTCCCAAGACAATATTCCGCCATTATTTTCTGCATTTCGAGTGTATAAGATATTTTCCACCATATCGAGCTGAATTAATGCAGGTGTTTCACTACACTCACTATCTACATAGTAAACATCAGCTATCGCATTCTTTCTTGCCATTGTGTAGATGTAAATATCTCTCTTAGAATATTCACTTTTTTGTAAAATAGTCCCTGGTTGATTAGTTTCGATATCACTAAAGTTGATTTCAAATTGATTCGGTTCAATTTGTTTTACTTCATATGTCTTGATAACCACACTCTCTGTAGCATCTATCGGGTCTATTACCGTATATTTAAATTCTAGTACATACCCTTGAGCATATTGCACAGCATCCCAACTTAATTGCTCTCCACCATTAGCTATATTTCTCACAACCAAGTTTTGTGGCGCACTCAATTGACTAATTCTTACAGCATTACTCATACCAGCGCCGCAGCAAAATATATGAGAATCACTACTATTATTCCAATCAAGTGTTTGAGATTTAATTGCTACAGTAAGTCGATAAGTATCATCTACCATATTCTGTGGCACATTAAAGCACGCATAATACTTATCATCATCAGGGCACTTTATGACCTTAGCCTCATTAAAATATTCTTTCCATTTAGCAATATTTGGATCCGTCACATCAATAGGTGAACCTATTACATTGTTTAGCGAGCTTACAACATTTAATTCGTAAAAATCGCTAACATGCCCTTTACTAGTATCCTCTTCACCTTCTTTAGCTATCAAATCAAGTAATAACGGATTTATGCTAAAACGAACCTTAAAAAACTCATTAAATTCAGAATCAACTTCACAAGGAGAAACGGGCACATTATCACCAAGAGAAGTGTACCCAGGCCCCATACCAAAATCAGCTAATCTCACAAGAGCAAGATCTGTAGGCGCACTCAATCTCATAAAACGATAGATAGATGAAGTGGGTGAATCCAAATAGCTAGTCTTATTTCCTAAGGCTTGTATAGTGACTTCGTACTGTTTGTCCACATCAAATCTAGCATATTTAGTATAGACTGTTTTATCATTTATGACTTCTTCGCCACCAAGCGGTTGAATGTTTAACTGATATGTAGGTCTATAATAGCTGCCACTAGATACTAAGGAAGCCTCCCACAACAATTCACCACTTGAAGCGTTCATTGTTAATCCTGTAGGAGCGCTAAGAGTAATCGCCTCTTTTACCACACGCACCTTTATAGTGGTTTTGATATTTGAATTTGCTGTCGAAATAACTTCTATGGTTGTGTTTCCCTCACTAACCGCACTCACAAGTCCTGTGTCACTTACTCTAGCAATATTAGAGTTTTTACTTTCAAATTTTACCGTCTTTACAGTTGCATTTGATGGCACAATATTATATACAATTTGTTCTGTAGCGCTAGTTCTATCTGCTGAGAGTTCTATCTCATTATTTTCCACATTGATAAAACCTACCGTTACATATTGCTCCGTAGCTACGGTTACGCCACCACAGCTTGCCAGTACTGGCGTAAATATTAGTGCTAGTAACAATAACCATTTTTGTTTTAGCATAATTTTTTTACCTCTTTATTTTATTGTGTTTATTTTCAAAATTTTAAGTCACTTTTTTATAGATTTTTTGGCGTTGCCCGACAATTATTTTTATACTATAAAAATTATACCAAAAATTAAAATAATTAGCAAATAATTTAATATCATTTTTTAATATTTTTTAAACAATTTTTTGTTATTTTTTATCGAAAATTATCCACATTTTATCCACAAAAATTTTAGTTAATTTTTAATACTTTTTTGTATTTTTCAATATTAAAAAATATTCGAAAATTATCTATTTACTTTTATTGACTTTTAATATCAAATTTGTTAAAATTTTTTTATAAAAGGAAACGATATTTTATGGAAAAAAACATTGATTATTACTTAAACAAAATCACACAAAATCGAATCATTCGTGTGATTGCCACACTACCAAAACCTGAAATTGAATTCAAAAAGGCTGAGGTGGATATCCTCCCCAATATGGCTCGCATCACATACTACACCCCTACCCAAGTTTTTCACAAAACTATGGATTGCGACCTATCTTTGCTTGCGCACACTTTACTAAAAAGTTTTACACAACTACATTTTTTTGATGAAGCAAATGAATATATGTTAAAAACCACCAAGCGTAGTGGTGTACTATATAACTGTGTAAAAGCCAACATTACGCCCCCTACCGCCAGCCAAAATAGAACCAAAAACTACATTCTCCCACAAGGCACATTTATTCCGCCCCTTGTGGATATGGGCATACTCACCAATAGTGGCCGAATAGTGAGTAAAATGGGAGACAAATTCCGCCAAATTAATCGCTTTTTAGAAATCATTGATGACAGCCTAAAAGAGCAAAAAATCAACCGACTGAATGTGGTTGACTTTGGCTGTGGAAAATCTTATCTTACTTTTGTATTGTACTATTATCTTACACAAATCAAAAAAATTGACACTTTTATAATAGGTCTAGATCTCAAGGCTGATGTAATAGAAAACTGCAATCAAACCGCCCTAAAATATGGATATAAAAACCTACATTTTGAACAAGGCGACATATCCAACTATTCTACTAAAATGCCTGTTGACATGGTGATTTCACTACATGCATGTGATACGGCGACCGACTTTGCTTTGTTTAATGCTATCAAATGGGGAGCAAAATACATTTTTTCAGTTCCATGTTGTCAACACGAACTAAATACTCAAATTTACTCTCCCGACCTATCCATTGTTACTCGCTACGGTGTCGCACAAGAACGAATTTGCGCTCTATTTACTGACATAATTAGATGCAACCTCCTCGAAGCTCTTTCATACAAAACACAACTACTCGAATTTATCGACTTTGAACACACTCCTAAAAATCTACTTATTCGCGCGACACTATCCAACATTACCAGCAACATCCGTTCCGCTAGACTTAAAGAAGTAACCGATATTATCAAACAATTTCACCTTTTCCCAAAACTCTATTCCCTACTCAAAAACGATCACTTGATATAAAAAGGAAACTTTATACTCAACGCTTTGAAATCAACATGAAAAATGTGGGATTCTCACGCTACTCTCAGAATGACAATTGAATAATATTTGACATCCTGAGGAGTATTGAAAATACGACGTGAGGATCTCACCTTTTGATATAAAACTAAAACACCTCAAGAAAACTCTTGACGTGTTTTAATTATTCACTTCTTAGCGCCACGACTGGGTCTCGCTTTGCTGCGACTCGTGCCGGCACTACACCAGCTATCAGTGTAAGTACCACACTGATTAGTATCAATAATAGACATGGCACAAACGGCAATTGCGCTAGGCCTGATATGCCTGCAAGCGTTGCTAAAATTATGTTGATCGGAATCAACAGTAAAAATGCCACCAATATCCCCAGTAGTCCACTAAACAAACCTATCATTCCACTTTCCGCCGTAAATACATGCTTGATATCTCGCTTTGATGCACCTACGCTACGCAATACTCCAATTTCCTTTGTGCGCTCTATTACTGAAATGTAGGTAATTATCCCTATCATTATCGAGCTAACTATAAGCGAAACTGACACAAACGCAATCAATACATATGAAATGGAGGTAATTATGGTGGATAAACTACTCATCAGCGTACCTGCAAGGTCAGAATAAGATATTTTATTCTCTTTGGAAACAGTATTGTTATATTCTTCGATAAAGGCTTTTATTTTGTTTTTGCCCTCAAAAGAAACTGCATACAAACTAATAGCTGTAGGCAAACTTAGGTCGATTGGCTTTATTACATCTTTGTTATTTACTGTGGTAGCTTTAGCATTATGATAGTCTATCATACTCTTAGCAAAGGCAGGAGAATAGTTTAGCCCAACACTTAGTACATTAGTCCCAGCATCCTCTTTTAGTCGTAATATTCCCACCACTTTTACAACATTTTCGCACATATATAGCGCATCATCTAAAACTTCATCTTTCTTTGCTTGCTCAGCTGCTGTGGCTTCATAATAATTTTTGTACACTGTTTCAGTTTCTGTTGATGCTATTGTGTCTTTCACTACATAGTCACTTATATTCAATACTTTAAATTCCTTACCTAACACATCTTCGTATTTTATACTAAAAGTTTGTTTTTTACCACGAAGCATGTTGTTAATGTAAGCATTCATTTCATCATCTGAAATAAGCCCTAATGCATATAAAATTGAGTCATCAAGCTCACTATTTTTATCTAATACTAAATAAACATCTTTAGCATCTTTTACTTTTTCACCTGCTATCAAATCGTAGTTTTGTTCTATCAAAGTCTCATTATCTATCATCTCACTAACAGCTCCAGTGCTAGTAGTACGATAACTATTTAGATTGATGCTACCTTGAGTAAGTTTTGAAATTATCGTCATAATCTGCATCAAGTTTAAACTATAACGCCCTTCCTCTTGCAACTTTTCACTAGCCTCTTTACTTACATACCCCTCTACAATAGGATAGAGTGTTTCTCCTTCAATGGGTGTAACTATATATTCTTCACTTCCACTAGGCGCTATATTTACCCTCGCTACATAACTAAAATAATTTAGCGAGTACATTATCGCCATTTTAAACAAAGCCGAACTCCGTGGATAAACCCCTGCCTGACTAGCCTCTTCTATATCACTTCGATAAAACTCTAATCCCAAGTCATATGAGCATCCAATAGCTGTCAGCACATCTTTGAGTTTATCCTTATTTAAATTGAGATATCTATAGAATGGAGCTAGGTCATTTAGAGTTGAGCTTGATGCAACTGAATCTAATAACCCCAACAACTGTTCTTTAGGGTAGATTTTGTCTTCATCATGCACTGTTTTTTCCTCATTATTGGAGGGCATAAACATCGCCGTCAGTGCTGACTGAAGGTCGATACTTTTGGTTTGAATCGTGACTGGATAATTGGCTAAAGATTGCTCTTGCATATTATTTACATAATTATTAAATCCATTACTAATCGCCAGCACCAAAGCTATTCCGATTATTCCAATAGCCCCCGCAAAAGACACCAAAAAGGTGCGCGCTTTTTTGGTCATCAAGTTTCTGAGGCTTAGCATCAGTGCTGTAAATATCGACATTTTAGTCTTTGGGGTGGATTTTTTCTTCTTGCGTGCTGTAGTAACAGGTTGTTCTGTTGGCTTTACCACCTCAATCGCTGATTTATAAGGATTTGAGTCATCAATTATTTTTCCATCCAGCAATTTTACTATTCGGGTACTATATTTTTCCGCAAGTTCTGGGTTGTGCGTCACCATCACAATCAGTTTGTCCTTAGAAATCTCCTTGAGTAGCTCCATAATCTGCACACTAGTAACAGTATCGAGTGCCCCTGTAGGCTCGTCAGCTAAGATAATCTCGGGGTCATTTACCAGCGCTCGTGCAATTGCCACCCTCTGCATCTGGCCACCACTAAGTTGATTGGGCCTATATTTTAGTTTATCGCCTAACCCCACCTTTTTTAGTACCGCAGCAGCTCGTTTCTTTCGTTCTTCCTTACCAATTCCAGATAAAGTGAGGGCTAACTCCACATTTTCGAGTACTGTTTGATGAGGAATTAGATTATAACTTTGAAAAACAAAGCCTACCGAGTGGTTTCGATAACTATCCCAATCCTTGTCTGTATAAAGCTTGGTTGACTTACCATTTATCACCAAATCACCACTATTATAGCGGTCTAATCCTCCCACAATATTGAGTAAAGTGGTCTTTCCACAACCACTTGGTCCAAGTATGGACACAAACTCACTTTGGCGAAATTCTATAGAAATCCCCTTCAACGCCTCCACATGCTGATCCGCCGTTTTATAAATCTTTTTAATCTTATCGAGTTTTAACATAACTCACATCCTATTTTTTTGTTTATGATTTATTGTAACATACTTTTTAAAATTCTCCAAATGTTTATAAAAAAATTTTTTTAAAAATTTACAAAAAATAACACATATGCCTGTTAATTTTAGAACCACAAAAAAAGCCCTAAACGAATGGTTTTTAGGACTTTGGGGTTATTGATTAGTTAGATTGCCATATCAGACATAAATAGCCCTCCTCGCAATGACAATATTTATGTCTACTTTTTGGATGCACTGATCAAGTAACAATAGTTATATATATGTGGATAGCTTAACTTAATATTTTGATAATATTTTGCAAAAATATTCTTTACTTTCATAGGCGTGGCATTTTTATTTTTGCAATTTTTACTCTCTTTATTAAACCAATTGAGAATTAGCACATTTTCGCATATCTTAGACAACTTTTCTACCAATTTTTCGATGTCCATAATACACATTAACACATCTTTACATACCAAAAAATCATACTTTTTATCCAATTTTTTAGTATCTAATTTTTCAAGATCAGCTAAAACAAACTTAGTTTTTTTGCTCTTTAGTAAGCGGGACTTTAAATAGTCTTCAATGTCCACGCATGTAATGGAATTTACCTTTTCATTTTTTGAAATATAGTTTGTAAGTAGCCCATATTCACAGCCTATTTCTAGTACATTTCCATATATGCCATCAAATAATTGATGAGCTTTGTGGGCGTTAAAGTTTATCGCCTCTGTTTTGTCGATAGTATGAGCCTGTTTACACTTGGGACAAGTCAACTCCAGCGAAAAATCATCCGACCAGCTATATGGGTGGAGCTCTGATAAAAACGAAACTTCCTCACCACACCTACATTCATATCCTACAATATTGTTTTTCATAACTTTCCTCCATTTTTATCAAAATTTTCTTATTTCTTCTAGTAGTTTGTTTTTGATGGTTTGTACATCGTTGTCGCCTGTAAAGTAATTAAAGTTTTCTTTCTCGATATTTTCGATTTTTTCAGACAACTTTTCACTCAAAACACTGCAATTTGCCTTTAGATTTATTAAAAATGTCTCAAATAACTCTTTGTTTAGTTTTATATTCAACTCAGTCATTATAGTACTATCTTGAAAATGTGTGTCCAGTTTGATATGTAGATACTTGTTATTTACAACGGACACCTTACTTTCGGGCGTAGTTTCTATGATAAAGTTTATTTTTCTACCATTCTTAACTATTTCATCAAAGCTTTCACCATAAAATGTCTTGTCATCCTCATCTTCTTGAGTGCCATCATACAAAACACTTTTCCTCCCCTCCAAAAAACCTTTCAAGTTCGATAACTCCGTAAAAATCCTAAATGTTTGTGAAAAAGCATTTTGCTCAACTGTAAAATCAAAGGAAAACAAGATGTACGGTCCCCATACGTAAGTACAAGCCAAATCACAATGTAAATTTGACACAACCAATCCTACATCATTTGATAAATCTTTATAAACTATTCTTTCTTCAGTACCATCCATACACATACTCCTTTTTTTATTTTTTACTACATACCCACAAAATTTGAAGGGTATCCTACCTAAATTGAGTATTATACCTGCGAAATATGTTTTTTAAAGAAATCAAAGTGTGCTTCGATAAATTTAAATTTTTCCACTTTCGGATAGATGTCAAAGAATGTCTTTTCTACATTATTCCAATCAAAGAGTTTTTTATCCGCATTTAAGTATTTTACAAGGTTTTCCACACTAGCTGGTGCCAACGGATGCACAAGCAATACTCCTGTTTTTATGATGTGAATACTATCCGCTATCAACTGCTCTAAGGTGGCTGTATCTTGCTTTTTGGAACGAACTACCCAATCTTGATTTGCCTTTCTAAAGTACTTGTCTAGGAGTATCATTACATTAGCAAAGTCGAATTTTCCCATCAAATCTTGATATTCTTCACAAACTTTTGTTGCCTCATCCACGACAATTTTACTAGGTTTTGTTTTTGGTAATTTGTTATCTAGCATAGATTGATAACTATAAAATACCGATCTAATCAACCTATTAAATATATTGTTTAGCATAGCGCTGGGCGCTAAAAATGGGTCGCCTGTCGTTGCGTATTCTACAGGGTTATACACCTTTGATTTAAACTCAGTTGCTGTAGAATGTACATTAGTAGAGAGGAAATAGCATCTCACCTGCTCTGGAGTATAGTGTTCTAATAAATCTCTTGCCATTGGTGGAGGTAAAGCACCGCTACTGCTAGCTTTCTTTCCTCCCCACAATATGTGTTTGTTAGCTATCACAGTAGTTGGTTGTAAATCGCCATTATTAGGTTTCATTCCCCCACGATCATTATTCATAGCGACAAACATCGCTTGTTGTGCTAAACAATAAAAATATATGTTATCTTCTCCGATAAACTGCACGATTTGAGTATCTTTATTACACCACCAGTCTTGCCATTTTGTAGGCTTTTTATTAGCGGTTAAATAATAATCTGTAAATGACAGAGGAGCCCACAATGATTCTGGCCACACATAAAATGTCAAGTCCTTTGAGCCTGCACTTTTAGCTGGAACCGGTACGCCCCATGGTGTGTTGCCCGTAATACGTAAAGGAGCCAAAGTTTTGTTTGTTGAATATCTTATCCCTGCATCATGCAAAATTTCACAAGCCTCATCTCTATCAACTACATTACTAAATGTAAGCTCAATTCGGTCTTTTTTCTCATCAAATATATTATTTAGCACATTATTTAGCTTTACCTTATCAAACTTACTTTTTTCCTTACTCGATACAAAAATTTGAGGTCTAGTGAGATAATCCCTCATCTCTTTTAGCATAAATTTCCTCAAAAAGCCGCTGTCTTTGAAATCTTGTACACGCTCTAATAAATAGTTTCTATATTCGTCTAGCGGAAAATAATAATTGGTAATTTTGCGTAATTCAGGCTTGGTTTTACTCAAGTTGCTGATTGGATCTATTAAGTCTGTGGGGTCAAATTGATGCCCTAAAGCACATTCGTCAGCATACGCTTCTTCTGATTCACATCCCTCGATAGGACATCTCCCGCTTACTTGTCTCCCATTTAAAAATACGCCCAATTTTGTGTCAAAAAACTGTAAAGTTTCTTTCTTTTGCAACTTTCCATTGTTTTTTAAAGTATCAAAAAAGTAAGCGCTCATCTTTTCGTGAGTAGCTTTAGCTGGCGGCAAACATGATGCATAGAAATCGTTTAATGAAACCAAATAGCTATCTATCGTGTATTTTTGCTCTTTGTTAAATCGTGTAACATACTCCGGCAAAGTTTCACTAATCTTTCCTGCCTCTTTCAGCCTACGATATTTCTCATCAGTACTCGACCCATAACCATCAGTTCCACAAATGTAGATGACATTTTCTTCCCCAATTCTATCCCGCATATATCTTGCGTAAAAATCACCAAAAATAAAGCATGAAATATGACCTAAATGGAGGTCTTTATTCCCATTTGGCATACCGCCTGTAATCAATACTTTTTTGGGTAAATCGATTCTTTTCATTACTCCACTCCTAATTAATTCTAACTTTGATTATAACATAATTTTTTTGTTTTATCAATGTTTTGAGGTCTAAAACAAAATTTTTTTGATTTTCAATTGACTATTACTCAAACTTATGTTATAATGAAACTATATGCGGGCGTAGCTCAGTGGTAGAGCGCCAGCCTTCCAAGCTGGTTACGAGGGTTCGATTCCCTTCGCCCGCTCCATTAGGAGCATAGCGACTATGAGTGGTCTGTGCACTCACTTTCATCTCGCCCGCTCCATTTTTTTGCGAATGTGGCGGAATTGGTAGACGCGCTAGGTTCAGGTCTTAGTGGGAAACCATGGGGGTTCGAGTCCCTTCATTCGCACCACGTTAAGACTAAATCGAATTTCGATTTAGTCCTTTTTATTTAACTTTTAAAAAAATATACTTTTATAAAAATTTATGTTATAATCTAATTTATTGAAAGAATAAATATGTCAAATGGTGATTTTATGAAAGAATCAGAAATTTTAATATGTCATTATAATAATGGTAAATGGTGCGATGTTACAAAAAATGTAGAGTTGTTTAGCGCAGAGAATAATGCATGGAGAGTAAAATTTAAAAGTTCCGACAAGTTTTATTATATTTCTTCTCGAAATATGAGAGTATTTGATAAGCCAAAAGAAGTCGAATTTGTTGATCTCTATTATAAACAATCCCCCTGTTTAAATGTAAAAAAATTATTACTTTTTAATGACAAAGTATATAAAATTTTTTATAATAATGGTTATACTTGTTTTACATCCCCACAAGAGATAAAAATAATTAAAGATACACTTAAAGAAGATGAAAAAGCCGCTGGGGTTATGGCATATTACAGAAAAGTTGTTAAAGAAACAGCTAAAACTGAAGAAGATAAGTTTATGATTTCTCAGTTTGATGATATTAGTTATGTTAATAATGACAGTGTATTATCTTTATACCTAAAGGGAAAATTGGCTAAGAGTAAAGAAAAATTAGAAATCCCCATAGTGTGCCCATTTGGATTAAACATGAGCCAAGCAGATGCATTAAAAATGGCATTTGAAAATAGAATATCTATTATTGAGGGCCCTCCTGGAACCGGTAAAACCCAAACTATTTTAAATATTTTAAGTAACGCCGTTATACGTGGTAAATCAGTTGCTGTCGTATCAAACAACAATTCAGCCACAGACAATGTTTTTGAAAAATTAGAAAAATATGGTTATTCGTTTATTTGTGCTCAACTTGGTAATGCAGATAATGTTAATAGGTTTTTTGAAGAATGTGATTCAAGCATCCCGAAAATGCAAAAAGAAAATGTTGACATTGATAAACTTAATAAATTGTATTCGAATCTTCCAAGTTATTTTGAAAAAGAAAACAACAAAAAGCAGATATTGAGCATGATTGATGCTCTTGATTTAGAATATAAACATTTTTTATCAGATAATGAATCATTTGATTTTGATGAATACAAATTTAAAAATATAAATGTACTACCTAATAATGTTCAAGAAGTAATTGTTAAATTAAAAGAAAAAGAGAAGATTGGATTTTTTGAAAGACTATTTATTAAAATAAAACTTAGAGTTAAAACAAAATTTTTTAAAATAGATAAAGATAAAGAAATTTTACTTCTTCAAAACTTATATTACTTGACTAAAAAGAATTACTTAAAGAAGCAAATTGAAGAAATAGATAAATATATGAAAGATGAATCTTTAGAAGATAAAACAAATGATTTTAGAGATTTGTCAAATAAGTATTTCAAAAATAAGTTAATCGAAATGTATTCTAATAAAAATAGAAGTTATTATGATAGATCTAATTATAAGAAATGCTTCTCTGATTTTATTAAAAATTATCCGGTCATTCTAAGTTCCACATACGCTTTAGCCAAATGTTCCCCCAAAGATTATTTATTTGATTACTTAATAGTTGATGAATCGTCACAAGTTAATATGGCAAGTGCAATTTTATCAATGCAAATAGCTATTAATATTATTGTAGTTGGTGATATAAAACAATTACCACAAATTGATGATTCAACATTTAATCAACGTAATGAGCAATTATTAAAAAAGTTTAATGTGTCTAAAGCATATAGCTATCAAGGAAATAGTATCATGAGTAGTTTACTATCTCTTTATGGTGATAGTATTCCTAAACAAATGTTAAAGGAACATTATAGATGTGCACCAGAAATAATAAATTTCTGTAACGAAGAATTTTACGATAATCAATTAATTGTTTATACAAAACCCAAAAAAAATGTAACAAGTATGAAAGTTATAAAAACTGTTGCAGGTAATTTTGCAAGAAAAAATCCTGATGGTTCTGGCCAATATAATCAACGCGAGATTGATGAAATAGAAAATTTAATTAACACCGAATCGATGGAAGATATAGGTATTATTACACCATATAGATATCAAGCTAAACTTATACAGGATAAATTTGGTAATAAAGTAGATGCAAGTACTATTCATAAATTTCAAGGAAGGGAAAAAAAGTCAATTATTTTTTCATCCGTAGTAAATGATGTTAATGACTTTGTTGATAATGATAATTTAATCAATGTCGCAGTATCTAGAGCGGTAGATAATTTTATATTAATTACATCTGATAAAGTAGCTAATTCAAAAACAGGTGTGTTAGCTGACTTAATTAACTATATTACATATCATGAAGATTTTGGAAAAATGGACGAAAGCAAAATTAAATCCATTTATGATATTTTGTATAGCGATTATGAGGAAGAGTTAAATAAATTTAGAAAAAATCATCCATCAAAAGACTTTGATACAGAAAACATTACAAAAGAATTATTAAAAAGCATCCTCAGTGATACCAAATACAAAAGTTTATGGTTTAGAATGCATGTATCACTTAGTGATTTTGTTAGAAATAATAATCATGATTTAACTGATGAAGAATATAAATTCTACATTAATCCTAAAGCACATGTTGATTTTTTAATCTATAATAAAATGAGCAGAAAACCTGTTTGTGTAATAGAAGTTGATGGTGTTGCTTTCCATGAACAACAAGAAAAACAGAAAGAGCGAGACGTTAAAAAAGATTCAATATTAAAAAAGTCCGGCATTCCAATTTTAAGATTAAGAACAAATGAAAGCAACGAAGAAAAACGAGTAAAAGATTTTATTGATTTTCAAATAAATTAAGATTTATGTAATTTAGAAAGATTTGAATTCTTGCAAAATGTTTTTATTTGATTTTTGATTAGTTATAATCTTACTTCGTGCTAGATTATAACACAAAAAAGTCTAAACCAAATATATAAGTATTCAATTTAGACTTAACTGGTGTACCAGAATAAAAAGGCTTTTAGCCTTTTTTGTTATGGTGCAATGACATGAATTAGCATGAGTAAGTAAAACGCACTAGGGGCTCGAACAAGCATGTCTTGAGCAATAGTCCTGTGAACTATTGCTAGTGCTTCGTCATGATAGTGAAGCATAGCGAAACGGCGTGAGTCCCTTCATTCGCACCAAATTTAGAGCTTCGGCTCTTTTATTTTCATCTGGCTCTGAGTAAATAAACTTCATAACTAGCCCTGATAGAAGTATTCTATTTTATTTACGCTATGATATCCAATCATTAAAATTTAGTTTTAATGGTTTGATTAGTTTTTTACATTTTTTTACAAAATATTTGCAAACTCAAAACTAAAATGATAAAATGTAATAATAAAACTAGGTGAAAAATGGATAAAATTTATAACGTTGATAAAATTAATCAAATGAGATGCATAGCTGGCTTAGTAATGAGTAGTATTATGGCAATATTAGCTTTTTTGGCACTAGTCTTAAACATTGCAAACTTTTTTAGACTAGAAACTCCATAAGCAGGTATGGGAACTTTCCGAATGTTTACCACACTGTCAAATATATTGGTTGGAATTGCAGCCTTACTCTGTATCCCTTTTCAAATAGAAGGATTACGAAAAAAACACTATCATTTACCAAAATGGATTGTGATTTTATTATACATCGGTACAGTTGGGGTAGCTCTGACGTTCTTTATCTCCATAACTACTATATCTATTGCAAAAGGTTTTGTGGATACAATGTTTTATAGGTCAAACATTTTTTTACACACCATAAATCCAATTTTTGCGATTGTATTATTCACTTTTATAAATTGCGACCATAAAATAGAATTCAAAAAATCATATTTAACATTTATTCCAGTATTAATTTATGCATTACTTTATACTATAATGGTCTTTTTTATAGGAGAAGATAATGGTGGTTGGCGCGACGTATACAAATTAAATGCTTACATTCCTTGGCCTATTACTTTTGCGATAATGTTTTTGATCGTACTAGGAATCGCAAATTTACTTCGCTTTTTGCACAACAAAAAATATATTCACACAGAAAATTGTATCATTAAATATTATCAGCTATCCCCTGATTTTGATAAAAAATCAATCGAAGATGCCATTTCTGTATTAGCTCAAAAACAAACCATAAAGTCAAAAGATACTATACAAATTCCCGTAAAGATATTTGAGATACTAAAGCAACGCTACAAAAGTAATCAAACCATAGACCAACTCGCAACTATGTACATAAAAGCATTACCCAAATAATTTCTTTACATCATGATTTCACGCCTTTAATTTTCGCTTAGATATTGACAAATCTGCTGTTTTTTGATATAATAGTGCTGAGGTGGATAAAATGGGATATGGGAACAATAAAAATCTAAGTGACATCGGAGATGTGATGCAAAGAATTGCGGAAATTGAGCTAAGAGAGACAATTCAACCGGCATCAGATGAGTTTTTTACTGATATTTTTGAAGAAATGGCAGATAATATCAGCACTATTCAAGATCCAGAAAAACAAGAAGAACGGATTACAAATATCGAAAATTTTGTGAGTACTCAATTAAAGCTCGCGGAGAATAATGTATATTTTCCTAGAAAAATTGAACGAAATCGTAGTAAAAAGCCAAAACTCGTAATCACAGCCGAGCCGATTTTAAAGAGTATTTTTGAGGAAAGCATGACAAAAGCTTTTGACAAAAACATCAAAAATATCAATATGGAAACTTTGTATCGCATGTTTGGATTGTATCATCTACTAAATAATATGACCCAAACAGCTTTTGACAATGTTATCTCAAAAGAGCAAAAAAACTTTAAAAGGCAACGCAGAAAAAAACTAGAAGAAAGAAATAATATTTATTATAAAGAAATCGAAGTTGATTCAGAAACTTTAAATAAAAATTAAGAGCGCAAGCTCTTTTTTAGTTTTAAAAATTGAGATGAACGATACTCTAATAAGCTATAGATATACCGAATTATAAGTAACAAAAAAGAGCGATATCGCTCTTTTTTAGTGTTTTGGCTTATCTAGCCATCTCAGGAGCATCAGCAGTCTTGTTAACAGCTTTCTTTGTCTTTGGAGCAGGTTTCTCTACAACCTTTTCAACTACTTCCTCAGCTTTTTCAGTAGCCTTTTCAGCTGCTACTTCAACTTTTTCTGCTACCTCTTCAGCCTTCTCAGCAACTTGTTCAGCTGCCTTCTCTGCGTCTTTTTCAGCAGTCTCTAAATTCTCCTTGTACCACTCTTTCTTCTTGTCTTCCTTAGTTGGCTCTTGCTTTTCAGCCTGCGCTACTACTTCTACATTAGCATTATCCTTAGCATCATCTGTCTTGTTATAATCGAAGTATTCTTGCATAATTTTAGGCATACGAGCCCATTTCAAAATTCTAGCAAATAGTGATGTCTTTCTAGTCTCTTCATTAGTAAAAGTCAAAGTTTGCACTCTCTTTTCGCCTTTTGCACGATTGAAAAATTTAAACTTTAATTTTCTTGCGCAAGAATTTGGATTGCTCAAAATGTCGATTAATCTTCTTCTTGCTAAATATCTTCTTCCTACAATTGGAGCCAATATTCTAACGGCTGCACCAGCAGCAATTAAACCAATACCAGCCAGCAATGACAATCCCCCAGTAAGCCACATTCCAAGCCCGATTAAAGGCACTGCTACATAAGGAGCTAGTGCTGTAGCTGCTACAGTACCAGCCTTAAGGCTAGTAGATACTGTATAGCCATTGCAGTAATCTTTAAATTGCTCAGGTGACTCACTATTTAGAGCCTCCAATTTGTCTTGGTTCCACTGAGCAAAAGAAATGTAGGCCTCATTACTTCTTTTCTTTCCCTTCTTGTATTCTCTATACTCTCTCTTCCATTGTTTTTGCGTCTGACGATAGAAATTGAACACTCTGTTTAATTCAGTGTCTTCAATTTTTCTTGCTTCGTCCTGCGCTGCATTGTAAAATCTCATAAACTCCTCCAGATGTTTAAATGTATAGGCTATTAATGAAAATAGCGCTAGTAGTATAGCATAATCAAAATTAAAAAGCAACTAAATTGAATATAGATTTTCACATTTTGCAAAAAATTGAATTTTAAAGATAAAAAGAGCGCAACTTACGCTCTTTTTAATAGTTTTATACATTATACATAGGATTCATTTCTGGGAGTTCCTCAATAATTGCACTCATGTTGCCTTTACATTTTATCTTGAATGTTTGTTTTTGCTCTAAAAAGCTAACTTGATTGGGAGTAAATGAATTAATAGATATTACATTATGGGTAACCCCTTTTTCATCTCTATAAGTATACTTTATTTTCTTATATACACTTGCTTTTAGTGGCACATCACCGAGAGATGCTATTGTTCCTCCCTCACTCATGGGATGTCCTCCAACCTGTGTTATTGTGCCTCCAGCTAATTTTGAGCCCATATAAGTCGCCTCTGTAATATATACTGTAGTATCTTTTAGTAGTTTATTATATTTAACAATCAATATAGTTCTATAAATTGCCCAACATAATATAATCACTCCCACAACTAGAAATATGCTGCCCAATACTCTCATAAGGACTATAGATCCATTTTGATTAGATACTAATTTAGATATCCAAACTAATATTCCGCCACTAATAAAAACTGCAGCTACAATAAACATAAAAGCTGGATTATTATTGGCATCACCGTTCTTTTTCATGAATTTTCTCCAATTACAAGGCTAATTTGCTTTTTTCCTTCTAATGAATGCAAAATATATCACTAATCCAACAATTACTATTCCAGCTCCCACACCTACGATTATCCAAACAACTCCGTTTGAAGTAGGTTCATCTTCTAGCATAACCAAGTAATCAGTAAATTTTGTCATATTAAATACCATTTTGTTGTCAACAACAGTGGCTTTAGTGTCTACCGTGTTACCAAATACATCGGTAGAATAAACCTTCAGCACTTTCCCTGCAGGAATTTCAAAGTCGAGAGGGATAGTTGCTACTATTGTTCCCTCGTTTACCTCATCTATAGGCAGTCTTATTTCTTCATCAATAAAATCATTAACATTTATAGTTATTACTTTTTTCAAACTATTGCTTTGAGTTTTACCACTTTCATCTTTTGATTGATAATTGGTTACATCAAACAAAAATTCAACATAAGAGTGTAGTCCTATAGTTTTTACAGCATTGTTATCAAATTCAAATTTCCAATCTCCATAGTTTACTGTTACTTCTCTATTCACTATGTATGCTGGATGAAAAATATTTGTAGTGTATTCTACCTGCTCAAATGAAAAGTTTTCTACATACACATCGTCTGTCCATTTAGGTTTTATCTCAACGTTATCATTCACATAAATATCTCTACCCGGAGCAAATTCAACCTCTTCATCACTGTTACCAAATTTAATAGACCATTTGTCAAATCTTTTCCCCTCTGGAGCAGTAAAGCCACAACTTATCAATCTATATATACCATGCGCATCTGTTTTATTGAAACTTGCCATACTTCCACTACCACCATTAGCATCATATGTAATACTAAATACTGGATTTACTTCTATCTCTAACTCGCCTAAGACATCATTTCCTAAAGCATCTTTGCATTTAATATATATTATGACATCCTCTACTGTATTAAATACATAAGGATTCGCAGAAGATATAGAAATTTCTTCCTCATCCTCTCCTGTGCCTACAAAGTATTGCACTTCATAGCTGGTGTCAGAGCCAGTATTCCATGTCCATTTATACCTAGAAACACCTTGTGTAGTACCATCACTATAAATTATCGTTAGATGTATAAAGTTTGCATAAATAGCATCTCCTAAATACACCTCAACATCTTTGGCTATATTCCTATTTCTATATTCAGCGAATAATGAATCAACTTTTATAACCTTTACTTCCATAGTTGCTTCAACAATCTTAGAATTATCACTATCATCATAATGATATGTAACTGTTATGTTTATAGGAGTGTCACTCACCATATCCTCTGTAAAAGATTCATTAAAAAATGGGTTGAATGAATTACTATTCATCGAATAAGTAACCCTTTCGTTTGTTGCAGCAATAGGTTGTTCATTCTTATTACCATCTCTAAATGTCAGCCTTATATATTCACTATTAAGTATTTCACCCAATACTACCTTACCACCGTTATATGTATATGTAGCAGATAGTTTTTCTTGCCACACAGCATAAAAACTCATATTTTCTGAAGGTGTGATACTTGCACCTAACTCGTATGTAGTGCTTCCTGAACTCCAGCCTTTTAAATCACCTTCAGGTATACCCGATACTGTGGTAGGTAAAGTAGTCGGCTCCCCTATTTCTACAGTTTGCTGCATAACTGGAGCTATATCTTCACCCCCCTCCGCCTCAAGATAGAAACTTAGTGTACAAGAAGTTGTATCCGCTCTGACGGGAGTAGATATTCCACCAAGCAACATTCCGCCAAACATCAAAACTAGCGCCATAATACCAATTAAGACGATATTATTATATTTCGTTTGCATATAGTCCTCCAATTTTATAAATTATGTTTTATATTATACCATAAGTTTTTACAATTTGTCTTAATTTTAACTACAAATTTTAAAAAAAACACAAACTTTTACAAAAAATTAACAATTTTTGATACTTTACAGTGCTTTTTATATAAAATTTCACATAAAAATCTCCAAACAAAATCTATTGCAATAGCGGTTTTATTTTATTAGTCCAAACATCATATCCAACCGCATTAGGGTGTATCCCATCTATGGTATATTCAGGATTAATTAGACCATCTTGCGTAACAAAATCAGAATAAATATCCACAAATTGACAATCTCTTTGAGCGGCTAATTGACTAATTTTACTATTCAGGTCGACAACTTGCTCATTGGAAATGTAATCCAAAAGTTGTGTTCCCACAGGAAGAACTGACATACAAAAAACTTTTGTTGTTGGCAAATTCTGTTTGATATTAGATAAAATTGCAGTGTAATTTGCAATTATTTCATCATTTGTCCTACCTAATCCAATATCATTTATACCTATCATAAGTACAACTTTACTTGGAGCTAAATCAATCAAACTTGTCTGTAGTCTTGCTAGCACGCCTGACGATGTATCGCCATTGATACCTCTATTGTATGTAGCCAAATCTAAATCAGCATAATAATTATCTAACTTATACCCATCAGTTATCGAATCGCCTATAAATACAATTTGATTTTTAGATAAATTACTATTTTGCACACCAAAAGCCTCACATTTTATTTCGTAATAACTCTTTTCAGGCTCCTGCTTTAGTTTTTCAAAATTTCCCACTATTATCACCATCACTAATGCAACAAATATTACACAGCACACAGAAACTAACACCCACTCACGCGCGCTAAGTTTATTCATTTCGCCTCCTTACCTTTTTTATCGCTATAAAATATAATCACAGGCAAAAGCCCTAGACATCTAGAGCTTTTTCTTAAATACATAACTTCCTTTTACTTGACCACCAAATGAATAGTCACCTGATTTAAACTCCATAATGAGATAATCTCCCTCCTCAAAAGTTTGTAAGTGATACGCACAAGCTGTTTCATTAGCTTTATCAAGTACCACCCCTTTTGTCCACTCAAGATTTCTCATATCACCATTTTTGTATTCTATAATAAGCTTTCCCTCAGGCTCAAAAATCAACTTTTTTATCCACAAAGAAATTGGAGCTGGTGATTTTTGTGGAGTAAATATCTCATTACTTCTTACAAAATCAACACTTTCCCAAAAACCTATCACAGACTTATCGTTAATAAACGGAAAATTCGTATTGTCTCGAATTCTGATTTGATCTATGGTATATACTTTATCATCTACCTTTTTATAAACTGCAATACAGTCCACATCATCATCATTAAGAGCTCCCACCACACTGACATACATTATTCCATCTT
Organism: Clostridia bacterium; assembly: GCA_017541375.1. Classification (GTDB taxonomy): domain Bacteria; phylum Bacillota; class Clostridia; order Christensenellales; family UBA1242; genus UBA7867. The sequence goes on from JAFXZE010000005.1 coordinate 237,878, forward strand.
CTATCTCATATGGTAAGGCCCTATCCTTTAAATACAAAGTTCCCTTGGTCCAACTAAAAACCCAATACTCTCCACCTTTTGGCAAAAAGTATATTTCTGGGAAATGAAACCAATCTTCATCCAGTATTTTACCTTGTTTGAAGTCAGATTTTTCTTTGACTAACCCAATTTGTTGCCATTTCCCTACGACTCTATCATCATCAATAAAACTTTTCATCATAAACTTTTCCCCCTTCTTGCGAATGGATGAAAGTTTGATTACATCTTGTTTGAGTTTTTGTAATTTTTGCTTTATAGCAACTATTTTTTGAGCAATTACCTCCTCACTTAAATCCCTTATTTCCTTCAAAGACATGCCCAAATCTTTTAGATAAACAATTTCACTAAGTCGCTTTACACTACTATAGTCGTAATAACGATAATTAGTCCACTGGTCGACCTCTATAGGACTAATCAACCCTTCACTCTCGTAATAGCGGATAGTCTGAATCGGCACTTTTGTAATGCTCGATAACTCACCAATCTTTATCATACTTTCCTCCTTCGACATAAGCATTTTATCACTATAGTTAACTATAGAGTCAATACTTTTTTCAAAAATTTTTTAAAAAATTTTGAAAAAGGGAGATTTTACAAATTATTTATCAATATCTACTATTTCATACTCGAGTGAACCTAGACCTAGTTTGTGCGCAGTAGTAAGAATGTGTTCACCATTTCGCTCCTTAATACGCTTGATTAACGATGCTTTACCCTCATCTTTTGAATTGAAAACAGCATCAACACAAGCTCTATCAAGTGCCACGGGGTCAAGAGATGCAAAAATTCCGATATCAGCCATTTCTGGAGCATGTGGATTGCTATCACAGTCACAATCAATGCTTATGTTGTTGGCTACATTGATATAAGCTAATCTACTAGGAGTGAAATAATTGATTACCCCTTCACAAGCCTCTGCCATGCTCTCTAAAAACGCATTTTGATTTTCCGCAAATGTCCAACAATCTTTTGGATTTTTAGTATTTCCCCAAGAGTGAATCCAAGCTTTTCCACTACGAGAAGCCACTCCTATACTCAAATTTTTTAGTGCTCCACCAAATCCTCCCATCATATGCCCCTTAAAATGAGACAAAACCAGCATGCTTTCATACTTTTTGAGCCTATCGCCCACATAATTTACACCCTTTAAGTGTTTACTATCTTTTACCTCTAATGGCATTTCACCATCTTCATCAAGGATATCGCATGGCGCAATATCACTAAATCCATGAGCTTTTATCACCTGCCAATGGTCTGAAGCTCGTTCGCGTTTCCCTGGGTAAGCAGTATTGTTTTCGACAATCGTTCCTTTTAGCTTTGACACAAGTGGCTCAATTAGATGTGGGCTAAGATAATAATGCCCCCCCATTTCACCTGTAGAAATCTTCACTGCTACATTTCCTTCTAACTCTACTCCAAGTGCTTTGTAAATTTTCATTAGCCCCCCACTTGAAATATCTTTTGTAAAATAAACCTTTGACTTACTCATTTTTCCTCCTAAATTACAGTTTTTCCTGAATTGATAAATGTCAAATCTATGATAATAAATGATATGTACACCACAGCTAATACAATGGTAGTTATCAGGCTCGCCTTATAGCCCTCTACACGATATTTTTTGCTACACAAACCTATAGTAGAAACCACAATAGAGCCGATAATAAGCGCTCCTAACCCTGTAGCAAAATAACCAAATGTGCCCGCTAAATACTCCTCTGCGTGATTGGCAAAATCCCACAAATTATTGTTTACATTCAAAAACTTAGTCGTAAAATCTCGCCAGCCTTCATTTATCCAGATAATTCCTACTGTAAATACTGAAACCAACACCACGACTACAAACCAAATTATATATAAAATCATCGCCGGCACAGTGATTATTAGGGGGGCTAGTATAAATAATGCCGAATAAATTACAGCAAGTACTGTAAGCACGACGAAAAGCCGTGACAGGTGCTTTAGCCACGATCGTTTAGGTTTTTCACGCCCTCGTTTATCATATTTTACGGTTTCGATTGATTTACTATCTAACACGCCATCAGAAGTTGATATTGAATTTTGTTCACTATCCCCCTCATTTTGTCTGGGAATACTATCATTTTCATCATATAATCCCGCTTTTTTCGCAAGATATGTCCCTAATTCGGTACTTTTATCTTGTTTGTTTTTTTCCATCCTAACCCCCTATTTCAGTTAGTATGATTTAGCAAAATATGCCTTCACCTTTGCTTTTTTACCACACCATATGCAAGTACAATCTTTCATTTTGCCCTTATTTTCTTCAAATGGAATATTTCTGCTGTTGGCAGTTGTTGCTTCTTTGATGGATTTTTCACATTCTAACTCACCACACCAATTTGCCTTGATAAACCCCTCTTGGTTGGCTAACTTTTTCTCAAAATCCGCTTTGTCCTTAGCCTCTACAATTTTACTCTTCATCCATTTTTCAGCTTTTTCTAGCATGCCCTTCTGAATTTTATCTAGGAGCGCAGTGACTTCTTTTGCAATGCTCTGCTAACTCCGCTCTTTCTACTACTTCTTGATACCAGTCAGGCAAGTTATCCTTAAAAGAAGGCAATTTCTTGTCACTCATTTGTTTCTCCTAAATTATTTAATAATACCATTTAAGTATGTCAATGTTTCATTTTCATCGTGAGATAGACATCTACTATTTTTACGCTCTTCCAAATTACCGCGTACTTTCTCTATCCATTCACGCTTTGTGTTATGATAGTATTCTTTTTGAGTATTTTTAAGAGTTGCGTAAACCGAAATAATTGTCGTATCTTCCCTTATTTGCTCCATACGCTTACCCGCTCTTAATTCACTGCGAATATTTATGAATCCTTTTCTCACCTTATATAATGTAAGTCCACAGACTTTACATCTACTCACCATCTCTCCCCGATTTGCCAACAAACTATGCTCATAAAACACAACTCTGTCACCATCAGAATATCTTACCAAGCTATCTAGATAGCCCAAAACTCTCTGTGTGTCGTTCCACTTTGGGAAATCTTTAATTAATTCCTGTGTATCATGCGTAATAAAACTATTTAACAAGTCTTCACGCCTTTTGCTTTTTATGTAATCTGTTATATCTCTATTTGATATCAATTCATTTTTTTCTTTCATTGTCTAGCCTCTTTAATTATATTATTTTTTATTATTTATCTATACTGGCTTATCTGCCTTTTTTATACTAAGGGAAAGGCGTTGTTTTGCTAAATCCACTCCTATTACCCTGACACGCACTCTATCACCTACTGTGAGTACATCGCTTGGGTGCTTGATATAATCATCACTAATCTCACTGATATGCACCATTCCATCAGTATGCACTCCCACATCGACAAATACGCCAAAATCAATTACATTTCGCACAACACCATCTAAGTCCATACCTACTTCTAGATTTTCCAGTCCTAAAAGTTCACTACGGAGTACTGGTTGTGGCAAACTATCACGCACATCTCGTCCAGGTTTACTCAGCTCTGTGATGATATCGAGTAAGGTAGGAGCACCTATTCCACATGATGATGCCACTTTTTCTACCCCCTCTTCCTCGACTTTTTTACCTAGTAACCCAAGACTGCCATTACTCACATCATTTAGGCTAAGTCCGAAGTGATCGAGTAATTTTTTTACCGCCGGATAACTCTCTGGATGCACTGCAGTATTATCAAGGATATTTGTTCCATTAGGAATGCGCAAGAAACCAGCGCACTGCTCATACGCCTTGGCTCCCAGTTTATTTACCTCGAGTAGCTCTTCACGAGATTTAAACCCATTGTGTGCGTTACGATATTTCTCAATCTCGGTTGCTATTCCGCTATTTAGTCCACTGACATGAGTAAGTAGTGGCACTGAGGCGGTATTGAGATCTACCCCCACAGTATTTACCGAGTGCTCCACCACCCCATCAAGCACTTCACTGAGGCGTTTTTGTGGCATATCGTGTTGATATTGCCCAACACCAAGTGATTTTGGGTCAATCTTAATCAGCTCAGCAAGCGGGTCTTGTAACCTGCGCGCAATAGAAACTGCGCTTCGAATACTCACATCATATTGTGGAAATTCTTTTGCCCCAAGCTTAGATGCACTATACACACTGGCCCCACTTTCATTTACCATAGCATATTGTATTTTTCTTGGTTCCAAAGACTTAATCAGCTTGGTGACAAAAATCTCAGCCTCTTTGCTGGCCGTTCCATTTCCTATTGCAATTGTATCGACATTATTTTTTACAATCATCGCCGACAGTTTCTCGATTGATTCAGCTTCTTTATTTTGTGGTGGAGTCGGATAAACTACACCAGTATCGAGCACATCCCCACTAGAATTTATTACAGCTATTTTACACCCCGTCCTATAGGCTGGGTCGACTGCCATGATAGTTTTTCCTTTTAGAGGGGGTTGCATCAAAAGAGGCTCAAGATTCACCTCAAACATTTTGATACTTTGTTCGTTTGCTTTGTCTGTTAGTTCTGTCCTAAACTCACGCTCAAGGCTGGGCGCGAGAAGACGAGTATATCCATCCACCACAGCTTGGGCCACAAATGCTGGAGCCGATAGCGTGGTGTAATCGATTGACTTGGGTAATTTCAATTTGCTTTGCTCATCAAATTCGGGTAAATAAGCCTCGCTTTCACCATGCACAAATTGCTTAAATAGCGAGTTAAATACCCGAGTAAGACCGTTTTTGTCGAGATTTAATCCAACCTTTAGCGCGCCCTCTTTCTCTCCACGATTGAAGGCAAGCACTCTGTGTGGTGGTATATTTTTGATAATTTGGTGAAACGATGTGTAATTTTCATAAACCTTACGATCGTCTTTATCCTCTTTCCACTCGGTGTCGATGCTTGCTCGAGGCCAATATAGCACACGGAGTGCTTTTCTCGCAGTGGGGTCATCAGCCACCACTTCGGCTATGATATCACTAGCTCCAGCCAAAGCGGATTGAGTATCGGCTATACCCTTTTCTTCATTGATAAAAGATTTGGCAATTTCAGATAAATCTAAATTGTCTGTTTGTTTGAGTATCTCATCAGCAAGGGGCTGTAAGCCCGCCGCAATAGCCACACTCGCCCTTGTCTTTCGCTTCGGTCTAAAGGGGCGATAGATATCCTCAATCTCTGTCAGTGTTACAGCATCATCTATCTCTTTACTCAGTTCTGGCGTAAGATTGCCTTGCTCAGTTAATAGCTTTACCACTTCAGCTTTTCGATCATTTAAGTTGCGTAAATACGACAACGAATCAGCAAATTCTCGAATCGTCTGGTCATCACAACTACCGTGCATTTCCTTTCGATATCTCGCAATAAAGGGAATAGTACAACCTTCATCTATTAAGTTTATCAAGTTCTGCGCATATATAGGCTTTAGATTAAATTTTCCTGCTAAAACATTTGAAATTTCCATAATTTTTTCCTCTCGTTTTTGTTATTCTGGTAGATAAATAATTCGATGACAATTCTCACATTCTATCATATGATTTTTTTTGAGTATATCAAGTCTTGCATTTGGTACTTGTACTGCACATATTCCACACGAATTGTTTATTAATGGTACTAAAATTGGGTATTTATGCTCATCACGCATCTTTTTATACTTGTCAATATACACTGGGTCTATACCTTTTTCTAGCTCAAATAATTCTTGTTTCACTTTTCGAATATTATCATTTTGTTTACTAGCAAATTCGTTATATTTAGCTATGCTATCATCATATTTTTTCTTACTTTCCACCCCTTGAGCGCGGGTTTTTTCAAATTCATTTAGCTTTTGGATAATCTTTTTGCTTAGCGCTGTAATGCTTTTCTTCAGTCCTATCACATCACTTATTTGCTTAGCAACAGAATTATTTTCTTCACGAAGTTCAAAGGCGTTCATTTCTTTGATTTCCTTATCTTTTAACTCTGCTACGCACTTCTTTTCCTTTTCATACACCTCGACCAAGCGTTTGTATTCAGCTATCAAATCCCCAGCCGTCTTTTCTATATGAATGAGGTGATTTTGAGCCTCACGAACTAAACGCACCATACCATTTACAGTACCTTTACAGTCACTATTTTCCAAATCTTTCTCAATTTTTACAAGTTTGGAGTCCACTTTTTGATATTCTAACAATTTGTTTAACATGTCTTCACCCCTTAATCATTTATAAAATCTCGCAAACGCTTACTTCGGCTAGGATTACGCAGCTTTTTTAGTGCCTTAGCCTCAATTTGTCGAATACGCTCCCTAGTTACATTAAATTCTTTTCCTACTTCCTCTAATGTTCGAGGATGTGCATCATCCAGTCCATACCTTAGCCTAATTACCTTTTGTTCCCTTGGAGTAAGAGTTTCGATAACGGCTAGTAATTGCTCTTTTAACATAGTCTGAATGACATTTTCTGACGGAGATTTGGCATTTTCATCGACAACAAAGTCATAAAACTCACTATCCCCCTCTTCTCCGGTAGGAGTTTCAAGACTGGTGGGTTCTTGAGCCACTTTTCTTATTTCTGCAATCTTTTCCTCACTCATCCCCATTGCCTGAGCAATCTCAGCTTCTGTTGGTTCTCTCCCCAGCTTTTGCCACAGTTGTCTAGCCGTACGAGCTAGCTTATTTATAGTCTCCACCATATGCACAGGGATTCTGATTGTGCGGGCTTGGTCAGCAATGGCACGAGATATCGCTTGTCTAATCCACCATGTACCGTATGTAGAAAACTTTAACCCTCTGTGATAGTCAAAACGCTCTACAGCCCTGATTAGTCCTATATTTCCCTCTTGAATAAGGTCGCTAAAGCTCATGCTAGTTTTTCCTAAATATCGCTTGGCAAATGCAACTACTAGACGCAAATTAGACTCGATAAGCAAGCGTTTTGCTTCCTCATCACCACTCATCATCTTTTTGCCGAGCTCGAGTTCTTGCTCTGGAGAAAGTAGCTCTACCTTACCGATATCCTTAAAGTACATTTTGATAGGGTCATTGATATTTGCTTGATTCATCAAGTTTTCGATCATGATCTCATCTTCAGTAGTAAGTTCCCCAGCCTTTCGTATCTCCAAACCTTCATTTTTTAGCTGTGTCAGTACTGCATCGATTTCCTCAGGAGTAGCATCAGCATCCATCAGTATCATAGCTACATCGTCTTCGCTAATCCCTTTTTTGGCTTGTTCTCTTATCTTTTCAATTTCATTCTTAAACTTATCCATTGATATTTCCCTTATGTTTTTTTAGTTTCTGTTTTGATAACGACAGTCTCTTTACCGAATACTCTGTTTGATATTCTTCAAATTTTGCTTTCAGTTCTTCCAATTTTTTTGTTAGTTCTATCACTGTTTTCATTGCTATATCTCTCTCTAGCGTATCATTAGCCTTAGCACACTTTCTCTGAGCTTCATCTTTTTGGCGTTTTAATGCTCGCTCACGATTGCGCAATACGCAACTAGCAAAACTTAGCTCTGGAAAAGGGTCTGGTACAAATTCATATTTTACTACTTCACCTAGTAGTGGTGAGGAATTTTCCACATCCACCACGCTATATAGCCCACCTACAGTAGGCACAATGTTTTTTGAATACGCCTCTAGTATATATGAATAGCATTTTTGTAAGCCCACATCCACAAACTCTAGTCCTTCTATGTCTATATTAGCGGTATATGATTTGTGATTTAAAATACTAGCTAATATAAATAAATCTGCCAGTGTATAGCCGTCTTTTTTCACTTCTTTTACAGGTTCACTCTCTTCCACCTCATCACGAGATTGTTTTTTCTCAATTTTTAGTTTTTTTAAATCGCTCCTTAAAATCTCTATCGGAGTAGAGCTAAATTTGTGTATTATCGGCAGGTATGAATCTTGCTCACTCTCAGAATCTAATTCTTTAATAACTTTGAGGCTCTCTTCTATAAAGTGAGCACACTCGCTTGGCTCGTTTAGATTGAAGCTTTCTGCTAGTGAATATATCTTAAACTTGATTCCTTCGACTGCATTATCCAAGAGATTATCCATTTCTTCCTTGCCAAATTTTCGTAAAAATTCGTCAGGGTCGAGTCCGTCTGGAAGCTTAGCTACAGTCACATTTACTCCCCCTTTTCGCAACACATCAATGCTACGCATAGTGGCTTTTTGTCCTGCACTATCTCCATCGAGAAGCAAAATGATATTTTCACTAAATTGTTTGAGTTTGCGCACATGATATGGAGTAAAAGCCGTACCAAGGCACGCTACTGTATTAGTAAAACCATATTGATGCATCATCATGACATCGATTTGCCCCTCCACGATAATTATTTTGTCTATTCCGCTATAGTCATTGTTTTCTCGTTTTTCTTCTCTCAGTTTTTTTAGTAAATTGATACCAAATATCACTTCACTTTTGTTAAACACACTGGTTGCTGGTGTGTTTTTGTATTTTGCTAGTTCTTTACTCTCAAGTAATCTCCCTGAAAAGCCGATTACAGCGCCGTCTTTATCGATAATAGGAAACATCAAGCGCTTTGCAAAAAAATCTATCAATTCGCCATTTTTTCCACGCGTACACATTCCACTAGCCTCTATTATTTCTGGGGCAAATCCAGCTTTAGCTAGATGTGTCGGCAATGAGAGATAGTCTGGGCTACACCCCACCCCAAAACGCACCAAAGTAGCGTTCTCTAGTTTGCGTTTGTCGGTATATTCTCTGGCGACTAATGCCTGACCGCTCTTGCCTCTAAAACAAGCAACATAAAACTTTGCACTTTCTCTTAGACACGCTAAAATACTCTCTTTCGTCTTTTTCCTTTTCTCAATCTCAGCTAAGTTACAGTCCTCTTTTTGAGGCATAGGCATATTGACAGAATTTGCAAGATTTTCTACAGCATCTACAAAGCTAAGATTGTCATATTTCCGTACAAATTGAATCACATCGCCCGATTCTTTACATCCGAAGCAATGATAACTTTGTGTTTCGCTATACACCATAAACGACGGTGTTTTTTCATGATGAAATGGACAACAACCGACATATTCTCGGCCATTTTTCTTGAGTGGAACGTAGCGTGAAATTACGTCTACGATATCACACCGATTTTTCAATTCATCCAACCATTCTGGTTTGATTACTCCAGCCAAAACCTCTTTCCCCCTTGATATTTAGATAAAATATATACATAAAAAAACTTTAATTATTTTCGTTAATTAATCAAATATATAAAACCCTAATGGGTGGAATAAGGTTGGAAAAAGTCTGTATTTAGCCCATAAATACAAACTCTAAAAAACTAGTCTTAGCTAGTCACTCCTATCTAAAATATGTATACGCAGCATATTTTGGTTTTCCCTCTTTAATTTTTAAAAAAATTTTTTATAGAGACACCACCACGCCGCAAAAGCGCCCACTCTCTACGAAAATAACCATTTATTTAAGCAAATCGTTTTACAAAATAAGTGAAATTTTATATAATTAGGAGAGGTGAAAAAATGGATAAACAATTAACTTATGAACTTTGGATAAATAATGTAAATGAAGATGAAAGAAAAGCAATACAAAATTATGACGAAATGGAAAAGCAAGATGCCTTTGGTAGCGAACTAGAATTTGGCACAGCAGGCATTCGCGGAATTATGGGGCTGGGACCTAATAGACTAAACCAATATACCATCGCTCGTGTAACCGAAGCTGTAGCAATTAGCTACGAAAAACCAAATTGTAAATTCGCAATTAGTTTTGACACAAGAGAGAACTCTCGAAGTTTTGCTTGGCTAGCAGCACGCATTCTTGCTCGACACGGAATAAGTGTCATACTAGCCGACAGCATGCCCACTCCATATCTATCATTTATGGTGCGATATTTTCATTGTGACGGTGGCATAATGATAACAGCAAGTCATAATCCTAAAGAATATAATGGATACAAAGTTTATGATAGCACTGGCTGTCAAATTTTACCCGAGGTGGCAAGGAAAATCACCGACACTATCAATTCTCTACCAATCTTTGATGTAGTTATCCCAGACCAAAATACTCCGTTACCAGACTCTGTTACTCCAGTTTCCCCTGATTGCACTGCAGCATTTTACTCTGCTATAGAAAAGTACTCTTGCGAAAAAATCAGTGATATTACTGTTTTGTATTCAGCACTAAATGGAACAGGAATTAATTTAATCCCCACCCTACTCTCAGCCCACAACATACGAGTCGAACTCAACTCTATTCAGTGTCTGCCTGACCCCAATTTTACCACATGCCCTTCGCCTAATCCTGAAAAAGCTGAGGTGTGCGCACAAAATCATGACTTAGCACGCAAAGTAAATGCAGACCTAATACTATGCTCCGATCCTGATAGTGACAGACTGGGGGTGGATGTTGCACATCAAGGTAAATTTGTCCACCTTACAGGTAACGAAATCGGCGTATTGCTAAGCTATCATCTTTTGTCCAATGGGAAGACTGGATACATTATGCGTAGCATCGTGTCTACCCCGCTTGTCGATAAACTTGCCGAGCATTATGGCGCCCAAATGAAACTTTGTCTTACAGGATTTAAATACATCGGAGAATTTTTGAACGAACTAAGTAAAGAAAACCGCACTCAAGAATTTTTGTTCGGCTTTGAAGAAAGTAGTGGATATCTTGCTGGGGACTATATCAGAGAGAAAGATGCCACTATTGCTAGCCTACTAATTTGTGAACTGGCTAGCATTTGCAAAAAAGCTAATCTCACTTTAGTCGACAAACTCAACGAGATTTACTCGCAATTTGGCAAATATACTCATAAAGTCATTTCTCTAAAGCTTAAACCCACTCAAAAATCCAAAGAAATTATGCAAAAATTACGAAAAATTATGCCCCAAAATAATGCTATAACCCAAATTGTGGATTATTCTACTAGTCAACACGGCCTACCTCCTGCAGATATGCTTGAGTTTAATATAGATGGGGTAAATGTGTTCTTGCGCCCATCAGGCACAGAGCCCTTGATAAAAGCCTACCTTACTGTAATCGACAGCGATGAAAACACACTAAAAAAAGCCACAGACACTCTAACTAATATACTGAATAATATCTAAAAACTAAAAAAAGGCAGCAGCCTTTTATTTTTGAAATTGTATTGAAATGCTTTATTAAATTAGTACTTTTACACCCCAAACGGGATGGAGATGGAAAGAGTAGTTTTATTGAGATAGTGTAAAATGCTAGTGGATGGAAAATCAAAACTAAGCTCGTATGCACATAGCTTTTGGGTACGAGCTGAGTAGAGCTTGTTTGCTGTTTTGTCGCCATATTTGCCATCACCCAGTACAAATATGTGGTGAAAGGCAAGTTGCGCCCTTATTTGATGCGTACGACCAGTGTAGAGAGTGATATCCAGTAGATGTAGTGGACCATTGCTCTTTTTTACATCAAACTCGAGTATTGCCTCCAGCCCTCGAGGGGTTTTTTCTTGAGTAACACGCACCTTTGTTGTTTTATTCTCTACTATATAGTCTTGATAGTATGCGCACATCGGAATTGTTGGAGCATAAACCACTGCAGCATATTTTTTGTGAATTACGCCCTGTTTAAAGCCCTCTATCAGTGCATCTTTTACCGCCTCAGTCCTAGCAAAAATAACTAGTCCCGTTGTATTTGTATCTAACCGGTGTACAGGGAAAACTGTGCCAACTTTTTCTGTGAGTAAAGTCGTAAGAGTTTGCCCATCCCCATCACTCACCACTTCGAGTTTGACGGGTTTATTCACCACAACGATACTATCGTCCTGATAGATGATTTTTATATCATTTTTTAGGTATTTTTGTGGAATAAAAATCTCGACTTCATCTCCCCGCTTTAGTTCAATATTTTCCTTTACTCGCACTCCGTTTACCTTCGCATTTTTTTGCCCCACAAGCTTGTGTAATACCAGTGGAGAAATAGTGCTAAACTCATTTTCAAGCGCCTTATATAGTGCTTGATTTTTATCTACTACAAATTTTTCCATATTTACCTCTAGACAAAATTTTATCAAAAAAAATCAAATATGTAAACAATATAACTAAACATTTAATAAATTTTCAGTTTTGATATGATATTATAAAGGTATAATAAGGGTTCATTTTACTTGACTTTTTACAAAAAAAGCACTAAACTTTTTTTGTTATAAAATGTAAGGAGAATTATCATGGCAGAAAACAATCAAATAGATACCCTTTTAGACCGAATTCGAACTGGTTTAAACAACGTGGTTAATTGGCAATTGGACACAAAGAAGCAAGCTCAAGAATTTGAAGGTGCAGTATCCGAAATTAAAGATCCCATTACAAAAGCGCAATTTGTAGATTTGGTCAGAGCAACAAATAGGGCTAAGCTTGCTGACTCAATTGACACAAAAAGCAAAGCTGTAGATGAAGTAGTAGAAAAAATGACCAAACTACACAACTCATCAGCAATAAACATAATGGAAAAATATTTTGAAAAAGATTGGAAACATCAACTGAGCCAAGCCTCAGGCCAAGCTTTTGGCTCACCTCAACAAAAAGATGAAACTCAACCACAAAAAGATGAAATGCAACAACTAAATGAAGTTTCCACCTACCTAGAAGATGCTCTTGCAGATACATTTTTACCGAGAGATGTAAACCAAGCACGAAGAGAAGAATTTAAAGCTGATTTAAAGCAGTTTGACCCTATCATGAAAGCAAAACTACTACATATGATGAGTTTTTATGCATCAGAGAGAGAGGGATCTTTAAGTGAACGAGGTGCATACTATAATATAAATTGGAAAAAGGCTAGACAAAACGATAATGACAATATTCATTCTTACATGCTTAACAAAGAAGATAGAAGCCTTATTGCAGCTTCAATGCTAGATCCTAAGTTTTTGGGAGGCAACAGACAAGCAATATCTATTATGGCAAAATATTGTGGAGATGTAGCTCAACAAGTAGATACTATATTAAAGGTCCCTGAACAAGTAATCGAACCCTATATGCAAGAAAATTGGAAAGAGGGTATTGAAAAAATCGGTACAGAGTGTAATGGACTTCATCCAGCAGATAACCTTGATTTGATGTCTGATACCGCACAAGTGATGCGTCTAGTTTATAGAGCTAAAGATGACCCAGAGAAATTACAGGCTTTAGGCAAGGAATTAGGTCGCTTTCACAACGCTGTTTTGTGGGAAGTTGCATCTACAATGAAAGATGGCGAAAAATATCTAAAAGCAGCTCTTCCAGCGGAAAAACTAGCAGAAATGAACGGATTTGAGGATGTAATAACAAAGAAAGAAGAACTTTCCCAAGCATATATGCAATCCCACGAAACAATGCAAGAATTGAGCAAGGAATTGAGCCAAAAAACGATGCAAGAGTTGGGTAAGGAAATGAATAAACCAGCACCACAACGCTGATAAAACAAGTAATATATAATTTTTAAACTATCAAAAAGATCGATTTTGTAAACAATATAGCTAAGCATTTGACAAATTTTCAGTTTTGCCATATACTCCGTCTCAAAGGAGAATGATTATGGCAAAATTTAGTAAACAAATTTCCCTTGATAAAAATGAATATCTCAGTTACCTAGAAACACAAAAACTAGATGTGGATAAATATGAAAGTTGTGGTAAGCAGCACAGAGCATTTGCTAAAGGTGACTTAAAGCGTAGGCTCATCCCAGCCGCATTAGGAAGCTTGGCTCTAACCGGAGCGTTTACCTTTGTACACAACATCGTAAAAAACTCTCCACTAAAACAAGCACACATCGAGGCTAGTTTACCAGAGCGAAACGCCTACATAGAAAGTGTTAAAGAAGAACTACTAGAAAAATATCCTCATATCGACATTGAAAATATGGATAGTACAAATGCTAGAGATGTGTTATATTCTAATTATTTCGATAGCTACTACAAAATAGACCATGGTGGTTGGCGTGGCACTGAAACTATAGTAAAAGATGAAATGAAAAGCTATTACATCGACTTTAAGAATCACAAACTTGACTACATCACCGACACACTTGACAACATGGCAAATGACTTTGAGCATTATCCCCTACTAGATAGTTTGCGTGAGATAATCCCAGCAGGGCTTGCGGGAGCTGTGATTTGCTTTGCTTGGGCTAGCTACCCTCGCATTCGCGCCAAACATAACCTAAACCAAATTAATAAGGAAATAGCAAAAGTCGAAGCTGAACTAAGTAAATAGAAACTTCCCATAATAATTGGTAAAAGGAATGAGCTATGGAAAATAAAATTTATACCAATCATCTTGTTCTGAGAGATTTGAGCATAAAAGATAATCATGACTGGCTAGAGATGTTTAGCTCCGAAAAAGTGGCTATGTTTTTAGAAAAAATTGATGATATCGAAAAAATAAATCGGATTATTGAAAAAAAGATTAACAGATACAAAGAAAACTCTGGAGGAAGCTTTTCTATACTAGAGAAAACCAATGACAAAGTAATTGGTAACATCGAGATAAAAGTCATTTCTCCTTTATTAGCAGAACTTAGCTATGTAATAAACGATAAATACTGGAACAAAGGCTATTGTACTGAAGCGTGTAAGGCTATAATAGATTATGCCTTTAAAGAGTGGAATTTATCTAAAATAGTGGCTGACTGTAGAGAAAATAATACTGCTTCAGCACATATATTAGTAGATAAATTGCTTTTTACTCAACTCTCCCCCACAATCCACAATGGGATAAAATTTTTAAATTTTGAATTAAATCGAAAGATATAAAAAGAGCGGTCGCTCTTTTTATTTTTGCACAATTTGGTATTAAAGGCGCATAAATAAAGCAAAATCTCGATACCCCCTTGACAAAATCGCTAATTTATGCTATAATAGAGCCAACTTTGATAGAAAGGGTTTACATAATAATAAGGAAGTATGAAAATGAAAAACAAACAAGTGGAACGTAAGTGTCTGCAAGTTTCTTATGCTCATAAAGATGAAGCAGAAAAGGACTCGGACAATTCATTCAGTAAAAAATATATCGAACATGGCCATTTCTCTGGAGATGACCAATCTTTTCTGTATAAATTAGCCAAACAACTTGGCTTGTCAAAAGAAGTATTAAATAGAAAAGGAATATTGAAGCCTTTTGTGGCAAAAGTAAACGAAATAGTGGATGATTGCAACAATTTAAATGATGAGCTAAGTAGATTTTATAACGCTAAAAACAAAAGAGATAGTGCGTCAAAAATAATTGATTCTATAGTTAGTCTTGGAAACAAAATTAGCACACTTAATCTAGAAGAATTAGGAATAGAGCGCTCAAACCTTGAACAACACACCGCAGCTATATCGACTGTGGATTGTTGTATGAATGAAAACACAACTATAAAAGAGCTGTTAAAATTAGAAGCAAATCTAAGTAATCCAAACAATCATGATAGGATAAAAATTACCGCTCCAATCAGTGTTTTTGAATTTGTAAATGGAGAAAAGACTTTTAGCCTATATGAATTGATAAGTGATCAGCTTATGGGAAATGCTAGATTTAACTATGCAAAACTAGGAATGGGCGCAGAAAATCAAGAACAATTTGTTTTGCTGCAAGATGCTGAAATAGGAGTAAATAAATTTATAGAAATAGCACAAGACAAAAATTATAATCCTTTACTAAAGGAAGAACTATGTAAAGCTGCAATGATAAGATTTATCCCCCTACTAAAAAGCGCGGAGCCTCTAGGTTTCTCCCCCAAATACATATCAGATAGTAAAAAATTTGCTAAGGTTTTAAATTGTGTCAATGCAATAATTTTTGATAGAGAAAAACTAGAAACTCTTGCTCCCAAATACGGTACTAGTAAAAAACCAATAGATATCATTTGTGGATTATTACTTCAAGCAAGTGGATATAATATTAATTCTCTTTTTGAAAAAACAATAATCGACACTTATGGTGAGGCTAGAGAGAGCCTAAAGCTTGAGATTAAGCCAAAACTAATTAAGGCTCCTGTAATAAATTTTGACGAAAAAAATACTAAAAAAATCAATAAAAATTCCACATCAAAAACAAGCTCTAAACAAAGTAAAACATATATATACACTACAACCTATAGAGAGGAAAATGGAGTAGTAGAAAAATTAAATGATGCATATACCACCGAAGAAGAGACTGATGAAGACTATGCTACCATAGAAAATGTTGATGATGATGATCAAAAATACTTCCCATCAATTGGATGGGATATCGAGGGGAGGATAAATTATTCTGACGAGCAGAATTCTGATAGTCTGGAAGAAATATTTAGACGTAAAGAAGAAGACCGAATAGCCGCTGAACAATTTGCTCTAGAAAACAACCTAAACTTTCATACAACCGAAGTAATACCACAAACAACTTACATTCGCACAAGCACCAGATATAAAGAACTAAGAAAACTAGATGCTATAGAAACCGCCAAAAAGAAACAAACTGAAATTGACGAGTTTAAAAATGATGTCAAAAAATATATCCAGTGGTATATTATGGGGCAAACCAACAGCATATGGGGATGCTCAAGATATCCTGATTTGACTGTAGATATAGCTAAGGAATTAGCCAACAAATATGAGGATGAAACCATCAAGCAAAAAGCAACTAATCTAGCTATCCGATACAGCATATTAGCCACTGAATTCTGTATTAAGAATGAAGACTATGCTAAAGCGGAAACTTATTACAATTATGCAATCGAAAACAGATCATTTTTTGCTGACCACGAAGAAAAACTAAAAAAACTAGATGAATTATCCACTATTTTAGGAAAAGAACCAATATTACCAAAAAAGGAAGAAGAAAAAATGAAACAATCAGATTTTGTTAGCAACAAAGCAATAGAAACAAATATACCTACCCCACTTACCCAAGAAGATGAAGAAAAAATCTATCAAGAAGTAATGGATTATGTAGAGAAGAAATATAAAAATTCATTAGGCAAACATAGGATTACTGGGCAACATTGCGTTTTACTTAACGAACTAATCAATCTCAAGACAAAGCGTTCGATAGAAGTGATACACAAAGAGATGTTTTTAGATAAGATTGAGGAAAAACTAAACTCATCAAGACAATATAATAATGATAATGCAATATGTAAAGCAACCAATTGTATAAAGAAATATATTGATAATGATGAAGAATTACCTCAAAGTCTATTACAAATGTGCGACACTTTTGAAGGATTTATTTATGATTGCTTAAATGGCAAACCTAAAATGGAACAAGCTACACCTACAGAGCCAACCCCTACACAAATTAGTCCAATAGAAAACACTGAACCTCAAGAAGAAGAGAAAAATGTGGAAGAAGTCCCTGTAAATGATAGTGTAGATGCTGAATTCTTTAAAGAAATCACAACTTATCTAACAAAGCGTAGACACTCTTGTGTTGGTGCACTAAACTTTGTTGATTGTGAAATGATGAAAGAAATATTTGAAATTGCTGAAAATAGAAATATCGAAATAGCTAACAAAGCAAACTATAGCACAATAGTCACAAACAAGATGAATTCTTACAAAAGGTCACCAACAAGAAAACCTATCAATTATGACAATATGAAAAAGGCTATAGAAGAACTAGCTAAATATAAAGCCCCAAGTATTAAGTTACCTACTTATGTAGGAGAGGCAATAGCAAGTTGTTGCACATTCTTTGATAAATACTATCAATCTGCCACTGAAAATGGATTTATGAATAAACTATTAGAAAAAGCAAAAACTAATAAAATGATAGAAAAAGAACCTCAAATTGTGTTTAAAGATGAACCTCAACCTGTGATTGAAGAACCGCAAACTGGGGGTGAAGAAGGCAATAAAGAAAGTATTTCCTCTATAATATATAAATCTCTCAACTATCTACTAGATGACTTCAACTTAAAAAAGGTTGATTCTATGGAAGTAGGCGAATTAGTAATAAGTGTGGCCGATAAAATCTCACATAAAAATTCAACAATTAAGTTGGATCAAAAACAAGTTACAAGTGATAAACCTCTAAAAATAGAGCTCTCTCTAAAAATTGGACTCTAAAAAATAAAGCTACTAGTTTCTAAGATGAAACACTCACTTTTGTGATGTAGTGGCGTAACAGATAATAAAAAAGGCTCAGCGAGCCTTTTTTATTAGTATTATTAAATAATCTCTATGTATATCTCCAGATGAGATATTCCATCATTTCATATGTGATTATTCCCTTAGCTAGCGCAACCTTGAGGTGTGGAATTGGGTAAAGATTGAATGTTTCTTCGTCCATATAGTCAGCAAAATCTTCGTAGGTAAATACCCCGTATTCTGCTAACTCCTCCTCCATGTTGATAAATTTAAGATTTTCGTCATAGTCAAATATGTTAAACATTCCAGATATACCACCAGGCATAGATAGCATATTGTCGGTGTAAATGTCTAGATGATATTTACCCACTATACTATAGCACCCTACATCTTCAGTCGTGATAAACGCATCTACTAAAGTTACCGCTTCATGAGTATCACCATTTAGTTTGACAAATCTGTGTCCAATAAAGTCAGTACAATCATCCTCGTGGATATACTCATAACGGTTGGTATCAAGGTCAAAGAAACCATGTTCGTAAATAATTCGTGTAAGCGTACCATCAGAGAAGCGTAAATTTATTACATTATATGTGTGTATTCCATCATACTCAATAAAGTTTACATCCGTCGTTACCCACTCTCCAGCCTCGTGGTTAAATACTTTTAGTTTGTCATTTAATGATATGTCATCTACAGCCTTTTGAGTACCATCCGCCATAGTTACCATGCTACCAGATGCTATACACCATCCTCCACCACTTTCCGAAGCTGAGAATGTGATAGTCACAGTCTGACTTGGCATAGTAAATTCATATTCACTGTACTGAGTAATGGTCGACAAAGTAACAGAAGTTGGTGATACAGTACATTTAGGATTTGTGTAGCTAGTGTTTCGAGCTGTCACTGTGATACTTACCACAGCTTCAGCAGGACAGTTAAAACTCGTGGTCGAAGTGCTGCTGGTGGTTACTGAGGTAGAATGTCCCTTGTAGGTGTATGAAATTGTACGATTTACATAACTACCGTTTGTGCCGTTTGATAACGATACTCTATACCTCTTTACATACATAGTAAACTCGATATTCTCTACCGCAGTGAAACTCTCATAACTTATAGGATCACCTGGTGAATATGTATTGTTTGACTTATCTTTAAAGTAGTCATACTCTGCCCCTGTAGGCAATGTGTATGTCGCTTCCGTGCTGACATAAGTAATCTCCATGAGTGTATCCCACTCATCATAGATATACACACCTTTGTATTCCTCATCGCTTGCTGTGAGATATCCTTTAGTATCAGGCAAGTCTACATAAGCATATTCCGCATTAACTTTTGTGCTATCATATGTAGTGTGCATTCCACCCTCGATATGGGTAGTACCATAAAACATATTTGTCGCAGTGGTTACACTGTGAATGGTCCACAAATTACTTACATAAATCGTGGTAAGATTGGGCATGGAATAAAACATTTGATTCATATTGGTTACGTTACTTGTGTCAAATTTGGATAGGTTTAATTCCGTAGCGCCACAGCTAGAGAACATACTCTCTAAAGTAGTGGCATGGTCTGTAGTCATGGTGCCTAGGTCTAGTGTAGTGAGGCTACTACATCCAGAAAACATGCCACTAAAGTTGGTCACATTTACGGTAATAAATGAGCTTAGATCTATGCTACTTAAACTACTGCAATTCAAAAACATATTTTGCATGTTTACTACATTGCTAGTATTCAAGCCCGTTAGGTCGAGTGTAGTGAGAGCACTACAACCAGAAAACATGCTTTGCATAGTACAAGTAGCGTTCATCTTTACTGAATTAGCAGTGAAACTAGTCAACCTAGAACACCCTGAAAACATCTCTGTAAAGTCGGTCACAATTTGAGCATCAAAACTACTGATATCCACACTAGTGATACCCGAATTTTTAAACATCCCACGCATTGTGGTGACATTGGGTGTACGATAATCAGTTGTATCCACACTAGATAAGTTGGTACATCCATAAAACATATTCGCTAACGTTGTAGATAGATTGGTAGAAATGTTATCAGAGTTATAAATATTTGTCAAAGCAGAATCCCCAGAAAACATATTTTCATGGCTCACACTTTCCACACTGTTAAAGTTGCGAAAATCTACAGTTTTTAATGCACTAAAGTTTTCAAACATATGAGCACAATCTCTACTAGCGATTAGGTTTGGGCTGAGCACATAAGCAGTTTTTTCTCCTTTGACGTAAAATACTCTAATGTTTGCATTTTGAGTGGCATCGATATTTTGAGATGAGCCTGTATCCCAGTTTAATTTATTTGCATACACGCTATCTGTCCACACATCAAATATAATGTGTTCTAATGTATCATCTACTGATGTATAACTAGATACATTATTTTTTACCGATTTTTTAATGGCAAGATTAACCTCATCTCCATCTACTAAAAAACAATATGGGGAAATGAAAGATATGGTGTATTCACTTACGACACCCACGCCTCGAGCAGCAAACACATAAAGCATCGATACTAGAGGGACAAGTGCTACAAACATCATGATATTCATCATCAATCGCAGACTTTTTATCATTTTCCCCTCCTTCTCTCACTTACCAACTCATGCGCCATCTTTAATCTATTCTTTATCATTTGTTCTTTACGTTTGATCAATTGTCTTTGTTCATTGTAGTATGAAGCTATCTTCTTTATGTTTTCACCCTCATTATATCTAGCCTCACAAAGCTGGTTTAGGTTCAATAGCTTTTTCATAGGATAGAGCACTAGGCGTTTGCTATTTACATATTTATTTAACGCATATGGCTCATTACCATCTGGCCACAAAAGACGAACATAAGTCGGGATTTCTTTTTTGCTAGCCTGAGACAACACTTTATATTTTGAAGTAGTCTCCATAAAAAATCCTAAGTTATTCTTTACACAAATATCATCAGTAATTTTTCGTTTTTGCTCCACAACATCTAGCTCTAGTAACGATAGATATAATTGTTTCCACACAGAACGAATCAACAAAACTATCAATATTACAATAGGAATTAGCAAAAACAGTATAAATCCTGTCCTCGAAGTAAGAAACAGTATAAAACCTAAAACCGCCTGTCCAAAACCAGATTCATCATAAATACCTACTACCATCTCTTCACTAATAAACCAGCTATCCTTTACGGCGTTGGCAGACCCTTGTGTTTTAAACCAATATTTACCATTTTCATCCATATAAGCATTTGTGATGTGGTGAAACACAAGCATAGCTCCACTGGTGCTAGCCTCTGTGATTTCTTGTTTGTGAAATCCCCAAAATTGCCCAAAGCTAACGTCATACTTTGTAGGATCATCCGACAAAGTTATTTCTTCTTTCTTTAGTGAATGATATTTTAAATAGTTTTCTGGATATGCATAAAATGCTATTTTATCACCTATATGAAGTGTGTGTGCATCTACAGGATGAATAACTATATTGTCACCAATAGCAAAGCCACTAGAGTATGTTTTGCCATCAATTTCAATAGAGTCGGCAGTCATACTTCCACTAGAAATTTGTAACGCACTATACCCAAAAATCATGTTTGGACTTTTGTTGAAAATATTTATAAAACTACTAACACAAATGATAATACAACTCACAACGAATATTACTGCAAATCCATTACCAATATACCCCCAAATCAGTTGCGCTTTAGTCTTTTGAAAATTTTTAGAATTATCTACATCACTTTTTTTACGGCTATACTTTTGTTTTAGTTTTAAAGATAATTTATCAAGTTTTGTCTTATCAATATTGACGGGGGTTTTCAACACTTTTTCCATCAGCTTGTCCCCCTTTCCTCAAGATTTAGGATAAAAGCCCCTTTACAAAAAGCATCAAAATCTTCGTTAGCCACTTTTATATATACTATTACATTCATTTTTTCTTCAGGAGATAAAATCTTATCAAAAAGGAGGTTTCCATTATACTCTTGGTCAACATTATCCACAGAAAAACTAACCCACATATTTTCCTGCTCTTCGATATTTAGCTCTAACTTCGCTCCAATTGGTGTTTTTCCGCTATTTTCTAGAGAATATCGATATTCTATCACTTGACCACATGTGAGCTTTGTTTGTACATTGGTTTTATATTCATTAGTCTCATTCTCACCAAATGTTATGATTTGACCATTTAGGTGGTTTTCACCACCGCCTGACACAATTATCGGATCTATTACGACTTGAAACTTCGTCTCATTTTCGGTATTGCACGACTTTAGCAATAAAAACAATATTACTACACCAACTATCAACAAAATCCCCAAAGAAATACTCAGCGAAAGCCACACTTTGCGCTTTTTAGCCTTTTTAAATTGAGGGTCTAAGTCGATGTCCTTTGTGTCATCCTCTATTTTTTCATCTTTCATAACTCTCCTATTACACAAAAAACCTTGTTGCCAAGGTTTTTTCTCAATTGTAATCTAAATTTATGCTGATGGCGCTTTACCAGTAAGCACGAATGCAAATGTTCCTGTTGCGTTTACATTGCTATCTAAGTTATCAACACTTACATGGATAGTAATTGTAGCGACACCGCTAGGTGATAACCCTGTTACCAAATTGTTATAAGTGGTTCCAGTAGTACCTGTAGCTCCACTACTTAAAGATACTGTATATGTGTATGTTAGGTTGTTATCAGCAGTATCAGGATCTGAATTTAGTGCGATATCCATAAGATTTGTTGTTTCATTGTTTGTGATTACATATACAAAGTCTACATAAGCTTGCTCAGTATTACCACTAGATACTGATTTTAATACTGGTGTTACACTTTGAAAAGATTTTACATTAGCAACATCGTTTGTTGCCTCAGAACCACTAAATGTAATAGTAGTTGTGGTTCCATCTGTAGTCAAGTTTGTTGCTGTTGAATCATTGTAAACTTGATAGCTACCTGTAATAGTAGCTTTTACGTGGATTGCGGTATAACTAATAGTAAATCCACTGTTTACTGTTGCATTTCTAGCCGCCCAAACAGCAGTGATTGCGACCGCAGCCACCAAAAATACTGCGACCAATGCGCTCATAGAAATGATTACTTTCTTTTTAGCTGACATAATTTACTCCTTTAATTTTTTAATTTCAATGAATTGAAATGTTAGTTATATGATAACACCCATAATTTTAAAAGTCAAACAATTTTAACTATAATATTAAAATTTTTTTAATATTTTAGTTACACTAAAAATATCTTTCTAACTTATATTATTTACAAAAAAACTTCATAATATAGTTTGTACAAGGTTAAAAATCTTGTGGTATAATTTACCAATTTTCGATATAAAAAGAACTTACATATTAGTTCTTTTTGTCATTAATTTTACTAAGTATAATTGTAATGCATAGTACATATGCCAGCAAAATTTTCATTTGGGTCTGTAAAAGTAATTCTGTTCCATTGAGCTTCATTACCTCTATAATACACATCATCAAAAATAGTGCTTTGATTTTCAATTGTGGTAATGCTAGTCGGAATTACAACACTGGTTAAATTTAACCAATCCAAACAATGAGCTCTCAATATTTGAATGTCGTTAGATATTTCTAACTGGGTTATCTTTGAATTGTTTATATAAAAATTTACTTCATTTATAGTATCATAATTGGGGTTAGCTTTCTCATTTTCTGGTTTTAAATTTAACCAAGCAGTTAAACTTGGGGCATATATCTTTGATAGTTTTCTACAATTTTCAAATGCATTTTTGCCAATATTTACTAGGTTATTACCAAATTTAAATGATTCTATATCACTGTCTTTAAAACAATTTTTGTAGATGCTTGTTACTTTACACCCTCCAATCGTATCTGGTATAGAAACTGTTTTACTCTCTTGATTAAACTCAACAACTATTGCTGCATTTTTATCTCTACAATAGTATGTACAGTTGTTATCGGTTTTACAATATAAGAGTGAACCATATTCTTTGAGTTTATCATAATATATTATATTTCGCAAATGCAACTTCCCATCATCTTCATAAGCGACATTCTCTCTCCAAGTAGCACCAAAGCAATATATATAATTATGCGCGTAATTTAAGTTTGAAAAACTGTACACTATAGAATTAAAAAGGCTATTATTTCCTGATTGAGAATTTTGGTATAAATTTTCCCAATTAGTTTCATTACCGTTAAAACACACTACCATATCCGAAGGACATCCCTCAAAAGCATTTTGGCCTATTTCAGTAATTAAAGATGGTAAGCCTACATATTCTAGTCGTTTACAATTTTTAAACGATTCTTTGCCTATATGAGTTATAGTTTTGCTATATATGCCCATGATTTCATATTCTTTAAAAGCGCCATCGGCGATCTTTCTCACAGGATATCCTTTATAATATTCTCTTAAAAGTACAACCCCAACATGTACTGTTACTTTATCTTCGGGAAAGCTCATTCCAATAGGTGGAGACTGAATAGAGCATGCTTTTCGTTTGTCAGTCAATGTACTACCGTATCTATCACTCAACCCCGTAACAACACCTTCCCCATTTTCTACTGTATAAGAACATTGTAATGGGGCTAATTCAGTATGCATTCTAATTTCTGTGATACCATTATCGACTAACATAGTAAAAGTATGTCTTTGAAATACATCTTCCCCCAACTCAAAACCAGTATAATAAGAAACTTTTTTCCTTATTTCAGGAGTAACAGAGAAATACCAAAACCCTTCAGCATCTTCACCATAAGCCAGCCCAACAGTTTCAAATTTTTTCTCTACGTCACCAGACTTTGGTAGTTTAGTAAATATGGTATCATAATCATCTCCCTTTACGGAGCCTTCTAGATGATATATGCTATCCACAGGGCCTAGATACCAATATACTGTAACTTTCCCTTTTTCTTGAAACAACAGTAACAAGAGCACTATTAATGCAATGACTGATAATAGTACAAAAATAGTTATACCAATCGCAATTTTCTTTTTGTTATCCACAGTAATCCTCCATATTTTACTTTATTAAATTTACCACAAATAAAATTTTTTTGCAAATAATTTTTGCTAATTAAAAGCAATTAAAAGTTGACTTTATCTCGTTTTTGTGGTAAAATTAATTTGTTATTAATCGATTTTGTCTCGGTAGTTAAATGGATATAACGGAGCCCTCCTAAGGCTCTGTTGTGGGTTCGATTCCCGCCCGAGGCACCAGCACCCCAAATGGTTGCACCGTGATATAGGTTTGTCCTATATTGGTGCGACTTTTTTGTTCTTATTTCCTAATTGTATCCTTCTCTAAAGTTTTTTCCCATTAGTCCATTGAGCGAGCAAAAATATTACTATATAATTCTGTTTTGTTCTTCATTAAAAATAAATGCCTTCACAAATATTTGCGAAAGCATTTATTTTTTAGCTATTTAACCAGCTATTATATACGCTATTTGCCATAGTAGTGGTAAAAGCTTGTGTATAAATTTTGAATTCATAAAGTCTAAAATTACTCATAGGATAACCATTTGCAAGTTCGCCACTACTATAACTAATATCAGCACCCAAGCAAAATGCTGTAGACGTTTTTGTATACTTTGATGCTACCATTTTACCAAATCCACAAGCCACTCCCACACATCGTCCATCAATATACATAGCTATGTAAGATAAATTTTTATCACTATCATATAAATATGAAGCAACTAAGTGTACTGGTCTATCGGTAGGTAACGCCTCGCTATCACGAACAGCAATTTTAGTAGAGCTATCAAGGTAAACTGCAAATCGAGCTATTCCAGCTTTTTGCCATACACCCCAACCTGTTCCTTGAACGCTCGAACAAATTCCTTGATTTCCACTTGATATTTTTTTGTTTTGAAATACTGTTTCTATAGTAAATCCATTAGGTGTATTAAAGAAACCATTTTCTATATCGGCCTTTTTGGAATAATCATCAAATTTAGCATAAACAGCCTGCGTCTTTGAAGTAATTTTCAGTGCATCAAGAGTTTTGTCTACCCCATCTACATTTACTACTTCGGTTCCAACTGACACACCACTTCCCTCTAAGGTGAAGCTTAAATGTCCTTCACTATCCACAATAGTGTCATCATTAAATTCGATATTAGCGTATGGAGTAGATATCGTTTCATCTTCCAAATTAAAGTCAAACTCTCCACAATCTAAATCAAAGTCTTTTGTGATAATATTACTCTTTGTTCCCCAAGTATCTACGGCAGTAATGCTAATTGTGTTGTTTCCACTACCACACATAACACTATGTGTGATAGTTTTTCTCATATTTCCCTTTGGATGAGAAAACTCATAATAATCACTTATTAACCATATATTTTGTGTTGCTCCACTATCATTGTTGGTTATTTCTACATCATAATATTTTATATAATCAT
Source organism: Clostridia bacterium (assembly GCA_017541375.1). Taxonomy (GTDB): domain Bacteria; phylum Bacillota; class Clostridia; order Christensenellales; family UBA1242; genus UBA7867. The sequence goes on from JAFXZE010000005.1 coordinate 264,301, forward strand.
CATCAGTACCCGCATCAAATGAGAAAGTCACCATAAATGGATTGTCTTGATCTTGAGTTATCGTAATGGTAGTATTTAGCTGCGGTGCAAGATTGTCTTCACTACGAGCCTGAGAATATCTAGTTAGGTGCGAACCATCACTCTTTGGACTATCTAGTACCCAAGCACTCTTTATGGTGGTCCCCTTTCTAAAGTTCATTCTAGTTATCCTGATGTTTCCATTTACATCTACCTGCACAAGCAAGCCTGATGATAAATTACCAGCTGGGACACTACCTTGTAACGAAGTAAACTTATCTACTTCTCCAACAGAGTTACTAGATGTTCCACCACAATTTAGTGATGTAAAATCAGTTTGCATAATGCATCGCTCATCTTGAGTAGCAGAATGAGTATGCCCACTAAATGTAATTACTTGAGGGTATTTTGATAAAATAGGAGTTAGATTTTTATTGTGCCACCTATTGCTTCCTGGCTCATAATCATCATAGCTTCCGTGCACAGTATAAGCTAGAGTCGGATGAGTAACAACAAATACATATTTGTTGGGGTCATTCGTTGTTACTGTAGACAAATCTCTATCAAGCCATCCTAATACTTCCTCATCAATTGGACAAGATGGCGCCCCACCATAACTAATTGGCTGCACAACGAAGAAATGATACCCATTCAACACGCAGTGAATATAGCCTTTTTCCAAATTAAATTCTATAAATTGTAATTTGGTAGTATCATTGAGATAATCCCTTCCTAGAGATGGAGTACCATCATCATAGTCACTATATATACTCGGAAGAAGTGAGAATTCTGACCGAGTATCATGATTACCTGGTGTTAGGATAATATTTGTTCCCAATGCCGAGTTACTAAAACTCTTTATGACATCAGTAAATTCCACCATTTCTTCTTTTGCTCGTCTATCACTTATGTCTTGATCCTTTAAACTCCTAGTATTGTTGGTGATAAAATCACCAGCTATCACTAGCCCATCTAGTCCATCAACATCTTTTTCTTTTGCCTTGTTGAGTAGTTGTTGAATAGAGTTTGTAAACTGGTCTTTATTGGTGGGAGTAGTCTTACTTGTGTGCACATCTGATATCGCTCCAAAAGAAAGTACAATATTGTTTTCATCAAAATCAAAGAGATTTTCGACATCATAATTATATATTTCTGGATCTGTAGCTGTGGTATCATTATCCAAAACTATCAATTCATAAATTGTATCATCATCTTCGGTATTTGTACTGCTTTCCCAAACTGCATATAACTCTACAGTAGTTATTTCTTCATCAAAAGCTTCACTAATATCATCCCCATCTTCGTATGTATAAGTCTGGCCGCCTAATGAGTATTGCCAGCAAACAAACTCAAACTCCTCACAACTAAAGCTATTTGGTTGCAAAATCCACTCCAGGCTTCTGTAAGTAAATTCTTGATTTTGCATTTCGCCAGTCACAGTTGCGCCTGTTGGAGGATTGCTATTAAACACAACGGTATATACTGTAGGTATCCACTGAGCATAAAGTGTCACAATATCCCCCTCGCCACTAGCAAGGTTTACTACATCAGCTCTATTTTGATATATTTCTCCTGTGCCGTTTGAATTAGTGTTCCAATAAGCAAATGTATAATACTCTCTTGTAAAAGTGTTTGCACTAAGTTTTCTTGTTGTGTTTGTACTTGAGTAGGTGAACGATTGGTCATTCATAGTTCCTTCTCCACCATTAGCATCAAAGCGTACATAATATGTATTAGCTATCCAATTTACCCAAATCATCACATCACTAGTTATGATTGTATTTTCACTAAATACTTCTCCTGTAGATGAACCTAATCTCCAGCCTCCGAAGGTAAATCCTACTCGAATAGCCGTAGGTAAGTTATTTTGTCCTTGACCACCAGTTGCTATTGTCAGTCCATCAACCACTGATATCAAAAATTTGGCAGCCCTATTCATTGTGACACCGTTATTTACTATATATCCAGCACCACCTGGGTAGAATGACACTATATTACAATTTAACGGTGTCCAAACAGCTTGGAGCGTGATAAAGTTGGTTTCAAACACGCCTTTTACATCATCACCAGCGTTATAAACTGATGTTTTGTCTCCTACTACATAAGCCCAACCACTAAATGTATAGCCCTCACAAGAGTAAGTAGTAGTTGGTAAATTCCAAACACTATTTTGATATGTAAAACTAATATCATTTATTATTCCGCTCACAGTTTTGCCTGATGGGTTGTTTTTATCAAATGTAATTGTGTATGTGATTACATTCCATATAGCATATAATGTAGTATTTACATTATCCAATACACCTTTTACATTAGATCTATCGCTACATGTATGCCTTACCCCTTTACTATCCACAAAACTCCACCCTGCAAAAGTATATCCTTCACAAGTATAGAGATTTTCATTCAATATCCAATCACCGCTACTATAGTTAAACTGTTGAGCTAACATTACACCATACACTGTTTGTCCTGTCGGAGCATTTTTATTGAATGCGATATTATATATTATTGGATTCCAAATTGCCTTTAAAGCAGTTGATATAGTATTAATCTTACCCTTAACATCAGCTCCATCAACAAAAGTGTAATCAAACCCTGTCGAATCAGTAAAACTCCACCCAGCGAAATTATATCCTTCACAACTAAACAAGTTGGCCGATAGTATCCACCTACTGTCATTATATGTAAATGTTTGTGGTAACATATCTCCTGTCACAGTAGCTCCGCTAGGAGCATTTGAATCAAACGAGATAGTATAAACTGCAAATTCCCACTGAGCATAAAGTATCACAATTCCTTCATTTTCTCCAGTAAGATTTACTACATTAGCCTGGTCAGCATACTCTGTGCCAGTTCCATCGGAGCTAGTGTTCCATGAAACAAATGTAAAGTATTCTCTGGTAAATATATTTTTACTGAGTTTTTTTGTTGTATTTGTGCTACTGTAATGGAATGTTTGATTGTCCATTATTCCATCTCCGCCATTAGCATCAAACTGCACATAATATGTATTGGCTATCCAGTTTACCCAAATAGTCACATCGCTAGTTATGACAGTATTTTCACTAAATTCTTCGCCATCAGTTGAGCCCAATCTCCAGCCACCAAAAGTAAATCCTACTCGAGTAGCCGTTGGTAAAGTAGTTTGCATCTGACCGCCACTTGCAATAGAAGTGTCTTTAGTCACATACAACACCAATTTCGCAGCCCTATTCATTGTGACACCATTATTTACTATATATCCAGCACCACCTGGATAGAATGATACCGCATAGCAATTATTAATATCCGCCCCCCACACAGCCAATAGTGTAACTGTGGTAGTCTGGAAAACTCCCCTTACATCCTCTCCTGGTGAATAAACTGAATCAGTGTCACGCAACTTCCAGCCCATAAAATTATATCCTTCACAACCAAACAAGTTGGCTGATAGTATCCAACTACTGTCATTATATGTAAATGTTTGTTGTGCCATACTACCTGTCACAGTAGCTTCGCTTGGGGCATTTGGATCAAATGAGATAGTATAAACTATCGCTTTCCAAACTGCATTTAGAGTAATATTTGTGCTATCAAATTTATCTTTATCACTAAGAATATTTGCTTCATCGTTAAATGAAAGAATTGTTCCTGAAGTGCTAGTATAACTCCACCTTACGAAATTATACCCTTCACAACTAAATGTATTTTTAGCTAATTTCCACTCACTATCATTTGCTCCATACTGCTGAGTATTCATTTTTCCATTTACAACTGCACCAGCGTAAGGAGGATTTTTATTATAACTAATACTATAGTTGATTTCTTCCCAAACAGCATTTAGAGTAATGTTTGTGCTATCAAAATAATCTTTTTTATCTCTTATATTAGATTCATTACTTACAGTAAAAGTTATTCCTGTTTCGTTTGCATATCTCCACCCCGCAAAAGTATATCCAGCACAACTATATCTGTTGGATGCTAATATCCAGTTATTATCATCATATGTATAGCGTAAAGTAGGCATAGTACCAGAAACTGTTTTCCCTGTAGGAGCATTTTGATTAAATGATATAATATAATCTATTGCATCCCACTGAGGATATAAGACTTCATTTTTATAAACTTGAGTAGCGTTATCAAAAACTGCGCCAGATGTAGTCTTATATCCAGCAAAACGATAACCTTTCCGTGATGGAGTCGGTAATTCTCTTACACTAGAGGTAGAAAAGCTCTCTCCATAATCTATTACAAAATTCTTTGTTCCCAAACCATAAACATCATCTGGATCATCAATCGAAATATTAAATTGAAAATCAGTCCATTGAGCTTTTAGATACAAGTCTTTTGTTATTGGTGTAGAACTAGTTACTTCTACCCCATCTTTATCAAACCACCCTAAAAACTTTCGCCCAGGATTATTTATAGTAGGCCAATAGTCTCCTATAGTATGCCCTTCTAAAATATTTATTTTTTGCCCTCTTGGCGTTCCCTCTAAACTCACAAAAAACACTTCATAGTACACCGAATCTTCTGCCTCGTTATTGTCACTCGGTGTATCATTGTCTATATTATTTGGTTTTTCATTACAACCAACCCCCAAAAAAATCATCGGAATTAGCAACAATATAAACAATGGCAAAAATATACTTTTTCTCATTTTTCCTCCTATATTTGTATATTACCCAATTTAGGTATAATAATTAAACACTCACAAAATTCATAAATATGCCCCTTCTTTGGCTACGGATAAACTTCTTCTTCGTCCTCTTTCTTTTCTACAAAACTATTTATAAAACTACAAAAGTTACTTTCAGCTTTTTCTCTTCCGCGCCAATCTTAATCTAATGCTTATTTGGCTCGACTTGAGCTAAAATCAAATCTGATAATACGCCTTTTTAATTATATCACACCCAACAAGAAAAGACAAACGATATTAACCATAGAAAACATTATATTTTTGATTTTTATCAAATAAAAAAGGACAATTAGTCCTTTTAATAATCATATCTATCTTCGCCAGCTTTCGGCTCCCGATTTTGAAAACTTCACAGGATAAATCTTGCCAGATAATTTGTCCATGGCATTTATCAATTTTTGTCTATTCATCGGATCACAGTAGAGCAACAAAAATCCCCCACCGCCAGCACCAGAAACTTTTACTGCTTCGGCTCCATTTGCTAGAGCATAATTTATTGTCTTTTCTAACTCAACATTCGAAACAATGCTCGATGTCTTTTTCTTTGCCTCCCACCCAGCTCTTAAAGAAGCTGCAAACGCCTCCATATTGCCTGTGAGAATATTATCTTTCATTTCATAAGCATTATCTTTTAAATGTTTCATTGCATCTATTGTAGGAAAATTTGAGGATTTCGTGTTTGATATTTGATTAGAAATTATATTTTTTGTCAATTCCAACTGTATATCAGCTGACTTTCTACTCTGACCGCTGTAGTACAGTAGTAGTGAACATTCTAACTCATTTATCACGCTCTTATCAAGTCTGAGCGAATTTACAATGGTCGAGCCATCTTGCTTGAATTCCATTATATTAAAGCCACCAAACACTGCAGCATACTGATCTTGCTTACCGCCGGCTAGCCCCAAATCTTCTCGCTCGATCTTGTAGGCTAGTTGAGCTTTTTCATAGTCTGACAATCCCAGCCCCAACCAACAATTAAATGCCTCCAAAATCGCCACAATCATTGTAGATGATGTACCGAGTCCAGAGCCTATGGGAGCATCATTACTAGTAGACATCACAAAGGATAGCGGCTTGCCACCATTGTAGTCTTTTACAATTCTATTGTACACCCCTTTGTGCAAAATCAGTCTATCCCCTTCAAAATCTAGTTTTTTCACACTTTTGGTTTCAACAGAGTTTTGATTATCATATGCATATATCTTTATCTTTTTGTCATTGGTGGGAATGATTGTACAGTAAGCATACATCCCAATGGTAGCATTTAACACCACTCCCCCATAACGGTCGCTATAAGAAGCTAAATCTGTGCCACCACCCGCAAGTCCTATCCTGAGTGGTGCTCGACTATCTATTTTCATTGACCCTTCCCCCTTGGGGTGATTATAGCACAAATGCCCACAAAAAGCAATACCCTCAGAGAAAACATACTCTATAAAAGAAAAAGCCTACATAGTTGTAAGTCCTTTTCTGTTGACAGGGGAGTTTTTTCGTTTTTTTTGAAAAGTCGCAATTATGTGTTTTATTGCTTTTACTGCTTGAGGTGCATTAGTAACTTGATAAACCTGAACCACTCCGCGTGTTGACTTTATTTTTACCACTCCAACTGTTGTTAGCGACATCCACGCTGTTTTATAAATTTGCAATTTTGCATATTCCACTTGCAAAATATCTTCTACATCCAGTGTATGAATTCTATCAGTAATGATATAAAATTTTTTATCCGAATATGTAATGGCAATATTGGGATAAGAATTGATTTTACGGACTAAAATATTTCGAGTGTTTGCAAGTGGTGACTCAATTACCAAAATCAATCCCACCACACAAATTAGCCCACAAGCAATATAAATTAGCGATTGCTCAAAATATATAGAATTGATTATCATCAACAAAAACCCCAACACAATAGCAATCATCCCTGATATAAAGAAAGTTTTGACGCTAATTTCTTTGAGCTGAGTCCTATATGCTATTATTTCTCCAGCATCAAATTCTCCGCTATCTATCGCTTGAATATTTCCTGAAATCTCATTTATTTTGAGCACATCATCCTGCATTTTTTTATCTCCTACAAAGATAAACTAACACAGCAAATTAGTATTGTCAACCAAATCCAACTAAGTTATTTTTTAATATTAATATTTGACATTTTTTTACAATTTTCTTATTATTGACAAAGTGCGTTTTATTGGAATGGGAGCAGTCTGATTGTTGAGATTGCGCTCTATTTTGACTACTTCTCCCACAATTATTTTCCCCTTCAAACTTATTTCCACCCTATCACCTACCGATATATCAATGAGGTCTGTTGTATACCAAAATAATTTCCCCTCATCCTCTCCAGCTAATATTTTTACCTTTACAAAATCAGCGTATTCTAGCTCTTTTATAAAACCACCTGCTAATGAATGTATCATAACTCACTCCTCCTTAACTATTTTACAACAAAATACCGTAAAATACAACTAGATATTGACTTTTTCATATAGTTGTGGTATAATGCACCAAATTTCAAACAAAAGGGAGTATAGTTATGAAAAAGGAAGAAAAAGATAAACCAATCAAAAAAGAAAAAGATAGAAAAAACACCAGAATAAAGCCACTAGATGAGCCCGAAGTTTTTTCTACTCTGTTTGAGGAATTGATAAGAGCCAATTATTTTAAACCAGATTTTGATATTCTCACTCAATCAAATCAACAAGACGAAGAATATAAAATCATTAGCTCTTTAGAGTTTTATTCCCAACAAAAGAAAAGACATGAAAAAAAGCAAGATTCTTACACTATGCCCGATGGAACAGTATACACCATAATAGATGATGATGTTCCTCTAGAAAAGAATAAAACTACATCTTCATGTGAAGCTAGTCCAACTAATAGCTCAAAGAAAATAAATACTAATTTACTAAAAATATCGACAATAGAAGAAATAAACCGTATTATTTCTAAATCTGATTTTAAAAATTATGGTCTAAAAAAGATAAAAGCATCTTCTAGAAAGAAAAAGCCCAAAGAAGATGAATGTGATAAGGAGTTTGGTCGATAGACAAAACTCCTTTTTGAATAAAACTTGAGGAAAACAAAATGAAAAAAGCACTAAATAACTATGAAATTGATAAAAATAAAATGTTAAACATAGCAGCAGAAGAAGAACGACTAGATGATGATGAAATCTCTCGTCTAAAGGAGGCATTATGCTCTATATGTGATGAAGTGACCGAGAGTGATGCTGAAAAATTTATCTCCAATGCAGAAGATGTTTTTAGTCGATTTGGCACAAATGCCCTACTGCGTTGCCAATTTGAAGCATTAGATTTGATAAATACATTTTTTAATGAAGCAGAAACACTAGAAGAATGCATATCTGTTTATGAAACAGATGTGCACTATAAAACACATTTTAAAAAGTTTGATAATATTGATGATTACGCCACTTTTATGGAAGAATATCATCAAAGCATTATTGACAAACTAAACGATTTAAATGCCCAATTACCTCTTATCAAACAAAAACTTGATGAAGGCATAAAAATTAGTAAACACACCGAGCGAATGGCAAAAAACACCTATGACATAGTGCGAAAAAGTGATGAAAACGCCCTACGATATATAAAAGGATTGGAGTTGACATTGGTCAATTCTTCTCCACCAACTACCATACCTGAAGCTATAGCTGATGCAAAAGAATATTACAAATCGATGAAAAAAAATAGTGAAAGTTTTGAATTTTTAAAAAATAATCTTCCTAAAACAACAAGATTAAAAAATCGTATTAAACAAGCACAAAAAGAAAATATTTCATTTATCGCTACATGTAGGAATAATGCCCCTACTAAATAAGATTAATTTTTATCAAATCTGATAAAAATTTTTTTTTAAATTTTTGATAAAATATTGCATTTTATATCATTTTATGATATAATATATCAAATTTTAGGGGGCAATTATGATAGATAACCAAAAAAATAGAGGCACTTTAATAAGAAAAAATTTTCAAATAAATGAAAATACTCCAGATATTATTTCTACTATATCACTAAAAACTTTAACTTACACATCAAGTGCTCGACCAGATGACGTGGTATCAGAGCGCCTAGATAGATTGTTGACTATTTATTCTAATATCAACGGAGATGTGCCAGAAAAAGAACAAACTGAATTAAAAATTGGTATTCAAGATTTTAGCAACTCTTCTCATTTAAATGCTCAGAAGAGTATTTTTGAATCAATAAAAAATTTGTGTATTCAATATTCTAAAACCAAACAAAAAATCGAAGATTTGTCTCAAGAATTTTATACAAAATCAAAATTTACACCCACCACAACGATAGACCAGTACGAAATACTCCTCAAAGAATATCAAAGAGACATTCAAAAAGATCTCAGTACTTTAGAAGAAGCTTCTACCAAATTATGTGGAAAACTAGATTCTATTATCTCAGTTTGTCAAAAGTATGAAGACTTAAATTATAAAAATTCTTGCAAGATTAACGAAAACGAGCAAGCGGCTTTGAAATATATTGAATTAATAAACAAGTTAAAACTAAGTGATACTCCACTAACCACTATAGCGGATGCTAGGTCACACGCTAGACAAACATATCTCATTGAAAGACATCAAAAACAAGTGTTGCAAAACTGGAAAAAAGAATTACCACAAATCAGTGAGCTAAAAAACGATTTTGAAAACACAAAAAAGAAACATGAAATATTTGTATATACTCAAAAAATTCGCAATGATTCAAAATCCAAAGAAGACGAAAAACTTTATGAGTAATATTGCAATTTAGATAATATTGTGATATAATCAAGTTATGTTAAAGTTAGAAAATGTGAGTTTTTCTGCAAATGAAAACGGAAAAAAATCAATTATAAAAAATATTAATTACACTTTTTTAGATAATAAAAACTATTGCATTACAGGAGCCAATGGTTGTGGCAAATCTACTCTTGCCAAGATAATCATGGGTGTTTTCCCTATTACTAGTGGGAAAATAGTATTTAACAATGTCGATATAACTAACCTATCTATTACCGAAAGAGCTAACTTAGGAATTGGGTTTGCATTTCAAAACCCTGTCAAATTTAAGGGGCTCACAGCTCGAGATCTACTCGATATTGCTAGTGGCACACCTCTCAACACTACCGAAGCATGTGACAAACTTGCTAGCGTAGGCTTGTGTGCTAGAGAATATCTTGATAGAGAGCTAGATTCTACCCTCTCTGGAGGTGAGCTAAAGCGAATTGAGATAGCTAGTGTGTTAGCTAGAAAATGCTCTCTAAATATCTTTGACGAACCTGAAGCCGGTATAGATATTTGGAGTTTTAATAAACTAGTGAATATATTTAATAAAACTCGCTCACAAAAGTGCACAAACATAATTATCAGCCATCAAGAAAAACTCCTTGCTAGTGCAGATGAAATAATATTGATTAGCGATGGTACAATTTGTGATAGTGGAACCCCACAAGTGTTGATGCCTAAATTGACCAATATGGGCACATGTACCAAGCTTAGGGAGGCGCTATGAACGAGATTGAAAAAGATTTGATTAGCAAAATTAGTGATTTACACGATGTACCTCAAGGAGCTTACAATATCAGGCTAAATGGTAAACTCCACTCACGAAACAACACTGCCAATATTGAAATAGTTTCCAAACCTGATGGAAGTGGAATAAACATCTATGTAAAAGACAATACCAAAAACGAAAGTTTGCACATCCCTGTAATAGTAAGTGCTAACGACCTTCATGATGTGGTAACTAACGACTTTTTTATAGGAGAAAACTGCGATGTGCTAATAGTAGCAGGTTGTGGTGTACATAATAGTGACTCTACTACAAACGGTCATGATGGAATTCACACATTTTATGTAGGACAAAACTCTAAAGTAGTGTATATAGAAAAACACTTGGGCGTAGGAAATAAGAAAAGCTCGCGTATACTAAATCCTACTACCGTAGTAAATTTGAGCAAGAATTCAAGCCTTAACATGCAAACAATTCAGCTAGGCGGCGTAAGCAGTGCTAATAGAACAACGAAAGCTACCTTAGATCAAAACTCTATTTTGGAGATAAAAGAAAGCATACTCACCACAGATAATGAAACCGCCTCCACACAATTTGAGGTTGATTTAGTGGGAAAAAATTCAAAGGTCAATTTAGTCAGCCGTAGTGTAGCAAAAAACAAAAGTTCACAGCATTTTGTTTCTAAAATCAACGGAAAAACAGAGTGTTTTGGTCATGTAGAATGTGATGCAATAATTATGGATAAAGCTACAGTTAGCTCTACCCCTGCCCTAAATAGTTTAGATAGTAATGCAACACTTTCTCATGAGGCGATGATTGGTAAAATCGCCAATGAACAAGTAGTAAAATTGCAAACTTTAGGCTTAAATGAAGAACAAGCTGTTGAAAAAATCATAAAGGGCTTTTTAAAATGAAAAAATAGGGGTACTACATAAGAAGGACGACAAAAAATGTATTACTCCATAAAAGAATTTATAGATGACAACAAAGTCATTCCACTACAAGTATTAGATACACCCAGTTCACCAAATATGCAAGAATGGGCTCTTAAGAAAAAATTTAAATATCTCACAGAGCGCAAAGAATTATTGTATGGTATTTGGAGTTTTGAGGTGGGTGGAAATAGGTATCCCAAAAACTTTTATCGAGCTTTTGCCAATGAGGCAAGGCTACTTTTGCTGTATGATCACAATCAAATGGATAGACTAATTAAATTTCAAAATGAAATCTTTGAGGAAGTGAAACAGATTCAAGCTAATCCAAAAGTTTTGGCTGAATATTATAAAAAGCACGAAAAACAACTGACTTTGATTCGTTATCACAAAGATGAATATATAAAGCAGCGTATTCTAGACTATAATAACCTTTTTATGAATATGCCAAGCAAACACAAAGTGTATGGCGCAGCGTTGTCTATACAAAGCGAAATCAGATTATTGTATCAACGTACATATGTAGAAAATTGGAACACATACAATAGATTTATTGACTACACTCTATATGGTGTTTCAGAAAAAAATGCGCCAATAAAACTTACCCCTAAAAATAATTCCTCTACAAAAACAAAACAACCCCAAAGTGAAATAGAGGAAGACTATTTTGATGAGGCATCTGATCAAATAGATAGTATTATTTCAGCTAAAATTAACAGTATACATGTTGATAAAGAAATATTACCATTACAAAAATTCACTGCAAATCAGAGAAGATCCGAAAAGAAATTTGATGATTATGCACAGAAAAAAATACCAGAAAAAGACCGTGAAAAATATCAGCGAGAGTTTTTAATTTTGGATGACAAAATATGCTTTTGGCTAAGTCTATATAAAGACCCTAGAGTGATATATAGCAAACACTACAATGCTTTTCGTGAAGCAATAAATACTGAAATTGACATAAATGAACTTACTCAAAAAATGCCTGCCACACTATATCAATTAACTCGTGACTTAGTTGATTTTAAATTTGAAAAAGTTGAATTTATTAAAAATTTTTTACAATATAGAGAGGATGTAATTGTTACCCAAACCAAAAAAGATGCTAAAAAATACTTAGACGACTATTGGGAGGAAATTCACGAAATTATTAGCGATAAAAAACTTACTCCAGAATTTAGCAAAAGAATTCATGATATGTATGTGCTAAAATCATGTTTGTTGTCACAATCAAAATCTCTTACGCTTTTAGAACATGGAGGGAAAAAATAATGGAAGATGTAATTTTACCCAATTTAAACATGATTGACTGGGATTTTAACAAAAAACTAGCTTATCTAAAACAACGTAAAGAATTTTTATACGAAGTGTGGAATCAAAAACTTCAAAACACCCCAGCTACCAAATTTGAAAAAGCTAACAAAGATGCATTTTATTTATTTTATAATGCCTTTACAGGCTTTGCAAAAGTACTACTTGTAGGTAATTATGATGAATGTATGCCTCAAGTAATATTACTACAACGCGAAACAGAGCGAGAAATGGAAGATTTTTTGCGCATGCCACAATTATTGGAGAATCATTGTAAAACTCACTCCAAAACGCTTTGCGAAACAGTAACTCAATTAATGAACAACAATGAAGCCTTTAATCAGCACTTTGTAGATAGATTGAATACAATTCGCATGCTATATATTCATCCCAACACCAACGAAAATAGATATTTGTGGCTAAGAATTGGTTTTAAATGTGAAGCGTTGCTACTAAATCAAGATTCTAGTTTTTTGACTACAGCTGAATTACGAAAATATGGTGACCATTTTATAAAACAATTTGATGAAATGTTGTTGCCTGTAAGAAAATTTAAAAATATTGAGTCGCAAGAAAAAAACAATACTACTATTTTTGATAATCACCCAAAATACTATTACATGTTTCAAGATTTGCTCACCTCTCATCCTGAATATGAAAAATACAGGGATGAATATTTCGAAGTAAGTGAAAAAATTCGACTCTGGACAATGATATTTGAGGACAAAAGATACACCTATTATCGACATTATGATTTATTTCAGCGCGCAGTATCTACTGATATTAAACTTTATAATAAGACACACAACTTGCCTCAGCCTATCGTTTCATCATTGTTTAAATATGCGGTAAATAGATTTGAAAAGTTGGAAGTATTTAAACGAATTTCGGGCAGTGTATTAGGTGAGGATTTACGCGTAATTATGGATAATCACAAACAATACTTGCTTGATTGGAATAAACAAATAGCTGAGCAATGTAAAAAATGTGACTTTTCTAAAGCATTTAAAAATGACATAATTTCTATGTATCATTTGCAGGCTAGTCACCTGACAAAAAATTCTCAAGAATGTAATTGGTATATGGAAAAACTTTACTCAAGCATTGATTATACTCCTAATAAAAACCTCTTTATGCCCAAATTTGGCAACGCTCTGAGTAGTAAATACTCTCTCACATCGCAAGCTTTTAGCTTAGAAAAATAATAAATACCCCCAAATATGAGGGTATTTATTATTCTTTATTTAAATCTAACTCTGTCATTCTCCATAAAGCATGTCTGTTTTCAAAATCGAGCGCAAATTTATTTGTAGGATAAGTCACTTTTTTATTCTCATAGCAAACAATGTTTTGTGGCAATTTTTTTGTAAGTGCAATATAAGTCACTGTATTAACACAATTATCAAAAGCCAACTTTGTGTACTGTGGCTTTAAAAACTTACTTTTAATTTTTGTAAAAACCGTACATTTAGATTTTTTATTAGGCAAAACTTCGCTACAAACACAATATGAATGTAATGTTTTATTATCACTATGCCTATGATCATATTCTAACGCCCACATTAAGTTAGCTAGCTTTGTTTGTTCATAAATCTTGTCTACATATTTCCCTGACTTATCATACAATGTATTCCATTTTAATTTAGCCTTTTTCATAGATTTTTTATCTGTAAATGTAATAATTTTTGCATCTACAGCCCTATCAAGCAATGGTTGAAGATAATTTGTTAAAGCTACAGCCGACAGATAATTCGTTGCCCACATTACTTCACGATTTTCATAAGTTAATTCAAATTCTTCCCTATCACTAGAGGCGCAATGTATAAGTGTGTCGATACAACTGCGTTTGTTTTTATAAATCTTGTTTGCAATATCCTCTGCCAATACACTGATTTGACTAAGTAAACACATATCAGACACGACAAATTCTACCTTAGCACTAGGGTTAACCTCTTTGACCGTGTTTAACACATTTCGGCAGGCAGCAGCCTTTTTCCCTACTCCTATCACCAAATGCCCAAGCTTTGCTAATTGGATCAAAACTTCTTTACCAACACCACTTGTTGCACCAGTAACTACTACAACTTTTGTAGGCATAGGTTTTGTCTTATTTTTCACTTTAGATTCTGTTTTTATGTTTAAATTTAATGGCGTTCGTGGACGACTTATATTAGGTTTTTGTATAGGTGGTGTAGAAATTGCTGGCTGATCAAATTGCTCTAATATATTTTCTTTATGATGTTTTGCTGGATATAATGGCTCTAGTTTTTTGCTATTCACTATTTTTTTGGCTTCATTTTTCAATTTTTTATATTGAGTACTTTTATCTTTATCTAGCGAATCTTCTTCATTAGATAATTTATCTTTATCGTCCGAAAAATCTTTTTCCTTTTCAAAATCTGGAAACTCCATCAAATCTTCATTTTCAAAACTCTCTGCCAATTCTATCGAATCAGCATTAAACTCTGGAGTAATTTCTTTTGGTGCTTTAATTTCTGTTTCCTCCTTTATTTGATTAGCCTCAGCTTCGGCCTTTTTTCGCGCCAGCACTTCATATTTTCTAGGTCTTCCCCTAGGCCTTTTTTCTGTATCAAGTTTTTCAGGTCTTGTTCTCGGTCTTCCGCGAGGACGTCTATCCTCAGGAGCTATTATAGGTCTTGTACGAGGGCGCCCCCTTGGAAGTTTTGGTTTGTTCAATTCTTCTTCAGTTCTTTCCTTTCTAGGTCTCCCTCTCCCTCTTTTAATTTCGTTTTTCATTTTCATTCCTCGCTATTTTTTTGCTTTATTAACTATTTGGACGTGCACCATAGTTTGTATAATACCAAATATAATCGTCAAGTATTTTTTCAAAATTTGTATTTTTATTAATGCCTGCTAGCAGTATATAATCATACATATCATCCTCAATCAAACCAGCCTCATGCATTATCTCTAGTGTCAAATTTTCAGGCGCTACGACTTCTATATCTTCAAGATTGCTTAAAGTAATTTGATTATAATTTGTTATCAAAGTGAATATTGCAGGCTCATCATCAATTAAATCATCAAGCTTTAATGTGTCAATCTTTTCTTGAATTTCACTTATTTTTGTGGCTCCCCCAAGAAGATTTAGCAATTTACTATCCTCATAATTTTCAAAAATATCTGCTATTTCAAGGTTATCTACAAAATTTTCTATAACACTATTTGCCCCATCTCCAAACAAATCAGCCATCTTTAACTCAGCAATTTTATCTACTATATTTGATCCATTAGTTAGCCCTAAAATATCACCTAATGTAGCCCCATCAGCTGACAAGGCATCTTTAAATACTTGCTCCACATCTGCCCCATCTTCTAGCAAATCGTCCAATTTTATTTTCTTTATAAGACCAGCAATTCCATCATCACTATCGATTGTTATCAAATCCCCTAAGGTATTTCCATCTTTTCGCAATTCGTTTTTCAATGCCCCTTCAGGGTCATCACCAAACAAAGCCTCCAATTCCACATTTTTTATCAGACCTATAAAGCCAGTGTTGTTATTTTCGTCAATATCCAATAAATATCCTAATGTATTTCCTGGTTTTGTTAGTGCATTTTTTATCGCAGCATCCGGACTAGCTCCATCACCTATCAAATCATTCATCAAAACATCTTTAAAAATATTTGTTAGATTATCACTTCCATTTAAGTTGAGTATTTGCCCTAAAGTAACATCGTGGTTTTCGCCAATAATAGCCTGTTTTATCGAATCTTCCACATTATTTCCAAGTAAATCAATAAATTTAACTTCACCAATATATTTTATAAATCCATCTTCATTTTCATCCACATCTATTAGCTGTCCTAAAGTAAAGTCGCTCAAACCTACATCAGCCATTTTTGTTGTAATTGCACCGACTATGTCACTACTACTAAGATCCTCATAAGTTAATTTTCTCAAGATAAATAACAACCTATCTGATGTATTGTTACAACTTTCCAAATTGCTTTTTACATCTATGAGTTGTTCAATCGGTAAAGTTTTCATGTAATTTCCAACAGTTGACAAAGTCTGGTTTTTAAATTCAGGATTTTGAGCAAATTTAAAATCAGACAAATCAACATTAAAACCATCTATAAGAAATTCCATTTTAAATTTATCCTGCCCAAAATATTCAGGTAAAACATCAAGTGCCTCAGAAATAGTCAGGTTTCTAAAAGTTTTTTTATCGCTATTTACAGTGAAAAACTCAGTCTTAAAAATCGGATAATTTAAATCTTGATCAATATTTACATTTAATGTTTTTAGCAAATTATCCATACTATTAGTTTTATAAACCGCAATAACTAACTGGTCAACAAAATCATCAAAATTTTTATATATCTCATTATACACAGCGAAATTTTTTAGCTTGTCAGTACGCCCATTCAAAGTAATCTCTACTTCATAAGCCCCGCTTAATTCCAAGTCGGTACCAAAAATTTTTTGAGGTAAATCAATCCACTTTTTATCTTCTCCAAGATCTGCTAAAGTCATATTTTTGATTTCATTTGTTTGTGTTGACAATTCATTAAACAAATCACGCAACGGCATTGTTTCATACTGCCCTCTTATAAAAGGAACTTCAATTCCTACAGCAGATTCAATTGCCCGAATATTAAAATGATATATGGAATAAGCTATAACTCCAGCTACAGCCACAATTATAACTAAAACACCAACCAACACACCACTAAAAAAAGTTCCACAGCCACTATGTTTTTTTTCAGATTTTGTAGGAGCAATGGTGTTTATTTCTTCATTTTCGTTAATCATACCTTTACCCTTTTTTGTTACTACTTATTATTATATTTAAAAATCGAAAAAATAGCAATTAAAAACAAGCAAAAATCAAAAAAAATCTTAAATTAAAACTTCTCATTATTTACATTTAAAACTACCCCTAAAATGTAATATAATAAAATATGTATGGCGCTAATTTTTTTTTGCGCCATTTAATAATATGCGCTCATAAATAATAAGACGCCTTAATCATTTAGCGCTTTTATAATTTAATGCGCTGATAATTTTAGACGCTATATTAATTAAGCGCTTTTCGTAATAGCGCTATTATAAATTAAACGCAAATAATTTTTTGCGTCTTAAATATTATTACTTGATAGTGTAAATTTGGTAGTATGAATATTTGTTCACTGTAAAAAAAAATCTCCGTTCTCATCTCGTTTAAAATTTTTACTAAATTTCAAGCTATAATAACAAAATTTTTTAATGCATTAATTAAGTACAATAAAAATTTATTGGACGCTATTTATAATATGCACTTAACTTTTAAAGCACTTAAAAAAGTTAGCACTATAAAAATGTTGGCACTAATTATTATTAAGCACTTATATCTTTTAGCACTACTAAATCATTAACGCAAAGACATTTTTCGATATAGTGATTTTATGTTTGATTTTTAAATTAGGACATATTAATAAATTTATGCGCTCAAAATACTTTTGTGGATAAGTGGATAACTTTTTTAAATGTTTCACGTGAAACATAATGTTGATATGTGGATAAGTGGATAACAAGAGATAGTATAATACTAAAGCGCTTTTTTGTGGTTAGGTTTTACTCTTTTAGAAAGAATATTAATAAATTGGTGCTATCAATATTTGGTGAAAACAAATTTTTATAAAACTAATTAGTGCTTACATTTAAAAAATATGCGCTATTTTACTTGATATCATTTTTTCGTTATGATATAATTAAACAACCTAAGGAGGAGTTTATGACAAAAATTATCGCGTTCTCAAATCAGAAAGGAGGAGTCGGTAAAACAACAACATGCGTAAATCTGGCAACTTACTTAGCTGCTTTTGGTAAAAAGGTTTTACTGATAGATCTTGACCCACAAGGAAATGCAACAACTGGAGTTGGTGTTGAAAAAACAAAGGACACAAAAACTTTTTATGATGTTATTGTAGAAGAGTGTGGTATAAAAGATGTAATAGTAGATACACAAATTGTAAATCTTCATGTATTACCAAGTAATGTCGATTTAGCTGGAGCTGAAATAGATCTAGTGCAAATGGAAAATAGAGAAAAAATCTTAAAATCAAATATAGGAGAAATAAAAAATAATTATGATTACATTTTGATGGATTGTCCTCCATCATTAGGACTTATAACTGTAAATGCTTTAACAGCAACAGATAGCGTTATTATACCCATACAATGTGAGTTTTACGCTTTGGAAGGTTTAAGTCAATTAATGAACACTATAAAGTTAATAAAGCAATATTACAATCCAAACATCGAAATAGAAGGTGTTGCTTTAACAATGAAGGATAATAGGAGTAATCTTGTTAATCAAGTAGCGGAAGAAATTCAAAACTTTTTTGGTAGTAAAGTGTATGATACAATTATTCCAAGAAATGTAAGATTGGCTGAGGCTCCAAGTCACGGACTTCCAATATATTTATATGATAGTAAATGTACGGGAGGTATAGCATATCAAGATCTAGCGCAAGAATTTTTAAAGCGTAATAATGATAAAGGGACTTTAATGTCGAAATACAAATTATATAAGGGGGAATTATTAGATGAGTAAACGTTTAGGGAGGGGACTAAGTTCATTATTTGCAGTATATGATGACGACAAAAACAACAAAAAATCAAAACACTTCGATGATGACAATACTCAAAAAAATATCAATAACAATACTTCTTATTCAAACGATTTTGATAATAAAATTGATGAAGAATCTCAAGATTTTACAATAGGTTATGTTGGAGCAGATGTTGATAATGGAGCAATGTCTTATGATTCGTCTGACACTTTATCAACAGCTAATGGGTTACTTGAAAAATATAAGCCTCAAGTAAAAACAACAGAATCTATAAATGATAGTTACGAAACACAAAAAACTAATCTAGAACAAAAACTAAAAGTTGCTAACGAGGAGATGTATCCAGAAACAACAACAAAACAAGTTTCAGTGTCTTTATTACAACCTTACACCGATCAACCTCGTAAGAATTTTGATCCAGACGCATTACATGAGTTGGCGCAATCAATAAAAGAACATGGTATTATTCAGCCTATTATAGCAGTTGAAAAAGATGGTAAATATGTAATTATTGCAGGTGAAAGAAGATTTAGAGCTGGTAAATTAGCAGGCTTAAAAACAATGCCTGTAATAGTCAAGAATTATACAGATAGTGAAATGAGAGAAGTTGCTTTGATAGAAAATCTTCAACGCGAGGATTTAAATCCTATTGAAACAGCTACAGCTATAAAACAGTTAATTGACATTTACGGTTTTACACAAGATGAGGTTGCTGACAAAATTGGTAAAAGCCGCCCATCAATAACAAATACTTTAAGACTTCTTAACCTTGAACCCGAAGTATTAACTTTGGTAGAAAAGGGACGATTACAAGCTGGTTTAGCTAGAGCAATGATAGTATTACCTAGAGAAGATCAAATAGCGCTAGCAAAAAAGGCTAGCGACGGAAAAATGACTGCGCGTGAAGTAGAAAAAATTGTTCAAGAAAAAATTAGCCCTGAATTAAACAAAAAGAAAAAGACTGAAAGCTTATCTTTGGAGTTAATTTCAATGAAAGAAGATATGCAACAAGTATTTGGAACAAAGGTTTCCATTATTGGAAATAACAAAAAAGGGAGAATTTATTTAGATTATTACAATCAAATTGACTTGGATAGAATTTTTGATTTGGTAAATATTTTAAAACAACAACAGAACTAACACATCTATTTAAAAGGAGAATAACATGTTAGCAAATTGGCAAATGGATATGTGGTCGAGTATTATTGGATTATTTGGTTTTATTCCAAGTTTTGGTTTTATGATAATTGTATTTACAATTTGTCTAAAAATAATCCTAAGTCCTCTCGATTTTTACAACAAAAAAATTAGCCGAGAATCAGGTATAAAACAAGCTCGCATACAACCAAAACTAGAAAAATTGAAAAAACAATACAAAGATCCAAAAGTATTTCAACAAAAACAAATGGAGCTTTATAAAAAAGAGGGATATAATATCTACGGATCATGTTTATTCATGTTATTGAACTTGGCTGTAACTTTGTTTATATTCATTACCTTATGGATGGGGTTAAGTCAAATGGCACAGGACAGAATTTTGAAGCAATATCAAGAAATTCAAACAACATTTGAAACAACATTCTATCAGGAATTTGAAAAAATAGGAAAAGATAAGGATACCGTAAATCGAGAATTGAATAATTTAGCAGAGAGTTATAGACTAGATGCTTTAAACCAATTACAACGAGAATATAATATTGAAAGTATTGATGAAGAAAAATTAACGACAGAACAAAAACAACGCTTACTAACTATACAAATGAATTATGCATATTCAGAAATTTCTAAAGAAAATAATATTACGGATACCGCAGTAGAAACAGCAGCGCAACATTATGAAGAGATAAAAAGCGGGTGGTTATGGATCGATAACATCTGGCAACCAGACACATATGTTGCGGGATTCCCTGATTATAGAGGATTTGCACGAACAGTAAATATTTCACAAATGGTAAATAACAATAAAATTACTGAAGAAGAATTCAAAAATATTTACAGCAAATATGATGTAATTACATCAAAAATTCAAGCTAATTATAACAGTTGGAATGGATACTTTATCTTAGTGATATTGGCTGGAGCGGTGACTTATTTCTCATTCATAATTACACAAATGATTTCTACAAAGAAAAAGGATAAAGACAAAAACACTGAACAGAATGAAGCAACACCAGCAAAAACAATGTCTATTATGAAATTTTTAATGCCAGCGCTAATGATTTACTTCACTTGCACCTATTCAGCAGCATTCGCGCTATATATCGTAGTGAACTCAGCAATGAGTTTACTAACATCATTTGTTTCTTTAAAAATTTTGGAAAAAATGGACAAAAATAAACCCCAAGAACCAATCGAAAATAAGAAAATTAAAAAAGTAGAATATAGCAGATAAAAAACACTTCATGAAAATTCTTATAAAGAACATTTCATATGAAGTGTTTTTTTATATCTTAAACATTAAATTCGTTTTTAGGTTGTCAGGTACAACATCTAATCCACCTTTAAATTTTGGCCTACAGCGCAAAATTCTCTTAGCACCCAAAAAACAACCTTTTATAATTCCAAATCTTTTTATTGCAATTAGGGTGTATGTAGAACAAGTTGGATGATATATACAACAATCAGGAATTATTTTACTTAGAGTATATTTATATATATATATTAGCGCATAACAAAACCAGCGCAATGGAGCAAATATTATTCTAAGAATTGATTTCATTGATTATTTTTCCTTTTGAAAAAGCTTTATACACAAGTTGTTTTAAACTCTGATAATCCAAATCTATAACTTCATTATGCGCTACTACAATTATGTTTTTATGCATAATCTTTTCAACATATTCACATAATATACTTCTCAAACGGCGCTTGATTTTATTTCTTAGCACCGCATTACCTACTTTGTTATTCACACTTATACCAAAACGAGGAAATGCAAACTTACTTTTGATAGAATAAATAGTAATCTGACCAAAATTTAACTTTGAGCCTTTTCTATATACATAATTGAACTCTTTACGCTTTGTAAGGCGATTTTCTCTTTTTAACATAAAACCTCCATATAAAATAAAAACTATGCCTCAGCATAGCTATTACGCACGAACTAACTCTTTGCGTCCGCGGTTACGACGACGTTTTAAAACTTTACGACCACTGTTAGTTTTCATTCTTTCACGAAAACCGTGCACTTTACTACGCTGGCGTTTTTTAGGTTGAAACGTTCTTTTCATAAGGCAAATCCTCCATATATATTCAGTAAAATAGTACTTTTTATTTTATCATATCTAGCTATTTTTGTCAAGTATATGTCAAAAAAAAGACTTATTAAGGTATCAAAAACAAGTTTCTTTAGAGTGTAAAACATCTCAAATTGCTTCCTATAATATATATATTTATAAAAACAATGTGGATAAGTGGATAAAACTGTGGATAAATGAATTTTTATACAATTTTTATGAATATTTATGCAATAAAATTTTAAAATAAACAAAATTTCTTCAACTAAAATCATCTTTTTATAATAATAGTTAAACATAAATCTTTCTCAACTACAAAAAATTAGACTCTAAAATTTTTAGAATTTTGAAAAAAATTTTTAAATTCAAAAAAATTTAAGTAAAAAATTTCACCCTAAATAATAAAAAAAAATTGAAAAAAATACTCCACTGCAAAAAGTAAGTTATCCACATAGTTATCCACATAAAAACATAAGTTATCCACAAAATTTGACGAGTTATCCACATAAAAAGCCAAGTTATCCACATAAATGACATGCGTATTTTTTTGAGATAATTCAGTATTTATCGTATCAATTTAAAAAGAAAATAAAAATTATCCACTTATCCACATACATTACTACTACTACTACTCTAAAAGAAATAAAAATAATTATATTCTCTCTCTCTACAGGCTGCTAAAAAATAATTTGGTGAATTCTGATTTTTTGTGGAAAAGTGGATAATTTTGTGGATAAAGTATCGATAAATACTAAAGAAAGTCAAAATATTACACCTAATTGGAAATTAAAAATCAAAAATTTAAAAAATTGTGTGAAAATTTGTTGACAAATCAAAAAAAGGTTTGTAAAATGAAAATGCAAGGTGAGGATAACACCACTGTCGGGATGATAGGGGACGAGCCTGTGGCGTCGGGATATTGTGATGCATAAAATTTGTGTGTGGATAACTTTAGGCCATGTCGCAGATTTTAGCATTAGGCATGTGGGGCATGTCACAGTATTCTAAAAGGCGCAGACCATGTCGGGAGACACGTTAGTTTATTTCATTTGCGGTATCAGCATGCTCATCGTGGCGATATTAAAACTGGTAGGCGGGAATAACACGACTCGGCGCGAAACCTCATTTTGGGTTCCTTGGTTTATAACTTTGGAGCAGTATCGAACAAAAGTAGATACCGAAAGAATCATGTCGGGATGACAGATTTCGAAGTGCCAATGCTGAAATGCTTGGTATACCGTTTACCGCGAGGGACGGTTACGTTCGCTTAATTTCACTTTGGAGCCGTGTGGCAACGTGCAGCGGCTTGTGGCGAGATGTAAATGGTGGCAAGCCAACTATCGCCGACAATGATGAACCCTTTTTCGAGCTTAAAGGCGTAACAATAGACAGGTAAGGTGGAAAAAACATCAAATGGTGAGTTACGTGGCGTGTGCTTTGGGATATAAGCACAACAACTCCGTGCCGTGGATTGAGTCGGGTAATTAGACTCCGTTCTTTTAGGGTCGGCATTACGTTTTACGTATTCGTTTGAAGGGGAGGATCATGTCGGGATGACAGCGTCCAAAAGCGCTGGGCTGAAATACCCAGGCTTCCATCTACCGCGAGGTGTGGGATGGGGTGCGTAATGCGAGAGTAGTGCGTACTCTGTCAGCAGAAGGTTGCTCCGGATTAGAAAAAATCTGAGGGTATTCCTGCACCTGTTCTAGGCATAGAGCAGATCAGCAAAATTTGACAGCAAAGTATTTGAAGTGTTGCTGTCGACTGGCGTTTAGTTTTTAACGCTGGAAAAAAATAACAAGAGTGAGAAAATCACTACATCCAACAGGATTTTATAGCTAAAAATTCTGTTGGTAAGACAATCCTATCGCAAGAGAGGAGTGGCCTGACATGGCCGAGTGAAGTGGGCAAAAAATAGGCAAATTGACGAAAAGTCAGTGAAAACAAAAGTGTGGAGGCTGAATGTGTTTGGAAATGTTTTAATTGCCGAAAGGTTTTTTGTTGGCTGTCGAACAGAAATGGTCGACTCAAACACTTCGTGATTAATTTTGTAAAAAATCAAACGCGAGTTTGAAGGATATGTTTTGTTCGGAAAAATGGACAAAACAAAGTCAATGTAGTTTGGTAAAATGCCAAGAGACTACACTTGACTTTATGTGGTGGATTTGTTATAATTTGCTTAGTTACGTATCTGCGTAAATTAAGGAGAAATTATGGCGAATTATGATTTTAAAGCAATAGAGAACAAATGGAATTCGTATTGGGAAAAGCATAAGACTTTCGCTACTGATGTTTGGGATTTTAGTAAACCTAAGTACTACAGTTTGTCAATGTTTCCTTACCCTAGTGGGGCTGGGTTGCATGTTGGACACCCTGTAGGTTATGTTGCGACTGATGCTGCTGCCCGATTTAAAAGAATGTGCGGATTCAATGTTTTGTATCCTATGGGGTATGATGCTTTTGGATTACCAACTGAGCAATATGCGATAAAAACTGGTAATAATCCGTTAGATTTTACCCAAATGAACATTGACAATTTTAGAAGACAACTCAAAATGATTGGTTTGTCAGTTGATTGGGATAGAGAAATTTCTACGTGTGACCCTCATTACTACAAGTGGACACAATGGATTTTTGAAAAACTTTACGAGGCTGGTTATGTAAAAAATCAGGATATGAGTGTAAACTGGTGTGAAGAACTGGGGACTGTGCTTGCAAACGATGAGGTTATTGATGGAAAAAGTGAGCGTGGTGGATATCCTGTTGTGAAAAAATTTATGAAACAATGGGTTATCGACATACCTAGTTTTGCACAGAAACTTTTGGACGGACTAGATGGACTTGATTGGCCGGAAAGTACGATTATTACTGAACAAAACTGGATTGGTCGTAGCGAGGGGGCGATAATAAAGTTTGAGGTGAAAGATAGTAAAGAGACTTTCGAAGTGTTTACTACTCGAGCTGATACTTTATTCGGTGCAACTTATTGTGCATTAGCTCCTGAACACCCGATTATAAATAAAATTACTACAAAAACTCAAAAATCCGAAGTTGAGGCATATCAAAAACTTTGTGCAAGCAAAACTGATATCGAACGAACTGATACATCAAAAGAAAAGACGGGAGTGTTTACTGGAGCTTATGCTATAAATCCAGCTAATAAAAAGCTTTTGCCTATTTATATTGCGGATTATGTGTTGAGCACATACGGAAAAGGCGCTTTAATGGCAGTTCCTGCTCATGATGAACGTGATTACGCTTTTGCAAAAAAGTATAAATTGGACATTATAGAAGTGATAAAATCAAAACAAGGCGTAAGTAAACAGGCTTATACTGGCGATGGTGAGCATATAAATTCAGACTTTTTGAATGGGCTAAATAATGAACAAGCACAGAAAACTATGTTTGAGTGGCTAGAAAAGCAAAAATTAGGCGAAAAAACAGTAAATTATAGGTTGCGTGACTGGATTTTTGCGCGTCAACATTATTGGGGAGAGCCTGTTCCCGTAATCCATATGGAAGACGGAAGCATGAAATTGGTACCGGAGAAAGATTTGCCTGTTGTTTTACCTGCAATGAAAGATTATCAACCTAAAAATGGAAAATCACCACTAGAAAATGCTACAGAATGGGTAAATGTAGAAATTGATGGAATGAAAGGAAAGCGCGAAACTAATACTATGCCATCTAGCGCGGGGTCATGTTGGTACTTCTTGCGTTATATCGACCCACACAATGACAAATGTTTTGCTGATAAAAAGTTGCTTGATCATTGGATGCCTGTAGATTTGTATGTCGGTGGAACAGAACACAATACAGGGCATGTTTTATATGCTAGGATGTGGAATCGTTTCTTGTATGACAAAGGGTATTTGTCTCATCCAGAGCCATTTAAAAGGTTTAGACATAATGGGCTGATGATGGCTAGCGATGGCAGAAAAATGAGTAAGCGCTGGGGAAATGTAGTAAATCCAGATGATGTAGTAGCTCAACATGGCGCAGATGTTTTTCGACTTTATGAGATGTTTATGGGGCCAATTAATGCGACACGATACTGGAATGACAAAGATATTGTGGGGCTAGAACGCTTTTTGGAGAAAATTTGGACAATTTATCACAGTGAAAAACTGCAAAAAAGTGATGATAAGTCGTTAGAAAAAATCTATAATCAAACAGTGAAAAAGGTAACAGCTGATTATGAAGAACTATCTTATAATACAGCTATTAGCACTATGATGATATTTATGAATAGCGTGCAAGAAGCAAAAGTTTTTCCTGAGGGATTTGCAAGAGGCTTTTTACAATTATTAAATCCACTTGCTCCATACATAACTGAGGAGTTGTGGAACACTGTATTTAATGAAAAAGAATCGATTGCGTATGTCTCGTGGCCGACTTTCGATGAGGAAAAATGTGCTGAAAATGAGATAAAATTACCTGTACAAGTAAATGGAAAACTAAAAGGCGTGGTAAATATAAAGTTGGATGCGACTCAAATCGAGGCTCTCGATGCGCTTAAAAATCAACTTCCGGTTTTAAGTGAGTTGGAAATCAAAAAAGTTATCTATGTTCCGAACAAAATATTAAATATTATTGTTTAGTCAGGCACACCCATTGTGCGATTAAAATAACAAAAAATACCAAACAAAAGTTTGGTATTTTTTTATACAAAAATTATGAGAAAAAAGTGATGTGGAAAAGTGGAAAACTAAGTAAAAGAAAAATTCTTGTATTACAAAAAATTGCGACATACTGTCAAATTTTTGTTACTATATACAAAAATTTTATATATATAGTGTGGATTTATCCACATATCCACATTATATCTTTTTAATGGTTTCTTTCATGGCTTCTACTGCTGGTTCAAAGCCTAAATCTACACAGCGCTGAAGATATTTTTCTGCAAGTGGTAGGTTTTGAGCAATGCTTTCACCTTTAGCAAGAGCAACTGCATAATATAGCATTGCTCTGACTTCATTTTGGTCTGCAGCCTTTTTTATGAGGTCATATGCTTCATCACGCTCAAATTGATTTGTTGCTTTATTGAAAAGAATCGCACCTTGTTCAAATTGAGCAAATTTACAGCCATTATTTACTGACCACATGAGTTTTTCAAGAGCTTTATCTTTATTAAATGTGATAAAATGTTGATTTGGCATAAGTTGGATTGCACCAACAAAATATACCGCGCACGGAATTTTTTCATGAGCGAGCTTGTCAAAAATTTTGTATGCGCGTTCCACATCGATGGAAGTGCCTATTCCCATAAGTAAACAATATGCAAAACGAAGTTGGGCTGTTTTGTTGGCTGATGATGCTGCCATTTGGAGTAATTTGAATCCATCAGACAATTCTTTTTTGCGAAATTTTTCAGCAGATAAATATACTAAAGCGTTATCTGTTTTTGTCTTTTTCCAAATCTCAATAGCCTTCTTTTTGTCGGCTGTAACACCTTCTCCCAAATACATCAATGCAGCTAAATCGGCTTGTTCTGTAGGGGGTAATGAAGCAAAATTTTCAAGTTTTTCTTTGGTGATTTTTGTTTTTGGTACAGGTATTGATCGCATTTCACAGCGGAACGCCTGAATGTTAATTTCATTAATATCTTCCATAATGATTCTCCTCAAAAGATTTTTTATACAAATTTATAATGGATTTTGTGTGATTTTATTTTTCGGGCGAGGATAAGCTAGCGGAGTGTGATTCACCTTTTTGAAATAAAGAATTTTTCTATTTAGACTTTGTGTGTTTTTAGATATAATTATGTAATCTTCTATAATTGGTTTAGTTAAACCTAGAGTGAGTATTGCATGCTTACTTTTTAAAAGTTCTTCATCTATATTTGCTGATTTTAATGCAATAAATTCACCATTTATTTTTACATAAGGAGCACATAATTCTGTCAGGATGTTTAATTCTGCAACTGCTCGAGCTGTCACATAATCAAAGCTTTCTCTAGGCCTAAACTGATGTAATTCTTGGGCGCGTGAATGTATTGCTTCAAAGTTTTCAAATCCCAATTTTTGAGCAATTTCTTGCAAAAA
The DNA here is from genome assembly GCA_017541375.1 of Clostridia bacterium. Classification (GTDB taxonomy): domain Bacteria; phylum Bacillota; class Clostridia; order Christensenellales; family UBA1242; genus UBA7867. The sequence continues at coordinate 292,645 of JAFXZE010000005.1, forward strand.
ATTTACGCGTTTATTCAAACTATCCACTGCGACTATCTTAAGGTCTGGACGCATGATTTTAAGAGGTATTGCAGGAAAACCTGCGCCAGAACCTATGTCACAAACCAAACCATTTTTAGCAAAATGTGTGTAGTTTATAACACTGTCTACAAAATGCTTTTGAATCACCTCTTCAAAGTCTGTGATTGCTGTAAGATTAAATTTTTCATTTGTTTCGATTAGCAATTTATAGTATAACAAAAATTGATCAATTTGCAAATCATTTAGAGAAATTTTATTAAGATTAAAAATTTCTTTTAAAACTTCTGGTTGGTTCATGTTTCCTCCTTATTTTTTCGTAATTTTTTAAGATAAATTGTCAAAATACTGATGTCAGCGGGGGAAACTCCACTAATTCTACTAGCTTGAGCGAGAGTAGTAGGTTGAATTTTTGTTAATTTTTGCTGAGCTTCAATTCTTAATCCACGCAATGATTTGAAGTCAAAGTCTTTTGGGATTGGAATTGACTCATTTTTAAGTTGCTCAGCAACTTGCTCTTCTTGGATTTTAATATACCCTTCATACTTTGCTAAAGTATTCAATTGGGACAGTATTGACGGAGTGAAATCATCAAACATGTGAAATTCTGAATTAAAATTGTAAATATCAATGCAGTGGCGTTTTAAGAGTGTGCGAATAGAAATCCCTGATTTTAGTTTAGGTTCACCAAGATTAGTTAAGAATTTTTGTAATTTTTCATTTGGTGGTAAAATAGTGTTTAAAATTTTTTCACCGCGCTGAATTTCTGATTGTTTTTGTAGATATTTTTTATATTGTTTTTTTGTTACAAGCCCTGCTTGATAGCCAATTTCAGTGAGCCTAGCATCGGCATTATCTTGTCTAAGTAATAGTCTAAATTCTGCTCGTGATGTCATCATTCGATAAGGTTCATTAGTGCCTTTTGTCACCAGGTCATCAACCAACACCCCCAAATATCCTTGATTGCGTTTTAATACAATTTGAGGTTTTTTTCTTATGGCAAGACTAGCATTTAGCCCAGCAAGCAGACCTTGGGCTCCTGCCTCTTCATAGCCACTAGTGCCATTTACCTGTCCAGCAAAATAAAGACCTTTTATAAATTTACATTCTAGTGTGGGGGAGAGGGCTGTTGAATCTATGCAATCATATTCAATTGCGTAGGCATAACGCATCAGATGAGCATTTTCTAGTCCTGATATAGAGTGAATGAAGTCTTGTTGACTGCTGTATGGAAGACTACTAGACAAGCCTTGTACATACACTTCATTAGTGCTCATTGCCTCTGGTTCGAGGAAAAATTGATGACGCTCTTTGTCACTAAATCGCACAATTTTATCTTCTATTGATGGGCAATATCTTGGACCCACCCCCTTGATTACACCTTGATAAAGTGGACTGTATTTTAAGTTGTTTTTTATGATTTCGTGAGTATTTAAATTGGTATATCCAATAAAGCAACTAGCCTTTGGTTTGGGTAGGCGAGTAGTAAGACAACTAAAAGGTGGAAGATTTTCTTGGCTGGGTTGAGGTTCGAGCTTGGTATAATCGATTGTTCTTTTATCAATACGCATGGGAGTTCCTGTTTTAAAACGCAAAATCTTTAAACCCAGTTTACGCAAACTATCACTAAGATGTGTGGCGTTTGTAAATCCATTTGGCCCACTTTCACGGATATAATTTCCTGTGAGTGTTCGACTGTTTAAATATACTCCTGTACACACTACTACAGCTTTTGACTCAAACTCTTCTCCCATAGCAGTTTTGATGCCAGAAATCACATTATCTTTAGTAAGAATTTCTGCCACTTCACTTTGGAGAATAGTAAGATTTGGTTGATTTTCTAGAGTAGATTTCATCACTTCGTGATAGCGCACTTTATCTACTTGTACTCGTAGAGAATGTACTGCTGGTCCTTTGGATTCGTTGAGCATGTGGCGATGAAGAGTAGTTTTATCAGCAACTCGGCCCATTTCTCCACCAAGGGCATCTATTTCAAATACAAGATGACCTTTTGCTGTGCCTCCAATGCTAGGATTGCAGGGTAAAAAACCAATTCCGTCAAGGTTGAGTGTACAAATCAGAGTAGATAGCCCAGTGCGAGCAACTGCAAGGGCGGCTTCACATCCTGCGTGTCCAGCTCCAATGACTATGACATCGTACTTTTTAGTCTTCATTCTATTAACCTCATAATTATATCAATTAATTATAGCATAATAAAATGTAAAAGTATATAGTAAAGTAAAATTTTTTAAAAATATTTTTCACAAATTATTGACAATAGGTATAAAATTTGATAAAATAAATCAAACAATTGGTCGAGTTATTTTTGGCGGCGTAGCTTAGTTGGTTATAGCGGTCGGTTCATACCCGACAGGTCAGTGGTTCGAATCCACTCGTCGCTACCATTTTCGATCAGTTGATATGGCTCCGTCGTCTAGTGGTTAGGACACTACCCTTTCACGGTAGTAATGCGGGTTCGAATCCCGCCGGAGTCACCACATAATTTGCTCGTCGTCTAAAGGTTTTAGGACACTGCTGATTATTTTCTAGCAGAAAATGCGGGTTCAAGTCCCGCCGGGCTTTCATTAGCACTGCTTTTGCAGTGCTTTTTCTTCGTTTAATTGACAAAATTATTTAAAAACATTATTATATATAATATAGGAGGCAAAATGGCATTAAAAAACAACATAAAAAAATATATTGAAAAGAAGTGTGATATCGATTATAGTGGAAAAACTGTTCTGATTACTGGGGCTAATAGTGGTGTGGGGTTTGCGGAGTGTGAAGAGTTTTTGTTTGTGGGAGCTAATATTATTATGGCTTGTCGAAACACTGAAAAAGCAGAAGAAGCGAAAAAGAAGTTGTTAGCCGAATTTCCAGATAGAAAAATATCCATATTAAAGTTAGATTTGGCAAGTTTTAGCTCTATTGAAGAGTTTGTTGCTGAGGTCAAAAAGCAAAAACTAGACATTGATTGCTTTATAAATAATGCAGGTGTATTTCGTCAACCAAATAAAACAACAGCAGAAGGATTTGAGCTCGTTATGGGGACAAATTACATTGGTACATATTATCTAACCCAACAAATTTTACCATATCTTGAGAAGTTAGCTCACAAAGTTTATCTTATTAATACCGTTTCGTTTGTCTATAAATATTGTAAACTCGACTACGACAACTTTTTTGGTGAAAAAAAGTATGGCAACTTCAAAATATATGCTTGCTCAAAACTCGCACTTGCAAAATTTACGCAGTATCTAGCCAAAAAAGAGGGGGATAGTAACATAAAAGTGTATGGTATCCACCCAGGAATAAGCATGACGCCGATAGCGACTAAAGCATACAAAAGACTAGGGAAAGTAGGATATTGGTTCCGCTTCATGTTTAATTCCACTCAAAAATCTGCCCTGGCGTCATTATATGTTGTGAGCCACGATTTGCCAATTGGAGCTATTGTGGGACCAACACATTTTGGTGGAGTAAGAGGATACCCTAAAATCAATAAAATTCACAAAAAAGCGACTATTGATACAGACAAACTTATTAAATTTACCGAAAGCGAAATATCAAAAACCAAAAAGAAATAAATCACATAGCAAAAAAATCACAGAAATCTGTGATTTTTTATCATTGATATAATATATGTGACAAAATTGTGATCGGTTGCATATGTATGAATAGGTGAAATTATCACCTATTTTAAGGAGGAATTATGGCAAACTATGATGTAACCATCACGAATGGGAGCGGTTCGGCTAGAATGAAAGCGGGCACATATAATGTGACAGCAACTGCTCAGGGTTATAGTGCAACAAGTCTAGATCCTAAGACTTTTACTGCGACCGCTAGTGATGGAAGTCAGACTTTTACATTGTTAGCGGAAGGTACGCTAGAGCTGATATTTAATGAAACTGGTGCTAGTGGAGGCACACCAATTACTAGTGGAAGTGTGGTGATGACTGATAGCACAGGGTCAATAGAATATGGTAGCGCGGTGAATATAAATTCAACAGGTGTGGCAACATTTGCTAATGTGCCATTTGGCACAAGTGAAAGCCCAATCACGCTTTATTTTAAGCAGCTTAGCACTGATGATAGTCATGAAATTGAATCAAACATTATTAGCGTGGAGCTTTCATCAGCTACTGAAACTCAATATGTAATCAATGTATTATTAGGTGAGCAAACCTTTACTCTTAGTGATAGCACATACTCAGGTCTCCCTATAAATGGCACCCTAAACTTTAATAATGAATAGGAGGGGATGTGGAACTAATCATAAATTGTGCAAATAATCTAGTGTATAATCCCACAATTCAATATTATGTAACCGTGCAAAACAAATGTGGACAAGTTTTGTTTGCAACTTATACAACGAGTGAAACTGTACGAATTTGTTGTTGTGAGCGGAGCGTGGTAGTTTGTGTGAGATTATATCAAAACGGCAATATTATTCAGACTAAGAGTCGATATGTAAATTGTGCTCGTGAAAACCAAATTTCGATGAATTTTGATTTTTTAGCACGAGGTGTACAGAAAGAAGAAAGTTTGCAACAGTTTTTGGTTTTGGATAAAACTTATAATTTCCCGATACAAAGAGCATCACTCCTATTTTTAACCCTCTAATGTAGAGGGTTTTTTACTTTTAAAAATTTTTTGTTTTGTGGCGAATTTTGATTGCGAAAATTTTCGAAATTTAATATAATTAGAAAAAGACAAAAATTGGAGAGTGGAAAATGGCAGTCAAATATGTTTATGATTTTTTTGATAAAACAACCAACATCAATTTAGTAGGGGAAAAAGGTGAAAATTTGGCGAGAATGGCTCAAGTTGGATTACCTGTGCCATTGGGATTTACTCTATCAACTGATGTTTGCTCTCGATATAACAAGGAAAAACTTTTAAGTGAAACTATTCTTTCTCAAATTTGGAGAAACTTAAACAATATTGAAAACGGTGTCAATTTAAATTTGGGGGATGGTGAAAGACCTCTGTTACTCAGTGTGCGGGTAAGTAGTAGTGTACCTATGAAGGGACTGAGTGAGGCGTTTTTGTGTGTAGGTATAAATGATGAAATTGTATCCAATCTTATAAAAAGCACTAAAAATAAGCTGTTTGTGTGGGAATTATATTATAGATTGATAAGTGATTTTGCTATAAAAATCGCTCATATTCAACCAGAAACAATCGATAGTAAAGTAAAATCTATAAAAAATAGATACCCTGATAATTCTCCAGAAGAAGTGTTGCCCAAAATTGTTGATGAACTAAAAGCTATGTATAAAAAAGCTACCAACAAAGATTTTCCTCAAGAGGTTAAAGAGCAACTACTTATGGCTATAACATGTTGTTTGGATAGTTATTTTAGTCCTGAGGCTAATGGATTTAGGATAATAAACAACATTCCAGATGAAGTGGGGTGTGCTGTTGTAGTGGAATCTATGGTGTATGGAAATTACAATAATTCTAGTGGCGTTGGAGAGATACGAAGTAGAAATTTGCTTACAGGTGAAAATGAAATTACAGGTGAATATATAAGAAATTATCTTGATGGAAGTATTGAAACTCACAAAACAAAGCTTAGTATGGAGGAGTTAGAAAAAATAAATCGACCTATATATTTGTTACTAGAAAATTATGTCAAAAAAATGGAAAAAGCATACAAAAATGTGGTAACGCTTGATTTTTGTGTGCAAGATGATAAGGTTTATATTCTAAATTTACACCATCCAAAACAAAGCGCTCAGGCCCGAGTAAAAAGTATTGTAACTATGGCAAAACAAAAGATTATCTCAACAATCGATGCTATCAATTTGATAGAACCCAAAAGCCTGATTTGTTTAACTCAACCAGTTTTCTCTGCTACAGAAGAAAACAAAATAAAAGAGTGGGGGCAAGGTGAAAGTGTGTACCCAGGGTGCGCTTGTGGAAAATTAGCTTTATCCACACAAAAAGCTGTAGAATATTCTGTTTTGGGTGAACCTGTGATACTTTTGATGCGTACAATGAATGCCCAAGATGCTGAAGGAATGGAAGTCGCTGATGGATTAATTTGTTTAGACAACAAAAAAATAAGTTATGCTAGTACATATGCGCAAAACAAATCTATTCCGAGCATCAATAAATGTAAAAAAATAAGCATAAATAGTAAAGAGCGCTATGCCAAAATCGGCTCCGACTTAGTAAAAGAGGGGAGTTATGTTAGCTTGAATGCTAATGCTGGGCGTGTATATGCCCAAAAGTTGACACCAATTTTGCCTAATATTACAGATGAATTTGCAGAACTTTTAAATTGGGCAAGAGAGAGTTGTATAATACCGATTTACGCGGATTGTGATACTCCCAAAAGTGTGGAAAGAGCCTTTAAAATAGGAGCAAAAGGTGTTGGGCTTGTGAGAACTGAAAATATGTTGTTTAGAGGGAATAGATTGAAATATTTGCAACAATATTTATTGTCTCCAGCAATTAAGCAACAAGAAAAAGCTTTAGAACAATTAAGCAAATCGCAAGCGAGAGATTTTGAACAATTGTTTTTATTGTCTAATGACAAGGAAATCAATATTCGTCTGTTAGATACTTTATTACATAAGATTTTACCTTCTAGTCGGGCTGAATTGCGTTCTCTTGCGGCTAGTTTTGGGGCTACGGTTGATGAAGTGTGGCGCACATATAATGTTTACGCTCAAGCAAATCCTCAAATGGGCTTGCGTGGATGTAGGATGCTCGTTATGTACCCAGAATTGATTGCGATGCAAGTGGGCGCAATCTGTGATGCGATTTACGAAGTAAAATTAAAGACAAATCAATCGCCACGAGCCAATATTATAGTGCCGTTTATGTCAATTTTGTCCGAATTTGAATATGTTTCCAGTTATATTAGAAAAACAATCAATCAAAAGAAAATGAAATATGGCTTTGATTTTGATATAAAGATAGGGTGTATGCTTGAAACTCCGCGCGCATGTTTGCTAGCGGACACCTTTGTGTATTATTGTGACTTCGTTTGTTTTGGTTCTAACGACCTTACTCAACTTACTTTTGGTTTTAGTAGAGATGATTGTATGCAATTTTTAAATGAGTATTACAGAGAAAGTTTGATGTACTCCGATCCATTTATGTCGCTCGATGCTACTGGTGTAGCTGAGCTAATTGCAATAGCGGTTGACCGCGTAAGAAAAGTAAAGCGTGATATACCAGTTTGGCTATTTGGAGAACAAATTACAGATGCTGTAGCAATCGATCTTGCATTGCAGCTAAATATCAACAAATTGTCAATTTCACCCTCAAAGATTCCTTCTGTTGTACTCGCACAAGCTCATTCAATATTACGCAATAAACAAAAATAAATACGGATTTCCGTATTTATTTTTGTTATTTTGTTTGCCAATATTTCAATACATCATAAAGAGTTTGTTCAAATTGTGGCACATCTTTTAGTAATATATTTTCAAATTTGACAGCGCCGCAGTAGAAAAAGTCGTCATCAAACTGAAAGTAAAAATGAATTTCGTTTTCATTAGTCTTTGGATTTTGTACAACCGTTTCCAAAATCTCGAACTCACGAAATTTGTTTTTATAGTTTAGAGTTTTATCACTAATTATGTTGAAATTTTCATTATTTAGCTTTCTTTCAACATATGTAAAAAATGCCTCCATTCCACTGATAGGGCGTTGACCTGAGAGTGTGATATATAGTGGACAATTTACCTTTTTGTGGCGAAATTCCATGATTGTATCAGGCATTGTATTGGTTACAGGCAATACTTGTTCCCAATCATTATTTAATTCTAATTTAAAATTAAAACTACTTGTATATTCCATAATTTACTCCTTTTATTATCCCATTGCTCGTGGTTTATTTTGAGGTGATATTTCTGTTGTATTTAGTAGTTGCTTTTGAGCGTAAGTAGCTTCCATATCCCAAACCTTTCCTAAGTATTCTCGTTTTTTTTGTGGGTCATTAATAGGTGGATTGAGAATCTTATCCATTCGAAAATTTATGAAGCCCTTTTCTTTATTTGTATTGGCTAGTATGGTAGGGTATTTTTCTCCAGGAAAAGAAGCAAGTATGAACAGATCTTTCGAATCGTTTTCTAAGTTAGCTGGTGTCACATACTTATAGCAGTTTCCACTAGACAACATTTCTTCTCTGTTTTTACATCTTGTATTTCCGCAATAAAGAATGCATTGAGAGGAGGGGGAATTTTTGTTACAAAATTGTATATAGTTATTGATTTCCTCTAATCTTACCCGAATATAATCTTTGTCAATTTCACCTCTGTGAGCGATATTTTTTGCCATCTGTACATATAAATCATTAGGAACCAAATCTTGTCTTAAATTATCGATATATTGATTTAACTCATCTGGTGTATGAGCTATTTCACTCACTTTCAACTGAGCCGAGTCTAATGGGGATATTTTAAAAGTTTTTGAGTCAGGTGAGTATTTGTAATAAATAAGATTTCCCCATTTATCTTCCTGCTTTGAAATTTTTTCCACAAGTGTATCATCCGTAAATTTATAGGGGATATGAGAATAAAAGTGAGGTCCATTATCGGTAGATACGTTAAAAATCCACAATTTTTTTGAATTCTCTTTGTCAGTATGTTGAAGTTGAAATGCTTGTGTGATTTTGGGGTTAATCAGATTTCCATTAAATGATGCGATATCAAGTTCTTTTTGTGCTAAAAGTATGGCTGATAACTCATCATATGAATCGCTAAACTCAGGTGGTATAGGGAATAATTCTTTGTATCTTATTATATTTTTATCCAACTGACTATAGAATACATACTCTTTTAAAGCTTTATTATAACATGAATGTAGCACAATAGGGTCACTACATAATTGAGGACATTTATTAAATATAAACTCAGCAATATATTGCCTGTTTTCATCATACCTTTTTTCGTTTTTTCTAGTAGTAAAATCTTCTAAAGCATAGCGGGTGCTTGAGTCTAATTCTATATTGAGAAATTCTGGCAATTCACCATTTAAAAAGGGAACACAGTCAACATCATTACTGGTTTTATCAGGCGAATGTAATTTATTTAAAATTTTGACAAACTCGATTATTTCTTGATAAGCACCACTATACTCACGTCCTATAATTTGACTGGCTAATGTGTCTGTAAGAGCTTCATTATAGTAAATTGGCAAGCTTTCAAAATAAGCTTTATAAGCGTTGTAGATAATGAAATGAGTAAATTCATGAACGAAAGTTTGTTCATCCCATAATGTAGTTTCATTCTCATTTCTAGTTTTTAAAGTTATGGTGTTTGTTGATGGTGTAAAACATCCTGCATCACCTAGAGATTTTAGTTCTTCGTCATCAATTACAAATTTTAAACCATTCTCACCATAAAGATGTTCTTCAAAGAATTTATGGAAATCTAATTTGATGTCTGGGTGAATATCAACAAATTTGGCATATTTAGTTAGTCCATTTTTTATAGTTTCTTTCCATTTTGGAGGGACATTCAACTTATCTATGTTCTTGATGACTTCATCAAAGGCTTTTCCATTTTCGGTTTTGTAGTCTGTTTCCATAATCATTTCTCCCTATTGTTTTTAGTAGTCTTTTTTTCGATTCGGCGAATTACATCAGTATAATTACTTTGGCGAGTTTTAAAAAATAATGATATGTATGCGGATAATTCTGGGGAAATCTCTATGTTTTGTTGTGAGCTAAATTCTAGCAATTCTTTGTTTATGTCTAATTGGGTAAATTTGTCAACCAAATTAGCAATAGCTGGGTTTGATTTGGTGAGTGAATAAATATCGAGAGTAAGCGAGCCGTTGTTTTTGAGAATATTATTTTGCTGGCTATTTTCCCAAATATCTACAGCCAAAGCGCGAGGAATATTACTGTTATTAGTAATGTCTGTGAGCGACAGCCAAGATATCACTTTTTTGTATGCTTCTGTTTGATTGGCAAAAATTGGATTGTGATAATATCCCATACCAAAAGCATATCCATTATCATAAATAGGTGTAGGGCTAAGTTTAAGCTTTGTTCCTTCATGACTGATGATAAAATTGAAGTTTTGCCAATTTCGGTCAGTGTTACATAAGAAGTAATCTATTACCACAATGTTAAAAAAGTTTTGTTTTACATTATCAATGTCAACATCGATATTGTATGAGTCACAATATTGTTGGATAGTTGTTTCTATGTCATCTAAGGTGGCAAAGCTATCCATATACTTGGGTAAAGTGCGATCAAACATTCGAAATTTTTGGCTATTTTTGTGGACTATTTTGGCTACAGCCTTTTTCCTTTTGCCAGTGATACTTTTTTCGGGTTCGGCATAATCGTACGGCACTTTTGATTTGCGTTTAGAATTTAAGTAATTGATGTAAGCGATTTGGTGGTAGGTTACTTCTTTGCTATCTTTTGGGATAAAATTTGGTGAAGAGCAACCATCCATATCTTGAAAATGCGCTAGCTTGTATTCTAGCACATTGGGAACATTCATTTTTTGGAGAAGGTTGGAGATAAAAGTTTCGATGATATCTTGACGGATTTCCATATCTCCATTAGGATAAGTGTAATTGCTTTTAAAAAACATTTCGCCATCAGGAGTTTGAATCTTGTACTTTTTGCCAGAGGCCCCTTTTTTGACTTCTATAGCATTATTTGAGTACTTATCTAAATCTATCATCACAACCTCGTTTTTTGATATTTATTATATCACACACCCAAAAATGTGTCAAATTATCTAAAGTAGAATTCTATTGATTTTATTTGACAATTTAGTGTACAAAGTGATACAATAAAACACAATAAGGAGGTAATTATGGCAAGAATTTACACACCAGACATGACCATGGACGAGTTGAACTACTTGCAGCAATTGTATGCGGGCAATATAGGTGGCAGTCTATCATCTCCACAAGCTATGTTAACAATGCAAACGGGGATGGCAATAAGAGCATTCCAAAATGCGGTACAGATAGATAAACAAAATTTCCCCAACGGAGGGGAGCCTCGGTTTGATAAGGATATGAATTATAATTCGAGCATATTCTATTGTCTAGAAAATGAAATAGGAAAAAATCTTGATAACAATGGCAATATTATAGATGAGGATCTAAAAAGTGAAATGCTAATTGCTGAAAATCTAAAGCGAAGTATTAAGTTTGTTATGGATGTAACAGATATGTCTAATGAACAAGTGCTAGAGTTGTTTTTGGGAGAACCTTTAGGACCTAATAACCAATTTCTTAGTAGTAAATCAAGTCAAATGTCAAAAAAGCTTGCAATGGTTTGGGTAAATGACGGCAAACTTGATTATGAAGACCTTTTGTGTACTCTAGCCAATGTAGTACCTCACGCAACACACAAACCTGACTTGACGGATAATTACAAAAGAGTACAAGAAATGTTTAGCTATATAGGAGATATTTCTGATCCTCAAACATATGGAGAAGCTGTAAAAGTAATCTCTAAAGAACTAGAATACTGGCCTTTTGGTAAAGAATATAGGGACCAAAATTATGTCAAAACCGAGAAATTTTCTACTTCAAAAGGACAAATAATAGTAACACCACTACCAAAACCTACAGAACCAAATCCAAAAGAAGTTCCCGAACTAGGTATGTAAAAAAGAGATACAATGTGTATCTCTTATTTTTAAGTATACCCGCGCAGGGAGGTGGAGCGCATTGCGTGCGAGGTGTGCTATTGCACACATCAAATCATCCCATAGCTAACAAAAAAAGCCCGAAAGGGCTAATTTTAGTGGTAGCGGGGGATGGATTTGAACCACCGACCTTTGGGTTATGAGCCCAACGAGCTGCCGAACTGCTCTACCCCGCGATGTTCTTTTAGTATAACACAGTATATGCAAAAAATCAAGTGATATGAATAAAAAATATTTAAAAATTTTGCAAAAATATAAAAAAATATGTAAAAATAATAAAAAGGTGTTGAAAAAAATTATGATTTTTGGTAAAATCTACACAAGAATAAGGGGGATAAAATGGCTGATACAATATGCGCAATAGCAACACCTGTTGGAAATGGTGGTGTGGCTGTAATAAGGGTAAGTGGTGATAATGCAGTAAGGATAGTAAGTAAGATATTTGATAAATGGAAAAGTGCAGAACCCAAACCACGATATGCGACTTTTGGAAAAATTAGTTTTGACGGAGTGAGTGATGATATATTAGCACTTTATTTTCCTGCACCTCATAGTTTTACTGGAGAAAATGTGGTAGAACTACAGTTGCATGGTGGATATTATCTTAGTAATAAGGTGGTAAATAAACTTATCTCATTGGGCGCAAGGTTAGCAGACCGCGGGGAGTTTAGCAGAAGGGCTGTGATAAATGGGAAAATGGACCTAAGTCAGGCTGAGGGAATAATCGATATAATAAATGCTGATAGTGAGGCTAGTCTTAAGGCGGGAGCTGTACTTTTGCGTGGAGGAATGAAAGAAAAAATTGAGAATTTGCAAAATGAGTTGACTGAATTGATGTGCGAAATCAATGTTGCGCTCGATTATCCAGAGCACGACATCGAGTATATTACGACTCAAAAAGTGATGGAAACATGTGGGCAAATTGAAACCGAAATTAGTAAAGTTTTGTCAACAGCAAAACTGGGAAGACAAGTGAAAAATGGTGTAAAAGTGGCGCTTGCCGGAAATCCAAATGTGGGAAAAAGTAGCTTACTCAATGCGTTGGTTGGGTTTGATAGAGCGATAGTAACAGACATTGCTGGTACAACGCGCGACACAATCGAAGCTAGTTTTGAATACGGGGGCGTAAAATTTGATGTGGTGGACACTGCAGGCTTGAGAGAAACAAGTGATGTGGTGGAAAGTGTGGGGATAGAGCGAGCTGAGCGTGAGATTGAAAATGCCGACCTTGTTATTATGGTGGTTAATTGTGACACAGATAAGGTGAAGATAAACAATAAAAACACGGTTATTATCCAGAATAAGAGTGATTTAAAAAATAAGCTAACTATCAAAACAGACCTTAGTGTGAGTGCTAAAAATAACGAAAATATTGAAAAACTAAAAGCGTTGATTTTTGAAAAAACAATTGATAAAGAGTTATTCTCAAATGAATTAATTCTTACTAATGAGCGCCATATCGATTGTTTGACAAAGGCGAAAAACAGCCTAAGTGAAATTGCTCAAGCTAGCAAAAATGATACTTTAGATTGTATTGCTGTGCTGGTTATGGATGCGTGGAATAGTTTAGGTGAAATTACAGGTACGACTGCAAACGAGCGGATAATTGACGAGATTTTTGCTCGCTTTTGCTTGGGAAAATAATCTATATGTTATTTTTGGGGCAACATTTTAATAGACGCAAAATAAATATTCCTCCAAAAACTGCAATTATCGGGTAGCAAAAGGCAATAATATTTGAAAATCCAACGCCAGAGAGAAGCATTGCGATAATTCCGACAGATATAGAGGCTAGTTTAAAGCTATGAAAATAGTTGTTTAAGTAAGAGGAAAGGATAAAAATACTTGTGATAGCTGTAGTGAATATTCCTATCCATATAACAAATATTGCGATTGGTTTAAGGGTGGGCGAAACAAAGTTTATTATTGCTAATATAGGCATATCAAAAGTGGAAGAGTGTGGTAGAAAAAGAATGGAAAAATTTATGCCTAGTAGGCTAATAATCAAAAGAATACAACTAATAAAGCTAGCTAGTTTAAAAGTTTGGCGTGGGTAAATATTGCCTAGCTTAACAAGAATGAAACTAACTAAAAATATATTGAACAAAACATATAATATGCAACAGAAAGAGGATGTGACAAGATTTTTCTCGTTGAAAATAAGGTCAAAATGAAAGTTCTGATAAGATAGAGATAGTGTAAATGCTACAGTGATAATAAGTAATAAACATGGGACAACTACTGCGTTTATTTTGGTAATTTTTGTAAAACGCAACCAACTAATGAGAATGGAAAATATAACTGTAATTAAGCTGTAAATTCGAAAGTATGACGGAGGGAAAAGGGCATCAGCTCCCGCTAGCATAGAGGAAAGTAATAAAAGGTTGCTGATTGCAAAAAAAATTTCTCCCATAACAAAACATTTTGGGAAAAGTATTGAGTAAAATTTGCGGATAGAGTGAATTGAGTGATTTTTGCCAAAAACTAAAATTTTGTAGATAAAAAATGACAATAAAATGCTAGCGACGATAATAAATGGGATACTAAGATAGGAAAATCTACTGAAATAAAACCAAATCTCTTTGCCGCTAGCGAAACCAGCCCCCACAAGAGAACCAAAACACATAGCTCCTAGCAAAACTGAACAGAAAAAATCACGAATTTTCATTATTTTCTCCTTTAGAAATCTGTTGCCAAGTAGATAAAACGCTACTAGGTTCTACTTTAAAAAACCGACATATGTTATCTAGATGTGGAGAGTCTGCAAAGTATAGACAAGCACATATGTTTTCATCTAATTGGGGGCTGAGTGAAATTTGATTGAACTTTGATTTGGAAAAGTCTAAACCAAAAATAATTGAATAGCATAAAGCATTAATAAAACCATTTTGTAAAACTTGATTGGCTGTTTTTAGCTGTTTGGGAAGGTGGTTTTTTACGGTTTTGTACCTAAAATTAGTTGTGAAAGAAATTTTGGATATATTATGGCTAAGAAAGGCATGCTTTAATAGAATAAACTTTTGTTTTAAGTGTAGCCTTGCGGTAAGTAGTAGTCTTTTATAGTGTTTTACTGACTTTTTTTGTTTGCAATTACTAAGACAATTCACGATTTTTTCTGAGTTTTTTTCGTGGAAAGACAAATACCAGTCAATATCATTTTCTAACCACAAGCTAGTTTGGTATATTTTGCAAAAATTACTATTTAAAGAGGATTCGATATAGTCAATTTTTTGATTAGATACATTTTGTGGGAGAGAAAACTGAATTTCTACTGGTGGAATTATCAAATCTTGTGTTATGGCATCTAACATGGCGTTGAGCAGTGGATTTTCTATATCTATCCACTTAGCTTGACTTAGATAATAGATAGCTTCTCGCTTGTTGTTTTGGTTTAGATAACAAAGGCTAATATAATATAATACAGTTGCATTGTAAGGATTACACTCGTGAGCAGCCAATAAAAAATGTATAGCTTTGTTCCAATTTTGCAATGTAAAATAATAGCGTGAAATTGTGACATACTGATTAAAATTTAGGGGGATAGTATCAAATTTTTGTAGTATAGTCACCAAATTTGGATAATCATGCAAACTATAACATAAGTCACATAGACTTAGGGAAGCGGAGATATCTGACGGATTTTGATGAAGAATACGAAAAATAATTTCTCGAGCAGCTTCTGTTTGATTAGCTTTGATATATGCTGATGCAAGAAGAAGTTGAGTTTCGTTATCAAATTTAGAACTAGAAGTGATTAAATCAATTGCTTCGGAATAAAATTTTTTTGAAATAAGAGATTTTGCTATTTCAACAGTAGTCGGAGAATGGTGATGATAAATATTATCAGAAATGATGTTTATATAATGCTCAATAACCTGAGAAAAATCAACATTTGATGGTGTAAGCGAGCAGGATTCGAGATATTCTAGGGCTAAGGGATATTTTTTTAGTTTTATTAGATTCATACTTATGCCCAAAAGCGCACTTGCAGATGTTTCTTTTATTGATATTGCTCTAAAAAAATGCTCACAACTAAGTGTGTGTAATCCCATTTCAAAATAAATTTGTCCGATAATTAGATTTAAACTATCATTATCTATCCTAGACTTTGAGTTGCTGAGTGCACGACGAGCTCCATCTAAGGCCCCAAGATAGTCATGTGTATTCAGTCTAGAATCTATGAGATTAAGAAAAAAATCTAAGTTTTGTTTGTATCGAAGTAATTTTTTCATACTCTAGTGTATTGGTTATAATAAAAATTAATTCATTAGTAATTCATTTAACTTAGGTAGAAAAAGTTATCCACATAAAAAATAAGGCAAAATTTACTCAAATTTTTGTTTTTTGACTAATTTTTACATAATTTTGCTATAATTTATCCACTTATCCACAAGTTATCCACATAAAAAGCCAAGTTATCCACAATAAATATATAAAAAATTCGAAAAAAATTTTGTTGAAAAAATTGTGAAAAGGAATAAATTTTGATGTTTTGAATAAAAAATAATGGATTTTTGAGTAAAAATTGTTGCTTAAAATTAAACAAATATGGTAAACTTTATAAAAAGGAATGAGTGAGGTGGTGTGATGAGAATTTCAGCAAGGTTGACAATTAGTCTTAGCTGTGTTATAGTGCTTGTAACTATTTTGCTGAGCGGAATTTTCATACTGGGTGGAGAAAAAAGCAAAATTTGGGCAGACGGAGAGGAGCAAACCACAGAAGTCGAGAAAGCACAAAGTAATGGAATGCCTCTCATGCATAAGATAACACTATATGCAAATGGAAATTTTATCCGAGATATCTATGTGACTGACGGTGGAGTGCTAAACGAGGAAGAGTTGGTGGACATGGTGACATTTGAGCCTGGAGGGTATTTGACTGACGAGGATGTCGCTAAAATTCGTGATGTAAAATGGTATTACTACAGTACAGAAGCAAGCTTTAATTTTAGTGAGCCAATTACAGCAGAGCTTATAAGAGAACACTCAGAAACTGCAGGGATAAAACTTGATGCTAGATATGATACAAAGGTTGCTGAGCAAGACTTGACTTATATCTGGGTGTTGGTAATTGGGGCGGCGGTGATCGTTTTGATATTTGTGATTGCGACATTGCTTAGAAATCATACCACAAAGATGTCGTTAAAAAACAAATATGTAATGAGTCCAAAGTTAAAAAATCAGGTAGAAGAGATAAAAGAAATAGAAAAACGAAAAGAGCAGTATTCAGTACTAAATGATGATGATTAGGTGGTGAGATTATAATGTTATGGCCATTTTTAAAAATAAAAGATATTGGTAAAGAAAATAAGGGGAATGAAGGAAATGAAGACAACAAATTTTCTTTCCCTACTTGCCCTTGGATGTGTTTACTTATCACTATAATAGGTGGTGGAGGGATAGCTGCTATATTACATTTTGTGGGGGCTTTTTAGCGCGTTTTAACTAGATTCTACCAGCAGTAGAGCGAAGAAATGATATTCTACTGCATTTTTTGGTGGAAGTATAGTAAAATGATAACTAATAGAATACATTTTGATGTTTTTGTGTTATAATGAGAGCATATCAAATAAAAGAATAGGAGAAGAACTATGGATTTAATTATTTCGATGGAAGCTACTTGTGATGTGAGTAGCCAGATGAGAAAGGATTATGATTTTAGAATACTGGATATGGAGTTTACCATTGACGGAGAGATTTATTATTCAGCTAACGATGATGTGATAAACACAAGGCTGTATGAAAGGATGAAAGCTGGGAGTAAAATTGCGACTTCTCAGTTAAACGCTGCTCAATATGAGGAGTTTTTTGATGGTTTATTGAAAGAAGGTAAGGATGTATTGCACATTGGTTTTTCTAGTGGACTTAGTGGCACATATTATAACGCACTAAAAGGAGCGCAGGAGGCTAATAAAAAACACAAAAATCATGTAACAGTGATAGACTGTTTGGGTGGTTGTGGTGGTCAGTTGCTTCTGGGAATTAGGGCGCACAGGTATGCTAAGGTGGCGAAAAGTATCGAGGATATGGTAGCATATGTAGAGCGTGATATTCCCAAACTCAATCATACATATACTGTAGATAATCTAAAGTATTTAGTCGCTGGTGGTAGATTGAAGGCTAGTTCAGCTTTTTTTGGAAATATGCTAAAAATCAAACCAATTATGAATATGAATGATGAGGGTAAACCTAAGTTTATTACAAAGGTACTTACGAGAAAAAGAGCGTTGAATTATCTGATAGAAGATTGTATCAAAAGAGCTGATAAAGATGAGAAAATCATGTTTGTGTCTCAGGCCTTCTGTAGAGAAGATGCTGAATTTGTGGCAAATCAACTGGAAAAGCGATCACACTTAAAGCCTATTTTACACAACATGGGACCTATTATTGGAGGTCACTCAGGACCGGGGACGCTTGCGCTATTCTTCTTGGGAGATAAGAGGTAATTAATTAGTGTTAGTAAAGTGAAAATATAAGAAGGGATTGTTAGCTAGATGGTCCCTTTTTGAGTTTTGTTTAAAAAATTTTTTGGTAAAATTCAGAAATCAACACTTTTACGTGTCAGTGTTGAGTGGTTTTAATTATGAGAGTGATATAATGTAGGTATCATATTTAACAAGGAGATAAAAATATGAATACTGATAAAATTTATGCTGAAAAGATAGCTAGTGAGTATGCGCCTAAAGAGGACTCAAAAGTAAAGGCATTAAAAAAACTGGATGGTAGAGCAAAAATTCCTGCAAATGTGTTTGCCTATACCTTTGGTATAATAGCAGCGCTGATTTTTGGAACAGGTATGTGTCTTTCTATGAAAGTAATTGGTGATGGGACTATAATAATGATGGTGGTAGGAATAGTGATAGGGGTACTGGGAATCGTTTTGATGAGTATTAATTACCCTATATACAAGAGAATCTTAGAGAATGGTAAAAAGAAATATGCAAGTGATATAATAGAACTAGCAAAACGAATTAGCGATGAAAACTAAGAGGGGTGTATGAATAAATCTCAAAGTAAGTACTTTAATACGGCATGTTTTATGGATGAAGCTTTACTATGTTTGTTGGAAGTAAAGGATTTTGAATATATTACGATAAAAGAGATTTGTAAAAAAGCTGGAGTAAATCGTTCGACTTTTTATTTACATTACGAAAACATAAATGATCTATTAGTAGAAACTATCGAATCTTTAAATAAAAAATTTAAGGAAAGCTTTAATAATAAACTTGATCAAATAAACATAAATGAGACCGTAAAGGAAAATTTGATTTTTTTGACACCAGATTATTTAATTCCATACTTAACTTTTGTAAAGGAAAATAAACGAGCTTTTAAAACAATTCATCAACACCCCAATATTTTTGAGGTGCAAAAAGTATTTGATAATATGTGTAAAAGTTTTTTTAATCCAATTTTAGAAAAATTTAATACACCTCGTGAAAAAGCTTCATATATTTTTGAGTTTTTTACAAAAGGAACATTAGCAGTAATAATGAAATGGGTAGAAAGAGATTGCAAAGATTCGGTGGATTTTATAACTAACACAATTGTTGATTGTGCTAGGATAGGTCAATATCAGGGGAGAGAATGAGCGGAAAAAGTCTAAGAGATGCTTTTAGAGATAAGGAAACTAGGTGGTATGTACTTACAGCATTGTCATTTGTGATAACTATTTTATTTGCTGTATATAATGGATTTTTGGGAATATATAGCCATTCTATATGGAATGGCAGTATTTGCGTATATTATCTATTTTTGATAGCAATAAAATTTATTATTTTAGCTAGTGAAAAAACGACAAAGCATATTGATGATATTAAGATAAAATCTCAGAGAAGAGAAAAAGTTTTCTTTGTCTTGTCCATTATTATTATAGTAATGAATTTGTCACTAATTTTACCTATTTCGCTAATGGTTTTAAATGAAAAACAAGTTGAATATGGACTGATTGCAGCAATAGTTTTTGCTGTATATGCAACTCACAAGATAACTATGGCAATAATAAATTATACAAAGTCTAGACGATATGAAAATTTGGCGTACAAACAAATAAGGACAATAAATATTATCGACGCTATTATTTCTGTACTTACATTGCAAAATGCTCTCATAATGGTAAACGATGGAAGTGTTTCTGGTGATATGTTTACGCTATCATCAATCACTAGTTTCGTTGGTATAGTTGTAATAGTAGTTATTTCGGTTATTCCGCTAGTAAGATTTGTAAAACAGAAAAAAAGTTTGAAGTAAAATTCAAATTTTTTTACATTTTTTAAGTGGTGAAAAGCATTATTTTGTTTGGGGTGATGGGGCTGGTGAAATCTTTTTTAAGAATGATTCAGAATTACTTTTTATCTTATCGATTTTGGACTTGTAATTGGGTATAAAACTGTTTTTATCATTGATGGTCTCAAATAAACTTTGTGTTTCACGTTCGCTAAACTGATATATAACGGCAGCATGGTCGGTTGAGTCGAGGGTGTATGGTAAGATGGATAATTGAGGAAAGACTGATTTTTGAGATTTTAGATAATCATAAAGATGAGCATACTCTGTTTTTCTAGGTGAGAGCGTATAGTCGGAGATAAGTATGCTATCTAGTGTAAAATTGAGATTGGGGGTGCGTTGAAAATTTGGGAAAAAGTACGTTTTTTGGGCATTTAGTGTTCGTAATTGGGTCGGCGAAGTTGCTTTTTCAATATTGCTTGTGCCGTGAGTGAGAAAATAATTGATAACGGGATTTAGGTCAGGTAAAATTTTTTGCAGATCTGAGTTATTTTTGATAAAGTAAAATGTAAAGCCCGTTTGACTTATTAGTCTATTAGAGGAGAATACATCATCAGGTTGTATGGTAAAATTCATCAGGTCGATTGTTTTTAAAATGCTAGTATCAAGCCATTTTTCGTCACGTTGAGGGGTTATATATGTTAGATTATAATCTAGTTGGGTAGCTTTTTCAATTACTGGGGCTGCATCTTGTAAAATTATATGCAAATCGTCTTTTTTCATAAAATACACTCCAAGGTTTTGAGTAAGTATATCATAAAATGTTTTTTTTCACAAGTTTTTTGAGTAAAAACTAAATCTAACCTAGAATTTGTTTTGGAGCTTTAAAAAAGTTGATAAATCCGAAATTTTATGTTATACTCAAAAAAAATACAAAGGGTGAAATATGAACAGAATTTTGATTGTTGATGATGAACAAAATATCGTGAATGTTTTGCGCGAATATGCTGAGTTTGAGGGGTTTTTAGTTGATTGTTCATTTGATGGTGAACAGGCGCTAAATAGGTTTGAAAAGCAAAATTATGATTGTGTACTTATAGATGTGATGATGCCTAACTTAGATGGATTTGCTACAGTGAAAGCCATGAAAGAAATCAAAGATACCCCCATTATCATAATGAGTGCTCGCACTCAAGAGGAAGATAAGTTGCAGGGGTTTGCTTTGGGAATAGATGATTATATCACCAAACCTTTCTCACCCAAAGAAGTAATGGCAAGGCTAAAAGCTGTATTAAAGCGTTCTTGTGGGTATAATGAACTAAAAACTGTGGCAAACATTAGTTTGGATTCACTAAATAAGAGGGTTTTGGTAAATGGTGTGGATGTAAATGCCACCAAGAAAGAATTTGACTTATTGGAGGTATTGATTCGAAATAAAGGGTTTGTTGTATCTAGAGATAAGTTACTTAATGAGATTTGGGGATTTGACTATGATAAAGATGAACGAACTGTAGACACTCACATTAAAATGTTGCGGGCACATTTGGGGGATTCTGCAAAATATGTCAAAACAATCCGCGGACTAGGTTATGCTTTTAGGTTGGAAGGGTAAAATGATATCTATAATTGATTATGTTAATGAGCGTATTCAAGGACGAAAAGTCAAGAGTGTGGGGGCATATATTTTTAATTCTTTCTTATTTACTATTGCAATTGTATTTATACTGATATGGTTGTGTGAAGTGGTGCTTTTTGATGGATTTTTTAAGGAAATCAAAAAAAATCAGATAAATAGTGTGCTAGAAGATAGTAAAACAATGTTTAATAACGAGGCTTATGGCAGTGATTATACACTCACACAAGAAGGGAAGGAAAAACTACTAAGTATGTCAGTTGATAGTAATTGTAATGTGGTAGTTTTTGCCATACATAAAACTTCGGTAGGAGAAAAGTTTAACATATATTTTTCTAGTTCGCGTATTACTGAAGAGGCTGTATTAGATAAAGCACTCGCTCTTTTGGTAGAGAAACTAAAGGAGAGCGATAAAGTATCTATTATGAATGATACTTACGAGCAAAGTGATACAATAATCATGGGAGAAAAATTACTCAATGATGATGGAGTAACAATGTACTATTATGTGAGCACCGTGGTGACGCCTTCAAGATATACTATAGAGATAATGATATTGGTTTTGTTGGTGGTGACACTGTTAGGAATAATAATAATGTTGTTGCTTGGGGGATACTATTCAAAAAAAATCGCTACTCCACTCGAAAGTGTTGCTCAAAAAGCAAAGCAGATTAATGCTAAAAATCTAGATGTGCAGTTTAGCAATAGAGAATATAAAGAAGTGAGCGAAATTAGTGATACACTAAATTATGCCATTACCGAAATAAGAAATAGTGAACAAATTCAAAAAGATGTAATAGCAAATGTTAGTCACGAGTTGCGTACGCCACTAACTATGATAAAGTCTTATAGCGAAATGATTCGTGATTTGAGTGGTGACAACCCTACAAAAAGAGCTGAGCACTTGAAGGTAATTTTAGAAGAGGCTGATAGACTGGAGTATCTGGTAAGTGATTTGCTAGACTTGTCCAAGCTAAAGGCGGGGACTTATGTGTATGAATATACAAACTTTAATTTAGCTAATAATTTGGATAAAATGAAGAATTTTTATCAAAATAAATATCAGGATGTGGAGTTTAGTTTTACATATCCGAGTAAAATCCAGATTTTTGCTGATGAAAAGAGGATTGAGCAAGTGTTGTATAACTTTGTAAATAACGCAATCAACTATGGGAAAGCCCCTAAAAAAGTGTGGGTTGAGGTAAAAAAACAGACTGATAAAGGTGTGTGGTATGTAGGGATAAAGGACAATGGAGTGGGAATAGCAAAAGAGGATTTACACACGATATTTGACAGACATTTCCGCTCAAATAACGCCAAAAGAGTGACCACAGGAAGTGGAATTGGATTATTTATTGTAAAACAAATTTTATCGTATCATAATTTTAAGTTTGGAGTGGAAAGTGAACTAGGGAAAGGTAGTGAATTTTATTTTGAAATTCCTATAAAATAGTGCTTAAAAAAGTTGTAAATTTTTTATCAATATGATAAAATTAATAAAAAAATTGAGGTAAAAGATGTTAGAGATTAGAAATATAACCAAAATCTATAATGCTAACAGTGATAACAAAGTTGTAGCGCTCGATAATGTGAGCATAAACTTTGGTGAGAATGGTATGATTTTCTTACTGGGTAAAAGTGGTAGTGGAAAATCTACAGTGCTAAATACTATTGGTGGACTCGATAGTTTTGATGAGGGAGAAGTGTTGATAAATGGGCGAAGTAGTGCGACATTTTCTCAGAAAGACTTTGATGCATATCGAAACACTTACATTGGGTTTATATTTCAAGAATATAATGTCTTATCCGAATTTTCTGTGGAAAAAAACATTGCCTTAGCTATGGAGCTGCAAGGGAAAAAGCCTGATAAAGAAAAAATAGAACAGATACTTGAGCTGGTGGATATGAAAGGCTTTGGAAAGCGTAAGCCTAACCAATTGAGTGGTGGACAAAAGCAGCGTCTTGCAATAGCTCGAGCCCTAATAAAAGAGCCTCAGATTATTATGGGTGATGAGCCAACAGGAGCACTAGATTCAAGAACGAGTGCGCAGGTTTTTGATACATTGAAAAAATTATCTAACGACAAACTAGTAATTATTGTTTCACATGATAGAGAAAGCGCTGAGATTTATGCAGACAGAATAATAGAACTGAAGGATGGAAAAGTAATTTCGGATAGAACAAAGCATCGAACCCGTCCTGTGCATCAGTCTGATGCGGTAACTCTGGTAAATAACAGCCTTATGCAGATCAAGGCTGGAACAAAACTGAATAAGGCGGAGCTAAATTACATTGCCGATTCTATTGCTAGCTCACCAAATGAGATTTTTATTACTTCCAATAGGATAATCAATACAGAAATCAAGAAAACAGCTCGAATTGATGAAAATGGTAATGGTGAGATTTATACTGAAACAACCAAAGCTGATATAAAAGGCGAAGTTGATGCAAATAAAGAATTTGTGTTGACTAACTCTAAACTACACACTAAAGATGCTATGCAGATTGGTTTGAGTAGTCTTAAAAATAAGAAAGGTAAGCTCATTATATCTATGGTGCTTACGATAATCGCGATGCTAATTTTTGGTTTTGCTGATACTATATCGTGCTTTAATGCAAATAACTGTATGATTCAAACCGTCATCGACTCAAAAGCTGAGAATATAGTAATGACCAAAAAAGTACATAGTGATGTGGTATCATCTACTAAAGCTACCGAAACGCCCTTGTATGATTCTGTAATTACTGAAAAAAACATAAGAGAGTTACAAAAAAAGTATACTGATATGGATTTTTTACCTGGAATACAGTGTTATGTAGGGACTAAGACTGAAAGTGATGAGGCGCAAATAAGAAATGCTTACTATATAAAACCTGATGAAAATGAGTATGCAAAATATAATATTTCTCTTGTAACTGGGAGATTGCCTTCTGCTCCAAATGAAGTGGCACTTACACTAGCTATAGTGAAATTTTGGGCACATGAAACTAACGGAGTTGAGGTGGTAAAAGAGTCTGGTCAAGGAATAGGAAATGCTACTGTTATTTATCCAACTATTACTGAAGGGGATGAGTATTATATAGTAGGTAGAAAATTAAATAGAAGTGGTTATAGAGTTACTGGAGTGGTGGATACACATGCTGATATGACAAAACTTGATGACTACTTTGATAATAAAAGTATATATGACGAAAATAAAGAACGAACTAAAGTGGAAAGTACTCCAATCACGCAAATGCGAAATTATGGACCACACTTTGCTCTATTTTTTGGTGATAAAGCATCTGCTGAGGCTATAGCTACTAAACTAAATGAGGAGAAAGGAGAGGAGGAAAAAGTTGGTTCAATAAGCGTAAGAAATGTTGATATGTTATATCCCGAAATTACTTATATTGAAGATACTGAAGACTTGAAAAATGTAATTTGGCTGGGGGAGAGGAGCTATTTTGGGAATGAAAGAGATGTTGTACTGAGCTATGGTATAGACCTGCAATTTAGTATTGACGATGATGGAAACTACACATATTGGTTTTCAAAAAGGATTGGAGATGAATACTTTGATATAACCCAAACAGCAGATACTCAAGAAAAGGCGATAAATGCGATAAAAGTGGCGGCAGCTAGTAAGTGGAAAAATCAAATATATGCAAAGAAAAATCTTATAAGTAATTATTTCAATGATGAAGGGACGGCGGCAAAAATTGTGGATAACGGTTCATTTGCTATGAATGTGATAGGAATAACTTACGAGATTGTTGAAAATAGATCGCAAAAAAACAGGATTTACATGCACCCAGATTCACAATATCTTTTTGGAAAAACTGCTATACAAAAAGGGTCTCCTTATAGATCTTTGTTGATAAAATTATCTAGCAACGAAACTAATGTAAGAAAAATGCTAACCGAAATTATGGATTATTCAACACTGAAGACTACATATTTAGTGCAAAATGATGCTAGTAACCTATTGATAGATTTTAGAAAATTAATAGAAGAAGTTGCGGCAATATTTTGGTATGTGGGAATTGGATTTGCGCTATTCTCTGCCACGCTCATTATGAGTTATATTAGTACAAGTATTAGCTATAAAAAGAAGGAGATAGGTATACTTCGAGCTCTAGGAACTACAGGACGGGATGTGTATCGCATCTTTACTTGGGAAAGTTTGATTATTCTAGGTGTGGTGGCTATAATATCATGTTTATTACTAGGCGCGGGAGGAATTGTTACCAATATTGTATTAGCAAACAAACTAGGAATGCAGATAAGTTTGATTATAGTGGGTATTAGGCAATTTCTCATTATGATATTATTGTGTCTTGCGATTGCCTTCTTATCAAGCTTCTTACCAACTAGAAAGATAAGTAAGATGCAACCAATCGACGCTATGCAGGATAGAAAATAATTAGAGGTACAATATGCTAGAAATAAGAAATGTTACCAAAATTTATAAGAGTAAGCACGCCAATCAAGTGATAGCACTTAACAATGTGAGTATAAATTTTGGTGACAAAGGAATGGTGTTTTTATTGGGTAAGAGTGGTAGTGGAAAATCTACCATTCTTAATACTATAGGCGGACTAGATTCATTTGATAGTGGAGAAGTAATAGTAAACGGTCGTAGTAGTGCTAGTTTTAAGCAAAAAGATTTCGATGCATATCGCAACACTTATGTAGGGTTTATATTTCAAGAATACAATGTTTTATCTGAATTTTCTGTGGAAAAAAATATCGCCCTAGCTATGGAGTTGCAGGGGAAAAAACCAGATAAAGAACGCATTGATGCATTGCTTGAGATGGTGGATATGACTGGTTTTGGTAAGCGAAAGCCTAATCAACTGAGTGGTGGACAAAAGCAACGACTGGCAATAGCTCGAGCACTAATCAAAGACCCTCAAATAATTATGGCAGATGAACCCACAGGGGCGCTAGATAGTAAGACTGGACAACAAGTCTTTGAAACATTAAAAAAGTTGTCTAATGATAAGTTAGTAATAGTAGTTTCACATGACAGAGAAAGTGCGGAAATTTACGCTGATCGAATAATTGAACTAAAAGACGGAAAAGTAATCTCAGATAGGACAAAACATAAAACTTCACCATTACGTAATACTGGAGCATTGACAGTTGTTAATGGCAATATAATAAAAGTAAAGTCGGGTAAAGAACTGACTAATCAAGAGAAGAATTATCTGGCTGACGCTATAGCAGCAACGGAACGCGAAGTATTTATTATAGCTGATGAGGAAGTAAATAAAGAAGTAAAGCGGACAGCGCGAATTGATGATAATGGAAATGGAGAAACTTACAAAACAACAACTAATGAAGATATAATTCTTTCAACAGAGAAACAATCTTTTAATGTCATAAATAGTAGATTGCGTACTCGTGACGCTATGAAAATGGGCTGGTCTAGTCTAAAGAATAAAAAGGGCAAATTAATTATATCTATATTTTTGACAATTGTGTCAATGTTTGTTTTTGGATTTGCGGACACGGCATCGTGCTTTGATGCAAATAGATGTATGGCTCAAACTGTGTCAGACTTACGCCCTGAAGCAATCACTATGGTACAACGCTATAGTTCCAAAATGTTTAACCCAGAAAGTAGTGGATATTTCCAAGATGCTATGATAACTGATGGTGAAATAAAAGAATTGCAGACCCAATTTCCCAACTATGAAATGGCACCATCGTATAGGTTATCCATTTATCAGGAAGGGTTAAGTATAAATTCTGGTTACGCTCTTACTAGTGACCAATACGAAAAATTTGGTATTAGTCTAGTAAATGATGGGCGTAGTAGATTTCCTACACATTCTGGCGAAGTAGCTGTTTCTTACGCAATATATCGAATGGTAAAAGAAAAAGGCATAAAGATATATAACGGCGAGACGGGACAATACATAACCATCAACATAACAAGTTCAGCAGATCTTGTCGGACAAAATATACCTAATACAAACCTCATTATTTCTGGTGTGGTAAACACTGGCATAAATGAAGATTGGCTAAATGATTATATATCCAACCTAGGTAATCCTAGTGTTATATATCATATGACTAATTATTCTATGACGCAGTATGGCACGCATTTTGCAATTTATTTTGCTAATAAAGATGATGCTATAGCTAATTCATCATATTGGGGAGGGACTGTAGGTTTGCAAAATTGTGAAGATTTTTCAAACCTAGGAATAACTTTTTGGGATGAGAATTTACCCAGTACCTTCACCACAATAAATGGTGTGAATAAGCTTACTGGCAACCAAGCAGCATTAGTTTACTCTATTCGAGTAGAAGAGAATGAAAATCAATATTACGAGGATCCAGAATATCATTATTGCGCAAGAATAAACGATTCATTCAGAATAAATGGTAACGAATATGCTAAAGAAGTGCACATTGAAAAATATTCGAGTAACAAAGAAACAGCTCGCCAAGCCGCTATTAGTGAATTTAATAGTTGGTGGCACACAAATTTTAGTGCAAGTTTTGTTCAACAATATGTCGGTTCACTAAGTAATGTGAGCATTAGTGAGAATTATTATGACGATAATAGCCAAAGCTATCCTATCAATATAGTAGGACTTGGTTACAAGATAAGTAATGGCGGTTATTCATCATATAGAAATTTATATTTATCTAGTTCGAACCACAAAACTATGGGGGAGCAAATGTTGCGTTGTGGTCCGTATTATGCAGTTACCGTAAATATGATGCAAAATGGGAGAGATAGGGACTTTATCTTATCTTGTTGTGATTACAAGTCTACGGGAATTACATTTTTTATCCAAAATGAAGCTAGTGGAATTCTAGAATCATTTAGCAGTACTATTTCAATGATTGCAAAAGTTTTCTTTTGGATAGGTGTGGTGTTTGCGATTTTCTCCATACTTTTGGTAATGAGTTATATCGGAAATAGTATAAGTTATAAGAAAAAGGAAATCGGAGTATTGCGTGCGCTTGGTGCTAGAGGAAGTGATGTTTACCGCATCTTTACTTGGGAAAGTCTGTTTATATTGGCGATAGTTGCGGTAATAACTTGTATTTTACTAGGGGCTGGGTGTATAGCTATCAATTTTGCAATGAAAGCTCAACTGGGCTTATACATCAGTCTGTTGGTACTAGGCATTCGTCAGATTGCACTAGTAATTGGTTTATGTCTACTCATTGCGCTCATTGCAAGCTTTTTACCTACTAGAAGAATCAGTCGTATGCAACCAATTGATGCAATGCAAGAACGAAAATAAAATTTTGATAAAATTAATATTTATCCAAAAAGGCTATCTAGCCTTTTTTTGATTAGCAGCGACATGGCTGCTTCACGAAAGCACGCAGCGCTTCACCAAGATAAATAATATCATACAGCATTAGTAGTTCTCTTAGCTTTAGAACAGGCAATTAACCCATACTTTTTTGCTGGGCTATGCAATTATTTTATTTAAATTGTTGACATCAAAGTGGACTTTGATGTATAATTGTGATAACTAGGGATAGTGTAAACAAAACAAGGAGTAATATTTTTATGGAGAAATTAGCTTTAACAAAAGAACAAAAATCAAAGCTAGATAAGCTCGACAAAATCATCAAGAGTGGGGATGTAAATGAGATGTTGAGTTGTACAGCCAAGCTCATGGCAGAAGGGCTCAACCCAAAACCAAGACAGATTGCAAAAATGAGCGCTCATATTTACAAAACGCAAGACCCAGATCTCAATGTGGAATTTGCTACAGAATTTGGCGGGATGGGGGCTTTTGTCCGACAAATGGGTAACATTGTGCTAGGGAGTGGTACGGCGGAAGATAACTTTGATTTTGCTCAATATGTGTCTGGAGCAGATATACTCAAGCATGGTTATGTAATATATAAGAAGAAAAACAAAATGTGGTGGTTTGCCTTTGCTAGACGCTTCCCTGTGCAAGCGCGACAGATAGAACAAGGAATTGCTCATAACGTAGACAAAAAGAAGAAAGATAAGAAGAAAAAGGATAAATCAAAAGGCGCAATGGCAATTCGATAAGATGAGAAATAATCTAGAAAGGAGGGAGTAATGGAAAATAGAATCGAATCTGAAGTAGAAAAGAAAGTCATGCAGTTTGAAGCACTCAATGCAGAGAAGAGTAAACGCGTAAAAAAGCGAATCGAAGAAATACTTAACGAACAACCTGAAGATGACGAAGATGAAGATGACGCTTTCATATCTTTTTATGAGCGCTTTGATGTGGATGATGGTTTTATTACTGAGCAAGACGACATTGCAAAGCTTAAGGCAATTCATTTTCAAGACATCATCAACAACGATTTGTTGGGTGAATATGATGCGCATGGTGTATATACTATAGAAGAGCCAATACTAGCTGAGCTAGTAACTATGGAAAAGAAAATCGATGCCATGACGGAAAACGGACTAGAAGGTCGCGCCTTTGTTGGGCAAAAAGTGTTTTATTTCGTGATTACTCCTGCTGAAAAGACTGGGGATGGTATGGCTAAATGTAGCCTACAATTACTTGAGCGCGTGCCAAGAATGGGAGGGTATTACGTAGATACTATTATCACAACTGTTGCGACTTATGAATTTGATGATGATGCATATTTTATAGAACGCGCAAAAGAGATTTTTCATTTCCACAAATATAGTACTGATGGAGAAGTACCCAATAATGGTGAACTTGTGGCAATATCAGCTCGGCATGCATATCTTCATGCAGTGGCAAATAGTTCGGCAAACCTCAGTGATGACCTCGAAGAAGTCTATTTTAATATGCGTATTCAATTACTCAATAAATATCCAGAACTAGCTTTTGTATTGGCTGAGTTTTCTGCGCGTAGAAGCAAACTAGATAAATTCTTTCTCAATTCTAGGCTTAAATTTTTATATCTAAATCAACTCCTTGATATGGTTTTGACTAGTGAGGCGTGTGCTGATGCAATTAGTAAGTCGCCATGCAAGAGAATGCTAGAGAATATCGACCGTAAATACTACCAGATTTGTGGAGTAATGGAAACTAAGATGCGAAATGACAATGCCGCACTCAAAGCAAAGCAGGATGAGGCGTTTGTCAATATTTCTGATGGCGGTCAACGAAAAGATGGCTCCAAGGAAAAGAAAGCAACTCCCGCTCCACCAGGGGTGACCTATAAAGGGAAAGCTAAAAGTAAAGTGGCAGGCAACAAAGCCAAAGTGAAAAAAGCTCTCAAAGAAAAAGCCGCCAAAAAAGCCGCCGACAAGAAAAAGGATAAATCCAAGAAAAAAGCTCCTCCATATATCCCACCAAAAAACAAATATGAGAAGTCAAAGCAAAAACAAGAAGAAAATAAAGAGGAAGTAAAAAAGGATCCTACACCAACTCCTGATCCAACTCCATCCCCAAATGATTATAAGGGCAAGGGGATTTTCGAAGAACCAAACGATTCTCCTTTAAATAAAAGAGATGTGAGGGACAAAAGGTTGACGAAAGAAAATTCAGAGGAGCCACTCAATAATAGTCAGGACAAAACATCATCTGAAATACCGCCTAAAAAGGAACAAAAGAAACAAGAAGAATCGAAAGAGAAGTATAATGGATATGGCTTCTAATGGTGTAATAAAATTTGAGTTATATATTGACAGAGTATCATATTTGTGTTAGAATACACTTACGGTAATATATGAGGAGACATTATAATGGTAGAGAGATATCCAAGTAAATTTCAATCTGAAGGTAGACTAAATTCTACATTAGATGTTATTAGAAAGATTAGAGATAATAATTTAAGTTCTGCAAGAAAATATGCAAACGAGATAATAAAAAATGTAATTACTCCATGTTATGAGGGGCGTTTGCCTCAAGGGGTGACGCCAGTGAATGGCGTTGATAATATCAGAGTTTTATCTGGTAAAGGTGCACCAAACTGCTTTTATACTTCATTTATTCGTGGGAAAATGGGACAAAGATATGAAGAGCCTATCGCATGGATTTTGTCATACTATGCTCAAGGTTCTGCAGGCGAAAAGATAAATTTTGATAGATATTTACACAGATTTAATTCAGCATTAGATGCTTTTGCTGAGGAGACGGGGCAGAGATTTAATGATGATGAAAAAGCGGTAATGCTTCAAAATTCCAGTATAATGGTTGGTTTGGAATCATTAGCATATAGATCAAATGATGGAAAATTTTTGGTGTTAATAGAGTCTGAAGAGAGAGGAATTTTAGGCACTAAAGAAAAAGCTTTTGAAATAGTTTATCCTGGTGCAGCGGCAATAGCTGTTTTGCCACTAACGGAAAAAGACAAAAGAGATGGAAAACCTCCAGTAGAATTACAAATGCCGGCGCAAATTCATATGCCTGTAGATATTGCTAGAAAGTTTGTTGAGGGAAAGCTTTCAGGTGATAGAGTAAATTACATGCTTTCCGAGGAAAACTTGGCAATAGGTGCTTCTAAAAGAAATGTGGGGGCGGATGAAGATGATCCTGAAGTAACGATAAAATTTGCTCCTTCATTTGAGAAATTTTGCTTTTCAACAAGATCACCTGTTCGCGCAGAAACATACAACAAGAATTAAAATATATAAACACCCGAAGGGTGTTTTTCTTATGCAAAAGCAAAAACTATATGGAAAAATTTTTTTGCAAATTTTTGGTAGATTGTTGACTAATAAAGGTTAATAATGCTATAATGACGAAAAAAGAGGAGGAAAAAATGAAAGAATTTGATTACATAAAAATGTATATTGCTGATAAAAAGTCGGAACATAACAAGAATTATTTGCAAAAAAATGCTGATAACAAGCGCGTTATGCGAAAATTAGTGGAGAAGGATGGGACAATGTTGTATTACGCTTCCCCTAGGCTGCAAGGAGATAAAGAAGTGGTGATAGCTGCTATAGAATCCAATCCTGATGCGTATTTCTACGCTTTACCACAGCTAAGAATGGATGAGGATGTTGCGGAAGCTTTTGTAAAAAACGGGCGGATGCGTGACACAATCATAGTGCTAAAAGTGTTTGCGGAAAATAAACCACTGGTGAAGAAATGCATCAACCATTATGTGGAGCAAAATATAGATATGGTGGACAAAATCTTATTTTATTGCGATAAAAAAATGCAAAATGACAGTGAAATTTTAGCCTGCATTCCACCACAATTTCAAGGAAAAGCCTTGCGTGGTTGCTTTGCAAAAACAGATAAAGGAGATTGGCTCGAGAGATTTTTATACTGTAAAACCAACCTAAACAATGTGGATGAAAAGTTTTTTGAAGATTCTGTTTTTTGTACTGCTGTAGAGTATACCGGAATGGATAGGATGATGCGGGAGTTTAAAGAAAAAAATATATCATTGGGCGACGAAGAAGATTTTATGAGTACACTTAATAAACAATTGCATGAAATAGTTACTCAAAGACACGAAATAGCATCAAAAAATGCGAATAACTTGGATGCTAAAAAGGTAAAAAATAGTTTTGAAATGATGTTTGGAGCTGAATAATTTGCAAAATAGTTTCAGTTGTGTTATAATTGACAAAAAACAAAAGGAAATTAATTATGAAAAAGACTACAAAACCAGTTTTAGTGACAGGTGATAGGCCGACAGGAAAATTGCATTTGGGTCATTTAGTGGGGTCACTAAAGAATAGAGTGGAAATGCAAAATAGCGGTAAATACGAGTGTTTTGCGTTTATTGCTGATATGCAGGCGCTCACTGATAACGCTAAAAACCCAAAGAAAATCCGAGAATCTGTGTTAGAAGTTGCTATGGACAACTTGGCGGTAGGAATGGATCCAAATAAAACAACACTGTTTATCCAATCACAAGTGCCGCAACTGTGTGAGCTTACACAAATTTACCTAAATCTTGTAACCGTTTCGCGGCTAGAGCGCAACCCTACTGTGAAATCAGAAATCAAAGAAAAAGGTTTTGAGCGCAATATTCCTGCGGGGTTTCTTATTTATCCAGTCAGTCAAACAGCTGACACTACCGCTTTTGGGGCAAAATTTATTCCCACAGGCGAAGATCAAGAACCAATGCACGAGCAGGGCAGAGAAATCGTGCGTTCATTCAACTCGATTTATGGTGATATTTTGATAGAGAGTGAGGGAGTATTCTCTGATAATAAAGCATGTCTCCGCCTTATGGGCTTGGATGGAAAAGCAAAGATGAGTAAAAGTTTGGGAAATTGTATCTACATTAGTGATGACTCCGCAACTGTGAAAGCAAAAATTTGGGAAATGTACACTGACCCAACTCACATCAAAGTAACCGACCCAGGGAAAGTAAAAGGAAATGTAGTATTTAGCTACTTAGATGCTTTTGTGAAGCCTGATAGTTTTGTGCGTTTCTTGCCAGAGTATAAAAATCTCGACGAGCTAAAAGCGCACTATACTAAAGGTGGATTGGGTGATGTAAAAGTAAAACAATTTTTGTATCAAGTGATAGAAGACGAGCTTACACCTATACGAGAAAAGCGCAAATATTATGAAAATCACATCGAAGAAGTTTTGGAAATTTATCGCAAGGGAAGTGAGCACGCTCGGGAAGTAGCGCAAGCTACACTAGACCGAGTGCGTGATGCAATTGGGATAAATTACTTTAACGATAAGGACTTTATTGACTACTATAAAAATAAATTTAAAAAGTAGAATATGGAGGTATTATGGGAGTTTTAGCGAAAGTAAAAGGTGGGATAAAAAAAGCTGATGTGTCAGCTTCTATAAAAACACTCGAATTAATAGAAGGAGCCAAAACACCTGTCAAAGAAAAAGCTGCTCTAAAGTTGTTGGAAGATATGGAGAAGTGTTTTAGTGATCCAGATTATTCTCAAAAGAGTCTCGAAAAAATAAGAAGTTATTTATCCGAGAGCAGAAAGATACACGAAGCGTTGATGCTATATCCTGAGTTAATGGAAAAATGCAGAAAAATGCCCGAGGTAGCGAAGTGCTTGGGCCTAAAATCTGATGATGAAGATAAGGTAAAACAAGCGTTGGATTTGATGAAAAAACGCACGCCTGAGGAGTACAAAGTTTTGCTTGGGAAACTGGGGGAAGATGGAATAAAAGCATATATGTCTGACTTGATAGAAGAGGCAGAAGAAAATAATAAACGAGAAAAAGAATAAATCCCAAATAAAAAACACATTGAGTAAAATCACTCAATGTGTTTTTCTATTTAGACTAAGATGATTTTTTCTTGGAAGAACCATCTTGCATTGTTGCGCTTTCTTTTAAGGCACTAATTAGACTGGTGACATTGGCTATGTCTGTTGGCACGATAAGCTTGGTGCTTTGGCCGTCCGCAACTTTAGCGAGCGCTTCATAACCTTTTAGTGTAATGTAAGCAGAATCTGGGTGGGCATTAACGATAAGCTTAATCGCGTCTGCCATACCTTGCGCCTCTTTGGTAAGAGCGATTTGTTTTGCCTCCGCACGCAATACTTCTGCGGCTTTTTCTCCTTCTGCAACCAAAATGCTAGATTGTTTTTCACCTTCAGCACGAAGGATAGATTCTCTTCTTTCACGCTCAGCACGCATCTGTTTTTCCATGGCTTGTTGAATGTCTTTTGGAGGAAGAATGTTCTTTAGTTCCACACGGTTGATTTTAATTCCCCAAGGGTCAGTCGCTTCATCGAGAACTAAACGCATCTTACTATTGATTGTGTCACGACTTGTGAGTGTGCCATCGAGCTCGAGTTCACCAACTAAGTTTCTTAGTGTGGTAGCGGTCAAGTTTTCAATAGCGCTAATTGGATATTCTACTCCATAAGTGTAGGCTTTTGGATCTGTGATTTGGAAATAAACCACAGTGTCGATTTGCATAGTTACATTATCTTTTGTAATAACTGGTTGAGGCTTAAAGTCTTGTACTTGCTCCTTTAAGCTAATTGGACTGCCTGCAGGGCGGTCGAAAAATGGTAAAATCATGTGAATACCAGTGTCTAGCACTCTGTGAAATTTTCCCACACGCTCGATAATTACAGCTGTAGATTGACGAACGATTTTGATACTCATTCCCAAAATTATAAATGCTACTACACCGATTGCCACTAAAATGATGATTAAAGTTGTAGTATCCATAATAAAATCTCCTTAGAATTTTTTTATTCAGCAGGTTCAACAAAAAGTTTGTTGCCTTGCACTTTGATAATTTTCACTTCTGTATCAGATTCAATTTTTGCACTTGCTTTCGTGGCAATAGCTGTCCAAACGACATCGTTTATCCTAAGCGAACCAGGGTTATCTGGAGTAATCGCAGTAAGCAGTTTGGCTGTAGTACCGACAAGAGCATCTACATTAGTCTTTTCGTCTTTTTTGAGTAATACTCGCAAACAAAACTTTCTTAAAGCTAACAAAAGTACCAAAGACAGGGCAAAGAAAGCAACGATTTGCCAAACAATATCTACTCCGACAAGGGCCAAAAGTAGAGCAAGTATTCCACCAGCGACAAACCAAATGCCCGCCATTTCAAATGTGATGAATTCAAAAATTGCACTGATACAAATGACACCAAGCCAAATGAAAATCATTATGTCACCCATATTGTGTAACCTCCTTATATCCAAATTATAAAACAATTTAAGCTAAAATGCAAGTTTTTTTGTTAAATTTTGGATTTTGTCAAAAAAATACTATCTGGGAGATAGTTATTGATAAGTTATTTGTTAAAAGATTCTAATTTTGCTATTGTTTGAGTGGTAATTGTAGCAAATCCGAATCCAAAAGCTAACCCTCCAAGCATATTTGAAATGGTTGTGTTGATAGCAAAAAGAAAACCTCCAACAGACATGGATGATAAAGCAAATATAGTGATTAATTGTTCTGTATTCATTTATCATACCTCCTGAGTGTAGTGTATAAAAATTTGTAAAAAAAGTCAAATATTTAATGAATAAATTATCATGTTTTTTCCTAATTTTTGATAAAAAATTTTTTTAAAAAGTGATTTTGTGGTTTGAATTTATTGAATTATTTTTTTGTTTAGTGTATAATTTAAAAAAGTGTACAAAAATAGGGTGGTGGAGTAATGAAAAGTGTTTACACATTTTACAAGGAAAGACTTATTGAGATTAGTGGAAAAAATAGAAGTTTGTATCTTAAAAATTTCAATAAGAAAAATGGGTATGATGTAGGGAAAATACTATATAATGACCAAGAAAAAGCTGTAAAATTACTCTCGCTACTTTGGTGCGGTAATTCAGAAAATTTTGAGCTTATTGGTAAAAGTACGAGGGAAAGTATAATAAAATCGAGTGATATAAATATTCGATATGAAGCTGAAGAAGATATAAAAGATGAGAATGAAAGAGCTAGAGTAGCTCGTCAACGCAGAGAGTACAGCAAAAAAGTAATTGCTACAGAAATTCAAAATCTGAGGACTTTGAAAAGGGAAATTGATGAGATTGAAAAAGATACCGGTAGATATGAATTATACTTTTGCTATCCATTTGTGTGTGGAAATTGTAAAAACTACAACTTTAAGGCACCACTTTTTATGTTTCCGATTGAACTGAGTTTTCCTGATGATTCGACTGTGAATATCTCGTTTAAGGCGGGCGAAAGGATTCAACTAAATCGTGCTTTGATGTATGCAATTGCTGATAGTTATAGGCTAAATTTGGATGAAATGGAAATGGAATTTACTTCACTTAGCAAATTTTCAGGGATTCAAGCTGTGCTCGATTATCTCAAAAAGTTTGGGGTACGTATCTCATTTCAGTCACGAAAACATGTATTTCCATTCAATAGATATGGTGATATAAACGAGCAAGATGAGCTGGAGGTGAAAAACCTCTGCATTTTGTCTCGAATTAGTCTAGCTAATGCAATTTATGCTGATTATACTGCCTTAGAGAAACGCAATTTAACCAATGATGCGATAAATGAGCTGCTCAACACTCGAGTAATTAAACGTAGAAAAGAAAAATGCAGTAAGCTATATCTTATCAACAATGTAGATTTCGCTCAGCAACAGGTAATCCAAAAGGTGAATGAAAATGGAAATATGGTCATTTATGGACCACCAGGGACGGGAAAATCACAGACTATTGTAAATATAATTTCTGACGCATTAGCTAAAAACAAAAAGGTGCTAGTGGTGTCGCAAAAGAGGGCTGCACTTGATGTAATATACAATAGGTTAGGCAATTTAAATATTAGAGCGATGCTTATGACTGATCCAGCTAAAGAACTGCAAGATTTTTATACAAAAAGCTTTTCTTCGCATGAAGCCTTACTTAAGATGAATTATAACAAAGAGTTGTTTGTAAAATATGACAATACAAAATTAGCTTTGGATAATCAAATAAAAAACTTGAATGAATTGTCTAATTTTTTAAATAATAAAACGGATTTTGGTATTTCGCTACAAGAGATGTACTACAACTCTTATAAAATTGGCAAATCAAGCATTGAGTATGAAATTTATACAGCCATGCAAAAAGATTTGGAATTTATGAAACTAGATTATGATACCCTGTCGGATAGCCTATCTACAGTATATGGTAAAAACAATGCTGAGATGTACTATGATTTTGTGGAAAGTAAAAAGGCTAACCCGTTTATTGATTATTTGCGCGGAGATCTCAGTATTCATGTAGTGGCGGGAGCTCAAAGTAAACTCAAGCAGATGATGAATAAAAAACAGACATACTTTGATGTGGGGAGATATAAGTATTGTAGACAAATACTAACATACTATAATGACGTAAAATCAAATAAAGACATTACTCCACTTACAAAATTGATAGCAAGCCTAGAGTATCCACAACTAAATCAAAATCTCAAACTAAGCAAAGTGATATTTCCGATGTATCCATTTGCTAAAGTGGCCATGAGTAACAAGGAAAAAGAAATTCAACAAGAAATAGAGCGCACTATAAAAGAAATTGATGAATATGTAGTAGAATATGAATTTTTAAAAGAAGTGTTGACAGAAAATGGATATTTGATGGCTATAAATGGAATAGTAAATGGAAATAATGAAACGCTAAAACTTGTGGCAATGGCTTTAGATAATTACGTAGAGTATCGCGATATAACTACAGCTTTACACAATTTAAAAGATGCAGAAAAAACTATTCTTAACTTTGCATATAAAAACTCTAATTCATATCAAAAATATTCGGTGATATTGAGTAAAATATTGCCAGTAAGGATATACTTTGAGATAATAAAAATTGAAGATGAGCATGCTGAAACTTTGTCGGCTATGGTAGATTTTGATAATATCAGAGCCAAAATTTTGGCGCTTACAAATGAGTTGTGTGATATTAGTAAGCAGATAGCCAAACAAGGGTTTTTGTTAGATTATCAAAAATTATTTGAGGCGGGCAAGGAGAATAAAGACTATCTATATCAAATCAGCAAAAAGCAAAACTATTGGCCTATACGCAAAGTGGTGGATATTTATCAAGATTATATGCTCAAACTTTTTCCATGTTGGCTTCTTTCTCCAGAAAATGTTTCGACAGTGCTACCGCTGACTAAAAATCTATTTGATATAGTGCTATTTGATGAGGCTTCGCAGGTGTTTATCGAAAACACTATTCCTTCTGTGTATAGAGGTAATTGTGTTGTGGTTGCGGGAGATGCAAAGCAGTTGCGCCCAACCACTACATTTATGAAGAGATACATGGGAGCAACAATTGATGATAATATGGATTATTCTACTCAAGCAGCGCTCGAAGTGGAGAGCCTATTAGATTTGGCAGTGTCGCGTTTTGAAAATAGTCACATAAATTATCACTACCGCAGTAGGCATGAAGAACTTATCGATTACTCAAACAAGGCTTTTTACAACAACACATTGCAAATTGCTCCAAATGTAAGTAAAAATTTGAGAAATAAGCCACTTGAGCGAATTTTGGTAGATGGTTTGTGGGATGACAGAAAAAATATGGTAGAAGCTAAATCTGTCGTAAAATTATTAAAAACCGTGTTAAAAAACCGCAAAAACAAAGAAACAATTGGGATAATCACATTTAATGTGGAGCAAGAAAATTGTATAGAAGATCTTATCGACCAAAAATGTCTTGTGGATGATGAATTTAGAAGACTGTACAACACTGAAGCAAATCGAATGGAAGACGGTGAGGACAAAAGCTTGTTTGTAAAGAATCTTGAAAATGTGCAGGGTGATGAGCGTGATATAATAATCTTCTCCATAGGTTATGCGCGTAATGTGGCGGGCAGAGTGAATGCCTCATTTGGAAGCCTTAGCAACGAAGGTGGAGAAAATAGGCTAAATGTAGCTATTACGCGTGCCAAACAAAAAATTTATGTTATCACCAGTATTGAGCCAGAAGAACTAAAAGTAGACAATGCAAAGTTTGCTGGACCAAAATTACTTAGGAAATATCTAACCTATGTGCGAGCTGTTTCCAATGGTGATAGTGCGGAAGTTAAGTCGATTTTGGGTGGGTTTGAAAATAATATTGCCACCCCTAAACCACTCAGTGACATGCTCCCAATAGAAGAGCAGATTGCTTCCAAATTATCAAGTTTGGGGTATAAAGCTGAAGTAAGCTTAGGAAACTCAAATAGTAAAATTTCTGTGGCTGTATATGACAAGACGCTAGATCGATACTTATTAGGAATTGAGACAGACCATGACATTACCTCCAGCTCGGAAAGCGCTCTCGAGCGTGATGTGTATCGTAACGAATTTTTGACTACACGAGGCTGGAAGACATATCGCGTATGGAGTCGTGATTGGTGGCATAACTCTAATGCGGTGATAAATAGCATCGTAAAACAGGTAGAAAAACAGCGCAAATTAATTGAAATGGAAAAAGACATAAAAAAAGCCCGTAAGGATGAAAAATAAAAGTGAGTGTAATGCTCACTTTTTTAATATATTTTTGAGGATTTCTAGGGCTTCGGGAGAGGCGGCTGTAATGTGCATACATGATTCATTGTAGCTAACTCCTCCGGCGCGTTCCATTAGGTATTGCCCAGGGATATAGTCCCAAGGATTATCTTTGTGAAAAAATGCTCCAGAGTAGCATCCTCGACTAGCCCAAGCAAAGTTGACACAGCAGGCTTTGTTTGATCTAAATTTTACTTCTTTTGTCTCATTTTCAGCCAATATTTTTATCGCTTCGGTACCTTCTACCGCAAATACTCTACGCTTAGGATAGTCTTTTACTGAGATTGGTTTTTTGTTAAGATACGCCCCAGAGCTATCAGCATAATATAGTTCTTTTAGACAGGGGAGATAAATTGCTGCGGAGCAAACTTCACCATTCTTTACACACGCAATTTGTATTCCCCAAAGAGGAATGTTGTACGAAAAATTGGCTGTTCCATCGATGGGATCTATGATAAAGCAGTTTGGGGTAACTTTTTTCTTTGAGTTAAATTCCTCACTCACTATATCGAAGTCTGGATATTTGTTTTTGAGAGAAAGTATCAAAAACTCTTCGATTTTTGTATCCATATTAGTGACAACATCACCCTTGTCATCTTTTGCTTTTACTTCAAAATCTGATGTTACTAGATTAGCGGCATGTTTTACAAGTTTAGCTAAAAATATAGTTATTTTTTCCATGATAATTTTCCCTTTAGTCAATTTTCTTTTTGTTGTATGGATAGCCGGCAGCCTCCATCAATTTTTTTTCTTCATTAATGTCAAATTCTACAAATTTTTCTTTGATTTGGATGTCTGGCTCGGTCAAAATCACAAAGTATGACCCTGGATTTTTTACTCCCACCGTACCAACGCAAATGAAACTCTGCTTTCTATTGGAATAGATGCTAGTTTTGTGTTCGTGTCCAAAAAAGTAGTAATCTGCTTTTATATTGCGGAATAATTTTTCACGAGCATAAAGGCATTTGATAAAGGGCTCATCCACAACATTTAGTTTGTTTTTTGTCCAAGGATAGTGGGTAAAGTAAAAAGTAAGGCTTTCATCTTTTATCACATATGAGTATGGCCAAGATGCGACAAATTCTTTGTTTTCTTTAGTAACATGTGCGTCCATCCACTCCATTTGATTGAGTTTCGTGCGAGTAAATTTGGGCTTATCGTCAGGATCAATTCCACAACACAAATAGCTGTCGTTATTGCCTAATACACAAATGATATTTAATTCTCTCAACAAATCTATACATTCATTGGGGCGGCTACATCCCATAACCGCGTCGCCTAGAAAAATTACTTGGTCAGCTGTCTTAAAGTCTTGAGTTTGTATCAGAGCTTTGAGTGCATTAAGACTACCATGTAAATCGGTAAAAACGAGTATTTTCATAGTACCTCCTTTTGATTGTTTTATAGTAAAGTGAATTTTCACATTCTGCTTTCATTATATCATATAAGATTAATTTTTTCATAAAAAAACATCAAGAATTTGAATTTTTTTAGTACTACATACTTCCAAAACTTTTAAGTAACAAAAAAACAGAGCCATAGTCTGTTTTTACGGATTAACTATTTTAGTAAAGGAGCCAGCTTTTCGGCTAAAAGTTTGTGAGCCAAGGCGGTGAAGTGGAGTCCATCAGCGCCAACCTCGAGGTCAGAATTATCTACAAAAGTTAGTTTGTTTTCCTTACAAAATGTCTCAAACATCTTGTTTACTTCAA
Source organism: Clostridia bacterium (assembly GCA_017541375.1). Taxonomy (GTDB): domain Bacteria; phylum Bacillota; class Clostridia; order Christensenellales; family UBA1242; genus UBA7867. The sequence goes on from JAFXZE010000005.1 coordinate 334,726, forward strand.
GAACTTTGTTTGTGGCACCCTCAAATTTGTGTGGTGGGGTGTAGAGGCCTTCATCAATTGGAGATAGTCCACAAACTATCAGCATTGGGGTGGAGTTATCAATTTTTGACTTAAAGTTCCGCACAAAGTTTACATAAATTTTTAGCATGTTTAGTATTTTGGGACAAGTATTTTGATACTCAGTTTTGAGTTCATTTGTGCCTAGCATCAAGATAATGTAGTTTAGTTTATCATGTGAATATACACATGGTACAAAATATTGATATCCCATGGTGTGCATGCGTTCTGGGCGAGTATCAAAAGTGCATAATGTGCGAGAGGGAAGGCCTTCTTCGATAATTTCATAGTCTGAACCTAACAAATTTTGTAGCATCTTTGGCCACCTTTGTGTCTCATCGTAGCGAAGATCGTTAGTATTGGGAATAGCTCCCCAAGTATTGCTATCTCCAAAGCATAATACTCTTTTCATAGTTTTTCCTCACTTTTTGTTAGTATATCACAAAAGAATAGATAATGCAAAAAAATATCTCAAAAAATCGAGATATTTTATGACCCCCAGACTACATAAACTGTGAGATCTGTGTAATTTATAGGCACGAAATATAACCACTCGTCATCATATGTTGGGCTACATTTTATTGCATTTAATTCCCAGCCGACGGGTTTATTATACCCAGTTGTTGCGGTGTCACTCGTTTGTTTACCATCAAAACTAATATTTTTGACATATTGTGCTACATTTTTAGGGAGTTTTATAAGTTTATCACCATAACTAAATTCTATAGGCAATTCACTAGCAGCAGATTTTAGGCTGGAGGCACCTAAAAAGCAACACAAACGCCTGTTTTGATAGTCCACTTTATACTTTTTGTCTCCAATAGTAATTTGATTGTTGACTATTTGGTAGGATTTGCTATTTTGAGTTTTTGATTTTAGCTCATTCTTACTAGGATACACGAGATAGTTTAGTGGTTGACAATAGTAGCAATCGATATCAATTTGAATTTCATTTGAAACGATTTTGTGATTTATAGTATCAATTGTATAATTTTCGTTATCTAGTGCGAATTGGTTTCCATTTATAGATATGGTAGTATTGTATGAAATGGCATTATCTTTTATATAGTAGATGTTATCCATCATAAAGGCGTTGTCCTCAATGGCAAATTCTACATCACCAAAATACACTACATTTTTTTCTATATCGATGGTGTATTCCAAGCCATTTAGAGTAAATTTATTGTCCACAATAGCTACTGTTTTATCATAATTTAGCGTATTTTTCCAAAAATCTATAATATATGTTTGACCGTTTAGATAAAAATATGCATTTTTAAAACTGTAGTATTCAAATAAATCTAAATTATAAGTTATCTTATATTTTTTAGGTGAATAAATTGCATAGATGACAGTATTATCAACTATTGTGTCAAAATCACTCCACACTCCATCATAACCTTCTTTTTCGGGAATAGCAGGAATAGTGGCAACCTTTTCGCCACGCTTTATATACTGTTTGTTTACTAGCTCGCCTTCAGCAATAAAACTTACACAAAAGCTAGTAGCATTGTTTTCGATTTGTTCCTGTTGAGAAGATATAGTTTGCTGTTGCTCTGCTATTTGGTTTTCCAATTGTTGGATGCGTTGATTTAGGTCATCAACTATTTGCTGTTGAGCTAAGATAGCATCTTCTTTTTCTTGTAAAAGGATGGCTTGGTCGTTAATTAATTGGTCTTTTTTTGTGATGATTTCATCAATTTCTGTTTGTTTATTTTTATATTCTTCGATTAGGCTGGTTTGAGAGGTAATAGTTTCTTTTTGTTTTTCAATGAGTTCGTTTTGCTCATCGATTTGTTGTTGCTTCTTTTTGAGTAATTCGATAAGAGCCGTGTCACCCAAACTTGTTCCCATTCCATCAGCTTCAATAATCAGTGTCTGCTCAGCAATTTTTTGTTGCATTGAGGCTACTTTTTGTTCTAGTTCTGCTATATTTTGGCTTTTAGAAGTGAGTTGTTCGTCTTTTTCGGATAGTAAAGCTGTTTTTTGGGCAAGATTTTGTTTCAATTCTTCTATGTTGTGGGTGAGATTTATCAAAGATTGCTTATATGAATCTACAACCTTTTGATGTTCGTTTAGTGTTTGAGTTTGAGTGTCAATTTTATCATTTAGATCGTTGATATCATTTTCTTTTTGAAACAGAATTTCTGATTGTTCATCAATGGTTTGTTGTTGTTGTGTGATAATTTCATCTTTTCTAGATATAATTTCATCTAGATCTTTTATTGAGGCTTGTAACTGCTCAATTTCGTTTAAATTGTCATATATTTGGTCTTGCTGACTAAGTAAGAGCTTGTTTGCTCGCTCAATCTCTTCTTTTACTCTTTTATATTCTGCATCATTTTCAAACTTATTTAGACTTTCAGATTGGTCTTGAATGGTTTGGTCGCGCTCGTTTATCACTGAATTTTGATATTGGATAGTAGATTGTTGGCTATCTATCAAAACTATAATAATAGATATGAGTACAAAGCACATCGCTAGTCCTATACCCAATATTGTAAAAAGAGTTTTTTTGTTTTCCATAATGCATTACCTTCCGTGTAAATTGTTCCTATTTTTTTGAAAAACAAATTTTGTCAACATAACTACAAAATTTTGCTATATACCCACATTTTTTTGTGGGATAGTGACTATTTTGTAAGATGTGACAGCGCTATCATGATGCCTAATTTGCCATATTCATAAGTCAAACTTCCTTGCATAAAGGCTGTAAATGGTGGTCTTATAGGTCCATCACAGCTAAGTTCTATGGTAGAGCCTGACACAAAACTACCGCTCGCCATTATTTCTTCGTGAGGATATCCGGGCATTTCGCTTGGCATTAGTGTTACAAAGCTTTCTATAGCTACTCCTCGCTGGATTCCTCTACAAAATTCAATCAACTTTTCCGCACTACCTAGGCGCACCGTCTGCACGATATCGGCTCGTGGGTCTGTGTATCGAGGACTTACCGTATAGCCTAATTTTTCTAGCATGTAGCTAGCAAAAATAGCTGTTTTTAAGCTAGCACACACCACACTGGGGGCTGAGTAAATCCCTTTAAACAAGGGAAGTAGTTGATTTAGATTAGCGCCAATGTCCTTGCCTACACAAGGAGCGGAAAAGCGCTCTGCTACATCAGTGATGTATTCTTTTTTACCTACGATGTAGCCACCTGTTTTGGCTTGACCGGCTCCCAAATTTTTGAGTAAAGACCCAACCAACACATCTGCGCCAACATCGGTGGGTTCTTGTGTTTCTACCAAATCGCCATAGCAATTATCCACCATAATGATAGTATCAGGGGAGATTTCCTTGATAAGTTTGGTTACTTTGCCGATTTTTTCTACGCTTAGGCTGAGGCGGTCACTATAACCTCGAGAACGTTGGATTTCTACCAAGCGAACTTCGTGGCTTTTTAAATATTTTGTGATTGCATCGGCGTCAAAATCGTCATTTTTTAGGTCAATTTGGTCAAAATGTATTCCATGAGCGCGGAGAGAGTTGTGACTGTCTCCTGTAATACCGATTACGCCTTTTAGGCTATCATATGGTTCGCCCGTAATAGACAAAAATGTGTCTCCATGTTTTAGCAAGCCAAAAAAAGTGATGGCTAAGGCGTGTGTACCCGACATAATCTGTGGTCGCACTAGAGCGTCTTCAGTGTGAAAAATTTGACAATACACTTTTTCAAGCTTGTCTCTACCGTTGTCAAAATAGCCATATCCCGTGGTTTCACTAAAATCGGTAGCACTCAAATTGACTGAATGTAGGCTAGCTAGTACTTTTGCACTGTTTTGTAAACAAATTTTATCTATTTTAGCAAATGTAGGGGCTAAAACCTTTTCAGCCTCATTAGCTAAATCAAGTATTGATGATGAAATTTGTAAACTATGCATATGCACTTCCTTAAATGTTTTTCGCTATCTAGTGTAGCACATTTTTTTTCTCTTGTAAACAGTTTAAAAACAAAATTAATAATTTTAGTTATTATCAGAATGAAAAATTGCAAGTTTTTTTGACAAATATGGAAATTTGTGTAATTTTTCACACAAATAACACACAAAATAGGGTATAATGTAAACTGAGTAAGTGTAAACAAAAAAGAGGAGATAGGGTATGAGTTACTTAATAGCTCTTAGTGTGTTGGTTTTACTCGTTGGACTATATTTTATATTTAGAAAATTTATCACCAAGCACGAAACTGTTTTTGCTAAAATATTTTCGCTTAGCCTAGCTGGGCTGTTATTTGTGTGGTATTTTGCATCTACAAAAAACGAACTACAAGGAGTAGTGGGGCTAAATGGAGGAGAGTTCTCTTCTGGGTTTATTGTGGTCATCACATCGATTAGTATTTGGTTTTTCTTTATATCAAATGTTGCCGTGAGTATGTATCCATACTTCAATAAAGACATACTCAAAAACTATTGTAGATGGTTTGCTCCCATAGGAGCATTGCTTGCTTTTATTTGTTTACCAAATATCATCTACGCTTATACAGGTGGAAATGAATATAATCTCTGTAGCATAGTACTAGAGATAAATGTCGCTGTGTTGTTAGCGTATAGCGTATATATATTTATTAAGTCAGGTTGTTTTAAGGCGACTAAGAGGGAAGTAATCGAATTTTTTTGTGCGTTGCCAATTATTTTGATTGTGGCTATCCCGCCGTTTTTACCACGAGCGCTATTTGGGGATGCGATTTCAGGAAATGTGAAAGGATTTTCACTAAATCATAGACTATATCTATATTTAGCATTCATTTTTTTGATAGGCCTTTACCTAATACTTAGAAAAAAAGACCGGTCCTATTGTAGAATGGCGTTATTGTTTATTTCACTAGTTACTCTTATTTCATATTGTTATGATTATGACTTTAGTCGATTTATTACTCCTACTCGTTGGCCACTTCACTTATGTAATACAGCAATGTTTATCGTGCCAATCTGTTTGCTCTTTAGATGGGAAAAACTGTTTTATTTCACATTCTTTATCAATGTGTTGGGGGCATTCTTTGCGATGCTTATGCCAAATAGTAACGATGCGGATTTGTTTACATATGCTAGCGTAGTAAGGTTTTGGATAAATCACATCTGTGCTTTGGCAATGCCAGTACTTATTGTTTTGTTGCGAGTGTATGATAGACCAAAACTTAGGCAATTTATCTACTCGATGGTAGGTTTCTTAGTTTATTTTGTGTTTGTACTAATAATGAATGCTTGGTTTACAAATTTTGATTCGGGCGTAGACTTCTTCTTTATCAATTCTGATTTCATTGCCGAAAAACTAGGTAAATGGGCTGAAGATTTACGAGAAATTACAGCCACGCTTTATGTAGGTGGATTGCCTATGGTGTTTTATCCGGTGTATCAATTGCTTTTCTTCTTGGTATATGTGCTACTGGGGTTAGTGATGTGGTTTTTATATACATGGTTGTTTGGTGCGCAAGATGTGTACGACGAGTTGAGTGCTAGAAACAAAAAGATCAAGCTTGATGCAGCTGCATTGTGTGTAAAATATGGGAAACATAGAGTGGGAGAGTGTGTTATGAAAGATAGTGTAAATAAGCTAGTAATAAATAATGTGTACAAGAGTTACGGAAGCAACAAATTTTACTCCGTAGAAGATGTTTCTATGACAGTAAACTCTGGTGAAATCTTTGGTTTCTTAGGACCAAATGGTGCAGGTAAAAGTACAATAATAAAGTGTATAGTAGGTATTCAACCAGCTAGCAAGGGGTGTATTGAGATAAATGGATATGATATAGCTCGTCAACCTGTGGAAGCAAAGAGTCAGTTTGGGTTTGTACCAGATCACTATGCTTTGTATGAAAAACTTACAGGAAGAGAGTATATAAACTACATTGCTGATTTATATAATGTGGACCACAAAGACAGAGAGGAAAGACTAAATAAGTTGCTTGATGATTTGAGTATGCGCAATTCTATAGATAATCAAATCCGCACATATAGTCACGGAATGAAACAGAAGATAGCTATAATGAGTGCGCTTATTCACAATCCAAAACTCTGGATACTAGATGAGCCACTAACAGGCCTAGACCCTACTAGTATTTATCAGGTAAAAGAGTGTATGAAAGAGCATGCTAAGAAGGGTAATATCGTATTTTTCTCTAGTCATATTATCGACATTGTAGAGAAACTCTGTGACCGCATAATGATAATAAAGAAAGGGAAAATAAAGGCTGAAGTAACCTTAAAAGAACTAAAAGATAGAGGAGAGACGCTGGAGCAGTTCTATCTAAAGATTATCAATTCCAAAGATGAACAAAACTCAGCAGTAGAAAAAGACAATAGCGCCGATGAAGTAATCGAAGATAAGTGGTTTACCAAAAAACCAAAAACTAAGAGGCGAGGTGCTAAATGACAAAATTTAAGACTTTGTTTTTGATGCAACTAAAGGAAAAGATGGACTTATCCTTTTTAAAAAGCAAAAAACAAACAATGTTTAAAATTGTATTTTCGATAGTTGGTTTTGCTTTGATAACGGCATTTGCTTATCTAGTATTGTGGTTGTGTCAATTGTTGAATATATTTTCAGCAATAAACCACATTCCACTTAGCGTAATGGCTGTGGTGTTGTTTGTGATGACACTATTAAACTTCTTTACTTGCACAGTTGGGTTAAGTAAAGCATTGTTTTATAGTAAGGATAACATGATGTTGATTACTCTCCCCACGCCAGCGGATAGTTTGTTTCTATCTAAAATGCTAGTTTACTACATAAATGAGATTAAGAAAACATTCACCTTTTTAATTCCAGTGTTTTTAGCATATGGCATACTATCAGGCATAGGAGTAATTTACTTTATTTGGATGCCGATTTGGATGGTAGTGTTTGCGGCAGTTCCTGTGCTACTTGGAGGCTTGTTTGCCATCCCTACAAACTATATTCTCCGTTTTTTACAAGCGCATCCAATGATAAAAGTTGGGGTGTTGATACTATTGCTTGTAGGCGTAGTATGGGGAGCTATGTATCTGATAGGGCTAATACCTGAGGATATAAACTTGATTGAGAGTTGGACGGTAGTGTCTCAGTGGATGAGTGAATTTTTAAGTGGATTCACTACTAATATGTTCCCATTCTATGCGCTAACATTGTTTTTTTGTGGGAAGTATGTGGACAAAACTTCCATATTATTTACGGAATATTCTTGGCAAGTTGCTTTAGTGTTGATTGGAGTAATTGGAGGATTAATTTTACTCAATTTCCTCATTTCGCGTCCGCTATACTATCGCATCATTTCGCGACAATTTGAATTTAACAAAAAAGAAATCAAACGCCCTAAGTTCAATCATGCTAGGCGTCCTTTTTGGGCTACTTGTGTGTATGAAATGAGAAGGTTATTACGAGATTCTTCCGTTTTATCAGGTTGTTTGACTATGTTGATTGTGACGCCTATTGCTGTAATGTTTCTCAATGCGGTGTACGCAGCTATCAATACTAGGATGCTGGGTGACTACTTTACAATGGCATTTAATGTGTTTGTAATATTATTATTTGTGTTGGCGGGCAATATCTACATGTCTAGCATATTTAGTCGAGATGGAGAAGCGTTGTATTTAAACAAAACTAAGCCAAGCTCACCATTTAAGATTTTGTTTCCGAGATTGTTTCTTAGTGTGGTGACCACATTTATTACAGTTTTGCTTTCCACCATAATATTTACGACCAGTTCGGGGCAAACCATATTAAATAGCATATGCATTTTCTTCATGTTACTTAGTGTGGCATTAACCCATGTGGTGTGGAGTGCTGAGTTTGACTTTATGAACCCACAAAGCACGCGTTTTGCTACAGAAGGAAGCGGGGCAACTAGTCCAAATGAAACTAAATCCACCATTCTTACATTTGCTATGAGTGCAATTTGTTTTGGGTTAGTATTATTCTTTATGTTGTTGGGTGGCGGAAGTGTTTGGTTGAAGTTAGCACTAGTTAGTGTAGCGTTTTTATGCTATCGAGTTTGGGTATTTTACTACAAGACCAAAATACTGTTTAAGGAGAAGTAATCATGCGTAAATCAGTTCTCTTTTTAGTAGGAATATTATATTTAGTGTCTATCGTAGTAGTCACCTTTTTCGGTATGCAAGCCAGAATGGATCAGTTTAAAGTATATGTGTCAAGTGTAGAGATAATTAACGATGGGATGGGAGAATTTGAAGATGAAAATGGAAATAAACATAAAAAAATATTGATTAGATTCCCAAGTAAAGAGGCAACAGAGGTAACTTTTAATGTTCAGACAAAAGTTTTGCCCGAAAATGCAACAGACAAGTCTTTGACATATACTCTTAGAGATGTGAATGGTAAACTGGTATCAGAAGATGTGGCTAGGATACTTTCGGACGGTAGATTGTCTATAGCAAAGAGTAGTAAACCGGGCGATATTGTTATATTTGTCATTGTAACAGCAGCTGATGGCTCAAACAAAAGTGACACACTAAAAATTACGTGTAGAGCAGCCAAGTAATTTCACAAACATTTCACAATTTCACCAAAAATATTACAAAATGTAAAAAAAATAGAAATAATATCAAAAAAATTGGCAAAAATAATATAAATATGTTAAACTTAATTTAAGCTGTTCTAGCTAAAAATTAAAGGAGGAATAAATGAAGAAACTGATTTCAGGCTTTTTGTGTGCTGCAGTGCTATGTTTTTGTTCGATTGTTTTGTTTGCTTGTGGCCCACAAGAAGTAACTATTTCCAGTGTAAGTATGAAAAACTTACAAACTCAGTATCAAACCACATCAACCATTCCATTTGATACATTCGGTTTGCAAGTAACTTACAGCGATGAAAAAACTGAAAATATTCAGGCAAGCGATATCGAATTTGATATCGATTACAAAAATGCAAAAAAAGCGACCAAATTTGTAGTGACTACTGCTAGTACTACTGAGGGCGTAAAGCCACTTAGTCAACAAACAGCAGGGCAATACGTAGCAGGCACATACAAAATCGCTTATGCTGTAGCCGGCAAGGAAAAAGCAGAATTTAGCGAAATCGCAACCATTACTGTTTCTCAACCAGCTCCAGTTACTCGTACAGGCATATCAGACAACTTGGCCAAGACTCAATATTTCTCTAGCGAGTCGATTTTTACTGATTTTGCCTTGATTGCGACCTATTCAGATGATTCGCAAACTACATTTACTGTAGCTCGTGGTGACATTGAGTTTGACGTAACAGAAGCAAGCGAAAACACAAAGTTTATCGTTACTACAGCATGTACAACCGAAGGTGTAAATCCACTTAGTCAACAAACAGCAAAAAAATACACCCCAGGTACATACGAGATAAAGTACATCGAAGTAGGTAAAGAAAATACTACTCCAGTACTACTCAAGACTATTACAGTAAATGCTGTAGAGATTACTAGTGTGACTACTACTAGCATAACAGACCAATATTGGAGTACAGCTACTATTGGTTTTAGCGCATTTACCCTAAAAGTTACCTACAACAATGGAACAATCATCAATGTGCCAACAAGCGAGATCGAGTTTGATGTGGAAACAGCAACAAGCGCAAGCACAAAGTTTATCGTTACTACATCAGGACTTCGTGATCAAACAGCAGGCGCATACACTCCAGGTACATACGAGATACAGTACATCGAGGTAGGCAAAGAAAATGCTACTCCAGTACTACTCAAGACTGTTACAGTAAATGCTGTAGAGATTACTAGAGTGACTACTACTAGCATAGCAGACCAATATTGGAGTACTACCACTTCTATCGATTTTGGTTCATTTACTATGAGTGTTATTTACAATGATGGAACTACTATCAATGTGCCAACAAGCGACATTGAGTTTGATGTAACAGAAGCAAGCGAAAACACAAAGTTTATCATTACTACAGCAAGTACAGCAACAGAGAATGCTCCTAGCGCACTAAGTCAACAACAAACAGGAGCATACACCCCAGGTACATACGAGATAAAGTGCATCGAGGTAGGTAAAGAAAATGCTACTCCAGTCTCAATCAAGACTGTTACAGTGAATGCTGTAACTATCGAATCAGTTCAGTATTCTGGTATTGAGGCTACTTACTATACTACAGCAACAGATATATTTGCTGACTTTGCTTTAGTTGTTACATATTCAAATAGCACACAAGCTATTACCTATACTGTAGCAAACGGCGATATTGAGTTTGATGTAAATGTGCCATCAGCAGCTACCAAGTTTATAGTATACACTAATGAAAATGTGCAAAATCCAGAAAGAAAGCTTAGTAATCAAACACCAGGGGATTACGAATCTGGTGACTATAAGATAACATGTAGAGCTGTCGGTGGAAGTACATATTACAATCTTCGTACTATAACTATTACAGAGGCCCCTTTAGTGGATGAAAATGCGACTATATCACAAGTTACATCTAGTTTAAATGCTAGATACTATTCAAATAGTACCATCAATTGGGGAAATTTCAGACTAACTGTAATTTATACTTTAAATGACGATAATATAGAGGTTATCATCAACAGTGATGAAATTGAGTTTGATGTAGAAACAGCAACACACGAAAGCACAAAGTTTATCGTTACTACATCAGGACTTTATGCTCAAGCATCAGGACCATATACTCAAGGTAGTTATGAGATAAGATATATCGAAGTTTGGAAAGATGTAGAAACACCAGCAGAAGGTAAAGTTGGTGATTACAACGTTCAGATCGAACAATTAGCTGTTACAAATGCAACAATCAACGGACTAAATGCTAGCTATTTTGAAAATGGTAACATAAACTGGAGTAATGTTACATTAGATGTAACTTACAACAACCCTCTTAACAGTGTGACAGCTTCTAAAGCATATGTGTTTGATGATGCTGCTCCTACAGAAGATACAAAGTTTGTCATTACTACAGCAAGTACAGCAACAGAGAATGCTCCTAGCGCACTAAGTCAACAACAAACAGGAGCATATACCCCAGGTGAATACGTGATAAAGTGTTTTGAGGTGGGCAAGACTGATGCTGAGCCTCTAGCAACATTCACTGTGACAATCAACGCGTTTTATATAACAAATTTTTCAGTAAATAATTTTAATAAAAGTAGTTATTTTGAAAATGAAACTATTGATTGGGACAGTATAACTGTAAATGTAAGCTATAGTGACAGCACAACAACAAACAACGTTAGTGCTATAGAGTTTGATGTAGAAGTAGCTAATGCTAATTCAAGCACAAAGTTTATCATTACTACAGCAGGACTTCATGCTCAAACAGCAGGAGCATACACTCCAGGGACTTATGCTATCAAGTGTTTCGAAGTGCGTACAGGTATCGAAATTGAACTTGATATAACAGCCATCGAGATAATCGGAATTGAGATTGATAATATAGAAACATCAAGTTTTGCAGACCAATATTGGAGTACTGATTCAATCAGCTTTAATTCTTTTGCTATGACTGTTACTTACAACAACGAAAATAGCTCCACATACGATATTGACGATGTAGAGTTTGATGTAGAAACAGCAACAAGTGAAAACACAAAGTTTATCATTACAACAGCAAGTACAGCAACAGAGAATGCTCCTAGCGCACTTAGTCAACAAACAGCAGGAGCATACACCCCAGGTACATACCAGATAAAATGTATCGAGGTAGGCAAAGCAAATGCTACTTATATTACAATAAAAACCATCATTATCAATGCTGTAACTATCGACTCAATTAGTGCATCAGGCTTTGATGATAGTTATTACTTTGATGAAGCACAAAATATATTTGCTAATTTCGCTTTGTCAATCAACTACTCAAACGGACAATCAGTAAACGTGCCTGCAAGTGAAATCGAGTTTGATGTAGAAGTAGCTAATGCTAATTCAAACACAAAGTTTATTATTACTACTGCATGTACAACAGAGGGTGTAAATCCACTTAGTCAACAAACTCCTGGCAACTATCGCAAAGGAGTGTATGTGATAAGCTACACATGGTTAGTAAATAATGAATCTAACGATCTTGGCGAGATAGAGATAGTAGATGAAAGATATCTATCGTCATTTGCTGTGCCTGCGTATGTAATAAAATATGAAAACAACAATGATAAAACAGCAGAAGCTAGACAGACAGATGAAGGAACATTCTACAAAGAAATCACTTACACAGTAGGTGATGACAATGAATTTATCTTTAAACCAGTATTAGAAATGTCTGCTAATGCTGATGATGATGAGACTTTTACAGTATCACAATTCTATGTAGATGTAACACTTGAAGAAGAGACTGATTTGATTAATCCTACTTGGACTGCTGTAGATAGCTCAAAATGGAGTTTTAACAACAGTACATTTGGATTTACTTTTGATGACTCTTTGCTCAAAGCAAATGCAGCCGACCCAGACAGAATATTTAGACTCAACATGACTTTGGCTGACTTTGTTAGTGAAACCTTAACATTCTCATTTACAATCGCAGATGGATACAATGTATATAATGCTATCGACCTAGGTCGAATTAACTTAATGGATGACACATCTGATATGAATGGTGCCATTTGGATGAGAGATAACTCCGGTATCGATTATGACCTTGGTGGTCGTGACCAACAAATCGGTGTATTCTACTCTGAAACAACTTCTGGAGATGGATACATTCACGAAACTAATGGTCACTATGTACACAAGCTATATACCGATGTTTGGAGAGAATTCTATATCTCTAAGGGATATGATGCAGATTCACTCAAACAAGTAAATGGACTCTTCCTTCACGGTGATGTGGTGGTAACTAACGACGTTATCCCTAGCGAATACTTTATCACAGAGGCAGAGAGTGCTGTATGGGCTGGTACACTAAGAGATTGTCTCCACCCATACGCACACTATATGAAAAATGACTTTACCCTAAACGGAAACTCATTTACAATTGACTTTAGTAAAATCAAACTTTGTATGTCTGACTGTAATAGAATTAGAAGAAATAATTCATACACATTTGATGCACCTGATAGTAATGGTGGAGTAAATGTGGGACAACACTTGTGCGAAAGTAGTGCATTTACCTTCTTTGGAAAGTTAGAGGAAATGCTTTCACCAGGATTTACAAACGTTAGAGAAGATACATTAACTGCTTACAACAATTACATTAGAGATAATAATGCAATGCCTGATTATACTGCAGTACCAGAAGGTAAAAATGCGGATACATATACATACAACAAGAAAACAGATTGTGTAGCTTATATCAAAAATGTAAACTTAAATGGTAATCTTAATAGTTATGATGCTGTACCAGTAGTGCCTGAAGGATATCATAGTTTGTTTACAGAAAGTTCTACTAGAGAAAACTTTAGTGTAAACTCTACTGAGATTTGGGCTGGTTGTCTAGTAGGAATCAAGGCTGTAAGTACTAGCCTAGTAGCAGACAACTGTATCAGTAAAAACTTCCAGATGGCTTGGGAATCTGAGACTATCTCATATCACACAGGACTTGATATCAACTATGTAAAGAGCTATGACTGCTTTACTACAGGGTTAATGACATGGTGCTCTGGTCTTGATAAAGTAAGTAATAGTGAACTTAAGCGTTTTGGTGGGCCTGCAGTACTTATTATGGGGGGATATGAAAGTCGTAATAATACATTTGATTGGTCATTCCCAGCCGCTAATGTAGTGATAGATGAAAATACTACTCTAGAGAGTTTTGTCGCAGGAGATGAGGGATGGTTTACACTAAATGTTGCTACTGGAATTGCTCCAATATTGTCATATTTGAATGACCAAATAAAAACTAGCTCAAACGGCTATTACAAGATTTGTCAAGAAGTTCAAAATCCTAGTGGAGAGGGTACTCTAAATAAATATAACTTACGTATGCTAGCCCTTGACCAAAATGCATTGACTGATGGAGATACGAGTATTCCTACATTTACTTATACATATAAAGGTATACCATTTACTAGTTTTATGTTGACTGAAGATGGCACAACAAATATAGCAGTAAATGATGATTATGGTGATGCAGGAATGATAATGACACCAGCACCAACAGACAATAACGTTCTAAAAGATAACTTAGTACTTATTAATCCTTCAGTAAATCTTTCTGCTAGTGTGTCCATAGGACTCGGACTATCATTTGAAGTAGTACTTAATCAATAATCTACAAAAAGAGTGAAAATATGAGTTTTTCACTCTTTTTTTGTTGGGCTAAAGTGAAGCTATGGCAAATATAAGATTTAGTGTGGTGTTTCGGACAACGCTTGTAAAAAGAGTGAGATTGTCAGTATAACTATTGGCTATTGTCAAGTAATTTAGCCAGCTGATAGTAGTGGTTAGTTCGCTGTGAGCTAACTTTACACTAGGGGCAAGAGGAGAACTAAAGTAATCAGGGTGGAGGGTAAGAAAAAAATCTAGTGTGCTGTTTAAATTAAGTAGTATCTGCTCAATGGTTACGCGGAGATTTGCTTCGGTGATAGCATGAGAATCGAGCTCGATACTAAGAGCGCAAAGCGTAGCAAGTGTTTTTGGAATGAGTGTATTTACTCTAGAAACAAATGCATTATCAGAGTCGGACAAATCTAGGGGGGATAGCGCAGGGGTACAAAGCGACACAATCTCGCATTTTATCTCTAAATCGAGAGAATTTTTTACCTTACTTGCTTCAGCTTGGGTAAAAAATAGCGCAAGTGCGATTTTGTTTTCCTCAAATACATATGCTCCAGCACCACGAGACGAGTATAATTTAGTATCATTTTCGACATCATCACTCGTGGTGTAAACGCAATAGAATGTAGATATGGGCAAAGTTTGGCTAGAAAGATGTAAAAGTGAAAAAATGATGTGTAAACTTTCAAAAAAAATCATCAAAATAATCAAAAAATAAGTAAAAAATATCATTTTTTTACGTTTTTTACCACCACGACTAGATATTTCTACATAATGCTTTTTGCTCATCTTTCAACTTTATGTGCTTTAATTACTCAAAATGCTAAAAAGTTGTCGCTAGAAGTTGATTTTTAAAAATTCTGTGCTATAATTTGTAATGCTTTAAATTTTTTAAGCATATAATGTAGTCTAAAAAGAGGTGAATATAATGAAAATTGTTCCATTGTTTGATAAAATAGTCATCAAACCGGTTGAGGCAGAAAAAGTGACTGCAGGCGGTTTGATTTTACCTAATACCAATCAAGAAAAGCCTCAAATTGCTGAGGTAATTGCTGTTGGTAATGGAGAAACTTTTGATGGAAAAACTCAAAAAATGCAGGTAGCTGTTGGAGACAAAGTGCTCTATCCAAAGTATGCTGGCAGTGAGTTTAAGTTTGATGGCGTGGACTATGTAATTTTGTCTCAGTCAGATTTATTAGGGAAAATTAAAGATTAAGGGGTGATATTATGGCAAAGCAAATTATGTCTGGAGAAGAAGCAAGAAGTAAGTTAGAGCGTGGGGTAAATGCACTGGTAAATACAGTAAAAGTTACACTTGGCCCAAAGGGAAGAAATGTGGTGCTGGATCGCAAATTTCAGACTCCACTCATCACAAATGACGGTGTAACTATAGCAAAAGAGATTGAGTTAAGTGACCCATTTGAAAATATGGGCGCACAAATAATCAAAGAAGTGAGTGTAAAGACCAATGATGTGGCTGGAGACGGCACAACAACGGCTGCAGTACTCGCTCAAAGCATTATCCATGAGGGAATGAGAAATTTTGCTGCAGGAGCTAATCCAATCGTACTGAAGAAAGGAATAGCAAAGGCTGTTGATGTGGTAGTGGCAGATTTAAAAAAGCAATCTAAGCCAATTGAAGATGAAAAATCTATCGAGCAAGTAGCTAGTATATCAGCAGGAGACAGTGAAGTAGGAAAGCTGATTGGTGAGGCTATGAAAAAGGTGGGTAAAGACGGAGTCATCACTGTAGAGGAATCAAAGACTATAGAGACTAGCCTAGATGTGGTGGAAGGAATGCAATTTGACCGCGGATATGCAAGTAGCTACATGTGTACCAATACTGAGAAAATGGAAGCTGTGCTAGATGACCCAGTAATACTGATTACTGATAAAAAAATCAGCACAATGCAAGAGATTTTGCCACTACTCGAGCAAGTAGTAAAGACAGGACAAAAAATGTTGATTATTGCTGATGATGTGGAGGGTGAGGCTCTCACTACACTAGTAATCAACAAACTTCGTGGCACATTCAATTGCGTTGCGGTAAAGGCACCAGCATTTGGAGATAGGCGTAAGGCAATGCTAGCTGATATCGCCACTCTTACAGGCGGAAATGTAATCTCTGATGAGCTTGGCAGAAATTTAGCTAATACAACTCTAGCTGACCTAGGGCGAGCAAAGAGTGTGGTAGTAACCAAGGACACTACTACAATAGTAGGTGGAAATGGTGAAAAAACAGCTATTAAGGAGCGAATTCAAGCTATCAGGGGGCAAATCGAGTCTTGTACGAGTGATTATGACAGAGAAAAACTCCAAGAAAGACTTGCAAAACTTGCTGGTGGAGTGGCTGTAATAAGAGTGGGGAGTGCAACAGAGGTGGAGATGAAGGAGAAAAAACTCCGCATTGATGACGCATTAGCTGCTACAAGAGCCGCTGTGGAAGAAGGAATAGTGTGTGGTGGAGGAGTAGCGCTATTACATGCAATCCCTGCAGTGAAAACCTTAATCAACAAGCTAGATGGAGATGAAAAAGTGGGGGCCAATATTATTCTTGCTAGTCTGTCAGCTCCAATTAGACAAATCGCTATCAACGCTGGTATTGACGGCGGAGTGATAATTGATAAGATTCTTAATAGCAAAACCGCAAATTACGGATATGATGCTCTGAGCGATAAATTTGTTGATATGATAGAAAAGGGAATTATTGACCCAACAAAAGTAACTCGTTCGGCCATTCAAAATGCTGCTAGTGCATCTAGCACACTACTTACAACAGAGTGTGTGGTGGTAAGTGAACCCGAAAAAGAACCAGCTATGCCAAATGGTATGGGCGGAATGGGCGTAGATATGTAAACAAAAAACATCAGCTAATCACTGATGTTTTTTTGTATTAAATATTTTTTAAAAACATAGTTTTTCGCCTTGACAAAGATGCGCTTTATGTTATAATAAAACACGCAAGAAATTTACCGAGGAGAATTGATAACATGAAAAATGAAATGAAAGTTGGGGAGGTTTCTTTTGGTCCCCAAAAGTCAGTAGTATTGCGTGATGGAAGAGTGGCTGAGATTAGCCGTATCCAAAAAATGCATGAGAATAAAAACATTTATGGAGAATGTACAGCAGTATTGGAAGGGGTAAAGATAGGTTCTTGCTCATATTCTGTATGTGGTAAAGCAAGCGCTCATATAATAAATATTGAGGTCAATGAAAAGTTGCGTTATAATGGTGTAGGTAGTGCTATGCTAAATTATGTAACTATCGATATGCTCAGTCAAGGTCATTCTGTATTAGCTACATCAGATTATAAAGATTACATTGCTCGTTTTATGAGGAAAAATGCTTACGAAGTGCGTCCGTTTAGATGTAGCGACAGAATTGATTATGGTTTTTATTCTAAAAACAAAGAACAAGTAGAAAGAGTGTTGGAGTGGGCCGATAACCTCGCTAGAGTGCCCAAGGAAAAACTAGAAGAATTTGGTTTCCAATAAAAAAAAGCCTAAACAGGGCTTTTTTACTTTACCATTCCATTGATGCCATCAAAGATTATGACGCTGAGGTCTTGAGCAAGGGAGTCTATTGGTTGTTTGCGATCGGAGTTGAACCATGCTCTATACACTCCTATCATTCCTCCAATGCAGTAGTGTATTATCATATCATATTTTTTTTCTTCCACATTATATAGAGATACTAAGGCTTTTTTCATTCTTTGCTCGATGGATGAAGTGAATTTTTGAGATACAGAAAAGTTGTTATTATTACCAAATAGCGCACCAAAAAACTCTATATCCGCATTGAAAATATTGCTAATTTTTTCAAATAAAATTTGAGGCGAATGCAAAATTTGCTCGAGTGTTATACTTCTATATCCTTGCTCGAGTTTGGTAAGAACTTCTTCTTCGATTTCTTCTACAATATCCCAAATCCCTGCGTAGTGGTAATAAAATGTTTTGCGGCTAATGTCGGCTATGCCTACGATGTCGGTAACCGTAATGTCATTTATTCCTTTTTCTTTGAGCAGTTCGGCAAAAGCTGATTTGATAGCTTTTTTGGTTTTTTTGATTCTTCTATCCATTTTTGTTGTCCTTTTTATTTTTTTGTCTTTTTTTGTAACAAAATTAAAAAATTTGTATCATATCTCACAATATATGAAATATATGTTTATACACTATTAATATAAGTGTATTATAATATACATGTGTTACATAAGTCAAGTTCGTGGCATAAAAATTTGAGGACATGGTAATTTGAGATTAAAATAAAAATGGAGGTATAAGGTGAGGTTTACGAGTCGCGGCAAAGTTAGTGCTAGCATGTGTGATAGTGAAGCCAAGCTCTCGTTGCTTGGAGCCGTGCAACTGATTCAGGACTATGTAAGCGAGCTTTTTGGGATAGTAAAAGTAGACCAAACCACAATGAAGAACAAACACGGAGCAATGTGGGTTTTTACCAAAAATAGAGTAAAAATCGAAAGACAGCTTCGGTGGGACGAAGAGTTTGAGGTGAGTTGTTTTGTTTCTTGCTTAACTCCGGTGAGAATGGTGGTTGAGACTATTTTTGAGCATAACAAACAAATTATTTTAGTATCCCAAATCGAAGCATGTGCAGTAGATATTTCCACCCAAAAAATCAGGCGCATAACAAGTGAGATTATATCAAAAAATTTTGTTGAAGTTTCAACTGAAAAGCTAGAGTTTTCTCGGTTAAATATGCAAGAAATGGAGAGTGAAGCGATTGATAATGAAGTGGTAATTGGTTCAACATGCATCGATTTTTGTAAGCATACCAACAACACAGAATACGTTAGATTTGTTTTAAATACTTTTAGCGTGATTGACTTAAAAGAACATCCAATTAAACTTTTTGAGATTTGTTACCTATCACAAACTTTTGAGGGGGATAAATTACAAATTTTAAAGAAACAAGAGCGCAACATAACTGATATTGTTTTGCGAAAAGGGGCAGAAAATGTAGTGTTGTGCAGGTTAACACAAGAAATCTAAGGAGAAAAAATTATGGAAAAAGAATACATGTTGTTTGCTGATACAGACTGTGACATAACGCCCCAATTTGCAAAAGAGTATAATTGTGGATTGATTAGCATGCCCTATTCATTAAATGGTGTAGAGGTTTTTCCTTATCAAACAACACCGACATTTGATTTTGAAAAGTTTTATGCAGAACTTCGCAGTGGTGCTATACCCACAACTAGAGGGCTAAATCCCAGCGTGTATGAGGGGTATTTTGAACCTGTATTAAAATCTGGAAAGGATATTTTGTATGTGCATTTTTCTAGAGCAATGAGTGGAACTTTTGCCGCTATGGACTTGGCCATCAAAAATCTAAGACAAAAGTATCCTGACCGCAAGATTTGCACAATCGACACTAAGGGGATTACTGTTTGTGCATATGCTATCATACTAGAAATTGCCGATTTATATAAGGCTGGAGCAACAATGGAGCAACTTTTAGATTGGGCAAGGCAAGAGGTAAATAAGTTTGCTACATATTATTTTGTAAATGACCTCAAGTTTTTGAAGCGTGGTGGTAAGGTAAAAGGTGTGGCTGCTTTTATAGGAAACTTCTTTGGCATTCGTCCGATACTTACAATGGATAGTAATGGTATAATGAAGGGTGTTGGAAAAGTTCGTGGATTAAGTGGGGCCATAGCTAAATTGATAGAAATTACCGAAAAACTTGGAGAAGATATAAAAGACCACAAGATTGTTATAGCGCACTCAGATACACTTGCTACAGCACAAGTTGTAGAAAAAGAATTGAGAGAAAAATACGGTAGTGACCTTGAGATCGACATGCACTTAGTTAACCCAACATCTGCATGTCACTGTGGACCTGATGGAGTGGGAATAACTTTCCATGCAAAGCATAGATAATAAATCAGATTGAAATAAATCAAAATATAAGCTTTAAATAAGAAATAGTGCGTTTAAGTACTATTTTTTTATTAGTTATTTTAGAAAAGTTTATTACACCAAAAGTATAAAACAAACATATATACTTTGGGGGTAAATTAAATGGCAAATAATCCACAAAACTTTTTGATAGCAGGTAATGACGAGCATGGGATAAATCCGCCGACGCTTGGCAAACGAACTCCGATTATGCCTTATATAGAGCGCGCAATTTATGAAAATGAATTTAATTATGCGGCAAAAAATGCGTTTTTATCCGATTGTTTACGAATAGGATTTAATATTTTGGATGTAAAACCCAACAGGCAAGATTTGTCCGTGTCATCTAGAGTGGTGATAGTGAATCGGGCTAGACCAAGTGCCTTAGTGACTTTTGCATATAATGCTTTTGGTGACGGAAATAGTTTTAATAGTGCAAACGGGGTGGAGGCGTATTATTCTCCACTAAATCGTGAGCCACAGCGCAGTAGAGCGTTAACAGAGCTAGTGTATAGTGAAATACTCAATGCTACCAAACTTCGCGGGCGGGGAGTGCAGCCGTTGGATGTGGGAATGCTCAGTAATGTAAACACAATAGCCACTTTAGTAGAGTGCGGCTTTATGACAAATTTTAGAGAAGCAAAGCTAATGATTGACCCTGATTTTGTCTTGGCAGTTGGGCGCGCCGCAACACAAGGTGTGTGTAAGTTTTTTGACGTAGATTACACACCTATAGAAGATTTTTCTTTCCCAACTTTGCGAGTGGGAAGTAGCGGAAATCTTGTAAAATATCTACAGTTTAATCTCAAAATATTAGGGTATGATGTGGGAAGTGTGGACGGAAGATTTGGAAACAAAACACGCGAGGCTGTGATCGCTTTTCAACAAGCCAACGGTCTTACACCAGACGGCGTGGTGGGACGACAAACTTGGTTTAAACTCAACAATCTCACACCAGAGGCGAAAGTTTTGAGACGAGGAAGCATAGGGGCCGAGGTGAGATATCTGCAACAGAAACTGTATAGTAAGCTCTATCCAGTGGGGACAATTGATGGCATATTTGGAGCGAATACTGAGCGAGCAGTGCGTGATTTCCAACGCGAAAATGGACTAGTGGAAGATGGAATAGTAGGAAAGGACACATGGCGAGCAATCTTAGATGAATCGACTTCTCGGCCATTATCCGAATAAAGTATTGAAAAAATGAGTTTAAAGTGCTACAATTATACTATGGGAAAAGTAAATTTTATAGTCGATAAGCGGACAGAATTGATAGCTAATTTGTTGCGTATTAGTCAATGTAACGATTATGTAACAGAACATTTTTGTTTGTTAAAAGACGAGTATTTTTTAAATGCATTAAAAGTTTTTAGTCCGTTTAAAAGTGAAAAGGTCATTTTGTTAGCTAGAAAATTAGGCAAAACTGAAAAGGGCTTTACTTATGACAATTGCATTCGGCTTGCTTTTTTACTCGAAGATGATTTTAGTTATAATGGTCGCTGGGATGAATATTTTGATAGAGAGTTTTGTAATGCTGATTTAGTAAAAAATTTTTTGTCTAGTATAAAAGATTTTGTAGTATTAACTGAATTTGAGAGGTTTTATACTACTCAAATTCCATTTTATGAACAAAAACTATCTGAGCTTAGTCAAGTATTTGATGGTGATGAGTTTGATGTGATAATTCGAGATTTATTTCAAAACCCAAAAAATATAAATTTTTGTGTAAATTTTGTCCCATCGTTAGTAAACGCTAATCATGGTTTTAAAAGTGGGCAAGTAATTTTTGCTAATATAGGCACATTTAGTGAAGATAATACAAAAAGTATGACTTTTGATAGAGGATATCAACATATAATTATTCATGAGTTTATGCATAGTTTTGTAAATCCTCTGACAGAAAACTTGGATATTTATGATTTTGATATAAAAAAATCTGCTAGAGAATATGAAAATACAAGAGCATATGTAAATGAGACTATTACCAGAGCGCTAACTATCAAAATTCGAGAGTTGATGACAGGTGAAAAGTTTGATAGATTGCTACTTCGCGAAAGACAAGCTGGTTTTGATTTGGTGGAAGATGTTTATCAAAAATTAGATGAATACACTGCTAAAATGCAATCTTGGGATGAGTATTTTCCCACAATTTTGAATGTTTTTTCAATAAATAAGGTTATGGAAATTAACAAAAAATAACATAGTCACAGATTAACAAAATCTGTGATTTTTCATTTAAAAATAGAAATAAGTCCGATTTTTGTTTGACTTTAAAAATCTGATGTGGTAAAATTTTAGAAAAAATGGGAGTTAGGATGGAAGTTAGAAAAGATGATTTCATGCAAGATATCATGCATGCAGAGCAGATTGTAAAACTAGCTATAGAAGAAGCAGAAAAAGAAGCAACCGAGATTGTAACGCAGGCAAATATCGAAGCACAGGGCTTGCGAGATAAATCCATGGCTAAAATTCAGGCAAAGAGTGTGGAAATTACAAAAAAGTATGATAAAAAAATCGAAGAAGTGGTGGCTGAAACTGAGGTAAATGCTCAGAGCTTTATAAATCAACTTCAACAAGAAACTACACCCAAATGTGACGTTGTTGCAAAAACAATTTTAAAGGAGATTTTAGCTGATGTCGGTTGTGAAAATGAGTAAGCTAAGGCTGGTGGGATTAGCTGAAGATAAAAACAAAATTTTGGACGAGCTTTATCTACAACAGTGTGCTCATATAAAAAGTGTGGAGCAGGTGGAAGGCACAAAAATCGTTTCTCACGAAACAGAAGAGAGAGAATTAGCCGAGCAAATAAGTAAATGCAAATCTGCCGTAGACATACTCGTAAAAGTTGCAGAGAAAGATGAAGGAGAAATCAGTTGTTCATTCAAACACTTTGTAGGGCAAGAGAAAAATGCGGAAAAAATGAATAAACTAGTGGGGGAAGTGACTGATTATATCGACAAAATCAATGCACTGTATAACAAAATCATGAAATGTAGATCTGAGCAACTCGATATAGTGCCGATGGATATACGAAAGCTCAATAGCATCAATCTCAATGTTGAGAAGAAGACGCTAGAAAATTCAGCCTCCGAGACAAAAAAAATTTTGGATAAGATTTATCATAGTTTGCTTTCTGTTACGGAAACATATATCTTTGGTGAATATGAAAGGTTGGAAATAAAGTCGGATAGTGAAAATGACCTCTTTATTCCGTTTAAGATTCGCCTAGAAGATTATAACAACCTCCTAATAACTCTCAAAAAATATAAATTGGTCATTACCAAAAAAGATGAAGCTAAAGGAGTAGTAGAATTTTACTATTCATTTAAGCGCGCAATGCCAGAGTTTTATAAAGAAGTGCAAAAGCGAATAGCAGAGCTCGAGAAGCGTATTACAGAATATGAGGCTGAAATCCTTTCTATCTATCAAAAGCTAAAAGGTTATTTGCCAAGGTTAAATTTACTTAAGATTTATACCGATTACCTAAGCTATAAATTAGAGTCGATAAAGGCCGAAGATGAAATGTGTCAGACGGATAGTACTTGCATGCTAGAATGTTTTGTGCCTAAAAAACAAGTGGCTAACTTTAAGCGACATATGAAAAGTAAATTTAGCGCACTAGTAATAAGTGACGAAAAAATTACAGAGCAAGACGAAACTCCTACGAAACTCACTGGAGATAAAATTACCAGTAGTGCAAATTTTGTGGTAAATATGTATTCAGTGCCAAAGTATGGCGAAGCTGATCCAACATTCTCAGTATTTTTCTTCTTTGTGATATTCTTTGGCTTTATCATGGCTGATGTAGGGTATGGTATTGTGCTTACACTTATCGGATTTTTACTAGCAGCTAGATCAAAAGCTAAAAGCAAAAAGGGTGGCAGCGCGCAACATTTGTGGTTTTTGATTGGTATAGGTGGAATGTTTGCTATAATTTGGGGAGCGCTGTTTGGCTCGTATTTTGGGTTTAGCCACTCAGACATTGACTTCTTGCCCGAAGGAGTAATGCCGAGTCCGCAAAATGAACCTATTCCACTATTACTTTTCTGCTTGTTGATGGGCGTTTGTCAAATAGTAGTTGGCTTTATTATGCGCGGAATAAACTATTTTAAACATGGTAAAATAAGTGAAGGAATAGTAAATGGATTTGCTTGGGCTGTATGCTTAATTGGAGTAGTATTCTGGTCTGCAAACAAACTATTGGCGTTCTTCAATTTGGAGATAGTTGGCACTGTAGGTGACTTCTTTACTATGGTAGAGCCAGCCGGACTTATTATCATGCTCACGGGGTTAGCTGTAGGGGTGATTTTTGCGGGAATTGGTTCACGCGGATTTACCAAGTTTACCAAGAGCTTTTCTGCAATATATGGATTGCTCAACCTATTTTCAGACATTCTAAGCTACGCAAGATTGTTTGGTTTGATGTTATCCAGTGCGATTATCGCACAACAGTTTAATATGATAGGCATGGAGATGATGAATGGCGTAGTGGGCACGATTTTGGGAACGCTTGTAATTCTCATAGGTCACTCATTCAATGTGGCTATGGGGGCGTTGAGTGCTTATATTCACGACGTGAGATTGCAGTATGTGGAGTACTTTGGCAAATTTTACGAAGGTGAAGGCGTGCCTTTTACACCTTTTGGAGCACAACTAAGTTATGTAAAAATAGTAGATGATGGGAGGAATTAAATATGGATGGACAAGT
The DNA here is from genome assembly GCA_017541375.1 of Clostridia bacterium. Taxonomy (GTDB): domain Bacteria; phylum Bacillota; class Clostridia; order Christensenellales; family UBA1242; genus UBA7867. Next base: position 359,538 of record JAFXZE010000005.1, read on the forward strand.
AATTGCATACATTGGTATTGCATTGTGTGTGCTGGCTTGTGGTTGTGGTTCGGCAATCGGACTATATAAAACTGGGCAAGCTGGTGCTGGGGTGTTGGCTGAATACCCAAAAAAGTTTAGTAAAGTATTGATTTTGGTCGTATTACCTGCGACAAACGGTATTTATGGATTTGTATTAGCAATTTTGGCTCAAGGAAGCTTGGCAGGCATAGAGACAGTGGAGCAAGGATGGAGATTGTTTGGTTCTCTTCTTCCACTTACAATTACAGGTTTTGTAGCAGCAATCTATCAGGCAAAATGTTCGGTAGCGAGCATTTACGCTGTAGCTAAAGATGATGCTCTTAGCGGAAAATTAATTTTGTTCCCTGCGATGATAGAAACTTATACTTTGCTAGCGCTTGTATCTTCAATTTTGTTGTTGGGGTAAGATTATGGAGGATGTAGGAAATTTCATTCAAACTATAATTAGTGACGGAAACAAAAAATCGAGAGCTATAATAAATCAAGCTAATCAGGACGCAGAAAAGATATTGCGTGAGGCTGAGCAAGCTGAAAATGAATTTGTCAAATCAAATGTTGATGACATCACTAAAGAAAATGAAGAAAGGCTAGTTTTAGCAAAGAATAGTACTGTATTCAAACTTAATAAGCTAATACTAAAAGAGAAAAATGTGCTTATAAATAGAGTGTTTGAATTGGTGCTCGACAAGTTTAAAAGGCTCGATGATAACAAATATCGGGCATTTTTAGAGAGTGCACTAAAATATGCTGAAAATGGGGACGAAATCAACTATTCATCCCGTAAAGATGATAGTAAAAGGATAAGTAGCCTCAAAATTTTTAAAGAAAAAAATCTATCCTTAGGTAAAGAATTAAAGGATATTTCTGGTGGTATTATCATCTCAAATAAGGTGTGTGATAAAGATTTTTCCTTTGAGGGGCTTATAAAAGAAAAGAAAGAAAATTCGATAAAACAAGTGGCACAAAGTTTGTTTTAAGGTGGTATATGAATAATATTTATTTTAATGGTCGATGTAAGGCATTAGAAACAAAGTTACTTTCTTTGGTGCAATTAAATGAGATTGTAAAGTGCAAGGAAGTAGCTGAAGTAGTAAATTTACTAAATAGTTATAATTTTCTAAAAGGAGAGAGCGTAGCAAATTTTCAAGATTTGCTAGTTCTTATTGAGCGTGAAGAAAAGGAATTTTTACAATTTCTAAAACGAACTACGCCCAACCCAAATTTTGCAAAATTTTTTACACTGAAATATGACTATTTTAATGTAGAAAGCATTTACATAGCCACGAAATTAGAAAAAGATTCATATCCAACCCTGCTAGAGGGGCAACTAAAAATTGACACAATAATAGATTTGATAAAATCACAAAAATATAACTTACTTTCTCCACAGATGGAGAATTGTTTAAAGTATTGTGATGAGTTATTCAAAAAAGAGCAATTTACAGGCTTTAGTATAGACACCGCCTTTAAAAAGGCACTATATGAAGAAATGGCGGAGAGTAGTAAGACAAAATTACTCAAAAAATATACCACATTCCTTATCGATATGCAAAATATTTCGCTAGCAAGCAGACTGAGAGATAAGACACTGTTTCAGACTGTAAGATTACGCGGTGGCTCCCTAAAAGATGAAGTGTTATTTAGCTTGTGTACAGATGAGCCTGCAGAAATTTTGATGCGTACTCGTAATAGTGACTATACTTCAGCTATCAAACTAATTGTTTCAGCATGGGAAAAGGGCGAAACTTTTTTTAGATTTGACTACATGTTTGATTGTTTCCCTATTTCATTTTTTGATAAATATAAATATGAAACGGTGGGGTATGCGCCATATCTGAGATATTGCTTTTTAAAAGAAACCGAATTAATCAATTTGCGCATTATCATAGAAGGGCTGATATCAAATCGTAATCGTCAACGTATTTCAAATGAATTGAGGAGGGTGTATGAGTGATATAGCAGTATTGTGTAGCTCGGATGAATTTACACTCTTCAAGGCGATAAAGGCAGACGTTTTTGAAGTGGATAAAAGCGAAGCTGTTGACAAATTGACTTTTATTGGTAGTCAATACAAAATCGTGCTAGTTGATGAGGCAATTGCAGAGATGTTATCTACACAAATTAGGCGAATGAATGAAACACTTTATCCGATAGTTTTAGTTTTACCTAATAGTAAGGGCTCGAATGGTGTAGCAGTAAAGAATTTGGTACGAAAAGCAAGAGAGGCACTAGGAATAGATATATTTAAGGAGTTTTGATGCGCGGAAGAATTGTGAGAGTATCTGGTCCATTGGTTGTGGCTGATGGAATGAGAGAAGTGAGATTGTTTGATGTAGTAAACGTTGGCCCTAAGGCGCTAATCGGTGAGGTTATCGAATTGCGTGGGGACAAAGCTTCTATCGAGGTGTATGAAAATACAGATGGATTGAGAGTGGGGGATAGTGTAGAAACACTAAATATGCCACTCTTTGTTGAGTTGGGACCGGGACTAATGAGCAATGTTTTCGACGGAATAGGGAGGTCGCTACTCAGCATCTACGAGCATAGTGGAGACCGAATTGGCACTGGACTAGATACCATTAGGCTAGACCACAAAAAACTCTGGCACTTTACTCCGACTGTTGAGGTGGGGGCTAATGTAGCAGAGGGTGATATCTTGGGCACAGTGCAAGAAACTAGCGCTATGCTACATCGAATTTTAGTACCTGTTGGCGTAGAAGGGGTGGTAGAGACTATTGAAGAAGGGGACTTCAATATCGACCAGCCAATAGCTGTAATCAAGACTAGTAATGGTAAAGAAAAGGTATGCATGCACACAAAGTGGCCAGTTCGTGTACCACGCCCTAAAGTAGCTAAGCTCTCGATAGATGAGCCACTGATCACAGGTCAGCGTATTATAGATACGCTTTTTCCCATAGCCAGAGGTGGTGTGGCTGCTGTACCTGGGCCATTTGGTAGTGGAAAGACAGTCGTACAGCACCAATTAGCAAAGTGGAGTGCTGCTGAGGTAGTAGTCTACATCGGGTGTGGAGAGCGTGGAAACGAGATGACTGATGTATTGCGAGAATTTCCAGAGCTCGTAGACCCCAAGACTGGTAAAGGCCTTATGGAGAGGACAATTCTCGTAGCCAATACCTCCGATATGCCAGTTGCAGCAAGGGAAGCGAGCATTTATACCGGAATAACTATTGCTGAATATTATCGTGATATGGGATATAATGTCGTAATTATGGCAGATTCTACCTCACGGTGGGCAGAGGCGCTCAGGGAGATGAGTGGAAGGCTAGAGGAAATGCCTGGAGAAGAGGGATATCCTGCGTATTTAGGTAGTAGACTTGCGGGCTTTTATGAGCGCGCTGGAAAGGTGCAGACTTTGGGAAGCGAACCTAGAGTTGGTTCAGTAACTGCGGTAGGAGCTATTTCACCACAGGGGGGAGACCTATCAGAGCCTGTTAGTCAGGCAACTTTGCGTATAGTAAAAGTATTCTGGGGCTTGAGTGCCTCATTAGCTCACAAACGCCATTTCCCTGCAATTGACTGGCTGATTAGTTATTCTGGATATAATGGGAAAATGGACAATTTCTACAAAACTAATGTTTCATATGAATTTCCAAAGTACAAGTCTTACATTATGCGAATGCTACAAGAAGAGGCGGAGCTTAATGAAGTGGTGCAATTGGTGGGATTTGATGTGTTGAGTGATAAAGACAAGATTACTCTCGACATTGCGCAAGTAATCAGAGAGGATTATCTTCAACAAAATGCGTTTGATGAGGTGGACACATATTCTTCTATTGAAAAGCAAAATAAAATGTTGAGAGTGCTCTACACTTATGCTACGCTGGCTAGTCAGGCTGTGGAGAATGGAATCAGCTACGAAAAAATTATAGACATAGGTAGTCGAGCTAAAATTGCGCGAATGAAATATACTCTAGAAACTGAACTTGATGAACTAGATTCCCTAGAAAGTGCGGTAAAGGCAGATTTTGCAATACTTGAGAACAAGGAGGGGATTTAGATGATTACGGAATACAAAAATATAAAAGAAGTAGTCGGCCCAATCATGCTTGTGAGTAATGTAGCTGGGGCTGGGTACAATGAGATAGTAGAGATAAAACAAGCCGATGGAAATATCCGCTATGGAAAAGTTCTCGAAATCAGAGGAAACGATGCGGTAGTACAGTTGTTTGAATCTGCTCAAGAATTAAAAATTGCTACTAGTAAAGTGCGTTTTTTGGGTAAACCTATGCAAGTAGGTGTGAGTAAAGAAATGCTCGGGCGAGTGTTTGATGGAATGGGGCGCGTAAAGGATGGCGATGCCGACATAATACCAGATAAATATCTCGATATAAATGGTTCGCCAATCAATCCAGTGGCACGAGATTATCCCAATCAGTTTATTCAGACTGGTATATCATCTATTGACGGGCTAAATACCCTGGTACGTGGACAGAAACTGCCCATATTTTCGATGAATGGTTTACCTCATACGGAGTTAGTTGCGCAAATTGTGCGACAGGCTAAAGTGCTGGGCGATAATGAACAATTTGCTGTAGTATTTGTGGCTATGGGAATAACGCACGAGCAGGCGGATTATTTTCTCAAAGATTTTAGCTCAAATGGAGCCATTGAGCGAACTGTGTGTGTGCTAAATCTAGCATCAGAACCTAGTATTGAGAGAATTTCAGCTCCTCATGTTGGGTTAAGTATAGCAGAATATTTAGCATATGAATGTGATATGCAAGTTTTGGTTGTCCTTACCGACATGACTAATTATGCTGAGGCATTGCGAGAAGTGTCGAGTGCACGAAAAGAAATCCCTGCTCGTAGAGGATATCCGGGATATCTTTATACTGATTTTGCTGGGATTTATGAGCGCGCTGGAAGAATAGCTGGCAAAAAGGGAAGTATTACACAAATTCCGATACTTACTATGCCTGATGATGATAAGACTCACCCCGTGCCAGACCTTACTGGATATATTACAGAAGGTCAAATTATGTTAGCAAGGGACTTATACAAAAAAGGCATTATGCCACCAATCGATGTGCTTAGCTCGCTATCGAGACTTAAGGATAAGGGGATAGGAGAAGGCAAAACCGCAGAATTTCACAGTAGTCTAGCTAACCAGCTTTTTGCGTGTTACGCTCGAGGTAAAGAAGCCAAGGACCTTGCTATGATTTTGGGAGAAAATGCGATTTCTCCAGCGGACAAGATTTATGCGAGTTTTGCAGAAAATTTTGAGCAAGAGTTTATTTCTCAAGGTGAGCGAGAGAATAGGTCGATATTTGATACTTTTGATATCGGGTGGAGATTGCTCAAGATTTTCCCTCGTGGGGAGTTAAAACGACTGAAGAGCAAGTATATAGATGAATATTTAAAAGGGGAATAGAGTGGCAGAAATCAACGTGAATCCGACTCGTATGGAACTGCGAAAAACGAAAGCAAAGTTAAAGACTGCAAACAAAGGTCACAAGTTGCTAAAGGATAAGACCAACGAGTTAATACGTAATTTTTATTCTATAGTGCGTCAAGCCAAGGAAGTGCGACTTGATGTGGAAAAGAAACTAAAACACATCTTTGAGCTTTATGCAGTGGCAAAAACTAGGTTATCTAGCGCTGAGATAGACCTACTATTTGCGCTGCCTACTCATGTAGTCAGCCTAAATTGTGGTGTGGGCGCTATAATGAGCACCGAAGTGCCAAATATCGAGATTCACGAAGATATATTAGATAAAAATTTACCTTATTCACCACTTAGTTCAACCTCAACTATGGACAAAACCGTAGCAGAGTTTTACGAGGTTTTTCCTCATATTATCAAGTTAGCTGAGCTCGAAAAATCTGCATTTATGCTGGCTAATGAAATAGAAAAATGTAAGCGTAGAGTAAATGCTATTGAACACATCTTCATGCCTCGATATGAAGAGATTATCTCTGAAATCTCAATGAAACTCAATGAGGCCGAGCGAAGTAATACCGCAAAACTTATGAAATTAAAAGGCGACCCTCTTGAAATGGAAGATGAATAGAACAATGAAGATTGAAATTTTTTCAGTCTTTTTAATTTTAAGCGTTGGTTGTCTTTGCAAATAAGTGTAATTTGCTTGACAAAGTGATTTTAATTGGTGCAAAATTAAGCGGAATATATAAAATTGGAGGAAATATGAGTCAGATTGGAATGCGGCTAAAAAATGAATATTTGCCTGCAACAATGGGTGCTGTTACCATTGGTATAATAGTGGGAATAATTGTGGCATTATTTAACATTTGTTTAAATTTTTTGTCAAATACAGCGGTGACTATTTACACTTACGTGCAAGAGAATTGGTACATGGTACCCATATTTTTGGCGGGGTTAATTATCTTAGCGGTGAGTATGGCGTATATTCATAAAAAGCGCCCGCAGGTGCGAGGTGGCGGAATGCCTCAGACCATAGCTCTTAGCAAAGGTGAAGTAAAGTTTAAGTGGTATCAGGTACTGTGGAGCAATATTGTATGTAGTTTTATGAGCTTTTTTGCGGGGCTTCCTGTGGGAGCTGAGGGACCAAGTATGTTTGTTGGTGCATCAAGTGCTAATGGGGTATGGAAAACTTGTAAATATCGTCCATTTATGCGAAAATATCTAATAACTGCCGGTGCTAGTAGTGGGCTTGCTGCCACTTTTAATGCACCTCTTGCTGGAATTTTGTTTGCAATAGAAAAAATTCACCGTAAATTTAGTCCTTTGCTTCTTTACATCGTAGGTATTGCAGTAATATTTAGCACAATAGTTTTTCACTTATTGGACATTTTGCTAGGTAGTAGTATCGAACCCTTTTTTAACTTTTCATTTTTGAGTGTTTTTCCGTTTGAATACTTTTGGGTTTTAATTATTCTAGGATTAGCTATTGGAGTTTCTGCTGTTATTTTTCAGCTAATTCTTACCAAAACTCAGAGCTTTACAGACAAACATACAAAAGGGTTTCCTTATTGGATAAGATTGATTTGTGCGTTTGTGTTTACTGGAGTGATTGGATTATTTTTTATAGATGCCATTACTGGTGGTAGAGGGCTTATTGAAAAGGTTTCTAGCGCAGATTTTTCTCTCCAACTCATTGGGATTTTGTTACTAATTAAGCTGTTTCTTATCACTGTATGCTACAATAGTGGGGCGACGGGGGGTTTGTTTATACCATCTCTTTGTATAGGAGCTTTAGTCGGTGGATTATGTGGACACTTATTTATGATATGTGGACTTCCATCTGAATACTATACCTCTATTGTTTGTTTTTCGATGTTGGGTTTTCTTACTGGTATGACACATGCACCCATGTCATCACTGGTGCTTCTTATTGAAATGACTGGGTTTACCGGTAATCTGCTTTCGTGTGGGATAGTTATAGTGGCAGCATACACTATTGCGCTCGTGCTTAGACCAAAATCACTTTATGAAGAGCAAGTAGATAGGTTGGTAAAAAATACTGGATATAATGAGAGCGAACCAGCTAAAACAAAGCATATCGAGGTCACAGAAAAATCAGTCCTCATCAATAAACGAGTTAGTGATATCTTTTTACCACAATCTGTGGCAATCAGTTCCATTACTCGAAATGATAAAAAAATTGTATCCGATTCGGAAACTCGATTTCGGGTGGGGGATAAGGTGCAATTTATCTATCAAGGTGCATGCAAAGAAAAGGTGGGAATGTATCTAAAAGACATTGCAGGTAAGCCAAAGACCGAGGAAATATGGGATTTTGAAGGACAATAGGGAGATTTTTACCAAAAAGAGTGTCTAATTAAAGACCCTCTCTTTTGGTAATTACTTAGTTATCTCTTCTTTTAGAGTTTTATATCCAGTTTCTCTTCGTTGTTTATGAGCGAATAGGCCTTTCCACTTCTGTTTCGTTTTTATTCAATTTGGGGTTTAATATAGCTAACTTTTTTTGGGCTTTAGATTTTTCATTTTCCATCATTTTTTCACATAAATCTACAATGTATTTTGGTGATAAACGCTCAAAAGTATCTACACCATCTATTAAAAATATCTTTGCCTTTACTCCGCTAAGGTGAGCAACGTTAAGTATAGTTTTATAGCTCAATGTTTTACAATAGGTGTGTGGAGCCTTAGGGTCTAAACCATAATCTTTTAATATTTTTAGACATACTTGCTCTTGTGTATTTGCTGAAGTGCGATTTTGGGGAAGTTTATAAACTTTGTTTGACCTCAAATCTTCGATTTTTGTCGCCGCAGAAATAGGCAAAAATGGTATTATTTCGTAATACAACAGTCCACGCTCTTGCTGAGGATCTACATATTTATAGCATAGCAAAAATGACACGTTTTGTGGATTAATAGTTTCTAAATTTTTATCTATTTTGTTTAGTGTTTTACTTACTTCTTTCTCAATCATGACAAATCCCTCTTCTATAGTTTGACTAAACTATAGCATAAGATGCTTATTTTGTCAATACTAAATAAAAAACTAGGGGATATCCTAGTTTTATTTTTTATCTATTCATTTCAGTTGGAGCTTGTGTTTTTTGTTTTTGAATATTTTGATAATAGTAGTGATTTGTTATTTGATCACAAACTCCTACAATATCTGATGTGTGCATACGCATACTAGAAAATTGTTCTATATCAAATGAATATGCCTTTTTCAAGTAACTGTCAGCCACAATGCCAGACTTACAGGCTTGTCCTATAGTGCGATAAAAACTTAGAGGGAAGCATTTTGTGTCTTTATCTGGAATGATACCATAGTGGGTTAGTAAACCTCTATATTTTTTTGCATAATAATCGTCTTGTAAAGTATCTTCTGCTGGAGTAAAGAAAGATTTGTTAGTTCTCAAATCTTTGATTAGGGTATGGTTGTCATTAGCTGTGTATGGTATAACCAAGTAGTAATAAAAATCTTCCTTTTCTTCTATCGGTTTATAGCAAAATAAGCAATAAATATCATTTACATCCAAAAAATCATCCAAACACTTGTTTGCTTTTGCTTTAGCTTTCATTTCTTCAAAAGTCATATTCATTCTCCTTTCACTAAAACTAACACGAAAGCGATATTTTGTCAAGGAAAATCAATGTATAAAAATATGATTAAAGATAAAAAATTCAATTTGAAATTATCTATTTTTATAATACAAAGGTGTAAAAAACTTCATCATACTCCATCCCCAGTTTTTCAAAGGATTGAGTATAATTATCCAGTTTACCGCCCCATTTTTCATAAACTTTTCGAGCTTTTAGGTTGTCTTTGAATACAGCAATGACAAATTTTGTAGCTCCATTTTCTTTGGCCCAATTTATAAATAAATTTTTAAACATGGAGCCAATGCCTTGCTTTTGGTATTGGGGATGAATGTATAGCCCCATGATTTCTGCAAAGCCTTTATCATTGTAGTGTGAGTAGTTAGATTTTAAAGTGGCACTCATAAAGCCAACAGGCTTTTTATCTATTTCTGCTACTAAGTTTATTCGTGATGGATCTTTGGCAACAAAATCGCTAAAAGATTTGAGCCACAAGTTTTTTTCTCTTTCATCAAAAACTTGTTGGGGAAAAATATGTTTATATGCATCTCTCCAAACTAAATTATGTAAATCACAATATTCCTTTTCATCTGACAACTGTAGAGGTCTAATGTTAATTTTTTTATTCATAATTCTCCTTTTTGTAAATTTAGGTGATATTTATTCTTTGATAGATTTAGGTATGGATTTTGTATGGTTTGGGGATAGGGAATAGTAAACTAATTCTTCGTCTCTATGTGTTTCTTTAAATCCTAGGCTAAGATAGAGTTTTTGAGCAGAAAGGTTATCAATACTAGTGTGTAATTGTGCAGAAACATCGAGCTTCTCTAAGCCTTGTTTTAGTACTTTGGATGCAAGTCCACGCTTTCGGTGGCTGATTACAGTTTCAACTCCATCGATATAGCACGAATTATCTTGCATAGTAAAACAGGCGATGGAGTATATCCTATCATCATAAGCAATCGATAAGAAAAATTTATCATGAAACTCTTCAAAATTATCTTTATATTCATTAAATATGCTATTGTATCTATTAGCTTTTATTTCCTCAAAGTTTTCTCGAGTAAGATTAAATCTTCCTTTGGTGCATTCTCTGAGGTTATCAAAGTCATCAAAATTATACACAAACCCGATATTATCTTTGAAAAATTTTTCATTTTTGTTAAATTCATTTTCACTAATAATAGCAAATTTCATATATACCTCCTTATCAAACAAAAAAGTATGCAAAAAGCATACCTTTGGTGACCCAACCGCGACTCGAACGCGGGACAACTTGATTAAAAGTCAAGTGCTCTACCTACTGAGCTATTGGGCCATGTATAACCAAATAATTGGTTGATGGCAGGGGTGGCAGGATTCGAACCTACGCATGCTAGAGTCAAAGTCTAGTGCCTTACCGCTTGGCTACACCCCTAAATAATTCGGGACTTACACTTGCGTTGCCCATTGGCAGGGGTAGTAGGATTCGAACCCACGAATGCTTGAGTCAGAGTCAAGTGCCTTACCGCTTGGCGATACCCCTTCGCTAAGCAAATGCTTGCTTTAATTAATGGGGTGAACAGTGAGGCTCGAACTCACGACCTCCAGGGCCACAACCTGGCGCTCCACCAGCTGAGCTATATCCACCATAACAAAAAATCATGCACTTTTGTTAACAAAGCACACTATAGTAAAGTGTGCTTATTGGTGCACCCAGAGAGACTCGAACCCCCAACCTTCACCTTAGAAGGGTGTTGCTCTATCCTATTGAGCTATGGGTGCAAGACCTCCATACTCTATGGTTGACTTACATAAGTCACCTAGATATATTATCATATTTTATTTTTTTAGTCAACATATATTTACAAAGTTTTTAAAAAATTTTTAGTTTGGTTAGCGATTTAGCAAAAAAAAATGTTTTGAATTTAGTTTTATATAGTGTCATTTAAATAAATAGTTGCATATAAAATATTTTAGTTTCATTTTTGTGTTTATTTTTGTCAAATTTTTTCATAATTTGACGCAATTTAGTTGACAATTATTCATAAAAATGTAACACTACTTGCGTTAAGGAGGTGCGTTATGACCAATACAAAAAGATTAAACTTATTCGCAATAATTTCAATGATAATTTTGCCATTGTCGTTTGCTTGCGGATTTTTGTTTATACAAAATATAGAGTCAAAAGCTGATGTTGCTTATGCTGACGAAACAAATATTACAGCTCCGTATATTGCGACAATCAATCAAGTTCCTAGGGCTGTAGAAAATCTAACATATAATGGAACAGCACAAGCGTTGGTTACTCCAGCCACCAGCATAAATGGAGTGATAAAATATAGCTTGGATGGCGGAGAGTGGGATAGCACGATTCCAAAAGCTACCGAAGCGGGGACTTATGTGGTAAAATGCAAGGCCGTTGGAGATGGAATGGTGTATGCAGATTCTATAGAAGTAAGTGTTGAAGTTAGCATTTTGCCAGCAACAGACAACGAATATTTATATGCATATACCAATTATATAAACGGGTGGACATATGGTGATACTCCATCTAAACCCAGAATAAAAGTAAGATATGGTGAGCTAGTTGTAGAATATGCGCTAATGTACGGTGAAAATGCTGGTGTTTATTCAACTGAAATTCCTACTAATGCGGGATTTTATAAGGTGAGAGTTAGTTGTCCTGCTACGGCAAACTATAATGGATTAGACTATCGTGAGAGTTCATTCTTTATATCTAGAAAGATTATAGATGTGCCAGAGATAGAAGTACAAGATTTTATGTACGATGGCTCGACTAAGATAATAGAGGTACCTGAGAGTGAATATTACTATGTAGTAGATGATAGCAATATTATCTCGGAGGCTGGTGAATACAGCTTGGTAATCAGATTAACTGATAGATTAAATTATAAATGGAATACTTCAGCTGGAGTAGTGTTTAATACACTAGAGAGAGATTTGCATTATGACTTTAGTGTGGCAGCAAAGACTCCTGCAGCCTTTGTAACACTGCCTACTATAGATGAAACTTTGGTTTATTCTGGAGAGGAGATCCCATTATTGCTAACCGGAGGAGAAGCAACTAACGGTGTGGCAAAATATAGATTGGCTGGCGGAGAGTGGACTACAGACTATAGTGCGATTACTGCAAAAAATGTGGGAAGCTACATAGTAGAATACATGGTAGAGGCAGATATCAATAGCTTAGAATATTGTGATTCTATGATTTATTCTCAAGAGATTGTGATATCGCCTGTAGTTGTGGCTAAGCCAATTTTAGACGAGAGAGAATTTATTTTTAATGGTAGAGAACAAACATACAATGTGGATATAGTTACAGGGGCAGAGCTTTGTGAAGATAGTGATATGTTTACACAAACTAATGTAGGATATTATCTTATCAAAATAAAGCTATGTGATACAGAAAACTACATTTGGGATGATGGAACAACCGATGAATTGGCATTTAATTTCGTCATAAATCCATATGAGGTGACTATTGTTTGGACACAAGACTTTGTGTACAATGGTGAAACTCAAAATGTTGAGGCATATTACTTGGATGTAGAAGGTAGTAGAGTAGATTTGGTTGTTTCGGTGATGGGAGAATTAACAAACGCAGGCGATTACCAAGCAACTGCAAGTTTTGCTAATGAAGAGACAAACTACATTTTACCTAATGACACCGACACGACAATCACTATAAGTAAAGCTATGTCACAGTTTGGAACACAACCTAGGGGAGTGAGTGCTATATATAGTGACGAGATGATCGATCTGGTAGTGGCAGGCACAACTGACTGTGGTGTGATGGTTTATAGCATAGACAACGAGACTTGGAGTGAATCTATTCCACAGGCGAGCGAAAAAGGTAATTATGAAGTTTATTGTAAGATTGTAGGTGACGAAAATCATTATGATTCTGAAATAATCACAGTTTTCTCAGCTATTTCGGATATGACATTTAGTGTAATGCCTACAGCTATTGTTGGTTTGGAGTATGATGGGGTAAGTCATCTGCTTATCACGCCAGCAGTTAGTACGGAGACTGATAGTGTAGTAAAATATAGCATAGACGGCTCAAATACTTGGAGTGAGGATATCCCAACGGCTATGGATGCGGGCAAATACTATGTATTGTGCGCGATATTTATAGATGGTACGATTACTACCCAACTCGAGGTGGAAGTGACTATTGCTAAGGCTGAGGCTAGCGTTATTTGGAGTGAAGGCGAATACTACTATACAGGCAGCGAGCAGATAATAAATGCAAGTTTTACTGACATTGATGGACAGATTATTAGCTTAGATGTCTTTGTGGACAGACCTTTTATTGATGCTGGTGAATATTTAGCAAGAATCCATTCAAATGAGATAACAAATTATGCTCTGCTTGGTGACAGTAAGACGGTAACAATTCTGCCAGTAGTAGCTGAGTTTGTTGTAGCTCCAAAAGCGAAAAACATTCGTTATGAATCAGACCAAGTTTTTGACCTAATTGAAAAAGCTGAAAGTAATGATGGAATAGTAATGTATAGCCTTGATGGAGAAGTGTGGAGCGCTGATGTGCCTACAGCAAGTGAAATGGGCACATACAAGGTGCTGGTAAAAATTGAGCCAGACTCCAATCACTTGGCTGGAGAAGTCGTAGAGCTTATCACCACAATAGCTGATGTGGCATTTAGCGTTTTACCAACGGCTATAGATGGGCTAGTTTATGATGGAATAGCTCATACATTGATTACAAGTGCACAGTGTGATGCAGTGTATGGTGAAGTAAGATATAGCATAGATAATGGACTAAATTGGACTATATATGAGCCTACTGCTATCGATGCAGGCGTATATGAGGTTTGGGTAGCTATCTTCAATGGAGAGCAAAAGCTTTTACAAGTGGATGTGATAGCAACTTTATCACCTAAAGTAGTAGAGATAAACTGGGCTAAAGATGACTTTACTTATAATGGCACAATTCAAGAAATTTACATTTGTTATGCTGATATAAATGGATTTAGTATTCAATTAGCTACAATCGCTGATTCAGAATTTAAAGATGCTGGAGAATATGAGATAACAGTGGACTTTAAAAATGGAGAAATAAACTACTGCTTGCCTAGCACTACATCTCGTGTTTATACCATGAAAAAAGCTGTTGCACACTTTGCCACTTTGCCTGCTAGCATCAGCGCAAAATATGAGGCTGGAGAAACATATGAGCTAGTTATTTCGGGAGAAACTCAAGATGGTGTAGTGATGTATAGCTTGGATGGCGAAGAGTGGAGTAGCGAAGTGCCAAGTTCTAGTATAGTAGGAAAGTACACTGTTTTAGCAAAAGTATCTGGAGATAATAACCACCTAGATAGTGAAATAATTGAGCTATATAGTACTATCTATAATGTGACATTTAGCATTTTGCCTACAGCAGTAGAAAATCTTGTGTATAATGGTAATAGCCAAACGCTGATTACTCAAGCAATTTGCTCTGACGATGAGTTTGTGGCAAAGTATAGATTGAGTATGAATGAAGACTGGAGTGAAGTTTTACCCACCAGAATAAATGCCGGTAGCTACACAGTGATGTGTGCCGCTGTAAATGGCGATGAGGTGGTAGAGCAAGAAGCTGTGACAGTAAAAATAATGCCCAAGGTGGTGACTATTAATTGGGCGGAGAACAATTTTGTATACAACGGAAATGAACAAAAAATCAACGCAAATTACACCGATGTAAATGGCAACAAAGTTGACCTAAGTGTAAGAGTAAACAAAGTATTTAAAAATGTGGCATCTAATTATGAAGCCACAGTAAGCTTTGCGTTGCTTACTACAAACTACACTCTACCTAATGTGATTACTCGAATATACACAATTGAGCCCAAAGAAATAGAAATTATCTGGAGTTATAATAATTATACTTACAATGGTGAAGTGCAAACAATAGAGGCAAACTATTTAGATGTAAATCAAAACTTAGTCGCTCTGTCAGTAACAACAAATGCTCCATTCTGCGTGGCGGGTGAATATACTGCAACAGCAGACTTTAAATGGGCTGAAACAAACTATTGCTTGCCAGCTGAAGTTACAAAACAATTTAATATGAAAAAGTATTTAGTAACAAAGCCTAATGAGGATAGCACAGTATATTATTACACAGGTAATTCAATAACTTATGTGATAGCAGAAAGTGCTTATTACACAGTGTCTGGAAATGTAGTGCAAAATGTGGGCAGATATAATGTGGTAGTCACACTTACAGATAAAGCTAATACTGCATGGAGTGATCAGACCTCAGAAAACCTTATTTATCGATTTGAAGTAATCCAGACATTTAGAGTAATGGATAAAGAGAATAATGATGAAGCGGTAGTCGCAAAATATGCTTCTGTTGATAGCGTGTCAGATAACTTTAAAAATGTTGAGCCAACTGTTGATGTGAAAGAAGTAATAGAAATATCAAATATTTCTGAAGAAGCTACTCACAAAGTGGTTATGACCAAAAAAGCTGAGTGGGGAGAGAATTTTGAGTTGGTATTGATTGAGGGAAATACTATGACTTTGTTGCCCTACACTATCACAACTGGTGAAAATGGGGAGCAAGTAGTGAATTTTGAAGTAAGCAAGCAAGGAAAACTTGCAGTTATCAAAACTAATCAAACAGCTCAAGAAGACAACGCATCAGCAAAAGAAAGCAATAATGCTCATGTATGGATTTGGATAATCTGTTTTGTAGTGATTGCTGGAGGAATGATTTTGGCAATACTTCTCTACAGAAGAAATCAATATAAGTATAATAATTAAAAATGAAATGCATATTTGATAAGCTTGAACCAAGTACAATAAGCTATAATTGTTTAGGTTATAGGCGAAGGTACTGAGTTTTGCGATGCAGCGACGACATGATTAA
This sequence comes from Clostridia bacterium, assembly GCA_017541375.1. Classification (GTDB taxonomy): domain Bacteria; phylum Bacillota; class Clostridia; order Christensenellales; family UBA1242; genus UBA7867. The sequence goes on from JAFXZE010000005.1 coordinate 375,464, forward strand.
TAAAAAAGGCTCTTTGAGCCTTTTTTATTAAATTGCCGGATTTGATTTTGTATTTTTTATGTAAATTTCGCGCAAAAATAATAAGATTATGATAAAATAGAATGAGGAGGAATAGTTATGAAAAAGTTAGTAGCATATTTTAGTGCAACAGGAACAACCAAAAAGGTGGCTGACAAAATAGCCAAAGTGATGGGGGCAGATATTTTTGAAATTGAACCCAAATTTAAGTATAGTAAGAGTGACCTTGATTGGACAGATGAGAATAGTCGCAGTAGTAGAGAGATGAAAGATAAATCATCAAGACCAGAAATAACTAAAAAAGTAGAAAACATTTCTGATTATGATGCTGTTATTTTGGGATTTCCCGTTTGGTGGTACACTGCGCCCACTATAATAAATACATTTTTAGAAGAAAACGACTTAACAAATAAACAAATGTATGTTTTTGTCACAAGCGGAAGTTCGGGGGTGGAGAGTACTTTAGCGAATCTAAGGCAGGCGTATCCCAAACTAAATATCAAAAAAGGAAGTAGACTTACCATAAATGATAGTGATGGCGAACTAGTAAATTGGATAAAATAGCCTAGTGACGAGTGTAATTTTTGACATATTCTGCAATATGTGATATAATAGTAAATATTACGGAAGTTAATTAGGGGATGAAATGAAGATTTTATTATTGACATGCAGTAGTGGGGAGGGGCACAACAGTGCTGCAATTGCAATATATGATGAGGCGTTGCGTGAGGGGCATGAAGCTGAAATCGCATTCTCCAATCATCTAGGGGAACCTAAGCGACCATCAGCATTCGATAAGTTTTATAATAGTTTGATTACTCACGCTCCTTCACTATTTGGAGTGATTTATAACTTAGGATTAGCTGCTAACAAAGTGCTTTTTCCTAATATTATCTATTGTGTAAATCGGTTTAATATAAAGAAATTATATCACTATATAGTAGATAATAAATTTGATGCGGTGATTTGTACGCATCCGTTTATGATGTCAAAGATGACTGCCATCAGAAAAAAATACAGATTATTTGTGCCTTCTTTTGGAGTTTTGACAGATTATACGTATATTCCCTTTATAAATAACAGTAAAATGGACAAATATTTTATTGCTCATGCAGATCTGCGTCCACAACTAATCGGATGGAAAATTCCGATTGATAAGCAATGCGTTACAGGTATGCCCACAAAGCAAGAATTTAGCCAAAATGTAAATAAAGACGAGATTAGAAAAAAACTAAACCTGCCACAAGACAAAAAAATAATATTGGTGGTGGGAGGCGCTGTTGGGTGTAGGAATATTTACGGGGTGTGTAAATACTTTAAAAAGCTCAAAAAAGATGATATATTTATATATGTAGTTACGGGGCATAACGACAAAATGTTTCGTAAAATTACCAATAAATATGTGGAGTATAACATTATTCCCATAAGGTTTACACCAAAAATATATGATTGGGTAAAGGCGAGTGATGTGGTGATTACTAAGCCGGGCGGTTTATCTAGCTCTGAAATTGGTGTAGCAAATGTGCCAATCGTTCATCTAAAAGCCAAATGGGGGTGTGAAGCAAAAAATGCAAAATTCTTTTCTACTCGCGGAATGAGTCGATATGCACTAAATAATGCTGATGCGGTGCGCCAAGCGTTTAGTATAATAAACCATAATGATATTGCAGAGTTTATTATCACCAATCAAAAGCAAAATCTCGATAAGCATGCAGCAAAGAATATACTAAAGGAGGTGGCAGAGTATGTCTAATGAACTACTATGTACTATCTTAATTTTAGCTGGTTTTATCAGTGGGAGTGTGATGTATAGTGCGTTAATGCCCAAATTGTTTTGCCACAAAGATATACGCAAGATAAGTGATGATCACAATGCGGGAGCGTATAATGTGTTTAAGTATTGTGGCGTACCTTTAGGAATTGTATGCTTGCTTTGTGACATGCTAAAGGGCTTTATTCCAGTGTTGTTAGGTGTTTTGTTTTGTGATATTCACTCATTATTATTTACCTTTGTCATCATTGCTCCTACACTAGGTCATGCTTTGGGTGTATTTAGCAAGTTCCAAGGCGGGAAATGCATTTCCACAATTTTTGGTGAGATGATAGCTCTAGTTTGGATTTCTCCAGAATTGTTTATTTTAGCAACTTTGTATGTGATATTTTGCATCGTTCCAGGTATTCATTCAGATAGGATTCGTAGCATTATTACATTTTCGTGCTTTTTGGTGATAGCTTTGGTTGTCGAAGCTCACATGGGACGAGTATTTGTAGGGCTAGGGTGTAGCGCTTGTGCACTCATTAGTATATTATGTCATTTGCGAGTAAAAGATGCCCAGATTGTTTCAGCAAAAATGGAGGCAAAAGAGGAAGAAACAGCTCAATTGCATAAGTAATATATGATTTTATTTACTAAAATCAGAAAAAACACCTTGTAGGTGTTTTTTCTATAATAATTTTTCTATGTCGGGTGCTATTTCTGATGGTGTGATTTTAGAGTCGTATCTAGCTACGACTTCACCATTTCTATCCACTAAAAACTTGGTAAAATTCCACCTAATCCGTTTGCCTTCGCCTTTTGGCTGAGCTTTTAGATAGGCATAAAGTGGGTGTTCATTTTTGCCATTTACCTCTATTTTGCTAAACTGGTCAAATTTTGTGTTGAATTTTAATGTGCAAAATTCGTGGATTTCTTCATCGGTGCCGGGAGCTTGGTGTAAAAATTGATTGCAGGGGAAATCTAAAATTTCTAGCCCTTTGTCGTGATATTTTTCGTACAATTCCTCTAGCTCACTGTATTGTTTGGTAAATCCACAACGCGTAGCTGTATTTACTATCAGTAATACTTTACCTTTGTAGCTAGATAAATCAGTTTCTTCACCTCCGCGTTTAGTGACTTTTAATGCGTACAAACTCATATTATTTCCTCCTTTAGGTAATTTATTATACAATATAATAGCACATCTAGTCAAATGTTTTCTCGCCATAAAATGTTCACTATTATTAGTAAATCAAATCTGTAGGATTAATTAAAAACTATATTAGAAAAAATCTTGTAGAATTTTAGAGATTTTGTATTTATTTTTTTGTATTTTATTACATTTTATGATATAATTTGTCTACAATAAAACAAGGAGGTTTTTATGAAAAGCAGATTTTTGGCTGTGTTGGCGCTTTGTTTGGTGGCTCCATTTGTAGTTATATTCGGTGCGTGTAACGAAAACAATCCTGATGCAGACGAAGTTAGACTAACCAGTGTGCGCGTTGATGTAGCGAATGGTAGTTGGTGCGCGGGATTATTATCAAACAATGTGTTTACTCTAGATAATTATGATGCAAATATATCCAGTTTTACAAAGTCTGATTTTGTGGTGACCGCAGAGTATTCGGATGGACAAACAAAGATTTTGGGTGCGGATGATAATTACACATTTACGGTGAATACTAATCCTGCTGGCGAAATAACCAAAAATGGTAAGATATATAGCATTTACAACATTATTATTGCGTATGGTGAAAATAGTCAGCACAATTTTGTGGTGCACAAACTAAAGTATGACCCGAGCACAGCGTTGGCTTTACCAATGTTGACAGGGTTGACTTTGGATAATACAATTGACGGTCGCACTACATATAGTGTGAATGATGCAAGCAATTTGATATATGATGGACTGGAAAAAAACATATTTGATTATGTATCAGCAGGAAATCAAACTCTAAAAAATTTGGTCGATAGTGAAAAAATTACAGTAGGAAGTAATGAATATGCTGCTACAGATGCAGGCATTTACTCTGTGTCTATTTGGCCAAGTGCTGGTTATAAATGGGCTGCAGCATTCCGCTCTGAGCCTATGATTGAAATCACTATAATGTGGGATATAAAGAAGGTTAGGCTTGATAGTCCTACTTTAGTAAATACACGTGTGCATTTTAGAGAAGATAAAAACCCTGAGACAGGTGTGCTTGAGGCTGTGCCAGTAGCTCCGTTAGTTACTTTTGTTGGGGAACAACAAGAGTTTTTTGATGAGCTAACGAAGCAAACCACCATTGGTAATTATAATGCAGTAATTTCTATCAAAAATGAATACACCAGAAATTACTATCTAGAAAGTGACGGAGAAGAAGTAACAAGTGTTGATTTGGGGGAATGGGAAATAGTACCGGGGACTCTAAATCAGTATTTGAATTCTGTTGATTTTATTACTATTATTAATAGCTTCACTTTTCCATATCAGGCTAAAGAATACACAGCGGATGAAATTTGCTCTATACTCGGCTTGGATGCTATAGACTCCAATTGGAATGAAAAAATTGAAATATCTATTCCTTCAAATACTGTAGAGGATGGCGTTGCTATCGATAATAAAAATGTTTCAGTCGAGGATGTGCGTCGTGGGGCTATCAGTGTTAGTGCAAAATCGAACGGCAGCTATTCATATATTGATGAAGAAACTACAAGGATAATTCTTTTTAATATTACTCCATACGACATTACAAATAGCTATAGAGTAGGTGTTTCTGGTGTAAATCAATATTATGAATATACTGGTGAAGCAATAAGCGTAAGCCCAATGCTCATGGTTGACTTTAATGACGTATCATCAGAAGATGAGGAATATGACCTTGATAGAAAAATCGAGATTGGTTCACTATATTATGAAATAGCATATCCTGAAGAGGAAAATTATCTTGTTACTTTAGGGGCTAAACAAGGGACAATAACCCTAAAGAGTTATATTGAAAATGGACCCACTAAAGAATATTGCAATTTTACTGGTACATTTGGCTTTAGTTTTGAGATAGTATCTCAGATTTTACGTGTATCTAACTTCTCTTGGATTGGTACAGAATTAACTTACAATGGCACCAATCAAAATGACTCAGTAGTTTTTTCTGTGGTGGGTACAGCTACTGATAGTACTGTGTATAGCGACATGATAGATGTAGCAATAACATTCACGACTAATGGAAATAAACCTACCACCGACTTAACCAACGCCGGCACATATGAGGCAAAAGCTACTCTTAGCCTAAAGGATGATTATAGTAACGACTATACGCTAGTTTGTGAGGGACCAAATGACACAACTGTAGAGTATTACACAACGGATGTTGTGATAAAGCCAGCGTTAATTGGACAAGTAGGAGATGAGGTGAGTCAAGGGCTAGTTGGGGCTAGCATAGAAATTACACCTAGCGACAACAACATTAGTTATACTGGTAGTCCCGCATCGCCTAGACTAATTATTAAGGCTAACCTTAATGGCCAAGCTAAAGACTATACATTAAATAGTGATGACTACACTCTTTCGTACTATGAAAGAAACTATGGTGATGGACCAGAATGGAAGCCTATTGAGGGTGAGATTATCGATGTGGGGAGTTACTATGTAGAGATAAATTACAGCGGAAACTTTGCTAGTTTCTATAATGATCAACAAGGATATTCTCACTCAGATTATTTTACATTTGATATAGAAAAAGTTACATTTGCCGATAATAATTATGAAGACGTTTTAGACATCACATGGCCTACAGTGTCGAGCTACATTTGGTCTAACAATGCTACAGTAGGAGAAAATGGTGGCGCTATTACAATAAGCAATAGTAGAGATGAAGAACCTTATTTCACACTAAGTAGTTTGGAGAATAATCTAGCAACAGTTGTAGCGCATTTTAGAAACTATGAAGATGTGACGAAAACAGATATCGAAGTAACTTATGAAAGTTGGTTTGATAGCGTTGTTTTAAATGGCGTTTCGTTCAATAATGATAAAGAGCTTGAATATGAATTAGACTTTACTGACTTGAATAATTTATCATCGCTATCTATTGGGGATGTGATTGATTTTGAATTTGACAGCTCAAAATACACTGTATTTGAAAAATTCTTATACATAGACAATGAAAATAATAGCACTTCAGCTTCGATAAAGCATACCACAAACAATACAGTACATTATGTGGGTGGATTTGCAGAAGATAATAATAACAATAGATATAACGAAATAGGATATGAGCTATATATCGCTGAAGCAGATAGCGATGCTGATGTGAATAACTTAATGTACAATTGGTTAGCTAGAAAATCATTTACTATTGATAAATTGGGGTGCTTTGCTGCGCTAGAATATAGAAATTCTGATGATACGCCTGACTTAAATTACCTAGCTCAAAACACTCTAGAAGAAGAAAGTTGGGTTGTTAATGCTAGTCAAAAACTGTACATAGAGCTAAACAATGGTTTTGAGCTAAACTATGACCTAGTAAATGGCAACTTGGTAACTAGAAAAGAAACTAAAACATCTACATTAGAGTTAACTAATGATGGACTATTTACTCAAGTAATAGTGTATATATATCATGAAAACTCCACTTTAGTGTATACACTCCACTACAACTTTGCCTACACGCCTACTCAATTGACAGGTAATATCGCCTACATCACTACTATTATCGAAGGCGAAGAGGATGAAGCTGTGGCTAGTACATTTGTATTTACTGAAGAAGAGATCGAATACACCGACCCCAACACGCAGGAGCTAATCTCTTACACCAATAAAAAGTTCTTTGTGTTGTACGGAGAACACCAGTTAGATGACTTAAATCAAGATAGTAGTTATGCTATGTTGAGTGGAAACTGGTATTATGAAACGGCGGATGTGATTTGTGCTGAATTTGATGATTTTGAAATCTACTTTAAGATTGGTGAAAATGACACACTTACTATGCAAGTAGTTGATGAAGAAATCCTCTATACATATGAATATGAAATTAGTGGAGGGGACGGCTCAATTCCTATGACTGTAGCAATTTGTGAAGGCAACAAATATTTTGTGTGCTACAATATGACAGCTAATGATGTAAGTGTTGGCGTGCCTGCAATGAGCGCAGGAGAATGGGAGATGGACACTGACTATGACGACGGAAATCACATCAAAGCCCAAGTCTATGGGGCGTGGATTGGTTTTGATATGACTAGTGAAGTAACCCCATACATCCCAGAGACACCCAAATATGCTATAGTATTTAATGAAAACAATATATTAACAGCAATGTTATATGATACGGGAAGTGCATATTTGTTTGCGGGAGATTTTACTGAAGAAAATTGGCAAGCAGGATTTCCAACTGACTTTGGTAATTGGGAACTAACAAATAATGACGAAAGCATTTCATTTAGCTTTGCTTTTAGTGAACTGCAGTTAATGATGGATGTTACAAATTTCGTTGATTTGACTCAATAATTTATAAAAAAACACATTAAGTATAGCTTAATGTGTTTTTGTTTCGCTTAATTCATTTTCCAATTTTTGGATTTTTTGGGATATAAATTTGTACTCATGTCGTAATGCATAATAAGGGGCAGAAGCAACAAGTGTAGATATAGCTAAAAATCCTAGCCCAATAGGGGACACTTGTAAAAAAGCAGATGATAGATCATTTATATGACTATCTAATATTACAGTAAGAGTTATCCAGGTGATACTCGAAATTGTAGCAGTACCAGCTACCCTATAAATACAGCCTTTTTTGGCAGAGGCAAGTTTCTCTTTTGAGGGAATAATTGCCTTCAATTCTTCGATTTTTTTTTGTTTGTAACTAACATTACTATCGGTTAATTCCAAATATTGGTTTAAAGTGTATGTGCCCATAAATTTTAGTTCTCCTATTTTTAAAGTAGCAAATTATTGGTTTAAAGTAGCGTTTGTAGTAAATTGAGTTAATTATTTACATCTCACTATCAGGCTTGATTTTGCGCCATTTAGCTCGATGAGTTTTTCCGAATTTGGATCTATAGCGCAACCCACCAGCACAATGTCACAATCTTTGCCCATAGCGTATATATTGGGTGTGGCTGATGGGGTAAGTATAAGGGAAGATGTAGTGTTTTTTTGGTTGATATCAACTCGCTCCATAGATGCGTCATAGTTTAGTGTAAGAGCCATTGGGGAATTGATTTCTAGATACCCAGCCATATTATATACATTCATTTCGTTTACTGTGCCATCAAACTCGATGTGGTTGTATGTGGGGCAGTCGGTGAGAGTGATTTTTTGGTAATCACCACTTATTTCGATGTTGTTTTCTCTATTATTAGGGAAAACAATTTGCACAAAAATGTGCCCTAAGGCATCAAAAGGGCGTTCTCCCTTTTGCTTGATGGGATAGAGGTTTATTTCTTTGTTGCGCCCATTAGAGATGTTTAAGCCAACAATTCGCGCTAAATCAATATTCAGATCAGTGCGCACTTCAAGAGTGATTTTATCGGTGTCTACAAAATACGCTCTAAATTCATTTACTTTGTGAAGATTGAGGCAAAAGTCACGGCATTTGCCGATAGTAACTTCTGTTTTATATATCATTTTAGGACCTAAATCATAGGTCCTTTTTTCGTCGCTAATCATTTTTTCCTCCTATTGTCATTTATTTTATCAAATGAATAGTGTTTAGTCAAATAATTTTTGTTGTTTTTATTGCTTAACTTCAAAATTATCTGTAAAAAATGTGGAAAAAATCGAACTGTAAAACCACACACACTAAAAACTGGCGACAACATAGCTTTTTACGTAAATAGTGTAAAGACAAAAGAATATCAGACCAAGCGCCTTACAACAGTCGACAAAATGTCGGGAAAAATTGAATTTGATACTACATACAACCAAATGTTGGGTATTCATCCAATCCTATTAGGTTGGCGGTGCAAAGTGGATCTACACTAGTATTTCACCAAATAATAGCTATTGAAGAAGATGAAACGGGCGCTTGGTGTTTTCAGACCAAAGGACTAAACAACTCTAGTGCTGATGCGTGGCGAATAGAAAAAACAATGTGGAAAAACCACATTGTTTTTTTATTAAGCATATAATTATATCGCTATACTGCTTGGCGCTTGGTTTCATATTTTACTTTGATTAGTGCTGGTGGAAATACTAGATAGTTTTCTCGCAACTCTTCTAATGGGGAGTTAGCGTTATTCTTTAGGTAGGTAACAGTGTCTTTTGCTTTTTGAGCAATATCTGCTTTTTTAGGTCGCCCTTTTAGTAGATTTTGCTTTTTGGTGCAGTTACCACGGTTATCTACACATGTGCCGTGCTTTTTATATTGTTTTATCCAACGAAGCAAAACGGCTTGGCAGGGAATATTGTATTTTTCTACCAACATTTTGCGCACTTGACGCTCTTTTTCGCTTCGTCCAAATTTTTTTGCTTCTTTGTATTCAGCCATAATGGCGTTCTTTTCTTCAATTGTCCAACGTTTGTATTGTTTCTTTCCTATATACATATATTACACTCCTTGCTCCACTATTGTAGCGCAAAAAAATTATTTTGGCTAGTGTTTTTGATGAAATTTTTCAAAAATTTTTTTATTTTAGTAAAAAATTCAATAAAAAAATGCAATTTGATAAAATTGCATTTATTTTTATATTTCGCTATATATCGACAAAACTCTGCGCAAAACTATTTTTTATACAAGCCCCAGCGTTGTTTTTCAGCTTGGATATCTATATATTTGTTTTGAGCGTATGAAAAAATAGCGACAGCAGCTACATGCGCAGCAAACGCCCCCAAGCTAAGATAAACAGATAGTGGGTTAGTAGGATCTGCAATCTTTGTACCAGCTATAATAAAAGTTGCTGGAGCAGTCACAAGAGCTGCAGGAATTGCCCCAAATAGAATTGTTTTTTCACTTACGGGGAATTTGATTTGACTTAAAAATTCCCAATTTTTTTCTTTGTCTTTTTTATTTAATATACTCATTTTACATCTTCCTTATCTACTGTTATACACAAATAAAATGGGTGAGCCCCCACTTTATTTTTTAATTACTTCTTCATTTGCTTGTACAGTTTCTCTGACAGAGCCAGAACCAGCTACTATATCACTAAATTCTTTAGGATTTTCCTTTGCAGGTTTAACACGCAAAGGTTTTTTAATAATAGCGCCAAGTTTTTTAGCTTTGTGGTTTTCAGCAGGTACTCTTGCTTTTTTACGCTTGCCAATATCAATACAAACTTTGTTACCCAATTCCCCAAGACCTAATCCTGTAGCAACTATAGCACCAAGTTTTAATAATGATTCAGGAGTAAATATTACTTTACCTGATTCCAAAACTGTGTACTCAAAGAATTGTGGATCTTTAGAAACCCCAAGTAAACATATAGCGAGCATACTACCAAGTAAACCTGCAGCTCTACTAGTTTCAGCTGCGTTTTCCCAGTCAATTTTGTCAAATTTTGATTTAAAATCGCCAATTTTATCATTGATGATAGTTTTAATATCATCTAGACTAAACTTGTTTTTTAAAGAGCCTATCTTCCCTTTCATAACATACCTCCCTTTATACCTTGTAATTTTATCACAAAAAGAAAAATATGTCAACTGATTTTAATATAAAAATTAAAAAATTGCCTAAAAAAAGCAACTTTAAATAAAAAAACTACATATTTGGTATAATTTCTTCACTTTTTTGGTGATTTTTGGTGCCATATTTGCGCTCACGATAGTCCATATAACTATCGTACACTTTTTCTCCGCTTTCTGGGATAGTAAGATAGGTGGTATCAATTACATAATCATATTGTTCTAGGTTTAATGTGTCTATCTGATATAATTCCTTATATCGGTCGTTCTCCATCTTTTCTCGGGCGTTGAGATTGGCTATAGCTTCTGCTACGCTTATATTAGTTTTTTCTGTATCTCTTCCAGAACCTAATAAGCGTTTTGCTTGTTCATACTCAAGTATAGTGGTGTAAACTTTGTGGCTTTCTGGGATAAAGTAAAATCCTGTGCGCGATTCAAGTATAACATAGTCTCGTATTCGCTTACCACCCAATTCTTTTACTTTGTCATCAATTAGTTTGTCCACATCCAGTTCCATCTTAACGCGTTCTTTAGAGTCGGTGCATTTTTGGTTGAGTTCGTTTACATCCATGTTGTATTCTTTTGCTATAGAGCGAAACATATCTCCCATGCTAAAACGCTCAAATCCATGTTCACTCTCCAAATGTTTGCTAATGGCAGATTTTCCACTGCAAGGTTTTCCGGCTATTGTAATCATATTTTTACCTCCGCAGCCATTATAAGGTGAGTGTCGAATTTTGTCAAATAATTAGATAGAAAATTCTGGTGTTTGCTAGTGACAAAGTAACAGTTTTGTGGTATAATCTAGCGGTAGGTGAATAATATGGATGATTGGTCAAAGTTGGATGGACTGAAAAAAAAATACGACAAAATGATTGAAAAAAGGGAAAAAATTAAGAAAATATATGGTATATTTTCTTTAGGGGCTTTTGGTGGAGTTGGAGCACTGGCGAGTGCTATTGTAGCTGAACCCAATTATCAAAAAGCAAAGGTGAAAGTAAATCAGCAATTGGTCGACTATGTAGAGACTACAAAGCAGGAATTGTATGACAAGTATTATGCTGTAAGGCATTATTTTGAGCTTTATCCCGATGCTACTGTGGATGAAAATGATTTTGCTGCTTTTTTGAGAGCTGTTTTTGTTAAGCGTGAGTTAGACTGGGTAGAAAAGAGAGGTGATACCTGGGTGGTGTGGGTAGGTGATAGTAAGCCGGAATATGTCGATTATGCTAATGATTATCTAGATGGAAAATTTGCCTATATATTAGATAATATCAAAGATATGCAAGACTATTCGATGACCGATTCTTTGAGTGACACTCTTACTATACCTACAGGTATAGGGGCAGGGCTTGGGGCTGTGGCTATGGTGGCACTAAGCTATGGAATAACCAAATATCAATATAAAAAGCAATATGACATTATGCGCACTGAGATAGATAAATTAGAAGATAAACTATATTGGAATAAATAGATATTGTTATGCTTTAGCAAAAAGTATATCCTGTATGGATATGCTTTTTTGTATTAAGGTGGAGCGCTTGACGCTCCCGCGATGCAGCGGCGTCGCTGCGAAGAAAAATATTTGTAAAATTTAGCATTAAAATGTGGCAAAATGTATTTTTTGTGATATACTAAACAAGATTAGAGGATAGGAGGTATCAATGAGCAAAATATTTACGCGACTAGTTTTGGTGGCTGTTGTATTATGTATGGGCTACGTTATAACGGGCTGTAAGACGAAAATTAGTGTTCAAAGTGGAGCGAAGTTGGAGCAATTACGTGATGTAGAACAAATAAATAAGCGTGAATTTGTGCAAAATATTTTACCTAGTGCAACAGAAGATGAGCAAGAGGTCTTGAGAGAGAAATTTGGTATAGGTTGCGCTGATATGGGATTTCCTATATATGATTCAGTCAGAAATAGAACTTTGATGTTTTTTGGAGATACATTTCAAGGAACAAGTGGCAATAGCTTTGTGATGCCGTGGCAGTCTAATATAATGCTGGTTAGTCACGACAATGATATTAGTGATGGAATAACATTTGATAGTTTTTATACAAAACAAGGCATTCAGACCGTGGCAAATCATAGTTTGGGCGCAACAGCTATCATTCAAGGGTTACATCGTGGCCAAAAGAGTGGGGGCACAGAATCTAGCAAAATTCCCACAGGGGGGATTGAGATTGATGGTAACATCTATATGTTTTATTTTTCAGTATTGACATCAGAATTTCGTCAGGATAGGATGAATTACGGTGGGTGTGTCAAATCTAGTGATGGTGGAGAAACTTGGGTAAAACTCAATAATTTGTCATGGGCAAATCATGCTAGTGGGACAAATAGTGAGTTTTATGAAACTGATAGCAATGGAGAAATTTGTAAGGCAAATGATGCAACTGTAATAAAACAATTGATGGAGCAAGATATCAATAATCAAACTGTGGGCATAAATATCGACATAAACAAGCATGAGGGGCATTTTTACACTCAGATTTGTCCTGTTGATGGGCGTGATGGATATATTTATCTCTTGGGTGAGGGAGGGTATCGCACTACAGGAGTAAAGTTAGCTCGAGTAAGAAAAGAAAAATTTGAGGACTTTGATGCATATGAGTATTTGACTGGATTTGATGGAGAAAGACCTATTTTTGAGCGCGGAAAGGCGGGACTGAGTAAACAAAATAAAAAAGGCACTGCCACCATACCTAGTGTGGGATATATATTTGGAAGTGATGAACTCACCGATCCTAACAGTGGCTGTGGCGAAGTAAATTGCATATATAATGAATATTTGGGGAAATGGATGGTTTCGTATTTGCGTAGTACTCAGGCAGGAAAGGGGGGCATAATGTATAGACTAGCAGATAATATCTGGGGACCTTATTCAGATCCTGTGTCACTATTTCGATATGCAGATAGCAGTATGTTGCCACGTGATAGCGCTGGTAATGTAGTAACTGCTATATATGGGGGAATGCTGAGTGATAGATGGGTGGAGAATAATGGACAAATTGTCTATGTGGTATTAAGCCAATATCAAAACGTGCAATCCAAACCTAGATTATATACCTCTTCTATTGTAAAAATTAGCTTTAATACAAAAAACTATATAATTAGCTTTAATGGGAATGGCGGAGAAGGAGATATGACTGAAACAGAAGCCTTATATGGAGTTAAACTCAAAGTACCTAATAGCGGATATAGTAGAGAAGGTGCAGTATTTAAAGAATGGAATACAAAGCCGGATGGCACAGGCAAAGGTTATAGAGTAGGTAGCGAGATAGTGTATAACACGCGAGATTTATCCGAGGATAGAATAGAATTATTTGCAATTTGGATTGATGAAAATAAAAATGATTCTACAGACACATCGGATTCTCCAAACAGTGAATTTCCTATTGTAATGGTAGCTGTTTGTGGAGGAGTGATCGGAGCTGGAATAATAGCTATTGTGACTACAGCAATAGTTAGAAGAAGAAATAAAGGAGAATAATTATGGAATTTGATAAGGTTATACGTACTAGGGAAGCTGTAAGAAAATTTGATGGTAAAAAGCCAAGTGAAGAGCAACTAAGTGCTATATTAGAGGCGGGAAGACTCGCGCCTACTGCTATGAATGCTCAACCACAACGAGTGTTTGTGCTGGAGAGTAAAGAGGCGCTAGAAAAAATGGATAAAGTGCATCGAGGAAGATATGGGACAGGAGAAGCTCTGTTGGTTTGTGTGGATACAGATGTGGAAATTAGCATAAACAATGAATCTCATCCAGAAATAGATGGCGCTATAGTTGCTACTCATATGATACTAAAAGCATGTGATGTGGGAGTAGATACAGTTTGGCTAGGCATTTTTAATGGGGCAGAAGTGAAAAAAGAATTTGGCTTGAGTGAAAATTTGTTGCCAATATGCTTTATTGACCTAGGTTTTAGGGCAAAAGATTATGGAGGCAACCCAATGCACAATAAGCGATATCCAATAGAAAATATGGTAAAAAGAGTGTAGGAAATGAGTAAAGTAATGATACAAATTGCTGGAATTAGGACAATCCAAGACGCGCTTGCTGCGGTGGAGAGTGGAATGGATATCATAGGCCTACTTGTTGGGCAAAAACATAATAGTGATGATTTTATTAGTAAGGAAGTAGCAAGAGAAATAAAACTTCATCTTCCGGAAAGTGTGAAAACTACATTGATAACTCATGTGGAAAATGCAACACAAATAATTGATGCGGCACGATTTATCGATGTAGATTATATACAACTTCATTCTTCTATTAATGAAATAGAGGTTGAAAAAATACACAATGCTTTGCCAGATAAAAAATTAATTAGGGTTATACACATATTGGGTGATAAAATTTTGACTGATGTAAGTAAAATAAAATATGTAGACTTTTATTTTACCGACAGTATCAATCTTAAGACTGACCAAGTAGGTGGTACAGGGCTAGAGCATGACTATAATGTAGACAAAAAACTAGTAGCTACTCTTGATAAGCCACTATTCATCGCGGGTGGGTTAACACCAGAGAATGTGGGAGATGTGGTAAAAAAGTGCAAGCCATATGGAGTAGATGTAAACACTAGTTGCAGAGGACAAGATGGGTTTCGCGACCGCCACAAGATGGAAGCCTTTGTCCAAAGCGCAAAGGGATAAGTTGGGGGTTTTTATGATAGAAATAGCGAGTAAAAAACAATTTGAAGAGTGCTATAAAAATTATAAATTTTCTTCCAATGAAGAGGAATGCCAATACAAATTATATAAGGAAATCTTTGATAATCCTAAAGTGGATGCATTGTTAGTTTATTACATTGAAAATAGTAAATACATTGGGGAGTGCGTTTTAGTTTTTAAAGATAAGCGAAAAGAACTTGAGTTTTTGTGCGAATATGACCTTGTAAACATACCCAAAGTTTGTATGATGAAAAATCTGTGTATTTATGAAGAAGAAAATAGGGGAAAAGGATATTTTACAAAATTTTTAAAGGAAATAGAAAATTTAGTTAAAGAAAAACAATTTAATTCAATTATCATTAGCGTTTCGACAAACAACACTCACGCAATTGATGTTTATAAACATCTTGGCTTTATTGAAATGGATAAAAAGAAATATAAAGACACAGGTGATATGATTGTCATGAAAAAAGAATTGGAGGGGAAATGAAAACTGTATTTATCACCGAAACTAAATTAATTGACAAAAAACAACTTTTTAATGTTTACAGAGGTGGAATTAGAAAAAATGCTGAAAAATACAACGAAACAGAGCAACAAATTGAGGAAGGACATTGGAACTATTTGGTTGATTTTTTGGAAAACCAACATGGTTTTTTGGCAATTTTGAAAGATGAAGAAAAATATATGGCAGCAATAAGAGTCCTTCCCAAACAAGATAATGAATATTTTTGTGAAGCTTTCGAGGTGGCAGAAGGTTTTCGTGGAAAAGGATTGGGAAAAAGACTTTATCGAGATGTTATAGAGTATATTGCGAATAAGAATACTCATTTTAAATTAGAAGCCCATACATGGAAAACAAATATTGCAAGCATAAAAGCACATGTGGGTGTTGGTTTTGAAATTTCAAAAGATTATGTTTTAAATGAAGATGGGACAAAGAATGAAGCTGAAATTACTTTTTGTCTATGCAAGTAAAGTAATATATTCCAGTGGGAGAAAAAAATATGAGTATAACATTTAACATATATTACAAGGGTAAACAAGGAAGGGCAAAACAGTTTGTAGAAGAAATGATGAGTAGAGGATTGATTTCTAAAATAAGGGCTGAAGAAGGTAACGAAAGGTATGAGTATTTTATTTCACTAGCGGACAAAGAAATAGTATTGTTGATAGATAGTTGGAGCAGTCAAGATGCGTTAGACAAACATCATTCTTCGCCTATGATGTCAGAAATTGCTCGTTTGAGAGAAAAATATGATTTGAGTATGAAAGTAGAAAAATACATTCCTGTCGAAGAAAATTTGGATGATAGAAAATATCTAAGAAAAAATGATGAGTAAAAGTCTAGAAGGTATAGTGTGGTTTGGGTAGGTGTTATTTGACAATGCTCATAGAATGTGGTAAACTTGATTTTGTTAGGAGATGAGTATGACACAGAGCGAGAAATATATGATGAAAAAAGCATTTTATTTTGTCCCCCATGGGGGTAAACTTTAGTTTGATTTTAATTTTAAATAATACTTTAGTTTAGGAGAGTAAAATGAAATTTTCAAGATTGGGAGCAATAACCAAAAAGACTCGAGCAGAAAATGATAATGCAATGATGGAGGTATTGACACAAGGCTCACAAGTCAAATTAGTCAGTGCTGGAGTATATACATATGGTGCAATATTGATAAAAGCAAGGGAGAATTTGGAGAACTTTATTCGAGCAAAGCTCGAAAAATATGATTGTGTAGAGGTTGCGTTACCACTTTTGCAAACACGCAAACTTTGGGATGCTTCAGGAAGATATGATAAATTTAAGAAAAGCAATACTATGTTTACGACTATTGGGCGACACGATGAGTATTGCTTATCCCCAACAGCGGAAGAGGTCGTGTTTGACTATGTAAAAGGTTTAGCAAAATCTTATAAAGATATGCCTTTGTGCGTATATCAATTTTCGATGAAATTTCGAGATGAAATTCGTGTGCGTGGCGGAATATTGAGAAGTAAAGAATTTGTGATGAAAGATGCCTACAGTTTTAGTGAGACTCCAGAGAGTTTGTTAGCAGAATATCAAAATATGCGTAAGTGCTACATAGAGATATTTACTGAGTTAGGCTTTACGCCTATACCAGTTGTTGCTGATAATGGTGATATGGGGGGGAGTTTTTCGGAAGAATTTATGATAGAATCCGAACTTGGTGAAGACAAAGTTTTGTATGATGAAAAAACAAAGACTGGCTTTAACATCGAAGTTATCGAAAACGATGATTTGCGTAAGAAGTACGAAAAGATGTATCATAATATAGATTTTAGCAAATTAAAAACTATCAAAACTATGGAATTGGGGCATATCTTTAATTTGGGACAGTATTATTCAAAACTCATGAATGGCGTATTTACCAATAAAGAAGGTAAACAAGATTATTACTACATGGGATGTTATGGTATAGGTGTTACGAGGACATTGGGGATTTTGATAGAAAAGAACTTAGACGAGAGTGGATTAAAATTCCCAAGAGTAATAGAGCCATTTAATGTAGGAATAGCCAATATGGATAATGAAAAATTGCGCGTAAAAGCGCAAGAATTGTATCAGATGCTATCTGATATGGGGCTAAAAGTGTTGTGGCATGACAAAAATGATAGTTTGGGGGCAAAATTAAAGGATTTGAAATTGCTAGGTTGTAGAAAAAATATCATATTAGGTAACAAATTTTTAGAAACAGGTAAAATAGAATTGGAAACCGATGAAGGCAAACGAGAATTGTCGCTTAATGAATTAAAAAAGGTATTAAACCAATAGGTACTAATTATCTATTTAAGAAACTGTTGATGGGGTAAATAAAAACATTAGACATAAATGTTATTGTCTAATGTTTTTGTTTCTATTCTAAAACCTGTTAAATTAATATTGTTTTTTAGGCGTTTTTTGGTAAGAAAAATAGTTCTTGTCCAGTTTTGCTTGTAAGTTTCAAATTTTCACATTGCAATTTTCCAGCTTCGTAAATTACATCAGTTGATAGTTGAGTGACATTATTTAGGTTTATTATTTTATTTATACGGTCTATATCAGTTAGTACAGCACTGGTAAATTTTGAATAATTATCAAATTTTCGGGGAACTTTTTTTAATTGTTCTATAGTTATATTTACCGCTTCATCGCAAGTAATAGTTCCTTTGTGTGTTTTAATTTCAGATTTTTCAAAAAACATTCCATTAAGTGTGCTGATTACTAGACCACCTATTTTCATAGTCTCAATGTCATTTGTATTAATGTATTTAAAACGCTTGTTAATTGAAGAAATGATTGCTGTAGTAATGGTAAATGCTTCTGCTGAATTGTTATTTTCCTTGATATTCTTAATTTTCCATTCATCACATTTGATTTTTTTAGCTCTAGAGCCCAAACATTTGTACACATATTCTTCTACTAAACTACTCATTTCGAGTATAATAGGAGGCATAGCCTCGTCGTTGTAGCAATATTTTTCGGCATATTGAGCTGCAGCCCAATAATCTCCTTTTCTTTTACTTTCATGTAGCTTAGTAGATGTCATCTCGTTGATTTTATTTAAGAATACCTCTTTGTGATTTACTGGGATAGAACGTTTTTCTTTACTCCTTAACAAAATATCGAGTAATTCACACAATTGACCACTCACCCTTTGTTCACCATATGAGACTCTTGGAGCATCAGGAGCTGGATATAGTCTATCACAGATTGTGTCAATTACTTTTTGATAGATTTGTTCTTCAGGAGTATCCTCAACAAATTGAGGTTTTTCTAGATAGCAAATAATTGGCTTATATATGTTTGGCTCTATCCTTTCTATGATGTATTTAACTTGTTTTTTGTTATTGATACCTTCAATTTTTTTAGCTCTAGCGCCTAAACATTTGTACATATATATTTCTAATAATTCACTCATTTCTAGTAGTGATGCAGGTAATTCTTCGTCGTTATGGCAATATGATTTTACATACTGAGTAGCGGCCCAATAAAATCCTTTTCTATTAGCTTCTTGTTGCATATTAGATGCCTTCTCGTTGATTTTATCCAAAAATACCTCTTTGTGATCTACTGCGATAGAGCGTTTTTCTTTACTTTTTATCAAAGCATCGAGTAATTCACATTGCTGACAACTAATTCTTTGTTCACCATAGGTGATTCTTGGAGCTCCTGGGGCTGGAGCTAGTCTATCACAGATTGTATTAATTACTCTTTGATAGATTTGTTCTTCAGGAGTACCTACAACAAATTGTGGTTTTTCTAGAGAGCATGTGTTTGGATTTATCTTTTCTACGACATATTTAACTTGTTTTTTGTTATTGGTACCTTCGATTTTTTTAGCTCTAGAGCCTAAACATTTGTACATATATGTTTCTATTAGCTCACTCATTTTTAGCAGTGAAGCTGGTAATTCTTGGTTACTATTGCAATATGATTTTGCATACTGCGTAGCGGCCCAATAATCTCCTTTTTTATTGCCTTCTCGTTGCTGATTAGATTTCATTTCGTTGATTTTATCTAAGAATACTTCTTTGTGATCTACTGAGATAGAGCGTTTTTCTTTACTTTTCAACAAAACATCAAGTAATTCACATAGCTGATAACTAATTCTTTGTTCACCATAGGTGATTCTTGGAGCATCAGGAGCTGGATATAGTCTACCATAGATTGTATCAATTACTCTCTGATAAATTTTTTCTTCCCCCATGTTTTTACCGACATAGATAACAGGTGTGTTTTCACACACTTCATTTTCATAACTCATTTTTTATACTTCCTTTTTTGATATGTTAATCCCTTAATTAACGTTAATTCATTATAGCATAAATTAACACAATTGTCAATATCAAAACTAGGGATATTAGTAAATTTGATTGCTAATAAATAATTATTATGATAATATAAACTATATCAAGATTAATTAAAGAAAAAAAGGGGATATATAAAAGTGAAAGTTATTCTAAGCAAAAAAGGGGTGGATAGTAGTAATTGTAGTTCACCAATAAAAATATCAGATAAAACTGAGGAGATGCCTTTTATACCAATTCCACAAATAGATGAGGCAGATTTGGAAATTTGCAATAAATTAGGATTGGAAAAAATAAATGATATTTTTGATTTTAACAAATTAAAAGTAGAAGAGGACGAAAAGAAATTTACTGTTAGTTTTCCTGTTAACAAAATATGTCAGCCAATAAATCCAGCTTATCATATAGACCCACAACTAAAAAATTATTTTAATGATGTAGAAGATAAGGATTTTAGAGCGACTTTTGGACCTAATAAAACAAAAGTTAAATACTTGAATGTGGAGCCAAATGATATATTTCTATTTTTTGGTTATTATGACGGAGATGAGCAAACAGCTAAGCATACAATTTTTGGATATATGCAGGTTGGAGAAATTATAACTTTAGAAAGAAAGAATAAAATTATTACTATTAATTTAACCCCTGAAAAAAAGAATTCTTCTAAAGAACAAACAAAAGAAAAAACACAAGAAAGTATTGAAGAGAAGTATCCTTTTTTAAAAAATCAACCACATTGGGTTAGATTTTGGGATGGTAAAACTAATTCAGAAACAATTTATATAGCATCAAAAAATATTGATTTTGGAAAAGGTATAACTAATTTAAAAGGCTTTGGTATGTTTAAATATAATGAACAATTATGTTTATCAAGAAAAGATAATGACGAAACTAAAGCGTTATGTAATTGGGGGATTAAAGGGTTTACGAAAGATATATCTATAAAGATGAAGAAAGGCAATAGGTCATTTGTGGAGAATAAGGAATATGGATATATAACTATTCCCAAAAGATATCAAGAGATAGTGCTTAAAGATTCAACAGGAGAGCAAACTGTCATTAACTGGGCAAAAGGTTTGATTTTAGGAAATGCAAATAATTGGAAAAAGAGTGAAGATTTAGGTTAAAGAGGTGATAAAGACTAAAAAATATGGAAAGATTCAAGCACCACAAGGCTTTTGTCAAGAAATTGTCTTAGATGACAACGATAATCAAGCCGCTCTGAATTGGGCTTTGGAGTTAATTAAAAATCAACATAAAAAAAGCTCTGACAAAAGCCAGAACTAATATTCGGTCGAACCATTGGGGTTAGTTATTGAAAGCAATATAGTATAAAATGCTTGTCAATTCATTTTTGTTATGATAAAATTAACAAAACAAAAAAGGAGAAATAATAATGGGGATAATAAAAAAAATCAAAGACAAAATTAAACCGACTGATGAGCAAGGGAGACCTATAGAAAAAATAGTTGACAGAGAAAATGGACTTATTTATCACGTGGTAGAAAGAGAGTTTTATGATGCTCAAGGCAAATTAAAGAAGGGAAAGTCTTTGATAAAAGTTGAAGATAATTCTCGAGAGAAGAAAGCATTAATTGCTAAAATCCCAGATGGAGTAATATATATTGATGAAGGAGTATTTTGTAATAACCAGGGTATAGTAAAAGTAGAAGTGCCGGCAAGTGTGTGTGGAATTGGGGAACAGGCATTTTATGAATGTAAAGAATTAAGGCAGGTAGAAATAGAAAAGGGCTCTAATTTAGATGTGATAGGAAAAGATGCATTTTGTTTTAGTAAAATTGAGAGTATCGTGTTACCTAGTAGTTTGAGATATATAAATGGGGGGGCTTTTGTGGCGTGTAGAAACTTAAAGCAGGTAGAAATAGAAGAGGGCTCTCAATTGAAGAAAATAGACGAAAGGGCATTTGCAGGTTCTGGGATAGAAAAAATTAAGTTACCTGCTAGTTTGGAAGATTTAGGTAAAAGTGCTTTTCGGAGTTGTAAGGACTTAAAGCAGGTAGAAATAGAAGAAGGCTCTCAATTGAAGAAAATAGACAAAATGGCATTTGCAGAATCTGGGATAGAAAAAATCAAGTTACCTGCTAGTTTGGAATATGTGCGGAGTTGCGCTTTTGCTTTGTGTGAGCGCTTAGAGCAGGTAGTCTTGGAAGGAACTACGACAACAATAGCAAGAGATGCATTTTATAAGTGTGAAAGTTTGCCTAAAACCGATGGGCGCCGATTTATTGAGACGGCTGAGGGAAGAGGCATATCATTACCAAAAGATGAAGAAATAACAAATGAAGCTCCCAAATTTGACTGGGGTGGATCTCGTGACTACTAAAAATATCGAATAGATATAATCATCTAAAGAGAAAATAATATAGATGAAGTCGGAAAATACAAAAAAGAGTCCCGCAGAAGCGAAACTCGTGTGGAGCTACTGATGGGAATCGGACCCATGACCCCGTCCTTACCAAGGACGTGCTCTACCCCTGAGCCACAGTAGCAAGAAAAATAAGCATTTTCAGCCTAGTGTTATTTTATAATATATTGAGATTATTGTCAAGAAAATAAGGCAAAAAAATAATCTAAGGTAAAAAGTTTTCGAAAATTATGTTGTCCACATACTGTTTTTTCTCTTCGTAGCATTGTTTTGAATCAACTGTCCAACCCAAAATTGGCAAATTATCAAATTTACTGGGGAGTTTGGCGGGTAAATCATCAATATTTATACTCAAAAAGTCGGCATCACCTTTTTTATATAATGTATTATGAGATAGAAGATTGCGGACTAGTGCGCTATTTGGACAGCCTAACATATTTTTTCTCCAAATAGTCGTGAGCAGCCCTCGTGGAATATCAGGGGCATTTTCTTTAAACCATTTTACTACATATGGGTTAAATGCCATTACAGCTACTTGTCCTTTGTAATTCTTGATTAGATTTAGAAGTCGTTCTTCAAATATGCCCACTTTCTTTTTAGATTGTTTTATGTCGATAAAAATTGGTGTTTTACCATTTACAAGAGAAAAAACTTCGCTAAGTGAAGGGATATGGTGTGGGGTATTTATTATTTTTTGATTTGCTAATTCACTTTCTTTTAGTGAGGTCAACTCTACTATTTTGTGAGTTTTAATCACAGTTTGATAATGCGTGACAGCTACTCCATCCAGAGTGGGGGAGACATCAAGTTCTATTGCATATCCGTGCTTTACGGCATTTTCAAATGCTGGTAAACTGTTTTCTGGTATTGTTTCATTGTGTAGCCCACAATGAGCAATGAATTTGGATGTGAGAAAAGATAAATCTTTTTCCATAATGATACCTCTTTAAAAGATATTATACCATACCTAAGAAAATATAGTCAACCAAATAAAAGTAGGTAACAAAAAAACGCATCGATCGATGCGTTTTATCTAGTAAATAAATACAGCAGCAATGATGGCTACAATTATGGAGCCTAACTGAATATCTAGTTTTACTTTCTGGTTTTTTAGGGCACATAAAGCATATATAATAATGTCAGCAAGTAATATAAGCGCCCCTATCCAATAAAAAATCTTGAAACAAATTGGCACCCCAATTACAGCAAACATTTTAGCAAAAATTATCAAGCATATTGAACATAAGCTGAAAATAACTAAAAGTTTGTCATAACAAGTTTGCAAAAATGTCTTTGGTTCGTCTATGCTAACGCGTTGCGTTATTATTTCTGTCTCAACATCATTATTTGACTCATTGCCCATCTCTTCATCATCAAAACCATGATAACTTTCATTTGCTTTTAACATATTTATCCCCCCCATGTCAGCTTTTGACATCGCCATTATATCATAAAATAGCCTAAAAATCAACCCCCTTATATAAAAATGGAGCTAATAAAGAGAGTTTTTGCCTTATTTTAGCTCAAAATAATGATGGTTAAATACCAAATTTGCAAAATTACGACAATAAAATGCATCAAATATAACATAAGAAAGTTCTTTTTATATATTAATCGAATACATATAAAGAGGGTTTTTGTTAAAATAAAAATATATCAAAAAAGGCAAGAAAAATGAAAAAAATTAAATTTTTTTTTAAAAAATAAACCTAAAATACCTGATAAATACGCATTATTTACTCAAAAAAAGTCCTTTTTAAGAAAAACTTTTAAAATAAGTATTGACATTTTGAAAATTTGTGATAAAATCTGAGTCGTCTAAATGGACAGGGTTGGCAAGGTTGACTGGGTCAACTAAGTAGGAGGGATTTATCTATTATAGGAGATGGAATATTATGGAGAATCAAGAACAAGAAAGAGTAGTAGTGGAGGACAAGGAAGCAATCAAGGCTAGAAGAGCTAAAAACAAGCAAAAGGTAAATGATTTGTATAGCTTAAGTTTGAAATATGCTCAAGAATACGCTCTTATTCCTACTAAGAATACAGAGGCTCAACAGGCTTTAATTGAAGAATTTAAGGCAGAGCTAGTGAAGGAAGACGGCGAATTTAAACTTAGCCCACAAGTAGCCGATTCTATTGCTAACACATTGGGTTTAATGGGTGGCAAAACTAGAAAAGCAATAAAGCAGATGTTTAGAGAATTTACTCATTTAGAGATCTTAGATGAACAAGCAATTGCTGCGAAAGATCCTAATGTTAAGTTGCCATGGCGTGTAACCAACATGATGTTGGATCGTTTTAGATTGGCTGCATTTAACTGTGGAAGGATATCTAATGGTCTTGGTATTGCTTTAGACAAGATAATAGTTGGTTCAAAGAAGGCTTCTTTGGGCGTACGTATCAATTCTAGAAAAGCTGGTCATGCTGTTTTAGAAGCTTTGCGTGGGGCTAAGGCAGGATTTTTGGCTGCATGCGCTGCAGCTAAGGATAAAACTTTGTTGGCTATAGCTGGAAGATTGCAAAACCGTGTAACTAAGCGTAGTGATAAAATAGGTGATGACACAAATGTTCGTGTTGTTCACGAGAATGCAATCATTACATCACTTTATGAAAAGCAAACTTTGTCCAAATTACAAGCTGCTATAAAAGAAGCTAAAGATATTATTGCTGGTGTTGATAACAAGGAAGAAGCTCCAGCAGAAGAGATGGTTAAAGAAAAGGTAGCTGAACCAGAAGAAAAGGTAGCTGAACAAACAGTTGAAAAGAAAAAATTTAGAACAAAAGCTAGAGAATTCTTGTTGGGACCAAAGATAGAGAAAAGAGTTACTGTTGAAACAGTGGCTGCTGAGGACGAAAAAGCTGAGAATGTAGAAATGGAAGCAAAAGCAGAACCTGCAGAACAAGCCACAGTTGAGACAGAGAAGAAGAGTGAAGAGACAAGAATTCGTGAGGATCCAAAGCTAGAGGCTAGACAAAAGGCTGAGAAAGCAGCGCAAGAAGAAGTAGCTCAAAAGAAAGCAGCTGCAGAAGCAAGACTCAAAGATTTGGAGAGTTTGGAGTATGCTATTAGTAAAAAAGATCTAAAGGGTAGCGCTTTAAGATTTGCAAATATGTATCTTGAGGGTGATGAGAGAGCTAAAGAGTATTACTGGGATTTCTTAAAATTTGATGTATCACCTGACCAGATGAAGAAGAAAGAGCCTACAAAAGCTCAACAAATTAGATCTGCATACAAAGCTGCAAAAGCTTTGCGTGATGCTGAATTTATCGAGAAACTTAACGAAGAGAATAGACGTGGCTTGTTAAAGGCTGAGGGACTTGCTCGTGGAATTAAGCACGCATATCGTGAAAGAGTAAATGCTGAAGATATGGCTGCTGGTTGTAAGACTAAGGCTGGAACGCGTAGTAAAATTCATGGAACACCAGAAGATAATGAGCTTTATGTTGCATATAGACGAAACTTTAAAGCAATTAGCGAAATAGAAAAGGCTGAAAAGCAAGCAAAGAAAGAACAACAACGTGCTGAGAGAGAGGCAAAGATGATTGAAAAACGTAATGAAGAGATTTTAGAGCATTCATTAAAGAGTGACTTGGAAGACTTTGATAAAATGGTAGCTGCAAATACTCTTACTAGAAGAGAAAACAGAGCAGACAGAAAGGCTACTAAGAAAGCCAACCAAGAAAAAGATCGCAGAGCTAGAGATATGGAGAGAAAATTAACCGATGCTGGATTGCCATTCAGCAATAAGAAGGCTGAGGCTAAGAATTCAAAAGAGACTATAGATCCTGTTGTTACTGATGTTCAACCAGCTAATGTTGAAGGAACAAACGAGAGTAAGCCAACTGCTGAGAAAACTGAGAAGAAAGGTTGGGGTACTAAATTTAGAGAATTCGTCTTAGGACCAAAAATTGAGAAACAACCTAAGGATAAAAATCAAGAAAAGACTGAAGAAGACGAAACTCAAAAAAGTACAACAAAACCTACAAAAGAGCAAATTAATAAAGCAAAAGTTGCTGCTTTTGATGTAGAGAAAAAGAATAGAGAAGATATTAACAAAAAGTTTAATGAAATTATTAACATAGAAAATGATAAGATAGCAAAGGCTAAACAAGTACTAAGGAGTTCAAAAGATCCTGAGGTACGTGCCGAAGCTAAAAAAGCAATCAAAGATGCTAAGAAGGCTAAGAGACAAGCTAGACGTGATAGAAGAATTCAATTGAAGCAAGCTAGAAAAGATCGCAAGCAAACTATTAAAAATGCAAAGAAAGGTATTTTTGTAGATGCTCCAGAAAAAGCAAAGGGTACTGCTTTGCGTGAAGATCCTATGCTTGAGACAGAGCAAAGATTAGCAAAAGAGCGTTTTGAAAATGATGTAAAGAACGAGGAAGAGTGGCAAGCATATGCTGAGGCTGAGAGACAAAAAACTAGAGACTTTTTGGCTAGATTGCAAGAAATTGATGAGCGTAAAAAGGCTGAAAAGGCAGCAACTGCTGAGACTAAAAAGAGTCAAGAAACAAGAATACGTGTTGATGAAGCTTTAGAAGCTAAGCAGAAAGCAGAGAAGGCTGAAAAGGCTGCTGAGGATGCTGTTGCTACAGTATTATCTGCTGAAACAGAAAAAGAAGCTCAAAAGGCTTTGACTTTGGCTGATGTTGATGCAGAGAAAGATGCTGAAGAGAAAGAGAAAGTTGAAGTTGAGCGTGGAATACGTGCATGGCTTGGTCGTCGTATGGCTAATCACAGAGCAAGAAAGGCTAAGAGACAACAAGCTAGAGAGGCTGCTGGAAAAACAGAGGTTGAGTATAAAGCTCCACAAAAATTAGAAGAATTGCCTTTTAACATGTCAACTCGTTAATAATTAAGTAAAAACAATGCAAAAATTTGCATTGTTTTTATTTTTATTAAAAAATCATTTGGCTTTTTTTGAAAAATTAGGTATAATATAATTAGGAACGATAAAAATGGAGGAGCCATGAGAAAGTCAACATTTTTCAGTTTGTTAGGAACGAGTGGACTACTTTGTGGTAGTTTATTGCTTTGTGGGTGTGGAGGTGACACCAGTGTTGCAAGTATAAGTGTTACTACTTTGCCGACAACAGAATATGTTGTGGGAAATTATTTGAATTTGGATGGGGGCAAGTTTACAGTAGTTCAGGATAGTGGTAAAAAGTTAGAGCTGGACTTAGGGTTAGCAAGTGTGGATACACGGTTACTTGATGAAGTTGGAGTTAAGGTAGTAACAGTCACTTATGCTGAACAATCGGCTACATTCGAAGTAGTCGTTAAAAAAGCGAACTTTATTCCACAAAATATTTCATCAGCTTCCACTATTTATAATGGACAACCTCAAGCAATCAATGTTTTAAAACACATTCCATTGGCTGAGGGAATGAGAGTAGAAAATGTTGTGTATAAGGAAAAAACTGATACAGTATATAGTAGCGCACCTCCCGTTAATGTTGGGTGGTATATAGCAAAGGCACATATATTAGGTGGTTCTCGATATGAGGATTGTGATATATCGATAAATTACTTTATTAAAGAAGCTGAGTTTTATCAATTTGCTGAAGGAAATGTCTTTTCTTACGCAAAAGAGTGTTGCGTTACTTATGGGACAGATATTGATGTATCGAAATTATGGATACAAAACTCATCTATAAATGAAAATACCGTTTTTAACCTTAATTCAACGCATAATGTATTGGGCCCAATAACTTTTAATGAACCAAACATGGATGTAAGATATGAATGTAAAGATGAAAAAGGTCATGTTTTATATATCGATCCAGAAACTCATAAAGTTTACAAAAATGAACAATTAGAGCCACTTGATGTTGGGAATTATACAATTTCAACAAGTTGTTCAACTTCTACACAAAATTTCAATCATTATAGCAGACAAAATAAATTGAGCATAAAAGCAAAGCAACTACAAATTGAAACTGATTTCAATATTAGGGTAAGTTATAATTCGACTTCTGGAGAAAAAAGTTTTAATTTGAATGCAAGTGACGGTGATACTTTGGGTGGTGACTTTTCTGATGTTACAGGCAATTTTGAAATTGAAGTAGAATCTTTAAATGAAAATTTTTCCGGTGATGAAATGACTTATGAATTGGAATATGGTGAAATGCCATCACCTAACGCTCCTAAAAAAACTAATGTCATTGCACAAGGTGTGAATAAAACAGGAATTTATAGATTATATTTAGTTTCGTCAAATAAAAATATAAAATACACTGGAAATGTATTATTCTCAGTTGTATTTAGCGAATAGGTGTATTTATGAATAGTATTGAAAAAAAGTATCTTGATATGGCTGTTACAGTAGGGCAGAAGTCTAATTGTTTTCGAGATGATAGAAAAGTAGGAGCCGTTATTGTTAAAAATAATAAAGTTTTAGGCACCGGTTGTAATGAGATACCGAAAGAATTAAAGGATTGTTGCTCGCGTGGACAATGTATGCGCAAAACTAATAAAATTAAAAGTGGAACATGTTTGGAGAAGTGTTATTCTTTGTGTGCGGAGCAGTATGCTATTATTGATGCGTTAAAAAATGGCGAGGATTTGAATGGAGCAACGATTTACACAACACTTTCTCCGTGCGCTTTATGTGCAAGGTGGATTATTTTTGCTGGAATAAAAAAGGTTGTTTTTAAAAGTAAATATATGGATCCTTTTTCCGAAGATTTATTAAAAGAGGCAGGAATAAAAATAAAGTTGGTCGAAGAATAAAAATGCAGTAATTTACTGCATTTTTATTTGTGATATTCAATATTATTAAGAATTGTAGCGGCTCGATATAATTGCTCAAGGAATAAAACTCGCATTAATTGATGGGGGAAGGTTAATTTACTAAAAGAAATATTTTTTCCCAACCTTTTTATTGAGCTATCCAAACCATAACTTCCTCCGATAACAAAAGTTATTTCGCCTAAGTCTGTATATTTCTCTATTAATTTAGCAAATTGTATGCTATCGATTTGGTCGCCATCAATGCTTAAAGGAAAGACTGTTTGTGAATTAATCTTATTTAGTATAGATTTTCCTTCAGAAGATATGACCTGTTTTATTTGAGAAGGGGAATTTTTTATTAATTTTGTTTCAGGGACCTGTATTATTTCCAAGTCAAAAAATCTACTTATCCTTTTGATATATTCTTGTAGGGCGTTGATTAAGTAGGTTTCTTTTAATGTTCCTACGCATATTAAGGTGATTTTTCTCATATTACCTCTAATTTGTTCCTAAAATGAATTTTTTAAAAAATACTAAGTATTCTTCTTTAGTATATTTATTTGAACTAATTATTCTAAATAGAGCAAGAGAAGCAAAGGCTCCAGTGTAGTATTTTATGATTATTTCTGCGGGAATTTCAAATTCCAATCCACTTTGTTTAATGAGAAATTTAAAAGAGCGCTCCAATCCTTCACGAAATACTTCAACAATTAGCTCTTGTTTGTTATTTTTTAAAATTTGTATAAATATGTCTTTGTTATCATCAACAAAATCAATCAAGTTTTTAGCTGTTTGCAAGTACATATGCTGCGGTGATTTAAAAGAATGGCCTTCAATAGCTTTATCATAAATCTCATTTTTAATTTCATCAAATAAGTAGTTAAATAATTCATATTTATCGTTGAAGTGATTGTAAAATGATGTGCGATGAACTTGCGCTGCATTACATATATCAACAATATTAATATTTTCCAGATCCTTTTGTAATAATAGTTTTAGCATGGATTGGGCTAGATGTTTACGAGTACGTAGGGTACGTGTATCATGTTTTGTTTCCATATTTTTACCATCCTATTTTTGCGGTTTTTTCATTGATATGATAGCATATTCATTTAAATTAGTCAACATAAAATTACTATCAACCGATTTATTTTATTGCACGGCTTGAATGACAGACAAGATATAATACTTGAAATTCGTTTGAGATTTGTCTTAATAAATCTAATGACTTTTGTGTTTTTTCATCATCAAGGTTTGAGAATGTGTCATCTAAAATTATTGGCGGATTTTCACCATCAAACAAAGTTTCAGCTAAAGCGAGTCTCATGCATAATTCGATTAAATCACGATTACCGAGACTGTAGAATTTTGTATTTTTTTGTTCTCCCATATTTTCGATTGCAATGTTAAGGTCTGTATCAATGCTTATATTATCAAACACATTTCCCACTAACAAATGGGCATATTTTTTAAAAGCAGTTGTGATAGGGGACAGGTACTTGCTAGTGAGGTTTGTACTGGCTTGCTTTATGTAAGCTTGAGTAAGTTTAACAATGTTTAGTTTGTGGGTTAAAGATGATATTTCTTCATTTGTTTCATCCCACTCTAATCTAATTTTAGTTAGTTTGCTAGCTTCTTCTAAAAAAAAGTCAATTTTAGATTGAAGTTGAGCATTCGTTTGGGTAAGTTGTTCTTTTTCTCGTTCTGCTTTTATAAGCTCAGCTTGTATCGGTTTTATATCAATTTCTTGATTCTGCTTAATTTCGTTGTTGCTTAGATTTGTTAAAGAAGGTAGAGTTGCTTCTTTAGTTTTTAATTGTTCATGTAATATTTCTTTTTTCTGCAATTTTTTTGTTATATCATCGAATGCATTTTCAAAATTTATGGGTAAAGTATAAAACTGTGATAAATAATTTGATAAAAAATCTTGATTTAAATCGAATCTACGTTGCAGTTCTCCTAATTGATTGTTTTGCTTTTCTTCGTTGTCTTTGTAATGTTGTAAAAGCCTAAATTTAGTTTCAATTTTGATAATTGCCTCATCAAAATTGCTGTTTTGTTCGTTAAATTTAGAAACAAAAGCATCTATTTCTTGCTTTAATTTTGTATATTCTTGATTTTTAACTTTATTATTATGTATTTGTGTGGGGGTAATTTCTTGATTTTGTGACTTAAATGTGAAGAAAAAACTTAGCCCACCAATTAAAAAACCAATTATTGTGATAAATGCAAATAAAATTGGATTAGAGCTTAGAATTAGACCTAGAATTCCCATGACCACTAATATTATTGATAAAATATCCAGTCCATAAATGAGAATATTCTTTTTTGTTAATTTTTGTGTAGATTGGGCGTTAGATAAGGAAATTTCGCGCAATTTTTCGTTTTTTTCTTTGATTTTGTTGAGTTCTTGTTCGGTAATTTCTTGTTTAAAATACTGCTTAAGATCTAAATATTCTTTATTTACGGAACTTTTTTTCAAATTTTCAAGAGTAGATTCTAGATATTTTAGCTCGTTTATTGCTTTATTTACAGAATTTAAAGTTGAGCTATCTGGGGGAGAATTTTTAAAAAACTTATCAATACTCTCAATCTCCGCTTTAATGTTTTTTACTTCATCAAAAGATTTTTTTATGCTTTTTTGTTTTTCCTGTTCAACTCTATGGTCATTGAGTTCTTGTAATCTGGCTTGAAGTTTAGTGATTTGTTCAGTAATTTGATTTATTTTTTGTTTGTTATTTTCATTTTCTATGGAAAGCTTTTCTGCATTTTCATGAGCTGTTTCACAATTTTTTATTTCAGTTTCAAGTAAATCTCTTTTTTGGGTCATATCCCAAAGTTTGCCGCCCTTTCCTTTTTGATGCTCTATTGATGTAATTAATTCTTTTAATTTATCATCGATTTTACTAACGCTTTGGGTTTCGACATTATCTAGTAATTTACTCAAGCGCTCTTTTATCGAATCATTTTTTATTTTGGTAGAGAAGTTGTGGCTTATGAAAGTGCTTCGTTCAAAGGTTTCGGCATTAATTTTTAGTGAATCTTCGACAAAATTAGGAGAATCAATAGCTTGATTTGTGCTTAGATCATAAAGAGTGTATTTATCTTTCGATTGTTTTTCTCCCCAAAAACGCTCTATTCGATATTGCTTGCCTTTTAATTCAAATTCAAGCCAACCTCCAAAGTTTCCAGCTTGCCAAGGAGTATATTTTGCTCGTTCATTCTCATCCAAGTCTTTTTTTGAACTAACAGGGAGGCCAAACAACATGGCTTTTATAAAACTACTAAGAGTTGTTTTTCCCCAGCCATTTTCTTTTAAAATTGTGTTTAGTTTTGGGTCAAAATCGTATGAGAATTGATGGAGTTTTCCGTAATTTTCGATGTAGCAACGCAACAGTTTCATAAATCTACCTCCTCACCATTCAATACTTTTAGCCCGAGAGCAATGATTTCATTTTTTTCATCTTCATTAAGCTCGCTAGATTCGACTTCTCTTACAAATTCACCAGCAAGCGATACGTCTTTTAAATATTTTGAAGTGTCAATTTTAAATGTTGTTTTATCTTTTATTTCAAAGCAAAAAAATTTAAAGCTAAGCTTTACTTCAATCAAAGCAATATCAACTTTTGATTGTAAGTTTGTTTTTCCAGTGAGAACTATTCTTACAAAGTCTTTTGAGGGAATATCGCAGGTGTGTTCATCAATTGCTGAAATTATTTCAGTAATTGAGTTAAAATCACCAACTTCTATTTCGATTTCGTGCAGAGTTCGTTGTGCAAAAGGGATAAATTTAGTAGTAAATTTATTGTTTTCAATGTCTAATAGAACAAAACCTTTTTTGCCACATTCATCCCAACCACGACCTTCAAGGCAGCCCGAATATGCGTAAACGCCGCGTTTATCAAGTGGCTTTGATGAGTAAGTGTGTATATGTCCTAAGGCAAGATAGTCGATATTTTTGTCTTTTAATTCGTTTATATACACCGTGTCAGGGGCGGGCTTGAAAGAGGAGGTGATATCTTGTCCATGTAGGACAACTATATTAAAATCTTTATTGTCCAAATTTAATTTTGAGTATGGGTTTTCGGTACACTCGCTGAGTGTCGCCCCGGTAATTTTTACATTTTCTAGTGTAAAAGTTGTCCAATCCGAGCCGAAAATATGCAGATTATTGGGGATTTCACTATTTTTGATAACATTGTTTTCATCGTGATTACCACATAAGTAAAAAAACTCGACATTACTAGCTTGCTCGATATTTGCTATCAAAAAATCGCGAGTTTTGGGTGTGCATTCGTTGGTATCGAATAAATCTCCCGCGATAATGATGGCTTTTACCTTATTTTCAACAGCATAATCAATCATTTTTGAAAAGGTGGCAAGCAACTCAATTTGTCTTATTTTAGCTTGATCTCTATTTAGATGTGTGCGCATGCTTGCGCCCAAATGAATATCTGCACAATGTATAATTTTCATATCATTTTCCTCTAAATAATTATATATAAAAACCTACAAAATGTCTAGCAATTTGAAAAATAAACTTCCTTTTAGTTGACAAAAAAATGAAACTTTAATTTTAAAAATTTTCTTTTTTATAGTAAAATTGTTTGACAAAATTGCAGGTTTATGATATAATTAAACTGTAAAAATAGAATAAAGGCAAGAATTTTTATATTCACCTAAAAAGAGGAGAAAACTATGCAATTAATTGGAGAGGTAAGTCTATACTTTCTACTGGGTTAGAGTGGGATAAAACTTGGGGCATGTCGCTAATTGCGAGCATGTGTTTTTTGCATATAAAAAATAAACATAAATAAAGAGTATTTTACTCTAAATAAGGAAGGTGAATAAAAATGTTGGATATAAAAAATTTAACGCACGGTTTTGAGGACCGTACGCTTTATAAGAATGTAAACATAAAAATTAATAAAGGTAATAAAATCGGCCTTGTAGGGGCTAATGGAACAGGTAAGACCACTCTAATAAACATTTTAACAGGCAAAATCATTTGTGATGAAGGAAGCCTCGAATGGGAGAAAAACTATAATGTTGGCTACCTTGACCAACACTTAAGTCTTGATAAAAAACTCACAATAAAGCAGTATTTGGAAAGTGCATTTAGTAAACTAAAAGAAATTGAGACAGAATACAACGCTGTAAATGAGCGTTTTGCAACTGCTATGGAAGCTGAAATGGAAGAATTAGCAAGAAAGAGTGCAAGTTTATTTGAATATCTTGATAGTCACAATTATTATGCAATAGACAGTACGATAAACAAAGTAGCATCGGGGCTGGGGGTAATGGCTCTGGGACTTGACACTCCGTTAGGCAAACTAAGTGGAGGGCAACAAGCGAAAGTGATATTGTGTAAGTTACTACTCGAAGAGCCGGATATTCTCATATTGGATGAACCTACAAATCACCTAGATACAGCTCATATAGAGTGGTTAAAAGAATATCTAAAAGGATGGAAAGGAAGTTTTCTTATCGTTTCGCATGACACTGTTTTTTTGGATGCGGTGTGTAACACAATCTGGAGTGTGGAAAATAAATCTATTGTTCGATATAATGGAAATTACACAGCATTTCTTCGTCAACAAGCAGAAAAGAATCTAGTACTAGACAGAACTATCAAAAAACAAGAACAAAAAATCGAAAAATTGCAAGATTTTATTGCACGAAATAGTGCAAGAACCGCCACAGCAAGACAGGCACAAAGTAGGGCTAAGCAACTAGAAAAAATGGAGATAATCGAGAAAGGTGAACAGGTGATAGAACCTAAGTACAAATTTTTGTACACGCCACTGTCCGCCCACACTGTATTAAAAGCAGAAAATCTTTCTATTGGATATAGTTTTCCTTTGATAAGTGGAATTAACCTAGAGATTCACAATGGTGAAAAATGGAGAATTATGGGATTTAACGGAATAGGTAAAACGACTTTGCTAAAAACTTTACTTGGGGAAATATTACCGTTAAAAGGAAAAGTAACAAAGCATCATTTACTCAAAATAGGATACTTTGAACAAGAGATAGCTTGGGGAATGCCACATCTGACTCCAATAGAGGAAATGCGTAATGAGTTTCCTAAATTAGATGATAAGCAATTACGATCGAGTTTGGCCAAAGCTGGTTTGAGTAGTAAACATCAAATGCAACCGTTGTGTAGATTGAGTGGGGGAGAACAAAGCAAAGTAAAATTGGCTAAATTTATGTTAGAGCAATTTAATATGGTGATATTGGATGAGCCAACCAACCATCTTGACCCGTTGTGTAAAAGGGCGCTGGCAAAAGCTATTAACGAGTATCGTGGAACATTGATATTTGTAAGCCACGAAGAGGATTTTGCGCAGAATATTGCTTGTAAAGAGCTAGATTTGTCGAAATTGAAAAAATAATTATACTAAAAGAAGAAGCCGAACTCAATCAAGAGTTTGGCTTTTTCGTTTGTCTTTGTTTTTTGGTATCTGGAGGGGAATTGTACTTTATAGAGTAAATGATTATTCCAATTAATGCTAAGACTAAAATGATATCAAAAATTATGTATGTTATTTTTAGATTAACTGTAGTTACTAGGTGTGAGGGATTTCCTTTTTCATATTCGACTACAACGGGTTTGTCTACAAAATCGAAGTCGTTATAGTAGTTTAATTTGCCTTCATAACTTACCCCATCTACTTCATATTCTACGTATGTAGCAGAATAAAAATCGTCCCAGCCTGTGATACGTCCTGTTGTCTTTTCGGTTTCGACATCTTTATTTACAAAAATTAGAGTTGTAAAAATTCCAAGAAATATAATTATCAGAATTATAGGTATAATCATTCCTTTGATCGGTGGGATATAAGTTTCTTGTAAATTATTATCTTTCAATTGTAATTTACCTCCAGAGTAAGTATATAGTTTCTCAAGTAAAAAATCAAATATTAATTCTAAATATAGTAAAAAATCTATGCAAAAAAATAACTTCTCAAGTATTGAGGAGTTATTTTAGATTATTTACTTGACGAACCGCTTTTGCCTTGTATACGTGCTATAAGTTCGAGCATTTTTAGTATCATCTGTAAGAATTCTAATATCAAATCATTTATATATTGAATGTTATAAAGTTTGTAGAGTTTTTTCATATCTTCTACTTCTTCTGGAGTAGCCAAACCATTTTGTAGCATTATATCGCAGGCTATTTTTTGGGCTTTTACTTCTGTTTTTAGTATTTTGATAGAGAAGATGAATGACAATACATAAAATACTAATCCAAGACCAGCTGAGATGATTGATACGACACCGGTAAAGTTGAATACAAATATATCAATTAAAACTCCTACTATGATAAGAGGAACAAAAGCAAATGGACCAAAATAAATCAATGGAGTGAGTACTACACGTTGTTTCATATCAGGATCACCATTTTTGTCCATTATTGCAAGTGCTGATTTTTCAGCTCCCATAGCAAGGGAGGTAAGACTGGTTTTGTCTTTAGTCCATCGTCTTAAGCGCACCTTTTTAAAATAGTGTGAGTAACTATTTCCAAACAAAAATGATCCCCAAGTAGATACCTTGATGTGGTTTAGTCCATTATCGTCCAAAATTCTTCTAGCGGCATCCCCACCAGTAATATTGCTAGAGTTGTTTTTTCTATTGAATCTTACATATTTGATGGCTAGCCAAATAGATATTACTATAGCGACAGCAGCTACCAAAACAATTAAACAACCCACAATCAGCATTGCCCAAAGAATAGGTGGGGAAACATTTTCAAAGCCTTCTATGCCAGAAAATAACTCTTTTATGTCCATATTTTTCTCCTTATTGTATTTTTGAAGTTGTATGAGAATTTGTTGTTTTAATTTATTTGCTCAATTCTTGCTTTTGATCATTTACATAGATAGATACTTTATAATTGGTGACTTCTACTCTGATTTCGTCATCACCAAGTGGCTGGTGAAAGGTTAGATTGTAGTTTGGGCCTAAAGAAGAATTTGAGTCAACCAATGTTCCATCTAAATAAACATATATAAAATTTGATTTTATAGTAACAGAAATATTATGTCCTTGATACATGCATTCCACAGTTTTTTCCCCTTTGCGAGCAAAGTAGTACACTAGCCCTATACTGAGAGCTACCCCAATTAATCCAATAATAATAACAGCAACTATTCCCATATGACACTCCATAGTTATTTTAGCACAAAAATTTTCATTTAGCAACTTTTGAAAATAGCTTTCTTGACTAAAAGTGCGTAAAGTGATATAATAACTGTTATTGTGTATTTAGAGAGGTTTAGTATGGTAAGTGCAAAGCGTGATAAAGGTTTTTCTTTCGAGAGAGGTATATTAACTGTGGACGGCTTTATAAAAGCTGAAGATCTTTGGCAGCAGCTGGATGATAGTGATGTGGATTTTGGACGGGTAAAAGAGGTTGTGCTGATGAATATGGGCGGAAGAAGCATTCCACAAATTGGATTGGAAGCATTTTACAATCTCGAAAAAGTAACTTTTAAGAGTGGGATTAACAATATACCGGGTTTGTTATTTGTTTCTGAAATAGAATATGAAGATGACAATGGTGAGGTGAAGAAAGATAGTTTTTTTAAAAACTTACGTGAGGTCGATTGTGGAAGTGTAGAGAATATTAATCCAATGGCTTTTTGGGGAAGTCTTATAAAGAAATTAGTTTTGCATCCTGAAAATAAGGATTATAGGAAAATAATCAATAGTTGTCCTGGGTTAGTTCAGCTAAAATTTGATGATGGTTGTGTGATTGAGAAACAGGAATTGTCTGGAGCGATATTGGAACATATAAATTCAATAGAGTTTGGTGATAATTGTGTGGTAAACAACGAAAATTTTGAATTATTGAGTCATTTGAGTCGAGTAAAGTTTGGTGATAATTGTCTGATAGATTGTTCTTTTGAAGCTTGTCCCAAACTAAAAACTGTTGAAATTGGTAACAACTGTGTAGTTAAAAGTTCGTTTTCAAATACCGCTAATATAGAAGAGATAAAATTGGCTGAAAGTGTAAAGTTTGAGGGAATGGATAGTTTTGTGGGTAAGTTTCGTGTCGATAATGATCGCGAAAGAAAAGTGTGCATAATTGATAAGTATGGTCGAGTTATAAAATCATTTACTCAGTCAACAAGAGATTCAACATATGGCAGCAAAGAGTGGCCTTTTCCTGTATATCTGAAAAGATTGGATACAGTAAAGGATAGTCGTCGTAATATGTTGGGAAGACCAATTTATAAAGATGTAATTCGCTATGCAATTGATAGAGAAAAATATGAAAAAAATAAATAAAAAAAGGCGGGGAATTCCGCCTTTTATCGTATTATTTTGTTATTTTGAGTGAATTTTTTCTTGAATATTACAAATTTTGTCGCGTAGTTGTTTCCTTGTTTTTTCACTCATAAAGTTTTGCCTCTTCAATTTATAAAATATATTGTAGCAGAATATGGAGAAAAAGTCAATATTGGTCGATTTGATTGCAAAAACATAGAAAATGTGATAAAATTTAAAAAAAATGTGGAGGCGTTATGGAAGAAAAGAGATATACCGACCCAAAAAGCTTGTTTAAATGGGATGAAAATCGTGATTTGTGGCTTGATTTATATGAAAATGTGCGTAATTTGTTGATGGAGAGATTGCGGGAGGCTAGGGGAAAAAATGATTTGGAAAAGGCTACCAAATTGAGAAATGTATATGAATACATGAAAGCTGATCTCATAGTACCAGCTGATATTTTACAATCACTCACAATAAAGCGTGCGACAGATCTATCTGGATTAGAAAAATGCAGCAATTGCACTAGCATAAGATTATGTACAAATGCCGACCTTAGCACTATTGCCCCTATGCCAAAAGTAAAAAGAATAGAGATGGTGGATAGTGAAGCCATCATGTTGTTGGGGGATAAATTTCCTAATGTAGAAGAGCTAAGGGTAGTGGGGGGATATACCGAAAACAGTAACGGTGAGATGGTGCCAATTAGCTTGGAAGGTCAAATCAATTCAATGCATATTGCGATAGCAGCAGATTATGTTGATGCGGCTCTTAAAGAGGCTCTAGAAAATAAGTCTCGCGACAGTAAACTAATAAAAGAATTTGAAGCAGCGATTGATAAGCACTTTTCGTCATTGCGTTTTGATGGAAATGATACGCCACAGCAAATAGCCCTGTTGCGTTCATTCTTAATCAAACAAAGGTTAGCTAACATTTATATGGAAGACTTTTTAAAAAACTTGAGCCCTGAGACCGTACGTAGATTGAAAAATCTAAAGAGATTGAGATTTAGTATGATAGATTATATCGAAGGGCTCGATCTTACCCAGTTTGATACATTTAATTATGGTGTTACTATGGGAGAAAACACAATACCAGTGTTACCACTAGTATTCACAGAATTCCCTATGGTGGAGCATAGTTTCGAATTGCTAGACCTAGTAAAATATAGTGACAGAGATACAAAACTAACACCGCTAGAGTTTATCAAAGAATTGAATAAATGCACTGACGAAGAGAAAAAGCAATTGTTTGAGTATATAGGTGAAAACGAATTTACTGATATGGGGCCAGAGTTTGTGGGTGTAGGAAGCGCACAAGAAATGCTTAAGATGTATCAAGATTTGTTAAATGTGACTGATAAATGTTGTGCTAAAACTATGGATACAGAAACTAAAATTGAGGCAATTTATCAGTGGATGATAGCTAATATAAAATATGATGAAAAGCTCAAAGACCCTAGCGACCTAAAAGGCTCATTTAACAGTAAACGAGTCAATATTGATGGTGCTAAGGATATACTCAACTTGTTGCTAGCTACACAAGATATCGATTTGAGCGTAGTGCGAATGAAGCATATTTCTCCATTAGGTTTAGATGAGGGGAGTGGACGTGGATTAAACGACAAGCAAAAGCAAGATTTGTCCTATCATTTTGCAGTAGGATTACAATTTTCTAATGACAAAAAAACAAGATATTTTAAACCAAACATCTCTTCAATGGAGTATTTATTGAGTGATGAGCAAATACAAGATTTGGTTATTAGCGGAATAATATCAGCGGATGATTTAAATAATCTAAATAGAGAAGGAATCACTCAAAAATATAAAGCTCATTTATCTAAGCAAAAAGGTGGATATATAAACCAAGAACAGATTGATGCAGGTAAACAAGAAGATAAAGGTATGGCGTTAGCTTAGTCTATATTGACAAAATTAGACTTTTATGTTATAATCTACATGATGAAATAAAAAGGAATTGGTAAATTATGGAAGATGATAAACTAAGTAAAGTGTCTGTAGACAAGCCTGCAAGAGGTGTTGCAAAACTGATAAGTGCTATAGAGCAATATATAAAAGAGCATCCAGAAGACTGTGAAAATGGTATGTGGGTAAGAAATCTGCCTAAAATAAATGATGTGGTGATAATAAAAAATTCCAATGACGAGCAGGAAGAATATAAGATAGGCATAGCTTTTTATTCGTTAAAAAGAGGGCGATATAAAATTTCAGACGAGCAACAAGCCAAGCTAGATGATTTGATTGATTATGAAGAATTGCACTCTCCACGAGGAATGGAAAAGTTAATTCAGGCTTTGATTAGCTATAATGACAAGCATCCAGAAGCATGTGATAATGGTAAATTGGTACGCAATTTTCCTTTTAAATCAGAATACTATAAGTGGGTGGACTCATATGGCAAAGAGCAAGGATATTTTATTGGTGATGCTTTACGAAGAATAGCGAATGACAAACAGGAAATCTCAGTTAGACAAAAGAAAGAGTTGGATAAATGGGTTGATCTAGATAAATATAAAGCTGAATTACAAATTCGACATAATAGTAAGGGGAGAAGAAGTGACTTTTGCATAGCTGTAGAACAATATATAAAACTTCACCCAGAAGATTGTAAAGATGGTAAATGGGTGCGAAACTTCCTACCAGCAGACGAAAAATTTAGCTGGGTGGACGAAAATGGAGATAGCATTAGCTATGATTTGGGGATGAGTATTTATCAAGCTAGTAGAGGAATGCGTTCTCAAGAATTTATCACTGTAATGGGGGAGTTGATAGATTTAAATGCATATGAAATGGAAAGAGAAAAAGGTTTGTTGACCACTATAACTATTTCGGGCGCGGAAAGATTGATTTATGTTATCAAAGAGTATATTAAGGCTCATCCAGAAGACTGCTATAGGGGTGTTTGGATTCGTAATCCCCCTAGACAAAAGGATAAATTTGAGTTTATCAATGAATTTGGAGAAAAAGAAGTGTATAATCTGGGGAAACAACTTAGTTATTTCCGACAGGGAAAAATTGTTGCAACTCCAGAACAATATGAAAGAGTGAGTCAATTGATGCCATGCATGTCTCAAAATCTCAAATGTAAAAAAAATGCTAATGAGAAAAAGTCTGAAAAATCGGCAAAAAAATTGACGGTTGCACTAATTAAATATAACGAAGAGCATCCTGATGATTGTGAAAATGGGAAATTAGTAAAAAATTTTCCTATTTATAAATATAAAATTGATTTGATAAATGAAGATAAAGAGAAGGAAACCTTTTCCTTAGGAAAAGCAATGTATAATGTAAAATTTGCAAGAATGGATCCAGAATTAAAGAAGAAACTTTTCGATTTGGTTGATTGGGAGGCTTATAGGACGAAGAAAAGCTCTAAATCTGATGAGAATACAGCTTTGTTAGCGACTGACGTGGTAAATGAGGCTATAGAACAAGAAAACCAAGAAAAAAGAGTCAAACAAAAAGACTAAATATGGTCTTTTTTTCTTTGTGTAAAAAAATTGAGTATTGACAAAATTTGCTGAATATGCTATAATGATACTATCATAAAATAGGGAAGGAAGATGTATGAAAGGGATAAGAGATAGCTACATTTACAAAAATGGGGAATTAACAATACTAGATAATCAGCCATCAAGTGAGCGTATGGCTTTTTATGAGCGTTTGTTTAATAGTTTAGAGCGTAATGAGAAGATCGACCCTGCGGTTGATATTAAGGAAGTAGTTATAAAAAATGTGTCTAGCCTAGGATTGGTAGACTTACACTTAGAAATTTTTGAAAAAGTGGAGAAGATTACCTTTGGTGAGGGAATTCTTTCAGTGCCAGGTGGATTGTTTGACTTGAGCTATATGGGGGAAGGTGTTGGTGAGGCTTTTTCTAGTTTGCATGAGATAGATTTTGGTAATGTATATACATTTGATAATGTGTTAAATGGATTAAATCTCAAAACCATCAAAAAGATAACTATAAATTCACATCCGATACTCAATAGCAACAATCCTTCATATAGACGCACACAACTTGATTTATCTGAGTGCGAAAATTTGGATGAGTTGGTTATAACTAATGGGGCGATGCCTTTTGAAACTGAAAATACTCATGTAGAGCCAATACAAATCATGTTGCCTGCTAATAGTATAAAGAGTCATAAGTGGGATGTTGAAAATCTTACAGTAGAAGATGGTGCTAAGGTTGTGGTAGTCAATAGTGATCCAAGAATTGCTATTAAAAATGTTAGAGTTGGTAAAGGTGCATGTTTAGAAGGGCAAAAGTCTTGTTTGTGTATAAATAGGCTGTTGTTAAACAAAGGAAATATCAAGCACTGTTTTGTCTACACTGCTGAAGTTGAACAAGAGCAGGCTAGCATGTGGATAGGAAGACAAATATGCGCTAAGTACGGATTATCACATAGAGCAAAAC
This sequence comes from Clostridia bacterium, assembly GCA_017541375.1. Lineage (GTDB taxonomy): Bacteria > Bacillota > Clostridia > Christensenellales > UBA1242 > UBA7867. Next base: position 418,174 of record JAFXZE010000005.1, read on the forward strand.
GTGAAGTTGAAAGTTATATAGAAAACTTAAATTTAGTTGATGAATGTCACACTTTGTATGAATGTGAAAAATTGAATGGCAAAGACATACAAAACGCTTTTGATACAAGACGAGTAAATGTAAAGTTAAAACTTGACAAGCCAGATTTGTGTGGTGATGTAAAAAAGCGTGTGGATATTATTTTTAGAGAGCGTGAAGAAAGTAAAAGTGAAGCAAATGAATGGCTAAAAATGTTGTGTAAATTAATGAATAATTTTGAATGGATGGTTGATAGTTCGGTATTTAAAAATTATCAAAAAGCTAACCCAGTAAATGTTGATAATATTGAGTTGGACAAGTTTTTGGAGCCTATTAATTTGGCTCGATCTGTAGTCACTTTGCCAAGAGAAAAATTAAAGTAACAAAAAATCACCATAAATATATGGTGTTTTTTTAAAATTTTTTATAAAAAAACTTGAAAGTCAAGTGCTTTTATGATATAATACACAACAGACTTTTTTTGATATTGAGCAAAATTTTTTGCTCAATGTTATTTTTTAGGAGAATATTATGAATAAAGATAAAATCAGAAATATAGCGATTATTGCCCATGTAGACCATGGTAAAACCAGTCTTGTAAATGAACTACTCAAGCAAGGTGGAGTATTTAGATCCAATCAAGAAGTAGGGGATAGAGTGATGGATAGTAATGCTCTTGAGCGTGAAAGAGGAATCACAATTTTAGCTAAAAATGCAGCTATTCACTACAAAGATTATAAGATAAATGTTATCGACACCCCTGGACACAGTGATTTTGGGGGGGAAGTTGAGCGTGCGCTAAAGATGGTGGATGGTGTTTTGCTAGTGGTAGATGCATACGAAGGTACTATGCCTCAGACTAGATTTGTGTTAGAAAAGGCATTAGCACTTAATCTAAAAGTAATAGTAGTCATTAATAAAATCGACCGTCCTGATGCTAGAATAAGTGAAGTACAAGATGAGGTGTTGGAGCTTTTGTTCGATCTTAATGCAAACGAGGATCAACTTAATAGCCCAGTAATTTATGCTTCCGCAAGGTTGGGAATCTCTAGCAAGGATATCAATACTCAAGGGAAAGATATGTTACCTCTTTTTGAGGAGATCATTTCACATATTCCAGCTCCTAGTGGCGATAATACTAAACCACTACAGATGTTGGTAAGTAATACAGAACACAGTGATTTCTTAGGTAAGCTTGCGGTAGGAAAGATTGAAAATGGAAGTATAAAAGTAGGGCAAATGGTGGCTGTATCAAACTTTTTTACTCCCGAAAAGACAGAAAAGTTGCGTGTGCAACAACTATTTGTGTTTGATGGAATGAAGAAGACTGAGACAGAGCTTGCTGAGGCAGGAGATATTGTTTGTGTGGCAGGATTAGGCGACATCATGATAGGGGACACTATTTGTGATGTAGAAAAGATAGAACCTCTTGAATTTGTCAAGATTAGTGAGCCTAGTGTAGAGATGACATTTATGGTGAATGATAGTCCATTTGCGGGTAAAGAGGGCAAATTTGTCACTAGTAGGCATTTGCGCGACAGACTATATAAAGAAACAATTCGCGATTTGTCTCTTCGCGTGGAGGATACAGATTCGACAGAAGCTTTTCGCGTAAGAGGTAGGGGAGAGATGCATCTTTCTATTCTTATCGAAAATATGCGTAGAGAAGGATATGAGTTTCAAGTTTCTATGCCGAAAGTGCTATTTAAATATGATGATGCGGGCAAAAAAATGGAGCCTATTGACAAGTTAGTTGTCGATGTGCCAGAAGAAAGTGTCGGTGCAGTTATTTCCAAAATGGGGGCTAGAAAAGGTGAACTTCTCGAGATGCGTCCTCAAGGTGGTCGCACAAGGCTAGAGTTTTTAGTGCCAAGTCGAGGCTTATTTGGGTATAAATCTGAATTTTTGACTGACACACGTGGTGAAGGTGTAATGAGTAGCGTACACTATGGATATGACTATTACAAGGGCGACATTGAGCGTCGAAATGTAGGGGCGCTAGTGGCTCATGAAACTGGCGAATGTATAGGATATGGGTTAGCTAATGCACAAGAAAGAGGAATGTTATTTGTATCTCCAGGGGACAAAGTGTATGGCGGAATGATAGTAGGAGAAAACCCAAAGAACGAGGATTTGGTGGTTAATGTTTGTAAGCGCAAGCAGTTAACAAACATGCGTAGTAGTAGTGCAGATGAAGCATTACACCTTATTCCGCCAAAGAAGATGAGTCTAGAAAAATCAATAGAGTTTTTAAATGATGACGAGTTGCTTGAGGTAACTCCACAGTCAATTAGGCTAAGAAAAATTATACTCGATCACGACAAGCGAGGAATAGCCAAATTTAGAGCAAAAAATGCCAAAGAATAAATAAAAAAGGACCTCATAAAAAGAGATTCTTTTTTCTTATTCTTCGCAGCGACACACAGCTATAGCAAGACTCCCTGGTCCAATATGACAAGAAACACTAAGAGACAGTGGATCTACAAATTTTAGCGGTAGGTCGGGGAAGGCTGAGACCACATCAGCTTTGAAGCGTAGCGCTTCAGCCTCGTTTTGTGTGTGTGCGATATTTATGCAAAGTTTTTTGTTTTGATATGGTCCATTTAAGAATCCCATAAGGTCGTTTTTGATTGCAGAAATCATACGCTGTTTAGCTTGATTCATATTGAGAACTTTTGCATAACTATCGAGACGTTCACCATGGATTTGGAGTATTGGCTTTATATTAAATAATTTGGCTAGTGCTGCAGCACTTGGGGTAACCCGTCCGCCTTTTTTGAGATATTTTAAAGTGGGCACCATGATGTATATTGTTGCATCCATTTTGGTTTTTTCAAGATAGTCTTTGATTTCTTGGGCAGTTTTTCCTTTTTCGACCATAGAGAGAGCTTCCAAAACACTCATTTTTTGAGTGACGGAAATGCGTTGATTATTAACTACAAAAACTTTTCCTATAAATTCTTCTTCTTCAGCATATCTAGTTGCGCTCTCACAACTAGAACTGAGCCCACTCGACATTGGAATGTAGATTAGTTCATCATAATCTTTAAGGACTTTACTCCATAGTTCTGTTACTTCAGTAAATGATGGCTGTGATGTAGAAATATTTGCATCATTTTTTAGTTTTTCATAAAACTCATCTTGAGAAAGATTGATGTCCTCAAAAAATTCAGTATCATCAATCAAGAATGGCATAGGCACTATAAAAAGATTGGGGTATTCAGGACTGGCCTTTATACCGGCGTTACTGTCGGTAATCACTGCGATTTTGTTCATAATATTTACCTCATCCTATGTAAAAATACTTTGTATTATATACTTTTTTATAATAAAAAGTCAATCAAATAAAGATAAAATATTACATTGACACTAAAAACTTGAAAAATGCTTTTTAATGTGCTATACTAAGAGGCTTATTTAAAAATTGGATAAAATAAAGGAGACACTAAAAAGGTGAGAAATGTATTCAATTTGACTACCAAAATAAAGAATAGGATAAAGATTCGTCATACAAAAGAATTGAGTCTGCTACTTTCTGTGAGTGTGTTGACTGGGTTATATAACATTAATGACTGCATAGATATAGGGTTAAAATATTATGAACGTGCCGAATGTGGGTATCCCGTAAAAATAGGGGAAAGAGGGTTGGAAATATTGATAGCAAATAAAGAAACCTGTCAAATTATTGATATATGCAATCAGGTATGTGAAATTTTTGATGTAGAACACAACTTAAAAAATACTACTCAAGAATTTGAACAAAGTTTTTATCAGATGTATCAGATGGCAGTAGTAACCAAACATCTACAAGATTTTCCAGTGAAACGTGAGCCTTGCATCATTATGCAAAAGTAGTTTTAATACTTGACAACTTTTTGAAAAAATTGATTCAGATGTAATAAAGGTGTTTAATTCTAGAAGATATCTTAGCCCAGAAATAAAAGTTTATTTAAATGATGAGTTGGTAAAAAGAGTTTAGGCTCTTTTTATTTAGTTTTTTACTTTTCTACTAGACTTTTTAGTTTTTTTGTTTTATAATTACTAAACTAACATAGAGGAGATTATTATGAAATTAGGAATAGTAGGGCTGCCCAATGTGGGGAAGAGCACTTTGTTTAATGCACTGACTAAGGCTGGGGCGCAGAGCGCAAACTACCCATTTTGTACGATAGAGCCCAATGTGGGGATGGTGTGTGTGCCAGATGAGAGGCTAGAGGTATTAGGTAAAATGTACTCTACTCAAAAAATCACACCAGCTACCATCGAGTTTGTAGATATAGCAGGACTAGTAAAAGGAGCTAGCCAAGGTGAAGGACTGGGAAATAAGTTCCTTAGTCACATCAGAGAAGTGGATGCTATATTGCATGTGGTAAGATGTTTTGAAAACTCAAATATTATTCATGTGGATGGCGCAATCAACCCAAAACGCGATATAGAAACAATAAATCTAGAATTAATTCTTAGTGATATTGAATCAATTACCAAGCAAATAGCTAGAGTAGAAAAATCGGCTAGAGCTGGGGACAAAGCGGCTAAAACGCAATTAGAACTATTTACCTTAGTGCTTGAGCATCTAAAGAAAGGTTTGCCTGTGCGCAGTATGAAGCTCAATGAAGAAGAGCAAAAAATGGTAAAAGAAGCATTTTTACTAACTGCGAAGCCGACTTTGTATGTAGCGAATATTTCACAAGAACAAATGAATAAGGATGATGAATATACTCAAGCAGTACGTGATATTGCTAATAGTGAAGGCGCAGAGTATGTGCCAATTTGTGCTGATATAGAAACAGAACTTACCCAGCTAGATGCTGACGAGCTGGAGGAATATAAAAAGGAATTTGGCATCAAAGAATTGGGGCTAAATCGCCTTATTAAAGCAAGTTATAAGTTGCTAGGTCTTATTAGTTATCTTACTGCGGGCGAAAAGGAAGTGCGAGCATGGACCATTAAGAAGGGAACAAAAGCTCCTGGGGCAGCTGGAGTAATCCACACTGACTTTGAGCGAGGCTTTATCAAGGCCGAAGTGGTAAGTTACGGCACACTGGTCGCATGTGGTGGATATCTTCAGGCAAAGGAGGCTGGCAAAGTGCGAATGGAAGGGAAAGATTATGTCGTGCAAGATGGCGATGTAATGTTATTTAGATTTAACGTATAGAGGAGAAAAACAATGAAACAAGATATTATAGATGAATTGAAAGAAAGAGGGATAATAAAGCAAATCGTTTTTGAGGATGAGTTGCACGAATTGATAAAGAAGAAAAAATGCGCATGTTACTGTGGATTTGACCCATCAATGGATAGTCTTACTATCGGTCATGGTGTTGCTCTTACACTGCTAGTGCGTATGGCAAGAGCAGGTTTTACACCGATTGCCTTAGTTGGTGGGGCTACTGGACAAATTGGTGACCCTACTGGTCGAAATGATATGCGCCCAGAAAAAACAATGGAACAATTAAACCACAACCTTAGTTGCATTAAAAAGCAAATCACCGATTTTTTTGAGCGCAATGGTGTGGACAATGCAATCATCGTAAACAATGATGATTGGACCAAAAAACTCAGCTACTACGATTTTCTTAATGAAATCGCAAAGCATATGAGTGTAAATAGGATGCTCGCTAGTGAGTGCTTTAAGTCTCGTATGGAAAATGGTCTTACTCTAGCAGAGTTTGTCTACATGCCTATGCAGGCATACGACTTTTTGTCCTTGTTTAAGGAGCACAATTGTATGATAGAGATGGGGGGGGACGATCAATGGGGAAATATCCTTGCTGGAGTCGAGCTCATTAGACGTAAAGAGCGTAAGCCTGCTTTTGCGTTTACTTTACCATTACTTACCAAGGCTGATGGTACCAAAATGAGTAAATCTGCTGGTGGGGCTGTGTGGTTAGATCCTAAAAGAACTAGCGACTTTGAGATGTTTCAATACATGAGAAACACAGCGGACAACAAGGTTGAAGAATACTTACGCATGTTGACACTATTACCACTAGATGAGATAAAGAAATTGTGTCAAGGCAAAGGTAAAGAGCTAAATCATGCCAAAGAAGTACTAGCTTACGAAGTTGTAAGAATATTGCGTGGTGAAAAGTCAGCAGAAAAAGCACTCGAGCAATCTAAAAGTGCTTTTGGTGGAGATGCAAGCGATATTCCTACCAAGACCATATCAAGTAACGAGTTAAATATTGTAGATTGTTTAGTGGCTGTTGGGTTTGCAGGTTCTCGTGGAGATGCAAAGCGCCTTATCCAAGGTGGCGGAATCAAGGTTGGAGAGAAGGTAATAGACAACTTTGATTTTGTATGTCCTAAAGACGAATTTGTGTTATACAAAGGTAAGAAAACTCTAGTAAAAGTGAAAGTTGCGTAATGGAGAAGTATTTATCAATTCCCAAAAACGAAGAATTTTTTAGCGAGATTATTATAAATAAGTCTCGCTTTTTGGGTTTTTGTAAATATGTAGAGAGTAAAGACGAAGCAGAAACTTATCTAAAGTCATTAAAAAACAAATATCCTGATAGCACACATATATGCTACGCTTACAAACTAACCAATAGCGCAAAGCTTAGTGATGACGGTGAGCCTAGTGGCACTGCGGGAAAACCAATATTGACTGTACTTGAGCAAAAGGGGCTAGTTAATGTAGTGCTGGCGGTGGTGAGATATTTTGGTGGTGTAAAGCTGGGGGCTGGTGGTTTGATGCGAGCTTATTTAAACACAGCTATAAAAGTAATAGATTCGGCTCCAAAAGTAAGTTGGGAAGAATGTGAAAAAGTTCAAATTATATTACCAATAAATGAATATCAATCTTTCCTTCACTCTATAAAAGGGCGAAAAGTGGTGATAGTTGATAGGCAGTTTGGGCAAAATGTAGAGCTTACTTGTGTGCGAGCTATGAACGAAATTATAAATAATGAAAAAGTAATACAAAAATTAATGTGGAGTTTTGATGAGTAAAACATATATGGTCGAAATTCAAGGGAAAGGCAAACACAAAGAATTATGGATAAATGATGCATATATTTGCCCACTAAACGACTTTTTAATACTAAAATATAAATTGCATAATGGCGATATGGAAATAATCGATTTGGCTGAAATTATTGATGATTGTGCCAATACTATTGGATTTGAAAAGGCAGTGGATTATATCGCAAAGGGAATGAAAACGACGCGTCAGGTGCGTGATTATCTAAAAGATGATATATACTCTCGCGTAATTGACCAAATTGTTGATAAACTAAATGATTATGGCTATCTTGATGACACAAAGTATGCTCACATGTTTATAGAACAAAATGGAAAAAAATATGGAAAAAATAAGTTAAAAATGCAACTAATCAACAAAGGAATATCATCAAGCGTCGTAAGAGAGGTTTTGGAGGAATTTTCTAGTGGAGAAACACTGATAAATTATGCGTCAAAATTTATGAAAAACAAAGAGATTAATCAGCAAAATTTGGCAAAATTAAGTCGACATCTTTATTCAAAAGGTTTTACTTATGAAGAAATAAAACAAGCAATATCAAAGATTAAAGGAGGAGAAGATGAGAGTTGGTATTGATTTAGTGGATGTGAGTCGTTTTAGTGGTGAGAGATTTACGCCAGAGGTTTATTACAGGCTTTTTACTCCTAAAGAGCGAGATCATATCGAGTCTGTTGGTTCTGTACAGCTTCAGCACGAGCGAATGGCGGGGAAATTTGCTGCCAAAGAAGCGGTCGTAAAAATGCTGGGATTTGGTATTAACAAAGGAATATCTTGGCAAGACATAGAGATTTTACCAAATGATCTCGGGAAACCAGTGCTCACGCTATTTAATGGGGCGCTAAAAGTTTATACAGATTTGCGTCTTCATCATGCGGATATTAGCATTTCGCACACCGCGGAATTTGCTACAGCAATTTGTATTGCTGAAGAATAAAATTCGATTTTTTACAAAAAATATGGTCTAGCACAGGCCTATTTTTTGTTTTGTAGGTATATTTTTGATATTAAAAGGGATAAATTATAATGCAACAATTTTTTAAATTAGCTCATCCAAGAATCTTGTATAAAGGTCATTCTTTCCAAAGTTTTAGTTTCCATTTATCTAAAAACTGGTGGTATAGCACATCAGAAATTTGGGAAGAAACTAACTGGGCGGCGGAGCTAAGTGATTATGAAAACTGGTTAAAGGAGCTGTAATGATAGACACAATCAAGCGAGGTGAAATCTACTATGCAAATCTCTCTCCTGTGGTAGGGAGTGAGCAAGGTGGAGTGCGCCCTGTGATGATTGTGCAAAATAACATTGGCAATCGCTATAGCCCTACAGTGATAGTGGCAGCCATCACTAGCAAAATCAACAAAGCCAAACTTCCTACACACATAGAGCTAAATGCTCGTGATTTTGGACTGGAGCGAGATAGTGTGGTGCTACTCGAGCAAATTCGCACGCTAGACAAGGCTAGGCTACTCGAGCGAATAGGTTGTGTAAGTGAGCAAATACTCTCTCTTATCGACGATGCACTAAGCATCAGCTTAGGATTATGAGTATCTGCCACCTTGTTTATAAATACTAACGCAAAATCAAAAACTTAGTGAAAAATATAATTTTTGCATATCATGTTTGGGATTTGTTTTATAAGGAAACCAATCATAGGCTTCCTTTTTTCATATTTATTTTTGTATTGACAAAATAAATTTATTGTTGTATTATAATAAACAGCAAACTGCTAAAGGAGTGAATATGGGAAACGGAAAAGGTGCTTCTATACTAGGAAAAGTTTTGATTTTTATGGCAGTAGCCATAGTGTGCATTAGCATAGGACTGTCGATATTTTATTTTACGGGAAGGTCCGAAGTATTTAAAATGCAACTAGATGATGGTTCAAATAGCTATGTAAATGTGGGGGAAACTTTTGATATAGCTGTTTCAAGAACTGATGCAAAATCAGCAGCTTATTCTGTCGTTAGTGAAAATGAAAAGATAATCAAATTTGTGGAAAAGGTGAATAGCACAACCGACAAAAATACGATAATTTGGAAATTTGAGGCAGTAGGTGGCGGAAATACTGCCGTAAGACTAGATACTGTTAATGAAGACTACAAAACTCTAAACATATCTATAATGGTGGGGGACGGTAGCGCGGAACATCCATATTTTGTGCGAAACGCAAATGATTTGGCTAGTATTACGACAAAAACTACCGACACTACCGATAGCTCTGCTATGAAAAACTTTGTGCAGGTTTATGACATTGATTTAACATATTACTTGACCAAATCTAAGTGGTTTCCAGCTAATTTTTGCGGTAATTATGATGGAGCAGGACACACAATTTCTGGGCTCAAATTTGTGGAGGCCAATCAGAAGTGCGGCGGATTATTTAGGACAATTAGCCTAAATAGTAAAGTGCACAACCTAAATCTCGTAGACTTTGATATCAAGGGTGATTATTCATATTTGGGAAGCTTGGCTGGAATAAGTAATGGAGATGTATATCTAGTCAGCGTGGTAAATACCAAACTTGAAAGTGTGCACAACATCACTTCGGGCGAATCTGCTGTAAAAGTCGGGGGATTAATTGGTGCTACAGGACTAGATGTTGGTGTTGGCTCGATAAACGAGGTTACACCAGCTAGTGTCAACAGTGCTAGCTCTTCTTGGGAAATTAGAGTGCGTGGTTGCTCTATAAGTAATGAGTCACTCATAGCAAAAAATGGGGCTGTTATTGGTGGATTAGTTGGAAAAACTCTTAGCACAATGCTAAGTAACAACTTTTGTTATTTAAATGCTAATGGAATGACAAACAGTACTGTTGGTGGATTAGTTGGAGAGATAAGGGCGTACAATTCAAATGATGTAATATTTAGAAATGCGGTCCTAAATAATTATGTGGTGATAGAGAGTATTAGTGGAACTAGTACATCGATAGGAGCTTTGATTGGGCAAAATATTGTAGGAACTGAATCAAAGAACTTTGCTTTTAGAGAGGAAACTACATATCATCAAAACAGAGTGCTGGGAAATTATTATTTTAATAAGACAGATAAAACACTATCTGCATTAGCTACTTATAGTGACATCTCAAGTAGTAATAGAAAACAAGCGACAAAACTAACTGAATTGCAGATGCAAAAGAAAGAATCTTTTGTGGGATATGACTCAAAAGGAAGTACTCAAGGCTGGAATTTTGACACGGTTTGGGCTATTGATCCAACCAAAAATGATGGCTTTCCATACATTCAAACAGGTGCAGTGCTTAGCAGAGACTATATATTTGATGTGAGAGTGGATGATGTGGTGCACACAATGTATACTGTTACATTTGAAACCAATGGTGGCGCTTCGGTTGAGGCGCGAACTATTGAGAGTGGACACTCATTTAATGATGAAAACTGGTCATGGCCAACTACAAGTAAAGAAAATCATGTATTTATAGCTTGGTACACAAATCCTGACCTTACTGTGCCATTTGAGTTGAGTATGCCAATCACAGCAAATATAACGCTTTATGCAAAATGGCAAGAGAATACTCCTCCAGTAGTGGAGGATACCACATGGACGGTTGGATTTAACACATTGGGTGGCACAACTATTGAAGACATTTCTATCACAAAAGGGAAGTCATTTAATGAAGTAGGCAAATTGCTACCAAAATCAACTCGTGATGGATTTGACTTTATCGCTTGGTATAGTGATAGCAACTATTCTGTTTTATTTAATGAAGATGTGAGGGTAACCCAGAATTTGACATTGTATGCAAAGTGGGAAAAGAAAGAAAATCCAGTTGTCGTTGAGAAAACGGCCTTAGAGAAATTGCAGGCAATGTTTGCTGATGATTTGGCAGATGATGGAGTATATAATAATGTATATAACATTGATTGGGACATAGACGGAAGAAATGCTGACGGAGCGTTTAGTGCTTGGACACCAATAGGAACTGTAACCAATCCATTTAGAGGCGAATTTAATGTAAAAGGTACGATTTCAAATCTAAAAATAGTGTCTAATAACAGTAGTTATGTAGGATTCTTTGGTGTGATAGGTCAGGATGGTGCTGTAAATGGTGTAACACTAAAGAATATTGTAGTTGAAGTCAATAATGTTAAAAATCCTATTATAGGAATTTTGGCTGGAACAAGCTTAGGTCGCATCGAAAATGCGAAAGTGGTTGTTGATAGCAATTACGGTATCAAGACAAACAATTGTGGTTATGTAATAGCTGGAGGAATAGCAGGTATTAGTAATTGTGTAATAGACAATTGTCAGGTTAGTGCGCCAATGGACATCAAGGCAGAAAAAGCGTGCGTTGGTGGATTGGTGGGGTCGATGTCTGATGGAATATTGAGTAATAGCGTATATACGAAAGGAAACTGTGAAATCAAATTGACTACAAAGCCAAAAGCAGAGGATGAGACTAAATCTTATGATTATGCTGGTGGTGCTGTAGGATGTTTGGTGGATGGTGCTATAGAGCGTTGTGCAACTACACCAAAGATTGTGATAACTAAAAATGGCGATTATGAAACCTATGTGGGTGGAATTGCTGGATGTTTGGCAGAAACTGTAGTGCAGCGTGATAAGGCGAACTTATTAAATTGTAGTGCGGAAAACATCGACATCAGCGGTGAAGTTGCTGGTGGATTGGTTGGATTAATGAAAATCAACGCCATCAAAAATGGAATATTTGATTGTGTATCTCAATCTTATGCTAGCGGAGATGTTTTTGGAGCTAAGAAAGCAGGTGGTCTGGTAGGAAGTATGGTTCGTGGTGGAATGATAAATTGTTATACGACCTGTTGTCTATCTGGAGGAACTGTAGCTGGAATAGCTGTGGACATCATGAGAAGTGGAGATGACGATTATGCTCGAGCAAAAAATTGTTTTGTAAATATCACGCTAGGTGAAGAACATGGCAAAGCATATATTTCTACTGAAAGTAAAGTCTTTAAGGTGACTAACGATACTGTGCCATTTGGATTGTTTGTAAAACAAGAAAAGTTGGCGGGCTATGTCGAGCATTGCGTAATAGTAGATAACTTCGGTGGGGAAGCGCAATATGGCTTGCAATGGTTTACTCCAGGCACTCCTCTAGTAGGTGTAATTGACTGGAACCATTTAAATGGTAATGATGATGAAAAGCGTGTGACAGCAGACGCTGCTAAAAACAAAGATACATTTACATCAGTCGGATTTGATGAAAGTATTTGGGAATTTATCGAAAATGAGTTTCCAAAACTATATCAAAACTAAAATAATATAAAACGATCTCAAAATGGGATTGTTTTATTTTTGCAAAAAACTATGCGCAAAATATTACATTTTTCGACAAATCAATATTATTTATCAAACATATCGTTATTTAGTTGAGAAATTTTTGCTTTTTTGATATAATGGAAAAAATTGATTAGGAGAGTTATATGGCAAACAATAAAGTAAATAAAGAAACGTATTTGAGTAGGAATCGAGCTGCTAGGACATCAGGGTGGAGTTATGTAGATGAAGGCTTTGGTGGGGGAAAGGATCAACAACCAGAGGGAATCATAACTAATATAAATTCAAAAAATCAATATCCAACAGTGATTACGTACCCAGAAGATTTTGATAAAGTGATTTCTAGAGGTTGGTCATATAAATTGGAGGAGAATACTGAGTTTATCTTTCCAATTACATATGGAGTAAAAAATTTACCTCCGACTTCATCACAATCTCAGTCTCCATTATACAATTTTACTGAAGAATATAAAGCTTTTATAGACGGATCACCAAAAGCATATATAGGTGCAGTGAGAGGTACATTTAAAGATAATGGGCGCCAGTATAATTTGGATAGACTCTATGGTATTATGTATCCAGCAAATACTAAAGCAAAGCTTCCTTTTGACTATCAACCCGTTTTTAGGGTAGATATTTTGCGTTCGGTGGAAGATCCTCAATTTTGTGGAGCTCAATTTGTACTGCAGGTAGCTGGAGCAGCAAATGGGGAACTTACCTGTGGAAAACTTAAATGCGGTAATGCAGCTAGAGGAATAATGCCTGTATTTTATGAGCCAAAGCAAGCGGAAGGTTCGACTAGATATGTTTCACTTGATAGACATTTGTCAAATTGTAGTGCAACAGAACAATCTAAAATGTTGGGTAAAACTGGTGAAGATTTTTTGAAATTTATTTCTACTAAATATAATATTCTCTATATAATGCCTAAAGTTGAAAGAGAGGCTACTATATATCAATTGGTTGATTGGGCTAGGCATAGAAATGGAATAAGAAATATCGAAGTTGATGATTACAAAAAATTGTTGGACAGTAGTAATTCTACACCATTTAGGCGTTACGAAATACCAAAAAGTCACGCAGTCGAAGATATAATGCCTACGATAGCTAAAGTAGCCGATATAAAAGAAGTTGGGTAAAATGAAATATACAGTAGAAAATGATGGGATTTTAGTAGAAGATGTAACAGAATTTGAGCCAGAGAGTACACTCACATGTGGGCAGGTGTTTCGTTATGGAAAGGCTGATAGCTACTGGTGGGTGATAGCTGGTGCAAACTTTGCTAAAATTATTCCAAAAGGTGAGAAAAGTTATTATATTGAAACAAAAAATCCAGATTTTTTTATAAAATATTTTGACTTTGAAAAAAATTATGCTAAAATAATATTGGCTTTGAGCAAATATCCAATACTAGAGAGTGCTATTGAGTATGGTAGAGGTATTAGACTATTGCGCCAAGATTTGGTGGAAGTGATAGTGAGTTTTATAATTTCCGCTTGTAACAATATACCTCGCATTCAAAAAATATTGAATAACATTTGTAGTAGTTTCGGTACAAAATATGATTGGGGATATTCATTTCCTAGCTTAGCTCAATTGGCACATGCAACTGAAAGTGATTTTGCTAGGTTGGGATGTGGTTACCGAAGTCCATATTTGGTGCGTACTATAAACGCTCTGCAAAACACATCAATTTTGGAAGATTTACAAAAAGCTGACACTAAGACAGCTAAAAAAATTTTGAAAAGCTTGTATGGAATTGGGGATAAAGTGGCTGATTGCATTTTATTGTTTGGATTAAATAGATATGATGTTTTCCCTGTGGATACTTGGATAGATAAGGTCTATCATGAGGATTTTGGAGGGAAAGAGCACAGTAGAGCAAAAATATCAGAATACTTTGTCAATGAATTTGGTGAGTTTAGTGGATATGCGCAGCAGTACTTGTTTTTTCACAAGCGGAAAGTTTAATCAGTAAAAAATTTTTAAGGAGAATATTATGGGAATAGCATTATTAATCGATATAGACAACGCAAAGATTAGTTTGCCGGTGTTTCAAGACATTGTAGATCAAATTGAAAGAACTGGTCATTTGGTTTATTGTAAGGTTTATGGTTTTAACGAAAGAAAGCACATCAATTTTGGAGAAGTCATAGAAAAATACGGTTTTGACAGTACCCCTACAATGAGATATAAAAAGAGAAGTAAATCTCAACTGGATAGTCGAATTTTGATAGATGCAGTGAGTATGATTTATACAAAGCCTTTTATTGATACTTTTGCAATTGTGGCTGGTGTGGGAGATCTGGTGCCTTTGTTATCGTTTTTAAAGTCTAATGGGAAAAAATTGATGACTATAGCAAGTGAAAGCGTAGATGGTAATGATCACATGTATGATATGAAAATCAAACTAAGTGTGAAATATAGTAAACCAACCAAGTTGAGTAAAAAAGAATTGTCTGATAAATTGAGACAAATTAGTGCTAGGAGTAGTGCGCTACTAACTGATGATGACTCTGATGCGATGAAAAAACGCGAAGAATTAATCAGAGAAATTGAAGATATTTTGGCGACTCGTGATGATGCAAGTGACCAAGAAGAAAGTGATTTATACGACAGCATTGAAGATTTATTGACAATACTAAAGTAGAGGAGGAAATATGGGGCTAGTAACAATTTTATTTTTAATCGCAGGTGCGGCATATTTGGTTTTGGGAATAACTCAATGCATCAAGCCATATGGGCTATCTAGATATACTGATAAATCAGTCAGTAAATTTAGAATAATTAGCATTTTATGTTTTTTTGTGTCAGCAATAGGATGCTGCTTAGTGGCTTTTGGATTAGATAATTTCGTTTTGTCCATCATTGGATGTTTTTTGCTGATAATTTGTTTTGGAGTTTTGATTTTTTCAAGCACCCGTCTTGAGTACAAAACAGAGGATAATGTTGAGTTTGGTGATGACGAGGAGAAAAATCAACATAAAAATGTGGTTGAGTCTGAAGATGACGAACTTGATGAGGCAGTAGATTTTAGGGAAAACGACTATCTTGATGATGAAGATGAAACTATAAAAGAGTATTCAGAAGGTTATGATGATGACACAAAGTTTGATGATGAATATGAAGATGGCGATGATGAGTCAAAAGAAAATTCTTTAGAGAATCAAAGTTATGCTGAGGTGGATGAGAAATATGCCTACGCAGATGAGGAAGATGTCGAAGATGAAGAAACATATGAGGATGAATTTGAAGATGAAGATGATGAAGAGTCAGAACCAGCACCTCGTAAAAGAAAAACTAGAACTAAGACAAAATCAAAGTCAAAATCAAAATATGATGATGAAGATTATGATGATTATGAATAAGATTGAACAATCAATCTTTTTCTTTTTGTTTGTGCACTTTATAGGGAAATTTTGCAATATAATACTATCATGAGTGAATTTTTGATTGATGGTGGTGTACGCTTAGAGGGAAGTATTGGAGTGCAAACATCTAAAAATGCATTGCTTCCAATAATATGTGGAGCGCTTTTAGTGGAGGGAGAAGTCGTGCTAAAAAATGTAGCACCTTATTTGGATGTGGAAAATTTGTTGGATATAGTAAAACGGTGTGATGTAAAAATTGAGCATGAATTTGGGGCGGTGGTGTTAGATGCATCAAGTGCAAAACCTAGTTTGATTCCTTCAGCTCTTTCAAAGCAACTGCGGGCAAGTATTTTGCTTTTGGGGGCTTTTGTTGGAAGATTTCGACATGCTAGAGTTACTTTCCCTGGTGGGTGTGAAATTGGCTTGCGACCAATTGATTTACATTTAAACGCTTTGCGTGAGTTGGGAGTGATTATTGAAGAAAATCACGGCATTATCAATTGTGATGCGAGTAATTTACGTGGTGGAGTGGTGATGTTGGATTTTGCTAGTGTGGGAGCTACTGAAAATATAATTTTAGCATCGGTGCTTGGGGCTGAAGAGGTCACGATATTAAATGCAGCAAGAGAACCAGAAATTGTCGATTTATCTAACTTTTTAAATAGGTGTGGAGCCAATATTGTGGGAGCGGGTACAAACGAAATAGTAATTAAACCAGTAAAAAAACTATTTCCCATAGAATATGAACCTATAAAAGATAGGATTGTTGGTTGTACTTATCTTTTGGCTGGGGCAATCACACATGGAAATATAGAAGTGAGAGGCGTAAAATATGCGCAGAATATTTCTTTTTTAAAAAAACTTTGTCAAAGTGGTTGCCAACTCAATATAAAAAGTGATACAATTACCCTGAAGAGTCCAAAAACTTTTCAAACGGTGGATATGATTGAGACAAATGTTTATCCAGCTTTTCCTACAGATTTACAATCGCCGTTCGTTGCTTTATTGTCGATAATAAAAGGGGTGTGCATTGTGAGAGAAAATGTGTTTGAATCTCGCTTTAAGTATGTCCCCGAACTTATTAAAATGGGAGCTAAGATCAAGGTAAAAAATAATGTAGCTTTGATTGAGGGGGTAGAAAAACTAAGTGGGGCAGAAGTTTGGGCAACAGATTTGCGGGGCGGAGCGGGATTGATTTTAGCAGCGCTCTGTGCTAATGGATATACTACAATTCATAATGCAAATCATATCTTGCGAGGATATAGTAATTTAGCAGAAAATTTAGGCTCATTAGGAGCGAGGATAAAATATAAATAGTGGTGGGTTTATGACTAAAAATGGGAAGATAATGATTTTTATAGGAGTTTTGTTGTTTATTGCTGCGTTGGTTGTTTGTGGAAGTGTACTTTTTACAGTGAAACGCTCGCAAATTGTTTGGTATAGTACTACTTCGGCTCTATCTACACTTTCAGAAGAAGATGTGCTACAAGCTTCTGGAGTAAGAGATAATAGTGTATTTTCTTTGGATAGGGAAATCGCAGTAGAAAATATTGAAAAAAAATATCACTTCATCAGAATATTAGACCTTGAGGTTGTGTATCCAAACCTACTAAAAGTGCATGCAATGGAGCGCCAAAAAGTATATGCAATCCCTACTGACTATGGTGACTATCTCATTACAGACGAATATCTAAAAGTGCTGGATATAGTACCTGATTTTACCAACTCAAATGTTACGCCAATTTTATTGAATATTGAACTTGCTAACAACTATGAAAAGGGTGATACAATAGAATTTACCAGGGCGAGTACCTTCAGCTCGATTTATAATGCATTTTTTGCATTAGGACAAGACCTTAGCCACATGAGAGCAATTTGTAAAGAGTTTGTTTACACCAACAGCAAACTCACTATAAAGACTCACTTTGATGTAGATATTGTATTAGATAATCCTACCCAAAACACCAAGGCAAAGATGCAGCTTGCTATAAAATGCTTTGACTTATTGGGTACTGAAGAGTATGGAGCAGTTAATTTAAAGGTATTTTTAGATGAAAATCAAAAATTAAACTGTGTGGTAGAGGATAAATAAAGTTTTTAAAATTTTATTAAATAAACTTGATAAATGTAGTTATTTATGATATAATCAATTTATAAACATCGTTTTGGAGGACAAGATGAATCTAATAAATTTGTTAGGTGCTGGATTACCTGAGTGGGTATCTACATCATTTCCTGTGATAAAAGGAATTTTGATAGGTGTTATCGTTTTCTGTGCTTTAGTAATTACCATTTTGGTATTGTGTCAACAAAGTAATAGCCAAGGTGGTATAAACGGTGTGACTGGTAGTAATGTAGAGACATATTATGCTCATAATAAAGGTAGCACAAAAGAAGGAAGGCTCAATAAAGCGACAATTGTATTTGCTATTATTACTGGTTGTGCTACTATACTATATTTTATTTTAGCGCTAATCGTGGCATAACACAAAAAGAGAGAGTGACTTCACTTTCTCTGTATTTTTATTAAAAGGATAATCTATGTTTGAAGAACAATTCCCAATGTTTTTGGATTTTATAACAGAGAATAATCTCAATTTTAGGACTCGAACTGATTTGGCTCGTGCTTTTAGCAGTGCATTTAAGTTGGATTTTACTACAGCATATTCTACGATTGGAGATATGATAAAAAGTGGAGATCTCATTATCGAGGGGCACGATAAATTGGCCACCCCCGCAGCCCTTGGACTAAGAAAAGGAATTTTGATAGGAAATTCACGGGGTTTTGCGTTTTGTAGATTCTTAGATGATAGTGATATTCCTGATGTGTTTATTCCGCCTACAGCACTCAAAACAGCATTACACAATGATGTAGTGCTAGTGAAAGTGCGCACTAATGGGGATAAAACCGAGGGCGAAGTCATCAAAATTGTGGAGAGATCTAAGACTAATATTGTAGGAACGATTGATATTGTTAACAAGGAAATTGCATTTATCAAGCCTGATGATACTCATTACTATCGTGATATTGTTGTACGCAATGCCAAGAAATTTGCGGTAAAAAATGGAGACAAAGTTGTTTGTCGTGTGGTTAGATTTAATTCTGGACAGAAAAACCCTGAAGGAGAACTCACTGAGGTATTAGGGCTTAATGGAGATCCTAAGATTGAGATGCTAGCAATCATTCGTGAAAACAATCTGTATGATACTTTCGAAGCTGCGACTATGGCTGAGGCTAGGACTCTACCTCAAGAAGTATCTGCATCAGCGATGAAAGGGAGACGCGACTTTACCAAGGACAATGTAGTCACTATCGACAGTGAAGACACGCGTGATATAGATGACGCTGTAGCGATTGTAGAGCACAAGGATGGGAGTTTTACCCTGAGTGTACATATTGCTGATGTGAGTGAATATGTTCATCAAGGCACTCCACTCGATCTCGAGGCATATAAGCGAGGCACTAGCGTGTATTTTCCAGATCTTGTATATCCAATGCTTCCCAGAGAACTTAGTAACGGGATTTGTTCGCTTAATCCTAAGGTAAATAGGCTAACGCTATCAGTCATTATGCAAATTGACTCTGAAGGAAAAGTGTATGACTATGAAATCTGTGAAGGCGTGATAAAATCTAAGGAGAAAATGACTTATACCGATGTATTTGCAATTTTCAATAATGATAAAGCAACTTGTGAGCGCTATAAAAACTTGGTAGCTGATTTTAAGTCTATGCAAAAATTGCACCGTATTTTGGCAAAATCTAGGAAAAAACGCGGGGCATTAGACTTTGACTTGCCCGAGTGTGAATTTGTGATGGATGATACTGGGCATGTGCTAGATGTAAAACTGCATGAGAGAAATGAAGCTCACATGATGATAGAATCCTTTATGTTGGTGGCAAATGAAACAGTAGCTGAGGCATGTAATAAGGAAAAATTGCCGTTTTTATATCGAGTACATGAGCAACCTGATGGTGAAAAAATGTTTAACTTCTTTCAATTTGCAGGTTTGTTTGGGTTGAAGGTGGCAAATAATCCAGATAAAGTTACCCCAAAAGAATTGCAGCATGTGTTGGCTAAAGTTGCTGGGCAGCCTCATGAAGATTTGATAAATTCTGTGCTACTTCGTAGTTTACAAAAAGCTCGTTATGCACCTAAAAACTTAGGTCACTTTGGTATCGCTGCACTCAATTATTGTCACTTCACTTCACCTATAAGGCGTTATCCAGACTTATTTATTCACCGTATGATAAAGAAGTTCTATCTACGCAATAAAGACAAAAAGGAAATGGAATTTTATCGTAATTTCATAGAAGAGGCGAGCCTAGTTACAAGTGAGCGAGAGAAATTAGCAGAGTCTGCTGAGCGTGAAGTAGAAGACCTCAAAAAGGCTGATTACATGCAAAATCACATTGGTGAAGAGTATGATGGAGTGGTTACTGGAGCAACCAACTTTGGAGTGTTTGTTGGTTTGCCAAATACGATAGAGGGCATGTGTCCGATTGAAAATTTGCCAATAGACAACTATATTTATCTAGAAAAGCTGTACAAGCTTTCTGGTAGCACTCATTCATATCAACTAGGTCAAAAAGTGAGAGTGAGAGTGGAGAGTGTAAACTTGCGTAAGCGACAAATAGACTTTAAGATTTTGGAAGAAAAGGAAAAAACACTTGAAAAATAATTAATTTTGTGATATAATCCGAGGTGAGGAATGAAGATTGTTGCAACTAATAAAAAAGCCCACTTTGAATACTTTGTGCTAGAGAAGTATGTAGCAGGAGTAGTCTTAGTGGGAAGTGAGGTGAAATCTATCAGAGCGGGACATGTAAGTATTGAGGATACTTATGTGTCTATTCGTGATGGTGAGGCGTGGGTAATCAATATGTACATAAAACCTTATGAGCATGCAAATAATTTTGTTCCAGCGGAGCGAAGGGCGAGAAAACTTCTGCTTAATCGCTCTGAACTTAACGAGTTGATTGGGGCAGTATCGCAAAAAGGTCAGACGGTTGTGCCGTTAAGATTGTATTTTGAAGGGAGTTTAGTAAAACTCGAAATTGCAATTTGTAAGGGTAAGAAACTATTTGACAAACGAGAAACAATCAAGCAGCGTGATTTGGCTCGAGACAGAGCAAGAGAATTAAAGAATTGATTTCTTGTGGGGGCGTTTTGGATTTGACAGGCAAAAATTCTTTTCGCTAAGCACACCGCAGGCTCGTCTGCGTATCAACGGAAAACTAAAATTAAATGCTGACAAAAAAGCAACCGGTAACATACCTGCGTTCCAAGGCTTTGGTTCTGCAGCCTATGCTTACTAAGTAGTTCTCCACTGCGAGAACAGTCTACTAACTAGTTTTGACATGGCGACTTTTTAGTGGGCTTGAGAACTGTTCGTGTCACTCCCTTGTTTTGTTTTGCGGACATGGGGTTAAAGTAGCAAACTTTGTGTCACTATGGTTGGGTGCCACTGTAGTGAAGCGAGATAATATGACATCCTAAGTGTGTAGAAAGGCGAAGGTAGGATTTTGCTTGGACGCGGGTTCAATTCCCACCGCCTCCACCAGTAGAAACGTAAAACGAACCCTAGTTTATGGGTTCTTTTTAGTTTCTGTAACTCCCAAATTGATTAAATGAGCCAAACAAAAGTGCAAAATTTTTAAAAAGTTTTCTTCAGATATAAGTCATAAATTAAATTTTGTGGTATAATAGCATTAGGAGGCAAAATGGAATTAAAGTTTTCTAAAGAAAAAACGTTAGAATCGAAAAAAGAGATGAACTATTATGGTAGTTTATGCACGGAGATGTATGAGATTTTGCATGCAACTCCACCACAAGATGAATTAGATTTTTATCTAAGCTTTGCTAAAAAGGAAATGGCTATTTTTGAACCACTTTGTGGTAATGGGCGATTTATGATTCCGTTTGTTGAGCGTGAACTAAATATCTACGGAAATGACTTATCGCAAGAGATGCTTGATAAGTGCTTACTTAAATGTCCAAAGGCACAGGTTGATTGTTGTGACATAATAAAGTTTAAGACCGATAGAAAATTTGACTATATCTTCATTCCTTCTGGGTCAATTGGTTTGTTTACCGATTTGAAGGTGTTAGAAAAGATTTTAAAAAATTTTCACAGTATGTTAAATGAGCGTGGCAGGTTAGTGTTTGCTGTCGACACGACTTTTTTTAAGGCTGAAAATAACGATGAATATAAAATAGTTCGTGATGTTGAGTTTGACCATAAAAGATTGATCCTTAAGATTAAGAGTTTTTATGATGAGAAAAATCATACTCAATTTCAGCCTCAAGTTTATGAATTGCTTGATGGGAAAAAAGTGTTACAAAGTGAAGAGATGGATTTTCAAATTCATCTATATGACATTCACGAGATGGACGATATTTTGACTAGAGTGGGATTTAAGAAGTTTAAGACTTACACTGATTATGATAAAAACTATAAGTTAGATGGTAAGAATGAATTTTTAATTTATGATTGCGAAAAATAAAGTTGATAAAATTCATAAAGGGAGGGGTCATATAAAGAAAAAGAAAAGGAAAATTAATAAAGAAGAAAAACTTGATTTTAGCTAGATTTTATGGTATATTTATAGGGGTTCAACTGGGACACAACTTGTGCCACCAATAAACAAATAGAGCTTGTTTAATGAAGAATGAAGAGTGAAGAATGAAAACTTAACATTATATGTCATTCCTAAATCTTCATTTTTTGTTTATTTATTTGACACGGAATCAAAAAAATATTATAATGCAAAAAATGGGGGGTAAAAAATGGAAACAGAATCAAAAGAGTCAAGAATAGCTATTAAAAGTTTTGCTATTAAAGATGGGAGAAATATTCACTTGGAGTTAATTAATAGCAATGATCCGGATGTGATATATATTGAGGCGAAAAATGAGGGTAATGAAAAAGTTGGGCGTGTTACAGGAAGAATAGATAACTTTGAAAAAAAAGTTGACTGCGAGTATGATGTGGCTGAAAGTTATAGAGGAAATGGTATTGCAGGAACTATGTTACAAGCGATGTTAAATGAAGTATTTTTAGAAAATCTAAATACCAAAGATATGATAAATAAAGCTGTTTTGAATATTGATATGGAGAATTTTACTAGTAGGAGAGTTGCGGAAAAATTTGGCTTTTTACAAACATTTTCTGAGGGGCATGATAGTGTAGAATATGAAATGACTAAAGAGCAATTTTTAAACGTGGAAAAATCAAACAATAAAAAATTAGATGATAATACCTTACCTAGAAATATTAATGAAATGGGGTTTGCATAATGCTTAATAGTGAGAATCGTTTAATGAAGAATGAATAAATGGTATCTGCCATTTATAAATCTTCATTTTTTTGTTATAGTTGACGATTTAGTGAAAAATACATGTCTATGTTTTTATCAAAAAGAATTGACTTTTTTGAATTAATTTGTTATTTATTATAGCATGAATGATACAGTAAGAGAGTTTTTTAAATTTTTGGATGTAGATCCTGATGCAATAGCATCTTTAGAAAAATCAAAAATAAAAAATGCAAATTCCGTGAATCCGATATTATTTAATTGGGCAATATACAAACCAGGTTATCCATTTAAGCCTATTTCAATAGAAGATATAGTTGGGCATGACCGCAGGACTCAAGGGAGTCTTGTATATGATTTACAAAATTATTTTGATAGAGACGGAGATGGTTATTATAAGCGCTCAGTTTCATTGTTGAATATTAATTCAGAAGAATTGATGAATAAGTTAGTAAATAGTTTTATGGGTGATCCTGTGCATGTTAATGAATATGATGAAAACGTATATGGTATAGGTAGTAATGGATTGCATAGATTTCATGTTATCAAAATGCATTATTTGACAGAATTACTACGAGATCCGCAAGCAGAAAGGGAATTGAGAAAAAAATATACATTTCCAGTAAAAGTAACGTCATTAGATTTTACTAAATCATATTCTTCATATTTGATTAATTCTTTATATCCTGGGAGATTTAAAATTAATGGTGCATATGATGATAGAGGCTGGGAGCGGATTGATAAGATTGAGATAATAGAAAAAAGTGGCGTGCAAGGGAATAATCGTATTTTATCAGATGGTGAATTAATAGATTTTACATGTGCTTCCATAGATAATTATTGGAAAAAAGCTGATGAAATTGATAGAGAAATATTTATTGATAGAATACGTGATAGCTGTAAATATGCTAGTTTTAGAAAGTATTATGAAAGAAATTTAAGAGGTTATATCAAGGCGGCAGATGTGGAGGTAAGTAATGAAAATTCTTCAGACAAAAATTTCGGATAAGGAAAATTCTATTAAGTATGTATTGGATATTGATGGGGAAATAGTAGGATGTGGATACATCATAAATAGAGATATAAATCCTATAGAAGTTTACATCGATAAACAGCATCAATCAAATGGTTACGGAAAGAGTTTATTCTTAAGTTTGTTGGATATAGTTAGACAACGTGGAGTAAAGGGAATGATATTTGAATTACCTGATGAGCAATATAGATTTAAAAATATTATTTTGCAAGCAGGTGCAGAGCAATTGGGGCGCAATGACGGTTTATGTAAATTCATTTTAAAAATTAACTAACAACGCGTGTTTAAGGAGCAAAAGTGCTCCTTTTTTGTTGACAAAATGTTTTGAGAATAATATAATGTAAGAAAAGTAAGAAAAGTGAGGTGAATATAAAAGACATAAAAGAAGATAGATTTATTGTGAGTGTCAAAGTTGGGCCTAAAGGGCAAATCACAATACCTAAGGAAGCACGAGCGATGTTTGACATCAAGCAAGGGGATACATTGATGGTGCTAGGGGATAAAAAACGAGGACTAGCATTGCTAAAAGATGAAGCTTTTTACATGCTGGCTGATATGGACGTAATGAAAGGTAATAAGAAGATTTGAGGTAGGGTATGGCGCTTATAAATATGTTTGATAAGTACAAACTAGTTAAACAAAAACTGATACCTTATGGTTTTCAAGAAAACAAAGATGAATTTATTCTAAAAAAATTGATAAAGAATGGAGAATTTGAGTTCACTATTCGTATAATGAAGGGAAATGTAACACTACAGCTAGTTGATACAGATTTTGGAGATGAATTTAGTCTTGATAGACAAGGGAGTTTTAGTGCCGAATTAAATGCGGAGTGTGAGAAAATACTACTTGATTTACGAGAAAAATGTTTTGAAAAACAATGGTTTATTTTTTCTCAGGCTAATAGACTAGCTAAATTGATAAATGAAAAATATGGTGTAATTCCAGAATTTTTGTGGGATAAAACTCCCGATTTTGGAGTTTTTCGCAATCATCAAACCAAGAAATGGTTCGGGTTAGTTGGAAATATTGCAAAAAACAAAATCACAGGTGATCAAACCGATGAAGTAGAAATCTTGAATTTAAATTTAAAAGGGAGAATTACTGAATTTAACAACAAAGTTGGCATTTATCCGGCCTATCATATGAACAAGAAAAATTGGGTAAGTATTATTTTGGATGATACTTTAACGGATGATGATATTATGTGGCTAATAGATATCAGTTTTATAAATTCTAGCAAATAACAAGAAAAGGAGAAATAATGATAGCGATAAAAATAAATGATTTGACTAAGGTATATAAAGACGTAATTGCTGTAGATAAACTAAACCTTGAGATAAAAGAAGGTGAATTGTTTGCGCTACTGGGGGTAAATGGGGCAGGTAAGACGACTACTATCAAGATGCTCTCTAGCTTAACTAACCCTACCAGTGGGGATGCTCTGGTTTATGGGCATTCTATCAGCACAGATAGTGAAAAAATCAAAGGATTAATCGATATTTCGATGCAAGAAACAGCAATTGCACGCAAGTTGACAGTGGCAGAAAATATCGAGTTTTACGCAGAGTTATCTGGGCAAAATCGAGATGAAATAGCAGAAACTAAAAAATATGTATTTGATGCGTTTGGATTGGAAAAAGTAGCTGACAAGCAGGCCAGCAAACTCTCTGGAGGGTGGCAAAGGAAACTCTCTATAGCTTTAGCACTGGTAACTAAACCTAAAGTTTTGTTTTTAGACGAGCCTACACTAGGACTCGATGTGTTGGCTAGGCGAGAGCTATGGAAAACAATTCAGGCATTAAAGTCTAAGATGACGATTATTCTTACTACACACTATATGGAGGAAGCTGAAGCATTGGCAGATAGAATAGGCATAATGAAAGACGGGAAGTTGTTATTTTGTGGAGATAAAGAAGCTCTATTTAAGCAAACTAAAAAACAAAGTGTGGAAGATGCTTTTATAGAAATAGTATCAGGAGGGGAAAATGGAATCGATAAATAGAATATTTACTCTCACCAAACGAAACATCAAAGAAATAATACGGGACCCATTATCACTGGTGTTTACTTTGGCACTGCCTCTAGTGATGGAAATACTCTTTTATTTCTTGTTTCATGAGTTAACTGCGCAATTTGAAATGAAATATCTAGCCCCCGGAATAGTTGTGTTTTCACAATCATTTCTAGCCCTATTTACGGGGATTTTAATATCCACTGATAGAAATACCTCATTCTTAACTCGACTATATGTATCAAAAGCTAAGTCTTATGAATTCATATTAGCCTATGCACTTTCGGTAATGCCAATAGTAGTAGTGCAATCAATATTATTTTTTATAATAGGTGGTATCATTGATCCAACAATCTTTTGCATAGGTATGGTTTGGGCTATACTCATTAGTTTGGTTACTTCTCTATTATTTATCGCATTGGGAATACTATTTGGTTCAATTTGTAATGAAAAGTCAATTGGAGGTGTATCTTCTATCATCATAGTGGGGCAATCGGTTTTGAGTGGAATGTGGTTTCCTATAGAGGGATTGAGTGGGGGAATGGTTACGCTAATGAAAATATTTCCATTCAAGAATGCAACTGATGTGGTAAATAATGTGCTAAATGGTGCAGGAAATGTGCTAAACGACATAATAATACCATTGTTGATCGTATTAGGGTATACCGTCATTAGTTTTGTTGCAGCAATACTAACCTTCAAACACAAAATGAAAGACAAATAAAAAGTTGTAAAAAAATGTTGACAATTGTTTTTTCAATGTTTTATAATAAGTGAGGAGGTGGAAATATGGCTTTTTGTAAAAAGTGTGGAACAGAAATCGCTGACGATGCAGTAATTTGTCCAGGTTGTGGCGCAAGTACAAACAAACAATCTAGTCAAAGTAGTACCCTAAAAACTGTAGCCAAGATCTTTATGATTCTTTCTACAGTATTTATGGGCTTTGCTCTTATTCCGTTGGCTTGGTGCATACCAATGACTGTGATCTATTGTAAAAAAGTAAACAACAATGAGCCAGTAGGTATTGGATTTAAGATTTGTTCATTGCTGTTTGTAAGTCTGATCGCTGGTATACTTATGCTGTGTGACAATGACTAAATGTAATCATGCATAATAGCTGCTTTTTAGGTTATAATAAACCTAAGATTATTGCTGTATAGCAAAAAACCCATAACGGGATAATAGGAGATGAAATGAAAAAATTTTTATTTACACTGTTTGCGACATTGTTGGTTCTGCCTGTGCTGATGTTTCCTTTGGTAGGATGTAATGATGACAACAAGGTAAATACAGGAGATACTGTACAGGACACAACAAATAATAATGACACAGATGAACAAAATCAAAATACCGGTGACGGTGATGAACAAAATACAAATAATGATAATTCGGGTAATCAAACCCCAACAGGAAACCCTGTTTTGTTAAGTATTAACCAAAAATTAACTACAGCCGAGGCTAATGATGGTAAAAACTCAACAATGTATGAAGCTCTTCAAGATGTGGAAGTGAATGGCTTTAGTATTGCGGAGGCAAATGCAGCTGGAGAAAGTAAGTTTGTTTGGAACGCAAAGACTGACAGATTTGTAATGATTAATAATAATGGTGAAGTAATTGAAGGAGTGAAGGGCGATGCTGCAAATATTGATTTGTGGTTAGTGTCTAGTACTGTGAGTGATACTTTTTCCACTTACTACACAGGTGCTCCTCAAGAAATCACCACCTCAAAAGGTTTTGATGTGGGGAACGTGGATGGTATAACACAAATAACATATAATAATACCTCAACGGGAGCTGTTATAATCAGGACAAATTCTAACGACACAACATTAGTTATTAATACAAATGGTACTGTAAAACACTATGGCACAGTGGGAAAACTCGAGGTGCAAAATGTGGCTGCCACATCTTATTATGAATATGGGAAAGTACGTACTGCATCTATTTTGGCAGGGCATTTTGTAATCGAAGAGAATGCTTGTGTCACTCTGCTTGTAGCAAAAAATGATGCTACAGTTTCAAATGATGGAATTGTAGAAGCCTATGTTGGAGCTGCTGCAGTTTTGGGAGCACAACCAGGCTTAAAAACATCAAGCGATATCACAATAACTGATGATACAGTTGCTATTATTAAGGGGACTGAAAATGATGAAGCTGTTACTTCTTTACCTAGCATATTGACCGATGCTACTGTAATTTTACTCAAAGATTACGATTATGACAAACCACAAGTTACTATTAGTGGAAACACTAAGATTTATGGAAATATGTCAAAATTAAATGCCAAGGTTGTGGGTGATGAGAGTAATGTATTATTGAAAAATATTCACACAACAGGAATTAAGATTGGTGATAATAATGGCTTTAGTGGTACTATTGAGTTTGATGGTGGTCAACTTGATTATGATGGTGTAAACTTTAGTAACGGAGAAGGTGCTGCTTTTTACGCTAGAACTGGTTATGGAACATATAGATTTAAAAATATGACCATTTCTACAGGAACTAATAAAGGAATCAAAATTTCTAAAGCAAAGGAAGTACTGGTTGAGAATTGTATATTTGATGCAAGATGCTTAAGTGCTGAAGGTATAACTGGTACATCTCAAAACGAAGTATACAATCGTTCATTATCCTGTATCGACATCCAGGTACAAAATGGAGCATTAGGAGCGATGGATATCACTATAAGAGGGAACACTTTCGTTAGTGTGCCAAAAGGCGACTGGACAAATGGAGTTACCGATACGGATTCAGCGGGTGCTATAAAATTGAAAACAGAAGCCGCAAATTCACTAGAGTCTGTTTTAATAGAAAATAATACATTTACAAATTGTTATCGAGACATAGTAGTTGGGGTAAACATTAGGCTTACATCGGGATATTCAAACTTAAACTTCCCAGCAAAGAATCCAGCTACTTTAAAAGATGAACAAAACAATGTAAACAATGCTGAAATATACACAATAAGTAACAATATCAGTACATTTGATGCAACTAGTGTAGCTGATAGGGGGGTGCTGATTGTAGATGATCAAAGAGTTTCCGGCGATAAGAGAGCATATGCTGAAAAAATTGGAGAAATGATGGGTGGATGTGCTGTATTCAACACATATAAATCTGAGGTTATAACACTGGAAACTACTATAGATGAAATAGATGCTTTGTTTGCAGATGAGTAATAAGATAAAAGGAACAAGTTTAGAGTTCCTTTTATTTTATTTAATAGGGGTTTTTAAGTAATACTTAATGGAGATAATTTATATCTAAATAACAAAAAATGGTTTTTGGACATTTTTTAACTTTTTTTTGAAAAATTAAAATTTTTATCGTCAACTTATTGTCTTTTAATATAAATTATGTTATAATGAAAACCATATAAGGGTTTGGTATGAAGAAAAAATTAAGGAGAATGAGATATGAATTTTTCGCTTTTGGGTAGTGGTGGGTTAATTGACTCGATTTGGGCGTTACTTATAATAATTGCATTGATTGCAGTTGTATCTTTTATTTTAATTTTTATTGTGGACTTAATTTTATCTATTACCAATAGAAATGCTTCCATTTTTTTTAGAAACAAACACAAAAATAATGAGGACACTTCAAATATTGAAGCAAATCAAGTGCAGTTTGAGCATAAAGACCCTAAGGAAAACACTATTACATTTAGGGAAGATGATGAATTAGAAAATGAAGCGCCTATGCGCCAGACATGGGATGAGGCTGAAGCACAAAAAGAAGAGCAGCAACTTTTTGCATCTAATCAAAGCTTTGATGAGCGTAGTGAAGAAATAGAGAATAAGAAAAAGCAATTTGAAGATTTTGACAGTTTTGATTCTAGTTCTAGTTCGAGTGAAGATGAAGAAGACTATGATTTTGACGCAATGATAGAGGAAATCAACAGGGATGCTGTCACCTCATTTAATGCAGAAAAGCACAAAACTGATGAAACAATCGAAGAAACATTGCCAAATGTTGATGACATGTTCGATGATGATAAATTTGAGGAATTGTTTGCAGAGGTGCAAGCTGAGCAAAAGAGTAAGAAAGGTCCTGTCGTAAAACCAAAAGTAGTTATGGAGCCTGATTCGGGTGAAGAGGAACCCGCTCCAATTGTACCAACTGGTCCTATTGTAAATGTGTATGGCTTGTTCCCTGAGGATGCGCTAAATCAGCGTCTTGAGAAACTCAAAGAGCGTTTGAGAGTAAATGAGAGAGACTTGCGTGGAAACCGCAAAGAGTATGCGCCACTTGCTAGGGTAAAACGAAGTTTGTTGCGTGATCAAGAAAAACTTCGCCGTAAAGAGGCGACTGTCGCTAGAAAGAAAGTACTTTTGTATGGCGTAAATAACTATGCTGATGTAGATGAGGGAAAAGCAAAGCAACTAAGTGAAGATCTAGAACTTTTGGATGCACTCAGACTTTCTGTAAAACAATGCGAAGAAGTTATGGAGCAAAACAAAGACCGCTTCCCAATTTTGGAAAAAGCAAACAAAATACTAAAAGAGCAAAATCAACAAATTAAAGATGATATTGCCGAAGTTATGTATGCTCTTGAAAAGTACAAAAATGGAAATGCTAGTGATAATGAATAACAAAATAAATCCGACTAAGTTCGGATTTATTTTGTTAATTAGAAATTATTGGCCAAATTAGTTGCAAAATTTGTGGTTTTAGCGTTATAATACTATACTAAATAAAAATCGAAGGAGAATATTATGAAAAAAATTGGAAAAGGTTTGGTTACTGGTGCACTAGCGCTTAGTTTTGTGTGTGGACTACCTTTTATTGGAGGTTGTAACGAAGAACAAATAAAAGATTTAGAAAAGCAAGTAGCCACTCTTACAAGTGAAAAGTCAGCTCTAGAAACAGAAAACGCTGGATTAAAAACTAGTAAATCAGAATTGGAAACGCAAGTCGCTACTCTTACAGGTGAAAAGAATAGTTTAGTCAGTCAAAATGGAATGTTAAATACTCAAAATACATCATTAAATGAAGCTATTAACGGTTTGTTTAAAATGGCGTTTTATGAACTAAATAATAAAATCAATATGCTTGATGATTGTAAATTCAAGTCGAAAGCTATAGAATATAACGACTTGATTTTGACACTATTTAGTAATAAAGTAATTAAGTTAGACGAAGTTTATGAAGTTACTCAAAATTCAAATGATTTAACAAATGTTTATAGAGTTAAATTTAGATATAGTAAGGAAGGTTCATTTTGGATATATATAAAAGATTCTACCGAGGTTGGAATGACTGCATTTAATATAAAATGGTTGAATGCAGAATTTAATGAAGCTGTTTATTACGAATATACAATTACAGGTGAATCTGAATCTAATATTTACATTAAATATAAAACAGAAATACAGGAAGGAGTGATGGATGAACCTGCTACATTAGGTTTTGGGGAGATCTCTAATACAATAAAAAGAGCAACAATATCCAATGAAAACAGAATTGTACTAGAGCAAGAGTAAAAGAGTGAAACTCTTTTTTGTGTAAGGTTTTGAATAAGCATTTAAAAAATTGGAGAAAGTTATGTCATTTACAGGTTCTATAAAAAACATATTTAAAAATCCAACAGTACGAAAAATTGAAAAAGCTAAAGATAGTGATGTGCTACATTCTCTTAAACTTGGTCTAGCTCTTAGTGGCGGTGGAACACACGGCGTAGCTTACATTGGTGTATTCAAGGCCTTTGAAGAGGCGGGGATAAAGTTTGACTACATTGCGGGCACATCAATTGGTTCACTTATGGGGGCACTATATAGCGCAGGCATACCTTTATCAGATATAGAGTATCGTGCTCTAAATCTAAAATCTAAAGATATAATGACAAATAAAATTCCATTTATGCCTAGTAAGCCCGATAAGATGATAGAGCAAACAAGGCAAGCATTGGAAGGAAAAGGGTTTAAAGATTTAAAAATTCCTCTGACAATAGTAGCGGTTGACATTATCTCTGGTGAGGAAGTACATATTACTAGTGGCGACTTAGCCACTGCCATTACCGCATCTTGTGCGGTGCCTGCAATATTCAATCCTGTTACTTTTGGAAAATATCGACTATATGATGGTGGGTTAAGAAATAATATTCCAGCTGATGTTGTGCGTGAAATGGGGGCGGATATTGTGATAACTGTGGATGTAAACCCAACTAGAGGATATGGAACGGAAAGTGAGAAATATATCGACCTTATGAAAGCGGCGTTTAGAATTTTGATGAAATCCAACTCGGTAAATGGCTATATTCAGTCAGATTATGTGCTTAAAATTGACCTATCTAAATATGCTTCGACAAAGCTTAAAGATGTGGACGAAATGATGAATATTGGTTACAATGTGACCAAAACTCAGATGCCGGAAATCTTAAAAGCTTTGGGAATGAGAGTGCCTAATGAAGATGTAAAAGAGACGGTAAAGCGTTTGAAGATGATGAAGAAACGAGCTAAGATGCTTGAACGCGAGAAAAAGCATGTGGATGAGTAGTAAAATACTTTGAAAAAGTTGACTAAAAAATGACTAAATGATATACTTTTGTCGAAGAAAGGAGGTAGTGATAATGTCAGAAAAGGGTTCGATTACCAGAGAGACAAAGACTGCAAGAATTAATTTTCCTTCAGGGAAAAGTGGCGGTAATCTGGGAAATAATTCTAAAAAGCAATTTAAAAATGCATGGTCAACTTTTGGGATAATAGGCATTATTTTATTGGTATGCGTTTTGGCTGGTGGAATCTTGGTGGGCAGTGTGGCTTGTTATTTTGCTTGTCAAAATGACTGTTTCAAGCTAAACGGAGATAAAGAAGTAGAACTTTACGTAGGACAGACATATAATGATCCTGGCTGTACCGTCATTGAGTTTGGGCAAGACATTAGTGATAAGGTGGTGCGCTCAGGCTCATTTATGGAGCTGACTGATGGCACATCACAAACCGAAGGGTCATTTTACATAAAATATACTGTAGATACATTTAAATATGGCAAGCTTTTTACCATATATATGGGAAGAATTATTACTTTTGTAGCACCAAGTGAAAGTGATGATGTAGTAGAGTTTTATTTAGAGGCTGGAGATAAAATAGCGACTAGTGTTGGGGAGAGTTATTCGGAAAGTGTTGTAAAACATTGTGTTTACAACGAGGATACTGAAGAATGGTCAAAAGAGGATATTACTACTGTGGAGATAATTTATCCAGAAAACTTTTTGGATGAAGGAAATAAAATAAAATCAGCTGGGACTTTTGAAATAATTTATAAGTTTACTCTAAACGGGGTAGAGCAACAACTAGTACAAACAGTCCAAGTTGCTGAGGGAGGTGCATAATGGCTAAGAAAAAAAGTAAAGGGAAATTTATAGCTTTTTTGGTGGCTGGATTGGGTGTATTTGTATTGGGATTTGTGTTGGGATTTGGCGGATTAATTTATCTAAATGCTCCCCAATATGATGAACTAAAAGTAAATGGCGTACCAATAGAAGAAGTAAATGATACTTTTTATAGAGACAATGATAAATCGCTTGATGTGAAAACAGCTGATGTAGGATATCAACCAGAAACTGAAACAAATACGGCTGAAACTACAGATCATGGAGATGAAACTCAATCAGAAACAGTTCACAATAATCTGGCAGTAGAAAATGCAGGGATTTCAATTCACTTTTTAGAACTTGGCAATAAATATACTGGAGATTGCACATATATAAAGACAGACACTTGCGATATCCTTATTGATTGTGGTTCAAAAGCTACTAGTGTGCCATATGTATCGGCTTACCTAAATCAGTATGTGTCAGATGGAAAACTTGAGTATGTGATTATTACTCATGCTCATGAAGATCACTATGCGGGTTTTGCTACATCAAAGTTTGAAGAAAGCATTTTTGGTTTGTATGAATGTCAAACAATTATTACATTTAGCCAAACTAACCAGAAACCAACCTCTACAAAATATAAAAATTATGTTACCAACCTAAATCAAGAAATAGCGTCAGGAGCCCATCACTACACCGCATTAGAATGTGTAAATGGCGCTATGGAGGAAGGAACTGCAGTTGATGGAGATAATCCTCAGGCAGTATTTAATGTGGGTAGTCATGTGACTATGACTATAGTAAATAGTTTGTTCTACACTAAGAAAGCATCTACAGAAAATGACTATTCGGTATGTACATTATTTACTTATGATGAAGGGGTTCATTCACACAACTATTTCTTCTCTGGTGATCTTGAAAAAGAAGGTGAAGACTGGCTGGCAGCAAATGCTGGACTTCCTACTAAAGTAGATTTGTACAAAGCTGGACACCATGGCTCTAAGACATCATCAAATGAAAATTTGATGGCTGTTCTTCAGCCAAAAACCATTTGTGTGTGTTGCTGCGCAGGTAGCCCAGAATATACAAAAACTAATGAAAATCAATTCCCAACTCAAGCCTTTATTGATCGTGTGGCTCAATATACAACTGATGTTTATGTGACAACTTTGTGCCTTGATTATAAAGCAACAGACCCAGAAAAGCAATTTACTTCGATGAATGGAAATATTGTTTTCTTAGCAAAGCTTGACACAATTGACCTAAAGTTTTCTAATAATTCAGTGCGACTGAAAGATACTGAGTGGTTTAAAACAACTAGAACTATACCAAATGCATGGAGACAAGAAACTGGAGTGTAGAGAAAAAAGAGTCTATTAGATAGGCTTTTTTTGTTTTGTCAATAGAACAATGTAGAAAAAATCAAAATTAAAAATGTGGAAAACTCAAAATTTTTTTTACTCAAAAATTGGGATAAAGTGAAAATTTAATATTATGTGAAAATTCTCGTAATATAAAAAAAGAAATAGAAATTTTTTTGAAAAATTGGTAAACAAATCCAATTTTAATTTGTGCATTTTGCACAAAAAATAATACTATATATTGTGTTTTTAGTTATGGTATTGACACAACATATTGTGTTTTGTATAATTAAACTAAAATATGAGACAAGGAGTACAAAATGATAAATCAAGTATTAAAAAGAGATGGAACCTATCAAGATTTTGACTTAAAAAAGATTGCAGATGCGATATATAAGGCTGCTGTTGCATGCAATGGAAGTGACTATGGTGTGGCTGAAGATTTAGCAAAGAAAGCATACGCTCTAATCGAGATAAGAGTGGGCGACAGAGTGCCTACTGTGGAGGAAATTCAAGACGCTGTAGAATATACCCTTGTAGATAATAGACACTCGCAAACTGCTAAAGCATATATATTATATAGAGAGAAGCGGAAAACAGCGCGCGAAAAAAATGCGTTGGTAGGGGCAACTATCGATTTGTTTGATAAATATATCGATGATACTGATTGGTCTACTAAGGAAAATGCAAATATGAGTAGGTCGGTAGCGGGGTTAAATAACTTTGTTCGTGAAGAGTTTACAAAGAGCTATTGGCTCAATGAGGTGTATCCAGTAAATGTACGAGAGGCACATCTTAGCGGAGATATTCACTTGCACGATTTGGGCTTTTTTGGTAGCTATTGTGTTGGTTGGGACTTGGCTCAAATTCTCACTTTAGGTTTTACTGGAGTACCAGGGAAAATTGCATCTGACCCACCAAAACACTTACGTAGTTTCTTGGGGCAAGTTGTTAATGCTACATTTACTCTTCAAGGAGAAAGTGCGGGTGCGCAAGCATGGAGTAGTTTCGATACATATTGTGCTCCGTTTATTGCTTATGACAACCTTAGTTACGACGAAGTAAAGCAAATTTTGCAAGGTTTTGTATTCAATATGAATGTGGCTACTCGTGTAGGATTTCAATGTCCTTTTAGTAACATCACACTTGATATAAAGGTTCACTCATTACTAAAAGACAGACCTGTTATTATCGGAGGGGAATATAAAGACAAGACTTATGGTGATTTTCAAGCAGAGATGGACATGTTTAACCTTGCACTTTGTGAAGTAATGATGCAAGGTGATGCTAATGGCAGAATTTTCACTTTCCCAATACCTACTATCAATATCACCAAAGAGCTCGACTGGGATAGTCCTGTATTCAATGCGATTATGGATATGACTTGTAAATATGGTATTCCATATTTTGCAAATTATCTAAACTCAACTCTTAGCCCAGAAGATGCTCTGAGTATGTGTTGTAGATTGCGTCTAGACCTCAAGGAACTACGCAAACGTGGTGGTGGATTGTTTGGTTCTAACCCTCTCACTGGCTCTATAGGAGTGGTTACTATCAACCTCCCGCGAATAGGTTATTTGAGTAAGGACAAGGCAGAATTTCTTGAGCGCGTAGAGAAAATGGCAGAAATTGCTCGCACAAGTCTAGAAATTAAGCGCAAGGTCATTGAAAAACAAACAGACAATGGATTATATCCGTATTCAGCATTTTATCTTCGTCCTGTAAAAGAGCGCAGTGGTCAATATTGGGCAAATCATTTCGCCACCATTGGGGTGAATGGTATGAATGAAGCATTGCTAAACCTTATGGGTAAAGATATTACTACACCTGAAGGGCAAGAGTTTGCTATCGAGGTTATGGAATTGTTACGTAAGAAAATGGTGCAATTCCAAGAAGAAACTGGCAACCAATACAACCTCGAAGCGACTCCAGCAGAGGGTGTGTCAGCTAGACTTGCAAGACTCGATAAGGCAAGATTCCCAGAAATCATCACAGCTGGAGGCTCTGAGCCATATTACACAAATTCTACTCAAATACCAGTAGGTTATACAGACGATATTTTTGAAGTGGTAAGATTACAAGATAAGCTCCAATCTATGTATACAGGCGGAACTGTGCTTCACCTATATTTAGGTGAGAGAATAACTGATCGAGAAACTTGTAAAAATCTTATAAAGAAAATATTTACCAACAATAGTATGCCATACATTAGCATTACTCCTACATTTAGTGTGTGCCCAGAGCATGGCTACATTGCTGGAGAACATTTCTCTTGTCCACATTGCGGAGCTCCAAGTGAAGTTTGGTCGCGTGTGGTAGGATACTTTAGATGTGTAAAAGACTTCAACAAATCTAAACAAGCAGAATATTTTGAGCGTAAAAAATTCGTGTTAAAACCAGAACAACTCCTTGATAGTGATGAATTAGAGCAACTTCAACGAGAACAAAAAGGATATAGTTCGGCATCGGTATAATGAGAATTGTAAAATATATCAAAAATAGCCTGCTAGATTTTCCGGCTCATATCGCGACAATTGCCTTCACTCCAGGGTGTAACTTCCACTGTTGGTATTGCTACAATGAAAGTTTAATCAATCAAAAAACGGATGTTACCCAAGAATTTTTAAATTATCTAGATTCGCGTAAAGGCTGGATTGATGGGGTAGTGCTTTGCGGAGGGGAACCCACACTGCAAAGTGATATAGTAAATTTTATTGATACTATTAAAACCAAAGGATTTGATGTAAAACTTGATACGAATGGCACCAGTCCCGAGGTTTTATCCTCTCTTATAGAGAAAAAATTGCTCGATTACATCGCAATGGATGTAAAAGCACCATTTGAAAAATTAAATGCTATGGTTGGTGTTGAGGTGGATACGAAAAAGCTATCTCGCAGTATGGAAATAATAAAAACAAGCGGAGTAAAACACGAATTCCGCACGACGGTTACACCAGATCTTACTGTGGATGATATCATAGTTTTAGCTAGTCTAGTGGGGAATGAGTCTACTTACTTTCTCCAACCTTATCAAAAACCTGTTTTGTCGCTCAATTATCCAGAACCGCTCAAAATTGAAACACTTCAAAAATATGAGCAAATTGCAAAAAACTATGCGCAAAATGTAAAATTGCGGTAAAAAATGTCGTATTTTGTAAAAAAGGTTAAAATTAATTGCAAAAAAATTAATTCTTTGGTAAAATTGTCTTCACAATGGAGATAACTATGAAAACAAATTTTATTTTTGTGGGGATGTTACCAAATTATATTAGTCAAGTAGCAGAGATTGTGGCAAACAAGCTAGATATGTTTATGATAAACTTTGAAGACATGATTCAAGAGGAAATTGGGACTGCCACTACTTTAAATAATATGTTAAATAGTACTGATGGACAGGAAAAGTTGTTGAATATTGAGAAAAAGGTAACCAAAAAGATAGTAGACTTTGAAAATTCTATTGTTTGCATCAGTATTAATGCTATGGTAGAGGAAGACAACTTAAAAAAGATTTTGCAAAATGCAAACGCGGTTTATTTGCAGATTTCTCCCCATTTTTTTGAAAAACGCAGTAAAGAAACAGGTGATTTCTTCGAGGCGGAAATAAGTGATTTGACATTTGGCGAAAAAGATAAAAAGTGGGTGGACACGAGTAAAATTGTTTTAGATTGTTGTAAACTAAAAGTGAAAAAAGCTGCTAAAAAGCTAACTAAGCTTTGTACGCAATATCTACAAGAAAATAACAAAGAAGAAGCGTAGGGCTTCTTTTTTGTTTGGTTATTTTTTAAATTATTTTTGCATAAAATTTTGCTTAAGGGGGTTTTATGCGAAAAATATCGACCGACCTTACAGCAGTGAAAAACCAAATTCTCGAATTGAAAGGGAAATATGTATTTATGGAGGTAAATCACGGCAGAAAAAAAATACGCCATTATGAGGGCGTAGTGGAGGATATTTATAGTAGCGTTTTTGTGGTGCGCTTAAGTAACGCTACCACTAATGAAAAGATGAGTTATAGTTTTAGTGATGTGCTCTGTGGAGATGTAAAAATTGCGGTAAAGTAGCAATTTTTTGCGGGTTAACTATCAAATTTTAGGGGGTAAGTATGAGTTTTGAACCAAAATGCGAAGAAATTGTGATAAAATCACTTAAGCAAATATCTAGTGATGAAAATGCAAATGTTATTATAACTTTAGGTGAAGATTCTAAGGTGAAACTTGTTTCCACTTCAGTTTTTAGCACTGTAGAAAAAGTTGTTCCCAGCACAAAAAGCGCCCAAATTGAGCTGAGAATCAAAGCTGAAGCAATAGTAAAAAATCAAAATGGCGAATATGAGTGTCTTAAAAATGAAAATGTGATGAGTGTGTTGGTGGTAAATAATTATTTAGATATAAATAGCCCTGTATTTGCGGTAAGTAAAGTAAAAAGAATAAATTCACAGACGAGCGGAAACAACATTAACGTGGAAACAGTGATTGGACTGAGTATTTATTCTGTGTTTGAGGAAAAACAAGCCTGCGTAGTAGATGTTGGGGTGGAAAATCAGAAAATCATCACAGCAACGCTAAGTGATATTGTGGCAAACAGCACTCAAGAATTTAATCTAGAATCTGAGTTAGAACAACCACAAGGGGTGAAAAAGATATTGACCTATGAAAGTGATGTAATTTTGCAAAATGTAGAAGCCGGTAATGATTTGATTACGCTGGTTGGTAGTTTAAATACAAATTTGGTATATTTAACTGACGATGAAGTTCCTAAATTGAAAAATCAGTTTTTTTCACAATCATTTTCACATGAATTGTTGTATTCGAATTTGACTGTAAATGATAAAGTTTGGACAATTTTAGAGTTGAATCAGACCAAACTTGAGCTAGAAGGGGAATTAAATAGTGCAAAAGGCACAATTTTGCTCTCTGCAAACTTAATGGCAAATGTTTTGGTGCAAAAAGATGAATTAAAACCAATTGTAATAGATGCTTTTTGTCCAGATTATTATCTTAATATGACTAGTTGTGCTATAGAAAATCCACAATTGCCAAGTATATTGATTTTATCAGATAGAATTGACGGCAGTGTATCACTTAGCGATGATTCGCCTCGCATAGATAGGATTTTGTGTGTGACAGAAAGTAATGTGGATGTAGAATCTACAGAAGCGATTGAGCAAGGTGTGATTGTAAAAGGGAAACTATCTTGTAATATCGTGTTTACCCTAGATGATGAAGAGTGCTCGGTTAATTCTTGCTTTGCAGTGATTCCTTTTGAAAATAGGATAAAATGTGACATTGAGCACAATGTGACGGTAGTGGGGAAAGTAAAGGGGGTAGATGCACGCAACAAACGAGCTAAGGAGATTGATATCATCGCTGATGTGGAGTTTTGTATAAGTTCATCATCTAGTTCTACAGTCAATATGATATCAAACATTTCGCTTGGGGAAAAACGAAAAAATACGGATTGTGCATTTAAGATTTATTTTGTAGATAGCGCAGAGGATTTGTGGGCGCTCAGTAAAAAGTTGGGGGTGTCTTCTCAAGTTCTTTCCGAGCAAAATCCCGAGCTAGAGTTTCCTATTATTGAGCCAAAACAGATTGTAGTATATCAAGAACGGGTTATATCTTAAATTTTCTTATTGCCAAAATTGCTTTACAAATGAAAAATATTATGCTATAGTAAAAGAATACTAAAAGGAGAAGATAATATGGTTTTTGATGAAATTTCTTCAATGCTAGCAGAACAACTCAATATTGAGCAGAGTTCTATAAAGCCTGAATCTCGCATAATTGAGGACTTACACACAGATTCACTCGACCTTGTGGAAATGCTCATTACATTAGAGGACAAATATAGTATTTCAGTACCTGATGAGGACGCTAAGAATCTAACTACAGTTGGGAAGTTAGTAGAATATGTAGAGAAGAAAATTGCCGAAAAAGGCGAATAAAATACACGCTATCTAGCGTGTTTTTTTTATTAAGATCGAACACCTAGCGTTCGCGGAGTGCAGCAGCGGTGATGCAAGTAAAAAACACAAGTTAAAAAATTCGAAATTCCCTATTGAAATTTTCTATTTTTTATGGTATAATAGCGTTTGTTATGATATGAATCATAAAAAATTTTAGAGGAGATATATTATGGGGTTATTTAGGAAGGAAAAACCAGAAGACGTAAGAAAAATGAGAGAGGAGGCGGAGCGTAGGAGTGCTGCGGCGCAACCCAAGAATGCCACACCTCAGCCAAGAGGTACTACACCTAGGACAATATCACCACAGTCTATAAAGATGCCTGCTAGCACCACACAAGTGGAACAGACTAAGCAAGAAGTGCAGGCCACTCCATTTGTCAAAACTGGAGGAAGTGATTTTGATAGGGTAGTAAAAGTGCTTTTAAATTCAGGAGACAAAAAAAGACAAGCACTTGGTTACTTATTGGTAGATGCATACAATGCCGGAAAAGAAGCTACAGAGAGGTCTTTAGATTCAATTGATGTTCAACGAATTTTTATGGATGCTGCTGGGTTAAAAGCTGGTAGTGATAAAGCCTTGGATAGTTATGTTTTAAAAGATGCCGGGAAGAATCCTAAAGATGGTTATGACAGACTTAGAGTTGTGGCTCAAGATTTATATGATATAGACAAATTCAGTCGTGATGTTATAGCTAAAGTTGCTCAAGATATGAAACTAGGTATTGCTCAGACTGTTATAAATGCTGTTGCTATCATTAAGCAAGAAGATGTAAAGGATGAATTAAAAGCAATGCTAGGCGTATCTTCAGATAAAGGTACATCAGCTCCAGCAAAAGTGGAGACAAAACTTCAATCAGTAAGTGATGAGGAGCTTTATGAAGAAATACAAAGACGAATTGATAAAAGTTCTGAAGGGTATAATCCAACGCCAGTGAATAATGCCATCGTTGATTTGGGTAAGAAGTCAATAAATTTATTAATGTCTTTGACTGCTCCAGAAGAAAGTGATGAAGAATACGAAGATGACCAGGACGAGTTAGAAGAAGATGATGAATTCGATAATTATAATGAAGATCCATTAAAGGGAACATGGAAGAGTCATTTAAAACTGTGGGAAGAGGCTATAAAACATCTGCCTAATGATGAATA
Organism: Clostridia bacterium; assembly: GCA_017541375.1. GTDB lineage: Bacteria > Bacillota > Clostridia > Christensenellales > UBA1242 > UBA7867. Next base: position 459,971 of record JAFXZE010000005.1, read on the forward strand.
TACAATTGAAGTCGTTGGTGATGCAGTAAAAGATGCAATAAAATTTGTTAGGGAAACTAAGCCTTTAATTAAGTCTGATATATCTGATGAAAAAATATAAGAGGTGAAATTATGAGTAAAAAAGAATATGATGAGAGTAATATGGCAGTGCCAGTTTTTGAGGAGAAAAAGCCTAAGATAAATAATATGCGCATTTATGGGGCAGATAATCCGCCATACGACCCATATAAAGTGATAAGTTTTAGAATATCTGGAAATAAATATCACAATTTGTGCGACATAGGTTTAGGTTTTATAAAAAGCTTTACTAGTGGTGGGTACATATCCCGCAATGAGAGAGAAAGTCGGATGAAAGAATTGAAAATCGAACTAGATATGTATGAAGATGAGGAAATGAATAAGATTGCCAATCCTAATGATAAGCCACGCAGAGCGCCACTAAGACAACCTTATGATCCATACAAAGTATTGCGTAACAATATAGCAAAGTGTGTAACAGGGAAAGAAGATAGAGCTTTGTGTGAAACAATACTCGACTTTATTGAAGGTGCAACTCGTGGTAATAAATATGATGAAGCATGGCAAAACCGCCTTATACTCAATATGAAAAACAATTATGAGCAGGCTGAAGAAGCAAAAAGTAGGGTTTTTGCTGACGAAATGGCAATGTAGAAAATAAAGCAGGGATGACCTGTTTTATTTTATTTCATATCATTTGAGTATTCTTTGTGATGCATTTTTTAAGTATTAAGGTCAAACTGTTGCGACTTTCGCAGTGCAGTAGAGTCGCTGTAAAAGCGTACAAGCTAAAAAAATTCGAATTTCCCTATTGAAATTTTCTATTTTTTATGATATAATGGTGAGCGTTATGATGATTTCATACAAAATATTTTAAGGAGAATAGCAAAATGGGATTTTTTGGGCCTAAAAATTTGAGAGAAGAGTATGAGAGGAATAAGGAAAAAGAGGCAAGGCGCAACGCTAAGAAGCAAGCTAAAAAAGATAAGATAGAAAAGACTTCTGTAGTGGAGCCAGAGAAAGGAAACGAACCTAATATAGATAAGAAGCAAACAGTAAAACCTGTTGAACCAGTAAAGCCAGTTGAGCCAGCAAAGCCAGTTGAGCCAAAGGAAGAAACTCCGGTAAAACCTGTAGAACAACCTAAGAAAGACGAGACACATGTTGATACACCAACAAAGCCAACTGAGGATAAACCAGTAGAGCTAACTGAGAATAAGCCAGCCCAACCAGCAGAGCAACCTAAACAAGAGATGCCGGTTGTTAGCACTATGGATAGTGAATTGGATAGAGTCGTAAAGAAATTGATAAACTCAGATGACAAGAATAAACAAGCTTTGGGTGAATTATTAAGCAAAGTATATAATTGCGCTAAGTTTAGTGCTGATGAAAAATTAAATGCTGGATTTGATAAAGAAGTATTTAGTAGTGTCAAAGTGGCTGCTGGAATAGTTAGTCTAGAATCAGGTTTAGCAAAGTCAGTTTTGAGTAGCGTTGTGTATGCAAAGGACGATGCGAAGATTATGGAGAACTTGCGTCACATAGTAGGAGAAGAGGCAAAACCTGAGGTTAAGATAGTAGAAAAGCCAGTGATAAAGGTGGAGAATGCGGACCCTGTAGAAACTATAAAGACAGGACTAGCGGAAGGCACTCTTTCTGATGAGGAGAGAAGAGGTTTGTTTGTATTGGGAGCTGAAGCTATGCAAGGCTTAATGAATCAAGATAAAATCGATGCAGCACTAAACCAAGCTATAGTAAGTTTGGCAAAGGCGGTGGATGATAAGAATTCTGATAGAAAACAAGCTATAAAGCAGGCATTTGCTGAGATGGCGGGCGCGCGTTGGATAGTTGAGGGACACGGATTGATTGGTTCTGCTAAAGGACAAGAAAAGAACCCCGCAAAAGAAGTTTTTGCTGAGATAGACAGAGCATTTGATGATATGATAGCAGAGCGTTATCCTGAAGCTATAGAAAATAAGAGTATGAGAGAGCGAGCTAGCAAGACAGAGGAATCTGAAGAAAAAACAGCATAAAAAGACAGAGTAATCTGTCTTTTTTATATGCCAAGCGGAAGAGATAATCTGCAACCAAAATAGTTTTATCTAGTATATTTAGCCATTTGATAATATTTTTACTAAAAACAAATCGCTACCAATGAAAGTTTGGGTGTAGTTTGTTGAGGTGCCTATTTTACGTATGCTGCAACGCAGTCGTTGTGAAAGAGTGAAAATATTTGGTTTTTTGGAGAGTTTATGATATAATTGGGTAGAGGTGGGTATGGAGAACAAAAGAAAACCTGTTTGGTTGATAGTTTTGGCAGTGATATTTTTTCCGATAACTCTGATTTATTTATTAGCTAGACCAAAACAAAAGGATAAAACAATCACAGAAAACGACGAAAATAAAGCCTTTCCACATGTGATGACCAATAAAAATGATGGAAATGAAGCAAAGGAAATTGACGACTACATGTTTATGGATTTGATGGATGAAGATGATGAATTAGAAGAAGAACTTGAGGACGAATTAAAGGGTGACGAGGAGTTTTAAGGTGACTGAAAAAGTAATAAAAAAAGTAAAGAAATTCGACCCAACCTATTCGTATTTAGATTCTTCTCTGACAGAAAATGAAGCTGCTGTAAGAGAGGCAATAATTAGGGCGATAATCACGACGAGAGAATTACAAGAGCGTGTAAAGTTTCATGAAAAATTGAGAGAAGAGTTAAAAAAAGCTGGCGTTATTAAGCATGACCAAAATAGTGATGCTAAAGAGGAGGAAAAAATCAAATAACATAGTCATAATATATACAAGATTTGGGATTAGGTAAGTAAAAAATTCTCAATCAGTTGACAGAAAATGTGAATTGTGTTATTTATATCGCTGGAGGCGAGGACGAACAATGAGTGTTTATAGAGAGTTAAATTCAATTTGGCAAAAAGAGTGGAGTAGTATTTCATCCAGAGCAAGTGGAAATGGTGATTATACGACTAGAAAACTAGAGTTTTTCAACGCAAAACTAGAAGAATTGAGTGTAAACGACCCAAGTAAGTTTAGTCAATATTGTAGTGATTTTTTTAGTGTGAATAATTCAAAAAGAAAATATTGGGGTGTTTTAGATGCGGCTATGCTTGGAGTAGGAGTGGGGATAATTGTGCCTGCAATTTTAGGGGCTATAGCTATAACTCCTGTGTTTTTGGGGGCTGTTGCAACTGTTGCAGTGGCTAAAGCAATTACTCATGTAAAACAAAAACGGTATAAAATTGCCACCAGAGTGATCGAGATTTTACGCGCAAATACGAATAAGATAAAGTTTTTTAGATTTTTTAAAAAGGATAAAAAAGATAAGCATTTCTATACCTTTACTAGAGCTGAGTTTTTAGAAAATGAAGATTATAGTAAGGTGTTGCATAAATCTCAAATTCCAGCAGCTGTTGAGAAGCATTTTAGAGAAATTGGAGATAATTTGAGTTCTTTTCCTGAGTGGAAAGAAAGTGTAGATAAGAAAAATACCAAAAAACAAGCTAAGAATACTTCGGATGACAGTGAAAGTACGAAAAAAGCTTGGTACAATAAGTATTTTCCTGCTTTGAGTACAAATGAGCAAATTTTGGATGATGAAAGCATTCCAATGTATTATCCCAAAGTATTTAGTGATGCTGAGCCAGAAATGATAAAAAGAGCCTAGAGCTCTTTATTTATTTAGTAGAAATCAAATTACTGGTTTTTAGATATGGGTATTGTGATTTACGTTATGATGTTAAATATTAGACTTTAAGAATTCTTTGAGGGAATTAAAATGTTTTTCTTCTAGTGCAAGGAGTTCTTCACACAATCCAATATATTTTGCATCAGCCTCTTTGTAATCTGCCAAATCTTTATAGCACTGCAGAGTACCCATTACTGAACCTAGTAACATCATTTCTGCAATGTGTCGAGTGGATTTGTTCGTTAGTGTTGTCATTTTTATAGATGTCCAAAGTTTGGCCTTTTCAAAAAAATTGTTGTCAGGTAGCTTTTTGTCCTCAGTGTTGTTGGCTATGCATTTGTTAGCAAAATCTTGATAGCGGGCTTTTTCTTCACGAAGTTCGGTGCGCAATTCTTCACTTTCTGTCGCGCTTTCAATATTTTCAATGCTTTGAATGGCTGTTTGACAGTTTTGATAAATGCTAGTAAGTAATTCGAAATTTGTATCCATGTTTTACTCCTTTGGCTATATTATAGACTTAGTATTAAAAATTAAACATTTTGTGCGAAATTATTTGCCAAAGTGAAGAATTTTTGTAATAATTAAAGGGTAAATTAAAAAGAGGTGTAATATGCAAGAATATGATGTAATCATAATAGGTGGAGGCCCTGCGGGAATGACTGCTGGAATATATGCTGCGCGCGCTGGGGCGAAAGTTTTGATGCTGGAAAAAGAGTGCGTTGGGGGGCAAATGGCAGCTACAGCCAAAATAGACAACTATCCAGGATTTAAAAGTGTGAATGGTTTTGACCTCAGTCAAACAATGCTTGATCAAGTGACTAATCTTGGAGTGGAAGTAAAATATGTGTCAGTTGATGTTTTGAACTTGAAAGGAAAAATCAAAAAAGTTCAGGCCGGTGGAGAAACTTATACTGCGCCGAGTGTGATACTCGCAATGGGAGCAAGTGCAAGAGGTATAGGGGCAAAAGGTGAAAAAGAGTTTACCGGTAAAGGTGTTAGCTATTGTGCTGTTTGTGACGGGGCATTTTTTAGAGGAAAGACAGTGGCTGTAGTGGGCGGAGGTAATACCGCAGTGGGAGATGCGATATATTTGGCTCCAATTGTGAAAAAGTTGTACATAATACACAGGCGTGATGTTTTTACTGCTCAAGAGGTGGAAAAGGCTCAACTTGATAAATTAATCAAAGCAAAGAATAGCAATATTGAATTAAAGCTCAATAACATCATTGAGAGTGTGTCTGGAAGTGGTGTGCTATCATCTGTGACATTGCGTAATGTAAAAGACAATACTACAGAAAATTTGGCGTTGGACGGAGTATTTGTTGCGGTAGGGCGAAATCCAAATACTGAGATGATTGAAGATGTGATTGAACTCAATGGTGGATATATTGTAACAAATGAAAAAATGGAAACTAATGTGGCAGGGGTGTATGCTGCTGGTGATGTGGTGGTAAAACAACTTAGACAAATTGCTACAGCTGTGTCAGATGGGGCAATAGCAGGGACCAATGCGGCAGTTTTTGCCAAAAAAAGTAAACAATAATGCAATATTTTGCAATTTTTTGATATTTTTTCACTTTTTTTGTTAATTTTATGTCGAAAGTAAATATTTTTTAAATTTTTTCATAAAATAGACAAAGGAGGTGGGCAGTATGAATTTTATCGTACCCAATTGGATTGCTTTTATAATTTTGGCAATAGGTGGAATCAACTGGGGATTAGTTGGGATTTTCAATTTTAACTTAGTTGATTGGATTTTTGGAGGATATAATTTTGGATCAATTTTAATCTATATTTTAGTCCTTTTATCCACGATTTGGTTGTTGTTCGTTGCCTTTAGTCAAGGAAGAATACTACTTCGTGATAGAGAATAAACAAAAACAAGGTCGTTTGACCCTGTTTTTTCTTTTAAAAATTTTATCCAAAACCCTTGCTATTGGATTTTTTTTATGCTATACTATAAACACTTGCCGAGATGGCGAAATTGGCAGACGCAGTAGACTCAAAATCTGCCGGGAGCAATCCCATGAGGGTTCGAGTCCCTCTCTCGGCACCATTACAAATCTAAGTCGAATACTTAAAATTAAGCTTTTGATTTGGTTTTGCTAGATATAAAATTTAACTATCATATCTTTTAGTATAGTTCTATTTTGTATTAAACTTTTCATTTTAGTTTTGAGAGTTAAAAAAGAGCCCTGATTTGTGTCAGGACTCTTTATTGTTGGAGTATTAAAAGTTATCTCTAATCTGTCATTAAAACACGTAATTTGATGTATAACTGTATCTATTAATAATTGGGGTTCTAGAAGTAATGCTTCTTTGTAAAACTCACGAATAGTTTTTTCTGAAATTTTAATTTCAGATTTACATTTTTCAATTAATAGTTGTTTGTCAATTTCTTCTAGTTGCTTTTCTAGTTCATGCATTCGATTATTAGTTGTATTATTAATTATGCCTTGCTCAACAGCTTTCAGGATATTGCTTAGCGCCACTTCTGCTTGATGTTTACTTTTTTCTAGCATAGTTATTGTTGAATTGTGATTAGGTGATTTTTGTATATCTAGTAGTTGTTTTACAATTTTATTCATTATTGGCGGTTTGGATAATTCTGTTATAATTACATTAAGTACAAACTCTTCTAATACTTCTTGCCTTATTGTTTCCTTTATACAACCATTTCTATACTTTTTAATTCCAAGGCATTTGTAATAGTGTATCGTTTTACCAAGTTTTGTAGTTCCTGATTCAGCGCTTATCGGTTTGCCACAGTAACCACATACTAATTTATTTTTAAGTAGGTAAACAGTCTTTACACTATTTTTGCCATAGTGGTTAATTTTTCTTTTTGATTTTACTTTTTCGAAAGTATCTTTGTCAATTATTTGCGGATACGTATTTTCATACTTTAATCCGTCTTTTTCATAAGTTCCAGTATATCGCTCATTTCTTAACATGTTGTATATAGTATTCTTTGCAAATGGTTTACCATTATTATAAATGTTCTTAGAGTTAAGGTCTTCAATTATGTTTCTTACAAATTTTCCCTTAGCATATTGATTAAACATGTATTGCACAATTTCAATTTTAGTTTCGTCAATAACAATTTTTCTTCCGTCAAGTTTATATCCATAAGGTAATGAGCCACCAGTAAAATGACCTTTTAGTCTAGTTTCGTGCATACCACGTTTTACCTTTTGAGATAATTCTGCAGAGTAGTATTCAGCCATTCCTTCGAGCAAGGATTCTAGTATTATACCCTCAGGAGTGTCTGGAATATTTTCCATAGCTGACAGTAGTTTAACTCCATTATCTTTTAGTATCTTTTTGTATTTTGCATTTTCATATTTATTTCGACTAAAGCGGTCTATTTTATATACAATAACATATTGCCAATTGTTACTTGCACTATCTTTTATCATTTGTTGAAAATCAGGACGATTGTCATTTGTTCCAGTCATTGCTCTATCAATATAGGTATTTAAAACTGCAATACCATTTCGGTTTGCATATTCATTACAAACACGAAGTTGCCCTTCAATGCTTTGCTCAGTTTGTGAATCTGAACTATATCTTGCATAGATTACAGCTGTTTTCATTTTTATTCTCCTTTTGATTTTATTCTGTCTTTCGACATAAGCGATGAAAACGAAAATGGATTTAATTTTTGTATCCTATTAGTTAGTTTATTAGTAGTCAAAGGTTGCTTAGCAATTAACTTTACCTTTGACAACTAAGAGTTTTCGTTTAAACTTCGCTTTAGAAAGACATTAAAAAGCTTTAGGTAGCTTATCAATCAGCTCTTTATTGACATTTCCAAATATTTCTCCAGTACTCAAATCAGTACATCTAAAGTTATCAAACAAAAGTATTTTCCTGTCTTCTTGACCTATAGTGCACACAACATCATCTTCTAAAATATCGGTTACAAAATAAGTTTGTAAGTGTCTAGAGAAAATGACTTTTTCTCCAGTCTTACGAATGTATTTTAAAATGTATCTTACAGCTTCTTGAGTCATAATTGGATTCAATTCTTTAAAATCATTTCTTCCAAATCGCTCTAAGAAGAAAGTGTTTTGATGAGTAACTTGCATATTGTGGATTCTAGTTGAATAGTCCTTGACTTCTTCTATTTGACCAACCATTTCTTTGATAACAAAAATACCATGAAAGTGTAATCGTTTTAACTTTGGGCTTCTTTCAAAAACCCCAATGTATTTCCAGCCTTTGCGATTAGAAAGGTGCCTTATACAATTTAAAAACTTAACTCTAAATTCATCTTCGGAAAGTTTACTTGAGTCATAAGTAAAGGTACAAAAATGTGTCCATTGTTGAAGTCCTATTTTTCGACTCAATCTCGTTTGTCTAACAATCCTATTTCTCTTATCTTTTTCAATTACATTATTTACAATATCCTTTGTTCTCTCAATATCATTTACCTGTTTATTGAGTTCTTTTATAATCTGTTCTTTGGTGCTTTTATTTGCACACACATTTAGCAGTTTCTTTACTTTCTCTTCTAGTTCATTAGGTATAATTTTACCTTTCCGCTTTTTCCAACTTTGTTCTACATGAGGAATCCCTATGTAATGGCTACCATCAAAATAAACTTTTGTTTTTAAATAACTCATTTTTAACTCCTTAATTTTTTTTGAATTAAAAAAGGACATAGAAAAAATACTAAATTTTTCCTACGCCTTAAATGTTAACTCTGCCGTACATTGTGCTTACGGATGCCCAGTTGTAAAACAACTCACATATCTATCTCATCTTTTTCATTTTGCGTTTCCTAATTTAATTCAATAATCATTTTATCACAAAAATTTTCAAAAGCCAATGATTCTACTTGATTTCACTTGACCAATTAGAGAAGAAAATAACTTTTCTTTATGGGCTTAAGGAAATCAATGATTTTTACAATAAAAAATACTATGCGAAAGGCATAGTATAAATGGCAAAGACTTTTGCAAAAACAATACAATAAAGCGAAGAAGATGAATAGAAAGTAATAGATATTCATAGACAGAGCATGCGCCGAGTGAAGAAAAAAGAGTGTTGTGGTAAGCCTGCGCACAAACTCTTTTTCACTCGGCGTTTTGTTAGGGAAACAGAAGTTAGTGTGCTTGTCTTCGGTGGAGCGAAGCGACACCGACTTGTATAAGACAAGCACACGTTTAAAATCCAAATAAATTTTTATAATAAAATATCGAAATACCCATAAATGTTATACAAATATAAATTTTTATGATATAATATATAAAACAAAACAAGAGGAGTCTTACTATGGATGTTGCTGAAACAATATTAAACATAATAAATGACAATAATTTAACACAGCAAACTTTTGCCAAAAGAATTAATGTGAATCAATCCCAAATTAGTGATTGGACTTCTGGCAAAAGCAAACCTAGTTTTGATGCAATTAAAGATATATGTTTAGCATTTAATTTATCTGCTGATTATGTAATAGGATTAAAAGATATAAAAACCAGCAAAACAAAATTCAAACTTTCAAACAGAAGATATACTGGAAGTAAATTGAGAATAAAAGATTGGATAAAAGATTTAATAACTAAAAATTGTCCAAATGCAAAATCATTTTGTGATATTTTTGCAGGAACAGCTGTTGTTTCTGATGAACTATTAAACGAATATGATACATTTATCTTAAATGATTTACTTTATTCAAATGAAATTATTTATAAAGCTTTTTATAAAAATGAAGAATTTGATTTAAACAAATTATTTGAATATCAAACGAAATATCAATTATTGAATAAAGACAATTTAATCGAAAACTATGTATCAATAAATTTTGGTGATAAATATTTTGAAATGGGTGATGCAAGAGCTATTGGATATATTAGACAAGATATTGAGGATAATAAAAAATTCTTAAATGAAAGAGAATATGCAATTCTGCTTGCTTCATTATTATATTCTTTTGATAGATGTGCAAATACTGTAGGTCATTATGAAGCTTATTTTAAAAACAAAATAATAGACAGAACTTTTAAATTTGAGTTAATTACACCTTATGACACTTTGGAGATGAATAAAAAGTTTTGTATTTATAGAAGAGATGCTAATGAACTTGCCACTGAAATTAGTTCGGACATAGTTTACATTGATCCACCATACTCTTCTCGACAATATAGTAGATTCTATCATGTTTTAGAGAATATAACTAAGTGGGAAAAACCCAAATTATTTGGTTCAGCACTGAAACCAGCTCCAGAAAACATGAGTGAATATTGTTCTTCTTCAGCAAAAAACGCTTTTAGAGATTTAGTAAATAAATTAAATTGTAAATATATAGTTGTATCTTACAACAATACATACAATTCTAAAAGTAAATCATCAGAAAATAAAATGTTGCTCGAAGATATAGTGGAGATTTTGTCAGAAAAAGGTCAAACAAAAAAATATGAAATGCCTTTAAAGGCTTTTAATGCAGGAAAAACTAATATTGATAATCATAAAGAATTAATCTTTATAACAGAAGTTGGTAAATTTGCTGAAAGCAAAAAAGATTTAAATCGTTCTCCATTTTTTTATGTTGGCGATAAATATAAACTAATGCCTCAATTATTAAAAATCTTCCCTAAAAACATAGATACTTATTTTGAGCCTTTTTGTGGTGGTGGTAGCCCATTTTTAAACATTGTTGCAAATAAATATGTTTTAAATGATATTGACGAATATATGATTAAATTACATAAAATGCTCATAAATTACTCCGTAATGCCGGATATGTTCTACTCTATTATAAAAAACATAGAAACAGAATATAATTTAAGTGCGTCAAGATATCAAGACATTATTCCTCAAAATTTAAAAGATTTGAATCCTAAAACTTATTTTGCAAAGTTTAATAAAGATGCTTATTCTAGGATGAGAAATGCTTTTAACAAAGATAAGTCAAATGATGTGTTATTGTATTTACTTCTTATATATGGATTTAATAGAATGTTAAGATTTAATTCAAAAGGCGATTTTAATCTTCCTGTTGGAAATGTTGACTTTAATCAAAATGTTGAAGATGCAATAAATTCATATTTTTCATTTGTACAAAACAAGGACATATCACTTTCTTCATTAGATTTCAGAGAATATATAAAAGTTCAAAGATTTAATAAGAATGATTTTATATATCTAGATCCACCATATTTGATTACGAATTCTGAATATAACAAATTGTGGACAGAAAAAGATGAAATAGATTTATTAACACTACTGGATGAGTTAAATGAGAAAGAAATTAGGTTTGCGATTTCAAATATGATTACCACTAAAGAAAAAACAAACGAAATCTTTTTAAAATGGGCTCAGAAGTATAATATATATAATATTAATAGTAATTATATTAGTTATCATGATAATACAAATAAAATAAGTAAGGAGGTTTTAGTCACAAATTATGACAAAAGAAAAAAATCAGGAAAGAAAGATTAGTGAAAGAAAAGCAGAAAGAAAACCATTATCTTTTTCAACAACAATGAGAAATCCAGAAAGAATAGCGGGTTTTTTAAATTGTGTTTTACCATTTGAAGGACAATTTCTAACGAATGATATTATTAATGAAATAATTATTAAAGTTATATCAGAAAAACTTTATCATACTATGTATGAATTCAGAGTACCGAAATATAAAGATATATATGTTAATCCAGATTTATCGTTTACAAGAAAGCAAGTTGAAGATATTATTAAAAATAGCCCTCAAATACATAAAGAAGCAGGATTTGATAAAGGATGGTCATCAAGGTTTGATACTTGGTATGAATTTCCCCAGGAATTGGGATTTATTAGATATGAAATTGGTAAACCTATTATTATCTCTCAAACTGGACATATGTTGATCGATGCTTTCAATGAAGCACAACCTAATAATGAAAAGATTCAAGCAGTTTTCTTAAATGCATTGATAAAATATCAAACAGATAATCCTTTTAAGAAGAATTTAAATAGCAATTGTCCTTTAATGCTTACTTTAAAAACAATACAAGAATTAAAAAAAGTAGATAAGAATAGTGCCGGTATTCATAGACAAGAATTATCTCTTATAATATGTTGGCCTGACTATAATTATAAACAACTTACTAAAAAGATAATTGAATTAAGGAAAAAGTATGGTTATAACATTTCAAATGAAATTATATATGCTGAATGTATGAATTTATTAGAAGCTGGCGTTGATAAAGAAAAACAATTCAAAATGTCTAAAATCATCAGTGAAGCTGTTGATGAGTTTATTAGGAAAATGCGTATTACTGGAATATTTTCTTTAAGAGGAAATGGGAGATTTTTAGATATTAATAACTTTGAAAAACAAATAATTAGTTACATTATAAACAATTATCCAACACACCAAAAATTTTCAGATAAAGAATTATATTTTAATCACATTTCTAATATTGACCCTAAAATTATTGAGAATGTAAAATCAATTGAGATTGACAAAGTAGAAGTTAAAGAACAAGCTTTAGTTAAATGGGCAAATTATTTTAGTAAAAAAGATATTGAAAAGGAATTGATGCTATTAAGTAAATCAGGAAAATCATCTAATGAAATATTAAAAGTTATAGATACACCGACTAGATTAGAGTTTTTAATAAGTATTTCGCTAAAACAACATTTTTGTGATGCAAAAATAATACCCAATTATAAAATTGATGATGAAGGATTGCCAACATCAACTGCAACAGGAGGAAAAGCAGATATAGAGTGTTTTGATAAAGATTGTACCCCTATTGTTGAAGTAACATTAATGACTTCAAAAGCGCAGTCTATAAATGAAATTCCAGGAATAACTAGGCACTTACAGGAAAGACAAATGAAATATAAGGATTCAAAGGTTTTTTCGTTATTTATTGCTCCACATATTCACTCAGAAACAATGTATATGATAGAATTTAGTAAATTTCGGTCAAATATAGATATTATACCATATACAATAATTGAGTATATAAAGCACTTAACAATAAAAAAGTCACTTTTATCATTTTTGAAATAAAAGTTAGTATAGCTTTATTAAGCTTATCACTAATCATAAAAAACAGTCATGAATAATAGTGACTGTTTTTAAAATTAATTTCTAACCTATCTTAAGTCGTTCGTCAGTTTAATAATTCTATTGACATTGTGAGGATAATCCCAGTCTATAGGTGTGTTAGAATTAAGTATTTTTTCCGTATTATCTTCAGGTCTATTTATAAAATTTGCTAAACTAGAAATATTAATATTTCTAACATTTTCAAATAAACCAATTATATTTAGCAAAGCTGCTTGACCAATTGTATACATTTTCAATGTGTCAATAACTCTGGTAAAATGAGTTGGGGCTATATCATTTAAAAAGTTTTGGAATCTTGATTCACTCAAAACTATCGTTTCTGGGGTATAAGTGTATTGTAATTCCTTACCAAAATAGGTTTTAAAAATTGAATTTTGAAATTTTCTTAACAACAGCAAAAAAGCTATTTGTATTGGATAAAAGTAATAATAGCGCATAACTTGATTGAATCCATCCCTTTGTTCTTTACAAATCATATTTAGTTGTTGAATGAGTTTTTTTATATCCCTTGCAGCAATATTTTGAGATTCAATCATTTCTGCGATAAGTTCTTTCACTTCATAGTCAGGATCTGTATGAAAACTCATTAAAGAAATCGCGAATTTTTTGTTGGTGTCATATGGTAAATCAATTTCATATTGAACAAGCTTAGATAAATACCCATGTACATCTGTATACTCACCAAATTCATTTTTTATTGCATTTTCAAGTTGTTCATGATCAATGGCTATAACTATAATAAGATTAGGAATATTCAGAAAGTGGTATAGTGATTCTAGAACCTTAATTTGATATGCTGGTAAGCAACGATCTAATTCATCAACCAGTAATATAGTTTTTTTATTAGAGCAAAACTCTTCCAAGGTTTTTTTACAATTTACAACGGCCTTTTTAAATGCATCATACTCTTCAAAAAAATCTGTATTTTCAGCAAATGCTGTCAAATCTATTTTGTGAGCATTTGCAAGGGTTTTTAAAACTGAATTTAATATACATTTTACAACTTTACCGGCAGTTTTTTTGATTGCGCCACCTTTGCTAGGAATTTTACTGATACAATGCATTATTGGCACTATTGGTGCATCAAAGAATTTGTTTTCCCATGCATCATAAGTTAAAATTTTAAACTTTTTTTCTGTTTCATTTTTTTCATGAATAAAATTGAATAAAGTACTTTTACCTGATCCATACTTTCCATTTATAGTTATAGTTAAACCTTGTCCATCTTGATTACCATAACTATCAAAAATATCGAATAACGTATTAAGGAAATTAGTTCTCTCCAATTTGTCATCTTTAATTTGAATCATATTTTTTCCTCCATTATATTAATAATTTTTTCATAAATCCAAAAATTAACTCGTTTGGATTAGTAATTAATCTTTTTCGTCATGTGCGTTTTGTTTTTTCAACTCCCCTAAACATGACTCGCAATAAACACTACATGTTAACTATGCCTCCTTTGTGTATAATTAAAACTATTTGAAAAACAAAAAAACATCGCCAAACTAGAAGTATTAAAAATTCAAAAAAGTTTGAAAATTGTTAAAAATCTATTGACAATGATAACTTGAATATATTATACTTAATATATAATGATATACTTGTATCAAGTCATTCATTATCAACCCATTGTTCCTGTATTTCGAATTCTGTTTGATTTCCAGTCTGAGAATTCGCTTTTCAAACATTGGATAAGCAGTATCAAGTTTTTGATGCTGTTTTTTATTGGCTTAGCATCATGAACCAAAACTTCTTATCTACTTGCAATTTAACATATGAGCCTATATCTGTCAAGCAAAATTTCCAATTATTTAAAATTTTTATAAAAAATAGTAAAAGCTTTAATTTTTAGGATAAAATAAAAGACCAAATCGAAATTCGATTTAGTCTTTTATTTTCACCTAAAACCTGATGCAATCAAATAACAGAAAGCTAAATAATTAGAATACATTAACTCTTAAATTTAATCCTCATTTTTATCTCTTAATTTAACATGTGTGTAAAGTTTAGCAAAATTCTCAGATTGTCAATTTTTAATTTCGATGTTTGCTAAAACTTATCAAAATACCTTATGTTGACAATAGGGAAAAGCTAGTGAAAAAATTGAGGGAGTCTTGACAATTTGGGCGTTTTATGGTATAATAAAATAGTCAGAAGAAGGGGGATTGGAAAATGAGAATGAGTTCTGTGCTAAAGCTCGGCGTCCTTGCTGTATTAGTTGGAGGAGTAACATATGAAACTGTTAAAACAGGGCAATATCTTGAATGTGGTGTTGGCTTAGCTGCTGGTACAATTATCGGTCTTGCAATTAGACATTTAGAACGCAAAGAAGGTTATAGATAATAACCCTCTTTTTTCTTATTTCAAAATCAATTCGAACTAAAGAAAAGATAAAATAAAAATGAAAAAATGGAAAGTACAAACCAAACAATCCTTACTATTGTTCGGATTGCTTTTGCTTGGAGCACCAGTAAAAGTCAATTAGATCTGGGGATATGAACAAAGTGAGTAGCGGTTCAAAAAGGTGCTTCTAGCACAATGTTCTAAGGGGGTATTGCTAACTCTTCAGGGGGATAACGTTACACAAGAGAAGTGGAGGTGAATCCCTTTCTCAACCCCAGTAGATAAGCACTGCTCGTTTAATTTGACTTTTAAAAGTTGTTGTAATATAATATCCAATATGAATTTAAAACCTTGGGTAAGATATTATATACTAATTTTGTTTGTTATTACATTGACATTTTTTGTGTTATCTTTTGTAATTGATAATAATGCAATTGAAATTATAGCTGTAACTATGGTTACGCTTTTTTATCATTCGTGTATTAGGCCGATGACAGGCACTTTAATTGATATGAAATATCATAACAACATGAATTTCAATTTGTGGTGGTTTCGGGAAAGGAAATTTGAAAAACATCTATTTAAGATGCTTAAAGTGAAGCGCTGGAAAAACATTATTCCCACTTATGACAAAGTAGCGTTTGACATTAGAAATAAAAATATAGAACAAGTTTTAGGAGCAACTTGCCAAGCTGAAATTGTTCATGAGATAATGTTTATCCTTGCGTTTGTGCCACTATTATTAATTATACCATATGGGCAAGCAGCCATTTTTATAATTTCATCAATACTTTGTGCTATCATTGATTTGATTTGTATTATAGTACAAAGATTTAACCGTCCAAGATTGATAAAATTCTATAGCAAATACTTAAAAAACAATATCAAAAAAGATTAAGTCCGAATGACTTAATCTTTTTTGATGGTAATTATTTTTCTGTATCGATTTTGTATACTTTTTCGCCATCAAATTTGTACCCGAGGAGTTTTCCATTTGCTATCCAATTTTCAATCTTTTGTTTAATTTTATTATGTTCTTCTACACTTTCGTATTTTTTGTTGTATAAAATCATTATATCTTTTAATGATATTTCGTTATGTTTTTTTATTGTTTTTATTACAAATAATTTTGAAATTATAAAAAATATTACAGAACTAATAATACAAGCTGCTCCAAAAATAATCATTAATATTTTTTCACTATTTTCCATGCTATAATCGTTTAATGTTCCCCAAAAACTAACTAAGCCAACTATAATGAATACAATACTAACAATAGATAGCCCTTTTTTAGTTTTGGCTTTTTGATAAATGTCATATTCATCAGGGCTATAACCATTTATTAATTGATACCAATCTTCTTCAATTCTTTTTAGATCGGATGTAGGACAAACCTTTTTTGCGTTATTAAAATCTTTTTCATAGTCAGAGTAGGCATATTTTTCGAGGAATTCAGAGCTTCTTTGGGCTAGTAGTTTGGCTTTTGCGCGTAACCACCATGCCTTGTAATTGGTAGGATCAGAATCAATACATTTAGAAAATACTTGGATAGCTTTGGCAAAATCACCTAAATTGATGAATGCTATTCCGTTTTTTATTAATTCTTCATAGTCAAGCCCATCATTTCCATAAATGTTTTTAGTTATATTCTGTGTTGTATTATTATTAATGTTATGTATTTCTGGTTTTACTACTACTTTGTTTCCACAATATAAGCATATATACGTATTATCATCCGATTGCGTTTTTGTTAGTTCGCCACCACATTCATCGCACTTTAGTTTTTCTAGAGGCATAAATATTCTCTCCTTTTTGTTTTTCATAATTATTTTATCAAATATAATTTTTTAAGTCAATTTTTTGTAAGTATTTTCTGTGATATATTTAAATAAATTGTTTGCCTATTGTTAGGCTTTATGATAAACTAACAATGAGGTGCATTATGCAAGAAGAAAATGTGATCAGATTTTATTTGATGTGTAATAAACTAAAGACTTTGATACGAAGTGGGTGGCAAACTTGGCATGTAAAGGCTGAAAGAGTCGAGAGTGTGGCAGAGCATATTTATGGGGTGCAGATGCTAGCTATAGCTATGTGTAGTGAATTTAATTACAAAATTAACCTTGAAAAAGTGATATTCATGTTGGCGGTACATGAGTTAGAAGAGATAGTAATAGGGGATTTGACACCCTTTGATAAGGCTTACAATGAGAAAGAAAGATTGGGGCATGAAGCAATCAAGACTGTGTTAAAAGAGCTAAATTGTGCGCAAAAACTCGAAGATTTAATCCTAGAATTTGACGCTAGAAAAACAAAAGAGGCTCACTTTGCTTATCAATGCGATAAATTGGAATCTGACATTCAATGTAAACTATATGACGAGAATAATTGTGTAGATCTAAGTGCTCAAGAAAATAATGAGGCAATAAAAAATGAAGATGTCAAAAATGTGTTGACGAGTGAAAAGTCATGGTCTAAAGCATGGATTGAATATAGGCAAAGAGAAGCAAATTATGATGATAATTTTTTAAAAATTTCAAATTATATAAAAAATACTAAAATATCAAAAAATAATAAAAATTAGGAAAAAATATAAAATTTCCTTATTTTTTTGTTTTAAATACCTCAAAATAAGGAAAAAACTAAAAAAATTTCAGAAAAAACTTGACAATTTTCAATATTAATAGTATAAGAGTAGTATTGAAAAGGAGAATGAAGAATGGCGTTTTTTAGGAAAAAGTATGACCCTGCAATGATTAGAGAAATGTATATCGATGACATGGAGCGAAAAGCAAAGAAAGAGGCTGAGCAGAAAGCAAAACTAGAGGCAAAGAAATTAGCAGCACTTGAGGCTGAGAAACAAGTTGAAATAGAAGCAAAGAAAAAGCAAGAGAAACCGGAAACAAATACGGAAAAAGAGCAAGAACCCGCAGTAGTTGAAGAAAAAGTTGTAGATAAAACCGAAATCGTTGAAAATAATGGAGTACAACAAGAACAACTAGATGATAGCAAGACGGAACATGTTGAAGAAATTGCGAAAATTTCTGGAAACAAAGAGATAGATGAAAAAAAGTCGAGTGAAGATGTTGTTGATGAGTTTGAAGATGGCGATGATGAGTATGAATTGGAAGAAGAGGAACATGAAGACACAATCGATGAGTTTGAAGATGAATTTGTGGATGAAGATGTAGCAGAATTTGACAATGATGACGTAAAGGAATGGCAATTTTTCCCTGAAGAAAAATCTGAGCAACAAGAAATATATGAGGAAATTAACGGCTATATTAGTAATAAATACAGTGACCAATCCATAAAAAAGGTAAAGATAACAGAGTGTGATATACAAGAAAAAGATGATGGCAAGAAGTATGAAAAATATAGCGTAACGGTGTCTCCTGATGTGAAAGAGAATGCTGAAAATAGCGATGACTTCCACTTTATCTATGAAAAAATTACAGCAAGGAAAAAGGAAGGCAAGACTGTAAAGAAAGAAAAAACCACAGTTACGAGAAAGTTTACTGTAGTGGAAGGTGATAAACAGATTAAAGACTTGGCAACATTCGAAGTAAAAAAGGATTATGAGTTAGAAAAATAATGTAAAAAAGTGCAATACAGTGGCACTTTTTTTACTATTGACATTTTTGATGCTTTTTGATATAATATCGCAGTAGATGGGGGGAAAATAGAATAGGGAGAAGAAAATGTTGGAAGATTACGACCCAAACTATGTGGAGAGAAAAAAGCAGTTAATTAGGGAATTAAACGCTAATATATTAGGGTGTCACGAAATTGTGCATAAACATGACGAAAAAAATGTCAGATGGAGCAAGAATGGAGTGGACACATTGTTGGGAGTAATTAAGAGAGTAAGTAATCTTGGTTATGAAGACAGAGCAAATGTTGACGATAGTTTGAATAGCTTGTTACTTGGAATGTACAATAGTAAAACTTTGGCAGATTATTTTGGACATGCTCCACGGGAAATTTGGTATGGAGATGTGGATGAAGGTAGTTATGAATTAATACAAAAGTTACCTACTATTCCTCAAATCATCAAAGGAAACTGCTTGTTAGATTTTTACTATCCAAAGCGTATTGCCAATTTTGATGATAGGGGCATAAAAATTGAGGGAGATGCTTTTTATCATAGAAAAAACGGCATTTATGTAGTAAAACGAAATGATAAAACTTTTTTGTTTGATGGAAATGATAAGTTTGTAAAGTGTATAAACTATCCTGCTGGGGCGCATGAGGAAATGTTGGACTGGCGATACACAATCAAGTCAGATATGTTTAGGCGAAAATTTAACGATGCTATGAGAGAAGATGGGGAAGATGCTATAAAAGAAGCAATGTATCTTTTGACTGAGCCATATAATATGCTAGCTCTCACAAAGCCTGATTCACCAGATGATTATGATTTGTATAAAGCTGATTTTTTGATGAAGTTAAATGGTTTAGCTGATTTTAATGATATCATAAAGAATACTACAGAGCGCCTTGTTGAAGCACAAAAAGTAGTATCAAAGGTTAAGGAAAAATTTGATAATGCTGAGTGGAGTGTACCAGGATCTGAAAATGAAGTTTCTTCTTATGCTTATAAAAATAACCAATAAAATTTTAACTCTAAATAATATTGATATACAGCAAAATGATATGGAAAAGTGCAATATAGTGGCACTTTTTTTGTTATTTGTTTGACTTATTAATTGAGTTTTGTTAAAATGGATAAAAAAGGAAAAAGGAGAAAAAAATGGAATTTGCCAAAGGTAAAGAAGAATTTAGCATAGTAATGGGAGTTGGTGAAAAAGGGGTTGAAGTTCATACATTTACTCTAAATGGGAATGTATATGACAAGAAAGTAGATTTTTATCCAAATACGGAACAAAGAAAATTTTTACTTGGTCAGGAAGTGAAGTGGGGAGATGTTATGTTACCCGCTGTTTCAAATAAAGGAGAACCTGGATATAGAGAAGAGTGGGGAATATCCCCTGTAGGAATGGAAAAATTATCTGATGAAGAAAGTCAAATTAAGCGCATACGAAACATTGCCGTTGCTTTGGGATTTAATTATAATCCTCAAAAGATTTCAGAATCTATGGCTAATGATATGTTTAGGGTATTTAAGGAAAAAAGGGGATTTGCAGACTCAGATAGGCTTGCGTATGAGTGCTTTTATGAACAATTAAAAAATACTTGCATACCATATTGTGATGCTATGTTAGAGGTTGCGCGGGAGAATTGCTATGATCCTAAAAGCAAGCGCTATATCAATGCGAACCATGCTGATGTTGTAAATTACGTACATGAGGCAAGAGAGAATGTAATCAACGGACTAATTGATAACCCTGCGTTTATTTTTATGGATCACTATAATGTTATAGCAAAAAGTAAAATTGAGGAATTTAAGAAAGCTAATAATATTGATGAGAAACAAGAGTTTCCTATTGACGAAAAAAAGAAAATCTATGCAGGTATCTGTTCTTCAGTAGTGGTTGATATGAATACAGGTTATACTGCCAAGCAAATATCTGAGTATACTGCCGCTATGTGTGGAGTCGTAAAATCTCAGTTTGCAACACAAGAGCAGATTGATGAATATTTTTCGGGTGAAGAAAAAGGAGTAAAAGTTGTTGCAAATAACATATTTGAAGAATTGAGTGGATTACCAGAAAAAATGAATGATGCAGTAGAATATGCAAAAGATGAATATGAAGAAAATCTTAAGTATTATCGCTCTCCCGAAGCTTTTGCTTATACTATTGCTAATCTAGGTCAAAAGTCGATTGAGGTGGGACTTGAAGGTGCTGCAAACGTGCTTGAATCTATTTATTATAAGACGGATAGCATAGCAGATGGAGTAATCTCTAGTATATATGCAGCTGAAAAAGCAGGAAAAAGAGCAAAAAAATTTATCAGAAGAGCAGGGGAATCAGCTCGTGATATAGGGAAAAAAGTAGGGGATGACATTAAAAAGGGAGCTGAGACAGTTAAAGATTGGTTAGCTCCAAGAAGGGATGATGAAGGAAGAAATAAGTCATAGATAGTAATATTAAAAGTGATAAAATGAGAAATAAGTACAAAATCAAAAATAACAAATAAAGTTCAAACTCTACTATGAGTAGAGTTTCTTTTTATCAAATTTTGGTGTATTATGATATAATAAGATGAAGGAGGAAAAAATGGATTTACAAAAAATTGGCGCATTTATAAAAGAACAACGCAAAGAAAAAAACTTGACTCAAGCACAACTTGGTGAAAAACTAAAAGTAAGTGAAAAAGCAATATCTAAGTGGGAGTGTGGTAATGGATTTCCTGACGCTGGATTGTTGTTGTCACTTTGTGAAGTTTTAGGAGTATCAGCTAATGAACTTTTGTCAGGGCAAAAACTAAACAAAATAGAATATAAAGAGCAAGCTGAGAGTAATCTTGTAGATATGCAATCAGCTTTAGAAAAAAGCACAAAGTTTGCGCTTACGCTTGAGATAGTGCTGGGATATATGACCTCAATCACATTTTTTATTTTGATTTTTGTAAGTAGTTTTGTTGAAATGGCGGATTGGTTGCGCATTGTATTGATAGTGGTTGGTCTGATTCATTTTATGATCGGTGTAGGTTTTTGTATACTTATTGAGAAAGATGCTGGTTTTTACGAATGTAAGCATTGCCATAATAAACATATACCTACCTACAGACAAGTGCTTTGGTCTATGCATGTAAATAGAACAAGATATATGAAGTGTCCTAAATGTGGCAAAAAAAGCTGGCAACATAAAGTAATAAAATAGAGTTGGACTCTATTTTTTTCTATATATAAGAATTAATTTTTTGGAAGAAATATGATATAATAGTCAAGCTTTATGGAGGAATTATGCCGAATAGTAAAAAATGTGATGCTGAAAAGATATTTGAGATATTAAGAGCTAGCTATCATAACGGGATAAAAGCTATTGATGCAGTAATTAACACGATAAATAAAGATTCAAATCATTTTGAAAAGGCGTAAGTTTTGAGTCTGTAAATTCCTATCCAGGTTTTCACCTTTAAGGGGTGGAATCCTTTTTTATAATTTATTCGTGCAATAACTTATTGGTTTCTCCAACAGGTAATATTGGCTTATATACATTGTCTCTCCAATTTTGTGTGAGAATTTCACAAAAGTGGTTGAGCATAATTTGGTTTGTTTTACCGTTTTCAACAAGACCGTCAGCATCTATTGTGGTGGTGGCTAGAGCGTGATATTGCTTACTTTGTGAGTAAACTTGATCTAAGGAAAAGAATTTATCAGTAGGTAGATTGTCTAGCTTTGGAGAGCGTAAAAAGACTATATTTTCATATGGTCGCACTGCTTTACGAATAGGATAAAAGCTGGTATATTTCATATCTACATAGTCTCGAATAAAAGAATTTTTTAGCAGTTTTTCTGTAGATTCAGTTTTTATATCAGCAAGAGCTATAGTGGCCGTAGGAGTCAAGTCTAGTATAATGGGAACTTTTATGGTGGAAAGTAGTGTTCGTAGAATTTGGGCTTCATACTGTGTTTCATATAAATGAGCGCCCATATAACCAAATTTGTGCATAATGCTGGCTATATTTGCGTTATAACCTAAGTCTTCATAGCAGGGGAGTTTGGGGAGAATTTTTCTAGCGAGTAGTTGTTTGTCGCACTCTGCTCGTTCTCGTTTATATTTTTCAAGATGCATGTTCATCCAAGTTTTATCATATATACCTGCAAATGGAATTTTCTGCTCCAATTCCTCTATGTATCTATCGAGCATTTGAGCTTTACAATGAATTATACTTGTTTCTTGTGGACAATGGTGAAGAGCCTCAAAAGAAATAACAGGAAGACCGGTTGTAATGCTTAACCGCTCAGCCACAGCGCTTTTACCAATGCCAGTAGGCCCTTCTATAATAATACTTTTTTTGTATATGTCATCTTTGTCAAATTTTTCTTTTTGAGTTTGTTTTTCTTTAACAATTTCAACTTTGTAATGTTTTCTTTTGTAAAAATTCATATTGCTCTTCCTTTTGTTTGTCCCTTGAGTATATCACAAAAAAATGGTTTTGTATACCCTAAAGTTAATTTTTATATTATAATTTATCACAAATTAAAGCGATTGTGGTATACTAATTTTTAGTTAGGAGAAAAATATGGGGATAAAAAAATCTATTTTATCAGAAAAACAAGACGATTTACAAAGACAAGAAGAGCGCGATTATGAGAAGATAAGAAAGAATCAAGAAGCATTAGAACATTCGATAGTACTAATAGGTCCGCCTGGGGTAGGGAAATCGACAATAGCGGAAAGATTGCAAAAATGTAGCAGAACTAATTTGCCTATAATAACATTGGATATTTTGCGTTTTTGCCCTGTTAGTATTAATGAAATTGATAAAGAGGAAAAAATTATTCAAAATCAACTTGATGATTTGCGTAAAGATATGCGTGAGAACATCAAAGTTTGTGGAAAAATAACTCCAGAACAAAGAGATGATGAGTGGTGTCTAAAAAACGAACTTTATGAATGTGAAATGGAAAAAATTGCGCGCAAATATTTTCCTAATGTGCAAAATTATTACCAAATGGGATATGATGTGAGTAGCAGAATACTAAATTATCCTAAAGTAAAAGAAAGAATTCCACCAATTGTTCGAAGTTTGTTGCAGGATATGTATATAAAGCAGTATGATAAAAAGCTATTGGAGCAAGTGGTAGAGCAGATTGATACTCCGTGTATAATTGATACAGGAGGCGGAATGCCGATAACTCTTGAGAAAGAATATGAAAAATGTTTATCAATACTTTATCAACCTCAAAATATGGAGATTATCAAAAATTTGACACACCAAGATCCAGATATGGTAATAAAGACATATTTTGATAGAGAACAAGTGAGGGGTGCTCCAATTCAAAACATTATGCGTAATTTTAAGAATATCGTTTATCTAAAAATGCCAGAAAAAAATGAAATAATACGCGAAAGTAGATTAGATTTAGGATATATGTTGAGTAATATGTTTGTTTCCTCTGGGCAATATGATGAGATTGCAACCAAGATTATAGAAACAAAGGATCTATACATAAAAAATCGTCCTTACAATACCAGAGAAATAAGGAATGGTGATATTGATGAAAATGTGGCTTCTTCGATAGCAAAAGAAATTCTAAATAGTACAAACACACCGATAAAACAAGAAGAACGCTCATTATCATAAAATTATCGACAATAAAAAATTGTCGTTTTTTAACTCGTTATTTGATAAAGTGGAGTGGATTTTCTACGTGATTTTACTTTTTAATCCAATTAATTTAAAAAAAAACTATTGACAACACAACTTTGTTGTGTTAAAATTTTATGAAAAAAAATTTGTAGGTGGCATGGTTGATGATTAAGAATAATAACTCAGGGGCAATAATCGATGCTGACTTGGTGGGGGCGCATAGGGAATCGATTATTGAGAATGAAGGGGAAGATGTAAATATGCAAATAGAAAAAGAAAATATAGTTGACATTTTACCTGTTGGTGAAAGTGGAGTCAATTCTGATATAGTTAAAGATGACGTTGCTTTGCAAGAGGATTTTAACTTGGGTTTGGGGAAAGAGCAATATGCTGGTGTAAAGTCAAAGGATGTAAATGAAGTGATCTCTGATGGGGAAAAGGTAAATGCTAGTAATAATAGTGCTGTAGTAGCTGAAATACAACCTAAAAAACATATTGAGTTAGATCCTTACATTCCACTAGACCTTGAAAGTGTTTGGTTTGTAAAAGTGTTGGATAAGAATGGTGATATTCAAATACATCCATGTATGTTTGGTTTTGGAGAGCAATGCAAGTCTGATGAGCAAGTTTTAAAAACGTTTATAGATTTTAGCACGGGTGATGTTTACGATTCTGCAGAACATGAACCATTTTCTGCATTAGGTAATTTCGTTTCAGCTCATCGTTGGGAAAAGTTGGACATAGAGACAATGATAGTAAAAGAGAGTATGTTTGATGGTGATAGCGATGAGGCAATAAAATATTCATCAACTAGGGATGACATGGGTAATGTAAAGCGTCAGCATCAGTATGTTATAGACATTAGTTGCGTTGTTTCTGGAAATACAGGAAAGCCTATTAAGGCAGATACAGCTAAAAAGTCGTTGGCCTCATTGCAAAAAGAAAATTACAAAAAATATTTGGGTAATGCTATACACAATATCTACAATCTAGAATTTAATAGCGAAACAAATGTGGAAAAGGTTGTGCAATACGCGAAAGACTATACTACAAGATATAAACAAATGCATATTACCAAAATGAAAAATGTTACTCAAGCCAAAGAAGGCGAAAATGCTATTAATGCACTAGAAAAACGAGAAGTAAATCCATTTACAAGAGTAAATTTTGATAATATATGGTTTGTTACTCATAAGAATGAAGAGGGTAAATTGATTGTTTCTCCTTGTGCGCCATTTGTACTGGATAGTGGTCAGAAAGCTTTTGTAGATTATAGCACAGGATATGTATATAAAGCGACTAGATATGTGCCATTTGCAATGATGGAAGGGTATGTTGGAGCATATAGATGGCAGCAAATTGAGCTGATGACACTAAACATTTTGGAGCGTGAAGTTAGCAAAGATATACAGGCGGACAAATGGTTGAATGCTCCATTACTAGGTGGACATGAAATTGAGAGACCGTGGAATGAATATGCAATATCGATAACTGGTGTTGTGACTGAAAAAAATAAACAAATGGCCTTTTTTGTAGATAGTCCATTTGATCGTAAATTTAGAGATTTTAGAGTAAAAAATTATAAAGATAGATTAGAAAAAGCGTCAGTAAACATATTTAAATTTGATGACCATAATGAGATGAAAGTAAAGGATGTATGTGAGTATGCAAAGGCATTTGCTGAAAGGTTGAATCCTGAAGTAAAAGAAGTGGTGCCACATATATCGACTGAAGAATTAGAAAAGCAGATTAAAAAAGATAATAAAATTCAGAAAAAACAGAATAGAAAAGCAGAGAAGTCACGAAAAGAAAAAGATGGAGATGAAGGATTATTTGCTTCTATCATAGGATTTTTTACGAATAGGAAATATAAGAAAAACAAACGAGAAATTGAGGATGCTTTAGGCAAAGAATAAAAGAGTTTATCACAGGAGTGATAAATTTTTTTGTTAGAATAGGGTTTGAGTAATTCCAGTGTTGGAGATAATTCTATTTTGACACTGGTAAGAATTGAGCGAAGTTATTCCAGCAAGAGCAATAAGAGCTATGAGTAATATAATAATAATATTTGAATTGGTGGCAAGATTTGTGTTTGTGGCGCCAGCAAAAATAGAAACAGCTAGAGCAGTGAGTAAAGCTATGGATACGGTCATATTGTGTTACCTCAATATTATTTATGCTAAAAAAATTTAAATTGTGTTTGATTGACAATTAATGGACTTTTTTATAAAATAAAAAGGGAGGATTTATGAATAATAATTTAGACAAAATTGTTAGAGGAATAAAAGATAAAAAATTGTTAATATTTGATTTCGATGGAACAATTGCTGACACTATTGATATTGAATATGATGTATATAAAAAGCTGTTATCTCATCTTGGGAAAAAAATGACTAAACCACAGTGGAAAAAATTACTTGCTTCCCACACTGCAGAGGGATATTTAAATCTAACAAATGAGATGTTTGGGCTAAAAATAGGTTATGATGAATTTGTAGATATGTATGCCAATGCATGTAGAGAGGTTGAGAAGATATATCCCCCAAGGCTATTTGAGTGGGTAAAACCATTTTTTAAAAAGGTAGCTAACAAGCAAAAGATGATGCTAACCAACAAAGATGGCAATCTCATTAGGGAAAATCTCGCCATGTTGGGAATGAATGAAGAATTTCCTTGTGTGTTGTCCTGTACCACACTACATACCACAAAAGAAGAGTGTTATCCAAATATTTTGATTCAATTTGGAGTAAAACCCAGTGAATGTGTGATTTTTGAGGATACACAACGCTATATCGATGTAGGAAAAAGTATGGAGTTTACAATGGTGGGGGTGGCGCATAAGGGCAACTATGGGCATATTAGTAACGTGGATTATTTGGTAGATACAACAAAAGAGTAGGTGATTATGGATTTAACAACAAAGATAAAGGAATTACCCACAAATAGTGGAGTGTATATAATGAAAAATGCGGATGGCGAAGTCATCTATGTGGGAAAGGCAAAAAATCTCAAAAACCGTGTTACGCAGTATTTTCAACAAAATAAAGCACACACCATCAAAGTAAAAAGTATGGTGAAAAATATAGCAGATTTTCATTATATTATTACTCCCAACGAAGCGGAAGCACTAGCGCTCGAAAACAATCTGATAAAACGCTATCAGCCATATTATAACATTTTGCTAAAGGATGGAAAATCATATCCTTATATTAAAATAAACACCAAACAAGATTTTCCGCGTTTAGAAATTGTGCGTAAATTAAAGCGTGATGGTTCAAAATATTTTGGCCCGTATTTTGCAGGTGTTCGACCAACTGAACTAATTAAGATGGTGCAAAATTCAATTCCTCTTAGAATGTGCGCTACACTTCACAAGCAAAAGCGTCCCTGCATAAACTATGATTTAGGGCTATGTTCGGCGCCTTGTTGTGGGAATATAACCAAGCAAGAATATAACGCATTACTCGATAAGGCAATAGATTTTTTGAATGGCAAATTTAGCGATGTGCAGGCTATTTTACAGCAAAGGATGACCAAATTTGCTGATAATGAGCAATTTGAATTAGCTCTAACTGTGAGAGATCAGCTAAATATGCTCGACCATATCAAGACGAAAACACTCACTTTTTTACCCAGCCTGGATAATATAGATGCTTTCGCTTGGGCTAGTAATGGAAGTGTGGCTAGTGTGGCTGTGTTGGTTGTGCGTGGAGGGCGAAGTGTGGGGGTAGATTGTTTTCATCTAGTCGATCCAGAGCTTGATGTGGAGAGCAGTCTTACACAGTTTTTGATGCAATACTACACTATTTCAGCTCTTCCACCAGAGCAGATTTTACTTCCATTTGAACCTCCGCAAGATCTTGTGGAGTGGTTAAATATTCAACGAAAATCAACTTCATTTGGTAGAGTGAGTGGAGTGAGTGTAACATGTCCTCAAAAAAGCGACAAAAAACATCTACTCGACATTGCTAAAGAAAATGCTGAGATGTATCTAGAAAAAGCTGTAGAGCAAGAAAAGAGACAACAGGATTACACTACTGGGGCTTGTGAGAAATTGGCTACAATTTTAGGTTTAGAGAAGATAAGGCGTATGGAGTGCTATGACATATCTAACATCGGTGGTGTATTGAGTGTTGCATCTATGGTGGTATTTTTAGATGGTAGGCCAGCGACGAGTCACTATCGCAAGTTTAGAATAAAAACTGTGGTGGGAGCTGATGACTTTGCTAGTATGAAAGAAGTGATTAGTAGAAGACTAAATCGATTAGGAAGTGATGATCCAAGTTTTGGAGTTAAGCCCGATCTAATTGTGGTGGATGGTGGAAAAGGACAATTATCTAGCGTGGTAGAGGCTATTAAAAATGCTGGGCAAAACATTGCAGTAGTGTCATTAGCCAAGCAAGAAGAAGAGGTATTTGTTCCCAATCAATCGGCTCCAATTATCATTCCGCGAACCCATAATGCCCTAAAACTTTTGCAACGAATTCGTGATGAATCGCACCGTACAGCAATCACGTATCATAGGAGTCTGAGAAACAAAGTGACTAGCATCTTAGAGGATATAGACGGAATCGGTGAAGTAAAACGAAAAAATTTAATCAAGCATTTTAAGTCGCTTGATGCTATAAAAGCAGCAACAATTGAAGAACTAGAACAAGTGCCTAGCATTACTCGAAAAGATGCAGAGGCGATAAAGAAATTTTTCGATGTAGAATAAACTAAAAACTCCCTCGCATAAAATTTATGCGGGGGTGTTTTTTGTCTAAAAAAGAAAAGAGAATTTTTTCGGCATTTTTAGCTATAATAGCTCTATTTTTGCTTATTTCTCCATATTTTATTTTGCCTAGAGTGTATGAAGGAAGCGAAAATTGGATTCATACAGCTCCGCCCAATAGCACAATTTTAGAGCTTTGGGAAGTTGATACTTTTGAGGGGGGAAGCGCTAGTCGGGCAAAGTTTTTGGAGAGAAAAGCATATTCATACCAAAAAGAAACACTCAGCACCTATATTTTGGTGCGCTCACTATCTCTATCTCAAGTCAGCATAATGCTGCGCCAAGGTGAAAAACCTGATTTAGTTAGCTTTGGAGTAGGGGCGGGAGAAGTATTGTTGCCCTTTTGTAAAGCATTTTCAGCAGTTCCTGCGATTAGGTCTGATTTGCTCCTTTGTGGACTTTTTGAAGGAGCGCAATTTGCTGTGCCGTGGTGTGTGGGAGGATATTGTTTGTGTATGGATAGTGATTTGGGAGAGATAGATGAAGATAACTTAATTAGTCTTGAAGAAAAAAGTGAAAAAGAATTGATTGGTACAGGAATGGGATATAATGTCTCAACATATGCACTAAATGATAGTTTAAAAAAACGAGTTAGTAAAACATCATACACCCAATATGAGGCATATGAAGAGTACCTTTCACGAAATTCTTTTTTGGTTTTACTCGGCACCCAAAGAGATTTTTATCGCCTAAATAACAAGGTAGATAGAGGAGTGCTTGGACCAATAAAATATAGCTACCTTGACGGTTATACCGACTTAGAGCAATGCTTTAGTGTGTGTTGTGATGGAGAAGCAAAGACAAAAGCGGAAGGATTTATCAATTTTGTTTGTAGTGAAACTAACCAAGCAACATTAGTTGATATTGGAATGTTTTCTGTTTTGGATAAACCAATTTACTCCAACATCTATCAATCCTTCGAAAGCTCTATTCTCAAGACTAAAAAAACACTCAATATCTTCACTCCTAATGTGAATTTAAAACAAATGCAAGGAAGGGAAAATGTATAATCAACTTATTAAAATTTGTCCGAATACACTAGAAAAAGTGTCATTTAGGAGTTTGACTACATTCAAAATTGGTGGTATTGCGCGATATGTTTGTTATCCGAGTTCTGTAGATGAATTGACTAATTTGGTTATGTTTTGCAAAGAGCAAAAGATAGATACTTTTGTTTTGGGTGGGGGCTCTAATATTTTGGCTGATGACACTGGCTTTTTGGGAGTGGTGATTTGTACCAAGCGGCTGAATGAAATCGCTCTTTTGTCTCCTTGTAGAGTGAGGGCGCAAGCTGGGGCGATGATGAGTGCATTGGCTCATTTTTGTAAGACTCATGGACTATCTGGAGCCGAAAATTTGTGTGGTATCCCTGGGACAATCGGAGGAGCTATCGTTATGAATGCGGGAGCTTTTGGTGGTGAAATAGCTAAAATTGTGGAAAGTGTAACTTATTTCGAGAACGGAAAAGTGGAGACTAAAAAAAAATCGCAACTTTTTTTCGATTATCGCAAAAGTATTTTTACAAATCGACCAAACTGTGTTATACTAAGTGTAGTGTTGCGCTTGAAAAAATCTACTCCAGAGTTTGTACAAGAAAACTTGTTACGATTTATCACCCAAAGGCAAGCTTCTCAAAATGTGGGAATGCCTAGTGCAGGGAGCATTTTCAAAAAAGTAAATCACGAGTCGGCTGCAGTATATATACAAAATTGTGGGTTAAAAGGAGCAAAACTTGGAGATGCGATGGTATCTAATGAACATGCGGGATTTATCATAAACACGGGCAGAGCGACAAGCAAGCAGGTTTTATCGCTGATAGAAAAGATAAAACAAGAAGTCAAACTAAAATATGGGGTAGAACTTGAAGTGGAAATAGTAGTACTATAAGGAGAAAATAATGAAAATATTACCCAAATGGGATTATCATGTGCATTCGGTATTTAGTGATGGAAAGTCAACAATTGAGCAAGATATTGAGAGGGCTGTGGCTATTGGATTGGAAGAAATTGGTATAAGCGACCATTCTTTTGCTCATTGTCTTGGTGGAATAAAAAGGGGAGACATAGAGCGAGAGCGAGAAGAGATAGAGCGGCTACAAACTAGCTATCCTAATATCAAAATAAAGCTTGGGATTGAGGCAAACCTTGTGAATATGGATGGAGATATAGATTTAACGGAAGATGATATCAAGATGCTAGATTACATCATTTTGGGGATTCATAATTTCACTTTTAAAGGAAAAGTTAAAAAGGGTTTTGGTTTTAATGTGGGTAACTGGCTAAACCATTCTGCTCGCCACGCAGAAAGGATCACAGATAGTTATGCTCTAGCTTTTGAGCGCTATCCCATTTCGATAGTAGCTCATCCAAATTATGCAGCAAGGTGTAATATAGAGCGCTTGTTAGCACTATGCGAAGAACATGGTGTGATGTTTGAATTGAATCGCAAGCATCTCAAAGACATACAAGAATATGGGGATAAAATCGCCAAAAGCAAGGCAAAACTCGTGTTTAGCAGTGATGCGCATCAGTGTGAGTATATAGGCGAGATTAGTAACCAAATAGACTTTGTAGAAAAATTTAATATCGATAAAAGTCGAATTATGAATATAAAAATCGAAAAATGACTTTTCAAAAAGGAAAAATTAAGATATAATAGATATAATTAAGGAGGAACAAATGTCGTTTAGTTATGATGCAAAAGCAGAAGTAGCAAATGCGGATTTACCGAGCAGTAAATGTTGTAACCTAGCAGAGCTGGCAGGCATTGTGCGTGCGTGCGGGAAAATTTCGGACAATTACGCAATAACATTAGTAACAGAACATGATTGCTTGTATAAACGAGTGTTGGGGCTAGTAAAAAACTATTATGAAAGTTCTACAGGGGTAAAACTTACTACTCTCACGCGTCCTAATTTGCCCAATAAATATTATATAGAAATAAACAATGAGTTGGGCGAAAAGATACTGACTGATGCTTTTATACTAAGAGTAAATTATGCAGGGCAAAAAGAAATTAGTAACGGGATTTCGGCAAGACTAATCGAGAACGAGTGTTGCCAACGAGAATTTGTAAAAGGTGTATTTTTAGGTTGTGCTAGCGCGAATATAGTGATAAAAGATATAAATGACCTAAAAAAACATACTGGTGGCTACCACTTAGAGTTTTCGTTTACAAATTCGACTCTAGCAGGTGATTTTTCGCATGTACTTAGCCAGTATGGTGTGTATAGTAAAATGATTCAGCGCAAAAAAATGTTTGTGGTGTATATTAAGGAAGCTGAACTTGTGAGTGATACACTGGCTATAGTGGGGGCAAATAATGCAGTATTAACCTTACAAAATGAATTTGCTGTACGTGAAGTGCGTAATCAACTAAATCGACAGATAAATTGCTTAAATAGCAACATTGAAAAAATGGTTGATGCTAGTCTTAAGCAGATAGCAGCTATTGAGTATATTGAGGAAG
Source organism: Clostridia bacterium (assembly GCA_017541375.1). Classification (GTDB taxonomy): domain Bacteria; phylum Bacillota; class Clostridia; order Christensenellales; family UBA1242; genus UBA7867. Next base: position 492,582 of record JAFXZE010000005.1, read on the forward strand.
CGGTTGGATTAAACACCCTACCAGACAATTTGTATGAATTGTGTCTATTGCGTTTAGCAAATCCTAATGAAACATTAGAAAATTTGGCAAAACTAATGAATCCACCACTAACCAAAAGTGGAATCAATCATAGATTGCGTAAAATTGTAAAAATTGCACAAGATTTGCAAGATGAATTAGAGGTTGAAGAAGAAAACCAAACTGACTAGTCACACAATACGGGAGGAATGATGGAAAATTTTGTTCATTTACATTTGCATACGGAATATAGTTTACTAGATGGTGCTGCTCGAATAAAAAAACTAGCCAAAATGCTAAAGGAGCGTGGAGCACCAGCTTGCGCCATAACTGACCATGGGAATATGTACGGAGCTGTAAAGTTTTATGAAGCGTGCAAAGAAAATGGAATCAAAGCAATAATTGGTACTGAGTTTTATGTAGCAGAAGATTATAAACACAAACAAGGCAAACAGAGTCCAGCACACCTTATAATATTAGCAAAAAATGACAAGGGGTATCACAATCTATGTAAGCTAAATAGCATAGCATGGGTAAAGGGTTTTTATTATAAACCAAGGATAGATTATGATACGCTAGCGGAATATGCTGAAGGGCTGATTTGTAGCTCAGCGTGTCTATCAGGGGATATCCCTAGATTATTGCTCGCTGGTCGATTTGATGATGCTGTCAAATTGGGCTCGCGCCTAAGAGATATGTTTGCACCGGGGGATTTTTACATAGAGGTACAGGATCATGGAATAGAAGACCAGCGAAAGATTTTGCCCGATCTTTATAGGCTGGCTGAAGTATTGGGAGTAAAGACAATTGCCACCAACGATGTGCATTATCTATATCCTGAAGATGCCGAAACTCAAGATATTCTCCTTTGTATTCAGACAGGGAAGACTATAGATGACCCCACTCGAATGAGGATGGATGGCAATCAGTTTTATCTCAAGACTGAAGAAGAGATGAGACAAGTTTTTGCTGCTCATCCAGAAAGCATAGACAATACTCTCGAAGTGGCAGAGAAGTGTAATGTGGATTTTGATTTTAAGAGTCAGTTTTATCCTAAATTTACAGCACCTAATGGCGAAGATAATGTAGAATATCTATGGAAGATTGTAAACGAAGGGCTGGTAAAGCGATATGGGGAAATTACTCCTCGGATAAGAGAGCGCGCAGAATTTGAGATGGAAACCCTTAAAAAATCTGGCTATGTAGATTATTACCTTGTCGTGTGGGACTTTATCAACTGGAGTAGGGAGCACGATGTGCCGATAGGACCGGGGCGTGGTAGTGGAGCGGCTAGTATACTTGCATATGCTATAGGCATCACTCTTATTGATCCGTTAAAGTATGATTTGTGGTTTGAGCGTTTTTTAAATCCAGAGCGTATTAGTCCGCCCGATTTTGATATAGACTTTTGCCCTGTAAAACGAGAGAAAACGATAGATTATGTTATCGAAAAATATGGTGAGCCAAATGTGAGCCAGATCATCACATTCGGTACAATGGCGGCAAAGGCCGCAATAAAAGATGTGGCAAGAGTGCTAAAAATGCCATATTCTGAGGTGGATAAGATAACCAAGCTTTTCCCTAGCAAAATGCCTAAAGCGCCCGCTATACAAAAGTTGTTTGGTTTAAGTGATAAGCCTGAAGATGCTGAGCATAAGGTGGCAGAGCTAAGAGCAATGTATGATAGTGACTTATTAGTGCAAAAAATTGTGGATACAGCGATAAAGCTTGAGAATATGCCACGAAACACAAGTATCCATGCTGCTGGAGTGGTAATATGTTGTGATGATATATCCGATCATGTGCCTATGGCAAAAAATGGTGATATGGTAACAACTCAATTTGATAAAAATGAAACAGAGCATTTGGGGCTACTAAAGATGGACTTTTTGGGACTGATTACTCTAACGGATCTTGACCTTATGGTAAAGACTATCAAAAAGAGAACTGGAGAGGTAATCGACTTTTATTCGCGTGATTTTCCATATGATGACCCCAATGTGTATAAGCTCATTAGTTCGGGAGATAATGATGGGGTGTTTCAGCTAGAAAGTGGCGGAATATCAAACTTTGCCAAAGAAATGAAGCCAGAGAATATCGAGGACTTGACGGTAATATCGGCGATGTATCGACCTGGACCCATGGATGAAATTCCTACATATGTACACAACCGTAAAAATCCTGAAACAATTGTTTATCCTGACCCGAGAATGAAAGATGTGTTGGGAGTAACATTTGGCGTTATGGTATATCAAGAGCAGGTTATGAAGCTCTGTCAGGTGCTCGCTGGATATACTATGGGACAGGCGGACGGAGTGCGTAAAATCATGGGGAAAAAGCTAGCTGATAAATTGCCTATTGAAAAGCAGCGCTTTATATATGGTTGGGAAGACCCTGAAGGGAAAAAGAGCATAGAGGGTGTGCTAAAACGCGGAATGAACCTTGAGGACGCGGAGAAACTGTGGAGTCAAATGGAGAAGTTTGGTAGTTACGCATTTAACAAAGCACACGCATGTGCATATTCATTTGTTACATATCAAACAGCCTATATGAAGACCTATCACATTACAGAATTTTATACAGCCATAATTAACAATCGGATAACAAAGAGTGATGAGCTTACTCACTATATGGGGTTAGCTCGTCAGCATGACATCACTATTCTTCCTCCCGACATAAATAAAAGTCATGCGTACTTTACCGTAGAGGATGACCATATAGTGCGTTATGGCCTTGGAGGACTAAAAGGCGTGGGGGTAGGCTTGGTAGAGGAATTAGTCGCTGAACGAGAAAAAAATGGTGAATTTAAAAGTCTGTACGATTTTATCAACCGGATGGGACATGAGGCTCATAACAAGCGTTTCTTAGAGTCTATGATTTGGTCAGGGGCATTCGATTGCTTTGGGGTGCATCGTAGCCAAATGATTGCTGTGTATGACAAAATCGTAGAGCGTGTCACCGCTGATAGAAAATCGCAGAGCCAAGGACAGATTTCGTTATTTGATAATCTACTCAAAAATGATGAAGTATCTAACGTAATTAATTACCCCAACATTCCAGAATACGATTATCAGCAAAAACTGCGATATGAAAAGGAAGTAATGGGAGTGTATGTCAGTGGACATATTCTCGATGAATATCGCGATAAATATAGAGAGTATAATCTCAATAGCTCAATGTTTGTGCCTACTACCATCATTAGTGAAGATGGAGAAAGTGAAGAGGTGGTGTATGAAGGGCTAGAGGATGGCAAACAAGTTTCGTGTGGTGGAGTAATTACAAATATCAAACGAACCAACACAAAAATGGGAAATAAGGAAATGGCAATTGTTACTATAGAAGATTTATTTGGGACAATTGAGATAGTATTTTTCCCGATGATTTATGAAAAGTTTAAATCTCTCCTAAAAATGGATGCGATGATTACTATTAAGGGGCGAATAAGTATCAGAGAAGGGGACAGACCATCAGTTATCCCAGATGATGTTTTACCATGGGAACTGAAAAAAGCTAATATAGTTACACAAGAGCCTGAAAAAGAGCCTGTAAAACAGAAAAAATTATACTTGCGTTTTGATCTTACTAATGATGAGTTAAAGCAGAATGTAATCGAAATTTTGAGTAGATATGCAGGAAAAATGAAAGTAGTTGTGAAATGTACAACACAAAATAAAGCGTTTATCTTACCAATGACAGTAGATGGAAGTGTCGCCCTTCAAAATGAATTATTTGGCTATCTAGAACCCGATAATGTCATCATAAATTAATATTGTTTTTAAAAATGTCAAAAAATATCAAAAAATGTGAAAAAATTTTTAAAAATTTAGTTAAAATCGTTTGGAGTTTTTAAAATTTTTTGATACAATATTTAAAACTGGGGGTAGTTTTTATGTCATTTGATATAATTTGTTTTAAAAACAAAAAATTTTGGAACAAACTCGTGACTGTTGCTAGTGCTTTTGGTTTCGTTGTAGCGGTTATTGCGTTGGTGTTTCCTATCTAGTGACATGGGGGAATAATGAAACAATAAAAAAACAAGAGTTGGGCACTCTTGTTTTTTTACATAACTCCCCAAATAAATGTAATTATTGTGATAAGGCTCATCAAAAATATAGCGATGTACAAGAAGATGTTATCTAATTGGTTTGGTGGCTCATAATCATCAATTTCATTATGGATTATAGAGGCGATATTACTCCGTTTAAATTCATTTTCAAGGTGAGCCAAATCTAATTTTCCTTGTTGAAGCTTTTGTTGAATATCTTTTTCTGTTGCGCTATTAAATAGTGCTATCATTTGTTTTTGATCATTAAAATCAAACATGTTTTCCATATCAGTCCCTTGGACTGATTTTTTCAAATTTTCTTTGAATTGGGTTAGTTTATCAATCTTGTTTTCGATAAAGAGTTTTTGGAGTAGATATACAATTCCTACAAGGGTCAGAATCAATACTATGGTAGACATCAAAATACCTACAAATGGTGTTTCTAAAAGTGAGTAAAAGAATGAGATAGTTTTGCTACCAACCCAACCATAGTCCGTAGCATAGTCACAATACATTGAGGTAAAGTTGGAGGTGGCATGAATAATAATAGCAGGGAAGATGCTGCGAGTAGTGAGAGTGACAGTTCCTAAAATTATTCCCACTACAAAGGCATAACCAAATTGTGGCACATTCAGATGCGCCAATCCAAACATCAAAGCTGAGAGCATTATTGCACGTGTTAGGCCATTATCACGCAAATTGCCTAGTAACAATCCTCTATGGGCTGTTTCTTCTCCAATGCCGGGGAAAATTGCTGTAGAAAATATTCCTATTAAAAAGGCAATCCAAACAGGCACATTACTAGAACTAGCTCCAGAAGAATGTGTATAGCCAAACATAGATAGAATCATAGACCAAATCGTGGCTGAGTAAATCACTACTATATAGGTTAAAATTCCTAACAAAATAGAATATAATACTGCTTTTAGAGATATTTTACGGAAGAAAAATCGTTTCATAGTAGAAGAAAGTTTTTCTCTGCAAAATAACATATATAGTAGTATTGGTACACAAAATAATATGCCTTGAACTAACACAGTAAAGAGCAAATCGCTCCATACAGAATCCAAATTGCTACTTACACTAAAAATCTGCCAGAGCAAGCGTACCCCGATATAACAAAGTACACTGATTAGATAAATTAGCCCCGCATAAAATACTTTTTTATTTTGAATTAATTTTTTCATAATGCTCCAAATCTCGATATTGATAATATTATTACTAACACAGCTCCTACTATGAGAGGAATATACAACTTTTTGTCTTTGGGAGAGGTTGATTTAGTTTCTTGTTTGTCTGTAGGAGGGGCATTGTTTATGTGTGTGAATACAAATCTAATAACAAAGTATGCAACCACCACTAGAACTAGTGCAATAAGTATTGCAGCCCATATAGGCAATGCCGACCACCAACCAAATAGCGCATTTTGTAGTGCGGGTACGCACATCAACAGCAAAACAAACGAATTATTTATAAAGTGAAATATTACACTAGGCCAAAGGGAATGTGTGTGATAGCAAAATAACCCACAGATTATGCCCAATATAAAAGTGTAGGGAAGTTGTTGAATATTTAGATGCATCAAGCTAAAGCACAAAGCGCTGTATAGTACACAAAATTTTATCCCCAAGGAGCGAGTACCATTTAGCACAACTCCTCTAAATAGTGTTTCCTCACAAATCGCTGGAAGTAACGCTACAGCAAAGATTGAATAAATAATCCACATGGGGTTAGTCAGGTCATAAACAAGACCATCTTGGATCTTATATCCTATAGTGCTTAGCAGATTTTCCCACAATGATATGATGGGAAGAAAAAGGAAAATACAAGCTATGCTTAGTCCAATTGCCAAATAAATATGTTTGGATTTTGGTTTTATATTTGCTTTTGTCATGACCCAAAAGTTGGTGCCGTTTTGTTTGCTTAGATAAAAAGCTATCAGTACAAACGCTATTTCAGTAAAAAGACTAGACAGCACATTCACAATCACGCCATCATTATCGGGAGTAAATACTAGAAATATCATTCCTATGAGTAGGGCAACTGCTATGGGAACAAGTATTCCAAGTAGGGCGCCTCTACTAGATGTATTTGGTGTAATATCTTTTTCCATAAAAATTCTCGCTTTTTATCTAGTATATCAAAAATGCTTTTCTTTATCAATCATTTTTGGCTATTTTAGTTAATTTTGTTTTATGATAGAAAAATTCTATTGTTTTTAGGAAAATTTGTAAAATTGTAATGATAATAAATACGCAAATGATTAGGTCGATATATTCAGCAAAGAGAAAACAAAATGCTGTTAAAACTACTGCGCTAAAAATATTAGCTAGTGTCAAAGTGAGGACACTTTGGCGGTAGTTTAATTGGAGTATGGCGCACAAGGCCCCTGCAGTCCAAACTCCAGTAAAGGGTAGTGGCAATGCACAAAAAACAAATACCCACCAGCATTTTTTTATACTTTTGTGTTTATCATTTAGATTTCGTTTGTTAGATAACCATCTCGTAACCATGCTGTCGATGCATTTGAAGACTTTACTAAATACTTTGTTTTTTTCTAGGTGTTTTTTTAAATATAGAAATATTATGGGAATAATTAGGCAACAACATACACCCCCAATTGAACAAGATATCCAAGCTAGCAAAGGCGAAAGTGCATTTTCACCCCAAATAGATGGGCTCATAGCAAGAGGAATAGCTCCCTTTAGCTCTATAATGGGGATAAAGCTAATCAGTCCACATAAAATACAAACTAATAAAACACTCATATTTTATTATATTACATCTTAGTATTTCTAAATACAAAAATTATCATTTAAATTGTTTGATAAATGCTAAGTTTTGTGTTAAACTAAGTTAAAGTACAATAAAGAGGTATTGATAATGGATAAATTTTCAACAAAAGAATATTTTGAATTACTTGACAAATATTTTAGAGCGGCAAATTATCTGAGCTGTGCACAACTCTATCTCAAACAAAACCCACTGCTACGCACACCGCTCGAGCCTGAAGATGTAAAGCCACGCATCGTAGGACACTGGGGAACAGTACCAGGGCAAAACTTTATATATGCTCACTGCTTGCGAATTATCAAAAAGTACAACCAAGATATGTTGCTCATTTCAGGTCCTGGACATGGCGGCAACTTTTTTATAGCGAACTCTTATTTAGAGGGCGTATATAGCGAGGTTTATCCCAAGATTACCCAAGATGAGGCTGGATTAGCAAAGTTGGTCAAACAGTTTTCTTTCCCAGAAGGTGTGTCTAGTCATGTTAGTCCCGAAGTGCCGGGGAGCATTCACGAAGGAGGAGAGCTGGGGTATAGTCTCGCACACGCATTTGGGGCAGTGCTTGATAACCCAAAACTGATTGCTGTTACTATAGTGGGTGATGGAGAAGCTGAGACTGGTCCATTAGCCACCTCATGGCACGGAAACAAATTTCTCTCTCCAAAAAATGATGGTGTGGTTTTGCCAATTCTCCATCTAAATGGGTATAAAATTAGCAATCCTACCATATTGTCTAGGCTTGATGATAAGGAACTAGTAAGTCTGTTTGTGGGATATGGATACAAACCTTATATTGTGTCTGGCTCAGATCCTAAAATCATGCACAAATTGATGGCAGAGGTTATGGATAGCTGTATAAATGATATTGCTAATATCAAACAGAGTAACGAGCGCCCAATTTACCCAATGATTATTTTGCGTACGCCCAAGGGGTGGACATGCCCTAGTTTTGTTGATAACAAGCAAATTGAAGGCACATTTAGGGCACATCAAGTGCCGATTCCTATGAACAAATCTGAGCATTTTGAATTATTAAAACAGTGGTTAATGAGTTATCATCCTGAGGAATTGTTTGATAAATACGGCAGGTTGAATGCTGATATTGCTGCCATTTTACCCAAAGGCGACAAGCGCCTGAGTGCAACTTTATATGCTAATGGAGGGTTATTAAAGAAAAAACTAAAGACTCCGAGTCCTGATGAATATTGTGTGCCCGTGAAAACTCCAGGTAGTATTATGGCGCAGGATATGCAAATATTGGGACAATACATTAGAGATTTGTTTGTACTCAATAAGGCAAATCGCAATTATCGCATATTTAGCCCAGACGAAGCTATGAGTAATAGACTATCGGCTGTTTTTGAGGTGGAAAAGCGTCCGCTCAATTTGCCAATAGCACCCCAAGATGAATTTGTAGCGCCAACGGGTAGAGTGATGGATGGATTCCTTAGTGAACACCTTTGTGAAGGGATGCTTGAGGGATATCTGCTTACGGGGCGACATGGAATGTTTGATAGTTATGAGGCATTTATTCGTATTGTCGGCAGTATGATTAGTCAGCACGCAAAATGGCTCAAAATTTGCTCTAGTTTAAAGTGGCGCAAACCGATATCTTCTCTAAATCTAGTGCTAACTAGTCATTGTTGGCAACAAGACCACAATGGATTTACTCACCAGGACCCAGGGCTACTTGATTTGTTAGTATCGAAGTCTCCTGAAAATGTAAATCTATATTTGCCAGCCGATGCAAACACGCTGCTGCATTGTTTTGACAAATGTACCCAAAGTGAAAATCAAATTAATGTAATTGTTGCTAGTAAGCACCCCACAAAGCAATGGCTCAACAAAACTCAAGCAAAAACTATGATCAAAAAAGGAATCGCCATATGGGATTTTGCATGTATCAATGATAAGGGAGAGCCTGATGTAGTGCTGGTAAGTTGCGGAGATACTCCGACTAGGGAAGCTATGGAATGTGTAGAGTTGTTGCGTCAATTTGCGCCAGATATCAAGCTTCGCTTTGTAAATGTAGTAGATCTACTCAAGCTAATGAGTCCTATCCACAACCCTCATGCTATGAGTGATGAGGAATATGACAGCATATTCACAACTAACAAGCATGTTGTATTTAATTTCCATGGTTACCCCAAACTTATCCACTTGCTCACATACAAGCGTGCTAATCAAAATATGCACGTATCGGGCTATATGGAGGAGGGAACTATTACCACTCCATTTGATATGCGTGTGAGAAACAAAATCGACAGATATCACCTTATGGTAAAAGTAGCTAAATACGCTCACCTCGAGCCTAATGTGAAAAAACGCATTACAGAATTTTGTGCAGAAATGCTCAAGCGTCACAAAGTCTATATCGCCGACACTGGTCTAGATATGCCTGAGGTCAGATAATAAATGTGTTGAAAATGTAATTTACAAAAAAAGAGCCAAAAGATAAAGGCTCTTTTTATATTAATACAAAACTTAGTATGCCTAATAAAATTAAATAGGGCACAAAATACAAAAGTGCCTTATTTTTTATTATCTTTTTCATAAGTTTGATAGTGAGAAATGCGGTGATAAATGCAGTCACAAAGGAAATAATAGCAGATACTGGTTCGATTGAATCGACAGGAGAAGAAAAAACTTCATAGATTAGACTAGCTAATATTATGGGAATGCTCATCAAGAAACTAAAGTCAAGAGCAGACTGCCGTTCCACTCCTGCTAAAAGTCCAAAACAAAGTGTAGTCCCACTACGACTTAGCCCAGGGAATATAGCAAAAGCCTGCGATATGCCCATAATGAGGACATTGGAGTATTTTAGGGACTGGGGAGAAGTGTTGCGGGGAATCGATACTCCCAAATAGATAAATATGGCAGACAGAATAAACCCTATTCCTAAAAAAATGCTTGACGATAAATAGTTGTCGATAAAGGAGTGAAACAGTAGCACAAATATCACAGCAGGCAGTGTTGCGATAAGCAAAAACTTATTCATTTTGCAAAATGGGTGGCAAATGAGATAAAGTATCACTTTGCGATAGTATAAGATAACAGCAAATAGAGTGGCAAGGTGGAGGATTACATTGAGAAGCGTGAAATCGCACTCAATCCCAAACAACTTTTCGACAAGCACTAAGTGTCCGCTACTCGATATGGGTAAAAATTCTGTGATGCCTTGTATCAACCCCAAGATTATCGCTATAAAAATCATAAAATCCTCCTTTTGTGCTACGTGAGCGGCAACCGCTCGACCTTAGTAGGCTTCTCCCAAAGATGTAGTGTCTACTCTTCATATAGATGATACGGCTATAAATTTTCTCGCAATGTAACTCGCTACGTATATGCTGTACATAATCAAATAGCTCCCAATGCTCGTGGCGAAGCTATTCGGTTCGAACTGGCAGTAACATGCGTTACTGAAACGAGCACGCGTTCGTTGGATGGAGTGTGGTCGCTCCCAAATCATTAGTAGTTTATGCAATCGACCAAATAATTAATCAAAAAGCATAAAATAAACTATATATTTGCTTGCAAAAATGCTGAAAATTTGATATAATCACAGTTGGGAGGTGCGTAAAAATGGCATTTAAATCAGGATTTGTGGCAATCGTTGGGCAAGCAAATGTAGGAAAATCTACTCTAATCAACCATTTAATAGGGAAAAAAGTAAGTATTGTAAGTCCCAAGCCACAAACCACACGAGACCAGATTTTGGGAGTTGATAATGGGGAAGATTATCAAATCATTTTTATAGACACTCCAGGGATTCATAAAACGAAGAATAAGTTGGATAAGCACATGCAAGAGACAATCGATGAGGCGGCAGCTGATGTGGATGTGCTACTATATATAATTGATGGACACAAAGAGATAAGTCATGAGGACCTAAAAAGATTGGGGCAATACACCGATAAAGGATATCCTGTATTTGTAGTGATAAATAAAGCTGATTTAGAAAATTATCAGACGATTTATCCAAAATTAGATAGAATAAAGGACTTAGCTGGTGTGGATGAGTTTTTTGTGGTGAGCGCAAAGACTGGTAAAAACTTGGACGAATTAAAAAAAGCAATAATCAGTAAACTTAGCGATACTGTGGTGTATTTCCCTCGAGATGCTTACTCAGCCCAGAGTTTGGGGTTTGATTTAGCTGAACTCATTAGAGAGAAAATATTGTGGCTACTCGATGATGAAATACCGCATGGAGTAGGGGTGGAAATTACGGATTTAGTAAAGGGGGAAACCACTCATGTTAGCGCAACGATATACTGCGAAAAGGAAAACCACAAGGCAATAATAATAGGGGCAAAGGGAGCGATGCTAAGTAAAATAGGCACAGAGTGTAGGCTGGCTATGGAAAAAATGTTAGGGACCAAAGTTTTTTTAGAGCTATTTGTGAAAGTCAAATTAAACTGGCGAGATAAGGTGAAATTTGAATAAAATAAAGCATAAAGTAAAGAATAAAAAGATAGAGGTCGAATATATGAAAAATAAAGGAAGTTTAGAAGAATGCAAAAGAATGCTATGGGATTTGTTTAAGGCAACAGGTCTATTAGAAGTATATAATGCATATAGAACATTTTGTGAAATTGTAAAATCGCGTGTAGTGAAAGATGAAAAAGTAGAAACTGAAAATGATAAAAAGACATTCTTAGGCTCAATGGCTAAGAGTGTGGCTGACGGTGCTGGCAATGTGAAAGTCAAAGTAATAAAAACGGTTGCTCGAGTTAGAAAAACGGTTGCTCAAGTTAGTAAAAAGGATAATAAAGACCGAGGTATAGGCAGTGGGAGTTAGTGCAAAAAGTGTCGTTACACAAGGAGTAGTGCTGTCAGCAGTTGACTACCTCGATAATGACAAAATTGTTTCGATTTTTACTCAGGACTTTGGGGTGATTTCAGCCAAAATAAAAGGCGTAAAGAAGGGGAATGCCAAACTTAAATTTGCGGCGTTGCCCTTTTGTTATGCACAGTTTAACTTAGCCACTCGAGAAGAGATGAGTGTCATTACAAATGCTGTAGAAGTAGAGAGCTATTTTAAATTGACTCAAAACTATGATGCTTTGATAATTGGAAGTGCAATTTTAGAACTGGTGAGTATGGTTGGTCCCTCGTGTGAAACGGAAGTGCTATTTTACGCACTAATAAAGGCCTTGCATACATTAGCAGAATTTACTACACACCATAGCATTGTGTTGTTGCGCTTTATGCTGGGTATACTTAAGGTGAGTGGATATCAACTCAATTTGCAGGCGTGCGCAAAATGTAACAAGCATATGAAAGAAGCTTTTGTTGAACCGAAGAATGGTGCACTAGTATGTGCAGCATGTGCGCCTTTTGGTGCGGTGGAGGTTTCTAGCGAATTATTTGATATGCTAAGAGGAATGATAAAAGTTGATTTTGATAATCTGGGGCAGTTTGCAATTACTAAATTGCAGGAAAAAGAAGCGTTTTTGTTTGTGCAAAAACTCTGTGATATCCACTATGGGCGGCTTCTTAATAGTCTCAAACAAGTCATGTTTTAGCAGCCTTATGTTATTTAAAGATATTTTTTGAAAAGTGCTAAAATTATTTGGCACTTTTTTAAGTTTATGGTAAACTAACAGCAATCGATATTTTCGATAAAAAAGAAAGGAGAATGATTATGAACAAAGATAATTACATTCCAAAAGATGTTAATCCTGATGACCTAAATAAACATAAAGGTGCTAGTCTAGTGTATCCACAATTGGTGCAAGAGTGGGATAAGTATGCTGATGGGCAGCGTAATAAGGATGGGACATTAAACGAGTATAGGTATGATTCTGTAGGACGTGTGGTATCTACAATGGTAATTCTAAGTGCCAAGGGAAGAGAAAAAGAATTGTTTGACTATTTTTCTAAAGAGAATGAGTTACCCACAGAACAAAAAGAGGAAATTTTGGCTAATGTTGCTTATTACACTAAAGGTAAAGCTGGAGTAGATTTATACCGTAAAGTATATGGTAAGTCTATTAGTCCAGAAATCGAAGGTTGGTTGAGTAATATAGAAGGGAGAAATAATAAATTTGAAGCAGAGCTTAGCCAACAAGGTATGCAAAAAAATTGATATGGATATGAATCAAAAATCTGTAACTAGTGGGGTGCTTTTGAAGATTTGCAAAAGTATGTAGAAAATTTGCATAATGGAGTGGTGGCTGCTGGAAAAGTTACTCAAGACTCAAATAAAGAAGAAGGATTAGCAAAGCAGTAAAAGTAGGCAATGCCTACTTTTTCTATTTAAGTGTAGAAAACTTGCCTTTGGGCGAAGCTATTGAGATCAAGCGCTTGGCGCTTGCATGGTGCAGCGATGTCGCTGCAAAAAGAGAATAAATTTGCTTGCAAATTGGGAAAAAATAATATATAATTGAGTTGTTATGGAAGAATATTTACAAAAATTCATGATAGAAGCCATAAAAGAAGCGAAAAAGGCTGAGGTAGAGGGCGAGGTGCCGATTGGGGCCGTGATAGTGAAAAATGGCAAAATTATAGCAAGGGCAAGAAACACTAAAAATAAAACCTCAAATAGCATCAATCACGCAGAAATTTTAGTGCTCAATCGTGCAATGAAAAAATTAAATGATTGGCACCTAAATGACTGTGATTTGTTTGTTACACTCGAACCATGTCCAATGTGCGCTGGAGCATGTATCAACGCTCGAGTTGGTAGAGTGATATTTGGTGCCTTAGACCCTAAAGCGGGTTGTTGCGGTACACTATATAATTTATGTCAGGATAAAAGATTTAATCACAATCTAGAAGTTATAGGTGGAGTATGTGAAGAAGAATGTGGCAAAATGCTAAGCGACTTTTTTAAAAATATTCGGGAGGGTAAGCGATGATAGAATTAAAGGAAGTAAATACAGAAAAAGAAATCAATATTGATATAGCGTCAGTGCTAGGAGAACCCAAAGAAGAGAAAGTAGAAATTGATGACGATATTGAGATAATCTTGATAAAATTACCCAATAAAATATTGGGGCAAAAGTCGAGCGAGATAAAACTCTGTGGCAAATCGATGGCTGACTGGGTGAAGTTAGCATTTAATACTACTCCAACTGAGGTAGAACTCACTGAAAAAACAACGGTATTGCAGATTGCTAAAGCGTATGCTAAAAAAACTTATACTGCGGTATTCTTCTCGGATACGCCATTACTTAGTAAAAAAGTCTTCGCCGCGTGTTTAAACTATGTAAAAAATAGGGGACTAAATGTAGCGTGCTTTGATAGAGGATATATTTTTATTACTTCAGCATTACAGACGCTAAAGGTATTGCCTTCTATTCCACTATCGAGTTTTGCAAAACTGCAAGAGTTTTTTGTAGTAGATGACGTAAACAAACTAATGCTAGCGGAGAAATTTTTGCGCAAGCGCATAATTGATTATCATATTAAAAATGGAGTGCATTTCCTAGATGAAAGCACATGTATAATAGAATGTGATGTTGTGCTGGGGCAAAATGTGGAGATTTGGGGAGGAAATGTGTTGCGTGGAAAGACTAAAATTGGCAATGACACAATATTATTTCCCAACAACTATATAGAGGATAGTAGCATTGGTAGTAAATGCAAAATACTAAATAGCATAGTGCGAGCTAGTAAAATCAAAGATAATAGTGAATTACCCCCACAAACATGCGTGGAAAAGGGAATAATAAATAAGAGGTAAAAATTATGAAAATGGTAGTTGGATTAGGAAATATTGGAGCTCAGTACGACAACACACCACACAATGTGGGATTTGCTGTGGTAGATAAGTTTGTAAGTAGCTTAGGATTATTTTTTAAGAAAAAGCGTAAGAATGGGTTAGTCATTGAGACAAAAGTAGATGGGGTGGATGTGTTGTTTGTAAAACCTCTCACTTTTATGAATAATAGCGGAGATTGTGTATATGCGTTGATGCGTAAATATAGAATTTCTCCAGATGATCTTTGTGTGGTATTAGATGATGTGGAACTATCAGCTGGGCTAGTGAGGGCAAGACCAGAAGGGTCGGCAGGCACACACAATGGGCTCAAATCAGTGACTGCTAGCGTCGGCACAACAGATTTTTTTAGAGTGCGAGTAGGGATTGATTCAGTTACTAGAGGCTCAGATTTAGCAGAGTATGTATTGCGTAAAATGGACCCTAAGACCAAGGCAAATGTCGACATTGGGTTAGACAAAGCTGTAGATGTAGTAAAGACATTTATTACTTCAGGGCCTATATCAGAAACACTTTAGGGGAAGATATGCAAAAGTTTTTATTGAGAAATGATTTGATAGCAGAAGTTGTCGATAGCGCAAAAAGGGAACATGTAACTATAGTCGGGGGAGGTAGAGGCGAAAACACTCTGCTTTCTTCTCTTATAGATAAAATTTGCTATGTGGTCGATAGCGAACCAGATGCAGTAGCTAAGCAATTTACCGACCTTGGCAAAAGGGTGGGAGTACTCGACTATTTTAGTGATGATTTTTGTCTACACACTTTGGAGTTTGGTAGTAAATGTATCGAATCTCAAAGAGTGCTCTTTTCCGCACTAAGTGGAGATCTTGATGTGGTGGTGACTACGCCTCAAGTTTTGGGAATGCGTTTTGCTCCTAAAGAAGTGTGGAAACAAAACTCTTTTGAAATAACTAGAGGGAATAATCTCAACCTTGATGATTTGGCTTTGCGACTTACTCAGGTAGGTTATACTCGGTTAGAGCGTGTGGAAGAGCGAGGACAATGGGCAAGGCGTGGTGATGTAATAGATATTTTCCCAATAAACTCCGATGTGCCATATCGAGTGCATTTTTGGGATACGGAAGTAGAAAAGATTACCAAATTTAATGTCTTAACTCAGTTTTCTACAGAGAATACTACTTGCGTTAGGATTGCACCTAATGGTTTTATGCTAGATAAAAAAGCGCAAAATGAGGCTGTGGAGATAATCGATAGTCAAATAGTGCAATTAAAAAAACTGGCACAAAAATCTGACGATCCAGCGACATTTGAGGCCAATATGGAGGCTTTTTATCGAGCTCGGGATATGCTAAAGGCCACAATTAGCCACACAGCATGGCAGTTTTGCGCATGTTTTGTCCCCAATGTAGGGTTGCCGACTCTATTGAGTGATTTTACCTTTGTATTTGATCAGCCTCGAAACATTGTTTCAACCTTAAATTCGTTTGCTGAGGTTTGTGAAGAAAATCTACTTCTAAATATCAAGTCAGGACAACTGTGTGCTCTTCATCATGATGTGATGCCAAATATCGAAATATTGAAGACTGAAATTGGTAAAAATAGTCTGAGTTTTATGTCTATACTTACTCAAAACAATTTGGCTGAGCCAAAAGTGTTGAAAAATGTAAAATCTGCTGTTTGTCCACATTTGGGAAGAGATTACGCTAGTTTTGGTAAGGCTCTAGGTGATTTTGTAAGACAAGGGTATAAAGTCATCTTGTCTTTTGCTGATTTTACTAGTCTCAATGAAGTAAAAGAAAGGCTAAATAAACTCGGCGTGAAAGGGATAAATATATCTACATATAGCGAAGCCAAAGCAGAAATGATAAGCTACATTGTGAGTCCTCTAAATTTGAGTGCTTGTTTTGTTGACTTTAAAACGCTAATACTAGGGGCACAAGATCTGCGTTTTGAGCGAATAAAACCTAAGTGGGATAAAAAGATAGTGTCAGCTACTGAGGAATATGTGCTACCAAAGGCAGGAGACTATGTGGTGCATGCTTTTCATGGGATAGGAGTATGTGAAGGCGTGAAACAACTAACTGTAGGGCAAGTAAAACGAGACTATGTAGTGGTAAGTTACAAAAATAATGATAAGGTTTATGTGCCAACTGAGCAAATGGACTTACTCGGGCGATATGTAGGAGGAGAAAAACCACAACTATCTACTGTTGGAGGGAAATCCTTTGAAAAGGTAAAGCAACAAGTCCGTAACAGTGTAAAAGAACTTGCCTTTGATTTACTTAGTCTATATCGTAAGCGTGAGCAGAGTAAGGGACTAGTGATGCAAGTAGATGATGATTTACTGCGTGAGTTTGAAGAAAGCTTTCCCTACACTCCTACGCCCGATCAGGAAAAGGCTTTTGTAGATGTGTATAGAGATCTTGCTAGTGGCAAAGTCATGGATAGACTGATAGTAGGTGATGTTGGTTTTGGTAAAACAGAAGTGGCACTGCGAGCTACATTTGTGGCCGTGATGAGTGGATATCAGGTAGTGCTTATCGCTCCGACTACCATTTTAGCGGAGCAACACTACAACACCTTTTTTACAAGGCTCGAAAAGTATGGGGTAAATGTCAAAAGTCTGACACGATTTAAGACAGGCAAAGAGCAAGAAGCAATCCTAAGTGATATGCAAAAAGGCAAAGTAAATGTGCTAATAGGCACTCATAGAGTACTTAGTGATGATGTAAAATTTGACAATTTAGGATTATTGATATTGGATGAGGAGCAGCGCTTTGGTGTAGGGCATAAGGACAAACTTAAAACCACTCGCACTGATGTGCATGTGCTTACTCTTTCAGCTACTCCTATTCCTCGTACACTTCATATGTCGCTAGTGGGCATAAGGGATATATCTACTATCGAAACGCCTCCACTATCTCGACAGCCTGTGCAAACGGTGGTTTCAGCATTTAGTTTTCCATTATTGTCTTCTGCAATCAAGCGTGAGAAATCTCGTGGTGGGCAGAGTTTTGTAGTGTATCCTAGAGTAGAAACAATTGAGGTTTTTTCACATAGCTTAAGAGAGCAGTTGGGGGAAGGTTATACTATAGGCATTGTACACGGGCAAATGGATAAAAAAGTGATAGAGAGCGTGATGAGACGGGTGTATGATGGAGAAATTGATGTGTTGGTGGCGACAACTCTTATCGAAAATGGTATAGATTTACCTAATGCAAATACGCTTTTTGTGGTGGCAGCAGATAAGTTGGGGCTATCTCAGCTATATCAATTGCGTGGTCGTGTGGGGCGTAGTGACAAACTTGCATGGGCGTACTTTACATATGAAAGTGATCAAAAACTCAGTGTGGAGGCATATCAGAGATTGTCAGTGCTTATGCAATTTACTTCCCTTGGAAGTGGAATGAAGATAGCAATGCGAGACCTGGAGATAAGAGGAGCGGGAGACATCTTGGGGGCTAAGCAACATGGACAGATGGAAAAAGTAGGATATGATATGTATTGTAAATTGCTCAACTCCAGTATCGCTAGTCTAAGAGGGGAAGAAGTAAAGGAGAAGAAACCTGTCAAAATCGAAGTGGATATCAATGCTTTTATCCCAAAAGAATTTATTTCTGACGATGTTGAGCGGATGGAGGTGTATAGCGCAATAGCTAACATTCGATCTAGTGCTGATTATGATAGAGTGAAGCGAAATATTGATGATAAGTTTGGTAAAGTACCCACCTCTGTCGAAGGCTTGTTAGCAGTTGCTTTAGTAAAGAGCAAGTGTCAGTCCGTTGGGGCTGTGAGGGCAATTATAAACAAGACTCAGTCAGCTGTATACTTTGATTTTGATGTGGATGTAGATAATAAGTTGCGTTCATTAGCCTCGAGAAATTGGTCATATTTTCATAAGGATGGACTAATTTTACTCAAAAGTGACAATACTCTTATACAAAAATCACAAATATGGCCTTCGATTTTTGAACTTTTAGATAAATTACAAGCAAAATTTGTTGCTAAATAATTGCATAAATTTTAGTTTTGTGTTATAGTAAATTTACATTTAGAAAATTTGGAGATGAATTGTGGCTAAGAAATTAGGTTTATTTAAGATTTTATCTTTGGCGCTTTGTATTATGGTTGCGCCAGTAATGGCAGCTTGTGAGTTAGTTACTATCAACTATGATAAGCAACTAAATCAGGCAGTTTCTAGTTTTGATAATGGCAGAGTAGAACTAAGTCGTGAAGAGTTGATTATTTTATACAACACTACGGGTAGATCAAGATTTGATTCATCAGGGGCGGCTACTCAGGAAGGAATAGAATCTACCATCGAACTTGGATTAGATAGAAAAATACTTGTGGATATGCTCACAGCAAAGGACCAAGCTGAGTTGCGTGAAGCTTTGGGAGTAGAACAAGTAGTACTAAATAGTACTGAGATACATGAAATTTGGTGGGGAATATATGACTATATCAATTCTTCTGTACTCGAGTATGAAAACCAGTTTAGGAAAGAGGATGGGCTAGAGATATGGAAAGACGAAGAGGAAGAGAGTGATACATCAGATTCTACAGCCTATACACCATATTCAAAGACATATGAAATTACTAGTGTAGCAAAAGATGGCATCGTGCAGTACAACTTAGTAAAACTACCAGAAAAACAAGATGCTCTCAAAGAAGAAGATGCTCTTTTTGATGTAAATGATAAAAACTTATCTTTTGGTGAAAAGGCAGAGCAAGCATATAAAAACTTTAGAGAAAAGTACTGGAACCAACACGACAGTATGGATATTACTGGCGAAGTGGACAAGACTAAAAAGAGCTATAGCGATAAGGCATGGAACAAGTTTATTCAAAACTTGCTCGTAAATGAGTCGAAGAGAAACTTGAGTAAGGATGTAGAAGAAGTTTTTTTGCGCGAAGTACAACGAATCTACAATATTTACTATCAAAATGCGATACTTACCCAATTTCAAAATAACTATACCAAGACTTTAGCAGTAACCGAAGATGATGTAGTAAACAAATTTTTAGAATTATACAATGCGCAAAAAGAGCAATTTACTATAAATCCTGCTGCTTTTGATAGCATGATTCCAACTAAAGGCGAAGGAGTATATTATGTGGCTAATCCAAACTACTTTAAGGTAAACCACATATTGGTAAAATTCAACGACGATCAGACTGACGCTATGAAGTCGCTAAAGACAGAACTTGAAAATGGCAAGATAACTGTGAGCGAATACAATCAAGGAGTGGCTATCATTAAGTCTCAGACAAAAGCATACAATCGTGACACCAAAGAATATGAGCCATATGCTGTAGTGTTAGAAAAACTCAACAACGCTATTGCTACAGCTCAAACAGAGCAAGACAAGTTTGTGATATTTAGAGAATTTATGCACAGATACACAGAAGATGATGCTACCCTCAATGCTGATGCGTGCTACTACATTCCTACTGAAAAGACTAATCCAGTTACTGGAGCATCAAACGATACTATGGAAGAAAGTTTTGCTGATGGTAGTAGAGAGTTATATGAAAGTGGAGTAGTAGGTAAATATTCAGATTTTATTGAGACAAGTTATGGTTATCACATCATTATGTACACTGGAAATATCGAAAGTATTCCTGTTGGCGAAAATAACAAAAGTATACTTCTGTCATTGGATGCATACAAACTTAACCCACTATACAACAAGACAATGCTAGATGTTGTGATAGAAAAGGTAACACTTGCCTCATTTAGTAAATATGAAGACAACATTTTAGCTCGTATCAAAGCAGATAAAGAAATCGTTAACTATCCAAAAGCCTACGACGATCTGTATAAATAAAATAAAACTCTTACTTTATAGTAAGGGTTTTTTACATAAATAAGCTGATTTTATCCAAAATAAAAGTATGAAATCGACAAAGTTTATTAGTGGAGTGAGTGTACTACTTGCTAGTAGTATTGTGGCTAAAATTTTGGGGGCAATATTTCGCGTACCACTTACATGGGTGCTAGGGATAGATGGACTAGGATTATATCAATTGATTTACCCTGTTTTTGCTTTACTTATAGTATTGAGCAGTAGTGGAATGCCTACAGCCATTAGTAAAATGGTTGCCTCTCGAATAAAAAATAATGATTATATTGGCGCTAGGCAAGTACTCAAGGTGTCATTGGCTTTCTTTGGAAGTGTGTCGCTACTTTTTAGTGTGGGAGTGTTTTTCCTTTCTGAAAAGATAGCTAGCTATCAGGGGAATGAGCTGTGTTTATTGGGATATAGAGCGATAGCGCCTGCTATCTTTGTAGTGAGTTTTCTTAGCTGCCTACGAGGATATTTTCAAGGGCGTGCCAATATGGTGCCTACAGCTCTTAGTTTTATATTAGAGCAAGGGGGAAAATTATTTTTTGGATTGCTACTTGCTTATTTATTGTTGCCTAGAGGTGTAGAATATGCCACATCAGGAGCTTTGCTCGGAGTAACACTTAGCGAGATTGTCGCGGCGGGGGTATTGTGGATAATTTATTTAAAAACAAATAAAAGGGCAACAAATGAAGGAACAAAAAAACCTGTAAAAGCAGTCATCGGAGAATTGATTGTGGTGGCCTTCCCAATCGTGCTTAGCTCCATAACACTGCCGCTGCTTGCTTTTGTAGATAGTTTTTTGGTGGTAAATTTATTGCAAAATGCTTTTCCTGTCGATGTATCTACTCAAATGTGGGGGGTGTGTAGTGGAGTTGTTACGAGCTTGGTTAATATGCCCATTGCTCTTACGCTTTCTGTTTCGGTTAGTCTTGTACCTGCGCTAGTTTCAGGAGGCGAAGAGGAAAGAAGCAAACTTTTAGAAAAAGGCTTTGATTTGATTTTACTAATAACTCTGCCTATTATGATTGCCTTTATTATCTTAAGCAGTGAAATATTATCTACGCTTTATGGAGGAGGTTTTATTTCATCAGGGATATCAAGTATAGCCACCAGCATGCTGGTGTTTTGTGCGCCACTTGTAGTGTTGGGGAGTTGGTTTCAAACTCAAATTAGCAGTATGCAATCACTTGATAGAGGAAAAGCAGTGTTAATCTCACTGCTCGTTGCTGGACTCATTAAGATAATACTAACAGTCATTTTGGTGCGTGTAACGGCACTCAATATTTGGGGCTTTGTGATAGCAAATTTTGTCTTTTATGCAGTAGCGGTGGCGATAAATAGTGTGTTGCTTAAAGATGTGTTTAGATTGGGGGAGTTTGTTAGGGGAATAAAATGTAATGTTGCTGCCTGTTTGTTACTAGCTTTGATATTACTAAATATAAAGTTGCTTCCTATTTACTATATACTAAAGGTGGTGCTCGGTTTGATTTTGGGAGGTGGGGGGTACATATTTGCTCTTTGGGTGTTTGGATTTGATTACAAATTTCTCACTCTTTTTAAATTGCCAAGACGAGAAAAAAGTGAAAAAAATTAGTCGCAAAATTTATTTGAGGCTGTTTTAAAAATGACAAAATTTTTGTCCCAATTTTGTCTTTGAAGTGAAATTTTTACAAAATTGGGCTAAAAATAGCAAAATTTAGCGATTTTTTTTCAAAATTTAGTTAAAATCGTTTGGAGATATGAAAAAAATGTGTTATAATAGCGTAACATTACAAAAGGAGATTTAATGTAATGAACAAACAACAATTTATTGAAACTGTGGCTAGTAAACTAGGTTCCACAATTGCTGAGGCAGCAAAATCTGTTAATGCTGTTTTGGATGTAATCCAATCATCACTTAAAGCTGGAGAGAAGATCGTGTTGACTGGATTTGGGCAATTTGAAGCTCGCTCACGTGCAGCTCGCACCGGTGTTAACCCAGCAACTGGTAAATCTATTAAGATACCTGCATGCAAGGTTCCTGCTTTCAAGGCTGGTAAAGGCCTAAAGGATGCAGTAAACAAAAAGTAATTGCTACAAAAAAAGAGGGCTTGGCTCTCTTTTTTGTTGTTTGTTTATGATTTGATTATGAAAATAAAAGATGTAGAAACGAAAAATAATTTTTTCCTTGCTCCTATGGCTGGTTTTACTGAGTGTGTGTTTAGGAGTATTTGTGCTGAGGCTGGGGCTGGAATGGTTGAAACTGAAATGGTGAGTGCTAAGGGGCTTGTTTATAAAAATGAAAATACCGTAGATTTGCTTCGTCACGGAAAAGAAGCTACTACAGTGCAGCTTTTTGGAAGTGAGCCCGATATCTTAGCTCAGGCGGTCACATTCAAAGAATTGTCAAGTTTTGCCTTGATAGACCTCAATATGGGGTGTCCTGTGCCTAAAGTAGCTTCTGTGGGGGCGGGGTGTGTGTTGATGAAAGATTTAAAACTCGCTAGTTCTCTTATTAGTGCTGTCAAACTTCATACTTCTAAGCCAGTTAGCGTGAAATGCCGGCTTGGTTGGGATAGGCAAAGTATCAATGTTTTGGACTTTGCTAAAATGTGTGAAGACAGTGGGGCTGATATATTGTGTGTGCATGGCAGAACGCGAGAACAAATGTATTCTGGACACACTAACTGGGATATGATAGCAAGAGTGAAGCAAACTATATCTATTCCTGTAGTGGGGAATGGTGATATCACTACACAAGAACAGGCAAAACAAGCTATAGCAAAATATGGTGTAGATGGAGTGATGATAGGTCGAGGCGCGCTAGGGAACCCATGGATATTTAGCGCTCTAAGTAATACGCAATTTAATTATAGTAAAAAAGACATTATACTAAGTCACTATAGCAGAGTGAAAGATATTTGGGGTGAACGCTTTACTGTTCCGTTTATGCGAAAACACTTGGTATATTATCTAAAAAATGCAGGCATTCCTCGAAAAATTCGAGCAGAAATGGTGTTGATTAGTGAATATGATGAACTAATCAGCAAGTTGAATGAATTGTTGAAAAATTTATAATTTAATACTATTTCGTTTGATTTTCATAGCGATTTTTTGTATTATATAAATATAGGAAATAATCAGGAGGAAGCGGAATGGACATATTGCCGATTATTTTGGCATTTGCAGGTCTAGGAATACTACTCTATGGCATGCATTTATTTGGCCAAGCGGTAGAACCCGTGATGAGCTCTAGGATAGGACGGCGCTTTAGTAGAATTGCGGGGCGAAAAGTGGGAAGTTACTTTTTTTCTGGTGGACTCACTTTTTTGACTCAAAAGGGAACGCTAAACTGTAGAATGTTATTAAGTATGGTAGATATGGGTACGCTCAGTCAACGACAAGCATTGCCTTTTGTGCTGGGAGTAAGCTTGGGTAGTGGGTTGTCTATGGTTTTGATGATGTTTGAAGGAATAAATCTTACCATATATCTTTCACTACTGTGTTTTATTGGTGCATTTATCAACATGTTTTTTAAATCTGATTTTGCTAGTAATTTTGCTAAAGCGTTGATGGGATTTGGAATGTTGTTTTTGGGAATCCATCTTGTAGGTGCTGGAGCAAAATATTTTTTTGCCGATCCGGTTGTGTATGAACGCGTGACACAAATTGCTTCACCTTTCACCATTATTATTTTGGGACTATTGTTAGGCTTTGTAACCACGAGTAGTTTTGCTAGTCTTACAGTGCTTTCAGCTCTTAGTGTAGGGCTTGGAGGACCAGTAGCTATAGATGTGGTGTTTTTAGGAATGATGGCAGTGGGGGTTGGTACAGCATTTGCTGACCTTTTGTACACAGTTTCTGGTCACTCCATTGAGTCGAAGAGAGTTATGATTTTGCATGTGTTGAGTAGAGTAATTGTGGCTATTGTTTTTGGGTTGCTATACTTTACTCCGGTGATTTCTTGGGCGTATGGAGCATTGCAAAACAATGTAGTGCTGTTACTTTGTTGGGGATATATGTTGTGTCTTGCTTCTACATGTATTTTTCTACCATTTACTACATTCAATTCTTGGTTGGCGACAAAGGCTGTTAAGACATTGTCTAGTGAAGATGCTTCAGTGAGTGAGTTTATCTTGACAGAGAACATGGTGGAGGTTTTTGCGGTAGGCTATCCTGCAATTGTGCGTTCTATCCAAAAACTACTGCTAATGGAGAGTGCGACACAGGATAAGCTAATCATGCGACTGGAGTATAAGAAGGAGATTAGTGGATGCTTAGGGGAAGTAAAGAAAATAGAAAAGGCGCTAAAAATCACTGAGAATATGCTTATGCGCCTAAGCAGAACGGCTTCGCAAGGTGACTTAACCAGAATAAATGTCTTGCATAACGTGCTAAGTGATGTGACCAATCTTAATAAACGCTCTCTAAAGCTATATGAAATGGGTACTGAAGTACTGAAAGGTAATAAGATTATTACAGATGATGGTGGGCAAACATTAGCATATATTTTTGCTGAAATAAAAAATGAATATACTATGTGTTTGGAGTTGTTGCGGGCTGTGGAAGCTGGGGATATAATAAATAATGCAAAATTAAAAACGATGCTGGTTGCCAACAAACAAATATTTGCTCTTTGCCAAAAATTAAAGACAGAATATCTGCATTTCTTTAGACAAAATGCAAATTATCCGCTAGAAAATAATGTCCAATTTAGTGCCATGCTTTTACTGGAAGATGCAAACACAAATCTTGTAAACATCGCTGTAAAACTAGGAATTTTATCTAATTGATAGGGGGAAAATATGTTTAATAAATTATCATTAAAGGATTTTGATTTAAAAGGGAAGAGAGTATTACTTAGGGTGGACTATAATGTCCCACTCAACTCAAATCTTCAGATCACTAACACCAAGCGTATTAGGGCTTCGCTACCTACATTAAAATATTTGATAGAGCATGAGGCTAAAATAATTATTATCAGCCACTTGGGGCGTCCTGATGGAAAAGAAAAACCAGAATTTTCACTAAAGCCTGTGGCAGAGAAACTGGGGCTAATGCTTAAACGACCTGTGTTGCTTACTGCTGATGTGGGGGGAACTGATACATATAAGTATGTGCGAACTATGCGAGAGGGTGATATCATAATGGTGGAAAATTTGCGCTTTGACCCAGGTGAAGAAGCAAATGACTTTGATTTTGCAAATAGGCTAGCTTGCCTTGGTGATATTTTTTGTAACGATGCCTTTGGAACAATGCATCGCTCTCACGCCTCTATTACAAGGTTGCCGGAAATTTTACCAGCTTGTGTAGGACTATTGGTAGAGAAAGAACTAAGTGTATTGGGCGCAGCAATCGAGAGCCCAAAACGCCCTTATGTAGTCATCTTAGGAGGAGCAAAAGTAAAGGATAAGATATCGCTTATTAGTAGATTGATTGATGTGGCTGATGTGCTGCTTATCGGCGGGGCAATGAGCTATACCTTCTTAAGTGCAGCTGGATTTAGTGTGGGGCGTTCGATTATCGAAAAGGATAAGCTTGAGCTAGCTAAACTATTACTTGATAAAGCAAAAAGGCAAGATGTCAAGATGGTGCTTCCAACAGACCATGTGGCAACTGGAGAATTTAGCTTTTCAGCGCCCTCTGCTGTGGTGCAATCTAAAAATTTCCCCAACATTTTGATGGGGATGGATATCGGACCAAGTACAATCAAAACATTTAAGCATTACATCTCAAAGGCCAGCACGATATTTTGGAATGGGCCGCTTGGTGTAGTGGAATTTGACAGATTCTCAAAAGGAACGGAGGAAATATTAAAGGCGGTAGCTAATTCAAAAGCTTTTACCATAGTAGGAGGAGGAGATACCGCAAAGTGTGTAGAGCAGGCTAAATTACAAAGTAAAATTAATTTTGTTTCCACAGGAGGTGGCGCAACGCTAGCTCTGATGGAAGGAGTGGGCTTACCAGGACTAAAAGCAATAAAGGAAAGAATATGATGGATAAGACAAGATATGTAATTGGGAATTGGAAGATGAATGTGGATTCTGCTGATATGGTAGCATTTTCTCGTGAATTAAAAAAGTTTAAATTTCCTCGTAAAACTGACTTGCAAGTTGGTTTTGCTGTGCCAAGCATTTATGCATTAGGGCTAAGCAAACTGCAAGAATCAGTTTGGGTAGGAGCGCAAAATGTGAGCAAATTCACTAGAGGCGACTATACCGGAGAGATTAGTGCTGAGATGATAGCAGATTGTGGATTAGACTTTTGTTTAGTTGGGCAGAGTGAGCGTAGAATACATTTTGGTGAGACTGATGAAATAGTAAATCACAAATTAAAGAATTTGCAAGAATATGGTGTTTTGCCTGTAGTGTGTGTAGGTGAAACTGAAGATGAAAGAATGAGTGGACGAGCCGAGCAGAGTATAACGAAAAGACTAAGGACTATATTAAATGACGTAAATAAAGATGAAGAAATAATAATAGCATATGAACCAATAAAAGCTGACAATAAATTTCCAAAGCTTAGCACAAAAGATATAAAGAGTGTGATAGAAGCGATAAGACAAGAGTTAAATTCTATTTTAGGAGAGAGAAATCACATAGTATTGTATGGGGGAGAGGTTACTGAAACTAGCTGCTTTAATCTTCTCACTACGACTGGAGTAGATGGATTTTTACTCGGAAGTGAAAGTGCAAATGGTGAAAAACTGATAAGAATTGTGTCAAGTTTATTTTAGGAGGAATAATGAAAGCAAAAAGAAGAGTGGTGGGTATCATTTTAGATGGATTTGGAATATCTCACGATGCTGAGCATAACCCAATATCAAAGGCAAAAATGCCTTGTTTTGATATGTTAAAATCTAAGTTTGCTTATACAGAACTAAGTGCTAGTGGTGAGGATGTTGGGTTACCCAAAGGACAAATGGGCAATAGTGAGGTGGGGCATCTAAACTTAGGCGCGGGGCGTGTGGTTTATCAGGACTATATGCGCATAAATAATGCCATAGAGGATGGAACACTTGCTCAAAATAAGGTGCTAGACAAAGTGTTTGAGCGTGTGATAACTCACTCTACAAGCCTTCACTTAGCTGGTTGTGTGTCGAATGGTGGAGTACATAGTAGCATAGAACATTTAAAATATTTACTCAAACTCGCTGTAGAGCGTGGAGTAGAAAAAATATATGTGCACTGCTTTACAGATGGGCGTGATACACCGCCACGTAGTGGAAAACGCTTTGTGCAAGATATTCAAGGCTATCTTGGAAGGCTAGGGAAAGGGAGCATAGCTACAGTCATAGGTAGATTTTACGCAATGGATAGGGAAGAGCGTTGGAATAGAACACAGATGGCTTATGAATTGATGGCTTTTGGTACAGGGACTCGAGCCACGCCACTATTAGAGTTTTTTGATAGAGTATACAGCCGTAATGTAAGTGACGAGTTTATGCCGGGGTTTGTGTTGACTGGTTATGAAGGAATGAAGGATGGTGATGAATTAATTTTCTTCAATTTCCGTCCAGACAGGATGCGTCAGATTACTTCGGCATTTGCTACAAAAAACTTTGGATGTTTTAAAAGAGAGAGCTTGCCTAAGATAAATGTAACCACAATGTGTAATTATAATGATTATCAAAAAAATGTTGAATGTATATTTGATAAATATATCCCTTCAAACACTCTAGCAGAGCAAATTGCAAAAGTGGGGCTAAAGCAATTAAAAATTGCTGAAACAACTAAATATGCTCATGTGACATATTATTTTAATGGTGGCATAGAAAAGCCATTTAAAAATGAAAAACGCATCATGATAGAAAGCAAGTTTGAAGATAACTTTGCAAACTTTCCTCAGATGAGAGCTATGGAGATAGCAGAATCGGCTTGTGAGGAGATGGATAAAAAGACTTATGACTTTATTCTCATCAATATTAGTAATGCGGATATGGTCGGTCATACGGGAAATTTTGAGGCGTGTGTACAGGCGCTAGAATATGTGGATAAAGCCTTAGAAAAGATTGTATTTGGCGCACTGAAAAACTCTTATGTGTGTTTGATTACTGCGGATCATGGAAATGTAGAAGATCTCAATGAAAGTAAAGGTACACTTACTACTCACACTACCAATCCAGTGCCATTCATCATTACTGATGAAGAAATAAAACTAAAAAAAGGCAAATTTTCTCTTGACAGTTTTGCCCCAACTGTGTTACAACTATTACAGGTTTATCAACCTGTAGAAATGACTGGCAAAAGTCTTATAAAAGGAGACGAAGATGATTAGCTTGCTGTGTTCTTTTGTCGATGATATTGTAAACCATGTTAGGGAAATACCCACTAGTACTAGAATTATTATAGAGGTATTTATACTAGTATTGCTAGTGTCTTGTATAGCATTTGCAATAAATTTAGGTAAAAATCATGCAGAAAAGCCAATAAAGTGGATATTTATTGTGTTTGCGGGAATTTTAGGCCTCCTGCTTGTATTGATACCTATAATTACATAAGGAGGAAAGATGGAAGATTGTATTTTTTGTAAAATCATAAAGGGTGAGATTACTAGCAATATCGTCTATCAAGATGAGGATTTTGTGATTTTTCCTGACATAAATCCTCAAGCACCTATACACTATTTAGCAGTACCCAAAAAGCATTTTCCATTGCTAAAAGAAATGGATGAGGCTGATAAGGCTGCTCTTGGGCGAATACTCTATAAAATCTCTACTTTAGAGAGCGATCTTGGGCTCGAGAATGGATATCGAGTGCTGATAAATCAAAAGGGAGAGCAAGGTAACGACGCTGGACAAGTAGTGATGCATCTTCATATCCACATAATGGGTGGAGGGAAATTGTAATCAATCTACCTTTGTAAGTGATAGAATACTCGATTTAAAATCCGACTTTGTTTCGGGTTTTTTTGTTTCTCTGTGACTAAGAAGGGGAAGCAAGAGTTTTAATAATTCGAGTAGAGTGTTGGGTTGATTTTGGGAAGGTGGCGGTGAGGTTTGAGTAGAATACGATGGTAACTGCCAGTAAGAACTGGAGAATGTAGATGGCGTAGAAACGGAGTTATTTTGTTGAGAAAAAATATTAGTAAAAAGGTTGCCTATTTTACTAAGAGTATCGCTATTTAGTAGATTTAAAATATCGTTTATCTCCATATTATCACCAAAATAATATATGATTTCATACATTAAAAAGTGAGGAGGTTGTTATGGATATTACAGATTTTAAACCCAAACAAGACAAATCTAAAGAGAATTGTGTGGAGCAAATCCCACAAGAAGAGATGGATAAAGTGAAAGATGAGTATGGAAATATGGTGGAGCTATTTTTGTCTAAATATGGAGAGATGAGTGAGGGAGAATTGATTAAAGAAATGCTAAAAATAGTAACTAAACAGAAGCGTGATGGTACATTTGATGCTGAAAAAATTAAACAAGCAGCAGAAAAAATTGAACCACTGCTATCAGAAGAGCAACGAGCAAAAATGCAAAATTTAATGTTATTTTTAGAGTGATATGTGGAAAGACAAAGTTGATGATTCAATTTTTGATGTGTACATAAGTGAAGTAACAGATAAGCAATGCTTGGTTTTTGTAAACGATTTGGAGCAGGGGGGAAAAATAATTGGAGGATTTGGTGGAAAAATAAAACAGAGTTTTCCCTTTATAAAGGCATATAGCATAGAGCGCACAGGATTACTTGAGGTTGTGAACTTAGCTAATTTAAATATCGTGGAGTACATTTCTAGTGTGGGCACTGCTACGGCATTTATGGATAGTACTAGGAAACTGGTAGGTGTAGATGCTTTATTTAGTAAAGGATTATCCGGAAGAGGGGTAGGAGTGGCGATAATTGATACAGGATGCAGCCCACACTTAGATTTTTTACTCTCCAGTAAGAGAAAAATAACATTTATCGATATGGTGAATAAGAAAAAAATAATGTATGATGATAATGGGCATGGAACATTTGTGTGTGGAGTAGTGGGGGCAAGTGGGTTAAGTAGTGGTGGAGTGTATAGAGGTGTAGCACCAGAATGTGACCTAATTATTATAAAAGCCCTAGATAGATCAGGAAAAACTCAAGGAATAAAGATTTTGGAAGCAATGCAGTGGATTTTAGACAACAAAAATAAGTATCACATCAGGGTGGTGTGTATGAGCTTTGGCAGTGAGCCTTACACTCGGTTTGATGCGCTTAGTTTGGGGGCAAACAGTCTGTGGGATGCTGGAATTGTGGTGGTGAGCGCTGTAGGAAATGATGGACCTCGAGTTGGGTCGGTAAAGTCTCCCGCTATCTCAAGTAAGATTATTTCTGTGGGTAGTCTAGATAGTACCGTCAAGCCATTTAAAATAGCTGATTTTAGCTCACGCGGACCTATATTTGGAGTATTAAAACCCGATATAGTAGCGCCTGGCGTAGATATTACTTCACTAGGAGGGGCTGAGCTTTTTACTACTATGAGTGGTACTAGCGTAAGCGCACCGACTGTAGCAGGAATTTGCGCCTTGATGCTTGAGTTTAAAACTGATTTATCACCCAACGAAATTAAATCTATAATTACTAATGAAGCTTGTTCATTAGGGGAAGAGGCGAATGCTGAGGGATGTGGACTGGTAGATGCGAGTCGATGTGTGTATTCGATAAGAAATAACAAAAATAGTCTAAATAGCTGTTATTAGGCTATTTTTTTTATCTGATAAAGATTTAAAATAAAGCAAAAGGAGGCAACATGCAGATAAATGCAAAGATTTATCAAGATACACTATATATTCAAATTGCTGGCGAACTCGATGAGCATACTGCAAATTATGCTAAGATGACTATTGATAATCAGTTGGATGAAGCTGAATGCAAGCAAGTGGTGATGGATTTGTCAAATCTAGAGTTTATGGATAGCACCGGGATTGGTGTTTTGATGGGAAGATACAAAAAAATGAAACAACGCGGAATTCCAATATTTATAGCAAACCCAAGCGTGCAAGCGGATAAGATTTTTAGAATGACAGCTCTATATGAGGTGATGCCAAAGGTTAAGGAGGGAGTAAGATGAATTTTATAAATGAAATGAATATGACCATTCAGTCTCACTCAATCAATGAAGGATTTGCTCGCAGTGTGGTGGCGGCATTTTGTGTGCAGCTAAACCCAAGTCTAGATGAAATAGCAGACATCAAAACTGCTGTTAGCGAAGCTGTAACCAATTGCGTAGTGCACGCTTACCCAGATTGTGTAGGGGAAATAGCAGTGTGGGTAGGCCTTGGAGAAGATAGAACTGTGCACATAAAAATTAGTGATTTTGGAGTAGGAATTGAGGACTTTAATTTGGCTAGAGAACCATTTTTTACGACAAAAGCTAGCGAAGAACGCGCGGGGATGGGATTTACGGTGATGGAAAGTTTTATGGATGAGGTGACGGTATGTAAAAATGGGGAAAAGGGGGTGATAGTTTATTTAGTAAAGAAATTATCGAATGTAGCTAAAAAAGCACAAAGTAGGCAAGCAAATGATTAGTTATGAAGAGACTATCAAACTTGTCGCTTTAGCTCAAGAAGGGAATGATGAGGCAAAAGAAAAGTTGATAAATGAAAACTACCCGCTAGTGAAGAGTGTAATAAGACGGTATAGAGGAAAAGGGGTAGAATATGAGGATTTGTTTCAACTTGGGTGTGTAGGCTTTGTAAAAGCAATCAATAATTTTGATCCTAAATTTAATGTAAGATTTTCTACATATGCTGTGCCGTTGATTGCGGGGGAGGTAAAGAGATTTTTGCGAGATGATGGCTATATAAAAGTAAGTCGAGCTATCAAAACGCAAGCAAGCCAAATTAATAAGTATATTGCAAGTTGTACCTCTCCACCCAGTATAACAGAAATCGCCACACATTTTAAGTTGGATCCTCAAGAAGTGGTGTTTATTATGGACAGTACAAAATACCCTGTTAGTCTTTCAACCCCAATCGATAGTGAAGATGGCGAAGGGATAACTATCGAAGAGAAATTAGCTGACAGTAGTCAAGAAGATAAGTTTGATCATGTAGTGTTAAAAAGCTTGATTACACGCCTTTCACCCAAAGAACGCAAAATAATAATAATGCGGTATTATAAGGACAAAACTCAAAATGAAATAGCCAAAATGCTGGGAGTAAGTCAGGTGCAAGTTTCTCGCATAGAAAACAAAATTTTATCTACACTCAAAAAACAATTTTTCAATTAGGCAATCTAGAAATTAGATTGTCTATTTTGATTGTTGAAAAAAAAGATTGGTTGTGATATAATGAGAGTAGAGGTAGTGTATGATAGATAAAGTGATGGATTTTTTAGCGGAGTTGTTTCCTAACCCAGATCCAGAGTTGCATTTTGAAAACGAATTTCAGTGTTTGGTAGCGGTTGTGCTTAGTGCGCAATGTACAGATAAGCGAGTAAACGAAGTTACAAAAGTTTTGTTTAAGATGTGTCCTGATTCGATATCGATGGCACGCCTTAGTCAATCCGAACTTGAAAAATTGATATATAGCACAGGGTTTTATCACAACAAAGCAAAAAATATTTTGGCTCTCTGTAAAGTGCTAAATGAAGAGTATGGGGGAAAAGTGCCAACAGATCCCGATGTGCTAGAGACTCTCCCTGGAGTGGGGAGAAAAACGGCAAATGTGGTGAGTAGTGCTTGTTTCGGAGCAAATAGACTAGGGGTGGATACTCATGTATTTCGAGTGACCAATAGGCTAGGACTCGTCAAAGCTACTACACCATTAGCGGTGGAAAAGCAGTGGACAAAAAAGTATGCTAAATACTGTAATCATGACTCACATTTTAGATTGGTACTATTTGGGCGGTATGTTTGTAAAGCACAAAACCCAAAGTGTGGTGAGTGTAAACTCAGTGGGGAATGTAAATATTTTAAGGGGAAAAAGAATGTTTGTAGACAAAGTAAAGATAAATGTAAAGGCCGGTAATGGTGGAGATGGGGCAGTGTCATTTCGGCGAGAAAAGTACGTGCCAAATGGTGGCCCAAATGGCGGAGATGGTGGTAAAGGGGGCGATGTAATACTAGAAGTGAAGGGCAATCTAAATAATCTGGTGGATTTTCGCTATAACCAAAAGTATTTTGCCGAGAATGGGCACAATGGTGAAACACAAAATAAGACAGGCAAATGTGGAAAAGACTTGATTATCTATGTGCCACAGGGTACTCTAGTGAGAGAGAGTGAAACTAACAAAATAATAGTAGATATGTTTGAGCCTAACGCTAGATTTGTATTACTCAAAGGTGGAAATGGAGGAAATGGTAACCAACACTACGCCACCTCCCGCAATCAGACTCCACGGTTTAGCCAACCTGGGGAAAAGACTGATGCTCATGAAATTATACTAGAGCTTAAGACAATAGCTGATGTGGGGCTGGTTGGATTTCCTAATGTGGGAAAATCTACCTTGCTTAGTGCTATTACTGAGGCTAAGCCCAAAATTGCTAACTACCACTTTACTACTCTTAGCCCAAATCTAGGGGTATTAAAGATGTATGATAAGTCTTGTGTGGTGGCAGATATCCCGGGATTGATTGAAGGAGCTAGTGAAGGGCTGGGGCTAGGTCACCAATTTTTGCGTCATGTAGAGCGAACGAGGCTACTTGTCCATGTGGTGGACATTAGTGGTAGTGAAAGTCGAGAGCCCAAACAAGATTTTGAGATAATTAATAACGAACTGGCTAACTATAGCAAAGTACTTTTCAGTCGTCCTCAAATCATCGTGCTCAACAAGGTAGATTTGGTTGAGGATAGAGCTATAATTGATGAGTTTAAATCGTACTTAAAAAAATCAAATCAATTTCGTAATGCTCCAGTATATGAGATATCAGCAAGTCAGCATAAGGGCGTAGATGAGTTGGTAAGAGGTATATTTAATCAATTAGATAAACTGCCAGTTATCGAAAAAGAAACTAGTGAAATTTTTGATTTTGACAAAAAAGTTGAACAACCCACAGAGTGTAAACGCCTTGATGAGCATACTTTCTTAGTTTCTGGTGATAAGCTAAATTTGTTGGCTAGTAGAATCGATATCTATGATGAGCAAAGTTTGGCGTACTTACAAAAACGCTTGCGTGAAGAGGGAGTTATGACTGCTCTACGAAAATTGGGTTTGAGTAATGGTGATACTATTATTGTGGGCGAATTCGAATTTGATTATATGGAATAAGGAGAAAAGATATGTTGAGTCCAAAGAGAAGAGCTGAATTAAAGCATGATGCTCAAAGTATTGAAGTAGTGGCGCATGTGGGAAAATTTGGCATTACCGAGAGTGTGCTAGAGTCTGTAGAAAAAGTGCTCAAAGCTAGGGAGTTGATAAAGATAGCTGTACTCGAGAGTTGTGAAGCAACCACCAAAGAAGTGGCAGAAAGTCTATCCAATACCCTAAAAGCAGACATTGTGCAGGTAATTGGCGGAAAAATTGTATTGTATAAAATCAACCCCAACAAGAAAAAGCCAACCAATCCCAAAAAGAAATAAAACTCTTATTTCTTTTTTATATAAAATAAAATTTAATAAAAAGTAAATATTTTCTTCCATAATTGATACAAGTTATCTTTTTTTATGATATAATGAATGTATCCATATAAAGGAGGAAAATTATGAAGAAACTATCGAAGATTTTAGTTTCGATGTTGACTAGTTTTGCTTTCCTTTGTGCTCCACTATTTTTAGTTGGGTGCTCAGGTAACTCTATGTCAACTGAAGAAGTCAATGAAATGCTTGGTAAAGCTGCAGACGCATACTTTGACACTCATACTGAGGTAGCTACTTACACAGACACGACTTATCACTGGATTAAAAATACAAATCAAACAGGAAAAATTACCCTAAACTACAAGGTTAATGCAACCGATGAAGAAAAAGTTGATGGTGATTTTGATACTGCCACAACTCAATCACAAGATTTGACTATTGCAGTCAAAAAATTTGGTGAAAACTTAATTTGTAAGATGGTATACACATCAACCGTTACTAATGATGGATACGAGCTTAATACTGACGATACTGCAAAACATGTAGTTTCTACTACAAGAAATACTCAAACATATCGCCTTTATACATATGTGGTGGATAGCACTGTAAACTATGTGCTAATCGGTGATATTTCTAACAAAGTTGATGACGGAGAGGCTACTGTTTCCAAAGTAAAGGCAGTTTTTGACAATGTATCAGATTACAATGTTGTTGCTAACTATATGTTGAAACAACTAAACCAAGCTATAAGTATTTCATTCTTTGGTATTAATGGTGAAATAATAACTATGTACGATGGTATTGTAACTACACAAAAAGATGGTGACCAAGTTACAATTGGGATGAAATATGAAAATGTAGTGAATGTGGATGATACATCATTTATTGTTAGTAAAACATCTTTAGATAATAAAGAGGTTTTTGAAAATAACAAAATTTCAAAAGCAAATTCATCTAAAAAATCAATTAGTAAAGCAGGTTTATCTCAAACAGATTACACATTTGATATCACTTATTCTGCTACAGTAGATACTATTGCTGATATTAGTGCATATGATGGGATTTCAAATCCTCTATATTATTTTGAAGGAATACTTGATGGACTTCCACAAATTCGTTTCCTTGGGTAATTTGTATAAAAACTCTACAATTATGTAGGGTTTTTATTTCGCCTAAAAAATAGGATGAAAAAGGCAAAAGCAATAAGCACTGAGCCCGCAATTAGATAGTAGAGTTTAAAAGGAACGATGTAGCTTAGTATCATAGTAAAAATTCCAAAGAGAAGATAATTTTTTACTCGCATTTTAGAAAAAATGTCACTAAATATTTGTTTTTTAGATTTTTTTATTGTAGGGGCAAGATGAGGACAAAGGGGCATAACAAGATGAACTCCTTTTTCTCTATAGAGTTTTGTTATATCCCAAAATTCAGCCACAACGAAAAATTCTTTGCTAAAATTGATTGCCCGATTATCTATTTCTCCATAACAAAAAATAACTTTTGCTATTTGATGATAATATGCCCAATCAAGACTAGCTAATATGGTGGCTTTGTCAAGAATTTTACTGCTAAAGTATGGGACAAATAGATATTTTTTATATGTTCCAAACATAATCCCTACCGGAGTAATTTGAGGCTTTTCAGCAAGGGTACAATTAGCAAAAAAATATTGCACTACATCTTTGGAGGACATGTGATTTAGATAAAATGAGAGTTTATCTATCCTTTCTTGCTCATCTTTTTTTAGAGCGGCAGTGTGGGAGCGCTTTGAAAACAGGTTGAACGCTACAATGCCAATTATA
This sequence comes from Clostridia bacterium, assembly GCA_017541375.1. Classification (GTDB taxonomy): domain Bacteria; phylum Bacillota; class Clostridia; order Christensenellales; family UBA1242; genus UBA7867. The sequence continues at coordinate 529,258 of JAFXZE010000005.1, forward strand.
GTTGATAAAATTACACTTACGAGAGTAGCTAGTAAGGTTTGCTTTGTGTAAAATTTTATCCACGAAAAAATTAATAAAAAACTTAACAAAATTATTCCGATTGTGTCGAAAATTGTATTAAATTTGGTTTTCATTTTTACCTCTAGTAAATTATTACCACAAATATAGGCATGTATGCGGGTTTTTATTGACTAAAGCAAACTAATTTGTTATAATTAAACGCAAAGGAGTAGAGATAATGAAAGAAGAATATTTTTCTAAAGAATATGATTTGGCTGTAGCAACATGTTTGATAGCTGATGAAAACAAAGCCGAAAATATAAAGCTAATAGATATATCGCGTAAGACAAGCATAGCGGACTATTTTGTACTCATTACAGCAAATAGTACTGTGCATGCTAGAGCTTTGGTCGACAATATTGAAGAGGGGCTACAAAAAAAGGATAGTAGGGTAATTAGGCGAGAAGTTGCAGGTGATGGACGGTGGTTTGTGCTGGATTATGGCACGCTAATAGTGCACATTTTGACTAGCGAGATAAGAGAGCATTATCAGATAGAAAAGCTCTGGACTGAAGGCAAGAACATGCTAGATATGGCAGGAATTCAAAAGATGATAAATCCGTCTCAGTCAAAAGTCAAGGCAAAAGAAAAAGCTAAACCCAAAGAAAAACCCGAGAAAGTAACAAAAGAAAAAGAAAAGCCTGAAACCAAGGGGAAAGAAAAAGAAAAGCCTGAAACCAAGGGGAAAGAAAAAGCAAAAGACAAACCTGAGAAAAAAGCAAAGCAAAAATCAGAGGCCAAAACTAAAACTAAGGAGTAGGTGATGGTGGAGATATCATACAGCTTAGAGGATACAAAAGCATTTGCAAAAAGATTTGCAAAAAGTTTGCGTAATGGTGATGTGGTAAAATTAGTGGGGGATTTGGGCGCTGGAAAGACGACCTTGGTAAAATATGTTTCAGAATTTTTAGGCTCAGATGACCTAGTTACTAGTCCTACTTTTACAATTCTCAATGAATATAGTGGCTCAATGCCAATCCATCACTTTGATATGTATAGACTAAAAAACAGTAACGAGGCTGTTGATAGTGGCTTAGATGAAGTTTTGCGAAGCGGAGATGGGGTGTGCTTTGTGGAGTGGCCAGAAAATACACCAGAAATTATTCCGCCACACCATATAGAGGTACACATTAGTAAAGTGGAAGGAGGGCGAAAGTTTGAGGTGGTGAAAAAATGAAAATACTTGCAATCAATACTGCTGGCAAAGAGACAATACTTGCAATTGAGTTGGATGGAAAGCAGTATTATAAAAGGGTAGAATTTGCTAAGCATAGTGAAACACTATTTCCAATACTTGAAAAAACTTTGTCAGATATTGGACTAGAGTTAAAAATGCTTGACTACTGTGCTTGCGTGTCTGGCCCTGGGTCATTTACTGGCGTAAGAATAGGTATGAGCGTAGCAAAGGCTTTTTGTTATAGCTTAAAAATTCCTCTAGTAACTATATCCACTTTAGAGTTGCTTGCCTTTGGAAAAAAGAAAGAGGATAGACCAGTTTGCGCTGTTATTAATGCAGGTTCGGGGCTTGTGTATCACCAAATGTTTGACTTGTCTAGTAAAGATAGTTTGTATGCGCCACGGGTAGATACTGTAAAACACTTATTGGGCTTTTTGCATGCAAATTATAATGATTATCTATATTTTGTATATAATGACAATAGCGAAAAGGTGGCTATTGAGGACTTTGGTAAAAACAGCCCATATAGCGCCGAGGTTTTACTAAAACTTTCCAAAGAAAAAATTGAGCGCAAAGAGTTTGTAGATCCTGTGACAGCCGCTCCGTTATATTTGCGAGTTAGTCAAGCTGAGCAACTTTTAGGTAAAAAAAGCGAGCTTAGGAGAGCTAGTTTAGATGACATTGACGATATTTTGGCTCTCGAAGGACAAAATGACGAATGGGATCTTAGTTGGAATGAAATCGGTATTCGCCAAAGTTTTGACAATCCAAGTTATAGATGTTTCCTTTATTTCATTGGTGATCAAGCAAAAGGGCTAGTATCAACCTTGATGTTGGGGGATGAGGCGGAAATTTTGCGCGTTGTGGTGGAAAATAGTGTGAGGCTTCAAGGGGTGGCTAGTAAGATGCTATCAGAGCTATTTATCAAACTCAAAGAAGAGGGATGTCAAAAAGTATTTTTAGAGGTGAACAATCAGAATTATCCAGCGTTGTCACTATATCAAAAACTGGGTTTTCAAGAAATGAATCGACGGGAAGGCTATTATGGCAAGGGTGAAGATGCAATTCTTATGAAGAAGGATATAACAAATTGAAAATCAAGCACATATATAACTAGTGTGTAATTATAAAGATTTAAAATACTGGGTAGCAGGAAGTGGAGCTGATATTGTGCTTTTGCATGGTTGGGGCGCGAATAAATCTAGCTATATAAATTTGATTTCGGATCTATCTGCAAATTATCGCGTTTGGGCGCTAGATTTGTGGGGCTTTGGAGATACGCCTCCACCGAGTGTGGCGGTTGGAGCGGTAGAATATGCCGAAGGAGTGAATGACTTTATCCAAAATTTTATTGGCAGGCGAGTGACTGTAGTAGGACACAGCTTTGGTGGCAGGGTGGCTATAGTACTAGCCAACATTTCAAAGTTTGTGGATAGATTGATTTTGATAGATAGTGCTGGTGTTCCTCCGCGATTTAGTTTTAGGCGATTTTTAGCTATAAAGAAGTTTCATAGCCTAAAAAAGAAGGTAGAGCAAGGCAAGTGTGATAAAAGCGTACTCGAGTCCTTTGGTTCGGCTGATTGGAAAAACTCTAAAGGAGTAATGAGAGGAGTGCTAAGTAGGGTAGTAAATGAAGATTTGGTGCCTATAGCCAAAAAGATAGCTCAACCGACACTTTTGCTTTGGGGAAAATATGATAATATTACCCCTTTATATATGGCAAAAACTCTGCGCAAAACTATTAAAGACAGCAAACTTATTGTAGTGAGTGGAGATCATTTTTGTTTGTTAAATTCTGATATTTTGAGTTTTATATATAAATTTTTGGAGAATTGGGAATGATTGAATTTTTTGATATAAGTAACGGCCATTTGTTTGTAGCGATTATTCTTTCTATAATAAATGCGATTATCCTGTGTTTTATGGGGTATAAATTTATGCAAGTTATCCAGCTATCAGGCTATCATTCGCGTGGATATTTTGATTGGTTAAAGGGTGTAGGGAGTGTGCATCTAGGTCGCGTGGCTGTGGTGGCGTTTTTATCTACAGCGTGTTTTATTGTGGCGGATGTAATATTAGTCGATTATAATTCGTACCTTCCATACTTAGGGTTTATCTTTTATTGTCTATTTTCATATATCTACATTCGTAATGTGCATATTACGCCGCAAAAAACTCCACTAAAGATGACAGGACGTATGTATAGAGCTGTTATTCTTATGTTTTTTTTAGGAAGTTTAGCTACATTTGCTCTTATAATTTGTAGTGCGTTACTTATTCCATTATATAGTTATGGTGCTGTCACACTTACACCTTTGCTTGTGCCAGTATTAGTTCCTTTTACGCATTGGTTGATGAGTCCTGTAGAAAATGCTGTAAATAAGGGGTTTGAATTTAAAGCAGAGAAAAAGCTAGAGCAATTTCCTTCCTTAATAAAAATCGGCATAACTGGTAGTTTTGGTAAAACCAGCACAAAGAATTTTTTAACTACTATTCTTAGTGAAAAATACTCGGTTTGTGCTACTCCGTTTAACTACAATACTCCGATGGGCATATCAAAGGCTATCCTTCAAAACTTAAATGTGAGTCATCAGATTTTTATTGCAGAAATGGGGGCAAGACAAATAGGCGATGTAAAAAAGCTCTGCGAATTTGTCAAGCCCCAGTATGGAATACTCACTTCTATCGGTCAGCAGCATATAGCAACATTCAAGTCTTTTGAAAATGTAAAGCGCGCAAAAAAAGAACTGCCAGATTATTTAGCAGAAAATGGGGGATATTGTGTATTTAATGTGGACAGCGAAGGTGTGGCAGAAATAGCAAGTAAAGCCAATTTAACCAAGGCTGAGGTAACTGTGGCTCACCCAGCTGACGTGTGGGCAAGTGACATAATAACAACTAAAGATGGCACCTCATTTACTTTGCATATGCTAGACAAATCATACAAATGCAAAACAAAACTATTGGGTGTGCATAATATAAGCAATATTCTTTCCTGTGTTGCTATGGCAATTAAGCTTAACGTCGAAGATGAAAAAATAGTAGCAGGCATCGAAAAAATTCAACCAGTAGAACACCGATTGCAAATAATGCAGGCAGATAACGAGGTAACAATTCTTGATGACACATATAATGCAAGCATCGAAGGAAGTAAACGCGCACTTGAAGTATTAAAACTCTTTGATAATAGGCGAAAAGTCGTGATTACTTCAGGACTGATAGAACTGGGTTCATTGGAGAGACTAGAAAATTACAATTTTGGAGCTAGAATAGCTGAAGTAGCTAATCTTGTAATCATCGTAAATCGTACAAACTACCTTGCCATCAAACAAGGACTAATTGATGCTGAATTTCCAGAAGACAAGATTTTAGTAGCGGACACTTTAGTGGATACTCAAAAACTTCTGCAAGAAGTGATAGAGACGGGAGATGTCGTTCTTTGGGAAAATGATTTACCAGATAACTATTATTAAATTATTATGTTTATCATGTATGGCGTTTGGGGATGAGCATGGGCGTTCCCAATGACGATGTGGTAACCCAAAAGGCTTTAATAGCCTTTTTTTCGTTAGTTGTCATCAAAAATTTATTATTTGACTAACTTTTTTTGTTTGCCTTTCATATAGTACTGAGAGGTGAAAAAATGAATATTGCTGTTATTTTTGGAGGAGAAAGTGTAGAGCATGACGTGTCAGTTCTTACGGGGCTTAGTGTTATGAAAAATTTGAGTAAAAAATACACTATTGTTCCTATTTATATAACTCACTCAGGCATTTGGCTCACTGGAAAAGCTCTTTTAAAAAACTCAATTTATGAAAAACAAGTACAAGGGAATAGTTGTTATTTCGCGAATAATTCGCTAGAACTATGCGTAAAACACTGGTTTAAGACAACAAAAGTCCATATAGATTGTGCTCTTTTGTGCTTGCATGGAGGGCTAGGAGAAGGGGGCGGAGTGCAAGGAGTGTTGGAAACAAATCATGTGCCTTACACAAGTTGTGGAGTGGGTGCAAGCAGTGTGTGCATGGATAAGGTCTTTACCAAACTCATTTGCCGTGCTCTATTGATAGATATTTTGCCTTTTGTGTCGGGTACGAAAGAGAGTATAAAATCAAAAGTAGCTGAAAATAAACTAGACTATCCGCTGATAGTAAAACCCGCGCATTGTGGAAGTAGTGTGGGTATAAGTATAGCAAATAACGAAGCCGATCTTGGTAAAAGCCTTGAACTATCATGTCAGTTTGATGATAAAATATTGATTGAACCGAAACTAGGGAATTTTCGTGAATTAAACATAGCAGTACTAGTGGGAAATGAAAAAATTGAGTTTAGTGAAATAGAAGAAGTAATATGTGAGGGGATATATGATTTTGAGCACAAATATAAAGTTAGCAACACTAAGCGAGTAGTTCCTGCCGAAATTGATGAGGCTATTTGTGCTCAAATAAAGCATATAGTAACACTTTTTTGTAGGGAATGTGACATTTTTGGAGCGGTAAGGTTCGATTTTTTGCTAGGTGATAAATTATACCTAAATGAAGTGAATACAATTCCGGGGAATCTTGCTTTTTACTTGTGGAAAAATTTAAGCTATACAAAACTACTTTCGATATTAATAGAAAATGCTATTCGGCGCAAAAATAATAAAAATCACATTACTCAGATAAAAACAAACTTACTAAATAATCTTGATTCAATCAAGCCAATTTGTCACAAATAAAAATGCACTTTGATTGTGCATTTTTATTTAGCAGTTTTGATAATTATTTCAGCTAGTTTGTCTAAGCTATTATTTGGTAAAATGTGGTGATTGACTTTACGCATAAAAGGAGCCCTAGCAATAAGAGAATCAAACATAGATACAAAGTTTTTGCTGTCACGCTCACGCAGAAGTAGTGCATAGTTATGCTCAGCAAAGTATGAGCCATTTTTCACTTGGTCACCACGACTTCCTTTTTCTAGAGGGATAATTAACATTGGGATATTTGCTTGTAATAATTCAAATATCATATTAGCTCCGCCTCGAGTGATGGCTATATCGGTAAGGGATAAGATTTCTTTTATGTATAGCGTAAACTCAATTGAGGCGTAGTTTTCATGCTTAATCTTGGGAGACTTGCCTTTCCCAGTGATGTGCAAAATAAAATGTGTTTTTGTTAGATAGTCAAGATTTGTTATCACTAGGTCATTAATATTTTTTGCGCCCAAGCTTCCTCCGACGACTAGACAAATTGGTCTGTTGTTTGGTAGGTTATACATATTTTTTACTCTGGCGACATTTTGAGAAAGTGGAGCAATATTGTTTAGTGGAGCTCCAGTGTAAACGCCATTTTTTACCATAGTAGCAGTTTCTTTAAATGTGGTGCAGACTGTGTTAGCAAAGCGAGCTGCTATACGGTTTGCTAGTCCAAGAGTGAGGTCACTTTCATGAATAATGAGAGGAATATGCAGTTTGTTGCAGGCTAGTACGACCGGCAAAGACACATATCCACCTTTAGAAAATACTACATTCACATTATTCTCAATCAGCAATTTTTTTGCCTCTTTATACCCCTGATATAGTCGATAAGGAATGAAAAGATTGCTGATACTTAGGCTGCGATTAAGTTTGGTAGTAGTAATAGGGTAATAGGCGACTTTGTCTTTTACCATATCGCGCTCGAGTCCCGTTTGACTGCCTATATAGATGATTTTATCAAAGTTTGGGATAAGATATGGAATGAGGTTGAGGTTGGTAGTAACATGACCTGCAGTGCCTCCACCGGTAAGTGCGATAGTTTTTTTCATATTTTCTCCTATATGTGTTATACAGTATAAGAATATGCTTTTTTTGACAAAATATTTAAAATTTTGTAAAAATATGCTTTAAATTATTTTTCGTTTTCAAAATTTTGTGCTACAATAAATGATAAACAATGCAAAGGAGTGATAATTTTGGCAGAGAAAAAAACATATGAAGCAAAAGATATAGTAGTACTAGAGGGGCTAGATGCTGTGAGAATGAGACCAGGTATGTACATCGGTACTACAGGGCCCAAAGGATTACACCACTTACTTTGGGAGATTGTGGACAACTCTATAGATGAGTTGGCTAACGGACATGGAGACACCATCATCGTAACACTAGAAGAGGACGGTAGCGCGCAAGTTGAGGACAATGGGCGTGGAATACCAGTTGATCCGCATCCAACAATGAAAGTAAGTGGACTCGAGGTGGTATTTACCCAACTACATGCTGGAGGAAAATTTGGGAACGACAACTACAACTTTTCTGGAGGGTTACACGGTGTGGGGGCATCAGTAACTAATGCTCTATCGCGTTGGCTAAATGTAAATGTATTTCGTGAAGGCTTTGAATATGAAATGGGCTTTGAGAGTAAAGGTACTACACATATAAAGAGTGGCGCAGTACGCTTTCCATTACACAAGGTAGGTAAGACCACGCAGACAGGGACAATAGTGCGATTTTTACCTGATGACAGAGTTTTTGAAGATATTACATTTGACTTTGATACAGTTTCACGAAGACTGAGAGAATTGGCATTTTTAAATAAAGGAATAAAAATTCTCCTAATTGATGAGCGCAATCTTGAGGATGGCGAACCGCACACAGAGGTGTATAAATATGATGGTGGCTTGAGTGATTTTGTAAAATATTTAAATGAAAACAAAACAGTAGAGCAGAGTAAACCAATCTATTTTGAGGCAAAGAGCGAGCTTTGTGAGATATCTTGTGCTATGCAATATACCAATAGCTATACCGAAAACACCTTTAGCTACGTAAATAATATTCCTACTCCAGAAGGAGGAACTCACGAAACGGGATTAAAAAGTGCCTTTACCCGTGCGCTAACGGATCTGGGGCGAAAGAACAATTTGCTCAAGGATAAGGATTCACTCATCGGAGAGGACTATCGTGAAGGACTATCTACCGTATTAGCTATCAAGATGCGTAATGTGCAATTTGAAGGGCAAACCAAAACAAAACTAGGTAATATGGAAATTAGACCAGAAGTGGAAAATCTTGCCTACACTCAGCTCATCACATTTTTAGAAAAACCTGAGAATAAAAGCATACTAGAACTGGCTATTTCTAAAGGAAAAAATGCTGCCAAAGTAAGAGAAGCTGCACGAAAGGCGAAGGAAATCACTAGGGCAAAAAACAGCCTAGAAAACTTTAACCTAGTGGGCAAACTGAGTAGTTGTACCGGCAAAAAGGTTGAATTAAATGAGCTATTTATCGTAGAGGGTGATAGTGCGGGGGGAAGTGCTAAGATGGCAAGAGACCGTAGTTTCCAAGCAATCTTACCTTTGCGTGGTAAGCCTCTAAATGCGGAGAAAAAACGACTAGCTCAAGTGTTAGCAAATGAGGAAATCCGCACGCTAATTAGTGCGTTGGGCACAGGAATAGGAGAAGATTTTAACCTAAACAATCTAAAATATCACAAGGTAATTATCCTGAGTGATGCTGACCAAGATGGAGCTCATATTAGAGCTATCCTTCTTACATTCTTCTTTAGATATATGAAAGACCTTGTGACTAGTGGACATGTTTACATTGGGTTACCGCCACTATATAGAGTGGCTAAGAAAGACCATATAGAGTATGTGTACTCAGATATCGAGCTTCCTGCAGTAATAGAAAAGGTGGGCAAAGGCTACACATTGCAACGCTACAAAGGATTAGGTGAAATGAACCCTGAGCAACTTTGGGAGACTACTATGGATCCTAAAGCGCGCTCACTTATGAGAGTAACTCTAGAGGATGCTGCAAATGCTGAACTCATGATTACTACTCTGATGGGGGACAATATTGATGCTAGAAAAGCATACATCAGTAGGCATGCAAACTTCAATAAGAATGACAAGTTTAAACCAGTAAATTAGGAGTAGAAGATGGAAAAAAACGAAGAAAAAAAAGATGAAAATGTGCTAGATAGTGCAATAAGTGGCGGAATAATAGAATGTGATATGGACAAAGTGTTGCACAATAGTATGATACCTTATAGTGAATTTGTTATTCTCGATCGTGCATTGCCTAGGGTGGAAGATGGTCTAAAACCCGTTCAGCGACGCATCTTGTATGCTATGATGGATTTGGGACTTACTCCAGATAAACCATTTAAAAAATCAGCTCGTATTGTGGGAGAGTGTTTAGGTAAATATCACCCTCATGGAGACACTTCAGTATATGATGCTATGGTGCGTATGGCTCAACCGCACAACATGCGGGAGATTTTGGTAGAGGGACATGGAAACTTTGGTAGTAACGATGGTGATGGAGCTGCGGCAATGCGTTATACCGAGGCAAGACTAGCACCACTTGCGCTAGAATTGTTGCGAGACCTTGATAAAGATACTGTGCATTGGAGCTTAAACTTTGATGACACCCTGAAAGAACCTGATATGCTGCCAGGGCGTTTCCCTAATCTACTCGTAAATGGGGCTAGCGGAATTGCGGTAGGACTGGCAACCAACATTCCTCCACATAACCTCGGGGAGGTAATTGATGGAGTGGTAGCGTATATTGATAATCCAAGTATCACACTCAAGAAAATGATGACTATTATTAAGGGGCCCGATTTCCCTACAGGGGGAATGATGACTACAGATGAGCTAGCTCAGGCGTATGAGACTGGAAAAGGCAAAGTATATATGTACCCTAAATATCATATAGAGGAGGGGCGTAACGAAAAGCAAAATATAGTCATTACGGAATTGCCATATCAAGTCAATAAAGCAAAGCTACTCCAGACTATAGCCTCACTTCCGGAGGAGAAAGGTGGGATATTATCTGATATTGCAGATGTAAGGGATGAGTCAGACCGAAATGGTATGAGAGCTGTCATCATAGTGAAAAAAGACGGCAACCCTAAAAAGATTATGGATGCCTTGATGGCATGTACAGATCTTCGTTGCACATTCGCTATAAATATGGTGGCAATTGCCTCAGGTAAGCCCAAGACCATGGGGCTACTTGAGATAATAGACTATTATGTAAAATATCAAAAACAAATAATTTTGCGACGTAGTAAATATGATCTCGAAGTCGCTCAAGAGCGCTGCCACATTTTAAAAGGGCTATTAATTGCGATACAAAATATTGATGAAGTAATCAAAATCATCAAAAAATCGTCTTCTACGACAGACGCTAAGATGAAACTAAAGGAGAGGTTTTTACTTAGTGAGCGTCAGGCTCAAGCAATTCTTGATATGCGTTTAGCAAGATTAACAAGTCTCGAGGTAACTAAGATTATGGACGAACTCAAAGAACTAGAGGCTCTCATTACCAAATTGACTGCTATTATTATGAGTGATGCATTGCAGTATGAGACAGTAAAGGAAGAGCTACTCGAGATAAAGAAAAAGTACAAGACTCACCGTCTTACACAGATTATTTCAAAAGACAGTGTAGTCGATGTGGAAAAGGTGCAAGTCGATGTGCCTGTACCATTAGTGCTGGGGCTTACTGCTGATGGTCAACTCAAGGCTATGGAACCAAAGTACTATCAAAATAGCCTTAAGAGCAAGATGGTAGAGGTGGAGATGCATCAGATTTTTGTCTCAACAGTCAATGTTGAATCGCACAGCGAGATGTTGGCATTTACTGATAGTGGATATTGCTTGCGATTTGATATGAGTTATGTCAAGGTTGTCAAACCGCGAGACAAGGGGGTTGTGCCGCAAGAATTGTTTAAAGAACTCAATTACAGTGATAGAATCGTAGCAATATTTAAGGCGGACTTTACCGAAAACGATGAGCGAAACATACTATTCTTTACTAAAGATGGAATGGTAAAGAAAACTGCATTCCTCGAATATAACACAGTGAAAAGCTATGTGCAGGCAATAAAACTAAAAGAGGAAGATGTGGTTATGAATGTGGTATTTGATAGTGAACAAGACTTACTCTTTGCCACAGCGAATGGTCAGGTACTATTAGCGGAAAACACTGATGTGCCAGTGCAGGGGCGTATTTCGGGCGGGGTGCACGGAATTAGCTTCTTTGATGATGACTATTGTGTGTATGCTGGACTTGTAAAAGAAAAGGCAGAACTTGCAATCCTAACTAAAGAGGGTTTTGGAAAACGGATTAAGTTAGATCAGATAGAAAAATTGGCTAGATACCGCAAAGGAGTGCGCTCAATACTACTAGATAACACAGATTTAGTAATATTTGCTGCACCTATATATAAGGAAAGCGAAATAGCAATACAAACTGGCAAAAAGTTTAAATTAATATCTTCTAATGAGTTAGCAAATATCGTTAGAGAGAAGCATGGTGAGCCAATTGGACACATTAGTAAGATTACTCAAGCATACAAAAATAATAAAGAATAATAAAAAAAATAACAACCAAATACAAAAAAGGTTGTTTTTTTTGTTGTATAAAAACGCTTAAATAAGGCGTTTTATAGGAAATTTGGGATTAAGTATTGAAATTGAGATTGTTTTTTGATATAATATGGCCGATGAAATTAAAAGGAGTGATGTTATGGAAAAAAATAACAAGATTTCATTGAAGCTATGTCTTCTCTCCTTAATAGGGGTTGGGGCATTGCTTGGCTCATTGGCTACATTTTGCATTAAGCCTTCTTTAAATGTTAGTGTAAATGCGGCAACAGTGAGCGTTTCTTCGGAGAACGATTTGGGATTGGTCCAGTCGGGAAATTGGACATATAGAGTAGGAAATGATAATACTGCCACTCTTGTGTCATATAATGTGATGGAAAGATACATTCAGCCTAGTGATGAGGTTGAAAAAGAAAATATAGGAGAAAATGGGCTTGTAGAAATCCCTGCAGTCATTGATGGACACAAGGTAATAGCGTTGGGGGACATGGATGCTGAAACTGGTGTATTTGGTTCTTTAAACTATAGCATTGTGTCTCTAAAGTTTAGCTCTGATTGTGAAATAACCACAATCAACAGGCTAGCACTTAGCAATCTTAGCGCACTCAGTGAGTTAATAATACCCACTAGTGTAAATAACATTGCTGAAGATGCATTTAAAAATGATTATCAACTGACTAGTATTGTAGTGGCAGATGATAATGAAAAATTTACATCAGTTAATGGTGTACTCTACTCAAAAGAAATGGATGAGTTGATTTTGTATCCGGCGTCGAAGTTGGGCGATTGTTTTGAGGTGCCTAGTACTGTGGAAAAGATTGGTTCATATGCATTTAGTCACAGTAGTAACCTATCTTTGGTAGCATTGCCAAATTCGCTAAAAACAATTGGCTCATATGCTTTTGAAGACTGTGACCGCATTATCAATTTGTTTATTCCAGATTCTGTGACTAATATAGGGAGCTTCGCTTTTAGTGGTTGTGATATGCTTACCACGGTAGTTATGCCACAGAATGAAAAGTTTATTACTATCAATGAAGGTACATTTTTAGGCTGTGGTAGGCTGACTTTTATTGATATACCAACATCAGTTAAGATTATCGGTAGTAAGTCATTTAATAGCACTCAAGTAAAAAGTATAGTTATACCCAAAAGTGTTACTCGTATTGGTGTCAGTGCATTTGAAAACGACGATATGCTAGTTGATGTAGAATTTGAGCATGATAAGTTGCCTAATGATTTTTTAGGAAACCAAGCATTTTATACATCAGAAAAAATGGTAGTTACCCTAAATGGTGAAGATGTGTATAAGGAGATGGTAAAAATGTATAGTAATACAAAAGTTTTTACCAACGCGCCAGATTGTTTTAAACTAAAGGGCACAAAGGTGCAGATTGGTGATATTACGCTTTATACAAGAATAGGAGATAGTAAATACTACTTGGATGGGAAATGCACGCAGGTTTTTGATGAAAGAATACCTATAGTCCGTGCAGAAGGCGAGATGTTTAATGGTTTTTGGACTAAAGAAAATGGGCAAGGTAAGATGGTGGTCGATTGCAATGGTAAATTGCAAGAAGTGATTACAGAAGATGATGGAAAAGCTATTTCATTATACCCATATTGGGCAACAGGAACAAATAGCGAATGGAGTTTTGAGATTGAAGATGGTGAGGCTAGGATATTTAGTTACAATGGTAAAGCTGTGGCTGATCTAAAAATCCCAGCATATTTAAAAGATGAACAAGGCAATGCCTTTCCTGTTACTTCAGTGGGAGTAAATTGTACTAAACAAAACAATATTTATAATAACGATAGTGCGGCCTGGAAAGAGTTGGTAAATCTTTCTCTACCTAGCACGGTAAAGAGTATTGCTCCATATGCATTTTACAAATGTACAAACTTAAAAACTATATCTTTTGATGGAGTGGAGAGTATTGGAAATTATGCATTTTATACATGTAGATCACTTACTAAACTAACACTTACAAGTAGCGTAAAGACTGTAGGAATGGTAAGCTTTAGAAGCTGTACCAACCTTGAAGAACTAGTTATTTGTGAGGGCGTGGAAAAGATTAGAGATTATGCTTTTTATGGATGCAGTAAACTAACAAAAGTTGTTTTACCAAAATCTATGACTGCAATAGGAAAAAATTCATTTGGCTGTTGCAATAATCTTCGCAGTATAGATATTGATAAGTCGCTTGTTATTGCAGAGTTTGATGAAAATCCTACACAATTTGTGATTAATGAACAACAAGACAAAATAGTCGCTAGTGATTTTAATGATGCTAAGACGATAACCAGCATAATAGTAGCTGAGAAAAATACGCATTTTAAAGCGATAAATGGTTTGCTTTATAGTGCTGATGGAAGAAAACTAATTCGTTGCCCAGCAGGATTTACTGGGGTAGTAAAACTTCCTAGTGGAGTAACTGAGATTGGAGATTACGCTTTTAATGGATGTAGCAAAGTTACAGAAATAAAACTCAATAGATCTATTCGTAAGATTGGTAAATGGGCATTTGCTTGGTGTGAAAGTTTGACTACTATTACTATACCACAATTGACCCATTCAATAGGAGATTACGCGTTTAAGAATTGTAGTCTTCTTACAGAAGTAATATTTAAATCTCAAGATGGTAAGGGTGTAATCAAATTAGGCAATTATGTTTTTGAGTTTTGTGAAAAACTAAATCATGTAGTACTTCCAGAAACTCTTAAGAAAATTGGCGCATATGCTTTTGCAAATTGTGTAAGCCTAGCTCAGATTGACTTACCACAAAACTTGACCAACTTAGGTTGTGGTGTATTTAGAAATTCGGGGATAGAAAATATTGTATTACCGACTAATGCTGAGTTTGATTCTATAGAATTCAATACATTTGGATTCTGTAACAAACTCACAACTGTTTACATACCAGCCAATATCAAGTCAATTGGTTCACATGCATTTTCTTGGTGTGATAACTTAAGTTTGGTGACATTTGCTACTAGAGAAACAGTAAGGGCTGAAACAGCATTTAGTAGAACGGCACAAGCTGTAAAACTAGAGATTGTAGTGGAAGAATAGTTTTATAGAAAAGGTGGATTGATATCCTCCTTTTTGTTTTGGTCATAAGTGTGGAAAAAAACGAATATAATACTCGAGCAATAGAAATCGACAATACTACATCAATTAGTCACTTATTTGACAAAGTAAGACAAAATTTTTGTAGTGAAAGATTTAGGCTATTTGCTAAAATAGATATTGTGAGGTTTTATGAAATATCTTGTGCTAAAACGAGCTACGCTTTTGGGGGTAGTATGTGTGTTTTTATTGTGCGCAATTCTTTCACTGCCATTGGGGGAAAACTCCATTTCAGCCGTCTTTTTTGGGGATAATTTACGTAAAGTGCCGATATATAGTGTGGATACAACTGAAAAAAAGGTAGCCATTAGTTTTGATGCAGCATGGGGAGCAGACAAGACGGAGAAGATAATGGATATTTTAGAAGAATATCAAGTGAATGCAACTTTTTTCTTGGTAGGTTTTTGGGCGGATAAATACGCTGATATTGTGCGCGAGATAGATAAACGAGGATTTGAAATAGGAACTCACAGCAATACACATCCAGACTTATCAAAGCTAAGTAGTGAGCAGGTAAAACTAGAACTAACACAATCTATTGAAAAAATAAACAGCGCCTGTAGCGGGGTAAGTGTAAAATTATTTCGTCCGCCGTTTGGTGCTTACAACAACACTGTAATAGATGTGGCTGATAGTATAGGTCTAAAAACAATTCAGTGGAATGTAGATAGCCTAGATTGGAAAGGCGGAAGCGGAGCTGAAATTTGTGAGCGAATTATGGGAAAAGTAAAAAATGGTTCTATTATACTGTGCCACAACAACGCTGATCATATTTTGGAGGCTCTTCCATTGGTGTTAGATAGATTGAAAATGCAAAACTATAGTGTGGTGAGTGTGGGCGAGTTGATTTATTTAGACAACTACACTATAGATAGGGCTGGTGTGCAACACAAAGTAGAAGGAACAGGAGAGAAAGATGAGTTTTGAATTTGACAACAACAGAGTGTATTTATTTGGTAAAGTTGCTAGCAAGCCGGAGTTTAGTCATGAGGTATATGGCGAAGAATTTTATGATATCAATCTAAAGGTGGATAGGTTATCATCACAATTTGATCTAATTCCCGTGACAATTTCTGATAGATTGGTAAAATCTAACAATCTCGATATTGGACAAGAGTTGGCCGTTATTGGGCAATTTCGTAGCTATAATAAAATGATAAATGAGAAAAGTAGATTATTACTTACTGTTTTTGCTCGAGAAATAATAGAGCCAATTCAGTTACAAAACAGTAACATTATAGAATTAACAGGGTATCTTTGTAAAGAACCAATTTATAGAACGACTCCATTTAAACGCGAAATTTGTGATTGTTTGATAGCGGTAAACCGTGCATATAACAAGTCGGACTATTTGCCATGTATTACTTGGGGAAGAAACGCACGGTTTGTTAGTGGATTGGCTGTAGGCGAAAAACTTTATCTCACTGGGCGAATTCAGAGTAGGGTATATCAAAAGCGGCTAGAAGATGACCAAGTTGAAGATAGGATCGCTTATGAAGTGTCTGTTAGCAAAGTTTCACGTGAGGATAATTTGCAAAGTGTAATTAAATATTATGAAAAACTTGAGTCAAAAAAGGCGGTAAATTAGTCTGCCTTTTTTGTTTTTAAAGCAAATTTTGTTGCTTTATTTTTTTTTGTATGATAAAATTTTATAAAAAATGGAGGGGAAGTAGTGGACGAAATTGTAAATTTTTCTATAGATGAAGCGGGTACAATAATTGTCCCAGATTCTTATGAGAGTGTGCCAAAACTCAGTGACACAAATAAAATCGGAGTAAGACAAATTATATTGGGGGATGGAGTAAAACAGTTAAATCCTCAATTTGCATGTAATGCCAAATTACTCAATCGCGTTGGATTTTCGACTGGAATCCAATTTATCCCTAAAGAAGCTTTTAAGGGGTGTGTTAGACTAGAATGTGTTGATTTGCCACCAAATTTACAATTGATTGATTCAAAATCATTTATGGATTGTGGACTGATATATATCAAAATAGGAAGTTTGGTTTCTAAGATAAATGATTATGCTTTTGCAAATTGCAACCTTATGAAAATTGATTTTGAAGAAAATAGCCAACTCAAGATTATTGGTAAAAACGCATTTGCGGAGAATAGAAAATTAAAAGCAGTTATGCTTCCAGACAATCTAGAAGAATTGAGTCAAGGAGCTTTTTCTGGATGTGTAAATTTAAAGCTTATCAAAATTGGTGCAAGCGTCAAGAAACTAGGAAATCCATTTTTATCAGAAATGTACACGCTTGGGGGAAAATTGCCATTTGGAATAAATACTCATCTCAAAAATTCATTTATCGATATTGTAGGTCTAGAGCCGATAAGAGCAAATGAATTTGAAAAGATGGAGATGGATTCTACTGGACTAAAGCGTATGATATTTACAACCAAATGCGTTTTTGTAGAGGAAGTGGATAATATACGCGGAATTAGCAATTTTAGACCAATTTCAAAGTTAGAATACGAAAACAAAATCTTACAAAAGCAAGCTAGTCTTGAGCAAGAAAAACTAATTCAGCAAGGACGAGATGAGGTTTTGCTCGCAGAAAGCCGGAAGTTGTGTAATTCTGAATTGATAACGAAGGAATTGTTGGAGGACTATCTCAATAGGGAATGTGGGATGGATATAGAAAATTTGAGTATAAATAACGCAATACTTAGGAAATTGGCTACAGAGAGTGAGACAATGATGAATGTTGAATTTACCTGTAGCAAAAAAATAGATGTATCCAAACTAAAGACATTTTGTATGGAAAACAACATAGGTTTAAAACCTGAAAAAATAGAAAATAATGAAGACAAAGTTATAGCGACAAAGAAGCAAAAAGTTTCAGAAATCCGTACACATCAACAAAATTGGGAAAGACTGTATGCAGAGATGACAACAGAGCAACAAAAAGTGCATAATGTGGCATTAGATTTGTTAAACTTTAACCTAAAGTTGCAACTTGCTACATTTGATGATAGTTTTGACAATACGACAGTCGACAAGGCAAGTGCAGAACAACTAGATTACATGGTGAGAAATAGCACCAAGCAGCTAGAAGAAAGTTGGCTTGAGCAAGCTGAATATGGACATGTACCAGAGTGCTTGGAGAGTTTTAAAAATCAACTTAATGATGAAAATGAGCGTCTTTGTCAAGCTCTTGAAATGCAAGAGTATATCGAAAAATTGGATATAGACAAAGAGAGCTTTTATCAATTAGCCGATATATATGTGCACAATCCTGTGTTGTGGGATGAGTTTTTGCAGAGTGAAGAAGACAGCATTGTGATAAAATATGTGCATGACCTTCAACATGAGATGGATTGGAAAAATTGCTACACAATTATGTTATCTAAAAAATCTCAACAAATATATAACAAATATCGGGATGAGCTATTGCCGATAGAGTATGAAAACGGCAAAACTAATGATGAAAATCTTAGCAAAGAACGATTTATCTACAAAAAATTGCGTGCCTTTGAAGATGCGATTTTAGATGCAAATGTAGCAACTCGCGGACAAGTTATAGAGGATTATGTTGCCAATATGGAAAAAGCAACCAGCTTTGCTCTGCAGTGTAGAGATGAAGCTATCAGAAACTTTAAGCAGACTAAAAAGCGCCCAAGAGATAGGGACGAACTTTTAAAATGGGAGCAAGATTTAGAAAATGCTGGAAAGAATGCGTTTTTTGCCAAATATAATGAAGTTATCCAAAAATTGGACAACAATACAATAGCTTATGATTCGATATTAGAGGCTTCTAAAGTGAAATTTTACTATCCATATATAAAGCACTTAGAGAGAGTGCGCAAAGTGATAGGGAAGATCTCAATAATGCGTTTACGCAAATTACATGTAGTTTTATAGAGTGACACAATAAAAAAAGGCTATTTAGCCTTTTTTATTGTGTTTTCACTTTTTGTTAATTAAAGTTATTTTTTACGCTCTACGCTTTTTGGCTTTTACGCGGATTATGATAGCAACAACAATAGCTATGATTACACAGGTAATCGCAACCATCAGACCAATAAATTGGGCTGTAGTAAGTGAGCCATCATCAACTAGGTCTTTATTGACAAATCCAGTCTTTATTTCGTTTCCTACATAATATTGAATTTTTGCAATGCCGTGCCTTTTACTCAGTACTGTAACTTTATCACCCTCTATGAGATGGTCTTTTTCGACTTGACAAGTGTCATCGGTAAATACTGGGGTATCCACTCTCATTGTAGCATTGCTAGTGTGGATTATCCTTAATGAAGTATCTTCCGTAATCGATATAAGTGTACGTTTATCCATATACACTAGCACGTCAGTCTCATCAATTTGAGTGGATACCAACACAAATGGGGTAGAATTGTGGTCAAATGGTAAAGAGGAATCTAAATTTATCACAGTAACTATCATATCTCTATTTAGTACACCACAATGTGGAGCATAAGTTATTGAACTGTCAGTTTTTTTAATGATTACTGAGTTAGGTAAATTGTATAGTCTTGCTCGAGCCACTATGATTTTACTCTCAGTAGAGCCAGTTTGGGTAGGAGTAAAAGTTGATAATACATGCTTTATTGGTACATATGCTAGTTTATAAAATGGGGCGAGTGCGAAGTTTGTATCTAGCACATAGTAGTAGTGGTTGTATGTATCTTCTCCTAGTATTATAACAGTTTTATCTTCAGCAGAGATTGATTTTGGCATTTTTAGACTGCAGTAGTCATAAAAAATCGTTCCATCAGCTATATTTGCTAGCGTTACACAAGCTTCACTTGTAGGGTGATTGATAAAATCAGCATAATTTTTTTCGGTGAGTGCGGTGTAGTTTGTCACTAATCCGTGAGTGTTGAGGTTTACGAGTTTGTTTAGAGTAATAACCCCATTACTATCACATACATAGTCTCCCTCATACATTTGTGGCTCATTTATGACAGCATAAGTTGAGCCTGTGCAAAAGTCGTAGCAGATATCAGCAATCTCAAAATTGTAGTCGATTTTATCTGCCTTTTTGGTCTTTAAATTGCATTTATATAGTGTAGAATAATTTACAGAATAAACAGTATTGGTACTGTCAGTTACAGAAACAGGATAGGTTGATAGGACATACAGATTGCCGATATTATCAATTCGCAAACTCTTTATAGTGCTGTCAGGCTTAAACGATAGAAAAGAGTTGTCCGTATTTAAATTAAATTCGGTAAGAGTGAGAGGAAATATCTCCACATCTGTTTCGATAATTTGAGTGGGGGTATCGTTTTGTGAAGTGTTTTCTTCATTTTGTGAATTTTCGTCACCTTCGGTACTGTTGGCGTCGATAGTAGTATCGGTGTCGTCTAAATCAGTAATTTCGGGTTCTATTTCCACAATTGTTTGTGTAATTACTACTTTGTATACATTGTTGTCGATGCTATAGTACATTGTATCGCCATCTTCATTGATACAAAATCCACCTCCCGTAAATGCTTTGTTTTCACTAAGCTGGGTTGTGTAGTCAAGATAGTATACAAGCTGATTATTGGTTTTATCAAACGAAACTTTTGCAATATAATCATCTATAATGGCATAAGTATTATTGAATTCATCACAAGCGACTTTTTTTATTTTGCTGCCTTCGATCTGTATATCTGTGGTGGAGTCTTTTTTTCTTACACTGTCGATAGTGATAAAGTTTTCTGTTTCAGTGCTGGTTAATTCAAAAACTTTGATAGTAAGCCCCTCTTGTGCACTAAAGATGCTATTTTCATTGACTGCAATATTGTAGAATTTGTTGTTTTGTTGAGGATTACGACAAATTGTAATTTCTGTATCAGTACGTTTTATAACTTTTTGACCATCTGTTACATACAGAGCATCAAAAAAGTCTAATGCTAAAAATGTACTTAAATAATCAGATTCTATTTGGGTGTATTCGCCCTCAGAGACCTCAATCTGTGTTTCATCAAGAGCAAAGACAAGTGGGGCAGGCAGACATAATAGTGTAAAGAAAGCAAGTAAAGTAAATATAGAAATAAATGATAATACTATTTTTTTCATACGTAAAATTCCTCTTATGCGCATATTATATCATAAAAGTCAAATATAAAAAAATGTTTTGACACAATTTTGCTAAAATTTTTTAAAAATCAGACAAAAATTATATATTATTTAAAAATTAATCAAAAATTTACAAAAATTTTCAAAAATATTGTCACAAGCTGTTGACAAATCGATAAAACTGGGTTTATAGTATGGGCGCACGGCAAGTTTAGCAATATTAAACCAGAGACAAAATAAGGAGGCTCTTATGAAAAGACTGATTTTAGGAAAGACATTACTCGAAAGTTATAAAAACTTGCAAAGGATAATAAATAGCATAGACCGATTGGTCGTAGAAAGTAGCGCACATAGTTATTCGCTAACACAAGTGAGTGAGGACACAATGGAAAAGATGCAGGCTGTCATAGACCTAATAGAACGCAAAAAGCGGCTTTTAGGACTTAAGATGATGATAGAAGAAGGATTAAAGCAGTGTTCTCCACTTGAGGCGAAGATATTAGTGCGCTATTATTTTGATAGAGTTAGCACGGTTTCTATGGCTGAAGAACTAGGTATGATTAGGCGGAATGTGCATCGTAAGCTAAATACTTCGATAATTGTATTTGTGCAAAAGTTGGCTGTAGCTGGATATGATAGAAAGACAATAGTCGATTTGATTGCAAATGAGGACTGGATAGTAGGGATATACAACAAGTATGTAGATAAATTTAAACACAAAGATGAGAAGCTAGATTATTTAGTTAGTACACGAAAAAGTGGCTTGAGTAAATATGTAAATGCCCCAAGTAGTGACTTAGGGCGGAGGATGATTAAAAATTCAACTCATCATCAGGTGGGGCGCGAAGCGAAAGGTGGTTTGCTCTTTTAAATTCACGCTTTAGGCTCCTGTTGCGTTTGTTTTTGTTGGATTTTAGGATTAAGTAAATTATAAATAAGGCAGGTATGGTGAGTAAAATAATCAAAATTAAGTTTGAAGTTGATTGCAGTTCTGGAGATAGGATAATATCCGCATTACTTGGTACAATGGGGGAGTAGGCTACTTCTTCGGTATTGGGTAAAATAGCCGATAAATTACAAGTTAGTGGAGCATAAACATAGCCAGTAACAGTTCCTTGCTCTATGCTAGTGTATCTACAAAAATACCAAACATTGGACAACGATTCATAAACCTTTTCTCCTTCAATACTACCTAGATATGTGATTAAGCTTGCGGAAAATGGAATTGTTCCAAGGTATTTTCCTTGAGTGGAAGGAGTGGAGCGCAAAACAAGGTTGGCCACAGCATTTGGAGAAAAAGACACATTATTTAGATATGGGGTAGAGGGGGTGGAGTATACTTTTGTTACATTTTCCTTTTTTACAAAACCATTTATATCTAAGTATGAGACTGCTAAAGTGTTATCATCTACTTCATAATTTAATTTTACAAAATATGTGGAGGGGAGTATGAAATAAGCTTCTAAATCATCAAGTTTTTGGGTGCGATAAAAAATAGCATTATTTGATGTGATTTGATAGTATTGACTTTCGGGTAAACTAGCATAAGTGAGCGAAACATTAAAATTAGTAACCCACAAAAATGATATTATCATTATACAAAGACTAAACATTTTATTCATAAATACAAACTCCTGTCTAATTGTAACAAAACAATGATTGATTTCCTTATGCAATTATTGTTTTTTTTACGATTTTTAAACATAAAGAAATCGAAAAAATAAGTTAGGTGGATGAATATGAATGGATGAGCGAGACCTGATGAAAAAATTGTTGCTAGTGGAAAAAGAGCGTAAACGCAGAATAGAAAATGATAAATTGCGAAATTACAACACGACAATAATTCATCAAAAGCAAATGGAGTTTCATCGATGTTTAAAACGAAATAAGTGGGTGTTTGGTGGAAATAGAAGTGGTAAAACGGAATGTGGTGCAGTAGAAACTGTGTGGTTAGCAAGAGGGATACATCCTTATAGAGAAAATAAACCTCGAGATGGGTGGGTGGTTAGTCTTAGTCAGCAAGTTCAGCGTGATGTGGCGCAAAGTAAAATTTTGCATTATCTAAATCCCGATTGGATAGCTGATATAGTAATGTTGTCTGGTAGAAAAGATTCACCTGAGAATGGTGTGATAGATTATATCCTTATCAAAAATATTTTTGGCTCGTTTAGTAAAATCGGGTTTAAATCGTGTGACCAAGGCAGAGAAAAATTTCAAGGTGCAAGTCTTGATTTTGTGTGGTTTGATGAAGAACCGCCTTTTGATGTGTATCTAGAGTGCAGAATGAGGGTTCTTGATAAAGAGGGATTGATTTTTGGCACAATGACTCCACTAAAGGGGCTTACTTGGGTGTATGACAAGATTTACCTAAATGAAGCTAAAGACAAAGAAATTTGGTATATCGAGATGGAATGGGCTGATAACCCATATCTTAGTAAAGATGAAATAGATTCCCTCACTAGTACATTGAGTGCGGAAGAATTGGATAGTAGGCGGTTTGGAAAGTTTTGTGCGGCAGGTGGATTAGTATATAAAGAATTTGACCCGAGCATTCATGTAATAGAGCCCTTTAGTGTGCCACTAGAGTGGTATGACAATATTAGTATTGACCCAGGATTACATAATCCGCTTAGTGCCCACTGGTATGCAGTAGATTATGATGGAAACATATATGTGATAGCCGAGCATTATGAAGCAGAGCAAACCTTAGAGCATCACGCAGACTGTATAAAGAAAAAGTGTGCTCAGTTAAATTGGCCAATGGGTTTTGATGGGCGGATACACGCTCTGATTGATTCGGCTGCCAACCAGAAAACACTTTCTTCCCCTAAAAGTGTGACAGATTTGTTTTTTGAATATGGGATTAGTGTCAATCCTAATGTGAATAAAGACCTATTTTCGGGGATTTCTCGAGTGAAGAGCTACCTAAAAAATGCTAAAGGTGAGGCAAGACTGTTTATATTCTCCACCTGTGTAAATATGATAAGAGAAATAAAAGGATATTGGTGGGGGAAAGCTGATGTGCCAGTAAAAAAGGACGATCATTCGCTCGATGAATTGCGCTACTACATTATGTCTAAACCTGAAGCGGCGCTTTCGTGTGTGGAACCACAAAACGATGTGTTACGACACAAAGAGCGACTGCTGAATAGGCATAAGAAACAGATAAGGAGACTATGAATGCAAGAAAGTGAAAATGATAAACTAGCAAAATCGTTACTAAAAAAAGCTATGGGATATACGGTAAATGAAGTGGTGGAAGAGTATGTGCAAGAGGAAGATGACCTAAAACTTGTGAAAAAGAAGATAACTACCAAGCATATTCCCCCCGACATAAGTGCTGCGAGAGCGTTACTCGAAAAATGTTTAGATACAGAGATGGACGAGATTAAAAATTTGAGTGATGAAGAACTAGAGAGTCTAAGACAAGAGTTGATACAAAATTTGGGTGGAGGCGCAAAATGCAAGTAAGTGAAAGAAAAAATGAACAATCGTGTATGGGAAAAAAGAAGTGTGGCGGGATAGTAAAACTAGAAATAGATTTAGCAGACACCAAACTACTATTATGTGAAACTTGTGCAAGCAATCTATACAAGGCATTGAGTAGTTACATAGTGCCAAAACCAATAAAAAGTAAATTTTATAATCAGTGAGGGAAAGATGAAACAAACAAAAAGTGAAAAAAGTAAAGAAAGAATGGATAGTGAGCTAGTCAATGAAGTAAAAAGGGATTTTGCTCGCAGACAAGAAGAGCGTAAGCCTTTTGAAGCTATGTGGCAGCTAAACATAAATTTTTGTATGGGAAATCAGTATTGTGGAATAGGAGCTAATGACACACTTGATGATTTTGATAAGCAATACTTTTGGCAGGAGCGAGAAGTATATAACCACATTGCTCCACTAGTGGAGACAAGATTAGCCAAACTAGCTAAAGTGCGCCCAGTGATGACGGTGCTACCAGCTAGTAGTGACGAAAACGATGTAAGTAATGCGCATATGTGTAAAAATATACTCCAATCAGTGTCAGGCCGTCTTATGCTGACTGATTTGGTGGCAAAAGCAACATATTGGAGTGAGATTTGTGGAACTGTGTTTTATAAAATAACATGGAATGATGATGCTGGAGCTTTGCTAGGACTAACCAATGAGGGAGAAAAGGTGTATGAAGGGGATGTGAATGTGGATATTTGTTCTCCATTTGAGATATATCCTGATAGCAACTCTAGTGAATCTATCGAGGCTTGTCATAGCCTAATCCACGCACGAGCGTATCATGTGGACGTGATAAAAAAACACTGGCATGTCGATATAGAGGGTGAAGATATAGACACATTTAATATGGACAATTCTCAACTTTCTGGCGGTCTAGGATACATTTCTCACTCTGCTAAAATGGTGAAGATGACCAAGCATGACCAAGTTATGGTAATCGAGCGATATGAAATGCCTTCTACAGAATTTCCTAATGGAAGGCTAGTTATAGTGGCGGGAAACAAACTGCTATATAATGGAGATTTACCATATCAAAATATGCAAAATGGTGAACGAGGATTTCCATTCGTGAGGCAAGTGAGTATTGGACAACCTGCGCTATTTTGGGGCGGAAGTATAGTGGAAAGGCTAATCCCTGTGCAGCGAGCGTTTAATGCAGTGCGTAATAGAAAACATGAGTTTATGAACCGTATGTGCATGGGCGTAATGACTGTGGAAGATGGATCTGTGGATGTGGAAAATCTCGAGGATGAAGGACTAAGTCCAGGGAAAGTTTTGATATATAGGCAAGGAGCGCGTACTCCACAAATGCTTTCTACCCAGGGTTTGCCAGCGGATTTTCACAATGAAGAAGAGCGACTTATTAGAGAATTTTTAAATGTCAGCGGAGTAAGTGATCTGCTTAGCGCTAATGTTAGTCAACTATCCAACCTTAGTGGAGTGGCGCTGCAATTAATAATTGAGCAAGAAGACATGAGGGTGTCATCTAGCGGAGAGTATATTAAATTTGCTATCAAAGAGATAGGGCGACAAATTTTGCGCTTTTACAAGCAGTATGCCACCAACAAGCGTATGAGTAAAGTGGTAGGAAACAATGGTGCTAATCAAATATACTACTGGGATGCTACATCAATTACTAGCGATGATGTGCAGTTTGAGACAAATAGTGAGCTAGGCGAAACTGTGGCGCAAAAGCGGAGTATGGTGTTTGACCTATTGCGCGCAGGGCTACTTCACGATGAAAATGGGAAATTATCAAATGCGATGAGGTTAAAAGTAATAGAGATGTTAGGATTGGGAATTTGGGAAGATGCACTAGATAACAACACTCTGCAAATTGAAAAGGCAAAACGGGAAAATCTAGAGTTTTTAGATGGAAAAAATCCTGAGGTGGTGGAAATCCATGACCATGACTTGCATATATCAGCCCATATTGCCTTTATGCTAAGTGGAGAATTTGATAAATATACAAAGGATAACCCAAGTATAGAAAAACGAATGCTAGAGCATATTCGCATGCATAAAAAATTTAAAAAACTATCCAACTTAGCGTTGAATAATGAATCTATTTAGGAGTGATTATGGAAGAAAATTTACCTTTTAAAATACCAACTTTTGATAATGTGGAGTTAGATGAGAACTGTGGAGAAGATATCGGCAGTTTCAAGTCGGTAAAGGACTTGAAAAATGCTTATGACAGCTTGAGAAGTTGCTTTACCAAAAACGCTATGGAACTAGCAAAAATTAAAAAAGGCGAGAAGGAAATAATAGAGGAGTCAGACAAGGTAAATGCCCCTGACGAACAGGTGGAAAAGGCAGACGCCCCCACAACAAAAACTTATATTTGGGACAAAGCTGATTGGACAGATGATATAGAGAACTTTTTTATCCAAAATCCTGAGGCGAAAGAGTATAGTAAAGAGTTGGCTTCACGCTTGGTAGAAGATAAGACTTTGAGTGAACAAAAAGATCCCTTACTCCAAGCGTGGGTTAGAGTGCTAAAAGAAAATAATAAGCCTCATGATGAAGAATTTTGGGAAAATAAATTTTACCAAAATCAAGACTTTAAAGATAAAATTATTAAGGAATATCTAAGTAATGTAAAATCGGCAAAATCCGCTCCGCCAGTAATCTCGACTCGTGAAGGAGTGACAAACATCACAAGCCCAAAGCCTAAGGTGTCCTCTCTGGATGATGCAAAATTGCTAGCGAAAAAATTATTTGAATAGGAGAGAAAAAATGATTACACTTTCAACCGCCCAGAATGCACTAAAAAATGTGTATTTGGAGGCGATAAGCAATCAACTGAATGAGAGAATAGATCCCATCTTTAGCATGATAAAGCAAAGTAGTGATGGGGTTTATGGCAAAAACTTAATTAAGATGGTGCCTTATGGCATAAATGGAGGACTGGGAGCAGGCACCGAAACAGGGCAATTACCCGATGTGGGAGAGACAAAGTATGTAAACTTTGTCACCACATTAAAAAATTTGTATGGGAAACTAGAAATATCTGACAAAGCAATCAGAGCATCATTAGATGATGAAGGAGCTTTTGTAAATCTGCTAAACTCAGAGATGGAAAGCTTACTGCAATCGAGTAAATTTAACCTAAGTCGTATGTTTTGGGGAGATGGTACAGG
This sequence comes from Clostridia bacterium, assembly GCA_017541375.1. GTDB lineage: Bacteria > Bacillota > Clostridia > Christensenellales > UBA1242 > UBA7867. The sequence goes on from JAFXZE010000005.1 coordinate 556,641, forward strand.
TAGCTTGAGTACAATCACCGCTGTAGATACTACCAACAAAGCCATGACTGTATCTAACATACTTTCATTTTTGGAAGGAATGGTGCTAGATTTTTACAAAGAGGGCGTGATTGATGCGGATATGACTGGCGTGACTGTAATAAAGGTGGATAGAGGGACTAATAAGGTGTATTTAAGCGACATTTCTTCCACTTTTACCACAGCGAATAGTAATAAATACCTGTGCTATATGCAGGGGAGTAAAGATCTCGAACTTACTGGACTAGGCGCAATTTTTTCGAATAGCTTAAGCCTATATGGAGTGACTCGAGCCGATCACTCATCTATCATGCCATTTTCGTACACAAAAGCAAATAATGAAACTCTAAACGATATGTTTGTTCAAAAGATGATGGATAGTGTAGAGCTAAATAGTAATATACAGCCTAATGTGGTTTCTTGTGGAGGAACTACATTATATACGGTCATCAATACTTTGTCTTCATATGTTAAAAATATGGATATAACCAATCTCAATGGCGGATTTACGAGTGTATCACTTTGTGGTGTACCACTTATACGTAATAGATTTGTATCTGAAAACAAGCTATTTATTTTAAATACCGACCAGTTTACATTACATCAATTGTGTGATTGGGAATGGCTGACACATAGTGATGGATCTATTTTAAAACAAAAAGAAGGATATGCAACATATTCTGCGACTTTGGTGAAATATGCAGACTTAATCTGTAACAAACCAAATGCGCAGGGTATCGTTACAGTTTAAGGAGGGAGAGAAATGATTTCATTAACTACAGCAGATAACGCTCTAAAAAGTGTGTATCTAGAGGCAATTACCAATCAACTCAACAAGACTACAGATGCGTTATACTCAAAAATAGAAGCCACTAGTGAATATGTTTCGGGGAATGCTATCAAAAAACTAGTTACCCTTGGTATGAATGGTGGAATAGGCGCAGGAAGTGAAACAGGTGGACTACCCGCATCAGTAGATAGTAGATATGCTTTGCTTACATCTACACTCAAAAATATTTATGGACAGGTAGTCATTTCAGATAAGGCAATCAGAGCGAGTCGAGACGAAGTGGGAGCATTTATCAATCTACTCAACGCAGAAATGGAGGCATTGGTTGATGCTGGCAGATTTAACCTTGCTAGAATACTATATGGAAAAGGTAACGGATATCTTGGCTATATTACAGATTCTGAGGAAGATTCCGCTGTTATAAAGGTAAACAATGTGTATAATATGGCGATAGGTATGAGAATAAGGGCTCTTAAAAACGGAACAGAGCAGACTAGATTTAGCAATGCAAAGATTGTGGATATCAACTACTCGACCAAATCAATCACGCTGGATGTGACAATGGATTCTACCAATGAAGATGAACCTTTAGATCTATATGTATATGATGCAATAAATGGAGAATCAATCGGATTCGCTGGCCTTTGTGACTCATCTATTACCTCAGTTTATGGGATAGATAGAACTACGACTTCATTCTTGACTCCTGGATATATACAACAAGCTTCGTTTACAATATCTACTCTAAACAAAGCTTTTGATGATGCTAGCATCAATCAAAATGCCAATATAGATATGGTAACTTGTGGATATACATTTAGACGCAATGTGCAGAATATTCTCAAAATGCAGTCATTAAATACGGATTTGATGGTGTTTGATGGGGGATATAAAACTATATCATTTATGGGAATTCCTATTAATGCATCGCGTTTTGTTCCTGATAGTTGTGCTTATTTGATAGATTCTACTGTATGGCACTTACACGAGCTATGTGATTGGACATGGCTAACTAACAACAAAGGCGAAGTCCTTCATCAAAAAGAAGGTTATCCAGTCCACACAGCAACATTGGTAAAATATTGCGACCTAATCTGTGACCGACCAGAGACCATCACTATGTTAAAATGGGGAAATTAATGTTGGTAAAAATAGAGAATGATGCGTTTAATATAGCAGAGCGTATCAAAAAAATAAATCCGCATTATTTTGTGGTGTACAATACTGAAAGGCATGTTTTTGAAGTGCATAATTCACGACAATATTCATCTAGCTTTTGTATAACCTGTGACTTAGGATTAAACTACTCAGTTATAAGCAAATTACGTAAGACTAAAATAGAAAATCTTGACAAAATCATGCGTGAAATTGATGAAAATAATGAGCAAATTGATGCAGAAGTAAAACGAATTGAGCGAGATAAAGCAACATTTAAGGCAAGAGAAATGTTTCAATATGCAAAACAAAATGACGATTGTGATTATGCTGATTGTTATACCACAAGATGGTGCTAGGGGGATAAATGAAAGCGATAGAAATAATAAAGTTGGCTTCTAGATATATTGGGCAAAAGGATCTCCTTTCTACCACAACCTTAGGTGGCCAAACTCAACCCACTCAGCAGCAAACTGAAATATTAGAAACACTCACAGAATGCGTTTCTGATGTAACAGAGGCTCTGGCAGTAATGCACTTTCCACTAAAATATGCAGAAGAAATTGTAACAAGTGATGGTGTGATAAATTTTTCAGATTTACAAAAAACTGTTTGTGAAGTGATAAAGCTAGTGGATGAATTTGGAATGAATGTAGAGTTTACCTCCTTTCCAGATTACATAAAGACTAAATCAGGGAAATATGTCATCCACTATCATTACATCCCAGAAGAGTTAGAAAGTTTAAATTCTACCCTTGAAATCAACGAGGAAAAAGTTACTCCGCGGATTATTACTTTGGGAGTGGTAAGTAAATATTACCTTTTTAGTGGGATGTATTCAGACGCCGAGGCTTGGCAAAAGGCATATTTAGCTGCAATACTTAGCCAACAGAGGAGTAAGAGAAATCAGGTAATCAAAAAGAGAAGGTGGATATAGTGCACAACGTTGAAAAATACCCTAATCTAACAAAAAAACACTTAAAAGTCAAGCTTACAGATTTCTCTAAAGGATTAAAAACTGTGGTTACAGAAAATCTATTACCACTAAGGTACGCTATCAATACATATAACTTTTGTTACAACAAACGGGGGTTAAGTGATGGATTGGGTGTAAGACAGTTGCGTGTGTATAATGGTAACCAAGAAAAAATTATGAATACACCAGCCGCGCCAGATAGTGTTTTAGGATTTTGGGTATATAGATTATATGACACACTTACAGGCAAGTTGATTCCATTGATGATGATATATGGGGATGATGGAAAAGTTTATTTTGGGCGTGTTACCACATCTGATACCGAATTTCGAGATGCGAGCATGACTGCCCCCAGTTTACCAGCTTGCTTTAACTATAAATTAAACGACGAAAATGTATTTTTGTGCTGCACTACAAATAAAATCACAGTGTTTAATGCTGTGCAAAATCAAGTATTTACAAATTCTGTCCCATCCATTACATCAGCAGCTCTGCACGCGGGGAGATTATTTGCCACCGTTAGTAACAATGAAAATCGAGTATATTTTAGTGATGAGTTAAACCCAACCAACTGGGATATCAGTGATTTTGATGGAGGATATATAGAACTAAATGATGATAGAGGTAAGTTACGCCGTCTAATAGAATCAAACAACTATTTGTATGTTATCAGGGATTTTGGAATATCTAGGATATCAGCTTGGGGGCTACAATCAGATTTTAGTGTGAGTAATCTATATGTGTCATCAGGAAAGATATATGCTAGCACTGCTGCTTTGTGTGGGAGTATTATTGTTGTGTTGTGCAAAGATGGCTTATACTATTTCAACGGTTATAACATGCAAAAAATCTACTTAGGATTTGAAAAACTTTTTGAAGGACAGGATAATAACAGTGCTCTTGGGGCGTATATTGATGGAAAGTATTATCTTGCTTGTAGATTAAATTTTAATGATAGTGTTTCGGTTGGATGTGAAAGTGATGCATATCAAAATAATGCCCTCATTGAATATGATCTCGATAGCGGGGAAATCAACATTTTACGTGGGGTAGACATTAGTGCTATTGCTCCGTTTGAAACAGAATGGGCAACAAAACTAGTGATATGTTTGCGTCATGGAAAAGTGTGCGAACTCACACATGATGGCATGATAGATAGCGCTCCAACTCCCAAGATGTGGAGTTCGGGGTACACTGACCTTGGATACCCTGATAGAAAAAAAGTACTCAAAAAACTGCATCTTGTTAGTCAAACTGATGTAGTAATAAGCGTAGTGGCTGATGGCAAAGAATATAGCTATCAACTAAATGGTAGTAATTTGCCTGTATCGTGTAATCTAAATATTATGGCTTCTATGATAAATATTACCGTAAAATGTAGCAATAATAATTGCGAAATAAGTGATGTGCAAGTGGAGGTGGATTTATGTTAGATAAAAGTGTGACAGAGAGTAGGCTAAATGAGATAGAAGAAAAACTACAGTTTCTTTTGGAAGAACTAAAAAAATTAAAGGCTTTTGTAGAAGCTAATATTGTCTAGAGGAATAAATTGGAAAAATATATGAGTAAGGCTAAACTAAAAAAAATTATCAGTTTAGCTAAAAAAGAATTTTATTACAAAGAAGAAGGAGGAAGTTATGCAAGAAAATGTGGTCAGCGAAAGTGAAAACAAAAATCCTGAAGAGAAAGATCAAATGATAGAGATGGTTCAATCTCAAATTGAGGCTGCTGAAAGTAGCGCGACTCCAAAGATTGTGGAGGTGACTGGTGCTGAATTTGACCCAGAGAAGGCTGCTTTTTTAAAGAAAAAGGCAGAAGATAACGCCATAAAGAATGGTGTGGTTGATGAAGCTATAGAAAGTTTAGAAGAATATCGCAAAGAAGGAGTGGATGAGATAAAATCTGACTATCAATCTAAGCTTGATGAGATAGCTAATAAAGAAAGAAGAATACTCGACAGAGCAAAAGAAGAAGAACTAGAGCGCAAGGATAATGCTGTAGTCAAACAAGAAAAGCAAGTGGCAGATAACATAAAGCAAGGAATTGAATACTCAAGCATTGCTCAAAATAAAGCGCAAAAGCTACTATCAGAGATTGATAAAGAAACTCAGGCTGCTTGGACAAAGACTAATGCAGAATTATCAAGACTTAGTCTTGAGCGAAGTGTGGCAGAAAGTGAATTTCAGTCAGCACTCGAAAATTTTGACATATCATATGCAGCAAAGCTTGAGAAAAAGATTTCCGAGCTTAGTAAAGCTTATACTCAAAAGCAAGCAGAAGCCAGTGAATATAACAATAAACTTAACGAGCAAGTTGGTGCTACCTATGACAAATGGAAAAATTGGTCCACAGACTTTATCAAGAGTGTAGCAAGTGAAGAGGGCTATAAAAAAGCTTATCATGTAATGGAACAAATTAAAAATATGACCAAAGCTGAAGCAACAGATTTTGTTTCGCAGCCAGAAATAACCGAAATATTAGGTAGTTGGATTGTGCCAATAAAAGATTATATACAAAGGGTGCTAAGATAGATGAAAAAATTTTTTCAAAAGTTCAATTCATATAGCTTTTGGGTGTCACTATCAAGTGCAATGCTCATACTCATCCAAGCAATTGGCACACCCGCGGGGCTAGAGATTAGCGAAGAAATATATATGTCCGTAGTAAATAGTGTGCTGGGAGTGTTTGTGTTACTTGGCATTGTGCCAAAACCGACCTCAAAGACCGAGGAAGATAAGTTTTTTCGCGAAAACTCAAGCGATGCGAATAGCCTATCAAATACTCAGGATAGCACTCAAAATCTTGAAAGTGATACGCTAGCGCTAGACGAAAATGAGCGCGAGTTGCTCATTAGCTATCAGCGAACCAATACCTAAGTAAGAAGGGGGATATCCCTCTTTTTTCTTTTTTAATATTGACAAACTTAGCTTTTTGTGATAAAATAAAGGTGGGTAAAATAAAAGATCACTGGAGAATATAGTTTTGATAAAAAGTACACTAGATAAAGTAAAAATAGTGGAGGAAAAACTAGACAACAAAGGTGAGACAAAAATTGAAAAACAAACAGACAAACGCATGCCCTTGTGTGATTTGTTTAATCGTAACTACACGAAACTGTGTGGGGTGGAGCAAAAGCTGTTTGAGCTGTATGACAAAAAGAGATTGGCTGAGGATAAGATAGATAAGTCAAAAGCTGCGATGAAAGATAAACTCTCTATAGGCATCACTGCTGTAGGATCGTGGATATGCGGCGATGGGCTATCTTTTGTGGTGACTAATAATCATAATTTTTTAGATGCTGGTAATGTTCTAGGCGGATGTGCTGTGGCTGTGATTATGCTGGGAGCATATATCGAGTATTATTCATCTAATAAGAGATTTTATAAAAACTATACTGAGGTTCTGCAAGGGCAAATTGACAAACTTCAACAAGAGCGCGAGGTTTTGCGCAATGAAAATGAGACTAATCTACAATTATTGTAATTAGGTGTACTATCTGTTATGCTTTGTTGTACTCAAGATAAGAATTTTATAAAAATACTTGCAAAAGTAGATTTGATGTGATATAATACAGAGCAATAAGTTAGTGGTATTTTAAATTACAAATAGTTTGAGGTATTTAGCTGGGGCTTATGTTTTTTTGTGTGCAAAATATCTGGATTATTTTATAAAATTTTATATGTTGAACATAAAATTGAGTACTATTGTTGTTACTTGAGTTTTTGTCATAAAATATTTAAGACTAAAGAGGGGATTATAATGAATTATCTTAAAGAAGTCTTTAAGTATTACTTCAAGAATCTGGGGTGGATATTATTTTTTGCTATCATTCCAGTACTGTTCTTTGGATTAATACTGCCACCTTTTAGATATTTTGAATTCTTGTTTAAGTATCCGACTGTTGAAATGCACACATTTGGAGACTTTTGGAGAGCAACTTTTACACCGGGATGGTGGTCGATATTGTTGTTTTTTGCAGGATTCGTAATTTTGGTGGTGACGATTAGCTTATTGTTAGGAGTTATAGAAAAACACTTCAAAACTGGCAAAGTTACTTTATCAAATGACTTTAGCCTCAATAGCAATCTTCTGAGTGTGGCTAAGATGATGATACTGTTTGTAATTGCTTACTTTGTGGTGAATTTCTTGAGTATGTTACTTGTTTTTGTGGTGCACTGCATATTCAGCGTGGATGGTGTGGCTACATGGTTCAATATCACGTTTGCTTGTGCTATGGCGGTGGTGACGACAGCTTTGCTTGCTAGATTTGCTACCATAGCGAGTTTATCGTGCATAGAGATGGTACTCAATGGTTCACCACTTATGACATCCATCTCAGATGCGCTGAGTGCAGTGAGTCGGGCTGGTGTGAAATTGCAGTTGTTTGAATTAGTCGTATTTGCCACTATTTGTGCATTTGTGCTAATATTTACTTTGTTGGGGTTGCCTTGGATTGGAGAAATTTTGGGATTGGTTATTTTGATACCATTTGAATGCATTATGGGTATGGTTGTATTTTTCGACCAGAATGATTTGACCCGTTTTGACAAAAAGCGCCTATTTTTTAAAAACTAACGAGAGGGAGCGTTTATGATTTTAAGTGATACAGTTCGGATTTTAGGGCGAAATCATTATTTATTGTGGAAATTAATTCTTTATATTTTAGTTTGTGTGTTAGTGGTGTCCGGATTAGCTCTGGCTATATGTACTCCATTAGTTTCAGAGTTGGGAAGATTGGGCTTTTGGGATGAGTTGTGGGGAGTAATCAATACTCTGACATTCAATTTCAATGCAGACAGCATTTTTACTGGAGTCTATCAGTTTTTGTTAGATGCTGGTAACCTAATAGTTAATAATATATCTACGGTACTACCACTTATGATTGTATTTTGTGTGATTTTGGTGGTGGGATTAAAATTTACTATAGGTTTGGTCGAATTGCCATTGGCTGATTGTGTGTACAACACTATGGCAAGCAATTCCAAATTTAATCTTGGTGCAAGTTTTATCAAAAACCTCAAGAGTTCGGTAAAGTTACAGCTATCTAAACTTTGTGTGGTTTTGCCTGTAGAAATAATTTTTGCGGTATTGAACACGAGTGTATTGTTTTTATATGCATTTGATATATCTTGGCTAAATGTATTGGTACCATTGATTTGGGTATTTGTGGCAATAGTACTAGTTTCGATAAAGTCCACAATATTTGCTTTATGGACGCCATCTAAGACAATTTTTGAGTGTGGTATTTGGCAAAGCCTAAAAAAATCATTCACTTCTCTAAAGGGGAATGTGTGTGCAATGTTTGGTAGGTCACTACTACTTGTATCATTATGTTTTGTATTAAATATTCTTATGGTGATGTTTACATGGAATATTGGATTGTTTATTACTTTGCCACTTTCATTATTTGTGTTTATCGTTTATGGTTTAGTTATGACATTCTATCTTAATGGATTGCGTTTTTATCTAAACGAAAAGGAAATAATTACTCCAAAGAAAAAGGAAAACTGGGAAAGAGTAAGTTCATTAAAAGACTTTATATAAAAAATAGAAAAGGAGATTAAAATGGAAAATTATGAAGAAGATTATGAAAATGAAGAATTAGAAAATGAGGCAGATTACATCGAGTCTATTTCCCCAAAGATTAGAAAACGCACTTTTTCAAAAAAAGAATTTGCAAAAGAGAGGAGAATGGGGAAGAAACACGGTGTAGCAGGGCTCAATAACAAAGGCCTACAGGTTATGTTTTTTGGTGGCGTAGGCAAGATTGGAGACAATATGACAGCTCTTCGTTATGGTGATGACATATTAGTTATCGACGTGGGGGTAGGTTTTGCAGAGCCTGATATGCCAGGGATAGATTTAGTTATCCCAGATATGAGTTGGCTCAAAGCCCACAAGGAAATGATCAAGGGAATAGTTATTACTCACGCTCACGAAGACCACATAGGTAGTTTACCTTATTTTTTAGATGATGTTAAATCTACTGTTTATGGTAGTAAACTCACAATTGCGCTTATTGAAGGCAAACTTAGAGAGTTTCCCAAAATCAAGCTTAAGAGCCAAGCTGTAAATCCGGGCGGAGCAGTAAACATTGGGTGCTTTAGCGTGGAGTTTATTCATGTAAATCACTCTATACCGGGTGCTTATGCGCTGGCTATTACAACCCCTGTCGGTGTTGTGTTTGTGTCGGGAGACTTTAAAATTGACTTTACCCCTATAGCTGGGGATACCACAGACCTTAGTCGTATGGGAGAACTGGGGAGCAAAGGCGTATTGCTAATGATGTGCGAAAGCACCAATATTGAGCGCCCAGGCATGTCGATGAGTGAGCGTGTGGTGGGAGAAACACTAGATGAGATTATGGCTCAGTCAAAGTCGAACAGACTTATTATCACATCATTTGCTTCTAACGTGCACCGCGTGCAGCAAATTATGGATTTAGCTAAAAAATACAATCGAAAGGTGGCTTTTTCTGGGCGTAGTATGATAAATACTATGGAACTAGCAATGAAAATTGGTGAGATTAAGTTTGACCACAAGCAGATTATTGACATAGAAAAGGCTGATAAAGTAAAAGATGAAGAGTTGTTGATACTAGGTACAGGTAGCCAAGGACAAGAGCACACAGCTCTAGACCGTATGGTAAAAGGTGAAGTAGCCAACATCAAGATTGGCTCGAATGATGTGGTAATATTCTCATCATCTCCAGTTCCTGGGAATGAGAAATCAGTTACTAACATAATCAATCAATTTATAACTCTTGGAGCTAAAGTTATATATGATGACCTTAGTGATGTGCATGCATCTGGTCACGCATGTCAGACCGAGTTTATGGTAGTACACAAGTTGTTAAAACCTCGCTTTTTTATACCTATGCATGGAGAAATTAAGCACCTCAAATATCACGAGCAATTTGCTATAAATATGGGTGTAAAACCTCAAAATATAGTAGTTCCTCATGTGGGAAGCGTGGTTGAAGTGGGTAAAAACTTTATCCGTGAGTTAAATGATGTGCCGGCAGGAGAAAAGATAGTAGATGGGCGCACTGTGTATGATGTGGACAATGCGGTCGTACGCGACAGATTGCAACTAGCGGAAGAAGGTATGTGTGTAGTGGTATTTGGGGTAAATAAAAACACCGGTAAGATGGTAAATATGCCAGAGCTTATTCCTCGAGGATTTATCTACCCTAATGAAATTAGCGCCATAGTAAAAGAAGCTCGACAATCACTTATTGATATGGTAACAAATTCGGTTGGGGAAGGAAAACCTGATTGGAATGAACTCAAAAATAACACTAAAAAAGTGCTTACAAACTTATTTTTCAAGAAAACTAAACGTAAGCCTGTAATTATTCCTATTATTTTGGAAGTGTAAATGGAACTTTTAGATAAAATTGAAGTCGATGCAAGAGCACGCAATATTCCTGTAATTTTGCGACCAACGCGTGAGTATATTGAGAATTTGATTCATGAGATTCAGCCTAAATCCATCCTTGAGATAGGTATGGCTGTGGGGTATTCTGCGTCAGTTATGCTCTCAGGTAGTAATGCTCAAATCACTTGCTTAGAGGCTAGTAAGCCAAACATTGAGGAGGCAAAAGCCAATTTTGAGGCTTTGGGACTCTCGGATAGAGTAAACATCATTGAGGGTGACTGTATGAAGACATTGCCCAAACTCAATGAAAAATTTGATTTTATCTTCTTAGATGGGCCCAAGGGAAAATATCTCGATATGATTCCTCTTATAGTGCCTCTACTAAATAGAAATGGCGTTTGGGTGAGTGATAATGTGTTGTTTCGAGGTATGGTTTCGGGCAAGAATCAGATAACCGAGCATCGATTCATCCATACAGTAGGGATTTTGAGAGAGTTTTTAGATAAATTAAAACAAAACAAAGCTTTGGATACAACAATCCTTGACATTGGTGATGGATTGTGTGTAGTACGATTTAAGGAAGGAAAAAATGAGTAAATTGGAGTTGTTAGCACCGGCAGGTGATATGGAAAAACTTGAGACAGCATTTTATTTCGGTGCAGACGCGTGCTATTTTGCTGGAAAGAAGTGGGGGCTACGTGCTTTTAGTGAAAATTTTGACAATGATAGTTTGGCTTATTACATCAATTATGCCCACAAATTAGGTAAAAAGGCCTATATTACTGTAAATATTCAGGCACATAATAGTGACTTTGAGGGGCTAGAGGACTACATCCATCATCTTGCTAAAAGTGGCGCTGATGCGTTGATAGTTAGTGATGCTGGGGTAATGAGCCTAATTAAGCAAGTTGAGCCCAATATGGCTATTCACCTTAGCACTCAGGCTTGTGCCAGCAATAAGTATTCTGCCAAATTTTGGGCTGATGCAGGAGCAAAGCGCATTATTTTAGCGCGAGAGTTAAGTCTTACAGAAATCAAAGAGATTCGTGATTATTTGCCACCAGAAGTGGAATTAGAGGCCTTTGTGCATGGAGCTATGTGCATAAGCTACAGTGGAAGGTGTTTACTCAGTAACTATCTTACAGGACGAGACTCCAATCGTGGTCAGTGTGTGCAGGCGTGCCGTTGGGAGTACTTTATCACTGAGCGCAGCAGGTTGGGGCAAGGCGAGGAGTATGAGATTCAACAAGATGACCGCTCGACATACATTCTCAATAGTAAAGATCTTTGCATGATAAACTATCTAGATAAGATGGCTGATGCGGGGGTAACCAGTTTTAAGATAGAAGGTCGCATGAAATCGGCATATTATGTAGCCAATGTTGTAAATGTCTACAGGCGAGCACTTGATGAATATGAGAAAAACCCAGCTAAGTTTAAGGCGGATCCTGCACGCATAGTTGAGCTTGAGAAATGTAGTCATCGTCGCTTTACTACAGGATTTTGTCTTGGAGAAAACGACAGAGAATATAGCGAATCCAGTACACCAGTTTCCACTTCTACTTTTATAGGTATTGTAAAGCGTGTGAAAGGGGGCTATTGTTTTGTAGAACAGCGTAACCGCTTTAAGGTAGGGGATAAACTTGAGATTTTATCTCCAACTGATACTTTCAACAAGACATTTATAGTCGAAGAGATGTACAATGAGGCTGGGGAAAGAATGGACGATGCCAACAAAGTCCAAGAGGTCATCAAGCTCAAAGTTCCATACAAACTAACTCCAAATGACCTATTGCGCATGGACAAAAAAGAATAATATTATCAAAACAAAAAAGGCTGGGGTAAGCCTTTTTTCGTTGCAATTATTTTTTGTAGTTATTTATAAAGTACTCTAGTATTTTTCTATCACGCAAAACCATAAATTTGGTGGAGTATACAGAGTCATAATCAGATGCTTTTAGATTAGAATAACATTTAGTGATTAGTTCTAGTGACTTTTGAGGTGTTTCCCAGAGTAGTTTTGCTCCTTCGTCTTTTTCTTTTTGAGTTATGTTGAGTTGTTTGGTATCATTTTTTACCTTTCCCACAAAAACATGCGAGATTTGTTTAAAATTCTCTTTTCCTTTATATTCTTCGGTGGTGCCTAGTTGTGCTATGATTTCTACATCACAACCAGTTTCTTCTAAAATTTCTCGTTTGAATGTTTCTTCTGGAGATTCGTCTCCTTCTATTCCTCCGCCAGGGAGTTTATATTCATTTTTGTTTACTTTATTAAATACAGCTATTTTGCCGTCTTCACGCAAGACTATTCCGCGGGCAGCTTGCCTTAACTTTGGGGCTTTTACCTCTTTTTCTTTTTCTCCAATATCGGCATCGGTTAATTTACAAATTAAATTCATTTTTTGTTCTCCTTATCGCTTTAGTGATTTTTCTTCACGTTCGTTAAATTCTCCAGTAGATAGTGGTTTACCTAAGTCAATTTCTCGTTTGTATGCATAAAATGTTTGGTCTCCGTCGACCTCGTAATGTAGGTTGATTTTTGGTAAATCGTATTTTTTTATTACCTCATGAAATGTGGGGTCAACCAAAATCCAATTTCCTTTGTAATAGCATTCACAAAATGTGTGTCCTTTGTGCATTCGAGGATCATCTAAAGTGTTAGTTCGGTATTTATTGAGCCAGTTATTGCTTACAGAGTGTAGCATGGTGGTAGGTATTCCTAATTGTCGAGCAAAGCATGCAAAAACTGTGGCGTAGTCAGTACAACCAGTAAGTTGTTTGCTTTTCCAAATTTCTTGAGCAGTTCGAGAAAAGCGATTTTTGTTTCGAAATTCTATATCGCTAGCAGATTTACATCCGCCAAAGTCCAGATCTTCACTTTTATTTTTCAAAAAGAAGGCAAGTAATATTAATTCATCATCATATTTGGGATGTTCACTTTTATATTGCTCAAATCGTTTTTTAAACTCGACACTGTCTATCCAGGGGGTAGTCAGTTTGCCGGAGTGTAGATATTTTTCTGGTTTTAGTGGTTTTTTCATATTATCCTCCATTTCAATTATAGCATATACACTTTTTAAAATCAACTTAAAAATTTTTTTAGGGGGTTAAAAAATATTGCAAATGGTGGGAGATTGTGATATAATTTTTCTATGGAAAAAATTTTTACACATAAGAAATATACTATAGATGAAATGCAGTCCATTCCGTCTAGCACGTTAGCGTGGATTGGGGATAGCGTTTTTAGCGTATGTGTGCGCGAATATGAATTGAGTAAATGCAAGAGCAAGCCTTACAAACTTAATCGCAAGGCGGTAAGTATAGAAAATGCTCAGGCGCAGGCTGAGAGCCTCGAGATGCTTTTGGGGACACTAAATGAAATCGAATTAGGCGTAGTTCGTCGAGCAAAAAATTCTCCTATCACCACCAAAAGCAAACACTTTGGGCTGGCTGAGTATAAAAAAGCCACAGCACTAGAGGCTCTCTTAGGATATTTGTATCTTACTGACAATATAACGAGGTTAAATGAGATAGTAAAGGCAATTTTGGAGGAAGAAAGATGATAATATATGGCAAAAATGCTGTCGTTGAGAGTTTGCGTGCAAATAAAGCAATATTTAAGCTCTATATTTTAGACAGATTCATAGAAGAAGCGGGTGAGGTAGAATTACTTGCTAAGCGCGCTAATATAAAAATAGAGTATTTGCCCAAGGAAAAACTTACCAAACTTTGTGGTGATGAGCATCATCAGGGCTACATTGCCGAATGTGCGGATTTTACATATTGTGAATTAGAAGACATTTTAGATTATGCGGCTGAAAAAAGGCAACAGCCGTTTGTAGTGATTTTGGACGGAGTTGTAGATCCTCATAACTTAGGTAGTGTGGTGCGGGTATGCGAATGTGCTGGAGTGCATGGAATAATACTACCCAAGCATAATGCTTGCCCAATCAATAGTACAGTGGTAAAGACTAGCGCAGGAGCGCTTAGTAATATGCGTATTGCTAAAGTATCTAATATCGTGTATGCTATCGAAAAATTGCAAAAGGTGGGCGTGTGGGTTTATGCCGTAGAGCTTGGCGGAGAAAATATTTACAAAACTAACCTAAAAGGTGCGTTAGGTTTAGTAATCGGAAGTGAAGGTGAGGGTATTGGACAACTCATCAAAAAGAAGTGTGATGGAGTAGTCACTATGCCAATGTTTGGTAATATTAACTCTTTAAATGCTAGCGTGGCGGCAGGAGTCGCAGTGTTTGAGGCCGTAAGGCAACGAGGTGGATATTGATTGATATTGATAAACAAAGAGAATTGATAAAACACGCAAGGGATGGGGATAATGAGGCATTGGAAGAACTACTTATTACCCTAAAACCTATGGTAAGTAAGCTTGCGCGCGGATATTTTCTTACTAATGGTGATAATGCTGACCTTATCCAAGAGGGGATGATAGGAGTGTACAAGGCGTTTTTGAGCTATAATCTAGATAGTGAAATAAGTTTTTCTAGCTTTGCGGCGACTTGTGTGCGCAGGCAGATGATATCAGCAGTGCGAGTGAGCCTAAACAAGAAAAATTTGCCACTAAATCAATATGTGGGAATTGGTGTACAGGGTGGATTGATTGTAGAAAAAGATAATATTGATAGTACTGATGATGACGATTTTGAATATATGATCCCGAGCGAAGAACTTACTCCAGAAGAGAGAATTATGCTACATGAGCGAAATATGGAACTAAATAAGTATATTCAGGAGAATTTGAGTGAATTTGAACAAAATGTACTAAAGTATTATCTTGACGGAGAAAGTTACAAACAAATCGCGAAATTACTTGACAAAAACGAAAAATCGGTAGATAATGCAATAGTAAGAATAAAAAGTAAATTGAAATTTTTGGAGAAATAATTATGTATTTAGCGCTATACAGAAAGTATCGGCCTAATGACTTTGATAAAGTGGTGGGTCAGGAGCATATCACTCGCACATTGCGAAACCAGATAAAAAATGACCAGATAGGACATGCATATCTGTTTTGTGGTAGTAGAGGAACGGGAAAAACTAGTACTGCAAAGGTTTTTGCGCGCGCTGTAAATTGTCTTAGCCCTAAAGATGGATCTCCGTGTGGAGAGTGTGAGGTTTGTAAAGCACTCAAGCAAAATAACGCCATTGACATAATGGAAATAGATGCTGCTAGTAACAATGGGGTGGAGGAGATTAGAGAACTTAGAGACAAGGTGAAGTATCCTCCCACAGTGGGGAGATTTAAGGTGTATATCATCGATGAAGTACACATGCTGACGACTAGTGCGTTTAATGCACTCTTAAAAACTCTAGAGGAACCTCCCGCGCATGCATTGTTTATCTTAGCTACAACAGAGGTTCACAAACTGCCTGCGACTATTCTATCGCGTGTATTAAGGTTTGATTTTAAACTAATTCCGACAGAAACTATAGCCAAACTCATTACAAAGGTACTAGCATCTAGTAAAATTCAGGCTGAGCCTGAGGCGATTAACCTAATAGCATATTCTGGACAAGGGAGTGTGCGTGATGCGTTGTCAATTGCGGATATGTGTGCAAGTTTTGCAAACAATGACATAAAATACTCTGATGTGGTAGAGGTGCTAGGCATTAGTGATAGTGATACGATTTATAAACTTGGTAGTTCGATTCTAAATCAAGATGTGGCAGGATTTTTTAAACAATTTGAGTCTGTAGTGAAAGCTGGTAAAAATTTATTGGTGATAGCTAGTGACCTCACGAAATTTTATCGAGACTTGTTAGTGCTGAAGACTTGTGGGGTAAAATATGTGGAGTATTCCGATTCAATGCTCGAGAAAATGCAGACGCTAGCTACTACTATCACACACGCCAAACTCAATGAGGCGATGCAGAGTTTTAGTCGGATAGAAAACGATATGAAATACTCGCTAAATCCGCGATTGCTGCTGGAGGTGACCGCACTCAGTTTGTTTGATGAAAATGTAAAAAAAAATTGATAGCTAGTGTGATTTCTACCCAAACAAAGATTGAAGATCCGCGAGTAATATGGGGGAAATTTTTACTCAAACTTCGTAAGAGAAATGAGCAGAGTTTACATGCGCTTTGTGTGGAACTGAGTGATTTTGCGATTAAGGATGGTGTCTTTACTGTTTCAGTGAGTAAAAAAATCAATTTTGATAGTTTAAACAAACTGCAAAATATCAAAAAGGCAAATGAAGTATTTAGTGACCTTGGACTAGGGCTCACAATACAATTTATCTACAATCCTAATGTGGACGTGGTTGATGATAAAATCAAAGTTTTGTCCGACATTTTGGGATGTAAAGTGATAAAAAAATAGAATAAAGGAGATAATTATGGCAGGATTTAATGGTTTTGGTGGAGGGGCAAATATGCAAAATTTGCTCAAACAAGCGCAAAAAATGCAAGAACAAATGGAAAAAGATAAAGAGGAATTGGAGGCTACAATATTTTATGCCAACGCTGGGGGCGGTATGGTAGAAGTGGAGATGAACGGCAAACGAGAACTCGTAAAACTAGCTATAAAGCCTGAAGCTGTAGATCCGGAGGATGTGGAGATGCTAGAGGACCTTATTATGGCGGCAATTAATGATGCTAATCGACAAGTGGACGAAAAAACGCAAGAAATAATGCCTAGTCTGCCAGGGGGAATGTTTTAGTTGAAAAATTTTATTTTGCCTATAGAAAAGTTGGTGGCTGCATTTTCACAGTTGCCGTCAGTTGGACGCAAAAGTGCAATTAGATTTGCTTATCACATAATTAATAGTAGTGAAAAAAATGTGCAAGACTTTGCCGATGCGCTATTAGAGGCTAAGAAGACAGTAAAATACTGCAAAGTTTGTGGCAATTTTACTGATAGCGAGATTTGTGATACATGCTTGACAAAAGATAGGTCTCTCGTTTGTGTAGTGGCAGAGCCAAGGGATGTACTAGCGCTCGAGCAGGTGGATTTTGGAGGAACTTTTCATGTATTGCATGGATTGCTTAATCCTATGAAAAATGTTACTCCCAACGACTTACGCATAAAGGAGCTGATCAACCGAATAGAAACTGATAACGTAAAAGAGGTTGTGATAGCAACTAGCCCAACAGTTGAGGGCGAAGCTACAGCTTTTTATCTAGGCAATTTACTAAAGACACTGGATATAAAAGTTACAAAACTTGCTCAGGGAATTAGCGTGGGGACTGATATAGAATATATCGATGAGCATACATTAAGTAAAGCAATTGAAGATAGGAAAGAGTTTTAGGCTCTTTTTATTTTTTGGTATTGACTTTTGGGGCTTATTATGGTATAATGCTGACACAATCAAGAGGGGATTGAAAAAAATTAAGGGAAGAGCGAAAAATGGAAGGGAAGAAATTTGGGACACTCATCACAAAATGTGCTTTTTGTTTGTTTGCTGTTTTGATTATGAGTGTGGGACTAGTCGGATGTTCTAGTGTTAGGGTGCAAAATGATAATAGTTACACTGTAAATAATGAGGAGAACATTCAACAAGAGCAAAATGAAGTGCAGGAGATAAAAGTTGAGCCCAATCTCTTGGTACCTATAAAAGATAATGTGGTACCTACTGCTGAAAATACGGATTTAATCCTGTATTCTGGGAAAGGGTTTTATATACTGTTGCCAAGGGGAATGAGTACAACTATAGTAAAAGGTGCTGATGCTGCGTATATAAATGATAAGGTTTTGTTTATAGAATTGCGTGAAAACAAAAAGTTTTTGTCTATACTTGGAGTTGAAGATATATCTTTAGTAGATTACATCAAACTTTGTTTGCAAAATAATAATAAATCAACAGATAATATAAAAACTTACGCAGATGAGAATGTTGCTTTTGCTTACGCTAGTTATTACTATGAGGTGCAGGGCGAAAGTCATTACTATATGGTAGTGGTGTATGAATCAGAAAATTATTTTTACTGCACAGATTTTGTATGTAAAGCGACAGATAAGAGTATTTACGAATCTAAATTTTTGTCATGGGCAAAAACTGCAGTAGTTGAGTAGAAAATGCGTATTTAGATAAAGTTGGAATTAATAAAAAGGCTTAGACGAGCCTTTTTATCTTTTATTATTAAGGTCAAACGCTTGTCGATTATGATGATGCAGCGAGCGTTCGCTATAAGATAGTTATATTCTCCAGTCAATTGGTGGGGAGTGAATTGATTTTAAAAACTCATTACATTTGCTAAAGTGTTTGCAGCCAAAAAATCCTGCATAAGCAGACAGTGGACTAGGGTGAGGGGCGGTGAGGATAAAGTGCTTGGTTTTATCTACAGCGTTAGCCACACTTTTGGCGTTATTTCCCCAGAGCAAAAATACTATAGGCTCAGTCCGTTCATTCAGTTTTTCGATAACTGCGGAGGTGAATTGTTCCCAGCCCTTGCCTTTGTGCGAATTGGCTGCTCCTTTTCGAACGGTTAATACGCTATTCAGTAGCAAGACTCCTTGCTTTGCCCAGGGAGTGAGGTCTCCTGAAGTGGGAATGGGTAGGCCTAAGTCACTATGTATTTCTTTATATATATTTTGTAGACTTGGTGGGATATCTATTCCAGCTTGCACAGAAAAACACAACCCATGGGCTTGACCTGGCTCGTGATAGGGGTCTTGTCCAATGATAACTACACGCACTTTGTCATATGGTACGAGATTTAGCGCGTTAAACACATTTTGGCTCTCAGGATAGATTGTGTAATGCGAATACTCATCTATCAAAAATTTTTGTAATTCCTTATAATAAGGTTTTTCAAATTCATCATGCAGTAATTCATACCATGATTTTGCGATTTTCATGATTATTCACTCCTTAAAATCGTTTATTTGTGACATCTAATATTGCTTTTTTGCTAAAAATATGGTCGCAAAAGTTGAGAAATTTGTATGACTTTCCCACTATATAGAGTGGTTTTAGTTTTTTCTTATTGCAGATATTATAAATGCATTTACTTGCGTAATCATTGCTCATGCGTTTTTCAGCTCGTTCTTGAATGTGGGTGAATGATTTTTCTATGCGGTCGCTATAGCGAGAATTGGTGGTTAGATTGGCTTGACGATTTTTGTTAAAATTAGTTTTTATGTCCCCAGGGCAAATTGATGTTACTTGGATGCCTGCGTCCTTTAGTTCCATATAAAGTCCAAATGAAATTTGGTTTACGGCAGCCTTACTTGCTGAGTATAATGAGCGGAAGGGGAGAGCAAAAAATGCACTTGCAGAACTGATATTTATAATTTTGCTTCCTCTATTCATAAGGGGAAGAACACTTTGGTTGCACCAAATAAGTCCAAACACATTCACATCAAATTGTTTTTTGATTTCAGTTTCAGTTAATAATTCGACTGCTCCAAATTGCCCAAAACCTGCTGAGTTGATTAGCATATCTACTTTAGGATACTTTTGACCAATTTTTTCAAACGTATTTTTTACATCTTCATGATTGGATACATCAAGAGAATAATTAAATTCGCTATCTTCTACACTTCGCGCTAGTCCAATTACTATATCTCCATCAGCTAAAAACAATTCTTTTAGTTTTGCTCCAATACCACTGGTAACTCCTGTAATAATTATTACTCTATTCATAATCGTTCTCCTTGCGAAATATTATACCATATTTTCTTCAATTTGGGAATTCTTAGTATAGAAATTTTACTTCCTATTATATATAATTAATAATTAATAGCATGTTTTAGGGAGTTATATAACAGATAAAACCACAAACACCCGGGCGTGTTTATCGAGGAAAGTGCAAAAAATAGCAAAAAAAGCACTTTTTTAAAAATTTCTAAAAAAACTTTTATAAAAGTTGTTGACATATTCGTTAAGAACTGATATAATCGCTTACGTTACCAGCTGAGATGGATTACCACCAGCCTAGGTACGGGTACTTTGACAATTAAATAGTTTTGATTTATAGATAAGGTTTTTTGAGTTCTTGTCAATTCTGTACTAAAAGTACTACAAATTAACAAAATTTCAAAATCTCAAATTACGCAAGTAGTTTGGTTTTGAGTCATAATTAAACAT
>JAFXZE010000027.1 GCA_017541375.1 Clostridia bacterium
GACAATGACAGACGAGGAACGTAAGGTACTAGAAGACTTTGGTATAGATTTTTCCAAACAAAAAGATGAAAATCCTGCTCAAACACTAATAGAAAGGTTGCCAATGTATATGGAGCAACATCCAGAAAAGTGTAAACTAGACGATAATGGAGTATTAAAACTTAAAGAACAAATTAAGCAAAAAGAAATGCTTATTCTAGAAAATGGAGAAAAATATCGTATTGGCCAGCAGGTTTCTTTGGCTAGATTAGGAAAAATTAAAATGACTGATGAAGAGCGGAAAATACTAGAAGAATTTGGTATAGACTTCACTCCACAAAGGCGAACAAAAGATTCAAGTATAGATAGATAGTTTTTAATAGGCGGATATCAGCCTATTTTTTATTGGGTTTTAGTTGACAAAAAGTGGGGTTTGATATATAAAATTATCAAAACAAAAGGAGAACGATAAATGAAAATTACACCAATAGCAGTAACCAAAAGTATTTTACCAAATAGTGACAACAGAGAAGATAGGCTCTTTGAGTTGGGCGCAAAAGTGATGGGGGTTTGTGTAAACCAAAACCCAATCGTAAAGATGCAAAACGAGCCAATCGAAAAGGTGTTAAAGAGAAAGGAAACTACTCTAATAGGGCGTCATCATAGCGGATATGGAATGGAGGATGTGGTGTTGGGCTTTGAAGGAGTGAGTCGAATATTCTGTATGTACTTACACAATTTGCGTGTTTATGACACAGAAGAAACAAGTGGAAGGCATACAAAACTTGAATTAAGACCTAATGAAAAGGTCGTTTTTGACTATTTTTATGATAAGATTTATAATAGCATGTTAGCTGAAAATCCTGATGCTGATAAAGCGCAATTACGACAATTTAATCAAATTGCCCTTGAAAACGCGCGTTATGTGACTGGAATTGGGGCAAAAACTTCGATGGTTTATAAAACAACATTACGCCAGTGGAATTATATATACGGCTGGACACGAGATTTTCTAGAAAAAAAGAATTTCAACCGTTATGAAGAAGCAGTAATTCCTGATATGAAAGAGTTTTATGATAAACTAGGTGAACTAGAGATTAATGGGGAGAAGTTAATTAATCCACAACTTGTAGATCCGTATAACCATGGATTTAATTTGTTTGAAGATATTGTCAATAAAAATGAAGTATATGATGCTGATGTGTATAAGACATTTTATGATGCCTCGACGGTAGCATTTATGCAGCTACATCGCCATAGACAAATAAATTTTACTATAGACAACCCTGACAAGCAAACTGAGATACACTATTACACTCCCAAAATCATAAAAGAACTAGAGCTAGAGGGGGTATGGCAGGATAAGATTGATTCCATTCACAATGTGCCACAAGCTAGGCAAATGGTAGTGCGGGAAGTGGGGCAGCCATATATGGTAGTAGATCGGTTAAAAGAACGAGCGTGTAACTATGCGCAAGAAGAGACGCACATACTCTCTAGTTTAGTTGCAACAAAAGTATTTAAGGGAATGGAATGTGTTGACCCAGAATTGGCATCATATCTGCAAAAAAGGTATCTCAATAGAAACCGATGTTCATTTCCAGACTATCGTTGTCCACCATGTAAGTCTCCATGTAGTAAGGATGATGTAATAAGGACAGATGATTTGGAGCATTTATTATAATAAAAAAGAGTGTAGCGGCACTCTTTTTTAAAAGCTATATACTGTCTAGAGTTTCTATTCCTAGTAAATGTAGAGCATTTTTTATTACGATGCCTACTTTTTCAATTAGTGCTAAACGCGCTATTTTTAGTTTCTCATTCTCACAGTTTAAGATACTTTCACTAGAATAAAATTGACTAAACTTTGCCGTAAGCGAGCTGGTGTAGTTTACAAGCAAACTTGGATTGAGGGAATTGTACACACTCATCACTACATCATAAAATCTAGACAACTCTTTAATAAGCGTTACTTCATTAGGAGTCGAGAGAAGAGAGAAGTTTGCATTTTCAGTCTTGATATTTGCTTTACGCAATATAGATTGAATACGCGCATAATTGTATTGGACAAACACACTGCTATCTCCAGTGAAATTGAATGCGGAATTCCAGTCAAACAGCACATTTTTCTCAGGGCTACACTTTAAAATCGAATATTTTATTGCACCATAAGCGATTTTCTGAGCTTTTTCATCGTCTTTTTGACCATTTCTATTAGCTAGTATATCATTTACTCGATCAGTTGCTTCTTTCATGAAATCTTCTAAGAGAACTACCGTTCCGTTACGTGTGCTCATTTTGCCGTCAGGAAGCAAAACAAATGAGTAGTGCACAATTTCAGGGGCTTTGTAGCCGAGTAGTTTGAGTGCTGCACTAATCTGCTGGAAGTAAACTTTTTGGTCTTCACCAAGTACTAAGATGTTGCGGTCAGTGTGGGCATTAGCTTTGTCAATGCTGTAGCAAATGTCACGTAGGCAATACAAGCTCGTGTGGTCAGCACGAGTAAGGACTAGCATTGGGTTTTCTATACCAATATCCTCACCGTGTTGATCAAGAACTAATCTGCCATCCTCGGCCTCAAAAAGCTGGGGATTTCCTTTTAACTTATCAAGAATTGCATCAGTTTTGTGTTCGTGAATGTATTGAGATTCGTAGTCGAATTTATCCCAAAAAATGTTGAGTTTGTTAAATATAGCTTTTTGACCATTGAGGCATGTGGACACGATCCTTTCAAACTCAGCTACGGTTTTGGGGTCGTTTTTCTCAAATCGGTTGAGGTAAGCAAAAACTTCAGGCTCGATGCTTGGGTCAGATTTTGCTTTTTCGTTGATGTCTATATATATTTGAAGTAATTCGCTAAAAGTGACAGTTTTTTTGTCCTTGGTAGCATATGCGAGCATTGCAATCTGTTTGCCTGCATCATTTACATAGTAGTGCACATCTGTTTTCCAGCCCAAGAACTTAAATACTCTCACCAAACTATCTGCTATCAAAGCATTTCTAGCTCTACCGATATGTGGACTTGCATTTGGGTTTATACTGGTGTGCTCGATAAGAGCAGTTTTTCCTTTCATACCAGCAAAATTGGCTATTTCATTTTCTGTAAATAAGCTGTTTTTTAGTAGGGTGTCAGATAAAAACGCGGGCTTAAATGTAAAATTAAGATATCCATTTACATTTTCGACCTTTTCAAGATTTTTATCAGTTATATTAGAGGCTATATTAGAGGCTATTGAAACAGGTGATGTGTGTAGCTCTTTGGCAAATTTAAAGCAAGGCAAGGCAATATCGGCTAGATTGTTTGAAGGTGCTTCAAGATTAGAGAGCACTTTTTCATAACTTAGCTCACTATTTTTTGCGATTAATTTTGCTATGTAATCAAATAAAATTTTCATATTATCTCCTTAAAAAATTAATAAAATTATATCACAAAGAGTTTAATTTCGCAAGAACTTACCAAGTTTTTTTTGGCTTTTAATAATTATCGAAATTTGTTTAAAATTGTAGCTAAATTGTGTTGACGAAAAAAGGATATTGTGTTATAACCGCAAATGAGTAAAAGAGGAGTGAGTGATATGATAGATAGATTTAAAGAATTAGAATTTTTACCTGCGGAGTTGTTTAGAAGTGAGAATCTTTCCACTATTTTTAAGCGCGGGCTATATGAGGGGACCTTTGTGCCAATTGGGACAATAAACTACAAAGAATGTCTTGGAGATAGGAGTGATAGATATATGCATGGGTGCACAGTCCTGTTTAGGTCGGATGTGGAGGGTAAATTTGAAGACAAACTCTACATTGAGCCCGATTGTGATGTATTATATGCGAATGCGGACAATTCTGAGGTTTTGTTTGAAAACAAAAAGAAACTGAGAGAACAAGATTTGTTGCGTGAGGAGAGTAAGCAATATGGGAAAATTATATTTGTAAAGCCATGTTTTAAGCAGCAGACAAAAAATAATCCTATAAAAGAGGCTAGAGAGAGATATCAAACACATACTTTTGATAGAGTGGATATTTTACGAGATATAATTCAGACTGAAATTACCAATCCTAATGTGAGCTTGGATGCACTAAAAATTCTCAAAACTGTTTATCATAATTGTTACTATATGTTAGGGCATGAGGTGACCGATTACGCAAAGGCGCACTTGGATGAGGTGAGGGCAATGATTGTAGCTGAAAGCATTTGTGCAGATAGTACTGATATGGGATTGGCAGAATATTCTCGAACTTGTATGGCAAAATACAATTCACTTTACAATCTTGTAAATAGTCAATCTAAAAATAGGGAATATGCTTCTTCAAGTAAAAAACAAGCTTTAATAGATGAATTTTTGTTATAACGAAAACAAGTGCAAATGCACTTGTTTTTTTATTCTTCACTGAGTTTTTGTAGTTTTTCTCGCAAAGTCAAACTATCTTGTTTTGCTTTTTCGAGAAGCCGAGTTGCTTTGTCGGGCGATTTTTTGAATAAGTTAGCAAATCGACGTTGTTTTTTAGCAAATTCGATATAATCCATTGTTGGAGGAGGACAATCAAGTGTGAGTTTTTTGGTCATTGGGTTACGCCTAAATATTGGCCAAAATCCGCTAGCTACGGCCTCTCGCTCGATGTTCATACTATCAGTCATATCGATACCATGATTGATACAGTTTGCATAAGCAATTACTATAGAAACTCCGTTATATTCATTGGCTTCTTTAAATGCGGATAGTGCCTGAGCCATATTCGCTCCTAGAGAGATTTGAGCAACATACACCTCAGGATAACTTAGAGCCATAAGCCCAAGGTTTTTCTTGGATAGTTCCTTTCCGCCTTCACTAAATTTGGCAATTGCTCCCGTTGGGGTAGCTTTGCTGGCTTGACCTCCAGTATTGCTATAAACTTGACTATCCAGTACTAATATATTTACATTTTTACCACTTGCGAGTACATGGTCAAGTCCACCATAACCGATGTCATATGCCCATCCATCTCCACCAATTATCCATACAGTTTTGTCGTTTAAGTCATTTTTCTGGGAGATGATATTTGCAATCAGTTTCTTTTCTTTGGTTTGAGCTGTTTTGTAGACAGTGCTTAGCTTGTTGATAAGCTTTACAGATGCCATTAGGCTAGAGTCCACATCGGTAGCTTTCTGCCATTCGGTGATTTCTGGAGTGAGGGAAGTATCGAGTGAATTAAGCTCAGTCAAAAGGGAAGTTAGTTGTTGCTTTTTAGTGTCTAGAGCAAGACGAATGCCTAGACCAAATTCAGCATTGTCTTCAAACAAACTATTTGCCCAAGCAGGGCCCCTGCCATTATTGTCGCGAGTATAAGGACAACTAGGAAAACTGCCTCCATAAATACTGCTACAACCTGTTGCGTTTGCGATAATCATATTTTCACCAAAAAGTTGAGTAACGAGTTTAATATAAGGTGTTTCTCCACAGCCCGCACACGCTCCACTAAACTGAAAGTACTGTGGTTCAAATTGACTGCCCTTCACTGTAAATTTGTTTAAATTTGAGTGGTTGATATGTTTGGCGAGTTTTGAGTAATTAGCTGCCTCAATTTTGGTTTGTTCATCACCGTCACGCAGTTCGAGAGCTTTTACTTTAGCTGGACACACCTTTACACAATTTCCACACCCAGTACAATCTAGTGGGCTGATTTGTATTCTAAATCTCTTTTTATCTTCTCCAGTAGCGGGAAGGGTGGCTATACTAGCTGGGATTTTTTCGCTTTCTTCGATTAAAATTGGTTTTATTGCTCCGTGAGGACAAACGAAACTACACATGTTACATTGTATGCAGTTTTCGCTTTGCCAACAAGGAACTTGGGGCGCTATGCCGCGTTTTTCAAATCTAGCTGTGTCTGTTTCGATGTGACCATCCGGATTGAATGCACTAGCAGGGAGAGCGTTACCCTCAAGGGCTGCAATTGGTGCCATTACTGATGTGGCAAACTTAGTTTTTTCTGTAGTAAATGTAGTGGTAATTTCGCTTTCGGCATTGACCCAAGAGTATGTAGGTTTTATCTCAATTATTTTTTCTCCGCCAGCATCAATTGCCGCAAAGTTTTGTTTTACTACTTCTTCACCAGCTTTCCCATACGATTTTTCAGCAGCTTTTTTCATAGCTGTTACAGCATCATTGTAGGGAAGAATATTGGATAATCTAAAGAAAGCTGATTGCATTATAGTATTAATCTTGCCTTTGAGACCAAGTTGATTTGCTATATCTACCGCATCGATTATGTAGAGTTTAATGTTTCGTTTTAATATTTCTTGCTTAAAGTTTGCTGGTAGTTTATTGGGTAATTGTTCTGGAGTCCATGGGCAATTGAGGAGTAGCGTTCCGCTGTTTTTGAGTTTACTTAAAAAGTCATATTTACCTATGTATCTAGGATTGTGGCAGGCGATAAAATCAGCTTTTTCTATTTCATATGGGCTTGAGATTGGTTTTTTCCCAAAACGCAAATGTGATATGGTTACGCTACCGCTCTTTTTACTGTCATACACAAAAAATCCTTGTGCATAAAGCGGGGTATCTTCACCAATTATTTTGATGCTATTTTTATTGGCACTTACCGTTCCGTCACTTCCTAGACCGTAGAAGAGACATTGGGTCGAAGTGTCGGGGATGTTTACATGCTCTATTGGTAGATTTGAGTTTGTGATATCGTCATTTATTCCTACAGTAAATCGATTTTTACCTTTAATTGTATTGTTGTTTATTACTGCCATTGCGTGGTCTAGAGTAAATTCCTTACCACCCAATCCATATATACCAGATAGTGTTGGGAGGTTGATATTGCGCTCTCGTAAAACCCCACAAACATCGAGGTATAAAGGCTCTCCAGCTGAGCCGCCTTCCTTGGTGCGGTCTAATACTGTAATGCATCTAGTAGACTTAGGTAAAACACTCAAAAAGTCGTCGGCATAAAATGGGCGATATAGAGTCACAACTATCAATCCGGCTTTGTCAGAGTGATCTTTGTTGTAGTAATCTATTGCTTTTTTAAGTGTTTCTGTGCTACTGCCCATGGCTACTATTATGCGCTGAGCATTGCTAGCTCCATAGTACGAGAATGGGGCATATTTTCGTTTTGTGAGTTTTTCATATAGAGCGCAAGCTTCTTTAAAGTGAGTGCCCACTTCGCGATAAAACTTTTCACTTGCTTGTCTATTTTGGAAAAAAACATCAGGGTTTTGAGCTGTGCCAAATTGCATCGGAGCATTCGAGTTGAGTGCGCGCGCTTTAAACTCTTGAATTTTTTTCATAGGGATAAGGCTGCGGATTTCATCATCTTCTAACACTGAGATTTTGTTTATTTCGTGCGAAGTGCGGAAACCGTCAAAAAAGTGTAATATAGGCAGGCTACTATTTAGTGTAGTTATCATAGAGATAACGCCTAAGTCAAAGCATGCTTGCACATTTGACGAGCATACAAAGCTAAAACCTGTTTGGCGGCAAGCGTATATGTCGCTGTGGTCACCAAATATATTTAGAGCATGAGTTGCTACACTGCGGGATGCTACATTAAATACGCAAGGGAGTAATTCTCCAGCGATTTTATACATATTGGGTATCATGAGTAGTAGTCCTTGGCTAGCGGTAAATGTAGTTGTGAGGCTTCCGCCGAGCAAACTTCCGTGTAAGGCTCCAGCTGCGCCTGCTTCACTCTGCATTTCTACAATATTCATGCGTTGCCCATAAATATTTGTTTTACCATTATTACTCCATTCATCACATGCTTCGGCCATGGGAGAGCTAGGTGTAATGGGGTAGATTATTGCTGTTTCATTGACGGCGTAGCTTGCCATGGCGGCTGCTGTATTGCCATCAGTTGTAATTATTTTCATAAAATTCTCCTTTATATTTTTCATCAATTATATCACCAAAAGAAGAAAATACCAAATGAATTTGGTCAAATTATCTTTACTTTATCAAATCATTGTGATATCATTTTTATATGAGAAAAATTTTATTGAAAGTTCAATTTTTAGGTACAAATTATTGCGGATGGCAATATCAAGAGGGGTTACCTACAATTCAAGGAGAATTAGAACGAGCGATTTTTGAAACTACTGGCGAGCATGTTAGTTGCGCTAGCTCTGGGCGAACGGATGCGGGGGTGCATGCTATCGCTATGCCTGTGGTTTTTGAGACCAACACTCGCATAATTTCGGGCAACATCTACAAGGCGATCAATGCTTATTTACCAACTGATATTCGGGTATTATCGAGCATGGAAGTGGAGGGAGATTTTCATCCTCGTTTTGATTGCGTGGGCAAGACTTATGCATACCATTTTTATGTAAGTAACATACCACTACCATATCTATCTAGTACGCAGGCGTATATTGTTCCACCGTTCAATTTTGAGTTGGCTCGAAGTGTTTTGCCACATTTTAGAGGAAAACATGATTGGGTAGGTTTTGCTAGTGCCAAGATTGAGGTATCCAGCACGATTCGCACGATAAAGCGCATCAGTCTATCGAGGGCTGGGGAGAATCAATACTGTTTGCGTGTTTCTGGTGATGGATTTTTATACAATATGGTGCGCATTATTGCTGGCACAATTATTGAGGTGGGACAGGGGAAGATAAATTCAGCTGATATTCCTGCTATTATAGCTAGCAAAGATAGAAGTCGGGCAGGGAAAACTGCCCCAGCCGTTGGATTAGTGCTAGAAAGTGTAGATTATTAGTCACAAATTTGTATGGCTACTTATATACTGACCATGTAGAGAGTTTACATATCTTTTATCGGAGGATGAAATGTTAAATAAACTATTTGGGGGCAACGACTGCTCTTGCGGTTGCTCTGGCTCAAAAAATTCTAGTTGTGATGTACTTACTTTACTTGTAATTTTGTATGTGTTGCTCAATTGTGGTATACTCAATTGTGGCCTTGATTGGTGTACAATTCTGATTTTATTATTATTCTTCTGTTGTTTTAAGAAAAAAGGCTCTTGCGGCTGCGATAGTTATAGATTAAAAATATAATGAGAAGTTTTCATGTGAAGCGCTTGTCGCTTCTTTTTATTAAGTAATTCTGTTAGTTGTAAAAAATATCTCAAAAATATCTCCCAAACATGTTATTTTGTTTGACTTTTTTTATCGAAAATTGGTAAAATATATGATATAAGATTTTTATCTTAAATAGACTAGAAATGTGTAACATGTTTAGTAAGTGAGTTAAGCAACTAGGCTTAAGCGCTTGGCATTTTGCGGTGCAGCGGCGTCGCAGCAAAAAGGAAAAGTTTTCAAGGCGGAGCGGTTGCTGTTATCAAAAAGGAGATACATTATGAAAAAAATGGGGAAGCAAGCAAATATCTGGGCATATGTAGGTTTTACGCTTACATTAGTTTTAGCGATGGTGGGGATATTCGCTTTTGGTTTAGGTTCTCATACGCGCACGCGCGCGGATAGTGTTGAGGCTGCAACAAGTGGTGACTGGACCTATACCGTGGCTAGTAACAAAGCCACTATCACCGCCTACAGCGGTACTGCCACAGATCTCACTATTCCGTCCACACTGGGCGGCTATAGTGTGACTCAGATTGGCTCGTCCAGCGCCTCTGCTACTTTCCTTACAAATGTCCGTACGACCTTGACTAAAGTAACTATTCCTACAAGTGTAACATCGATAGGTACTGCAGCGTTCTATAATTGTACGGCCTTAACAAATGTTGTATATGCGGATGGAAAAGGTGCTAACTTAGCATATTATGGTGGTAGTTGTTTCCGTGGGTGTACAGCACTGCAATCTTTTAGAATATCTGATGGTGTAACCAAATTTTATGCGCAATGTTTTAGAGGTTGTACTAAATTAGCTAGTGTAACATTCCCGTGTAAAAATATTGATACAAATACAGAAATTGCCTTTGATGGCTCAGGATTTCAATTTGCTGAATGTTCTAAACTTGTAAATATTTATGTTACAGAGCCAGTTAGCGGAATTAGACCTCGATATGGTGTCGATGGGGTAGGTGGATTTTATCGCTTAAGATACGATAATAATGTATCAAAATTAGACTGTCTAATATTTTCAGCAACAGGCTATACTGGCGATGCTAGTGGAACTTTCACTCTACCTAGCACTGTTACAGGTGTAATTAATTACGCTTTTACATGTGCTGCTCAGCACATCAAAATTCCAGCAAATACTTCACTTGATATAAGTAAAGTTAGCCCAGTTTCATTTCAGTCTCGTGCAGTAAGTTTTGATGTGGAAACTCCAAATTCTAAATGGTATTCTATTGATGGAGTTGCATATTATAACAATAATGGAACAAAAAGTTTGGTTTGGTTTCCGCCAAGAAAAAATATTAATGGTTCATTTACGATTGGCGATGACATTAACATAATTAGTAAACAAGCATTTGGAGCTGCTCAAATCAAACAATTAACTTGGGGAAATAATATTAGAGAAATTGGATATCGAGCTTTATGGAAGTCGAGAATAAACACAGTAAGTCCTATTCCAGCTAGTGTTCAAGTTATTGATAACTCATTTGTTCAGACACCTCTAAGTTCAATTTCAGTGTCTCCAGATAGTCCTTATTTCAAGTCTGAAAATAATTGCATTTATTCCAAAGATGGTAAAACTTTATATTTCGTATTAGTAACAAAGGTTACTAATTTAAGTATTTTAGAGGGAACAGAAAATATTGTTGCTGATTGTGCTATGATAAATGCAAATTTCTTGCAAAGTACTATCACAAACATTACTATTCCCAGTTCTATGAAAACGATAAATGCATCAGCCTTTTATGCTAATACTACAGTAGCAAATGTAACTTTTCTTCATAAATCTATACCTCAAGGATTTACCATTAATAATGGGGCTTTTACATCTGTTAATTCTTCTCTTGTGGTCAATTTACAAAATAGGGCTGTTACCAATTACTTTAAATCACACTTCACGACCAGCCAATTCACTAACGCGCCAAGTTGTTTTAAGTGTCTTGATTACACAGTTACGCTTACGCTAAACAACAACGGAGACACAAGCATAAAGCTCTACTCTTGGGGGAATGGCAGCAATTATTCGATGTATAGCAATGCCAACCACACCACATCGGCTTCGAGTGTGACCGTGCCAACGAGGACTGGATACACTTTTGATGGATATTGGCTCGATAAAGACGGTGATTCCACTCAATACATCACGAAAACGGGGGCTTTTGTGAGCGGAATAGCTGATATAGACGCGGATTCTACGCTCTATGCCCACTGGATTCCAGCCACGCCTCTTCTGTGGTCCACTCTCGGTGGAGCTGCAAAAATCTACCCACTAGATAGCGAAACTGGAATTGTGCGTGCCGAGGTTACAGAAGCCTACGCAGGCTACACTTTCGCTGGTTGGAGCCTCAATGACGGCACAAACATCAGCTCATACACAGTAGAGGGTGGCAATCCGAAAAAGGTTGTGGACATCCCCGCAAGTGTGCTAAATGGCAAAATTCTTATCGCATCGTTCAAGCAAAATAACACAGTGGTGGATACTTACGCAAACACGACACACAACTATCTTGTAGCGACAACGAATGGTGGATATGCGCGAATTTTGGGAGAAAATGCGAGTGCAACTGCAGTGCGGATTCGCGCGCAAACTACCGACCCAGACTACAAATTCAGCCATTGGACGCTGACCAATTTGGGAACAGGGGAGGTGACCAAACTCCTCAATGGCATGCCACTCACCGAAACAGAAGACTACGTTTCGTTCAATTGCGTGGTGCCACTTTCGATGTTGGATGGCAAGATTTTGACCGCTGTTTTCAAGACCACAAAACCAAGCAATGTGAATTTGACTGTAAACTACATTCCAGCGACCTTACCAGCGCAGTTCACATTTAGTACATATATCGACAACACCGTGACCGCTGTGGTTTTCGACTGGTTTACTGATGATTTGGCTCGCTCATATCTTGTGAATGGGACAAATGTTATCAGCGGCCTCACCGCAGTGAATGTCTCCACCAACGAGTTCCCAATTTACAAATATCTCAACACCACAAATCACACGCTTTATTTCCTCACTATGACCGATGTGCATATTGTGGCGACCAGCAACATTACTTTTGACGGGAAAAGTACACTTACAAGCTTGATTTTCCGTAATTTTGACACATCTCTTATGACAAGCATGAGTTGTATGTTCAGAAATTGTAATGCACTTGAAACATTAGATGTTAGTAATTTTGATACTAGTAATGTTACAGCAATGGGGAGTATGTTTGGAGAATGCTTTGCGTTAAAGAGTGTAGATGTATCAAATTTTGATACTTCAAAAGTTGTCACAATGGACTATATGTTTTCTGACTGTAATTCACTTTCCTATGTTGATGTGTCTAATTTTGATACAAGTAAAGTAACCAACATGGTTCGAATGTTCCGTTATTGTACTAGTATGGTATCTCTCGATTTGAGTAGTTTTAATACAGCATTAGTAACTAATATGTGGGAAATGTTTAGAGGTTGTGACAAGTTAAGAAAATTGGACATTAGTAGTTTCAACACAGCTAAGGTTACTTCTACGCAAGATATGTTCACAAGTTGTAGCGCATTAAATAGTCTTGACTTAAGTAATTTCAATACTGGTAGTGTTACGAATATGGTGGGGATGTTTAATGCTTGTAGTGGGCTTACTTATTTAAATGTTAGTAGTTTTAATACTTCTAAAGTTGAATATATGCACTATATGTTCCAAAATTGTAGCAGTCTAACTACTGTGGATGTATCAGGTTTTGATACTAGTAAAGTTTATAACATGCGAAATATGTTTTATGGTTGTACTTATTTGACCACTCTTGATGTAAGTAATTGGAATGTAAGTAAGGTAACGAATTTTTCTAGTATGTTCGACGGTTGTTATAGTTTAATTAGTTTGGATTTTTCTAATTGGCAAGTAAGTAATGTATCATCATTTAGTTGGTTCCTTTCTAGATGTACCAGCTTGACAGGAGTGCTGGATTTTAGTGGATTTAACACAGCAGCAACAACTGTTCTTACTGGGATGTGCGGTAACTGTTACAATGTTAGTAGTATAATTTTAGGTAGTAATTTCACAACAGCATCAGCCACAGAAATGAAGAGTATGTTTGCTAATTGTAGGACAATAAAAACTTTAGATCTATCTATGTTTAATATATCGAATGTAACTACAATGGAGGCTATGTTTAGCGGTTGTTATAGTTTAGAAACAATCTATGTAGGTTCTAACTGGAACAATAATCACTCTCTTACAAGTGCGAACACATTCGCTGGCTGTACCTCGCTCAAAGGGTGGTATCAAAATGGAACAGCGCTGGCAAGCAATGACTTTAACTCACAAAACACCTCAGCTGCATATGCAAAAATAGCTGCAAGCGGCAATGGTTGTTACCTCACAAACATCAATCTAAAATCTACTCTTGAA
>JAFXZE010000028.1 GCA_017541375.1 Clostridia bacterium
GTTTTTATTATTTAATAATATAACTTATAAAATTAATAAAATTTAAATTATTTATTATAAATGAATTAAATAAAATAATAACATTGTAAATAAAAAATATTAATTATTATTTCAATAAATATAAATTATTAAGTTTATAAATCTAAATTAATTGAATTTTTTTATACAAATATGACTACAACCGATGCATTAACCTCAGGAAATTATGCAAATTTAGGAGGAATAGATGCTAGTTTAGGAAGTGCTGGAGGTGTACTTGGAAGTTCAAATCCATTAGGAACTGGGTTATCCTTTGAAGCTGGGGCAGGAAGTGGATTATCTGGATTAGGTACTACTACTACAACGACTACTACTCAACATTATACAACGACAACCGGAGCAGATGGATTACCCATAGGAGGAACAACAGTAATGGGTGTAGGTGGTGGAGTTGGTGATTCCGCACAAGATGTAACTTATTCAACAAACACTCAAGAATTTTCTTATGGAGGTGGCGTAACCGGTCAAACCACTACCACAACAACAACGACTACCAAAAAATATGAATATAATGCTAGTTCAACCGGAGGAACTGCAACTGGAGGAGTATTAATGGGAGTTGGTGGAGCAGGAGATTCAAGTGTGGACGTTACTTATAGCACTAATGCAGGTGGAGTTACAGGGACTGGTTTAGGAACCGATTTAGGCGTAGGACAAACAACAACAACCACTACAACAGAAACAACTCATTATGGTGTTACTGGCGACACTACAGGATTAGGAGCAGGAGTAGGAGTAGGAGTAGGAGCAGGAACAGGAACAGTAATGGGAGTAGGTGGAGTAGGAGATAGTGCAGTCGATATTACTTATTCAACCAAACCAGATGCAGGATTAGGATTGGGTCTTGGAACTCTCGGAACTGGACAAACTACTACAACTACCACTACAACTAAAACAACTAAGTATGGTGTTACTGGTGAAGGAGCCGGAACAGGAGCAGGATTATTAATGGGAGTAGGAGGAACCGGAGATAGTGCAATAGATGTAACTTATTCAACTAAAGCCGATGGTACTACAGTAGGATTAGATCTTGGAACTCTTGGAACTGGTCAAACAACCACCACAACCACAACAACTACAGAAACAACTCAATATGGTGCTGGTGGTGAATTAATGGAAATGGGTGATGTAGTTTATACAACCAATGTAGAAGAAGAATTAGCAAAATTAGTAAGATCTGGTGAATTAACAACTACAACCACTACTACTGAGACTCAATATGGTGGAGTTAGAAAAACTGTTGATATTTCTAAAATTGCCACAACTAAAACTATTAATACTGGTATTGATATTAAAAGCTTGGAAATATATAATAAAACTACCTTACTTCAAGATAAAATTCAACATATTATTAAAAGAGAAATTCAACCTATAGTAAAAACAATAATAAAACCAATTATTCAAAGAGAAATACAACCCATTGTTCAAAGAGAGATTCAACCTATATTACAAAAAGAAATTCAACCCATAGTTCAAAAGGAAATTCAACCAATTATTCAAAAAGAAATTCAACCCATAGTTAAAAAGGAAATCCAACCAATTATTCAAAAAGAAATACAACCTATAGTCAAAAAAGAAATTCAACCAATTCTTTATAGAGAAGAACAACATGTTAAAAAGAAAGAAATTGTTCCAAAAATACAAAGAAAAGAAGAAAAACAAGTAAAAAAAAAGATAATTCCATATATTATGAGAGAAGAAAAGCATACAACTCAAAAACAAACAATACCAAAAACTGATACTCAAGTCCAAAATATCGAAAAAGTAAAAGTAGTAGCATATATCCAAAGAGAAGAAAAGCACACAACAAAAACTGATATTGATGCTAAAACTGAAACAGTACCTGAAAATCAAGTAAGAAGAAAAGTTGTACCATATATAATGAGAGAAGAAAAACATACCACAAAAACTGATATTGATGCTAAAACTGAAACCGTACCTGAAAATCAAGTAAGAAGAAAAGTTGTACCATATATAATGAGAGAAGAAAAACACACAACAAAAACTGATATTGATGCCAAAACTGAAACTGTACCTGAAAATCAAGTAAGAAGAAAAGTTGTACCATATATAATGAGAGAAGAAAAACACACAACAAAAACTGATATTGATGCCAAAACTGAAACCGTACCTGATAATCAAGTCCAAAAGCAAATTGTGGCCTATATACAAAAAGAAGTTGTAAACAAAACTGAAAGCGAAGTTTTACCATCAGTAAAAAAAGAAACTAAAACTACTAATCAAGTAGTTGTTCAACCTTATATTCAAAAAGAAGTTCAAAACATAAGAAAGACTGTAGTTCAACCAGAAACAAAAAGAGAAACTAAAACTATAAAACAACCCGTTATTCAAGCATATGTCCAAAAAGAAATTCAACATGTAAAACAAACTATAATGCAACCCGTCTATCAAGATGAAGTTAGACACATTAAACAACCTGTAATTCAACCATATCTTCAAAAGGAAGAAAAAATCATCAAACAACCAATTTTCCAACCCGTTACAAAAAAAGAAACACAAGTTACAAAAAAGAGAGAATATGTCCCATATATCCAAAGAGAAGTCGTTAATGAAGAAAAAACCGTTATTGAGCCAAGTGTACAAAAAGAAGTTAAAAATATTGATAAAGTCGTTGTACAACCATATATTCAAAGAATTGAACAACATACTAATAAAACTGTACCCGTACCAAAAGTCGAAAGAGAACCTAGACCAACAGATAAAGTTATTGTACAACCATATATTCAAAGAGTTGAACAACATAGTACTAAAACAACACCTGTACCAAAAGTTGATAGAGAAACAAGACCCACTGATAAAGTTATTGTCCAAGCTTATATTCAAAAGGTCGAACAACATACAACTCAAAGAGAAGTCGAACCTAAAACTGATACTAAAGTTCAAAATGTTGATAAAGTTGTAGTTGTTCCATATATACAAAGAGAAGAAAAACATACAACTCAAAGAGAAGTTGCTCCAGAACTTAAAAAAGACGTTAGACCCTCTGATAAAATTGTTGTTCAAGCTTATATTCAAAGAGAAGAAAAACATACCACACAAAAAGAAGTTGCTCCAAAAACAGAAACTAAAGAACAAAGATCAGAAAAAGTTGAAGTTGTTCCATATATTCAAAAAGTTGAACAACATACTACTAAAAAAGAAGTTGTTCCACAAGTTAAAAAGACAACTAAAAAAGTTACTAAGAAAATTATTCAACCAATTATTAAAGATGTTATTCAACCAGTTCATATCAGAGTTAAACCCGTTCTCCAAGAAGGAGTTAAACCTACAATATTCAAAGGAGATGAAGTACGTCCCGTTATTAACCAAGGAACAAAAACAGCAGAAACTATTTTCAAAGGAACAAAAGTCGAAAAAGAGATAATACAAGGAACTAAAGTTAGAGAATCTATTGTAAGAAGCAGTGTTATTCCTACTGAAAATAAGGGAGTAGTAGTTAAGAAGGAAATAATGACTTCTTCAACATCTGGATCAGGATTTGGAGCAGGATTTGCCGCATCAGCTGAAGCTTCCGCTTTAGGAATTGAACAACTTAAAATTAATGAAACCGTTAGTGCAACTGGTGTACATAAAGAAATTGTTGCTGGTACTACTGTAAGACAATCTATTGTAAGAAGTAGTGTATTACCAACTATTGATGGAGGAACTAAAGTATTAAAAACTATCTTTGGAGGAGTTAGAACTTCAAAAGTAGCAAGTGATCTTGGTACTACTGTTAAACCCACTGTTGATCTTGGAACTACTCAAGGAGCTACTATTGATTTAGGTACAACTACAGGTGCTACAGTTGATCTTGGATCTACTACAAGTTCTACCCTTGACCTTGGAACAACAACAGGAGCCACAATCAATCTTGGAACTAGTACAGGATCTACAGTTGATCTCGGAACTACTACAGGTGCTACAGTTGATCTCGGAACAGTTGGTTTGGAAACTGCTACTGCTGGATATGGAGTTACTTTAGGAGCAGGTGCCGCTGGCCAAACCACTACTACTACTACAACAACCACAACTACTAAAAAATATGGATTTGATTTAGGTTCTGGTGCAGGAGCTGGTGCTGGTGCTGATGGAGGATTATTAACAGGAATGGGAGTTGGTGGAACAACTACTTCAACCACTGAATCCACAGGAATGTTAATGGGAGTTGGTGGAGCTTCAAATTCTCTTGTTGGAGTTACAGGAAATACTGACCTTGCTTATACTTCTTCCCAAACCGGAGGAGTTGATGCCACAACAGGTACTACTACAACAACAACTACTACTACTCAAAAATACCAATTCGGTACAAGTGCTGACGGAACCGGTGCATCTTTAGGAATTGGTGCTAGTACTGGAGGTGTAGATTTAGGATTGGGAGTAGGTGGAAATTTGGCTACAGACGTAAATTATTCAGCAAGTAGTTCTAGTGCAGTAGATTACGGAACATATGGTGCTACTACTACTTCTTCCTCTGCACAATATGGAACAACTGGAAGTACCACAACAACTACTACTGTCAAAAAATATACCACAACTAGCTCAACTGCAACACCTATACTTAGCACAAATGTCCTTCAACCTATTGTAAATACAAGTGTCAATGAACCTATAGTTACAGGAGCTTCTATACCAACCACAGATTTACTACCAGTGGCTTAATATTACATTTTTATGGAATTATACACATATAATAATTTTAAATTATTTAATTATTTATGGAAAAAATTTTTAATAATTAATAAATAAAAGTAATTATTTTTTTAATTTATTTTTTTTAATTTATTTATAAATTATTATTTTTAAAAATATTAAAAATTAAATTAATAATCTATTATAAGTACAAATGATAATTAAAGTATTAAAAATGTTTATTAATTTAATATA
>JAFXZE010000029.1 GCA_017541375.1 Clostridia bacterium
ACGTTTCGTTCAACTGCGTAGTGCCACTTTCGATGTTGGATGGCAAGATTTTGACCGCCGTTTTCAAGATGACCAAGCCAAGCAATGTAAACCTTACGATTAACTACATTCCAGCGACTTTGCCAGCGCAGTCCACATTTAGTACATATATTGACAACACGGTGACCGCTGTGGTTTTCGACTGGTTTACTGATGACCTAGCTCGCTCATATCTTGTGAATGGTACAAATGTAATCAGCGGCCTCACCGCTGTGAATGTCTCCACCAACGAGTTCCCAATTTACAAATACTTAAATAATTCTAACCATACACTATATTTTCTGACTATGTCTGATGTGCATATTGTGGCGACCAGCAACATTACTTTTGACGGGAAAAGTACACTTACAAGCTTGATTTTCCGTAATTTTGACACATCTCTTATGACAAGTATGGGATCTATGTTTAGAGAATGTAATGCTTTGACTAGTCTAGACCTAAGTTGTTTTAATACAAGAAATGTAACTACTATGTATCGAATGTTTAATAATTGTAGCAGTTTAACTAGCCTTGATGTTAGTAGTTTTGATACGAGTAATGTAACAAACATGCAAGATATGTTCGCTGGATGTATGTCATTAATAAGTTTGGATGTAAGTAATTTTGATACAAAAAATGTAACAGATGTAAGATATTTGTTTCAAAATTGTTCAGCTTTAACTAATTTGTTTTTGGGCAATTTCAATACAAGTAGCGCAACTAATATGTGCTACATGTTTGAGAATTGTAGTTCATTAAAAAGCTTAGATTTAAGTAGTTTTGATACTAGCAAAGTAACTTCAATGCAGCGTATGTTTTATGGTTGTAAAGGTCTTACGAGTTTAAATGTATCTAGTTTTAACACTGCTGCTGTTACTGATATGTATAGAATGTTTAGAGAATGCGAAAAATTAACAGATTTAGATTTGAGTAATTTTAATACAAGTAAAGTTACACAAATGTCGGACATGTTTAATTCATGTACAAATTTACAGAACTTAAATATAAGTAGTTTTAACACCGCTGCAGTTACTAATATGACAAGTATGTTTTGTGGGTGTAGAAGTTTAACTAGTCTAGATTTGTCTAGTTTTAATACAACAAAAGTTACTAGTATGCTAAACATGTTTTGGTTGTGTGGGGAATTAGTTTCGTTAGATTTGAGTAATTTTGATACATCACTAGTTACCAATATGCAAGGTATGTTTTCACAATGTACTAAACTCACAACTTTGACATTGGGTACTAACTTCAATACTTCTAATGTTACAACTATGTATAATATGTTTTATGGTTGTCAAAATTTGACTGGTTTGAATCTAGGATACTGTATTAATACTTCAAAAGTAACATCAATGAAAAATTTATTTTATAATTGTAGGACATTAACTGCTTTAGATCTTTCAGCATTTACAACTACAGCTTTGACTGATTTAGAGGGAATATTTGCAAATTGTTATGCCCTCGAAACTATCTATGTGTCTTCAAGTTGGAATCATTCACTTACAAGTGCGGGAACTTTCTCCAACTGTAATAGCCTCAAAGGGTGGTATCAAAATGGAACAGCGCTGGCAAGCAATGACTTTAACTCACAAAACACCTCAGCTGCATATGCAAAAATAGCTGCAAGCGGCAATGGTTGTTACCTCACAAACATCAATCTAAAATCTACTCTTGAA
>JAFXZE010000030.1 GCA_017541375.1 Clostridia bacterium
AAAATATTTAATATAATAGAAGCCAGATAAGGGTTCGACCCACTGCTGAAGAGCGGAGGGCCCAGAGCCCTTGTTTTAATAGAGATACATATGCGTATAATTTAAGTTATACTCGCGGTCCCTTGTGGACCGCCTTTATTTTTTTGTCATAGTAAATGCAACTTTTTCGTATCACGAACAAAACATGTGCAATTCAGTAAACATCAATGTTGCTGGGATTTTTATGAAATAGTTAACGAGACTTACATTATGATAATTGAAATAGTTAATGCAACTTTTGTGAGCTTGGAAATTCTTGAAATGTAGATAAATACAGGCCTTTACAAGGAGAGTATACAAATAACAAATGACACGTGTGTCACAAAAATACAACTCTTCGCAAAACGCAGGTTTAACGAAGTACAGTATTAACGTATTAAAGTGTTTTCTTTTATAATAACACCCAGAGAGCCTTTTGTCAAAGAATCTGGGTGTTCTAGGCAGCGTAAATTTGTACTCGGAAATCACAGAAAAGACAATCCCTGTGTATTTGTGATAAGAATTAGATTTGTGACTATCTTACTCTTTTTATCTTTTAAAAGGAAGCCCTGCTCCGCAGGCCTTTGATTAATGTTTAATGCCGTACTTTTTTGTACGACAAATAATCCTTCTTTTGCTTGTTGATATTTTATTTGCCTTGAAATGGGTGTCAAGGACAACGCCTTCGGTGCAAAGCATCCTTGACTCCCATTTCTGGGCAGATACACTGTAATCAAGCAAATGAAAGATTAGGTCTGTGCATAGCACTTTTAATCAAGTCAACACTGGTAGGTGTTGTTTCCTTTTAGATTTTTCCATTTAGATAAAACATAAGCTGTTTTGAATTTTGCAGTGTCAACGTTGAATGTATTCTTTCTGAGTATTTTCCATACTCCATCATCATTTTACTTCTATTACCTTTTTCAGATGCAAGTATTGCTGAAGCACTAAGAACCACTTCTTCAGCACCGGCAGCCGCCTGCATTTCTTCTTTTTGGAACTTTGCCAGTTCAAGCATATCTCCGTTATTGTAATAATACTCTCTTAAGTGAGCCATTTTACCTGCGCCACGCTTGCTCCATCCCATAGCCTGTGTACTCATCCTACTCGATAATACATGGTAAACATGTCCCTCAGCAGAGCAGGCTTTAACACTCTCACTTTTTCTCAATCTATATTTAGCGGCCGTCCAATTAGATGATATATATTGAGCTGCTTTATCTATTTTTGCCTGTATCTTTTCTGAATCAGTACACCCCTTAAGTTTTTCTACTACTTCAAGAAAATCAGCTTTTTTCTTGCTTCTGATGCAGCCATATATTTCTGCTATTGCATCATCCTGAGAATCTTTCATATGACCTGTCATTTTCAAAACATATTTAGACAAGTGGAACTCATCAAGTACAAATGTGACATCAGCTAATCCTCTGTATCCACTTTTTATCCAGGCGCCTCCGTCAGCATTTATATATATCTTTTTGATTTGAGTAGTATCATATGTTGCTTCAACATACTCAAATACTTCCGCCCAAAATTCCTTACTGTTTTGCTCATAACCTCTGCTGAAATAATGGGTTCCTACCAGCTTATTACGATTACTCTTTGGAGCCTCTGGTTCAATGTCTTCAAAGACGTATGCGAGCTTTGTTATGCCACCATTTAGCTTTCCTCCATACTCATTTGTTTCTAAATCACCACGCTTTTCTTTGAACTGCAAATGATAGTGATCTTCATCTGCATCTATGTACAGATAGTCAACTACTTTTTTTACTTCTGGAATCTGAAAGCTCTTTGGAAACTTAAGTTTATGCAGTTGATTCTTTACAGTCTGCTTTGACACACCTTCTATGCTCGTGGCTTCCTCACCAGCTTTTCTATAGGAAGTCTGTACAGCTTCTTGGTATATGTTGGCCATTACATCCTCAGTCATTTCTTGATTTGAGGACAATCCCATTAAATTATCTAGAAGATAGCTACATACAGGCTTACCAGCTTCATCAACCTCAGTCTTTGATTTATATAATACTCGCGAAAAACTAATTCTTCCTAAAGTTGTTAGAAGCTGCCTTCCATCAGCCTTATGTTCTACAACCCATTTCCTTTTTCTTGCTGGTAATTCTTTGATTAACCTATCCATTTCTACTATGGATGCCTGTAAAATTTCCCTACCTAACTTATCAGTTTCGTCTTTTGTTGCGATAGCAAAATCAGCCAGACTTGTTGGATTTTTATAATACTCCAGCCTCATCTCAAATAATTTTGGAATGAAATATTCCGCCAAATAACTTATAATATCTTCCATAAAAGAACATCCTCCCTTGTGTGTATAGTTTTCGCAAACCAATACCTTATCACAAAGAAGGATGTTCTTTTATTATTTGTGTATATTTTCCGAGAAAATTTTTACGCTAGCCACAGAATTCAGCTATCTTACGCAGAATTCGGCTATATAAAGACAAAAAAATAGAGCGGATCATGCTCCGCTCCATCAAAATTACTCTTTGGTACATTTAGGAAACACTATTGCAAAATAGAATTCATCCTCATTACTTT
>JAFXZE010000006.1 GCA_017541375.1 Clostridia bacterium
GAATAATGGAACAGTATTATTGGTTTATTTTAGGAACGATATTAGGACTTGCTATTGCTGTATATTTTTTCGTAAGCAGAGAAGAAAAAATAGAGAAGTCTATAAAATTAAATCAAAAAGTATTTTCAACTAAAAAGCTTGATAATGCAATGCAAACAGTAGTTGATAGAATTAAATTTAAAATTGATGAGTTAAAAAGAGAATTAACTGAAGACGAGAAAAATGAAATAATAATACAATGTTGTAAGGAAAAATTTAATTTGCAATAAAAGGATAGATTTAAAAATTGACTTAATACCACTTGTTAACAATATTGTAATATTGCGAACAAATTGGATAAAGATAAATAGTAATTTGTAAAGGAGGTATTTATGGGAATAGAACATTCGCAAAATTATTTACATAGTAAACAACTTGTAGCGACCTTGTTATCAAAGAGTAATATTTGTAACGACGATATTGTAATTGAGATAGGTCCTGGAAAAGGAATTATTACCAATGAACTTGCAAAAAAAAGCAAGAAAGTTATAGCAATAGAGTTTGATGCAAAATTAGCGAAAACTTTATCTGAAAGGTATAAAGAATCTAAAAAAGTTCAAATAATAGAGATGGATTTTTTAAAATATAAAATATCAGTAAAAGAACCATATAAAGTATGTGCAAATATTCCATTTAACATAACTGCTGATATTGTGAAAAAGGTATTTGAAGCCGATAATCCTCCTGAAGATATATATTTCATAATGCAGTATGAGGCTTTTCTCAGGTATTCTGGACAGCCCTTTTATAACGAAAGTTTGAGGTCTCTTTTATACAAACCTTGGTTTTCCGCTGAATTGATTTATGAGTTTAAACCATCAGATTTTTATCCTGTGCCAAATGCACGAATATGTTTTGCTCACTTTCAAAGAAAAACATCAGCAGATGTTGAGGATGCGACAGACTATAGAAATTTTTTATCATATATATTTTTAGCGTCTGGAAATACTTTCAAAGATAAAACAAAAAAATTGTTTACTTATGAGCAACAAAAACGCATTTGCAAGTTTTTAAAAATCAAATTAGAGTCAACGCTTACTGAGATCTCATACGATGGATGGCTATACCTATATGATGTTTTTCTTAAATTTGTTTCCAACGAAAAAAAAGCTATTAT
The DNA here is from genome assembly GCA_017541375.1 of Clostridia bacterium. Classification (GTDB taxonomy): domain Bacteria; phylum Bacillota; class Clostridia; order Christensenellales; family UBA1242; genus UBA7867. The sequence continues at coordinate 1,157 of JAFXZE010000006.1, forward strand.
ATTAAATGCTGAACAAGCCATGAAAAACAATCAAAACAAGATTCAAAAAAAACATCGAAATCGTAATCATGGTTATTGGAAATTTGAAACTAAGCGCCAAAAGAAAATTTTTAAATTGAAAAATTGAAAATAAGAATTTTATCCAGTAGCTATATTTCCAATTTCTATATTATTAGCAATAGTGTAAACAAAGAAGTTGACAGAAAAAAGTAATAAGCAAATTATAAATTACAATTTAGTAGTTCGCAAAATAATAATTTGTAGGAGGAATAGATGTCTTTAATAAGTGTAAACAATTTAACTTTTGGATATGATGGAAGCCTAAAAAATATATTTGAAAATGTATCATTTAATATAGATACTGATTGGAAATTAGGATTAATTGGAAGAAACGGTAAAGGTAAAACTACATTTTTAAAGTTATTATTAGGAAAATATGAATATCAAGGTGCAATATCAAAAAATGTTGAGTTTGATTACTTCCCTTTTGAAGTAAAAAACAAAGAAAGAATGGCAATAGAAATAGTAAATGAGATTGCTCCGAATGTTGAAGATTGGGAAATTATAAGAGAATTAAATTTACTTAATACAGATACTGAAGTATTATATAGAAGTTTTAACTTATTAAGTGGTGGCGAACAAATAAAGATACTTTTAATAAGTTTATTTTTAAAAGGTAATAACTTTTTACTTATAGATGAGCCTACAAATCATTTGGATATTGAAACACGAAATAATTTAGTAAATTATTTAGAAAAGAAAAAAGGATTTATATTAGTATCTCACGATAGAAATTTTTTAGATAAAGTTGTAAATCATATAATTTCTATAAATAATACTAATATAGAAATACAACAAGGTAATTTTTCATCTTGGAAAGAAAATAAAAATAGGCAAGATAATTTTGAAAAAATACAAAATGAAAGATTGCAGAAAGATATAAATAGACTTGAAATAGCTTCTAAAAATTGTGCAAAATGGTCAAATGAGGCTGAAAAAACAAAAAATAAAAAATATAATTCAGAAACTACAATAGATAAAGGATATATAGGACATAAAGCAGATAAAATGATGAAAAAATCAAAAGTTATGGAACAAAGAATAGAAAAAGCAATAAATGAAAAGACTAATTTGTTAAAAAATATAGAGGTAAATGATACATTAAAAATTATTCCTCTAAAAAGTAATAAGAATCCATTAATTTTTGCACATAACTTGCAGATAAAATATAGTAAAGAAACGATATTTAACCCTATTACTTTTGAAGTTAATAATGGCGATAGGGTTGCACTAATTGGAAAAAATGGCATTGGTAAATCAAGTATATTAAAACTTATTTTAGGAGAAGAATTACAGTATAATGGAGAGTTTATGGTTGCAAATGATTTAAAAATATCTTATGTTTCTCAGAGTACAGAAGATTTAAAAGGAAATTTGAGAACTTTTGCTTACGATAATAAAATAAATGAAAGTATTTTTAAAGCAATGTTAGTAAAAATGGGATTATCACAATTTGATTTTGATACTAATATTCAAGATATGAGTGAAGGTCAAAAGAAGAAGGTTCTAATTGCAAAAAGTATTTCAGAACAGGCTAATATTTATATATGGGATGAACCTTTAAACTATATTGATATATTGACAAGAGAACAAATAGAAGATGCTATTCTAAATTATAATCCTACCATTATTTTTGTAGAACATGATGAGAAATTTATTGAAAAAGTGGCAACAAAAATTATAAATTTGGTAAAGTAAGTGAGAGACAAATTACAATTTATAGGGTAAAGATAATAGGAGCCGAAAGGCTCTTATTTTTGTGCCTTTAAATCCTATTCACTTACAAAACTTTTCTTATTATATATGTTAAATTGTATTCACTCTAAAAAGTTTGTTGTATTAAGAATGGTGTCGTGATAGATGCAACTTGTGGCTCTGGTGCATTTTTGGTTAAAGCAATGTGTAATATGATGAAAGAAGCTGGTGGAATTAAAACAAAAAAATCCGAACAAATTAGAGGCTCACAGCTATTTGGTATTGAATTTGATAGAGAAATTTTTGCACTTGCTTGTGCAAATATGCTTATACATAAAGACGGTAAAACCAATTTGGAGCAATTAGATACAAGAAGCCAAGAAGCTTGCGAATGGATTAAAAGTAAAAATATTACAAAAGTTCTTATGAACCCACCATATGAAAGAAAATATGGTTGTATGCAAATTGTTAAAAATGTTCTTGATAATGTTCCTGAACATACTGAATGTGCGTTTATTTTACCTGATAAGAAGCTAGAAAAAGATTTTGTTGATAAAAAATATAAAAATAAGTTATTAAAAAATCACACACTTAAAAAAATAATAAAGTTACCAGAAAATCTATTTAGTCAAGGTGTTGTTACAAGTATTTTTATTTTTGAAGCAGGTGTTCCACATAATGATAAAGATATTTTTGCTTGTTATATTGAAGATGATGGTTTAGAAACAGTCAAAAATCAAGGAAGACAAGATATTAAAGGTAAATGGCAAGCTATTGAGGATAAATGGGTAAAAATTATTCATAACCCTATATGTGAAGAAGCAAAAAGTGTTCAGAATTATATTCAAACAGTTATACCAAAACAAAATTTGTCCTTTCAAATGCCGGAAAAGCCGTTTGAAATCTATGAAGAAGATTTTATAAAGACAATGTTGGATTATGAGTTGTTTATCAGAAAGATTGATTCAAAAGAATTTGGGAATACTCTACTTAAAAAGGTTTTATATAGCAATAATATTGAATTAAGGGAGAAAAATTCTGATGAATAAAATAAATATATCAAAGTGGAAAGAATTTCAAATTGATGAATTATTTGATATACATCCGACAAAGCATTATAACGATGATAATGGAAAAGCATTATCTAATAATAAGTTATTTGATGAGGATGGAAAAAATCCTGTTATAGTTAATTCTTCATATAACAATGGTATTGGTGGCTATTCAAATAAGGACTGTAATGAACAAGGTGGTATTATTACCTTTTCTGATACTACAACATCTGATGCTGTTTTTTATCAAGAAAATGATTTTATTGGATATTCTCATGTTCAAGGGATGTATCCTAAAATATACAAAGATAAATGGACCGATAATTCTATGAGATTTTTCCTTGTGGCATTTAAAAGTAGAGCTAATTCATTAGGCTATAATTATGTAAATAAATTTACAAGAGAATTAGCATACAAAATGTCTGTTGCTTTACCTGTTCTTAATGATGGAACTCCTGATTGGAATTTTATGGAAGATTATATACAAAATATGAACAAAGTTGCCAACAAAAAATTAAGTGCGTATCAATCATTATTAGATATTCCATTTCAAAAGATAGATATAACAAATTGGAAAAAATTTCATTTATACGATAATGACTTATTTAAGATTGATATGGGAACTAAACTTGATAAGGTTAAAATGACAGAAAAAAATCCAAAAATAAATTTTGTTGGTCGTGCAAATGCAAATAATGGAATAACCACTTGTGTTGATTATATAGATGGAATAAAACCTTATGATGCAGGTTGTATGACAATTTCTTTAGGTGGAGAATACTTAGGCTCGTGTTTTGTTCAACCAAAAGATTTTTATACAAGTCAAAATGTGATTGTTTTAATACCTAAAAATGATATGTCTTTTAATGTAAAGCAATTTATAGCAACAATGATTTTTAAAGAAAGTAGGACACATTATAAAGCATTTATTGATGAGTTAAATAAACATATTAAAACAGATTTTTCATTTTACTTGCCTGTTGATTGTAATGGCAATCCAGATTGGGAATATATGGAAAATTTTATGAATAATATCTCATCTGAAACAAAACAGTCATTAGATAGATTAAGTTCTATATAGTAATACAAAAAAATGACCTGCAATTATTAAACTGCAAGTCATTTTTTATTGGTTTATTTAGTTTTTATTCTTCAATTAGTTTATACCATATGTAGTAAGTGATTGGTAGTTCTTTGGTTTCGGTGCTACCGTTTTTGTCAGGTATTTCACAAGGTATAATCATTTCATAAATGCCTTGAAATTCATTTGTTTTGCCCACGATTTTATGGCAATCTTTGATACAATCTTCAAATACCCTTATATAAGGTTTGTTTGTTTTTGAACTTATTGCTGGTATTAACAAATCTTCATCTGTTATATAACCAACTCCTGTGATTTTATCACCATTTCTTTTTTTGATTGAAAATGTAACTTTTTTCATAAATTTATCCTCCGTTTATTTTTTGTCTTTTGACACCAATATAAAAAAGCGTAGTTTTATGAAATGAAAATTTGCAGTGTAATTTTTATTGTTTAAATCAAGGATCAAGCAACAAAGATTTTTGTTTAATAATTATAATTAAAATAATACTGAAAAATGTTTTTGCCCTTGATTTACAACTTAAAACTATGCTAACCACCACTTCAAAAGACAAAAATAAACGGAGGTATTTATCAAATAAAAAAAGTTAGCATTTTAGTGCTAACTTAAAGAAATAGAATTAGTTATTTTTAATAAATTCTATCAAATGTTTTTTCTTATCAAGTGGCAAAGATTCAACAAGTTTTTGCAGTTCATTATCTTCATTGTATTCTGCTATATTCTTGCTAAAAAATCTTTCTAATGGGAAGTTGCAAATTTCTAATATTGCAAACAGTTTTTCAAGTGTTAAAACAATTCTTCCACTTTCAATTTGTGCAACATATTGTGGGCTCATACCCATTCTTAAACTAACTTCTCTTGCAGATAAATTTGCTTGATTTCTAACATATCCAATGCGTGAAAGGACTTCTTTAATCTCCATATTATACTCCTTATATTTCATATACATATATTATAATTCACACTTCAAACCCCGTTGTAAGCAGACATACATAAAAAATTGTCAAAAAAAGCAAAATGAATACACATATACATAAATTTGTGCTATAATAGTGTGTGTAAGTATTCAAAATGAATACGGAAAGGAAAAATGTATATGGAAACACATAAAAGTTGTAGTGTTTTTGGAACTAATAATATGGTTATCACTGACACGATAAAAGAAAGGTTAAGACAAGTGTTTATAGATTTGCTGGAAAAAAATTACAGAACATTCTATTTTGGTGGTTTTAGTATGTTTGATGATACTTGCTATAAGATAATTTGCGAGTTAAAAGAACAATACCCAGATATTCATAGAATATTTTGTGTTGCCGATCCAAGGTGGCTTCGTGCATCAAAAAGACCTAAATGGTTAAATGATGAAACATACGAAGAAATTGTTTACCTTGATTTAGATTTTGATTGGTGGTATCAAAGAATTTATTTTAGAAATTGTGAAATAATCAATCGTAGTGATTTTGTTGTATTCTATGCTCCTGAAAATAATCGCAGTGGTGCATATAAGGCATTAAAATATGCTAAATCAAAGAAAAAAGATTATATTGATTTATCAGCCGAATAGCATAAAAAAAGGCCGAACCTGTTAGCACTTCGCTTTCAAGTTCAGCCCTTTTTATTTTTTTGTTTCAAGACCGATTAGTAGTCCTGTCTTAAAACCAATTTTATATCTTTCTAATCCTAATAACTCTGTTGTTTTATCATTTGCCGATATATATTCTTCAAACAAGTCATTTAATTCAGCAGGCAAAAGTTCTTTTAGTTTTTTATATAGCTCAATTTCTTTATCACTTGCTTTTTTATACCTTAAACTCATTTTTTGATGCACAGCATCAATTTTGCCATCATATAGTTCTTTCAATATATCTCTCATATTATTTCCTCCTTGTTTGGTATATAAATTTTATCTCCAACTTTTATTGCTTTGTAAGTTGTGCCATTTATAACTTGATTGATATATTCTGGCTTTCCATCAGCTATTGCTCGTAAGATAAAATGCTCATTATCTTCTTCTGCTGGTGTAATATTAACATCAAGCAAATTTTCTTCTTTTGATACTTCTATAATATCAATATTCTTTTCAACCAAGTAAGCACTAAATTGCCATAACTTTTCAAACATTCCATTGCTATCTACAATGAAACTAAAATCTTCATCTTTGTAATATGCTGTTATTCTATAATAATTCATTTTTTATTCTCCTTATATTGCTATTTGCCTTAACTTTCTATTGGCGTAAGGTAGCCATTTTTTATTTATAAAAGTCAAAATCTCATTATCTGGTGTTGAGTTATGTTCAGCACGACATTGTAAAATTCTATGTGTATCAAGCGAGTATTCTATTGTAACGAGTGGAATATCTTGTTGTTCTTTAACTCTGACAAAGAATATCAAACTTTGCTCTCGAACGAATTTTTGATCATAACCCATACTACCAACGCAGTGATGTAGTTTATTGCCTTCATTCATTAAATCTGCTGGTGATTTTGCTATTAAAACAACATAGTTATCTTTCATATCTCTTTGCATTGATAAATACTTATTTGCAACATCTTCAAATTGTTTATAAAATTTTGCTCTTTCTTTTTTGTCTAATTCTGCTTTTTTAGAGTTGTATTCATCCATTCTTATATCGTGCCAATATTTAAAATTATGTGGTATTAAATTTTTGTCTTTTGTCATATCTAAACCAAGTTTTTCGCAAGCCATTAAATAATCATAGTAAGAACTATAATCAAGTGTGTTTTGTGATTTTAGATAAAGAAAAAAGCGTTCAATGTTTCCATTAAATGCTTTCTTAATTGGTAGATATTTTTCACTATGTATAAATGATTTATTAAACACTTCAAACTTTTGCACAAACTCTAAATTTTTATTTTCTTTATATGCTTTTAGTATTGTTGATACATAGTAGTTATTTAGTGCAATTTCAGCAGAGTTTCTAATAAGCCAAGTTCTAAACTTTTTATCTTTTCCAATTTTTTCTAATAGCATTTTACTTGTAGCGTAGTTATATAAATGCAATTTAACAAGATATTCAGTTTGTGGATATTTTTCATAAGTGCGTAAGTATTTTAATATATCGCAGTAAGGGTATTTATCTACCTGACTATATTTGTATTCTTTAAATTTTAGTGCGTATTCTGGATTTATTACAGGAGCGTAAGGATCAAAATATTTGTCGTCATTCCAATCCCAATTATCGCTTTCCCAATATTTAGGTTCTTTGGTAAGTCCTTCGCTAAACCAACCAACTATATAACCACTTATTTGATAGAATACAATATCTTTTATTAAACAATTTTTTGAGTGGATACCGTGAATAGCAACTTGTTTACAATACCATTTTCCATATCTATTTTTGACAGCAACCGTAACTTTGACAAGTTCACCATTGTATTTTGTTAGATATGCGTAAAATCTTCTGTTGTTATCGCCATTTGGATAATCTTTTTTGTCTTTTTCTTTTATCTTTTTAATCATATACTTTGGTATATCTTTAACATCTCTTTCTGTAATCATTTTCAACTCCTTATTTTAATACAACTTTGCCATCAAGTAGTGTAGCAATAGTTTTTAAAGTGTATTTATCTATTGTATTTATTTGTTCTAATTCAGTTTGTTTTTTCTTGATAAAACTTTGTGTTCCATTTTCAAGTATCATAATGTCATATTTCTCATTTAATCTATTACAATAATCATCTTTTACATGATATGGAAAACCTGCAAGTTTAACTTTGCTATCAAGTCCAACATCTTTTGATGTAAGCACTAAATCTAAAACATTTGCAATTCTTTCAGCATTTTCGTTCATAGCTTCATAGAAATCACCAAGTTTGGTCAAAACTACAATGTTTGGATATGACAATTCGCATTCGTGATATTCGTTGTAATAGTCGGGAATATTTGATTTTTGTTCTTCAATTTCTTCTTCACAATCACAAACTTCTTCGTCATTTTCTTCATCTTTTTCATTGTTTTCTTGTTTATTATCATTAACCATAAAGTCAAACAATGTTGCTTGTTTAGTTGCTTCTTTTTTAGTTTCAGTTTTGATTGGTGTTGTAGGTTTAGGTGTAGTTGTTATAACAGGTTTATATTCAGTTCCATCTTCATTGTATAGTTTTCCTTCAATGCTATCTTCTTCAAAGTAGTGCATAGCCCAACCAAATACAACTTTATCTTCAATACAGGCAGAGGTTGCACCTTTTTCAGCTTGTTTTTTTGTTTCATTAGTTGCAAAACGCATAAAACCATCTAAATCTTTTTTGTTTACAAATGTTTTATTGTCTTTTGTGATTTTTATGCCATTATTTATTTTGTCGGCAATTATTTCACTAACATTATTTTGCAAGTATTCTTTGATTAGTTCTTGTTCTTTTGTTTTGGTTTCTAAATTTAATTTATACATTTTATTCTCCTTGTAATAAATTATTAAAGGTCGTCCTTAAATGGACAACCTTTCCATAACTTATTGTATTCTTTACTTGTTTTGACTTCAAATAAATGCCATATAGGTTTTATTAACAAATGATTATCTTTTCTATCTCTTTGTGGATTTCTTAAATAGTTATTTATTTCCCATATAGCCAAGTCAAAACTGTTTGTAACTAAATGAACTTTTAATTTATTTTTTTCTTGTTCTTCATAGCATACTTTATAGCCATATTTGTTATCTATAACCATTTTAACTCCTTGCAAGATTTAATATATTTGTTGTTATACTAGGTAAGTCGGTGTAATGATTAGAACCACCAGTGTAATCAATATCTGATTTTGCAGTTCTAATCAAAATGTTGTTATACCATTCATTTTGAAAGAATCTAACATCACTAATACTTACATAAATGAAATGATAATTAACTTCTAAAAAAGCCGAAAATTCGTAGTGATTTTTTAATGCTCTCACGAATTTCCAGCCATTTTCTTTACATATTGTTTTTAGATAACTAATATATTTTCTTTCAAATTCTTTGTAATCTTCACCAGTATAACAGCCAGATGAAAATTCATAGTTTAAATACTTTTTTAAATCTTCTATTTTAGCCATTTTATTCACCACCTTTATATAATGTATCTTCACTTAAAAATTGGTTTATTTCTTTCATTACATCTTTTTTTGTTCTTCCAGCACAAGCAAGTGTTAAAAGGTTTGTATTACTATCTAAAATTCTTGCAAAAGCATATTTAATAATCTTGTCAATATCTTCATCTTTTTTCTCGTTTATAAAGTTGATGCAATATAGTGCAGTAAGTATTGGTTTAATTTCTTTAATATTTCTCATAAGTTTTACTCCTTAAATTCTATATCTAATTTAGTAAAGTTTTGTTCTTTTAATTTTTCTTCAACATCATAACTTTCAAATGATATTGTATCAAAGCACCAAATTCCAACTTTGTCTTGGTTTATACCTCGATAATCACCACCACCAAAGCCATTTCCTAATGCAGTAAGTAATGATAATGGGTGTAAGCACCATCCATCTTTGGTTGTTGATTTTTCAATATATTCATACATAATTACATATTCTTTTTTGTCCCAATTAACTAAAATTAAATACTTTACTAATAGTGGTCTAAAAGTCATTATTTTACTTTCTTTTTCCCAAGCTTGATTATGTAATTCAAGTATTTCACTATATGTTAGATTGTTAACTGTTTCGCTTTCTTCATATTGGTCAGCATAATCTCCAACCCAAGCAACTTTTGTTGGTTTTCTTAAAATTATGTTAGAAAAGCAACTCATTGTATGATTGTTTATCCAACTGTGTTCAGTTAATTTTGCAGGTTCATATTCAGTTTTTCCATTTGATAGATAGAAAGACCTGCTATAAGTTGTAAATTTGTTATTTCTTTTTGTTAAAATACTATAATATTGTCCCATATTAGTTCATCTCCTTTAATTGTTCTAAAACTTTATTTGTAGCATATATTCCATTTCTTGTTAGTTGTCGTTGCCAAGCACTATTTTTAGGCGACCATTTAAAGCCCCAATGTTTTATTAACTCTCTAACTTTTTCATTAGGTATCTCATTAAATATAAGTCGTATTCTCATATCTGTTGCATCTTCAACAACTTGCAAACCATCAACTTGAATATATTTATTTTCGTTTTCTTCGCTTGCTCTTTGTTTTAATTTTTTCAAACTTTCAAGCCGATCTTCAAGTCGGTGGATATTTTGGTTATTATTAGTTAGTTCAAATGGTGCAAATGGAACAGGATACCAAGAATGGTATTGTATATTGTTCATAATCTTTATTGCTTCATCTTCGGTCAAAAGTTCACAACCTTTTAAAGTTTTATTCTTTTTATAATAAGCATTAACTTCTTTCATTTTGCTTTGTAATTCTTTTAGGTTGTCTATTTTTGCTTCTAACTTTTCAATAACCATAGCATCATCAGAGTAAATAACTTTATTCAGAATGATATTTCTTATTTTGTTATAGTAATAATTATCTTCATTAAATAAGTTTCCATATTCATTCCAAAAGTTTTCTCTTGCTCGATTTTGTTTTTCTTTCTTTCTAAAATTGAAATTTCCACCACCAGAAATCATAATGCTTGGCATCATAGCTTCAATGCTATTTGATTTATTGATAGCAAATGCAAGTTTCTTTGAATACTTATCTTTATAATACTCAATAAGTTGTAATGCTTCTTCGTTTAAATTTTCTGGATGTTTAGCCATAAGTTCATTTACATTTTGTTCAAAGTCGTTTAAATAACTGTTGTATTCGTTTGTTGCTGAATTGGCTTTATAGTCGTCAAAACTATTTAATTCTTTTGCAGATTTTGCAATTTGTTCATTTATTTCGTATTTAGTCATTTTCTTTTTCTCCTTTATATGTGATAAATAAATCTGTGATGTAATCTAATAAAGTAACTTCTTGTAAATCATTTTCATCAAAAGTGTGCCTACATTTAGGGCAAGTGTAAGTGCTTTCTTCTGGATTGTAATTTGTATCATCCCATTCATTTATGCAATCGCAATTAGGGCATTGATATAAACTCTTGTTTGTAAATTTTTCTAATGTGTTTTTAATTTCATCAAACACTACATTTTTAAAAATCTGTTTCATTTGTATAACTCCTTAATCTTCAATTTTTTCAAAATCGTCAATAGCGATTTCATTTCTATCAACTCCATAAATGAAATAAAAGTTGCCGTTTTTATCTTGGCATAAGTCGTATTCAATAACGCTTATCTTTCCACGATTTGTAACAGCAACTTCTATAACCTTTTTATCAAAGTTGATAGCAACAATGTTGAATGTAATATCACATTCGCCATCAAAGAAACTAAATTCTTTTAAATAGTATTTTTTAAACTCAATTTCTTCTTTTGTCATATTTTATAACCTCCTTATTTAGATTTGCCTTTTTGGCAGTGGCAAAGTAGCATAGTTTGGCAAAAATCTTTTAATTGGGTATCTTCAAGTATTTGTCAACGATAAGAAAAAAATATTGACTTTAAAATAAAAAAAGACCAGGTTAAACATAAACCATTTAATTGATTTACATTTAAAACCTAGTCTTTTTAAAATATATTTAATTGTTTAAGCGATAATTTTTTCCGTTGATAAATACGAAAACTATGATACAACAGACACAACAAAAAGCAAAGATGAATAAGGATATTTTCTATATAAATAACATAAAAAAAAACTGACAAGGTGTTCTTATCAGTTTCGAATGGCGGAGAGGGAGGGATTTGAACCCTCGCTACGGTTTCCCGTACTGCGTCCTTAGCAGGGACGTCTCTTCAGCCACTTGAGTACCTCTCCAAGCTGAATTGATCAATTTACCAAGGATGCAATACATGATTAATTAATGCTCTGCTAACGCACTAAAATATCGCATCACTGCTTAGACAGTATAGCATATTTAAAACCATATTGTCAACCAGTTTTATCAAAGTTATGAAAAAAAATAACATAACAATACTTGGCAAAAAAATTTTTCAAAAATTTTTATAAATTTTTAGCATTTTTATTCGACATTTGGAAAAAATTGTTTTATAATGAAGTTATAATTTTCAAGGAGGAAAATTTATGGCTGAGAAAAATGGTTTTGTTAGCGCTATGGATGACCTACCATTTTGGGCTAAAATTATTTTATGCTTGCCAGTACTAAACTTGGTATACGCCGTATATCGTTTGGTAAAAGGTGGTCAAAAAGGTGATGTGCTTATGATTGTTGTCGGCATATTGTGGATCTTATTTAGTGCCATTTGTTGGCTTATTGATTTAATTTGCACAATTATATTCAAAAAACCAACCGTCTGTGCTTAACAATAAAAAGCACCCAAAAAGAGCGTTAGCTCTTTTTAATTTGAGAAGAAGTAGGAGCGCGAATTATGAAAAAATACGATATAGAGAAATATATAGAAAAAGTTAAATCAGGGGAACTAGAAAATAAAAGTGTTGGGGGTAGCCCTTGTTATATTTTTGATGAAGATAACGTAGTTTTAGTAAAATACAAAAACTATGCTCAATATGGTACAGCAAGAAGTGACATCAAAATAGTGAAAGAAAAAATTGATGCACTAGCTGATGAAGGAGTCCCTTGCATTTGTAGGATTTTGGAAACACAAGATGAAATTGAGGGAGATAAATCTATTTGTTGGGTGTTAGAAGAAAAAGCAAAAGGGAAGCCATGTACTGAATATAGAGATATGAACTCTGTTGAAGACGAGGCTATAGCAGATTTAGCAAACTACCCAGAGATTCAGTATTTAGGGACGGATCAGCATATCGTAAATGGTGTACCTTACGAACACATCAAAGACATGGTGTACGCAACTTCTGAATTACTAAAAGCTGATATTGGACTTGAACCTAAACATAAAAATGTATTTTATGATGCTGACCCTAAGAATGGTGGGTTTACTCATATTGATTATTTGTATCATAAAAATTTAACTAATAACTTATGCCCATGGGAAACAAGCACTTTGGTTATGGGGTTCGCAATGGCTACATTAATGGATACCTTACCAAAATCAGCGACTCAAAAAGTCCGTCAACAAATGGTAGAAAATCTAAAAAAGGCTGCTTATAAAGTAATTCCTGAATACCAAGCTTATAAACCATGGATTGAAAAAGAAGTCCCCACAAACGATCCTGAAGGAATGAAAAAATATGTTGAAGGCTTAGAAAAGATGCGTAAAGAAGAAATAGATAGAAATGTTAGGCTCATTAAGAATGGGGAAAAGGAAATATGGAATTGCAGACCCAGTCGTGTTTTATTAGAGAATATAGAATATATCCCCCCCAAAAAAGTGGACTTATCACGTGTCAGAGATGATTCTGATTGGCTTAGTGAAACAGTAGAGGAAGCAACAAAAAGAGCATTCGTAGATGAAATGCAAGCTGAAATAAAGTCACTACTAAAAGAATCTGAAAAATCTAATAAACCAGATAGTTATCAAATGAGTTAAATTATCAAGACTTTGGTGTTTATAAAAAAATTTAGTAAATTAGTATACAAAGAGTATCATTAAGTGGTAAAATATGCTAGTAAATATTTTTAGGAGAAGATATGAGTATATATATTTTGATTTTATTTGCGTTTGTAGCATTTGCCTTTTTGGTAGTTGCGCGCAAGAAATATGATTACGCGATGCTATTCACTATTGCTATTGGATGCGCAGTGAATGCAAATATATATAATAGTGTGTCAGCTCCAGTAATGGTGGGGCCGGTGTATTTTTCTATAGATTCTATTTTGTACACTTTGTTTATGTTTACTGTGATAATTTGTGCAAAAGATTATGATATTCGTAGGGCAAAGATTTTGACAAGTTCGGCTCTTGCTGCTATTTTAGTGAGTGCTGTAATAGAATTTTTTGCGGGTTGGTCATCGGTGGGATATAGCGATACACTTTTAATAAAGTTTATTGGTTACTTAGCTTCTGCAGTCGGAACATTTGCAGGCGTTTGGGCGATGCTTGCAGTGTTTAAAAAAATGGATTCAAAAGCTAATATCAACTTAACATTTATCATTTGTGTGTTGTTGGCTAGTATTATAAACTCTACTATTTATTACTCTGGTGTAATAGCGGTTTCTGGTCGAATTGAAAACCTATTTTACATTTTGGCAGGATCTGCTATTGGTAAAATATTCTGTATTTTATTAGGTCTTATTGGTTACTATATAAATACCCATTTCTGGATTCCCGAGAATCTCAAGGATAAATATCCCGTAAAGAAAGATGTTGACCAAAGTAAAATTGAAAATGTTAAAGATGAGTAGGATGTAATAATTAAAAGAATTGTTTGTACTTTCAAACAATTCTTTTTTGATTAATGAGCCTTTTTTGTTTACAATTTTTGTGTTATATTGTAAAATAGTTATACAAAAATTAAGGAGAAAACTATGGATAAGAAATTATGTGAAAATTGTTTGCTTTGTCATGATGCGCCTTGTAGTGCAGTATGTCCATACAAACAACAACCTGAAAAGATTATTCGGTCAATTCGTTTTAAAAACATTAAAGGTGCGTACAAATCTGTAAGTGATGCTTGTTTAAATTGCCCGGCGCCATGTGAAAAAGCATGTGTTTCGGTTAGTAAAGTAAATATAAAGAAAACTTTGAGTGAGTGTTACACAGAAAAGACAAAACAAAAGATCACTTACAAAAAAGGTGATATTAGAAGTGATATCTGCGGAATAGAGATAGAAAACCCATTTTTGCTTTCTTCTTCGGTTGTTTCTTCATCATATGATATGTGTAAGCGGGCTTTTATGGCAGGATGGGCTGGGGCTAGTTTTAAGACTATTTGTATGATGGATATCCATGAAGCTTCACCACGATTTTCTGCAATAAAAAATGATGACGAGACATTTGCAGCGTTTAAAAATATAGAACAACTTAGCGACCATGATTTATCAGAAAATCTTGAGATATTTAGAAAATTGAAGAAAGAATTTCCCAAAAAGTTTTTGCTAGTTTCAATAATGGGGCGTAATGATGAAGAATGGGCTTACATAGCAAAAGAAGCAGAAAAAGCAGGGGCCGATGCACTAGAGCTCAACTTTTCTTGCCCTAATATGATGGAGTCGGGGACAGGTAGTGCGATTGGACAAAACCCAGAACTTGTGGAGAGGTTTACTCGAGCTGTTGTGAAAGCCGTAAAAATTCCAGTCATTGCAAAACTCACTCCTAATGTAGCTACTATGTCTCCAGCTGCGCTTGCTGCCAAAAAGGGCGGAGCAAAGGGAATTGCTGCAATCAATACAATACATTCAATTACAGAATTTGATGCAATTAGTCAAGTTTGTTTAAAAGGTGAAACCGAAAAATTTGCAACGGGTGGGTTATCTGGTAAAGCAGTAAAGCCAATAGCACTGCGATTTATCAGTGAATTGGCAAAAAATCAACAGTTAAAGGGTATGCATATTTCTGCTATGGGTGGAATTTACAATTGTGAAGATGCGTTGATGTTTTTCTCTTTAGGGGCGCAGTCAATTCAGATTACTACTGCCGTTATGGAATATGGTTATCGAATTATTGAAGACCTTGTAGAGGGACTAGAATATGCTGTAGGTGCAAGTGGATATTCTTCACTCAAAGAATTGATAGGCTCCAATTTGTGTAATTTAGTAGATGTAAATGATATTGAGCGTGATGTAGTAGTTTATCCTCGTTTTGATAGGACGAAATGTGTACATTGCGGACGTTGTCACATTTCATGTCGAGATGGTGGCCACCAAGCCATAAGCTTTGGAAAGGACAGAATGCCCATACTTGACCCAAAGAAATGTGTAGGGTGTCATCTTTGTGTGTTAGTGTGTCCTAATCATGCGATTGTTTCTAGCAAGATAAAAGTTAAAAAACAAAAGTAGTTAGGTGAGATATGGATACGATTCATGAAATGAAATTAAATAATAGACCATTTGAAAGTATCAAAATTGGGGAAAAGATAATAGAAATGCGTCTATATGATGAAAAGCGTCAACTTCTTAGACCTGACGATTTGATAGAGTTTGTAAATCGAGAAACTGGCGAAAAGATCTTGACAAAAGTGGTTGGGCTGCATATTTTTGCGGACTTTGTGACGCTTTATCAACATTTTGATAAGTTGGCTTTAGGATATACGCATAACGAAGTATCTGATCCATTAGATATGTTGGAGTATTATAGTATAGAAGAACAAGATAAGTATGGTGTAGTGGGTATAGAAATTGAAGTGGTAAAGAGTAAATAATTTTTTTATTTAATTTGCATATTGACTTTTGATGGGGTTTGTGCTATAATTGAATCAGAGTGGGGAAATAAATATAAGGAAGATGTAATATGCAAAAGGTTAATCATTTTGTGCGTACAGCATTGGCTGTACTAGTTTTGCTTGTGGCGAGCTTACCAATGTTGATTTTTGTAGGGTGTAAAAGTGCTAAAGCACAGATTGAGGTAATACAAGTGTTTGAGCAAGATAATCCTAGGACAACGCTGACTGGATATGGGTTTATAGAAGGGAGGAATCAACCCGTGATAGTGACATTGACTAATTCTACGGAAATGGTAAAAGCCGAGGTTAGTAGTGGAGTTAGGGGGCACTCATATCAGTGTGATACCGCATATGTAACTAAATTTGTATTTGATATTAAGAAGGGAGAAGAATACAAAATTGGTTATGAAGTGCCAGAAGGTTATTATTTGAGTGGTAGTAAAGAGTTTAGTTTTACTACAAGAGATTTAGTTAATAATTACAAGGCATTTTATTTGGTTTTTCACCAGGGGACAAAAACTGAGATAAATGGCCACACAGTTACTGCGCCAAAGAGTAATATTGTATTCAATAATTTTACAAATAAGTATGAAGTTACGCCACAAACTTCATTTGATAAGACTTCATTTGTTTGTTGGCAAGATAATAGAGGAAATGTAATTAGTAAAAATGTGACTGTCGAGTTAGAGGCTAGTGCTGTTACAGAAGATTTGGTTCTTTATCCGATTTCGTACTAAAACACACGGATGAAGCGCCGCGCATTTTTGGGTGGAGCATGAATGCTCCCAGCGGTGACGCTAAAAATAAAAAGGCTTTTTGAGCCTTTTTTTGTTTATCACTAGTTTCGAGTTTTATTGATTATGCGTTATTTTTTTATGTCAAAAATCGATACAAAATCAGAGATGTATGCTATAATCAATGTCGAATTTTGTATTATAGGAGGATTTTTTGATTAAGTTTGGATTTTGTTGTAGCAAACAATGTGCGTTTTAGACGGTCAAATTCATATACAAAGATAGGGAGGCTTGAAAATTGAAAACAAAGACTAAAGAAAACTTAAATGCGCTATTTTATTTTACATTATTGTTTGCATTGACATATGGATCGGTGATTTACAATTTTAGAATAGCTAGCACGTGGCAAATTGTGGTAGGGTCATTTTTTATAGTCGCTTTTGTTGCTTTTTTGGTTTTAACAGTTATAGAAATTGTAAAATCAAAAACGGCGACTGATAGCCAGTTTATTTCTATTATTTGCTGCCACTTGATGATGTTTTGGATAATACTTCTAAATCAATTTGGTGGGGAAATTGCTGTAAATATAAAATTTAGAGTTATATTAGCGGCGAGTATTTTGAGTTATTTTATTTATCAATTCATTCACTGGGGGCGTTATTTAAAAATTCTGTTTAGAGATAAGGCTTTACGGATTTTTACTACTGTGGCTGTGTTTGTTACGGTGTTTGGACTGGTTTATTTTGCTTTAGCACAGATTTCGATAATGCTAAAAATTGGGCTTGGTGTAGATTTTGTTTTGCTAGTTTATGCGATTATAAACATTATTTTTTACAATGATACAAAATACTTTAAACCTGAAGATAGAAACACTTTTATATATAAACTTGTCACTATTATGCTTTATGCGATCGCGATATTTTTGTTCCCTTATTATCTAAAATGGTGTGGGCTTGATGAAGAAAGTTTTAGTATTTTTATTCCAGTGTATTCTTATGTTGTGGGAGGAATGCTTACCCTTGGTGGTGTGGCTTGGACTATACGAAAATCAGAAAATGACAAGCGCGAGGATGATGTCAAGCGGTCGAAACCTGTGGTGTTTATTTACGACCAAAGTACTCTAGATGAGTTGGGGGAAAAGCCAACTTTGAAAGTGTTGCTAAGCCATCAAAATAAAGGGACATTAGAGCAGGCAATTAGTAAAGAACGAGCGTATACGCTTTCGCAATTTGTAATAGGGAATTCGGATTATTCATACATTTCTGTAATTGGATTTAAAATTAATGACGATTTTCATCTATATGATATGATTCAAATTTTGCCTAAAAACACAACTTATAAATTGGTGAGTAATTTTAGATTTCGATTTGAGGATGAAATAGAGCACGTATCTATACTGCTACAAGATATGCTTGATAATGTATATGAATTGGGTGCAAATTTCAAGATTGATGAGGGGAGGCTTGATGTAGTGATTGATGTGTTGAGTGGGCTTGAGACTAAAATGATTATTTTACCTAAAGTCCCAGCAAAAAATAAAAAAGAGTAAGATTACGAGGTGAATTTTTTGAAAGTAATAGTAATATATGGCACGGAATGTGATGAAAATACCGCATGGATTCCATGGCTTAGGAAAAAATTACTCAATAGTGGGATAGAAACGATTGTGCCTAATTTGCCTACACCCGAAAATCAAACTTACAATAACTGGGCAACAATTATAGATAAAATTAATGTTGGTGGTGATGATGTAGTCGTTGGATGGTCGACTGGAGCAATTTTTTCATTGCGCTATTTATATGAAAAACATTTAAAAGTAAAAAAATTAATATTAGTAAGTGGATTTAATAATTATATAGGTAATGTGCCTGATGTGGATAAGATAAATAAAGACTTTTTTATGAATGATGAGGGTAGAGCAAAAAATGTAGCAGAAAAAATAGTGTGTATAAAGAGTAATAATGATCCATTTATTACGCAAGATGCACTAAATAACTTTGCATCAAATTTGAATGCGGAAGTAGTAGACATAGAAAATGGGGGGCATTTTAATCTTAATGCTGGGTATGATAAGTTTGAGGAACTATACAAAATAATAAAAGAGAGGGGATAGTATGGAGATTTCTACTAGAGGAAGGTATGCTGTAAGAGTGCTGTGTGAGATAGCAAAGCACAAAGATAATTTTGTGTCTATCGCAGATTTGGCAGCGAGTCAAGAAATATCTGTCAAGTATCTAGAGCATATAATATCCAAATTACTCAAAGCCAAGATTCTAGTTAGTATGCGTGGTGTAAATGGTGGATATCAGTTATCTCGCTCGCCAAAAGAGTACACAATACTAGAGATTTTACAAGCAACTGATGATAAAATCAACTTGGCTACATGTAGTGCGCAAGATTGTCCTAGAAAAGAAAACTGTGTAAGTAAGCCTCTATGGGATGCTCTTGCTGAACTTATAACTGATTTTTTATTGAAAACAACTTTGCAAGATGTCATTGATAAAGATTTAAAAAAGTTTTAAAAAGTCTTGACAAAAAGGCTTTTTTTTTATAATATGATAATATCATACTAAAATAGTATGAATTAAGGAGATCAAATGATATATTTAGATAATGCAAGTACAACAAAGGTTAGTGATAAGGTAGTAGAGGTGATGGTGCCATACTATAGTGAAGTATATGCAAATTGTTCTAGTTTACATGAGTTTGGGCAAAAGGCAAAAGAAAAACTCGAAGATTGTAGGCAAAGAGTGGCGCGCGTTTTTAATGCAAAATCTAGAGAGATATATTTTACATCAGGTGGTACAGAAAGCGATAATCAAGCGATTTTGTCAGCAGCACAAATAGGGATTAGACAAGAGAAAAAGCATATTATCACCACAAAGTTTGAGCATCACGCAGTGTTAAATGTACTAAACAAGTTAAAGCAGCAGGGCTTTACTATTACATATTTGGATGTAAATAGCAATGGAATTATCAAAATAGAAGATTTAGAAAAGGCTATTACACCACAAACGGTTTTAGTTAGTATTATGTTTGCAAACAACGAGATAGGCACAATCCAACCTATAAAAGAGATTGGTAGAGTATGTAAAGAGCATAAAGTTTTGTTTCATACAGATGCAGTTCAAGCTGTAGGAAACGAAAAAATTGATGTAGATGAACTGGGAATAGATATGCTTAGTTTGTCTGCTCACAAATTTCATGGACCCAAGGGGGTGGGGGTGCTTTACGCAAGGAGTAATGTACCACTTACTCAATTTATTGTGGGTGGATCACAAGAGAATAATAGGCGAGCCGGTACTGAGAATCTACCAGGGATTGTGGGTATGGTAGCAGCTTTGGAGGCTGCATACAAGGATCTAGATACAAAGAATCAACGCCTCAAAAAAATGAGGGATAAGTTGTTTGATGAATTATCAAAAATTCCTCATAGCGCAATAAATGGTGATAGAGAACACCGACTTTGCTCCAACTTTAGCATGTGCTTTGAGGGAATAGAAGGAGAGAGTCTACTACTGCTATTGAGTGATAAAGGAATATGCGCATCATCAGGTAGTGCATGTACATCAGGTTCATTAGCACCATCTCATGTGTTGCTTAGTATAGGTAGACCGCACGAGGTTGCTCATGGTTCGCTAAGGCTGACTTTGAGTAGATACACTACAGAAGATGAAATCAATAAGGTAATTGAGGCAGTACCTCAAGTGGTAGCGTATTTGAGAAGTATTTCTCCTGTATGGGATGAATTAGAAAAAGGAGTAAGAAAACATGTTATATAGTGAAAAAGTTATGGATCATTTTAGAAATCCACGAAATGTGGGTGAAATAGAAGATGCGGATGCTATTGGCGAAGTAGGTAATGCTCGATGCGGTGATATTATGCGAGTTTACTTAAAGGTTGAAAATGACATAATAGTAGATGTAAAGTTTATGACTTTTGGGTGTGGGAGTGCAATTGCTACCAGTTCTATGGCTACAGAATTGATAAAAGGCAAACCAATTAGTCAGGCATTAGAACTTACTAATCAAGCGGTTGTTGAGGCTCTGGACGGATTACCTGATTACAAATTGCACTGTTCTGTTTTGGCGGAAGGTGCTGTAAAAGCCGCTATTAAAAATTATTACGACCGCAACAACATTCCTTATGACCCTGAAGCATTCAAAAATATCGCAGATTAAAAGCTTGTAACCCAAGCTTTTTTTCTTTTTGTAATCATTTGCTTAAATTCGCTTTTTGTGATAGACTAATAAATACATATAAAGGAGTAAAAAATGGAGAAAACAGTTTATTTGAGTGATGGAATAAATAATGGTGGTGTAAATGAAGGAATGAGTATAGAAAAGTTTGATAGGACGAAATACTATTTTTCTCCTAATTTAGGAGATATTTTTAAAAGAGATTTGAGTTATATATTTACTATGATATTAAATCATCATCCAGATAAAACGAAAAAAATTTCGAAAAATAAAGAATATGATGAATGGTGTAAGAAAGTACGAGATCCTAAAACAGAAATAGTCGATAGTCATCAAGCGTTAGATAAATGGTATGAGTTACTCGGACCTGAGGCTAAAAGCCAAACTGAGGAATCTATAGAAAAACTTAAGCAAGGACCTATTAAATATATTCAAGATTTGACTACAAATTCCTTTTCCGAAGGAATTATATCGAAAGAAAAAAATTTGTGTTCACTCAAAATAGAAAACGGTAAAGCAGTTTTGGATGGAGAGTATCTACTACATAATATGCCAATAGCAGAAGATGTAAGAGAATATAGTGGAAGAAAAGAACTCGGAATACTTGCTACAGAATGGTTTGGTAAATTTGAATCACGCGAAGAAGGTAGATTTTGTAGTTTCTTTTTCAATAGAAAAGATATTCAACCTAAACACAGAGCTGGGCAAGAGTTTACTTTAATAATTGATGCTAATAATCCAACTGTAAAAAAACTAAAAGAAAATGATTTTTTTGAATATGTCAGAAATAAAGATGACTCAGAATATTTAGCTAAATTATCAGAAGAACAGGTTAAAATGTTTAGGTTCATAGAATCTTTTAGTAGAAAAGGTAAAACAGCGGCAAATGAAAATCCTGACTGGGTAGCTATTCCTGGAGGTGTACCGCCGCAATTTGTAGTGGGTATAATGGTGCCTGATACTATCTATGCTCCCAAAACTCAAACATCTGTGGATAAAATAACGGAAGCTTTTGCTAGTGCATTGGGAAAACCAGTGCCAAATAGAAATATAACTCCTGAAAAAGCTATGGATATGGCAAAACAAGTAGCTGAATTGTGGGGGGTGCCACTTATCGATACTCAACTAAAAGTGTTGTATAATCCAAATGAAAAATTACAAAACAACACTCAAGAGCAAAGTACTCAATCAAAAGAAACAGCTAGAGAGAAGTGTTAATAACACAAAAAAATCACCACAATGTGTGGCGATTTTTAGTATGTGGCGAAGTTGTCGACACGAAACTTTGTTTCTTTTTTATTGAGCGTATTTTACTAGTAGTGAGCACGCTTTACTAATATCTGGGTTGTATGCATTTTCTTTTCCATATTCAAAAGCGAATAATGTAAGATTTTGTCTTTCATCTTTTGATAGAGTGTCGACTTCTGTGTGATAAAACTCTTTGAGTGCTTGCTTAAATTTGGCTTTTTCTTTAGAATATTTATATTCTTTGATAGTATCAGATAGATCTATAATGATTGCTTTAAATTTAGTATTTTTATTAGTATTTTTATCTTCTGTTTTCACTTCTTCGACAACCGGCGCAATGATGCTTTGCAATTCGGCCTCTTTTTGTGCTCGAGCTTCTCTGATTTCTTTAATGTTGGTAATAAGACTGAGAACTAGTGCAAAGAATGATCCAATAGCTGTGTAGTAGAGTGCTCGACTGAGATCGCCATTCACAATCTTTATCAACTCATTTTTATCAAAGATATCCATAAGTCCTTTTTGATTGAATACTACATCATAAACTTGGGTGATTGATTGCCATAATGTAAGGTCTCCATCGCAAATAATAAACAGAGTGTAGGCTTCTCCAAGTCCGATTGCTACTAGGTTTAAAATAGCCGATAATATGCAGATTAATATTACATGCAGGTTGTAGTGCTTTTTGTAGTATTTCTTAAATATAAGACAAGCTGTCATTGTGCCCATAATTGTGAAAAATATAGTTGATCTAAAAGTATTTAGTCCACAATAGACAAGTAATTGCAAAGATTTAAATCCAAGCAATGTAAGCAACATAAAAATAGTCGCTCTAAAATAATGTTGTTTCCCTCCCATAATTCATCTCCCTTTTTTCCTCTCGAGAATAATTATAGCATAAATTCGCGCTTTTGTCAATACTGTTTTTTTATTTTTTTTTAAATTCAACCAACTTTTTACAAAAATTTGATGAAATTTTGATACAAATCTAACTTTGTTGTGTTATACTGAGTCTGTATTATTTAAAGGAGAAGAAAAATGTTTGAAAATTTAGTCGGCAGAAAATGTAAAATTGTGATGGAAAGTTTAGGAAGTCTTATGGATGGTTATAATGCTCCTGTGATTTTTGGAGCTGAAATATTAGAGGCTGGGGAAAGTTTTATAAAAATTATAACATTGGATAAGGTAAAAGCAAAAAGGTTTCCAGGTCTTATCGAATATCCTAATTATTTTGATGAAGGTGAGGAAACATATCTAAATCTGAAAAACATTGTTTCCATTACTCCACTATAAAATTTGCTACTTAGTGGTAAAAATATGCGGCTAAGTGTATGAGAATATGTAGTATGATTGCATTTTTTACAAATCGCAATCAACGAGATTTTTATTTTTGATTGTTGTGATAGCGATTTTGCGTCAGTGTTTACGAAAGGTTGTGCGGTAGCGCAACTTTCGCAAACTATCGGAAAGAAGAAAAGGGTAAAGAATAGTGCCAAGTAGTAAGCATGGTACGTGGTGAAGCTATTCGGGTGAAGCGCCGCGCGCTTCCGTGGTGCAGCGGCGTCGCTGCAAAAAGGAGAAAATATGAAAAAAACAACTGTAGCAATATGTTACGATTTTGATAAAACACTGTCGGTCGATGATATGCAGAGCTTTTCGTTCATCCCAAAACTTGGGCTCAAGCCGATAGAATTTTGGGGGATGGTAAGGGATTTTAGCAAGAAAAACGGCTGCGAACCCACACTAGCATATTTGTATGTAATGAAAACTGAGTGCGAAAAGAAGGGAATAGTGCTAAATAAAGAATATCTGCATAATTTGGGGGCTGATATCAAGTTTTTCTCTGGAGTTAGCACATGGTTTGATAGGATAAATAGATTTGGAGAAGAGCAAAATGTAAAAGTAGAACACTATATTATCTCATCAGGGAACAAAGAAATGATAGACGGTTGTAAAATCGCAAAGTACTTTACCGGCGTGTTTGGCTGTGAATACTTGTTTGATAAAAGAGGTGAAGCTTGTTGGCCTAAGAATATAGTCAATTTTACACAAAAAACTCAGTATTTGTTCCGTATATGTAAAGGGGCGACGGATTTATCTGATCAAGATAAAGTCAATAGTAGGGTGGATAACAAACATGTAGAGTTTCGCAACATGATATATATTGGCGACGGAGTAACGGACATCCCTTGCATGACATTAGTAAAGGAAAAGGGTGGAATTGCAATCTCGGTTTACACTCCAGAGAAAAAACAAGAAAGTGTAAATTTGTTAGACGATGATAGGGTTGATTACGCCTGCAAAAGTGACTTTAGTAGCGATTCGGAGCTGGAGAAATTGGTGAAACTAGTAATAACTTCTATGGCACTAAAAGAAAAACTAGTCAGCTATGGTAATAAAAATTAGGAGTGGATATGAAAGTATTTTTAGCAGGTGCGGTTACAGGGTGTAGCAAAGTTCAAATGCAAAAATATCAGGTTTATGATGAGACATTAAAGGAAATTATACCCCAATTGGAGCTGACTACACCTGATGTAATATGGGAGTATAGGAACTTGATAATAAAAAAACATCCCGAATTTGACACTCAAAAAATTGACGAAGCAATGGTGAAGTTTGACTTGAAAAAAGTGCGTGATAGTGATTGTATCGTTTGTGATTTGAGTGCTCTATCTACTGGTATGGGCATAGAACTTGGTGTTGCGGTGGAAAATAAGAAAAAAATTGTGTTCTTTTATGAACACAGTACTAAGGTTGGTAGTATGATAACAGGAGCTTTCCCTCTTGCTGAGTTTATCGAATACAAAAATGGCAAAGATATGGTAGAAAAGTTAAAAGCTTATTTTAATAATAATTGAGTGGCGTGAGCCACTTTTTTATTGGCATAATTTAAAATTTATCTAAAATATGATTGCATTATTAAATAAAATGTATTAAAATTAATCTGTGAAAATATCTACTTTAGTAGATATAAAATTTTTACTTTCCGACAAAATAATATTGGGAGAAAATTTTTATTATGTCTGTGTATAAAAAATTCTTTTGTAGTTTGATATTGATTTTAGGTTGTATGGTGGGAGTATATGGTTGTAGCAATCCACTAGACAATATTTCTGTATCTGTAAAATGTGATTCTTTTGTATCTAGCGATGATAACATGCAAACTCTTGTTTTAGTAGTGGATAGCGAGGATCCTGATTCTGGAAAAATCGATGTCGAGGCTACGATAACAGGATTAAAGAATGATATGCTATCTACCATTGAGTGGAATTATGACAAAAGATTTTTGTACATTACAAAAAGTGATAATGGGAAAAAGGCAACCATAGAGGGTATCAATCCTACAATCACCCACACAAAGGTAACTGCTTATAGCGTCGAAAATTACAAGGCAAAATTTGAGTTTTGGGTAAGTGTTGTAGTAAAGGCAAAATCAGCTGCACCAAAAGTGAAAGAAGGAGAATTTGGTATACCAATCGATACTGATTTTACTCTTGAGGCATTAGATTTGTTGGAGTTTAATCCATATAATTCTTCCATCCCGACATATAGTTACAAAATATATGAGATTGATGAAGAGGGGCAAAGAGCGGGATTAATTAAAACATTGGATGAAAATGAAGTATTTAGTCTAGAAAGAATTCCAGACAGTGGCTTTGTTGAAATTGAATGCGTGCCTACAGCAATTTATTTAGATGAACTTGAAGAGGATAATTTGACTGTGGTGATACCTAATGTGGTGGTTTATACTCCACTTTTGGAAGAAAACACTTTTATAAAATCGGGGCCAGAAGAAAGAGTTACTTCCATAAGTTTGGTAAGAAATGATAGAGACCAATATTATAAAGAGATAGATATTGTAAATAGCTTAGGTTTACCACTTAGTGTAACTTGGCATGGTGAAGATGGGGTTGATGATTTTGTTTTGGTAGAGGCAATCGATTTAGATAGTTTTGTTATTCAAGCTGTGGATGTGATTGAGACAATAGTTTATTTTGATGTGAGACTAGCAAACATAACTAATAGTGTCGTGTATTCAGTTCCGTTAGAGATAGTAGTTTCAACTTTACCTAGCTATATTACCATAAATGATGGTGATGATGGAAAGCCTCATGATGAAGTGTATGTTGCTAATGTAAGTAATGTTAGCTCATTCGAACTGAAATTTGACATAATTCCTAGTAACGCAGTAGTTGAGAAAGTAATCAAAATTCAAAGTTTAACCAATGAAGAGATTAGGCAATATGGTGACAAAATATCAAGTTATTTAGTCGGATATCAACCTACTACATTGTTATTAAAAGCAGAGCAGCACAATACATCTGGTTCGCAAGATGTAATACTGAATGGATTTAGAAAGGACATTAATAATGTGCCTGTTGCGACTGAGGGGGATCCTACTCAATTTGAATTGACCCCTAATGAAGACGGAAAATGCGTATTGCAATTGCAAAATATCAAAGGCTCATGTGGAAAAGTAGTGTTGAAAGTAACTGTAAATGACATTACGCAAGTGGAAAGATTGGTAGTAGTAAACTTATTGCAATATGCCAGCATTGTTACTGATGTAAAAATGGGTGAGCAGAGCGCTATGACACTTGATGTTAATGGAGAAGACCAGTTACTCAATTTGGTCGATACATACAAAAATGAAGCTGAATGCCCATGTAAAAGCGCTTTGGTAAAGTTTAAAATGCGTGTAGCGGGTAGCAATGATTATCTAGCTTATGATAGTGGCATAGCTGAAGGGAACATTGTGTCTATAGAAGTTGGGAATGAGGAAATAGTAAGAGTTACCAACATAGAAAAGTCTGGTGACTATGGACAATTTAGAATAACAGCGCTCAAAAACGGTAACACATATATAAAATTAATCCCTTCTAGTGGGGAGAGCACTAAGATATATGTAAATGTTTATTCGGAGGCGAGCAGTGTAAATGTTTATTTAAGACCTCAATCAGTTACTGATAATGCTGTAGGATTTGCTGACGGATATGTAAACATCGCACGCTCAAGTAATGAAGACATAAAAGAGAAAAAAGTATTACTTAGATCTAACGCTAATTTCAATCTAGATGTGAGTATGGATAAGGCATTTAATTATGATGATGATATCATTATAAAATGTGAATACGGAGATGATTCATATGAGTTAGATAGTAATTATTATCTGAGTATTGTTCAAAATAGCGCTGGCCAAAAAGGTAACTTTATACTAAAAACTTTGGCTAATAGTAATAAAAACGATGGTAAAAATCTAAAGATAACAATAACGGTAAAAACTAGAAAAGTTAGCATAAACGACAGAGGAGCGTATGTCTTACCAAGTAATGATACTGAAAAAACTATAGTAGGACGAGAATTTGTATTTTGGGTGGATATATTCCATCCAGTAAACGAAATCGTGTTTAGACAGAGTGATGGTAGCTTGGTAGAAAATCTGGTTTATATAGACATTCTTACTACCGTAAATGACGAAAGTAGCTTAGAAGAAGATGATTTGATTCTAGAAAACATGAAAAAGGGCTTTTATGTAGGGTTGCAAGGATCGAGAGCTAATGAAATGCCCACGATGAAGGTTATTAATGAACTACGTGTGCAAGATAGTTTGGAAGACTCTCCCTACGAAAATAACTATTGTATAGTCACTCAAGATGATTTGATAGATGATTTAGAGGATATGGAATTTGGCAATGGGGTGTATGCAGATCGAGAAAGATATGTAGCTTATACTATAGAGTCTATCAAGGTGCAAGATTCTGAGGCGAATTTTGTTAGTGCAGAGTTTTTTGTGGAATTTAGAGTAATTGATTACAACAGGGTGGAAATAGTTAATGAAATTCGAGTGGTAGTGACTTTGTTAGGCGCAAGCTATAAGGTAGAATTAAGTGATTACACTGATGATGGAAGATCTGTTGCTACGCTAAGTAGTGGCGTTAGGTTGGAGCCATACAGAGAAGGTGGTTTTTCATTCAATACCAGTGTGTCAGTACCTAACAAAAACTATTTGGAAGATCTTAGACTTTGGATAGTGACTACCGAACCTATAGAGGGGCAAAGTTACATAAACGGAATGACAACTGATTATATGTATTTAGACTATTCTTTTGAGGAAAATCAATTTGTAGATGTAGATGAAGATGCATATGAAAATCTTATCTTGACTATAGAAGCAACTCCTGGAGTAAGTAAAGGAGAAGTGCGATTTAATGTAAAAGGTAAGTTAGAAAAATTTGGGCATGTATATGTGATGTTTTTACAAAAATCACTAATCGACGAAGAAGCTCCAACTGAAAATGTATTAAAAAGTTTAAAAGCAGCATTCAATTTGTTTAGCAAGGCTATATTGTTCCATGTACCAGAAGGAAGTGAGGTCGATCCGTATTTTATTGAATATGAAAATGATTTAATTGCACTCAATAACAGAGGAATAGACGCGAAGAGTAAGAGCTATTCACTTACTAGAGACATTGAGATTACTTCTAGAGAATGGACACCAATTACTGACTTTAGCGGGACATTAAATTCTGGAGCTTATTTGGCAGGTTACAATATTACAGGAATTAACTGGAATGTAACAGTAACAAGAGATTCTTCACAATATTATGGTCTGTTTAGTAAATTGTGTTCTGGAGCAAAAATATCTAATATAAACATAGAAGTTGATGAGTATAGTGTAACAATTGAAAGTGTATCAAATAGTTATGTTAGCTATGGTTACGGAATTTTAGCTGGTGAAGTTTGTACTAACAAAAATGAATTAGGCTCTCTTGTTGATGCTTCAATAAATAGTGGTGTTACTATTGAAAATGTTTTGATAAATTGCAAGAGGTTTAGCTTTACGGGTAACTATTCCATAAATAAACCGTTTTACTTGGGTGCAATTGGGTATATCTCTGGACAAAATGAATATAAACTGATTGTAAGCAACTATTGTGTAAATATGGATATGGTTTTATTAAATAACTTTGGAATATCAGTTGCTTACGGTGCTTTAGCTGGTTTTAATGAAGTAAAATGGGAAACTAATGAAACTAGCACAGTATCCACTTTTATCAATGCAGTGTTATCTGGTAATGCACCCAACTATATTGGTGGTGCTTTAGGAGCTAATGAAAGTGGTGCAGACTCTTATGGTGAATTATCGAATATTGAAACAAATGGAAAAATCGAAGTTAATTCTACCGCAACAAGCACTTATGTTGTGGGCGGAATTGTTGGACGGAATAACGCCCAATTGGGCTCCTTAGATGGAAAATGTTTATCGTTTGTGGAGATAATTACTACAGGAAAGTGTAGTGTAGGTGGTGCTGTTGGCTATAATGGTGGAGTAATTGAAAATGTGGGAGTTGAGATTTCTTCTTACTTAGCTAGCTCAACAGCTATCAAAGCACAAGACGGAAGTATTGGTGGACTTGTTGGTGAGATGACATCCGGAAGCATTGAGTGTTGTTATGTATTTGATAACAATAGCGAGGTTTATTCCATCCATGTGACAGGTTCACAAGCCAGTGTTGGGGGATTAATAGGTAAATTTACAGGAGTAGATGGTTTATCTGCTACAATCTCAGAGACATACGCAATATGCTCGATAGGGCTAGATAATAATAGCGACAGTATTTGTGTAGGTGGCTTGTGTGGTTATTCTCAATACGCTTCTATAGAAAATAGTTATGCTAAAATCAGTATTGAAGGAATAAATCAGGCTATAAAAGGCGCTTTAGTAGGGAATGATGCAGGGGATACTGTGATAAGTTGCTCTTATGCGGTGGCTTCTGATAGTGAAATTGATATTGTTGGTGATGGAAACACAACCTATCAGCAAGCCGTACTTTGGTATGATAATAGGTCTAAGTTAAAAATAGCTAATGACAATACTGTGGTAGAGCAAACCTCAATGCCAAGTTATAGCGCAATTTACTATGGATATGATAACAATATTTGGGAACTAACTGAAGGGTTTGACCCAATATTAAAGAATAATAAGCGTATGGTGCTTACAGAAATAAGAATAGATATAAAATCTAATTTGTTAGATGGGGTTAAAAATATAGACGGGATAATTGTGATAGATAGTAATTTTTACCCTAAACCCAAAGATGTTATTGGTAGTCAGGTTGCATCAAACACAATAATGCTTGAAGATTTGATTAACCTTACCCTAGTTGGAGAAGAGGATTCTCCTATAGTCATTACAAGTTCTGATACGAGCGTTTTAAGTGTGACTAATGCCAATAAATTAGATAAGATAGTTATCAATAATTTGGGTGTAGTAATTTTACGCATAACTAGCAAAATGGATTCTAATATATTTAAAACAATTCAGATATCAATAACCAATGCATTTAGTAGCATTGCTGTAAATGTAATTCCTTCTGTAAATTCTATAGTAAAACAGGATGCTCAAGAAGAGGGAACGGAAGAGGATAACACTTTATTTAGTTTAGATTCTGAATCACAACCTGATGTCAAGTTGTTGGTGGGGGAAAATGGAACTATAGGCATTACATTCTATCAGGCTAGCACTGCGCTAGAATTACAAAATGTTTCTGGTGGAGTGTACATTTTAGCAAATGGTGTGTCTATAGGTGGAGAGCAAACTGAGATAAATCCGAGCAGCTTTGGAATTAGTGATGTAAATGGTTATACGGTATATGACTTAGAAGATAGGGATAAGTGCTCTATAGTAGGAAATGAAGCAGGTGATTATAAAATCTATATTGTTCCATACATAAAGTATAGCTACTACTTGGGCGATAATATTAAGGTGCAAAGGTTGGTTTTACTAGATAATAATGTGAATGAAATTTTAGTAGCTATTGTAGCTGGGGCGTATGATATAGACTTTGATGTGAACGACACAGAGCTTCAAGTTAGTGATAATTTTGTAGGAAAAGTAACTTTTATGTCTAGCGATACCACTTCTACAAATTTATTGGATTACTGCAATTTTAAACTGGATATTATCAGTGGTGAAGATGATAATGATAATGATGATGATAATGATAATGAAGATGTGGCAAAAATTACTTTTGGATCAGTAAGCTTTGATGAAAATTCTCGAGCTAGTACCGATATAACTATAGAGTTTTCGGAAGAATTTCGTAAGAGCTTAACTCGTGGTGCGTTAGTAAAGCTTGTTGTAGAATCAAAAGAAACTATTAGTAAAGCAGAATTAGAGTTTATTGTAACCCCTCAAAAGGAATTGCATGTTGATCTAAAGTTTTATTCAGATATGCTAGATAATGATTTGGTGATGATGGATGCTGGTTACCTAAGCTCAAACACTATTTTACCAGGGCATTTTGGTTTGTTAAATATAGATGTTTCGCCCATATTTTTAGACTATGACTACATTACTGTTACTAGTCCAGCTGTAATGAATAGAGTTATTTCTATGTGGCAGCGTGTGAGAAAAATTGATGATGGTGTAATGAGTTATTTAGTTTATAATGGCGTAGAAAATTTAAGTGATGGGCTCAAACTAATCAACAAGGTCAGCGAACAAGTTGGCGAAAATGAGTATAACTATGATGGGAACTATTATATAAGGGTATTGACCGCTGGTGGATTAAATACTGGATATTCAGTAGATTTGATGATAAATATTGTAAAAAATGAACAAGTAGTGTTGTCTCAGATGCTCACGCTTACTGTTCGTGATGCTGGAATGTTAAAACTAACTTATAATCCAGCTAGATATGATGAAGAAAAAGATTATTATTATGTGGCAATTGGTACTGGTGGGGCAAATCAAGCACTGCAAAATCAAAACGAAATTGGGGTAGAGCTTGATGAAAGTATTTATACTAATCACAAAATAGAAGCATTTGTTGATGGCATAAGAGTGCCTGATTTAGTCAAAAAAGATACCAACACAAACAAGTATTACTTAGATTTGAGTAGCTTTAGTAATAACGAAGGTGAGCTTGTAAGGTTGGATGATGAGATAAAGGTCATTTTGACAGGTTGGGTGACATACGATTATCAAACTCGAGAAGATAATTTTACTATCAAATTTAAAGTGGTTGATATTTTTATCGATGACTTGGCTATGGGACTTACTGAAGAAAATACTGATGCTAGCGAGTTAAAGTTGTTATATTCAAATAACAAATCTTACACATTTAGGATGTTTAATTCATCATATAACGCTAATGGTAGTGTTGTAAATTTATCAAATCTTACCACAATAACATTTGGGGCGTATGCTCAAGGCAAACTTTGCGAGAGTATTGCGGCGATGAATGGTGAAAATCCAACTTGTGAACTCTCTATCGAACCAAGTAATTATGAACAATTTTTCACTTTTGCTGGGCGTAGGCTGGTGATTAATGACTTGAGTGGGTCTGCTTATACAATGAATGCAGTAGTTTACTATAAGTATGTTAATGGTGAAATCTACATAAAACCTGCTGAAGTAGAGGCTACGGTGGGTTATAGAAAATTGATGTTAGCTTTACCAATGAGCTTTTATCAATTGCTTTCTAAAGATTCACCCAACCCAATATATAAGTGGGAAGAGCTAAGAGGTATGCAAGAAGGAAACAACTACATTGTCATGAATGACATTGAAATTCCCGCTGAAAATGTAGATTGGCTACCTATAAAAATAGCTATTAGCAGTCTAGATGGAAACAATTACGCTATTATATTACCCAACACAGTCACGAGTGGTTTGTTTGATGAAGTTGGGACAAATACAGTGCTAAAGAACATTACCATAAAGTTTAAAGAACCACTATTGCAACTATCAAGCGATGTGAGATCATTTGGCGCTTTGGCTATATCTAATAGGGGAGTCATATACAATTGTGTTGTAAATGGAGAAATTTTTAGTAGTGAAGGAAATGGGGTGATTTCATCTACGACTTCTATTACTATGTATTCTCCAAATGCTAACCTAAGTGGACTTGTAGTTCAAAATAGTGGAACTATTACCAATAGCCGAGTAAAAAACATCAATATGAGGATTATGGGCAATGGTAGCATAGGTGGTTTGGTGGTAGATAATCGTGGATACATTTCAGCTAGTTCATATAGCGGTGGTGAACTGCGCACCGGTAGTGGATCTAGTGGACTAAGTTATATTGCAGCAGGTCTTGCAGTAAATAATTCTGGATATATATGGGGTAGTTTCTCTGGGCAAATGATAGGAAATACTTCTAATAGCCAAAATGATAATTACAATACGCAAATTGTTGCTACTACATCATCAGGGTTTGTACAAAGCAACTCAGGTTCAATCACTAATTGCTACTCAGCTGTAAGTTTAATTCAAAGTATTAGTGGTGGTAGTAGTGGTTTTGTACATAATAATCAAAATAGTATTAGCAAAGTGTACACAATTTCTAAAATCCGTTCAGAAAGTGGTAATATTATTTCAGGTTGTGAACCTTTGGTAATATCTAATAGCGGTAGTATTGAATATGCCTATTATCTAGACACTGGGTTTATTGCTGCGCAAGAAAGAGAAGGCGTTTGCTTGAGTAGACAAGACTTTAGAAATAAAGATGCGTTTGATACATTTATATTCTCAAATAATAATGAATTTGATGGCACTTGGGTAATGGCGGTAAGTAATAATTATTTTGCAAGCAATTATGGAAATAACTTTGGGCCAATGTTAGTATCGGCTAGTAGAATAGATGTTTCGCAAAAAGAATTGGTAAATGCGATAATTGATACAACATCTTCTAGCTCGATATATACATATCAATTTAAAGGTAATGACAATGATTTTAGACCTGTTCTTGTAACTAACATAAAAGAGTTGAATGATGTATTTGCTCATCCGGTTAATGCTACTATTGTTGGTAGTAGAGTGAAAGTACATGACGATATAAGACTTGCTAAAAACATATCGTTTAGTGATTTGAGTGCCGATGTAAGATATGCTGGAGCTAGTGCGATATATGGATGTAGTGAAAATGGTATGTGGAGAATTTTTGAAGGTAATGGCTATACTATATCTAATATAGAATTAACTGATCAATACAAGACAGAGACTTTGGCTCTCATTGGATATACAGATGGAGCAATCATTCAAAATCTTGACATTTCAGTAGTGAAAGTTTGGGGTACTCAAACTCAAGTTGTTGGTGCGTTAGTTGGTATTTGTAAAGATACCCTAATTCACAATATCAATGTGGCTAGTGTCAATGATCAAGCAAGTGTATCAGCACTAAATATTGCGGGCAGTGTAGTAGGATATGCTAAAGGAGCTACTACTTTAGAGTATATTACCTCTTCACTTGCTGTGTCATCAAGCTTTGTAGATGATAGAATTTTGAATCAAGGCAAAATATATAAGTTGTATGGCGCTGACTTTATATCAGAAGCAGTCGGTGAAGGATTTGCTGTAGGGATTGATAGACTTGGCTATACTGGTGGTATTGTGGGAATAATGGATACTTCTACAACAAACAGTCATCTAATCTACACCATGAGCAGTACTATACTGGGTAAAGTTGTCGGGGGAATTGCGGGCCTTGTAGGAAGTAAGGCTTCACTTACAGATAGTACTGTCTGGGTAGACACCAATGGTAATATTATCCCTATCGTTTTAGGTGGTGGCTTGGTAGGTGAAAATCACGGTGTGATTAGTTATTGTGTGGTAGATTACTTAGGGGGCACTACTGTTGTATTTGTATCAGATATTCCAGAAGCGCATGATTGCTTGGCGGTAGGTGGTTTAGTTGGGCTTAATATTGGTTTGTGTGAAGGGTATTACGAAAATCTAAAAACTACGCAAGGCTCTATCTATCTGTCTGGAGCATATATCAATGTATCTAACACAAAGTCAAAGTATGTTGGTGGATTAGTAGGTATAACTATTGGTGGTAATATTTATGAGGTATTTGCTACAGGCAATGTGTCAGGCTCGAACACAGCTTATGTAGGTGGATTGTTTGGGGCAATTGGTGATATAGGTTTGATATCGCAGGTAGATGAAGTGGTGGAAAACTGTACATTCCGTTTGGATGAAAATGCGACTGAAAGTCTTGCGCCTACGCTTGTTGTCAATCATACTTTGGCATACAATAGTGCTACAGGAGGTAATATCGGTGGCTTTGCAGGAAGGAAAACAGCGCGCAGCATTGATGCATTTAGTAGTACCAATGTTTATAACAGCACCTATACAAAAGAATTTGGTGATGGGACAGATTCAACAAATATGTTTAGTAATGTGCAATCAATAAGAAATTTGAGTGAACTTGCTAGCATATTGTCAATTTGGGATACGAGCGCAATTACTACAACTAATAAGTATGGCAAAAATGTACCTGTTATTCAAAGGGGTGTGGTACCTGATGTATTCTATTTGACTATAGTAGATGATGTTTGGCAGATGTATTGGCATCCTGATAAAGAGTTTAAACTAACAGGCGATATTGACCTAACAGGTAGTGGAATTGTTATTGGGGACGAGCGTAGGGAAGTGGAATTTTCAGGTAAACTTGTTGATGATAACCCTACAACCACGCCTCGTAGTAAGATAATATTTGATACTGATTACTTTATTTACAAAGCTAATGGTGCTACCATCAAAAATGTTTACTTCGTAGGCGTAAATGAAGGTGCGTTGATCAACGAAAATATAGCTACACTTACATTACTCTACACGCAAGAGACTATTATTACTCACGGTGATATTTGTAACATAAATAGTGGCACTATGGATTGGTCTAATGCTACGGG
The DNA here is from genome assembly GCA_017541375.1 of Clostridia bacterium. Lineage (GTDB taxonomy): Bacteria > Bacillota > Clostridia > Christensenellales > UBA1242 > UBA7867. The sequence goes on from JAFXZE010000006.1 coordinate 37,178, forward strand.
ACTATACATTAGGTCAAGAGCAATTGTGAGCAGTAAATCTTTTGTAAATATGATTACTGGAGGAATAACTTCGGATAGTAACCAAGATCCTAGTGTAGAAGGCGAAGATGCAAGCGAAATTGTAGATAATGAAGATGAAAACGATGAAGGCGGGGCTAATATATATAACTCATCCAATAATACCAAGCTGTATGGTGAGGTGAGAGCTACTGATTTAGGATATCCATTATGGGATGAACAAAATAGTAGATTGCTATTGTTTTTTGGTGACACTGTGGGAAACTGGAGTGAAACTACCGCTCCAGATCCTAGTAAAGTAGGGAATAAGGATTGGCGTAATAATGTGATGATGTATTCAACTGACAATGACTATAGTGATGGACTTGATATCACTGGATATATGTCAAATGGGGCATTAGTAGCCGCTAATAGTAGCAATGAGGTAATTACTCATGCTAGTGCCCTCATAAAAGGCAAGAAAGTTTCTGGAGAGGAACGAACCAAACTTCCTACAGGAGTAGTAAAAGTTGGTGATACTATCTATATGTTTTACATGAGTAAAAAGAACTGGAATCAGTCGATTGATTCAGTAAATTATGGCGGATTTATCAAATCTACTGATGGCGGTGCTACATGGACTAGAGTAAATCAGTTGTCGTGGGCAAATCATTCTAGTGGCAAAGGGAGTGCTTTTGGTGATGGAACAAAAGGCCTGTCTGCTGATATGATTGAGAATTTCATGAATGAAGACATTAATTTACAACTTAATATAGATAATGCTGATAGTAATTGGGTAGATATCGCTAGTCATGAAGGATACTTCTTCACAACGGTTTGTCCCGTAGATGGTAAAGATGGATATATCTATTTGTTTGGTACAGGTAGCTATCGCTCTCATGGATTTAAATTAGCAAGGGTTAAAAAGGAAAACTTTGAAAGCTTTAGCGCATATGAATATTTATTGGGGTATGAAAATGGTCAACCAATATTTAAATATGGAAATGAAGTTTATACATATAATGGCGTAACCAAGACAGTATTGCAGCATCTAAATAGTAAAAATGAGCAACTAGGCTTTGTGTTAGGAAATAATAGTACCAAACTTTATCCTTGTACGGTGATGTATAGTACGTATCTTAAAAAATGGGTACTAAGTAGTACTAGTAGTGAAAAAGGTGGAATATTCTTTGCGCTTAGTGACAATATCTGGGGACCATACGACTATGAGCAGGCTCAAACAGTATTTACTTTTGCAGATGCATATTTGTTAAGTGCAAATCCAGATGGTACATTAAATACTCAAATTTACGGTGGTTATATCAACGAGCATTTGACTTCTCCTGATGGAAGCACTATATATATGATAGTTAGTCAGAGTTCTCCTCTTTATCAATCATCTTTGGTGAGAATTAATCTGGGAGAAAAATATCGTTATATCACAAAACACATTGTCCCACTTTCTGAAATGGAGCATATTGATAAACCAATTGATTCAGAGAGGATTATTACTCTAAATGATGTAGATTATTATTGTTTACATGAAACTTACTCAGCTACTTCATATAGAATTAAGGATGATTATCAAACAATTTCTCTTGATTCTAACTTTTACTTAAAAGGTTTCTTGGCTGATGAATTAGTTCGTGGAGAATCTGTTAATGGTTTTATAGAAAACTATATAATATATCGTCGTAAAGCTATGGTGAGACTCCAAACTAGTATATTATATTTGACTGAAAATGGGGTGGATACTGAGATAGAAGAATTGAGTATTGATGAATTTTGGATAGGATATATGACTGAAGAAGGAATTGACGGTATAATTAATAGCAATGGTACTCCAACGATAGGAGAAAACATTTTATACAATGGGAAAACCAATAGAATTTATATCGGTTGTCCAGATGAATATAGACTCTATCGGTTAGATGTTTATAAAAGCTCATCTCTAGTTGAGGATGTAACTATTCGTCAAGCAGCAAATGGAAGATATTACTATACTACTCAATCATCTAATTATAAGTATAGATTTGTTTGCTATTTTGAAAGAATTGAATAGAAAAAAATCATATTGACGCTTGTCAATATGATTTTTTTACATTATTCTACATAACCAGCATGATAGGATGGTGCCAGTGTATGTTGCTATCAGTCCTACTGGGATAGCGTACAATAGTCGTTTTACCTTAGTTTGAGCAAAGTAAATTGTAGCCACATAAAAAACTGTTTCACTACTGCCCATAATTACGCTAGCGCATCTACTGATGTAGCTATCTGCTCCGTATGTAGAGAGGAGATTTTCATATATAGATAGACTTCCGCTACCGCTAAAGGGACGAATGATAATCAATTCGCACAATTCTGGAGGAATCCCTACCAAGCTTAGTATAGGGGCGCAGAGATTAGAGACAATGTTACATAATCCACTAATTCTAAATAGTGAAATAGCTACAAAGATGGTAATAATGAATGGGAAAAGCTCGAGGCAAAGCGATAGCGCATTTTTGACACCTCCACAAAAAGTAGCATAGCAGTTTATCCTCTTTATAGCACAATATATGAGTAGCGAAGCTATTAGAATGGGGGTTATAAGGCTACTGAGTACCATAATGTTTTTTCCATTTATGGCATAGTTTTACTAAGACAATTCCCAAAAGAGTGGAAACTGTTGTAGCAATAATTGAGGGCAGAATTATATCAGTACTGGATAAGGAGCCGGCTACTTCACGAAGGCTTATGATGGTGGTGGGGAGGAGTTGAAGGCTAGTAGCGTTTAGCACAACTAACATTATCATAGGGAGAGAGGCTATGTTACTTTTATGATCTTTATTTAGTTCTTTCATTGCTTTTAGTCCGATCGGTGTGCCAGCGTTGCCCATTCCAAGCATGTTTGCGGAGATATTAAGGGAAATATACTTTTTAGCTTCTTTAGATGTGTTTTTAAAGAGCTTATCAACAATAGGGGAGAGAAAGGAGGCAATTTTGTTGTCTAGTCCGCTTTTTTCAATGAGCGCTAAAAAGCCTAACCAAATAGAATAAATGCCCGCTAACTTGATAATAAGGCTCACTCCATCACTTCCGGCTTGAGTAAGGGCTAATATACTATTTTGTGGGGAATTAATTATCATAAAAATCAAACTAGGAATTACTAGAACTAACCATAATTTTTGCATAGTTATATATACGTAAAAAATTTTTTTACGATAACTAAACTCTTTACAAAAGTTTGTAAATTTTGTATAATAACTTAGAGGTGCAAAATGTTAATTGATACTCATTCACATATTAATGATGAAAAGCTAGCTGATTCGTTAGAAGAAATATTAAAAAACTTATCTACAGGGCGTGTAGGTGGGGTAATTTGCCCTAGCTATAGTTTAGATAGTAGTAAAACTAGCCTAATAGTTGCGCAGAATGATAGAGTCTGGGCCGCTCTTGGAGTACATCCAGAAAATTGTACTCAATATGATGCAACTACAAAACAGTGGCTAGATAAGGCTTTATCTAACCCCAAAGTAGTGGCAGTTGGTGAAATTGGGATAGACTATCACTATGGAAAAGAAAATGTAGCAAAACAAAAGCAAGTGTTGCTTTCTCAAGTTGAGCTTGCTCATAAACATGATTTGCCTGTCATTTTTCATATGAGAGATGCTTGGGAGGATTGTTTGCTATTTTTAAAAAATCACAAAGATATAATCAAACGTGGAGTTGTGCACTGTTTTGATGGAGATGCTAATGTTGCTCAAAAAATTGTGGATTTAGGCTATTATATATCCGTAACAGGGCTAATTACTTATCCTAAAAACGCTAAGGTGCGAGAGGCGGTCAAAATTATTCCACATGAGAGATTGATGGTAGAGACAGATGCTCCATATCTTGCACCGCAGAAATATCGCGGGAAGATTAATCGACCTGAATATGTGGCCGAAGTGGCTGATATGGTGGCATCCATTTGGGGAATAGGTAGTGAAGAGGTAGATCGCATTACTACTCAAAATGCAAAACGATTTTTTGAGTTGGAGGTGTGATGTGGAAAAGTTTGTATTCAAAAAGAAATTTGGACAAAATTTTTTAAAAGACGACAAATTGCTTGAGGATATAGTAGCTGATGCTAAAGTAACTATGGAAGACAACATTTTAGAAATAGGTACAGGAGCAGGGGCTCTCACTGAAAAACTTATTAGTAAAGCTAAGCGTGTGGTGAGTGTAGAGATTGATAAAGAGCTACAACCAATTTTGCTTTCAAAGTTTGCTGGGCAAAAAAATCTAAAACTGATTTTTGGTGATATTTTGCGAATAGGGCCAGATGAGCTTTTATCATTTTTTGAAGGGGAAAAATTCAAAGTTGTAGCTAACCTTCCATACTACATCAGTACTCCCATCTTGTTTTGGTTGGTGAAATCAGGATTTAATTTATCTAGCGTAACAGTAATGCTTCAAAAGGAATTAGCAGAACGAATTTGCTCTACAGAAAATGATAGTGAGTATGGCGGAATTAGTGTAATCCTTGGAGTTTGGAGTAAATTAAAATTAACGAGAATTGTTCCCAAAAATATGTTTATCCCAATGCCTGAGGTGGATAGTGCTGTGGTTAATATGGAAGTAAACTACCCACAATACCTAAAACTTGATAAATTGATGCGGGTAGTAAAGTCGAGCTTTGCTATGCGAAGAAAGACGCTAGTCAATAATTTGATGAAAGGATTTGGAATAAACAGAGGACAGGCGGAGCAACTATTAGATAGGTTGGGGGTAGCAAAAGACATAAGAGCGGAAAAGTTGAGTAAAGAGCAATATAAAAAATTGGTTGATTTAATAGAAAACGACAAATTGTTATAATTTAGAACAAAAAAGGAATAAGATAGTTAGTAATTTGGGAAACTATTTTATTTTTTTATTATATAATAATGAAGGAGTGAAATATGGTTACAAAAACAATTGTTCTAAATCAAGCATCTACTTATCATAATTCAGGCTCTAAAAATGCTAGAGGGTTAATTTCGTTGAGCGGCGAAAACAATATCCTGGGTGAGTTGAGGCTGTATAATGTATCTTATGAAAAAGACTTAAAAATGCTAATTAGCATTGGGGGAAAAAATTTTTTGTTTCATGATGTAAAGGACGATTTTCCATTTAAAATTGTAAATGCTCCTTCTAGTGATGATATTTTTGTAGTAGTGGCGCAAAAAAATGATGAAAAATGGAGAGAAGTTGTGAGTGGAGGCAAAGAGATAATCGATAAAGCTCGACTATTTGACGAACCGAGTCAAGATGAGTTAGACGAGCTTATCCTAAGCGAAGTTGATGAAAGCGAGTTAAAAACTCTATCCAATCAGGAAATTATAAATCCTTTTGGTGATGAAATTGAAAATAAGAATTTTTATAGCTTAGTTGAGGGACAAATTGATGAACTGTTTTCACGTTTTCCTAGATTTAGCCAAATGGAAGCGATAATACCCGATTCTGAATGGGTGAGAGTATGTTTTTCGGATAACGAGGATGAGCACTATTTATTGGGGAAACTTTTTGCTGATGGAAAAGTGAGTCATATTTGTTATGCAATCCCAGCAAAAAGTGAGGGGGATTTACCTCCTAAAAGTCTCGAAGACTTTGTCCAGTGGATACCACTTGACCCAGAAAAATTGGGCGGAAGGGGATATTGGGTGATGTACCAAGATGCAAAAACTGGAGAAAATGTTAGAGTGTAGTTACTTTTTGCGTAGAGTTTTTACTATATTATCGTGTTTTTGAATAGAGGCTTCTACTAGCCTTTGTTTTTCATTTAGTGAAATGTTAGATGTCTTAGTTGGCGATGGTTGGAGGGGAAATATGCCCAATAGTTTGTCAAGATCTAGTTTGGGTAATAACTCATTTAATACACTATTTTGTAATGAATTTTTTTCAGTGGTTAGGATTTTAGGCGTGAAGGCTTGAGATGTGTCGATATTTTTCATAAATATTACCTCACAATAAAATCTTTTCTTAAAATTAATTGACTAAATTTACAATTAATGTTATTATATGATAGTTTTATTTTTTATGTGAGCAAGGAGAAACTAGATGAAGTTTTTTAAGAAGTTTGCAAGTTTTGCAATTTGTGCTGGATTTGTAGGATGTTCAATTTTTGGTTTGAGTGCATGCTCTAATAGTGAGTTAACTCAGGAAGGACCTAGTGCGACTGATTTTGTAGTTGGTAATGGTGGATTAGCTGTGCAAAAAGGTGATTACTTATATTTTGTAAATGGATATGTAGAGCAAGATGGAATGGAGAAAGCTACTCAAGAAAAAGACATAGTTCACAGTGCAATCTATAGAATCAAATTGACTGATGGTAAAGTGACAGAAGCTGCTAAAGAAAAGGATAAAGATGGCAACGAGATTGATAATGGTTCACAAAAACTAGAAAAATTATGTAAAGTTGTATCTAAAGTATCTGGATTTAAGTATTCTAATCTATATATTTTTGGAGATTATTTATATTATTCTACTCCTAATACTCGCGTACCAGGAAAGAATGAAGAAACAACAGATAATAGTGGGAATTTGTTAGATCATATTGATTTTTACAGAGTAAAATTAGATGGCTCTCATGAGCAACGAATTTACTCTTGCTCATCTACAAATGAAAATACTCAAGTGGCGATGTTTAATTTTGGAGATAAATACTATCAAGTAGTAAAAGATGGAGACAAATTAGTGTTGACTGTAAATAATGGAAAGGTAGTGAATGCTACTATCTCAGAAAAGGTCAATGAAGTAGCTTTTCCAAAAACTAGTGAGGATGAGGGATTTGATATCAATCAATATGTGCTTTATTCTGAAGACATTGATGAAGATGGAACGGGGACACAAATCGTAGCATATGATCTAAACAGTGGCAACAAAACTGTGATAGTAGGTGGTGTAGATCAAACATACAAATTGTTTGGTATTAGTGGCAATTGTCTATATTATACTTATCAAAATTCGCAAAGTGTCGGAGCATATATTTATTGTTTAGACTATAATGAGGCTAGGGAAAATAGTAAATTTGTTTCTACACAAGTATCAGATATGGTGTATAGCACTACAATCACCGCATTTGTGCCTGCATCTAGCGATTATCAAGGATCGTTCTTCTATACTGATGGCTCTAACACATACTATCGTCAGGTTAGTTTGAACGCCAGTGTAAAGTATGACTTTTCAAAGGATAAAAAAATAGCTTCATCCAACATTTTATCTAATGTGGTTTCTGTGCAGGACAATAAGATTTATTACAATGATAGTGGGTTAAAATATGTAGATTTTATGGTAGACAATCCCACTTCAGTTAGCGCAATTACAGAAGATTCTCCATTAAATAGTGATGTGTCAGACTTTGATGTGGATGGAAGCAAGATATTTTATCTAGTCCAACACAACGATAATTATTATCTTCATTATACCAACACTGTTAAGCTTGATGCTCAAGACTCAACAAAGCCGTATCACCACTTTGTAGGTGAGCTTCTAGAAGCGGATTATGATAAGCAAGAAAGTGAAAGTGACTAAAAAAACCTCGGGAATTTTCTCGAGGTTTTTGGTAGGCTAAAAAGGTTTATAGGCCCAAACGCCTGTGAACTATTTTTTCTAACAATGCTACAAACAAATACATCACACTAGCTAGCACACAAAGAATGAGTGTACTACTCATCACAAGGTCAAGCTGGAAGACTTGGCTACCATAAACTATTAAATATCCAAGGCCTGCACTACTGATGAGATATTCACCCATAATAGATCCAACCCAACTCATTCCGACAGCAATTTTTAGTACTGAAACAAATTGTGGGAGGCTAGAGGGAAGGATAAGCTTTCTCAAAATAGTGAATTTGCTAGCGCCCAAAGATTGTAGTAACAGTATTTTTGTGTTACTAACACTTTGAAAGGCATTTAACATGCTAAGTGTAGTGATGACTATAGTAATCAACACGCACATTACAATAATAGATTGCATGCCTGCACCGAACCAAATGATAATTATTGGTCCAAGAGCAATCTTAGGTAGAGAATTCAACACTACGATGTACGGGTCTAATATTTTGCGTAGTGATTCATTCCACCAGAGTAGGATTGCTACTATTGTGCCCAATCCTACGCCCAAAACAAATCCAATTAGGGTTTCGCTTAAGGTTATGCCTATGTGATAAAACAGATCGCCCGATGTGTAGAGAGTTGAGATAGTCGAAACTATCCTACTAGGTGAGCTGAAAATCAATACATTCAAAACTTGCGTTTGTGTAAGTATTTCCCATAGGCAGATAAACAATATAAGTAAACCCAATTGGCAAAACAGAATAGTAAGTTTTTTGCTTTTGTATTGTTTTATAAATTTGGCATGCTCGTTTGAGCAGATTTTAGATTTAGATCTTTTCAATCTTGTAATTCCTCCCATATTCTGTCAACCATCGTTTTGTATTCGAAAGTGCGTTTTCGTTTTTCAATTGAATCAATGTCTGTAAGATTTGTAGATAATATCGCCTTTATTTTGCTAGGTCTTTTGGATAAAACGATTATTCTATTGGCTAGGCTTACTGCTTCACCAATGTCATGTGTTACCAAAATGCTAGTTTTTTGTTCTTTTGTGATGATATCATAAATATCTTGCACAACTGTTAAGCGCGTTTGATAATCTAGAGCACTAAATGGTTCGTCTAATAACAAAATTTCAGGATTTGTTACCAAGGTGCGTATAAGAGCAACCCTCTGGCGCATTCCGCCACTCAGTTCGTGGGGGAGTTTGCGACTAAAATCTTTTAGACCATACTTTTCTATCAAACTTAGGGCTAGCTTATTATCTTTTTGATGAGTAATTTCCAGTCCTAAGCGAATGTTAGAAAGTACATTTCGCCATTCAAATAGGTTATCTTGTTGAAACATATAACCAATTTTATTGCCTTTAGTCTTTTCGCAATTGATTTTAATATGCCCATGACTGGGTTTTATTATGCCAGCGATCAGTGAAAGCAGAGTTGATTTTCCACACCCACTTGGGCCGACTATAGCAATAAACTCATTTTTATCCACATTAAAACTTACATTTTCGATTGCGGTGATTTCATCTTTGGTAGTGTGATATCGATATCCCACATTTTCTATCACTAACTGGTGATTCACGTTTTTCTCCTTTTAGTAGCCTACATTGCCATAATATTAAATAGGGCGTTTAAGTGTGCAAACTTTTTCTACTTTTTTAAAAATAGACTTAATTTAGTTGCTAAAAAATTGTTTTATTGGTATAATGAATAAAAAACTAACGAGGTGTGAAATGAGTTTTTTGCTAGCTACAACTGTTACTGTTGGGTTTAATCTTGCTTCTAGTCCGGCGTTTTGGGTGTTTTTGATTTGTTTAATTGGGGTTGTTTTACTTTTTTTATGGACATTGATTCGACAAATACTTTTTAATAGAAAATCGCATGCTATTCAACAAAATCTAAAAGTGGGGGATAGTGTAAAAACTTTTGGAGGAGTAGAGGGGAAAGTTGTTGATATAATAGATTCACCTGATGGGAAAATGGTGACTTTAGAAACAGGAAAAGGGAAACATGTCGGGTATTTGACGGTGGATATCAAGGCTATTTTTACTTTGGTTAATCAATCAAATGAAAGTGAAAAATAACAGTAATATTTCTCCGATATTTATTTTTCTAATCAAAAAAAGGCTTAACTAAGCCTTTTTAATTTATTGTTTGTATTTGTTTGTATTATTGTTTGAGTCTGTAGAGTGTTCTGCTGTGGTGCTATAATCTGTATTGAGTATTTTTTCAAATTCTCTTTTCTCGGATTGTCGTTTTAAATCTTTTAGCTTTTCTTCATTTTCACGTTCTAAAGCTGTTTTTTTATTTAAAAATGTGTTTATTTCTGCTTTCGCATGATTATTTTCGATAATGTTTCTTGCTAGCAAAGTAGCTAATATCAATACAATGAAAATTACAATAGTAAGTATCAAGTTATTTTGGATAAAGTAAACTAATATTCCTAAGTATGGGATTGATAATACATACACACCGCGAATGTTTTCACGAGTAATAATGTGATTTTGATATTCGGCATTTAGTGTTGAATTATCACCAATCATTTTGTATTTTATTTCTTCTCCTGGGTTAGCAATGATTTTTTCCACTCTGTGCACATAGGTCAACTCACCAAACTGATAACAAAGTATTGTGCCGTCATTGATTGTATTTCCGTCATACACAGAACATTCCTTTATTTCGTCACTATCACTCAATGGGCGATATAGCATAAAACTACCTGCAGGGATTGTTGGTTCCATACTCGTGGTAGGCACAAAACTAGTTTTTATATTTAGTATAAAACAAACAGCTATTAAAATTCCTATTACCATTACAATTGTAAAAAATATAGTACTAAGTATGTTAAAAAAAGTTGTCCATCCGCTAGGTACTACCTGACTGATAGAATAGTCGTTAGTAAATTCCTCCATATTGCGTTGTTTGTAATTTCGATATTTTATATGGTGATTTGTGAGTTGATATGATTGATTATATTGTTCTGAAACCCTATCTTTACTAGTGGTGTCGGGGATAAAGTCATCTATCACATCAATATCATCAGTGTCTTCGTTATTCTCGTTATCTAGCATTGTATTATTGGAGGATTTATTTATAGCAGCTTTTTTGTCAAACTCCTCATAATTTGCGTCATTTAATGAAGAGTTTATGTCTTCATTTTTAATCATAGAAAAATCTCCATTTTTTGCTATATATTATATTGTATCAAATTGAAAAAAAAAATTCAAATGTTTTTGATATATTTTTTTCACAGTTTGAATTATTTTCTATTTATTATTTTATTGTACAGCATTTCAGCTTCACGGAGTAGGATAGGTTTTTTGTTGATTTCTGGCATAATAGCAGTAAGTGTAAGCAATGATGATAAAATTTTACTATAATACTCTTTTTCAAAATAAGGGAAAACCTCCATTATGTCGTTACCATTTATATTAAGGTCTGAGATGGATAGTGGAATATTATCAGTTTTTATCATTGTGTAGTTTCGAAGTAATTTGTTACCAGAGTGTGTTAGTTGAAACAGAGCTATTAGCTCATGAATTACCTTGTTGTGTTTTTGTAAAAACATTCTGCATTGCTCATCACTAGACAATTCTTGTTTGGATTGAGTAAAAGCATCAAGCACAGCAAATTGGTGGAGGCATTCTTTTTTGTTTAGCATCAATCCGCCAGTACCAAGTAGCGCATTAATTATCTCTAAGGTTGGTTCGATTTTTAGGGCTCTACAAATATCCAACACAAAAGCAGTGATGCGTAGGGCCGGTTGGGCATTTGATAGTAGTTTGCACCAGTCCTGTGTGTAAAGTTTGCTGATGTTTTCTTTGCCCACTATTTTTGTAAATGCTGGGAGTACATATTCCCATGCATGCAAACTACTTAATTTTTTCAGACCATGGATATGTGCTTTGGGCGAATGGATAAACTCATATTTATAATCAGCAAAGAGTATTGCTATTATCTCTTTGTTAAAGCGCTCTTGCGAAACATCTTTTAGCTGCGAAACCATTTTTTGAGCTACAGCGAGTGTATGGTCTTCGATGACAAAAGCCAATTCACAAGAAAAACGCACCAATCTCAATATACGCAAGCCATCTCTGCTAAATACATATTCTGGAGTTTCCACTGTGCGTAATATGTGATTTAGTGTATCTGATGTGCCATTATAATAATCTATCATTTGTCCTGTGAGGATATTATAATATATTGAGTTTATGGTAAAATCGCGCCTACTTGCATCTAGCGGAATATCATCAACAAAACGCACTTCGGTAGGGGAATGTGCGCCTCCTTTTTGATATTGTTCGGCTCTAAAAGTAGTGTGTTCATAAAAACTGGATGAATTTTTAACATAGATGTGCACTGTGCCGAGTTTCGGATTCACCATTTTTACTTCATATTTAGCTGGATTTAAAATAGATTTTATTTCTTCAGCCTTTAATTTACTGCACACATCTATATCAGTTTCACAAAAACCTAGTAGGGCGTTTCGAATGTATCCGCCCACTATAAATAAATCTGCTCCATGCTTTTTGAATGCTTTAGCTAGAGCAATCAAATCTTTTTTTAAATGTATTTTCATGTTCATTATTATAGCACATGTTTTTTAAAATTCAAAACGAATTAAATAAAAAATCCGTTAGTTTGAAATTGTGATAGAGTTGCTAGTGCCTCAAGGCGTCTCGATAACATTTGTGTAAGAGAGGTTTGAGCACTACTTGATATAACTAATAGCTCTATAATAGAATTTAATACATTTGTCTCACTTTTTACAAAAGCTTTAAACACACTATTGTAGTTTTGGTTTATATATGAGTTTAGTGTTGGATTTTTGCGAGGGATATCTAGTTTAAATAGGTCATATAATTCTTTTTGGTCAGCTTCGTTTAGGCCAACTAAGCCCATTATATAGTTTCTTATGCTTTCATTAGGAGCTTTTGAAGCTAAATCTTTTAAAAGAAGAGTATCTTCTTGCCAATTTATAGAGTTCAAAATGTCTAAAATCTCAGAGTTGTTTTTGCTGATAAAAACATCGTTTGCATAACTTTTTTGCATATTGCAAATACTAGTTTCATTAGGAAATTGTTCATCATTAAATTCCATTTGTCACCTCGATTATTTTTATGAAAAAAGTTATTTTTTTGTGAGGGAGTATGAAAGTAAAAAATATTGATTTAGTAAATGATTTAGAAAAGATATCACATTTAGAAGACATTTTAGATAGTAAAAAGGAAATGAGTTTAGGTAAAACTGTACACAAATTATTAAAATTAAAGCATAAGTTGGTAAAAATAAAACCCCCATATTAGAGGGTGGTTGAAATAGTGAATGTATCCCAATGAGTGTTGTCAGTGGATGCATATATACATAAGAATGCATAAAAATGTGAATTTTGTACAGCTGTGTAAGCAATTTCAGTGTTGCCAGTAGCATCAAAAGCAACCGTGCTATTTACCATTGTATAGCTTGTGTTATTGTTAGTTACTTGGTAGTAGGAAGCAAACTTTTTAGTTTGTTGAGCGGAGCTAAATGCAAAACTTGTTTCATTACTTTGTAGTGAAGTCACGTTGGCAGCGGTTGTATTTTCTTGAGCTGTGATAGTATTACTAAATGACCCCATGGCAATAGTTGAGCTAGAGATGTCTGTCCCGATACATGCAAAACATCTTATATAGCATGTTGCACCACTAATTACAGTCACGGTAATTGGGGATAATTTTAGATAATCTAATATAGGTACATCAGCGTTTCCGGTGGTGTAAGCAGCTGTGGGGGAGTTTGCGTATTTCCAATAGTATTTTCCACCGCTAAGGTCTATTCCAGTGATGTTGATTTGGATACCCTCTTGAAAATTAATTGTGGCAGAAGCTTGTTTGTTGGATGTAAATGCTGCATAAAGAACTGTGGTAAGTGTGGCCATCAAAATTAGCACTGTCAATATCGTAGGCATCAAAAATGATGATTTAGTTTTTTCTGTTTTCATAATTTACTCCTTTTCCATTTATTATATCTTAAAAATTTTTCAAAATCAAACAATTTTAGTCTATTTTTCAAAATTTAACAAATTTGTTTATAAACTAAAAATTGTAGCATAATTTCGTACAAAATATAACAAAATAATACAAAAGGAGCATATATGGAAGACGGACAAAAGGGTTTGTATAGGCGAGTAGATGTGTTGGGGCGGGTAGTAATTCCTAAAGAGGTGCGTAAATTATTGCGAATAAACTATGGTGATGTGTTGGAGTTTAAATTGCAGCAAGGATCAGTTTTGATGAAAAAGCATACGGCGTTAATTGATATTGTAGATTTACTTGAGCCGATTTTACAAATATCACAGTTAGATACAACTTTTACTTTATTTGATACGGAAAAAATTTTGTTTTCTGAAGGGAAAAAGGTTATTGGAGAGCGTTTATTAACTAAAGAAATTTCCCAACTCTTGCATTATAGAAAAGAGCAGGTGATAAGTGAATCAAACTCATCTATCAAGTTTTTTCCAATTATCATTCAAGGAGATTTGTATGGTGGGTTTTTATTAAGTAATAGCAATCCACAATTATTAGATAGCATAGGTCACAATTTTCAAGATTTTTTTATAAAATATTTCGGTAGTTAAAATTCAGCTAAGCCAAAATATGATACAATTCCGCACATTATTAGATATGCAAGTTTTTCTTGATAGGTAGAGCTTAGCAATAGACGCTCTTCTTCGGGGTTGGATAAAAATCCACATTCTATCAATATCGCAGCTGATGGAGAATAGTTTAGGATATAAAAGTCGCCTTTCATACTGTTTTTTCTGCTGCCTTCTATGTTTTTTAAAAAAATGTCTTGGATGTGTTGACTTAGTTCTTGGCTATATTCATCATGTGGCTTAAAAAAAACTTGTGCGCCATGAGCTGATGAATCTGTAAAACTATTTAGATGTATGCTAATTACTAGATTAGGATTAGCATTTTTTATTATTTCAGTGCGAGCTTTCATGTCTTTTAGCTTGTGCCCATGAGAAAATGTGTTAAATAGTGCATCTTGAGTGGTTCTGGTGTAGATTACTGTTATTCCCATAGCCGTTAGCATGTATCCGAGCTTTTGTGTTATTTGTAAATTTATATCTCGCTCGAAAGTTCCGTTTTTACTAACAGCTCCAGTATCGACACCACCATGACCGGCATCTAGCACTACGCAAAACTTGGGAAGGGGGCTATATGTATAAGTCGCGACACTGTAATTTGCAACAAATAATGCAATAAATATTAAACTAAACAAAAAAACTTTTTGAATATTTATCCAAATAACCAAATTTTTCACCTCTGGCTTAGATTATTCAAAAAGTTTTGTATTTATCACTTAGCCTTGCTTTCTCTGTGCAGATACATATCAGTACCTGCAAAAAGTACAGCCAAGCCCAGACATGCTAATACTTCACCGCCACTGATATGCGCTACTCCTTCTGTCAGAGCACGATATCCTAGAGTAAATCCTACGACTGAGGCAAAGCTAAATGCCCCAGCAATGGCACAGGCTTTTTGTTGGGTATTCATTATTTCCTCCTAAATGGGTGATTTTTCAGCAGCTTTTTTAGCCGCTCTTTCTCTAATCATTTCTTCAATTTCTACTTCGCGAGTGTAAGTTATTAGGTTATTTTTGGCTGCATAGTTTTTGGCAAAGTCAAAGTTTATAGGTTTTTGCACACCTACATGAGATGATCTAGAATATGACTTGCATCTTGTCACTTCAGGGATGATTTCGTCTTTATTTATCGCTATTAGAGCTTCTCTATCTTCTTTTTTTCTCAAGTCAATAGCTTTGATTTCTTTAGTTTTATCATCTTTTAAATGGTAATTGTAAGCTATAAACTTTTTTGGAGCATCTTGATAAATTTGGTTAGTAAATTCAAACCAAACATCTTCTAATTTTGCTTGTTCCTTATCATTGGATAGGGTATCTACCTTTAGATCATAAAGCGTAGCAAATATATATGGATCATCAAGTTTTTCTCTAAAGTCGGGTTTTAGCAAAACAATGCTCCATGCGCCACCATACAGATCCCCAGAGGTAGCCCTATTTACTACATTATTTTCAAAGCATTCTGGCCAGTATGTGGATGTAGGAGTTTCTACAGTAGAAACCCACATATCTTTTAGGTATAAAACTTTATAACCTTGACTAGTGAATACATCCTTTATTTGGCTAATTCTTATATTTGTAGTATTTGTAATCATATTTATCTTCCTTTTTCTTTTTTCGCTATAATTATAGCATAAGTCAACCCAAAGTGCAATAGGCAAATGCAAATTATTCATTATCTTCTTCATCTACTTCAAAATAGTTTATATAGTCCTTATCTAGGGTTTTTGCTCGACGAACTGCATAGTAGCCATATTTTTTCCTTATTTTATCAAGGCTTTCGTTGAGCTTTTTTTGCTTTTCATCTGCATTATCCCACATAGATAGTTGTGTTTCATCACCTTGAGCGTTTAGGTTGCTAAGTGCTATTCGCACGCTGCGAATTTTGAGTTTGGTTTTTGCCCAAAATTTGTCAAATATCTCCATACACATTTTACAAAATGTTCCTGCGTTATCGGTAGGATTAGGATAGGAGAGAGAATGACTAGTAAAATGTAGGGTTTCATCACGCAAGCTCAAAGTTGCAGTTTTACCCTTTACTCCTATTGCGCGCATGCGATAGGTGATTTTTTCGGCAAGGGTTAGCACTACAGTTTCTATTTCATCGCGTGTTGTAAGGTCTCTAATGGTAGTCATTCCATTGCCTATAGATTTGGTTTTTCCTAGTGAGTGTTCGCTTGCTACTTCGTCGGTGTTAGTGCCGAGGGCTATTGAGTGATATTTTTCACCCAGTATGCCAAATTGGTCGATAAGCATCTGTTTATCCGCCATTGCTAAGTCTTTTATGGTGTGTATGTTTAATTTATTTAGTTTTTCAATAGTTCGCCTTCCTATAAATATCAACACATCCGCTGGCATATCCCAGATTAGGTCTTTATAGTTTTCTTTGCTAATCACTGTGGTGGCGTCAGGTTTTTTGAGGTCGCTACCGAGTTTGGCAAAATATTTATTCCACGATACGCCGACCGATATTGTGAGTCCGTCTGTTTCTTGTTTTACCACTTCACGGAGTTTGTTAGCTATTTCTTCGCCAGTGCCAAAAAGATTGGTGCTGTCTGTCACATCTAGCCAACATTCATCGGGGCCAAAGCTTTCCACTTTGTCGGTGTAGCGTCTATAAATATTTCGTACTTGTTCGCTGTAGCGCTGATACAATTCAAAGTTGGGGGGGAGACAGATGAGGTTAGGACAGAGTCTTTTTGCTTCCCACACGGTTTGACCAGTTTTGATGCCTAGAAGTTTTGCTGGTTGGTTTTTGGCTAGCACTATTCCGTGTCGTGTGCGAGGATTTCCTGTGACCGCCATTGGTTTATTCCACAATATTGGGTTTTGCACACATTCGCACGATGCATAAAAGTTATTTAGGTCGCAATGCAATATTACTCTATCCATTTTTCCCTCCATATGTTATATAGGTAGTATAATCGTTCTTTTCCCATTTGTCAAGGAGCGCTCGCGCGCTTCCGCTGTGAGTATAACTCAATGCTGCAAATGCATAAATTGGCGGTTTTTGCAAAAAATATATTAAAAAAGCAAAAAAATTTGAAAAAGAGTGTAAAATTGTTTGACTTATTAAATAAAAATTAGTAAAATATTTAAAAAGCAAGGAGTGGGCAAGTGGAAAAAAAAGTAAAGCAAAAATATCTGCTTATTATTTGTTGCGGAATCATATTGTTGTCGCTTTGTGCTACATGCGGAATCGTATGGGCAAAACTTGCTTTTACTGCTGGAGCTACCAATCAAAGCATTCCGCCCGCCTCGCTTTCTGCCACTGTGTATGTGGGGGCTAGCGCAAATTCAAATACAGAGCAAACATCATCTTCATTTAGTGTAGCTAATAACAACAGCATCTACATTTTACCAGCCACTTGTGGCTCTAGGTGCGTGATGCGCGCTAGAACAACAAAGACTAACTACACTTTTGCTTCTACTTGGACGCTACAAGATAATGACTGGTACTATTATAACTCAGTTATTCAGCCGGGCGCTACTACCAAGATTTTATTTGCGACTAACAGCAGTGGTTCTACTATTTCGGGCAATAACATCTATGTAGAGCTGATGCAGGAAAATGGCGTAGATACGGACATGGGCTTTGTGGCTGATTGGGCTTCGCTTACGGTGAATACCATAGTGCAGTATAACGATGCTAACACAATTCAAGTTTATAGTAATCTTACTTCATCATTTGATGTAAGTAGCACTGGTGAGTATTTTGGAGCGTATGTTCTAAACGGTAGCAATCAGATATATCAATTGACAACTTTATCTACAGGTAGTACAACCACCTTAAATACGACATCGGGTAATGCTATCTATGCGCCTGTGACAACTAGTGATAATCTTGTTTACTCAGGCAATGTGTATAAGGCAGGGGCAGGACAACTAAGTAATAGCCAAAATATCAAGCTTTACAACAACATCACTTCGTCAATAGTATTTTTGGTGGGATTTAGTCCTTTGCTTTATGACAGCAGTAAAAACCTCATCAGCGCTGGTATAGCTAATCTTACGCTTTCATCCACTCGTGCTACGCTTACAACAGTGCCCAATACTTATGCGATGATTGTTCGTCCAGGGCAATGTGAATCTATACTATCTAGCAATGCTGTGAGTGTGACGCTATCTGAGATCAATAGTTCTGTAGCTTATGTTAGGCTGGTTATGTCGGTTACTGCTATTGATGTGGATAGTTTCCAATCGATCGTTGATGTTGCCTTGGATAAGTCCGAAAGTAATCGTACTGCCGCCGAAAAGCGTTTTATCGATGCATACAACGCGCTTGGCGGTGGAGCACCCGTTCCTTCCACTTTTTACGTAAGTGCATTTTTATACTGGCTGAAGAAACTGGATGAAACCAATCTCACATATTACGATCTATATACAATAGTTAGTCCAGTGAATGTAAGTAATTAATAAAGGAGGTCGCTGTGGCAAAGTTTAAAAACTCGCGTTTGTTGTTGATTGCGTTTAATGTGTTTTTGCTGTGTATTACTTCTGTCACAGTGATTTATGCTGCATTTACATTTCAACGCACCACTGAGCAAACCTTTACAATCTCCCAATTGGGCACTACTACTTGCGAAGTCGTCCTTTCAAGTGGAAATGTTTACCTAGCCGATTCTTCAGGAAACAAAACTAGTACTGTAGCCAAGATTTTTCCAGGGGGCAGTTTTGCTATTCCACTTAGGCTAAAGTACGAGGGCACGCTTCCAAATGGTGGGGTAACCTGTAAAACTGGATCTCTTTCGACTGCTATCACAGGTTATACAGTGCAAGTATCAGGCAGTTCTTACACTCTAACTAATGCTTCAACCACGATTGGCAAAATCTTCTCCTTAGCAGAGATTCGTTGTTCTGGATCGAATGTGATTACTTCTTCTTGGAACTCAAACTACTATCTCTATCTCGTGCTCAACAGTCCAGCTGAGATTAGTGGGGTGGAAACTGCTCAAAACTTCTTTACCAACTCTATTACATCTGCGACTATATCTTTTAGTCTGAAGCTACTTACAAACACTACTTCTTCGTAGGCGTGTGCTGCGCGCACCGCGGAAACGCGCGGCGTTTCATCCGAATAGCTATCGCCATTTGCAGAACTAACTACCGGCAATATGAGGACACAATAAAAATATTCGGGTGGAGCGCGGGCGCTCCTTCGCAAACACTAGCGCAGGCTGTCGCCACAAGACAATGCGACTACTCCATTTTAACGTGAAGCCTATTCGGTGCAACCATTTGGGTTGCGAGCGGTTGCCGCTCGTCCGCAACGACGTTAAACTACGGCTTGAAAAGGGTGGGGAAAAATATTTTTATCGAAAAACCCAAGAGTTGCACTATTTTGTAAAGTGCACGAGATTTTTGTCTGTTTTCTATAAAATAGAACCTACTTATAATTTTTTATTTGTTTTTAAAATTTTTTCACTCCTAGAATAAATTTTATAATTTTGTTATTTTTTTCCTTTATTTTTTCTCCGTTATTTTTCCCACTGACTTTTCAAAATCTTATTTTATCTTTTTTGAGGAGTTTTTATTATGAAAACTGTATCTAAAAAATCAACTATTACTATCATTACTTTATCATGTTTACTCGCTGTGGCTGTCGCTAGTACTATTATACTAGCAGCCTTCAGCGCGGTTCGTACATCAACTACGACCATTACCTTCGCAGAAGGATTAACTATGACTCTAGCACCAAAAACTGATGCAGCATCTATTAAGATAAGTGATGCTGGAGCAGGTACTAATACTGGTGAATTTAGTTATAGTAATACAGGTGCAACACCTGAATATGAAGAGCCTGTAACTCTTGATGGTATAAAAGCAACATTAAACAAGGATGCTTGGGTTGCTTATCAGATTACCTTATCTGTTGAAACTACTGCTCAAACTCCAGTTGCTATAGCTGGTTCCTGGTCATATACTGAAAACGCTGATGTTGCTACATTTACACCAACATCAGCTACAGGAAATGCTTGGCAAGCTACTTTAAATATTGATCACGCTGTATGGGCTGTAAGTGTAGCTAGTAATGTTATAACAGTTAAGAGTAAGGCAAAATTAACTCAGAACGACAATTTAACTCCTGCTGCAATAGGTGATTACTTGTTTAATTATATCGTTATTGATGGAACAACTGCAGGTGTTGTAAATGACTTGGCTGGTAAAAAATTTACTGCTGGGTTTGTAATCAAAGCAGAAACAAGTGATAATACTGTTAATGCAAACCCAATTACATTTAGCTAATTAGTAAACAGAAAATTAAGTAAATTAAAGTTTTAAATTAAAAGGTTGATTTTTCAGAGGTAACATCTCCAGACTACGGGAGGTGTTATTTTTTATAAGGAGAGATTATTCAAATCGCGAACAAGAAAGGCAAGAGTAACGATTGCTAGAGTTCGCGATTTTGCGTACTCTTTGAAAATAAGCGAGGCAGTCGCGTTTTTCAAAGCTATACAAACAAAAAAGCAAAGCCAAAAGATAAGTAGCAAGCCAAAGCACAAGGCGACAGCTATCAAGGTCGAGCGGTTGCCGCTCGCGCCGCGCGCTTCCGCGGTGCAGCGGCGTCGCTGCCAAAGCGCTGGGCGCTTGCCGGATGGAGCACGATTGCTCCCAGCGTCGTCGCAAAAGAAAAATTTTTGAAAAATTTTGCAAAAAGGTGTTGAAAATAGTTGTAAAATGAAAAAGAATTGTGTATACTAGTATTGATAATAATGCGAGGTATGAGAATGGAAACAAGAATAAGAAGAAGAGTACCGTCGGTATCGACGATTATTTTTGCGATACTATTTGCAATCACTCTTACTACTACGATTGTGCTGGCTGCATTCAGCGCAAACAAGAGCGCGAGCGCGACTATTAACTTTGCAAACGGAGTTCAGTTGAAAGTAAATGGTGCATCAGTAACGGCAAACGGAAATGCGGCTGACGACTTTGCTACATCAGCAACACTAAACTGGAACATAACTAAGGGCAGCAGTACTATCAAAACTGGTAGCGTAACAGGTGAGGTTGGAGAAAACGCAATTTCGCTCGCGGCTATTACTTTTGAGGCAAAAGGTCCTGAAAGTGGCACGATTTATATTGCTGCAAAACCCACATTGACAGTGGCACCATCAGGCACTGCTCCTACATTTACTGTAGCAAGTGGCTGGGAAGCTCTTGGTAGTACTGGATATTACACAAAGTCTGTATCATTGAATGCTAGTGGACAAACTGCTTCTGCTCAGGCGTTTACTAGCGCTGTTGTGATTTTAGCGTCAAGTGCAACTCAAGCTGACAAAAACGCAATAGCAGGCAAGACTTTTACTGCTAACCTTGTGGTAAAGGCTTCGACAACAGCGTTTACTGCTAGCAATGTTGAGGCTGCTTAATAATGGGGCGATTGCCTCTTTTTTTATTTGTGCTACGCGCACGGCGGGAGCATGCAGCGTCGTCGCTGCACCCCGCGAGCGGCAACCGCTCGATCTTGGTAGCTGTCGCCACGAGCTATTATCGACTACTTTCATCTACTTTACTTTTTGTTTCCTTTACTTTTGCGAAACGCTACACGGAGTGTAGGCTTATTCGCAAAAACTAACGCAAAATCGCGAACTTGACAAAACAATATTAAGCTTAACTTGTTCGCGATTTGATTAATATGTGGACACAATAAAAATATTCGGGTGGAGCGCCGCGCGCTCCTTCGCAAACACTAGCGCAAAATCGCTACCACGACAAGCAAAAAAAAGAACACTCGTTGGTAGCGATTTGAATATGAGGGCGTAAAAGAATATTCGGGTGGAGTCGCTGCATACATCAAAAAAATTTTTCAAAAACTTTTAAATTTGTGTCGAATTTAGTTGTAAAATAAAATTTTTTTGTATATAATAGAAATTAGAGTTAAATGAACTCAAAAAAAATTTACGGAGGATATAATGGTAAAATCTAAGAAATCAACAATGACAATCGTTATATTATCATTGTTGTTAGTGGCAACATTGACAAGTACAATCATCTTGGCAGCCTTCAGCGCAACCAAGACCGCAACCGCAACAATTACTTTCGCAAACGGAGTAACAATCCAAGTAACTGGTGCAACTCTTAGTGGATCTGCAGATACACACGGCACTAGCGTTGCTAATAACGCTACTTTAAACTGGTCAATTAAAAAAGGTGATCAGACTGATACAACAGGTAGTGTAACAAATGAACTTGGAGACAGAAACATTAAGCTTGCTCAAATTACAGTAAATGTAAAAGGACCTGTTGGTTCAAATACTGTTTATTTGGCAATAAAACCAACTGTTAGTTGGTCTGGATCTTCAGCAGGTACTGTAAGTATTACTCCTTCAAGTGGATGGACAGAAGGGAGCGATGGATATTTTTTAAAACAAGTATCTATTGCTAGTGCTGATACTGGAGTAGATGTAACATTTACTGATGCTGATATCGCAATCTTTACAGCTGGAACTGATGATCCAAACACATGGGCTGGAAGAAACTATAGTGCAAATTTAGTTATTGAAGCAAATACAAGTGCTATTCATGTTGCATCTGGTTCTTAATCGGTTGCAAAAAAACACTCTACGGAGTGTTTTTTTTATGCTGTAAGAGGGGGAATAATCAAATCACGAAGGGGGGGCTGGGATAGTGAGGGAAAGAGTTCGTGATTTTGCGTACTCTTTGAAAATAAGCGAGGCAGTCGCGTTTTTCAAAGCGACACAAACAAAAGAAAAAGTAAAGCCAAAAGATAAGTAGCAAGCCAAAGCAAGTGGCGAAGCTACTCGGGTGAAGCGCCGCGCGCTTCCGCGGTGCAGCGGCGTCGCTGCCAAAGCGCTGGGCGTTCGCCGGATGCAACGCGGTCGTTGCTTTGATAGACACAAAAAGAGAGAAAGAGACATAGAATAATATCATGAAAATAATCATATGGAAAGCACCGAAGTGGATGCGGGGGCTGTTGAGAGCAGTGTTTAGAAAAAATGTGTGTAAATAGTAATAAATAGAAAAAGCGAGCCATAGACTAGAGCGAGGAAAGGAGAGTAGGATATGGACTCGTTTAATGTGTATAGCGATATCGCAGAGCGAACAAAGGGCGATTTGTACGTGGGCGTAGTGGGACCAGTGAGGACAGGGAAATCGACATTTATTAGTAAGTTTGTGGAAAAATTTGTGCTACCTAATATAGATGATAGCTTAGAGTATAATTGTACAATGGACGAATTGCCTCAGAGCGCGGACGGAGTAGAGATAATGACAACACAACCCAAGTTTGTGCCTGCACAAGCAGTGCGAGTTGACCTCGGCGGAAACGTGTACGCTAATGTGAGAATGATAGATTGCGTGGGGTATTTCGTAGACGGAGCAAAGGGAAAAACGGACGAAAACGGCAATATGAGAATGGTCAAAACCCCGTGGAGCGATAAGGAAATGCCTATAGAAGAGGCCGCGGAAATAGGAACGAGACGAGTGATAGACGAGCATAGTAGCGTGGCAGTATTGCTCACGAGCGACGGGAGTTTCGGAGGAATAGGACGCAAGGACTTTGAGACAGCAGAGAATAGACTAAATGGTGAGCTAAAACAAAGCGGAAAACCATATGTAATCGTGCTAAATAGCACAAAACCAAAAGATAAGGATACCCTAAAACTTGTAAATGAGTTGCAGAAAAAATATAATGTGGGCGTGCTGGCTGTGGACGTGGCAAAACTCAGTGAAGAAAATGTGAGCGAAATATTTGATAAGATGCTGTTAGAATTTCCTATAAATAGCGTGGAAGTGAATTTACCAAAGTGGCTGACTGCACTGCCATTTGACCACCCAATTATTGCAGAATTGACAACAGAAATGAAAAGTGCGTGCGCGGGGTTGCACAAAATTGGCGAATTTCCAAAAGACAGGGTAATGTTTGGTGATAGCGCATATTTTGAGCCATTCAGGATGAATGGAGTGGAGATGGGCGAGGGGCGAATAACTTTCGACCTTAATACTAAGGAAAACCTTTTTTATCAGGTGCTGAGCAATCAGTGCGGGCTCGAGATAAACAACGATTTTGAGTTGATTAGCCAGATTAAGTCGCTAGCAGAGGCAAAGCGTGAATGGGAAAAAGTGGCGAGTGCCTTGGAGCAAGTGAAACAAGATGGATATGGCGTGGTAGAGCCAAGCATAGATGAGTTGGAGCTAGAAGAACCGCATATATCTAAACTTGGGGGCAATAGATATAGTGTAAAGATAAAGGCTAAGGCGCCGAGCTTGCACATAATGCGAGTGGATATTGAGACGGAGATAAATCCACTAGTAGGTACTGAACAACAGAGTAATGATCTAGTAGCATATCTAAAAGAGCAAGCGGATACCAAAGAAAACGGCATGTGGGATGCAAATATGTTTGGCAAGACCATGCATGACCTTGTGAGTGAGGGAATGAGCGGAAAAATCAACTCCATGCCATTTGAAGCGCAAAAGAAGATGAGGCGTGCGCTAACTCGCATCGTAAATGAGGGTAGGGGCGGGCTCATCTGCATATTGTTGTAGTAGTTTTGTGTTGCGCCGCTGGGAGCAACCGTGCTCCATCCGGCGAACGCGCGGCGCGAACGCCCAGCGTTCGATCTGAATAGCTATCGCCACGTGCTAGACTCACCACTTTCTATGTTTCCTTTTTGTATTTCTTTACTTTTATTAAGCTTAACTTGTTCGCGATTTGATTAATATGTGGACACAATAAAAATATTCGGGTGGAGCGCGGGCGCTCCTTCGCAAACGATAAGAAAGCAGAGAAGGAGCAAGCACAGTCAAGTAGTTAGCAATAGCATGTGGCGACAGCTATCAAGGTTAAGCGCTTGGCGCTTAGCGGATGGAGCACGCTTGCTCCAAAAAAGACAAGTCCAAAATCGGACTTGTCTTATTGTATTCCATAGATGCTAGATAGTAAATAGTTCATAAAAGTGTCACGGAGTAACACATTTTCGACGATTCCTTCACACCATTCCACAGGGACTGGTCCAAAGTTTCGCGAGTCATAACTATCTAGTCGGTTGTCTCCCATGCAGAACATACACCCAGATGGTATAGTAATACTGCCGTCAGCTTGACGACGAACCATGTCAGCGCGTTCGCCTTTCCAGTATAGCCAGTCATTTTGAGTGATAAAAGCCTCATATTTGTGTACCAATTTGTTGAATTGCGCATCACGGTCGGGTGATGATTTATCTACTGATAAGACATAATCTTCAGTTAGCTTGCTGCCATTTAGATATACATCAAGACTGTAGTTTGTAGCGTTTAATTCAAAACGAATATTGTCTCCTGCTACAGCGATAACGCGCTTGATGAGTTGTTTGTCCTCAATTTGTGAGCTGGTATTTTCTGCTAACGAGAATACTATCACATCACCATGGGTTACATTAGTATTGTTATTCAAAATAACTAAGTCCCCAGTGGTCTCTGATTCATAGTTATTTATAAGTGGTCGCATACTAGCGCCGCTGACAGCGCGGACGGTGTGACAACTTAGCCATATTACTTGCATAAGCGCAGCTACTAGCATTAGTACGGTAAACAAAAACATTATTATGGAGCCAAACTTTTGCATAGGTGTGCGATATAGGGAGTCGGTAGGGGTTGGTTCTTTACTCATAATCATTTTCCTTACTTTTGTTCGAAATTCTTGGTGTAATTAACTAAACTTTCATCAATGACTTTCAGTGCTTCATCTAGCCCTTTTACGCCTTTGATTTCGGTAACTTTATTTTGCAGTTCTTTATAACGCTTGAAAAAGTGTTCCATTTCGTCAAAAATGTGCTTTGGTAAATCATCCATAGTTTTTACATCTTTGTAAAATGGATCTTTTTTGGCCACAGCAATAATCTTTTCATCTTGCTCGCCATCATCTACCATAACTATCATTCCAATAGGCTTGCTGTCCACCAGCACACCAGGGATCAGGGGCTCACTAGTGAGAACTAGTACGTCTAGTGGGTCACCATCGCCACCAAGCGTGCGAGGTATAAACCCATAGTTAGCAGGGTAGACCATGCTAGTAAATAACATCCTATCAAATTTGATTAGACCAGTTTCTTTATCTAATTCATATTTTACTTTGCTTCCTTTACCAATCTCGATAAATGATACAAATTCATCCTTTTTTATACGATTTTTTTCAATATCGTGCCAAACATTCATATTACTTCTCCTTAAATTATTAATGACTTTATTATATCACGGTAAAATTACTTTATCAAGCGTTTTTTTAAATTTGAGTTAATTTTTAAGAAAAGGCTTGACTTTTTTGGGGTTTAAGTGTATACTTTGATATGGTCAAGTAAAAATACTTTACCATGACTGTTGTAGAGCGTTTTATTATTGCTCAGATAGTGATAAAAGTAGGAGGGGATATGACTCTAGAACAGATGCTTTATTACGGCTCATTGCTAGATTTTTATGGTGCGTTACTCACTAGTGCTCAGCATGATATTGTGTATGACTACATAATACTTAATGAGAGCTTGGCTGAGATTGCGCAAAATAAAGACATAACTAAGCAGGCAGTGAGTGATGTGCTAGGAAGGGCATTAAAAAAACTTGACTCATACGAAAATGCATTGCATATTGTGGCTAAGTTTAAGAAAGTTTTAAATAAGGTAGATAAAGTGGCAGGCGGTTTAATAGAGGATAAGGATTTAGCTAAGGCAGTCGCAAAAGAGTATAGAGAATTGATTAAAAGTTTGGAGGATTAGATATGGCAATGTTTGAAGGTTTGTCTCAGAGGCTTAGTCATATTTTCAGTAAAATTACCAAACGCGGTAAGCTAACTGAGCTTGAAATCAATCAAGCCATGCGTGAGATTCGAGTAGCACTTCTTGAGGCTGATGTAAACTACGCTGTGGCAAAAGATTTTATTGCTAAGGTAAGTGTGGAGGCTAAGGGGGAGAAGGTATTAGAGAGTTTGACTCCGGGGCAGCAGGTCATCAAGATTGTAAAGGATGAACTTGTAGCTCTTATGGGGAGCACTAATAGCAAACTTGACCTCTCGGGGACTCCTCCAGCTGTCATTATGATGTGTGGACTGCAAGGTGCTGGTAAGACGACCCTTTGTGGAAAGTTGGCTTATCTGCTAAAGAGTCAAGGTAAAAAAGTGCTGTTGGTGGCTTGTGATGTGTATAGAAATGCTGCTATAGATCAGCTTAAGATTGTGGGGAAAAATGCTAATGTAGAGGTGTTTGACCGAGGTAAACAAGACCCTATACAGACGGCAGAGCAAGCAATAGCACATGCTAAGAATGAAGGACTCGATGTGGTGATAGTAGATACTGCAGGAAGACTTCAGATCGATGAAGACATGATGGCGGAGCTTCGCAAGATGAAAGCCGACATTCACCCTAATGAAATTTTATTCACAATAGACGCTATGACAGGTCAAGAGGCGGTAAATGTTGCCAAAGAATTTGACTCTCAGCTCGATGTGACTGGAATAGTTGTCACCAAACTTGATGGTGACACTCGAGGTGGTGTGGCTTTGTCAGTTAAGGCTGTGACAGGCAAGCCTATCAAGTTTTGTGGTGTGGGAGAAAAACAAGGTGATCTCGAGCCTTTTTATCCTGACCGCATGGCAAGTCGAATTTTGGGAATGGGGGATGTGCTTACTCTCATAGAAAAGGCGCAGTCTGCCGTTGACCAAAAGGAAATGGAAAAGTTGGAGAAATCTATCAGGGAGAATACTTTTACTCTGCAAGATTATCTCAATCAAATCGAGAACATTCGCAAGATGGGGGACCTTGAGTCGCTAGTGGATATGATACCAGGATTGCGTAAAAAGATGGCTGGAGCCACGCTAGATGAGCACGAGATAGACAAAAACAAAGCCATCATTCAGTCGATGACCCCTAAGGAGCGATTTGACCCAGACCTGATTAAGGCAAATCAAAAGAAACGTATTGCCTTAGGTAGTGGGACCACTATTCAAGATGTAAACACTTTGCTCAAGCAGTTTAATCAGAGTAAAGAGATGATGAAGAGTTTAGGTGGTAAGAAGAAAAAAGGTAAATTTCCGTTTTTTTAAACGAAAATTATAAATTTATTTATTAAGGAGAAAATAATTATGTCAGTAAAAATTAGACTTAATCGTATGGGAGACAAAAAATCACCATATTATCGTGTGGTAGTAACAGATTCACGTACAGCAAGAGGGGGAAAATGCATTGAGAACTTGGGTACATACAATCCACTCACCAATCCTTTTGAGTTGAAACTCAATGAGGATAGAGTAAAATATTGGCTTGGCGTAGGTGCTATTCCTACTGAGACTGCTAGAGAGTTGCTTGTAAAGGCAAAATTGCTCCCTGCAAAGAAATACAGAGCTCCTCTTCCTAAGAAGATGCCTCCAGCGCCTAAGGAAAAGAAAGAAGAAGCTCCTGCAGAAGGTACTCCAGCTGAGGGTGCTGCTCCAGCAGAAAATACAACCCCAGCAGAATAATTTGGCCTAAAATGATTGCATTTTTGTCTGCATTTAGATAAAATTAATTTAGGCTTTCATTAGACGAGAGAAAGCACTCTCGTCTTTTGTTTAGGAGGAAAAAGTGTTTAGTATAGGAAAAGTGTTAAAACCACAAGGAATAAAGGGGGAACTAAAGTTAGAAGCGTTGACAGAACCTCAGTTTTTTTGTGCAATCAAGCATGTGTTTATCGATGAGAGAGAGTATAAAATAGAAAAAGCAAGTGTACGGGGAGAATTTGTGTATTTATTGCTAGAGGGAATAGATACTCGAGACTTAGCGGAAGCCTTGAGAGATAAAATCGTGTCTGTACCAAAATCTGATTTACCAGAGCTCAAAGAAGGGCAGTTTTTCTATGAGGACCTAATTGATTGCTCACTTTTTAATGAAAATGACAAAAAAATTGGCGACATTGTGGGGATAGAGAATTATGGCTCGGCCGATTTGCTTGAAATTCATTTTGATGGACAGTTCGGCTCATCACTTTGTCCATATGTTGATGGACTATTTTCTAGTGTTGATATAGCTAGTAAAAAAATAGTAGTCAATGAAAAAAGGCTAAAGGAGCTGGTGTAGATGAGGATAGATGTACTTACGCTTTTCCCTGAGAGTTTTGCACCCCTCAAAGAAAGCATAATTGGACGAGCTGTAGAAAATCAGAAATTAGAGCTCAATATCATAAATATCCGAGATTTTTCTACAGATAAGCACAAAAAGTGTGATGATGAAATTTTTGGCGGTGGAGACGGAATGCTCATGACTCCGCAACCGCTGTTTGATGCGATCGAGAGTGTATTAGATAAAAATAGCAAAGTGATTTATATGTCACCCAAAGGTGAGCAATTTACACAAAAAGCAGCCAAAGAGCTAGCGACATTGCAGCATCTCATCATCATTTGCGGGCACTATGAGGGAATAGATCAGCGAGTGATAGACGCCTTTGTTGATATGGAAATTAGCATTGGTGATTATGTCCTTACAGGTGGGGAATTACCTGCTATGGTGGTAGTGGATACGGTGGCTAGGTTATTACCTAACGTATTACATAGTGAAAATTCAGCCAAGTGCGATAGTTTTGAAGATGACCTACTTGAATTTCCTCAATATACTCGTCCTGCTGAATTTCGTGGAATGAAGGTGCCGGAGATTTTACTAAGCGGTAATCATGGCGAAATAGCAAAGTGGAGAAGAGAACAGAGTGAACTTATCACTTCGGCTCGTCGTCCAGATTTGATAAATAGGAGGAAAAAATGATAAAAGATACTTTAGCGCGTAATACCAACAAATCTGACATAACAATAAGAACTGCTGTACCAGCTGATGGTAGTGGTATAGCCAAAGTGCATGCTTACACATGGTGGTCTTCATATCAATCGTTTATGCCAAAGGAATATCTCGAAGACCGAATAATAAACATTGAAAATGCTACATTAAAATTTACCAACTGCATCAATACCAAGCACAATTGTTTGGTAGCCGAGGTAGGGAATGAGATTGTGGGCATATTATACTTTATGCCCGCAAAAGACCCAAAGTACGCTAAGTGTGGAGAGATAAAAGGTGTGTATGTACTCGAGCGCTTTCAGCGTATGGGAATAGGAAAAAGATTGTTTATTGCTGGAATAAAAGCACTGCTAGAGCATAGATACAAGGATATGATAATCAATGTCGTACAAGCCAACACTAAGGGGAAGAATTTTTACCTTAAGCTTGGTGGTGAGGTTGTCGGTGAGTTTGAATCTACCTTTGGAGGAGTAACTCTCAAGCAAGATGTAATATACTATAAAGATATCCAAGCCTTGTATGAAAAATTGACTGCGAAGAAGTGAGAAAACATATGGAACATGATATGATTATTTTTGATGTAGATGGCACACTTTGGGAGGCTACAGATATCGTGGTAGAGGCGATGGAGTGGCTATCCACTAAGTATCCAGAGATAAAAAGAAAGGATATAAAAATTATTCAGTCTATTATGGGGCTTCCTATGAATGACTTGATTCCTATTCTTATGCCAGAAGTAGATAAGAGCGAAGCTGTTTCTATATTTCAGCTGTTGGTGGAAAAAGATTTTGAGTTGATACAGCAAAAAGGAGCCCATTTATATGCAGACATCCCAGAAGTTGTAGCTACACTCTCTCAAAAGTACAAATTGGGAATAGTTACAAATAATTATAATGAGTATGCAGAAATTTTTTTAGACAAATCTGGATTAAAAAAGTATTTTTCTGACTACATTGGCGCCTCAACGCTGAGACTAACAAAGGCGCAAGCAATATCAGAGATGGTAAAAAGAAATAAGTCACGTCATGCTGTTTATATTGGTGATATAGAAAAGGATTTATTTGCGGCTCAAGAAGCAAATGTTGATTTTATTCATGCTCGTTATGGCTTTGGTAAGAATGTGAAGTGTGATAAACACATAGACTCAGCAAGGCAACTTCTTTTATTATTATAACAAGGAAAAAATATGATTAAAAATATAGTTTTTGATGTGGGTGGAATACTCTTTGATGATAGTTTAGCTAATACTAGCTTAGTCTTAGGAGAGGATGCTACAGAGATTTATCACAAGGCATATGGCACTACTTTTCGTGATTGCTTACTGGGAGACATGATGGTAGCTGAGCATGTGGAGAGTTTTAAGAGGGATGCTGATTATCCTAAATTAAAGTATCTATTGAGTAAAGAAAACTTGCATATATCTTATCCATTATTAAAGGAAAATCTAGATTATATAGTCAGTCTAAAAGATAGATATAGTCTGTATCTTCTGACCAATATTACAGCTGATTCTTACGAATATATCATTAACACTATTGATATAGACAGCATTTTTAGTGGTGGAGTTTATTCTTTTAGGGAGCATATTGTAAAACCAGACAAAAGGATATATAATCTACTGTTAGATAGGTATCATCTACTAAAAGAAGAAACAATATTTTTTGATGATAGGAGAAAAAATGTTGATGCTGCGATTGAGTGTGGGATAGCGGCAGCGGTATTTAATAATATAGAGGATATCAAAAACAATTTGGAGAAAGATATATGAGTAGTGTTAAATTGATAAAACCATCAAAAAAGTACTTTAAGCAGTATAAGGAAATGATGGATGAATGGAATATGGAAGGTTCAAGGATTGCGCCTTGGCCGTTGCACCTAAAGTATCATACTCAAGATTATTTTTTAGAAATGTTAAATCGACTAGAAGAAGTTGAAAAAGGAATCAATCTTGAGGGATATCCAGCTTCCACTACATATTGGCTGTATGATAGCGAAAGAGATAAAATAATAGGTGCATCTAACTTAAGACATTTTTTAGATGAAGCAGGAATGAAATATTGGGGACACATAGGATATGGAATAAGACCAACAGAGAGGAAAAAGGGGTATGGAACCCAATTATTAAATTTAACACTTGGAAAAGCTAAGGATATTAATTTAGATAAAGTATCGCTGGGAGCATATGAAGGAAACACGGGCTCTTGGAAGATAATGGAAAAATGTAATGCTAAATTTGAAAAGGTTGTTTTTGAAGATGAGACAGGGTTACCAATAAAAAAATATAGGATAGATTTAAATATAAAAGGTTGAAATTATGAATAAAATTCAATGGTTTCCAGGGCATATGACAAAGGCACTGAGAGAGATGGAGCAGAATATCAAAAAAGTCGACTTAGTAATATATGTATTGGATAGTCGCGCGCCATATAGTTGTCTCAACCCTGAGTTTCGTGAAGTAATTGGTAATAAGCCGATAATCTATGTTCTAAACAAAGCTGATTTGGTTGATGTAGCCGATTTAAAGTACTGGGAGAAGTATCTTAGTGCAAAAAACGCAATTGCTTTGTCTCTTGTATCCACACTCTCTAATGCAAGTAAGGTGATAGTAGATGCCATGCAAAAGTTGTTAGCTAGTAAAATTGAGCGTAACAAATCTAAAGGAGTAAACATGCCCTTGCGTTCTATGGTGATTGGAGTGCCAAATTGCGGTAAAAGTACGCTGATTAATAACCTTTGTGGAAAGTATAAAGCTAAAACCGGTGACAAGCCAAGCATTACGCGCTCTACCCAGTGGGTACGGATTGGGGCTGGGCTTGAGGTGCTTGACACTCCAGGTACATTATGGCCCTCCTTTGCAGATGACACAGTTGCGCACAATCTTGCATACATCAATGCGATAAAGTCTGATGTGCTCGATATAGCTAGTCTTTCGCTAGATTTTATAGAGTTTTTGTTAGATGATTATAAAGATTTATTTTTTGCAAGATATTCCATTACCCGAATGGGTGAACCACCGCTTTTTTATCTCGAAGAAATCTGTCGCAATCGTGGGTTTTTATTGCGTGGTGGAGAGATTGATTATGAGCGAGGAGCAAATGCGCTTTTTGATGATTTTCGCAAAGGGCGCATTGGGAAGATTATGCTAGACAAACCGAGGACACAAGTATGAAGCAACTTAATTTTGCTAAGGGAAAGAGGGGAGAGCAAGAGGCGATTAGTTATTTAAAAAAGCAGGGGTACAAGATACTTGATACAAACTTTTCTTGTCCCCTTGGTGAGATTGATATCGTAGCTATGCACAAAGGCTTTTTGGTGATAGTTGAGGTAAAGGCGCGCTCCTCAGTGCTTTTTGGGCGCCCATCGGAGGCGGTAGATGAATTTAAGCAGCACAAACTTATTGACCTAGCTCTCACTTATCAAGTGGCAAAAGGACTGCAGGATATGCCGTTAAGATTTGATGTAGTCGAGATTCTTGATGGCTCTATCAATCTCATCCCCAATGCTTTTGGCTGGTAGGCAGCACCCGTTTTTAGTAGCGAATACTACTGCCTATTGCATCTGACTTTGCAGCGACGCCGCTGCACCGCGGAAGCGCGCGGCGCTTCATCCCGCAAGCGCCAAGCGCTTAACCTTGATAGCTATCGCCACGTGCTAAGCTTATTACTTGACACTATGCTTATTTTTGTTTTGTTTGTGTCGCCTTGAAAAACGCAATTTCATTCCTTATTTTCAAAGAGTACGCAAAATCGCTACCTCAAGAAACACACACAAAACTCTCATTGGTAGCGATTTGGACAAAGCTGAAATGTTGATTGAATAGAAATATTGTCTTTCGGCGAAGCCTATTCGGATCAAACACTAATTATTAAGGTGAAGCGGTTGCCGCTTCTTCACAGTTTTTTCACAAATGACAAAAATGTGTAAAATTTTGTCATTTTTTTTGTTTTGGGGTAGTTTTTTGTTTGGAAAATAAAAATTTTTGTGTTAAATTATAAATAATTCACAGGAATGTGGGTATATTAATTTAGGGAGAATATGATTATGAAAATGAAAAACTGGTTAAAAACAACTCTTGCTATCGGTTTGGTAGCAGCTACAAGTACAGCTTTTGTAGGTTGTGGCGGTGCTGCAGCTGTAAAGGGCGACCCAATTTCTTACTCTGAAGGAGCAACAGCTTATGCAAATGCTAACACATACACCGGCGCTTCTGTAACCAAAATGGCTGAAGATGCTGGATTTACTATGGACTTTAACGCATACATAAAAGACTTTGGCGCTGGAATGGACGCAAACATCGATGCTCAATTTATTGGTTCTGGAAAAAAATCAGAGAGAGTATATCAACTCACTATCGACCCAAGAGTATCTTTTGGTAGTATGTTTAATATGGACGTAAATGTAAAACTTACTGCTGCTGACTATGGTACTGCTAACGACAAAAAGGTAATATTCTATGACGAAGGTTCAAAACAAAAACTTGACCTTACTCCAATAACCAACCTTATTAATACAGTCGCAGCTAAAATTGCTAGCGCACAAATACAGGAACAAACACAACTTCCTATTAACATTAACTCTCAGATGATATCTCAGATGTTGGATATTGAAACCGTTTTGTCAATGTTGTTATCTGGAATTAGTACAAATACTTTAGAAAATCTTCCAACAGAAGCGCAATACACAGCGGCTAACCAAGCAGCTGCCGAAGTAGAAGCTGCTGCCGGAAACTATAAGTCTATTATGGGGGCTGAGTTTAGAAAAGCTAATGACAACACATATTCATTCAAGATTACACAAGAGGTAACTAGCTGGGCTCAAAAAGAGGGAACTACAGCAGCAACTGATTTGGATGAAACAGTAGCGTTTTATGAGTCTAATTTTGAAGTTACTGATGGAGTAGTTACAAAAGTATCTAGCACAGCTACTACAAAGCTAAACAATGTAGAAAAAACCAAAATGGGCTACAGCTTAGGTATGAAATACGAGGCAAAGAAACTTACAAAAGTCAGCGAAGATAAATTAAAAGAGTATAAGGACATTGTAGCTGATGGTAGCCTCCTACCACTAGATCAAATTAGTGCTATGATTGAAAATTTTGACATCGATGAAATGATGGGAGAATTAATTCCTCAAGGTGGTAACGCATCTGATCAAGGAAGTCAAACTGGTGGAGACGACAATGGGTCAAATACTGACGACAACGGCGGAGTTGACAACGGCGGAACTGATGAGGGTGGCACTGCTCAAGAAGGAAACGAGTAATTATTAAATAACCAAAAAGACTAGGATAACCCTAGTCTTTTTTATGTTTTATTCAGGTTTTACATTGACGGTAAATTCCGCCTCGATTTTTTCTGCAAATCGGGCTTTTGCTGAGTATGCTCCCACTAGTTTGATAGCAGGTAGGGTAATCATTTTCTTTTCAATTGTAATACCCATCTCATTTAGTTTGTCA
This sequence comes from Clostridia bacterium, assembly GCA_017541375.1. GTDB lineage: Bacteria > Bacillota > Clostridia > Christensenellales > UBA1242 > UBA7867. Next base: position 72,568 of record JAFXZE010000006.1, read on the forward strand.
GCCACTTCTTTATTGGTCACTGCGCCAAAGAGCTTACCGTTTTCTCCCACCTTTACCGCAATATCTACAGTAGAACCAGTTAGCTTTTTCGCTTCAGCTGCGTAGCTTTCACGCTCAACTTGTTTGTGATAGGCTTGGGCTTCCTTTGCTTGGCGATTTTCATTTAGATTTTGACTGGTTGTTGGGCTGGCTAATTTTTGACGAAATAAAAAGTTGCGCGCATATCCGTCGCTTACTTCGACAATTTCACCCTTTTTGCCAGTGCCTTTGATATCTTTGTTTAGTATTACTTTCATATCTTTTTCCTCCAAATTAATAATACAATAGTTTTTTCATTTTGTAAAGTATAAATTCATGGTGAATAAAAAATTGTTTTTGGTTAAAAATTGTGGTTGGAGGTGGAGTAATGGATATAAAATGTAGGAAAACAAGCTGCACTCACAACGACCACTATTCGTGTGCTGCGCGCGATGTGGTAATAGGGGAAAATGCCGAGTGTGATTCTTTTGAGAGTGATATTACAAAAATGGGGACAGATTATAGTAAAAATATGTTTGAGGCGGAAACTGAGTTTTATGCAAATTCTCGTCATATAAAAAGCGTAAATTTAGATTGTTGTAAAACAGATTGTTTGTTCAATCATAACTTAGAGTGCCGAGCTAATGGGATAACCGTACTTGATGATAAATCTGATCAGCCTCAATGTGGCACATTTATAAAAGAAAATGACTGATATTATAGTGGAGTAGATATGATTTTGCTACTTCATTTTTTTTGTAAATTAGGTGATTTTCTATTGACTTTTTTGCTTATTATTGATATAATAATTTCGTTACAAGATTTTTGTAGCGTTTTGTTTTACCCTTTCACAGGGTAAACGTGGAGAAATCCGTGATAATAAATCCAGATTTTCTGGTCGTGAATAACATCTAAATTAGGTGTGTTTAGGGTTATTTAGCAGGACGCACAATTGAATTCTGCACATAAAAATTCATTCCATTTGTTATGTGAGGTCAGATTATTTTGTCGCCAAACTACAGCTCTATTTTGGGTTGAGGTGCTGTGGTAAGAGATTATGTAAGGAGGGTAATAATGCCTACGATTAACCAACTAGTTAGAAGAGGGCGCAGCAGTGAAAAGCGTAAATCAAAGTCACCATTACTTGAGCAATGTCCGCAAAAGCGTGGTGTTTGTTTTGCTGTAACCACTACTACACCCAAAAAGCCTAACTCTGCGTTGCGTAAGATTGCTAAGGTGCGCCTTAGTAACGGATCTGAGAGTACTATGTACATCCCAGGTATTGGACACAACCTTCAAGAGCACTCAGTCGTACTTGTGCGTGGAGGGCGTGTAAAAGACCTAGTCGGTGTGCGTTACCACATTGTGCGTGGTGTACTCGACACTGCAGGTACAGCCAAACGTAAACAAGCTCGTAGTAAATACGGCGCAAAGAAAGATAGTAAGTAATCTATTCACAAATCAAATTAAAAGGAGAAATTCGTTATGTCAAGAAGGAATTCTGCGCCAGTGCGCAGTGTGCTTCCCGACCCAGTATACAATAGTACAGTCGTACGCAAGCTAATCAACCAAGTAATGCTAGATGGCAAGCTTAGCATAGCTGAGCGTATTGTGTATGATGCACTAAATATTGCTGCTGAAAAGACTAATGTTAGCCCAATGGAGACATTGGAAAAGGCATTAGAAAATGTCGGCCCAGTTGTAGAGACTAAAGCACGTCGAGTTGGTGGAGCAAACTATCAAGTTCCTGTCGAAGTTCGTCCAGCTCGTAAGCAAACACTAGCCATTCGTTGGATTGTGCTATTTGCTAAAAAGCGTGGAGAGCGCGGCATGGAAAACAGACTCGCTGGAGAGCTTGTTGATGCATTCAATAGCACCGGTGGAGCTGTAAAGAAGAAAGATGAAGTACACCGTATGGCAGAGGCAAATAAAGCTTTTGCGCATTTTAAGTGGTAATATATATAAGGAGAATTAGATAAATATGGCAAGAACAACACCATTGGACAAGATACGTAACATTGGTATTATGGCGCACATTGATGCTGGAAAGACTACCACTACAGAGCGTATTTTGTATTACACTGGTATTACGCACAAACTTGGTGAAGTGCACGAAGGTCAAGCCACAATGGACTGGATGGTTCAGGAACGTGAGCGTGGTATCACGATCACTTCTGCTGCGACAACTTGTCACTGGAAAAATCATCAGATCAACATCATAGATACGCCAGGACACGTGGACTTTACTATTGAGGTTGAGCGTAGTCTAAAAGTTCTAGATGGTTCGGTTGCAGTGTTCTGTGGCCGTGGTGGTGTGCAACCACAAAGTGAAACTGTTTGGAAACAGGCAAACAAATATGGAGTTCCTCGTATTGCTTATGTAAATAAGATGGATCTAAACGGGGCTGACTTTTATCGAGTAGTAGATATGATGAAAACAAGGCTTCGAGCAAATGCTGTGCCAATTCAGTTGCCTATAGGACAAGCTGATACTTTTGTCGGAATTATAGATTTGGTTACTATGAAAGCCACTATTTATAAAGACACAGAAGGTAAAGACATGGAAGTGGTCGACATCCCTGCAGATATGCTAGACAAGGCAAAACAATACAGAGCTGAGATGATTGAGCATATAGCAGAGATGGATGATGCATTGATGGAGAAATTTTTCGCTGGCGAAGAGTTTACTGAGGAAGAGATTAAGATGGGTATCCGAAAAGGTACACTATCGCTTAAGATGAACCCAGTTATCTGTGGTACATCTTATCAAAACAAAGGTGTGCAAAAGTTACTCGATGCGATTGTAGACTATCTTCCTAGTCCACTAGACATTCCACCTATTAAGGGAGTGTTACCAAATGGCGAAGAGAGTGAGCGTAAACCGAGCGATGATGAGCCTTTTAGTGCTCTAGCATTTAAGGTAGCGACCGACCCATATGGTAAGCTTACTTACTTTAGGGTATATAGTGGACACTTGGAGAGTGGTAGTTATGTGTACAACTCTACCAAAGGTAAAAAAGAGCGTGTAGCAAGGCTAATTCGTATGCACTCTAACGAGAGAATTGAGGTAAACGAAGTGCGTACTGGTGATATTGCTGCGATTGTTGGGTTAAAAGATACTACTACCGGAGATACTTTGTGTGATGAAGGTCATCCAATCGTGCTAGAGAGTATCAACTTCCCAGACCCAGTTATCAAGATTGCTATAGAGCCAAAGACCAAGGCTGGACAAGAGAAGCTAGTGGCTGCATTACTTAAGTTTGTTGAGGAAGATCCATCATTCAAGACTTATACAGATCAAGAAACTGGTCAAACAATCATTGCTGGTATGGGTGAATTGCACCTAGATATCTATTGTGATAGATTAAAGCGTGAGTTCAACATTGATGCTAATATTGGTAAGCCTCAGGTGGCATATCGTGAGACCATTAGGGCAAAGACTAAGCAAGAAGGAAAATATATCCGTCAATCTGGTGGTAAAGGTCAATATGGTCACTGTGTCATTGAGATGGAGCCACTCGAGGCTGGAGCTGGATATGAATTTGTAAACAAAATCGTGGGTGGAGCAATTCCCAAAGAATTTATCCAGCCAATCGATGATGGTATCCGCGAGGCTGCACAAAATGGTGTACTCGCTGGATATGAGATGGTAGACTTTAGAGTCACACTAGTAGACGGTAGTTTCCATGATGTAGACTCGAGTGAAATGGCGTTTAAGATAGCTGGTTCGATGGCCTTTAAAGAGGCAGCAAAGAACGCAAAACCTGTTATCTTAGAGCCTATTATGAAGGTGCAAGTAATTGTCCCTGAGGAATACTTAGGAGACGTTATGGGTGACATCAACCGTAGACGTGGTCAGCTTAGCGGTATGGAGAGTGAAGATGGTCAGCAGACAATCAACGCTCTCGTGCCACTAGCTGAAATGTTTGGTTATGCTACCGACCTACGTAGCATTACCCAAGGCCGTGGAACATTTAACATGGACTTGGAGTGCTACTCAGAAGTGCCAAAATTTGTGGCAGAAAAAATCATTGGAGAGCGTAATGGCGCATCCAAGTAAAATTTATTAAAGGAGAATTTAAATTATGGCAAAAGCTAAATTTGAAAGAACAAAACCCCACTTTAACTTGGGAACAATCGGTCACGTAGACCATGGTAAAACAACTCTTACCGCCGCTATTACTACAGTATTAGCTAAGAAGGGTTGGGCAGAAGAGCGTGATTACGCATCTATTGATAAGACTCCAGAGGAGAGAGCTCGTGGTATTACTATCAACTCTACTCACGTTGAGTATCAAACAGCAAAGCGTCACTACGCACACGTAGACTGTCCAGGACACGCAGACTATGTAAAGAACATGATTACTGGTGCTGCTCAGATGGATGGTGCTATTCTAGTAGTTGCTGCTACAGATGGTGTTATGCCTCAAACTCGTGAGCACATATTGCTTGCTCGTCAGGTAGGTGTGCCAGCTATTATAGTATTTGTAAACAAAGTTGACTTACTTCCTCCAGCAGACAGAGATGAGATGCTAGAGCTTATTGAGATGGAAATTCGTGACATTTTGACAGAATACAACTTCCCAGGAGACAAGACTCCAATTATATTTGGTAGTGCAAAACAAGCTTTGGATGCTGCAGCTGCAGGAAACATTGATGGTCCAGAGTGTAAGTGTATTTTTGAGTTGATGGATGCTTGTGATAACTACTTCCAAGACCCAGCTCGTGACATTGACAAGCCATTCCTTATGCCAGTTGAGGATGTATTCACTATTACTGGTCGTGGTACTGTAGGTACAGGTCGTGTAGAGCGTGGTACAGTCAAAGTTGGTGACACTGTAGAAATCGTTGGTCTTGGTGCTACTAAGACAACAGTTGTTACTGGTGTTGAGATGTTCAAGAAACAACTTGACAAAGCAGAAGCTGGAGACAACATCGGTGTATTGCTTCGTGGTGTAGAGCGTAAGGATTTGCAACGTGGTCAAGTATTGGCTGCTCCAAAGACAATCACTCCTCACACAGTATTTAGTGCAAATGTGTATGTATTGAAGAAAGAAGAAGGTGGTCGTTCTACTCCATTCGTTAGTGGTTACCGTCCTCAATTCTTCTTCCGTACTACAGATGTAACAGGTAGCATCAAACTTGCTGATGGCGTTGAAATGGTTATGCCTGGTGACAACGTAGAGATGACTGTAGAGCTTCTTAGCCCAATCGCTATTGAAGAGGGACTTCGTTTCGCTATTCGTGAAGGTGGTCACACTGTAGGTAGTGGTGTAGTTACAAAAGTAAACAAGTAATCTTAACAGTATTGTTAAAGTATGTTAGTTACGAATGTTTAATATTCGGATGAAACATTGAATGTTGTTCCGAGATGCAGCGATGTCGCTGCCAAAAAAGGCTTAAAAAAGCCTTTTTTGTTATTTACCATTAATTATCTAATTCTTTTGTAGTTTTTTGTAAAAATTTTTATCAAAGTACTAGATATTTTTCTAAAACTATGATATTATAAACTTCGCGTGCTGAGAGGAGAATAATGATGACAAAAGATAATGATGACCGTATAAGAGTAGCTTACAATGGCTGGGGCAGAGCACTAGTTGTAGCATGGCAGCCAGATGTAAAAATTAAAGAAAGTTTTTTTAGAGATATCAATGTGCAAAGCATATCTACTGTAGCTGATATTTTATCGCTTATGAATCTTGAGTATGTGGAACGGAAACCAGCCAAAGTCATACATTATATTGCCGATAATGATTTATTATATACTCCAGTAATTGAGGTTGCTTCACAATATATTACTGTAGTTTCTAGGATAAAACAATTAAGAGATTTTGATGATAAAAAAATTGATCCAGCGATAGTTGATGAATGGCTAGATTTTAAACATCGAGCGCTATCTGGTGATGAAGAGTTTTTTGAAGGTGAAGATTTTTTATCAAAGGCTGTATATTGCTTGGGGGAGACTGCTAAACTTATAAATGAATATGATTTAGCCATTAATAATTCCGAAAGTCTTGATAAATTTCAAACAAATTTAGCAAAGGGCAACATTCTTAATTTTGTACGATATTGTCCCAACGGTGGAGACATTGCAATGAAGAATTTACCAGCAGAAATTGGTAACAATTACAAGAGATATTTTGACTCTATCGCTAAATTTAAGAGTGAAAGGCAGCGAAAAACAGAGTCGGCCAATACTTTAAATGCTAATTAATAAATAATCACATCGAGTTTGATGATGTGGTTTTTATTTTATTTCAGCAATTTTACCTGTGATTATCAGTGATGATGTAGTTAAATCTCTAATCATAAAGTTTTCGCCACTGACTGAAAGAGGTGTTTTCCCGAGGTTTAGCGTAATTAGGGTTGAGGAAAATGAAATCAGTTTTATTTTTCCTTTCAAAAATAGGGCTATATTAGAAAAATTTGTTATACAAAAATGATTGGGTAGGGTATTGTCAATACCTAATTCGCGTAATTTTTCTTCTAAAAACATATTATAATGTATTTTTTAATATGATAAAGTATGAAAAAATATAGTGTTTTTGGAGTAAATCAAGCTAATTTAATTAATGTTATGGTTGCTAATAAAGTACGAATTTTAAGTATGAATAAATTGAGTAATACACAGGTTGATATTATTATAAATAATTTTGATAAAAAAATTTTTTTAGAAATATTAAATAAGAAAAATTATCCATATAGTCAAACAAACTATGCGCAAAAGTGGATTGCTTTTATATGTGGGGTGTTTGTAGTAGGATTGTTTTTCTTTATAACTAGTTTGTTTTGTTGGAAAATTGAGATAGTTGGTGAAAATATGGTCGACTTACAATTTGATATTGAGCAAAAGTATGTAGGTAAGCTTTGGAAAGATATTGATTGTGAAGCAATCCAAAATACTATTTTGTTAAATAAAGATGTGGGGTTAGTTAGTGTTTCTAAAAGAGGTGGGGCGCTAATAATTGATTTCTCACCATATATTTCAAAAAATGATAACATAACAGCAAATTTTAGTGGGATAGTATCGAATTTTAGTGGGATAGTGTCAAATATTTTTGTTACTTCAGGTACTGCCTTAGTTAAAGTTGGAGATAGCGTCAGCATTGGGCAGATGCTAATCGCTCCGTATTGGATGAATAAAGAAGAAAAAGTTGTATGCGAAGCTAAAGGTGAGGTTTCGTTTTATGTTTGGCAATCTGAAACTGTAGAATTTCGTGAGGACGATTTGCAACAGGAAAGAAGTGGAAATTATCTAGTAAGTACAAAATTGATATGGGGAAATCAGATTTTGGTTGAAAAAGTTATAAACAATGAGTATTTGATGTATGAGAAAGTTGAAAAAATAGAGTATTTTAGTAAGATTTTACCGATTAAACTTGTTACAACTTATTTTTATGAGTTAGTTGATGTGCCGTATCATAGAGATTTTGAGTCGGAAAAAGGGGCTTTGGTTATGTTAGCACGTCAAAAACTGTTGACTAATATTAACGAAAGTGATATTCTAGAAGAAAAAAGTGCAATAAACGAAGTGGAAGGCACATATTATGTTAGTTATTATGTAAAATTGGAGATTGAAAACGGATGAAAATATTTTTGAGTAATGAAACAAATATAGATGCATTGGATAGTGAAATGTTGAAAGCAATCGGCGATAGTGTATTAATTCACGAGGGACAAAATCCAGATGAAGTGGCTGTCGGAGTGTATTATGTTGATAAAGAAAAGATAAAGCAAATTAATACGCAATATCGTCATAAGGAAAAAGAGACAGATGTTATAACCTTTAGATTATTAGAAGGGAATAAAATGCAAATTAATAAGCAAAATTTTTTGTATGATTTTGATGAGTCTATTGGGGCTGTGTATATCGGTGAAATTTTTATTTGTCTTGAGGTTGCTAATGAACAAGCTTTGACTTTTGCGCATAGTTTTATGCGAGAAACCGCTGAATTGTTTGTGCATGGTATGTTGCATATTCTTTGGCACAATCACGAAGAAGAAGGGGAAAAGGCTATAATGAGAGCTAGTGAAGAGGCTCAATTTGCTTTATTGGATAAATTGATAAAAGATTAGGAGATAATTATGGATCAAATTATGGTAGAAAAATTAATAGAAAAGGCGAAACAGGCAAGTGAACGGGCTTATTGTCCAAATAGTGAAAGGCCGATTGGGGCATGTTTATTAACTAATAGTGGCATGATTTTTACAGGCTGTAACATTGAAATATCTTCGTTTGCGGGGTCTTTAGGGGCGATTGAAGTTGTGATTTCAAAAGCGATTAGCGAAGGTGCTAATGGGATTAGGATGTTGGTAAATTATTGTGAAAGTGAATTATATTTCCCGACTGGTAGCGAACGAGAATTTATGAAAGAGTTTGTGGATAAGACAACGATTGTTTGTGCTACAAAAGGTCATTATGAACAATTTCAAATGAGAGAATTGTTACCTTTTTCTGTAAAAGATGCTTGATTGTAAATAAATTTTAATAAAAAAGTTGACTTTTTATTCAATACATGATAATATATCTTGTGTTGCATGCGGATGTGGCGAAACTGGCAGACGCGCTAGATTTAGGTTCTAGTGGGAGACCATGGGGGTTCGAGTCCCTTCATCCGCACCACAACCCAAATGGTTTGACCGTTATATTGTTTCACTTAAATGATATAAATTGGGATGTTTTAATGTTTACTTCACTAGGATGCACCTAAATTGAAGTGAGCATTTTTTATTATAAATTACGGAGAAAATATGAGCAAATTTGTGTTGATACATGGAATGAGTGCTGTACTTGATGATAGTTTTGGTAAAAAAGTTAAAGAGCGGATAAGAAGTCATGATTTTGAGACTATTGAACCGAAATTTACTTTTGATGGCGACATAACACTGGAGAATTGGATGGCAGAAATAAATAAATACAAGATAGATGATGGAGATAATTATCTTTGCCATTCTTTGGGTTGTACATTTTTGATAAAGTTTTTATTTGCTAAAAAATTAAAGGCAAATACAGTTATCAATATAGCTGGTGGTTATTTTGATGAAACACAAGTTTGGCCAGCTTTTCCCAAAATCAAAGCTTTTGTTCCAACTCAAGATGAGTTAGATTATTACAAAAAAAATGTAAATAGTAGTTATTTGATACATAGTGATAATGACCATATTTATTCTCAACCTTATTTTGATAGTTTTGTTGAGTATACTGGTGCAAATGAAATCATTTTACCCAACAGAGGGCACTTTGGTAGAAGTAGTGGTGTAGATGATATACCTGAAATTGAAGCAATTTTAGAAAAAACAGAGAGGTAAAAATGAATAGATTTGTGTTGATACATGGTATGGGGTCAAGTTTGAATAGCAGTTTTGGTCCAAATATAAAAAAACGGTTGACTAATCGTGGCTATAAGGTAATAGAGCCAATTTTGTCGATAAAAGATAAAATCACATTGGATAGTTGGATCAATGAAATGGATAGTTTAGAGATTAATGATAACGCAAATTTTTTGTGTCATTCTTTGGGAGCGACTTTTATAATAAAGTATTTGTTTCATAAAAAGATAAAAGCAAATTGTGTGATTGCCGTACCTGGGGGGCTTCCTTATGATGATAAGCAAGAAGGTCCATGGAGAGAGAATAGAATAAAAAATTTTCAGCCTACAAAAGCTGAGCTTAGCTATTTCAAGAAAAATGTAAAGTATGTTTATTTGATTCATAGTGATAATGACCCAATTTTTAATCAAGAAAATTTTAATACATACATCAAGAACACTGGAGCTATTGAGATTATTTTGTCGGGATGTGGCCATTTCGGACCTAAAAGTGGAGTAAAAGATATTCCAGAAATTGAAGATATACTTGATAGAATAGAGGGATAGGATTGTCTCTTATTTTTTATTCCAATTTTTCGTGCAAAAAAATTTGAAATATGATAGAATCTAATTGGAGGAGTAAAATTATGGTTGACCAAAAGCATTTAGACAATATGACTAGAGAAGATGCGGTAGCAGAACTCAGAAGGCTCGGACTACTGATTCCATTTGATGATAATCTAAAGCTTTATCATGGCAGAGCTGCGCAAGAAGATGAGGGAGAGTGGAAAGTAGACCCCAATTTTAATAATGCTGGTGATGCTACAGGTCACATTAATATAAATGGTGTACCAGCGCTAAGTGCTGCTAGTCTTGAGGTAGCAACGACATATGCTATTACAAGAACTAAAGATAAGAATGTTGATGTAGACATAGAAAATGAAGATATAGAACAAGAGAAGGCCAAGGCTATACTTAGGGGGGAGGTTTTAAAGAATAACCAATATAAATTGTTAAAACCATATCATCCTAAGGTATATCGTATAATATCCTCAAATTCAAAAGCAAATTTTATTGATGCAGAATTTGATATTTCAATTCACAAAAGTAGTGTGGGTGACAAAAGAATTTATTATGCTGCATTAAAAAAACTGGCTGATATTAGTCCAACTAGCGTAATGCCCGTAAAATATGAAGAAAAAAGCGATGCAGATTTGATTTATACATCATTAAAAAGGGCTCAAGCAAAAATGAAAAAAGATTATTTGGATGTAATTAATACAGAAGTCAAAGCATTAGCAAAAAAACTTTATTTCGAAAAGATGGGTGAAGAACCGAGAGAAGAACTTTTTGAAGATTTGGTCTGTGTTATTAATACTCTGGGCTTTTTGTCACACAACCCAAAAGATGTTTTACATGTTTATAGGAAGGGAGGAAAACGTATTTTTTTATCTGATATATTGGATAATGCTGAAGATAAACTGCTAAATATATCACACCAAGCAATAAAGCATTATATGGATGTTAATAATATATGTGGGGAACGTATTAAAATTAATAGACCTAACAACATACTTATAAATGAAAAAGATGTAACTTCTTATTTGCTGTATTTATCTGAAGTAAATAGGTTTAGTACAGAAACAGCGATTAATTCTGAAAAAGCTGAAAATTATGAAAAATATTGTTGCCTAGATCAAGCTTTAATAGCAAAAAATAGGGAAAAAATTTTATTTAATGATGAAGCAAATTCCGTACTAGATACACGAGATGAAATCGATTTTATGAAAAAAATGCGAAGTTTTGGGGAAATGGATGAGTATATGAAAGCTGATGCTGGAGTATGGGAAGGTTATACGGTTGGAGAGCATACTGAGGCAGTGTTAAGATTGTATAACAAATATTTTGCTGATGAGATGCCTGAAAGTTTACAAAAAATAATGCGGCTTGCCATATTTATTCATGACCTAGAAAAAGGGAAAGTAAAAAAAGCTGATTTGGTAAAAGAGAAAAAGATGGCTAGAAAAGAAGCTTTACTAAATCTATATTCTGAGCTCAAAGTTTCTAGAGAAGTTGCTGAAATTGCTGAATTTATTGCTGTTGATTCTCAAAAATTTACAACAGATTATTTTATAAACAAAAATAACACTGCAATTGTGAAACTTATAAATTGCTGTGATGACGTTTTAGAAAAAAATGGTTTTGAGGCGTTTAGAGATTCACATAATCTAAAAACTTGTTGCATCATAATGCAGACTTGTGATAGTGCATCATATACATCAGATTGGGGAGTGATTCGTGATGAAGAAACTAATGTATACTATCGTGGTGGAAATGAAAGGTGGAACGAATCATTTCTAGAAGGAGAAGAAAAACCTGTGTTAAAAGCTCCATTAGCAAATACAAGAGCACAGGATAATTTGCGTCCTTATGGAACATAAATTCTACTAGAGAAAAGCTTAAATATCGCGAGAGTAGATTATTATATAGCTATAAAATGTATTTTTCTACTCTGAGTAGAGTTGATTTTTATAAACTCTACTCACTAAAATAATTGTCTACCAATTCTGTATTTAGGTGTAGATAAAAAAAAGAGAAATTCGCTTGTTTTTTAAACTAAAATATATTATATTGGGATTATAAAAGCGGATGAAGGAGATCGAGCTTTGCAAAAGTTAAAACTGAAAGGTTATTTAATTACATTATTAATTGGATACTTAGTTGTTTTTTTGGTAAATTTAGTTCTTAGCCTTTGTAGCGTTTGTGAATTTTCACCTCTCTTTTGTGTATACTATCCGCTTTTGATAATATTTGCATATTTTATGCTAGATAGTTTAGCTGCTATCTTATGTAGGTTGATACCAAGAAAAAAAATAAATGTTGAATCTAAATTAATTCGTCCGTTTAGTTTTGAGAGAAAACTATATGAAGCTTTAGGCGTGAGATACTTTAAAGACAGAATCCCTGAGTTGGGTGGAGCTTTTACTGGATTTACCAAAAATGAGATTACAGGAGATGATCCTGAGTATTATGCTCAATTTATAAGGGAAACTGTGCTGGGCGAAATCACGCATGTCATATGCATATTGTTTGGTATAGCAGTTCCGTTTATACTGAATGCATATGTGTTAAACTTTGCTTGGCCACTGTTTTTATTGAATTTCTATTTCAACATTTTGCCTGTTATGGTGCAACGCTACAATAGACCCAAATTATACAATATTTACAAACGAAAATTAAATCAAGTAGAGGGTGAGAATCATGAATAAAAAATTAATTCCAATCTTTTTTGCGTCAGATGATAATTATCTACCATATCTGGATGTAGCGATAAGCTCTTTGATAGAACACACTAGTCAAAATAATTTTTACAGCATTTACATTCTCAATACTGGTCTAAAAGATGAGTACAAAGCTCGGATTTTGTTACGAGAGCAAGAGAATGTAAAGATAACATTTTATGATATGAGTGATTATATAGAGGGGATAAAGGACAAGTTTAAAGCAGTGATGCACTTTGGTATTGCTACATATTATAGGTTGTTTATTCAAAGTCTTTTCCCTCAATATAGTAAAGTGCTATATCTAGACTGTGATATAGTAGTATTAAGGGATGTTGCAGAACTATATGATATCGACTTAGAGGGCAATATTATGGGCGGAGCTGTGGAGCAGTTTATTCTCAACACTCCAGAATATAGTTTTTACACTAAAAATGCTTTGGGTATTGATTCTAGTAAATATGTTAATGCTGGAATATTAATTATGGATCTTGAGCAATTTAGACAAAATAAAATTGAGCAAAAGTTCTCATATTTAATAAAGCACTATAACTTTGAATTGATTGATTGTGACCAAGCTTATCTCAACTTTTTGTGTATGGGGAAGGTAAAAATTTTACCTGCTGGATGGAATAAGACTAATTTCCCAATCAATGTTGATAGTGAGTTGAATATTGCGCACTTTGCTCTTTCAGAAAAGCCTTGGCAAGCTGAAGTGAAAAATGGTGAATATTTCTGGCACTATGCAAGGAAATCAAAGTTTTATGATGAGATTTTAGCATACAGGCAGAATTTTACACAAGAAGCTTTAGAAAAGAAACGTCAGGCTGAACTCAATTTGAGGAAAAAGGCTGTGGAGATTGCTAATTCATATGACAATATGTACAAAAAATTAGTGTTGGGCGTATTGAGACGCGCTTTTGTGAGTATGGGGTTGTACGCTAGTGACGATGAGGGAGTAGAAATACCTGTATATAGTGAGGTGTAGTATATGGAAATTGATGAACAAAAGCATCAAGAGAGGTTAGAAGTTCTAAAGAGGATAGAGCAATATGAAAAAGAAAAAAGATGGGATGTTGATGGGGAAAATGACCCTCCAGCTCCCGTGTTAATGCCAGATAAAGTGGACTTTTTACACCAAAAGTGGACGAGTAGAATTGCTAGGCGTTTTGCTTTTGCTGGAGCCACTAGATATATGAAAAAAATTCTCAAAAACAAACAACTTATTATCGAAGATGTGGTTGGGTTAGAGAATTTATCTAGTGTGACTACAGGAAAGATTATTTCATGTAATCATTTCAATGCAATGGATACTTTTGCAGTGCAGTATGCAACACTCAAAGCAGGAATAAAGAAAACTGATCTTTATCGCGTAATTAGAGAAGGAAATTACACAAATTTCCCTGGGTTTTATGGAATGTTGATGCGTCATTGTAACACTTTACCTCTTAGCTCTAATATGGAGACAATGAAGCTTTTTTATAGAGCCGTGGAAGCGGTGTTGCGTTGGGATAAGACTTTGGTTGTGTATCCAGAAAAGGCGATGTGGTGGAATTATAAAAAACCGCGAAAGATAAAGGACGGAGTATTCAAAATGTCATTTAGGACAGGTGTGCCCGTCGTACCGATGTTTATCACTATGCGCGATAGTGAAATCATGGGAGATGATGGTTTTTATATTCAAAAATATACAATCCATATTTTTCCCGCAATTTATCCAGATCCAGAAAAAACTAGAGCAGAAAATATCGCCATAATGCATAAGAAAAACTTTGAGTACTGGAAAAACTGTTATGAAAGTTTTTATGACACAAAATATGACCTTGATATAGAATAGATATTTGACTTTTTCACTTATATAATTTGTTTAGAAGCGATTTACGCTTCTTTTTATTATGCCATTCTGTTACTTAAAAAAATATCTACCAAATATCTCCAAAACATGTTATTTTGTTTGACTTTTTTTATCGAAAATTGGTAAAATATATGATATAAGATTTTTATCTTAAATAAACTAGAAATGTGTAACATGTTTAGTAAGTGAGTGAGCAACTAAGCTTAAGCGCTTGGCATTTTGCGGTGCAGCGGCGTCGCTGCAAAAAGGAAGAGCTTTCAAGGCGGAGCGGTTGCTGCTATCAAAAAGGAGATATATTATGAAAAAAATGGGAAAGCAAGCAAATATCTGTGCATATGTAGGTTTTACGCTTACACTAGTTTTAGCGATGGTGGGGATATTCGCTTTTGGTTTAGGTTCTCATACGCGTACGCGCGCGGATAGTGTTGAAGCTGCAACGAGTGGGGACTGGACCTATACCGTGGCTAGTAACAAAGCCACAATTACCGCCTACAGCGGTACGGCAACTGATCTGACTATTCCGTCAACATTGGGCGGCTATTCGGTCACTGTTATTGGTACAAGTAATGCCTCAGCATCTTTTATTACAAACGCCCGAACAACCGTCACTACAGTGAGAATTCCTTCTTCTGTTATTACAATAAGTCAGAATGCCTTTTTGTCTTGTTCAGCGCTTACCAGTGTTGTGTATGTCGATGGTACTGGAGCTAATCTTACAACCATTTCGTCGTACGCATTCAGATTGTGTACAGCATTAGTAAATATGAGACTGCCAGACGGACTTAAGACTTTGGGGGCAGGTTCATTTCATGGGTGTAACAAACTCGCAAATGTAACTTTTCCATGCAAAAATGCCGATGCAGCTTCATCCCAAAAGGATATATCTTGGGGGTGGGGTCCATTTACAGGGTGTACTAGTTTATCAGCTTTTTCTGTTACTACACCAGCAAGTGGAATAAAACCTTATTATGCTGTTGATGAAAATGGCATTCTGTTTAGCAATACATATTCCAATAATGTTGCTACAAAAACGACTTTAGTGCGCGTACCACGTGCTTTCAAAGGGGACGCTAATAATAGCTATACAGTTCCTTCCTACGTTCAAGTTTTAAATGGCTCAAGTTTTTTAGGGTCTGCATTAAAAGTTGTAAAGTTTAATGGTGATAGCCAATTAAACTTTAATAAACTTAATTCTATAGCTGGTGTTGGTGGCTCTAGTATTCAGCGCTATGAAGTTGTAGGAAGCACTT
Organism: Clostridia bacterium; assembly: GCA_017541375.1. Lineage (GTDB taxonomy): Bacteria > Bacillota > Clostridia > Christensenellales > UBA1242 > UBA7867. The sequence goes on from JAFXZE010000006.1 coordinate 88,280, forward strand.
CAAGGCTCTTTATAGATAACGACTGTCTTTGTGGTATAGATAACGGGAAAACTTATTTACTATTATATCCATCAGCCAAAACAGATACTAGTTTTGTTGTAAAATCTTCAGTAGATGTGGTAGGTACTGCATTCTTTTCTGGAGCTTCAAGACTTAAATCAGTAACACTAGAAAATGGCGTTTCAGAACTAAAGGATATGGCATTTTGGAAATCAGGAATCACAGGTATACATTTTCCAGCTAGTTTACGAACAATTACTACTAACACATTTTATCAAACTGAATTAGCCACTATTACAGTAGATCCAGCAAATCCATATTACAAAAGTGTAAACAATAGTTTGCTTTCAAAAGACGGCAAAATTTTGTATTTAATTCCTCGTCAAGGAGTTACTAATTATATTGTACCAGATGGGGTAACAACCATTTGGGGGGATGCTTGTGCGGCTCAAGACCAAAACCATATTGCTATAGAAAGCGTAACTATCCCAGCTAGTGTTACATCCATTAATTATACGTCATTTCAATCATGTACTGTGCTAAGTCAAGTTAATTTTTTACACACTACAGTACCAGCAGATTTATCTATAGGCGGACAAGCATTTTCAAATTGTCCTGTTCTTCAAGTTAATCTTCAAAATCGTAATGTGTATAATTACTTTAAATCACACTTCACTACCAGCCAATTCACTAACGCACCAAGTTGTTTTAATTGTCTTGATTACACAGTTACGCTCACGCTAAACAACAACGGAGACACAAACACAAAGCTCTACTCTTGGGGGAATGGCAGCAATTATTCGATGTATAGCAACGCCAACCACACCACATCGGCTTCTAGTGTTACCGTACCTACAAGAGCGGGATACACTTTTGATGGATATTGGCTCGATAGCGACGGTGATTCCACTCAATACATCACGAAAACGGGGGCTTTTGTGAGCGGAATAGCTGATATAGACGCGGATTCTACGCTCTATGCTCACTGGATTCCAGCTACACCTCTTCTGTGGTCCACTCTCGGTGGAGCTGCAAAAATTTACCCAGTAGATAGCGAAACTGGAATGGTGCGCGCCGAAGTTACAGAAGCCTACGCAGGCTACACTTTCGCTGGTTGGCGCCTCAATGACGGCACAAACATCAGCTCATACACAGTAGAGGGTGGCAATCCGAAAAAGGTTGTGGACATCCCAGCAAGTGTGCTAAATGGCAAAATTCTTATCGCATCGTTCAAGCAAAATAACACAGTGGTGGATACTTACGCAAACACGACGCACAACTATCTTGTTGCAACAACAAACGGTGGATATGCGCGAATTTTGGGGGAAAACGCGAGTGCAACTGCAGTGCGGATTCGCGCGCAAACCACCGACCCAGACTACAAATTCAGCCATTGGACGCTGACCAATTTAGGAACAGGGGAGGTGACAAAACTTCTCAATGGCATGCCACTCACCGAAACAGAAGACTACGTTTCGTTCAACTGCGTAGTGCCACTTTCAATGTTGGATGGCAAGATTTTGACTGCTGTTTTCAAGATGACCAAGCCAAGTAATGTAAACCTCACAATTAACTACATTCCAGCGACTTTACCAGCGCAGTCCACATTCTCGACATATATCGACAACACCGTGACCGCTGTGGTTTTCGACTGGTTTACTGATGACCTAGCTCGCTCATATCTTGTGAATGGGACAAATGTTATCAGTGGCCTCACCGCTGTGAATGTCTCCACCAATGAGTTCCCAATTTACAAGTACTTAAATAATTCTAACCATACACTATATTTTCTGACTATGTCTGATGTGCATATTGTGGCGACCAGCAACATTACTTTTGACGGAAAATCTACGCTTACTAGTATAATTTTTAAAAACTTTGACACCAGTCTAATGACTGGAATGGGGAGTATGTTTAGAAATTGTAGTGCATTAACTTCGCTTGATTTGAGCTGCTTCGATACTAGTAATGTAACGAACATGAGTAGTATGTTTTATTATTGTGATGCATTAGCTAGTTTGGATGTAAGTAGTTTTAATACATCTAAAGTGACTACTATGTATAGTATGTTTATGTCTTGTGATTTATTAACGTACATAGATGTAAGTGGATTTGATACAAGTAGTGTTACGACAATGCAAAATATGTTTAATGGCTGTTCTGGCCTTGTTAGTCTAGATGTGAGTGGCTTTAATACTGGGAATGTTACTAGTTTACAATCAATGTTTCAAACATGCCAAGCTCTAAAAGTCATTGATGTAAGTGGTTTTGATACAGCTAAAGTTACTTCGATGCAAGATATGTTTTTAAACTGTAATAATGTTATTAGCCTTGATTTATCAGGCTTTAATACGAGCAATGTGACGAATATTGCGGGCATGTTTAATGGTTGTAACGCACTTTCTAGTCTAGATCTTAGTAGTTTTGATACTTCAAAAGTAGAATATATGCATTATTTGTTTTGTAATTGTAAAAATCTGATTAGTATTGATATAAGTAGTTTTAATACTGCTAAATGTATTAGGATGGATTTAATGTTTTATCATTGCGATAGTTTAACTTCACTCAATTTAAGCAACTTTAATACTACCAAATGTACAACTACTGTAAATATGTTCAATAGTTGTTGTAATTTAACTAGTTTGGATGTAAGCAGCTTTGATACTTCAGTTGTTACAAATATGCAGAGTATGTTTTCAAACTGTGACAAGTTGACCAGTATTACTTTTGGAAGTAATTTTAAAACATCTAAAGTCACTATTATGCATCATATGTTTAATAATTGTAAGTTGCTGACAACTTTGGATCTTTCTACATTTACAACTACAGCATTGACAGATTTAGAATCTATGTTTGCAAATTGTTATGTGCTCGAAACTATCTATGTGTCTTCAAGTTGGAATCACTCTCTTACAAGTGCGAACACATTCGCTGGCTGTACCTCGCTCAAAGGTTGGTATCAAAATGGAACAGCGCTGGCAAGCAATGACTTTAACTCACAAAATATCTCAGCTGCATATGCAAAAATAGCTGCAAGCGGCAACGGCTGCTACCTCACAAATAGTAACCTTAAATCTACTCTTGAAAGCCTTCGAAGTGGTATGCTAATTACAGGAGCAGAGTTTAATGAGTTGTTACCAAGATCGGAGTCGGGAGGGGGAGAGATTATAGCTTATTCGATCGCGCAGAGTAGTTTAGGCAACAAGACAGCTTATGCTAGCACAGTTAGTGGAACAAGGGGAGCTAAGTTGGCTGATCTTCAGCAAGAAGTATATCCGGAGTATATCGTTTTTGGTAATAAAACCACCTATGCTAGTGCTGTTTCAGGCGTAACCGGCATAGATGTGACTGCATATAATACAGGACAAGTGAAATTATATCTCGTGGGGACGGTTGCATTCATTCTTCACGAAACCGACGGTACGATTTACGCAAACCCAGACTGTAGTAATATGTTTTACTATTTAACTTCTGTAAAAAGTATTATCTTTGAAAATTTTGATACATGGTTGATGACAAACATGGAGCAAATGTTTCAAGGTACAAATAGTATAGAACAACTGGATTTATCTGGGTTTGACATGAGTCATGTAACCAACATAAGTAACGCATTTGTAGGTTGTGGGGCATATGTAATATATGTAGCAGAAGATTTGACTTTAAATGTAAATTATTGGAATTCACCATTTGATAACTCTACAGGTCCTTATGCATTTTATCTAGATAATAACCAATTGGAGATAAAAGGATATAATGCTGATATTGATTCTAATAACCATGCATGCATTGCTGCAAGTGGTAATGATGGTGCTCTTACAAGTGTAGCTATCAAATCTCAGGTAGAGGCATTGCTAAATAATTGTATTGGCAGTTTGTCGCTTAACAGTAATACTACAAGCGTAATTTTTGGTACAAAAACGGCGTATTCTTCAGCTGTAGGTAATACAACAGGCATAGATGTAAGTTTCTTAGGAAATGGAAATATAAAGTGTTATTACGTAGGTACAACCACATACATTCTTAATGAAAATAATCAAACGACCTATTGTTTGAATGCGTATGGTTTATTTAGTAATAAAAATAGATTAACTAACATAACTTGGGGGAATTTTGATACTAGATATACAACTAATATGAAAGGAATGTTCTCTGGTTGTATTGCGCTTACTAGTCTAGATTTATCTAGCTTTAATACTAAAAATACACTTATTATGAGCAATATGTTCGAAATCTGTACAGGATTAATTACTCTCGATTTATCTAGTTTCGTTTCGAATGAATTGACTTATACAAGTTATATGTTTTATAGGTGTACAAATTTAACAGAGGTAACTTTTGGGGCTAACTTTACATGTAACAAGGTAATTGCTGCTGCTTGTATGTTTAAAGATTGTACTAACCTTGTTTCTCCTGGGCTAGAAAACTTTGTATTGGGTCAGTTAAAACATATGGGGCTAATGTTCAATAACTGCACTTCACTAGTGAGCCTTGATCTAGGCCACTTTACTCCTAATGCTTTAATTGATATGGATTCAGCATTCGTTGGCTGTACCAACCTTGGTGCGATCTTCGTGCCAAGTGGTTGGAATCTTAACCTCACTACATCAAGGGATGTGTTTAATAATTGTAACAACCTTGTAGGGTACTATCCAAGTGGCAACACATTCGGTCAGTATGCTTACGATTCCGCCTACAAGACATCTACCTACGCTGTGCTGCCAACTAGCGGGGTACGTGGATATCTTACCGATGTACAGTATAAAAACGACATTTTAGTAAAATTCCCTAACATGATCATCAGTGGGCAAGAGTTGAATGTACTTATAAAGGGCGGAACAGCTACATATTCTACTGATAATATAAGATTTACAAAAATTGTTTTTGGTCATAAGGAAGACTACACCACAGAGGTTAGTGGCACTGCGGGTATCGATGTTTCATTCTATCAAAATGGCAATATCAAGCTTTATCGAGTAGGGGCGACAGCATACATTCTTCACGAGAAAAACGGCACAATTCTTGCAAGTGACTGCTATAATATGTTTTACGGATTTAGTAAAGTAACAGACATTATTCTCGACCACTTTGACACCAGCCAAGTGACTGATATGAGGCAGATGTTCTACAAATGCTCATCACTAACAATTCTTGACCTAAGTGGATTTGATATGAGTAATGTTACATCTGATAAAATAAGTGATATGTTTAATGAATGTACAAATCTTATCATAATTTATTCGGCTAATGATTGGACATTGACTTATAAAAATAGTTATACCCATCCGTTTGATAGTAATAACGCATCACTTCGTGGATATTATCTAAACAATAACACTTTAGCAGCTTATTGTTATTCATCATTTAATTATACTTATGCTAAAGTCGCTACGTCTACAAAAACTGGTTATTTTACAAATATAGCTCTAAAATCGCAAGTAGAAGCTCAAAATATTTTACTCCCTGGGGAACAGTTAAATCTTGTTCTTAAGGGTGAAGGTGTTACTTCTTACACAACCAACGATTATACGATATCTAAAATAATTTTTGGCAACAAATCTACTTATAGCGGGGCAGTAAACGGTGTGACAGGTGTGGATGTATCGCTTTTCCACAATAACAGAGTAAAGTTATATAAAGTAGGTAGCGTAGCGTATATTCTTAGTGAAAATGGCGACACAATTTATGCTAGCAACTGTGGTAGTATGTTGGCGTATTTACCGGCGTTAGTAGATGTAGTGTTTGCAAACTTTAATACTAGTAAATGCGCTAGTTTTTTGTGGATGTTTGATCATGATAGCAGCCTTCCTAGTCTTGATTTATCGGGTTTTAACACTACAAATATAAAAAAAATAGCTTGTATGTTTAATGATTGTGCAAAGTTATCCGTTATTTTTGTAGCATCCTCATTCGTAAATAACGCTTCTTTAACTGGGGCTACTTGCTTTAATAGTTGTAATAATTTGCATGGATATTATCTAAAAAATAATACAGTAAAATATAATTCATTTAATTCTTCAAATGTTAGTGAATATTATGTAAACATCGCTACTGAGAGCAATGGGTCCTATCTTACCGATGTGGCGCTAAAGCCATATTTAGCAGATTATCTCGTTACTGGAGTTGAATTAAACGCACTTATTAAGGGTCAAGCTTATGACTCCGAAGATCAAACAGTGACTAAGGTGGTCTTTGGCAATAAAAATACTTACAGCACCGCCGTAACTAATACAACTGGCGTGGATGTAACTCAAAACAAAAATGGAAATATCAAACTCTATCGCGTAGGAAGTGTAATTTACATTCTTCATGAAAACAATCGTCCGATTTATGCTACTAGCCTAGAATATACGTTTTATAGATTTAGCGCTCTTGAAGAAATAAACTTTGGTACACTAAATACTAGCCAAGTATATAACATGAATTATATGTTTGCTTATAGTACAGCTCTCAAGACGCTAGACCTGAGTGGCTTTGATGTAAGTAGCGAGACTAAATTGGGTTACACGTTTTACGGATGCGTAAATCTAGAGACTGTATATGTTGCGGCTACTTGGAGCGCTGGAACTGGAAACAACACATATACATTTGGTATTGCTAGTAGCAATACAACTAAGCTTTGTGGGTGGTATAGTGACAGTGGCATATTAAAGATGAATGGTTTTGACTCTAATAATGTGTCATCTGCATACGCCAAGATTGCCAATAGTACAAATGGCGCATACTTTACTCTTAGCAGTCTAAAATCTCAGATTGAGGCAGCCAAAGCCGATATGCTTATCGATGGAATAAGCTTTAATGAGCTGGTAAAAGGCACTACTTACAATGCTGCTGGTGATAGTACCATAACCAAAGTTGTATTTGGCAATAAGAATACATATTCAGGTGTTGTAAATGGAGTGACAGGTGAAGATGTAACTGTAGGGCAGACTGGGCATGTAAAGTTGTATCGTGTGGGTACAGAAATCTATGTGCTTAGTGAGACAAATTCAACTATTTTTGCTAATCACGACTGTAGTTATATGTTTAATACCTTACAGGCTATGAGAGAAGTAGTATTCTCAAATTTTGACACCAGTCGTGTATCTAGTATGTATAATATGTTTGACTATAATAACGCACTTACAAAGTTGGATGTCTCTATGTTTGACACATCCAATGTAACCGACATGCAGTACATGTTTTATGGCTGTAGTGGTATATCGAGTCTAGACATTTCCAGTTTTGATAACTCAAAAGTATCTAGCATTAGTTATATGTTTAATGGTACATCAAGTTTAGTAACGATTTTTGCATCAAACAAGTGGAGTAAATCGCTGAGTGGTAGTAGTGTTTTTGCGACTGGTACACTAAGAGGATTTTACCTAAATGGAAATACTCTTGCTAGTTATATTGCTACCAGTAGTGCAGGGAATTATGCCCAAGTTGCCACTGATAGCATAACTGGGTATTTTACTGATGTAAGTGTAAAACCATATATTGATAATTATTTACCCAGTGGTAATACATTGAATATGTTGATAAAAGATTCATCAAAAACAACTGTTGAAAATAACTCATTTACAAAGATTGTTTTTGGGAATAAGTCTACTTATTCTAGTAGTGTTGCTGGAGTAACAGGACAGGATATCAGTCTAACAGAAAATGGTAAGGTTAAGCTATACAAGGTGGGGGATTGCGCCTACATTCTTAGTGAAAATGGCGGTACACTTTTTGCTACTAATTGCTCGTATATGTTCCACAATTTCAAAGCATTGACCGAGATCGTATTTGACAATTTTGATACTAGTAACTGTACCAGTTTGTCATATATGTTCTATAGATGTACTGCATTGCTTACGCTAGATTTGAGTGGTTTTGACACTAGCAACGTAACTAGTATGTATTCATTTTGTCAGACCTGTTCTAGTTTAACTTCTCTAGACCTAAGTAGCTTTGATATTAGTAAGTTGAATAACTTGGGGTACGCATTTAGTGATTGTTCTAGCCTCGGTGTGATATTTGTAAACGAAAATTGGAATTATAATCTTAGTGACACTGGCACATTTAGTGGCAGTACAGTTCTTAAGGGCTATTATGAATTAAGTTCTACATTATATAGCAATAATTACGATGCAAACAATACCAAAGCAACCTATGCAAAAATAGCGGCTAGTGGTAATGGTTGCTACCTTACAAACGTCAATATAAAATCATATTTGGGTAACTATCTGCTAGGTGGAAAAGCGCTAAATAGTGCTATAAAGGGAGGCTTAAGTTATAGTAGTTATGACACCACTACTACCCACATCATCGTAGCCAACAAATCTAGCTACTCTAGTGCCGTGAGTGGAGTGAGTGGGGTAGATGTATCAGTTACAGGAAATGGTCAGATTAAGCTCTATCGTGTGGGTAGTAAGGTATATATCCTTAGTGAGAATAACACGACAATCTACCCTACAGACTGTAGCTATATGTTTGGCTACTTCAAGAACTTGATTGGTATAGTATTAGAAAACTTCAGTCATACGAAAATATCCAGCATGGGTTACATGTTTTATAGCTGTAGTAAACTATCTGCTATATTTGTACCTAGCGCGTGGAGCACCTCGCTAAGTAATACAAATTGCTTCGATAGTAGCAATTATATATTTGGTTTCTACTCAGATGGAGGAAATATAGCCATCAATCAAACAAGTTCTGGATCCACCACAGCATCAGACGCACGCTTCCCGACTAGCTCCACCTCGGGGAAATTTACAAGCATTTCTCTAAAGGCGCAAGTTGCAAACTGCCTGCCTTTTGGTTTAGTTTTGAATGCTATTATAAAAGGCGGAGATGCAGTATACTCTTCATCTGACAATACAACCACAAAGATTATTTTTGGAAATAAAACTACATATTCCGCTAGTGTAGCCGGTGTAGTAGGAGAAGATATCAGCCTTACTGGAGACAATACAATCAAGCTATATCGCGTAGGGACGGAAGTGTATATTCTCAATGAAAATAACGCCACTATCTATGCCACGCATTGTAATTATATGTTTTATGGTTTCCATGTAGCTACCTGTATTGTGCCTAACTTTGATACATTACTTGTAAAGTGGATGAGAAGTATGTTTAATAGTTGTTATTTACTAACTAGTGTTGATATCTCCACATTTGACTTTACTAATGTAACTGGTAGTTTTATAAATAATTTTGATGGTTGTTACTCACTTGGTGCGATTTTTGCCTCGAAAAACTATTCTGGTAGTAGCGTTACAGCATTTAATAACTGTAGTGGTCTTTATGGTTTTTATTTACAAGGCGGAAATTTGGCTTATAGAACAGGTTCGAAAAGAAGTGATGCTGCAAAGATAGCTAGTAGTAGTGTGGATGGCTACTTTACCGATGTAACACTTAAGTCTCAACTAGCTAATTATCTCATCTCAGGTAAGGCGCTAAATGTTTTGATAAAGCGGCTCAATGGTGAGGTGCCATCTACTAGTGATGAGGTGCAAGATAGAGTTATTAGTTCGATAATATTTGGCAATAAATCTACCTACTCTAGCGCGGTTAGTGGAGTGACGGGAATGGATGTGTCTCTTAGCCAAAGTGGTAATATTATGCTCTATCAAGTGGGCTCTACTATCTATATATTGTCTGAGAATAATAGTACAATTTACGCTAGCAACTGTGAGTATATGTTTAAAAATTTTGTTATACTAAATAATGTGGTATTTAATAATTTTGATACTAGCCAAGTGACTAATATGCAATATATGTTTAATAGTTGTAGTTGTATAACAAGTCTGGATATATCAGGTTTTGATACTAGCAGAGTAACTAACCTGCTTTGGTTTGCTGGAAATACTTCGGCAAAAGTCGTGTATGTATCTAGTTTATGGAATAAGTCAGCGGTTTCTAGTAATAGTAGTGCATTTCCTAATACTGTAAAAGGATATTATGTAAATAATAACAATGAGTTATTAAGTTATAATTATTCTTCTACATTTAATACATATGCTCGTATAGCCACTACTAGCACAAATGGGTATCTAACAGATGTAGCTATAAAATCGCGCGTCGAGGCAGCACTTACGCCGAACCCAGATATGCTCTTAGGGGGAACCACTCTCAATGCGATCATAAAAGATACAGATTTCTCTTCTACTATTAATTATACTGTGACCAAGGTGGTATTTGGCAATAAATCTACGTATTCTAGTATAGTAAATGGCATTACGGGGATGGATGTAACCCAAGAGCAAAGTGGCCGAGTAAAGCTCTATCGTGTAGGGACTCAAGTTTATATCCTTCATGAGACTGGTGGTACTATTTACGCTCCGACATCATGTTATCAGATATTCTGGAATATAAAGGGTATGCGAGAGATAGTATTTGATAACTTTGATACTAGCTTAGTTACTAAGATGGGTGATATGTTTTATGGAAATCCAAGTCTAGCGAGCCTAGATCTTTCTGGATTCAACACATCTAGTGTAACTGATATACAGTCTATGTTTGAAAGGTGTACTGGATTAGTTAGTCTAGATCTTAGTAATTTTAATCTTACTAGTCTAAGTAGCAATCTTGTAAGTGATTTATTCTATGGATGTACTAATTTGCGAGTAATATACACCTCATCTGACTGGAATTTATCTAGTAACAGTACCGATGTATTTAAAAATTGTCCTGAGCTACGAGGGTATTATCTAAATGGCAATACTCTTGCTTACAACGCTTGGGACGAGAATGCCACAAATGACGGAACTTATGCAAAGCTTGCTACTAGCAGTAATGGGTGCTATTTCACCAATGCGACTCTAAAATCTCGCATAACTTTGCCAACTGCTACCGATAATCATATATTAAGTGGCACTGCTTTGAAGCAATATTTCAATACTGATGAAACAATAACTAGGCTTGTATTTGCCAACAAGTCAGCTTACTCTACAGCAGTGAATGGGGTGACGGGAGTGGATATGAGTGTGAGTATGAATGGCAAGATAAAAATGTATAAGTCGAATGGCACAGCGTACTTTTTACATGAGACCAACTCTACAATCTATGCACTAGATTGTGCAAGTATGTTTAGTGGTCTAAATTATGTCACAGACATTGTATTTGAAAACTTCAACACCAGCAAAGCAACCGATATGTTACAAATGTTTAGTAGTAGTAAAATGCTAAAGTCGCTCGATCTATCGGGTTTTGATACTAGTAAAGTGACTAGATTTTATCAGATGTTTATGGACTCTAACAACTTAGTGAGCATAAATTTAGCAGGGTTTGATCTTAGCTCAGCAACAGATCTTGATAGTATGTTTAATAAGTGTACTAATCTACAGTTTGTATTTGCATCGTCTTCTTGGCAGAATTCTTTGACAGGGTCTACTTCATTTCCTACATTTGAAAGTTGTAGTAAGTTAAAAGGGTACTATCTTGATGCTAATGATAAATTAAAGTTCAATGCGTACAACTCCTCTAGGAAAACTGCCGCTTATGCTCATATAGCAGGAGATGGTAATGATTACTATCTAACTGATGTGTCACTAAAATCTACTTTAGAAAACTTTATCATTGATGGGCAGTCATTAAATAAGTTGATAAAAGGGATCACTAGTTATACTGCAGATGACAATGTAATTACTCAAATAGTCTTTGGCAACAAATCTACCTATTCAACTATCGTAGCTGGTGTTACAGGCGAAGATGTGACAATCTCTAATAGTGGCAAGGTAAAACTATATAGAGTAGGCTCTAGCGCATACATTCTTAGTGAAAATGGCACTACAATTTATGCTACTGATTGTAGTTATATGATTGCATATTTCAAGGCGCTAGAGGATATAGTATTTGATAACTTTGACACTAGTCAAGTGGCTAATATGAGCAATATGTTCTGTTATAGTGGTAGTTTAGCCAAATTAGACCTATCGGGCTTTGATACTACAAATGTAACAAATATTGCTTATATGTTTGACCATTGTTCATCTATAAGTTCGTTTGATCTTTCAAACTTTGATGTGACAAATGTGACGAGTATGTTATCTAGTATGTTTAGCTATTGTAGTAACCTGACAGTAATATTTGCAAATGCTACTTGGAACAAAAGCTTTAGTGGAAGTGGCACATTCTCTCAAGACTCCAATCTAAAGGGATGGTACCTAGATGGCAATGATAATCTTGCATACAATTCTTTTATTACTAGCAACAATACATCTGGATACGCAAATATAGCAGCAAGTGGCAATAATTATTATCTAACTGATGGTTCACTAAAATCTCGATTAAGTAATTTCCTTAAAAGTGGGCAAAGTTTTGCCAAATTACTCAAGAATAACAGTTCATACAATTCGGATGATTACACTATCACTAGAATAGTCTTTGGTAACAAGTCGGCTTACTCTACCGCAGTCAGCGGTGTAACAGGTGTAGATGTCAGCCTTATTGATGGTGGAAATATCAAACTGTATAGGGTAGGAACAGTTGCTTATATCCTAAATGAAACTAATAGTACAATTTACGCATTAGACTGTAGCTCTATGTTTAATTACTTGAAAACTGTGACAAGTATAGTATTAGATAACTTTGATATCAGTTATGTAACCAACATGGCCTCTATGTTTTTAAGTTGTAGCAATTTGAGTGTGATTTTTGCTAATACTTGGAGCCATTCACTAACGAATTCGGCCACATTTGATGGATGTAGTAATCTAAAAGGATATTATCTTGACTCAAATGATAATCTAGCATTCAACGCATATATTGTAACACCATCAAATAAGACTGCGGATTACGCTCATCTTGCGGCAAGTGGAAATAACTGCTATCTTACTGATAAGAACCTAAAGCCATACTTTGCAAATGCTTTGATAGATGGAAAACTACTGAACCCCATAATTAAGGGCGTAAAGACACTGAGTGCAACAGCATATCAAACAGATGATTACTCCATAACTAAGATAGTATTTGCTAACAAGACTGCATACTCCTCGATAGTAAACGGAGTAACGGGGGAGGATGTATCTTTACTAGGAGACAATAGTATCAAACTTTACAAAGTAAAATCCACTGTCTACATCCTTAGTGAAAATAACACTACAATGTACTCGTTAGATTGTAGTTATATGTTCTATGAATTCTACGCATTAGAGGAAATAGTATTTACCAATTTTGATACTAGCAAAGCATCTAGTATGTACTCTATGTTCTATTTATGTAATAAATTATATAGTTTAGATATATCAGGGTTTGATACGAGCAATGTTACTAATATGAGCGTTATGTTTTACAATTGTAGTAGATTAGCAAACTTAGACTTTTCTAGCTTTGACACCAGCAAAGTAACTAATATGAGCTCTATGTTTGGATACTGTGAGTCATTAAGGAGATTAGATTTATCAAGCTTTAATACAGCTAATGTAACGAGTATGAGTAATATGTTTGATCACTGTAGCTCACTCACTAGCCTAGATCTAACAAGCTTTGATACTGCAAAAGTAACAGATATGACTCAAATGCTTTCTTACTGTAGCCAGCTTACTATTCTAGACCTCAGTAGTTTTAGTTCAGCTAGTCTAACTAATGTGACGAATATGTTTAGATATTCAAGTTCTCTAAGGATTATATATGCTACCCCTTCTACATGGGGTACGCCACCGAATAGTGATAGAACATTTGATGGAGTAAGTGTGATAGCTGGATATTATTTAAACAATAATGGTGTGTTATCTAGTTATAATTATGGCGGTAACTACACTACTGGACAATACGCTAGAGTAGCGACTACAGCAAACCGTGGATACTTTACTGATGTATCACTTCGATCTTTAGTAGAATAAAGTAAAAACTAACAAATAGCGTTTAAATTGATCAATATAAAGAGCATAAACAGTTATGCTCTTTATATTTATATTTTTGCAGATTATAGATAAGAAAAAATGCGGTTAGTATGAAATTTATTCAAACGAAATATGTTTGCAATTAGCAGGTTTATTAATTGTATTTTAATTTGCCTTATTTTTCTTTTATCAAAATGTGGTGAAAAGTGAAATCTCTATTTTTCAGTATTTGTTTTAGCGCGACAGGACGAATATCATATTTTTCCACTTTGTCAAGTGGTATCCAGTGGAACTTGAGATCCACGATTTTGTCCTCATCGTGCTCTAGGTAGTTGTAATCGATTTGCTTTTCCGGTGGAACGATGGCATTTTCCATCAGGTAATAAAAGCTCAGTTCGTGAAAACTTCTACCTGTTTTGTGAGTGAAGAAATTTTCAATCACGCCTACTAGTTTTGGTGATGGGGAAGTGATACCGACCTCCTCCATAGTTTCTCTGATTACTGCTGATTTGGTATCTTCGCCAAGGTGAACATGTCCACCAGGCAAACATAAAAAATTGTTGTTGTTCATTTCCACCATAAGCACTTTGTCATTATTTAGAATAATGCTGTTTACTCTAAATTTAAAATTTTGTGTGTCGTCTTTTAATTTTACATCCATAATGGGTTTCCTCCAAACAATAATAAAACACCCACAAGGGAGTCCCTCGAGAGTGTTTATTTGCGATTGCGCTTGCGAGCTGCTTCGCTTTTTTCTTTGCGTTTTACGCTAGGCTTTTTATACTCTTCATGCTTGCGCAAATCGCCAATGATGCCATCTTTTTGACGCTTGCGCTTAAAACGCTTGAGAGCGCTGTCAACAGATTCATCTTTGCCAACAACAACCATTGTCATCTTTTCTCACCACCTTTGCGTAAAATCTTATGTAAATAATAGCACTTTTTGAACTTTTTTGCAAGTGTTTTTGATGAAATTTTCTTGTTAATTGGGCGTTTTTGATATAAATTTGAAAAAAGGTATTGCAAAATTTTAGAAAAATTGGTAAAATATTGTGAGCAATATATATAGGAAGGGATCAAAGATGTTAGCAAAGGTGAATACGCTAGGACTAAATGGTATAGAAGGAATTAAGATGGTTCTTGAAGCAGACATGAATAATGGTTTGCCCAAAGTGGATATTGTGGGATTGCCTGATATATCAGTAAAAGAAAGTAAAGAAAGGGTCAAGAGCGCAATCAAAAATTCGGGATTGAAATTTCCTATTTTGCATTTTACTATAAATCTTGCTCCAGCTAGCACAAAAAAGCAGGGCGCATATTATGATTTGCCAATGGCTGTAGCAATGCTGATTTGTTGTGGCGAAATTAAAAATAATGCAGTGGGTGAATATACTTTTGTAGGTGAACTTGGACTAAATGGTGAAATTCGCAAGGTAATGGGCGTGTTGCCATTACTTATTACTGCGCGAGATGTTGGACTAAAGAAAGTATTTGTGCCGGCAGAGAACGCAAAAGAAGCTAGTTTTATTGATGGTATAGATGTCTATGCAGTAAAGTCGCTAAATCAAGTGGTAGATTTTTTAAATGGGTTCATTACACTTACCCCAGTAGCAAAGAGCACATTTGATAGCGATAACAGTGAAGAAATTGATGCCAACGATTTTTGCTTTATTAAGGGGCAAGAAAAAGCAAAGCGCGCTATGGAGATTAGTGCTGCAGGCGGGCATAATATTATGATGATTGGACCTCCAGGGGCTGGTAAGACGATGCTAGCAAAGGCGCTTCCTACTATAATGAGTGAGATGACATTTGAAGAGGCGCTAGAGGTGACAAAGATACACAGTATATCTGGTTTGCTTGATAGTGAGCAAGGAATTGTGCGCAAACGCCCTTTTCGTACGCCACACCATACTTGTACTCCAATTGCTCTTACTGGTGGAGGGGTAAAAGCTACTGCAGGGGAAATTAGTTTTGCTCATAACGGAGTATTGTTTTTAGATGAATTGCCAGAGTACAATCGTAAAACTCTAGAAACATTACGTCAGCCACTTGAAGATGGGGTGATAACAGTGGCTAGAGCGGTAGCGACTATTGTTTATCCTGCTGAATTTATGTTAGTCACTAGTATGAATCCATGTCCATGCGGAAACTATGGTTCTAAAACTAGAGAGTGTAGATGTTCTCCAGCTCAAATCCATAGTTACTTGCAAAAACTAAGTGGGCCATTGATGGATAGAATTGATATTCATGTCGAAGTGGATGGGGTAAGTTATGAAGATTTGCGAGACAAAAAAGCATCAGGCGAAACTAGTGCAGCTGTCCGTGCAAGAGTAAATAAGGCAAGACAAATCCAACGAAATAGATTTGCCGATTCAAAAACAAAGTGTAATGCTAAAATGGATTCCAAACAAGTGGCAAAATATTGTGTGTTGGATGAGGATAGTAGCAAACTACTAAAAGAGGCTTTTGAAGCATTTAATTTGACTGCTAGGTCATATAATCGCATTCTTAAAGTGGCTAGGACCATAGCAGATCTTGATGGAGCGGAAAATATTGGGGTAAGCCATATCGCAGAGGCACTAAGCTATAGAACTCTAGATAAAAAGTATTGGGTGTAGATTATGGATAATGAAGAATTGTTTTTATGGCTGAGTATGAGTGATATGCCTGTAAAAAAGTTGTATGATCTTGTAAATGAATTTGACAATTTAAATGATTTGTGTCAAACTAAGACTTATGACTATCGTATAAGGCGACATCTTACTAAGGAGGAATTTGCTAGTTTACTATCTTTACGAGAAAGTGAATCTTATAAAAAGCTACTGTCCAACTTACCACGAAGTCATATAAAATTTGTAACAATAGTGAGTCCTGACTATCCTCGCTGCTTTCGCGCTCTTGAAGTACCACCTTTGGTGATTTATTATGTAGGAGACTTGAGTTTACTAAACAAACTCTGTATAGCTATAGTGGGAACTAGAAAATGTACTAAGTATGGAGCTGACCTAACAGAGAAATTTGCCAAAGAATTAGCTATAGCTGGATGTGGTATAGTGAGTGGATTGGCAGAAGGAATCGATGTGCATGCTCATATAGGGGCGCTTGAGGCAAAAGGCAAGACAATAGCAGTGTTGGCTGGTGGGTTAAATTATATCTATCCAGCAAGCAATGTCCAAATAGCTCGCAACATCATAGAGAATGGTGGACTGATTATCTCAGAGCTTGCGCCGGATACTAGTCCTCAAAGTTATACATTTATCCAGCGAAATAGATTGATTGCAGCTGCTAGTAGCGGAGTGTTAGTTACCGAGGCTGGAGCAAAAAGTGGGGCTATGCACACGGTGAATTTTGCGCTCGATTTGGGAAAAGACATTTTTGCTGTTCCGGGAAATGTGACTAGTAAATCTAGTATTGGGACAAATCAACTTATCAAGCAGTTTTATACGAGTTGCGTAACAGGCCCTGAAGACATTTTAGGTATAATTATGCCTACTTATAGAAAAGAACAAGTCAAAAATGAAATAAAAGAGATGTCAAACGAAGAGAAAAGCGTGTGTGATATTTTGCAAGATGGAGAAGCTCATTTTGATGAAATTGCACAAAAATCTCAAATAAATGTAAAAAGTTTGATAGGACTCTTGACAATGATGGAAATTCGTGGTTTAATTAAAAAGTTACCAAGTAATTATTATGCTTTGGAGGAATGAAGTGTTTATTAAAGGTATGTTACTATTGATGTTAGTCTTGATGTTTTTACGAGATTTCGCCAAGAAGTAATTAAAAAAATTTAGGGGGAAAAATGAAATTAGTTGTTATAGAGGGACCTGGTAAGCGTGATGCTATCAAAAAATACCTCGGAGATGGTTATGAAGTTTTTGCTACCAAAGGGCATATTAGAGATTTGCCAATTCACGCTTTTGGTATAGATATCAAAAACGATTTTGAGCCTCGTTATGAGGTTTTGCCTGATAAAAAAGATGTGATTTCGTCACTAAAGAAACTGGCAGAAAAGGCGGAAAAAGTATTGCTAGCGACAGACCCTGACCGTGAAGGAGAGGCAATTTCGTGGCATGTAGCAAATGTGCTTGAGCTCAATCCAAACGACCCAGTGAGAATTGAGTTTAATGAAATTTCAAAAAATGCTGTAAATGCTGCTGTTAGTAAGCCCAGAGGAATAGATGCTAACCTTGTAGATGCGCAGCAAGCAAGACGTGTGTTAGATAGGATAGTTGGTTATAAACTTTCTCCTATTTTGTGTAAGAAAATTCAACCCAAACTTAGTGCAGGGCGTGTGCAATCAGTTACTCTGCAGCTGGTAGTTGATAGAGAGCGCGAGATTACTAATTTCAAGCCTGAAGAATGGTGGTCAATAAATGCTAGTCTTACTAAGCAAAATGATACCAAGGCTTTTAATGCAAGCTTAGTTAGTAAAAATGGAAAAAAGATAAAAATTAAAAGTGCCACAGAAAAAGACACTTTTTTGGCAGATATAAACAAAAAAGAGTGGAGAGTAGTGAGTTTGAAAAAAACCGTTACCCACACTCATGCTCCCGCTCCATATATCACTAGCTCTATGCAACAAGATGCACTTAATAAACTGGGGCTCACATTAAAACGCACTACATTAGCTGCCCAAAATCTGTATGAAGGTGTGGAGTTAGCTGGCAAGGGAAAAACTGCGCTTATTACCTATATTCGTACAGACTCAGTGCGTGTTTCTCCAGATGCTCAAAAAGCAGCTAGAGAATACATAGTAAAAACTTTTGGAGAAAAGTTTTGTCCAGAAAAACCGAATATATTTAAGTCTAAAAAGTCAGCTCAAGATGCCCACGAAGCTATTAGACCGATTTACATGGATATTCGACCAGATGATGTAAAAACAAGTTTATCACCTGATAATTACAAATTGTATAAGTTGATATACGAGAGGTTTTTAGCCAGTCAAATGAGTGATGCTACATACAACTCAGTCGCTCTTGAGGTTGGGGTGGGAGATTATACATTTAAGGCAACTGGGCGCACTCCAATATTTGCTGGATATACTGCAGTTTATCAGGAATTTGTTGTAAAAGATAAGGATGATGAAGAGGTGGAGAGCACCATTCCGCCGTTGAATGAGGGCGAAATGTTGGATCTTAAGGGACTAAAGACGGAGCAAAAGTTTACAAAACCTCCAGCTAGATATACAGAAGCAAGCCTAGTTAAGGCTATGGAAGAAAAGGGAATAGGTCGTCCTGCGACATATACTCCTACGGTTACATTGCTATTTAATAGGCAATATCTAATAAATGAAGGGAAATATATGAAACCTACCGATTTAGGTTTTGCGGTGACGGATCTTTTAGTAGAGCATTTCCCTAAAATTATGAACATCGAGTTTACCGCCCAAATGGAAGATAGTCTAGATGATATAGCTACTGGAGAAAAGAACTGGAAGGATGTTATTGATAAGTTTTATACAGGTTTTAAAGAATCCATGGACAAGGCTAGTGAGGCGCTTAAGACATTTGTAGAGGAGACTGATGAGGTTTGTGACAAGTGTGGCAGCAAAATGGTGGTCCGAATGGGACGATTTGGGAAATTTTTGGCATGTAGCAATTATCCAACTTGTAAGAATGTAAAAAACTTTGTTGATGAAGATAGTGCAACCGAGCAAGAGGTGGATGAAGTATGCCCTGAATGTGGTGGCAAGATGGTGATAAAGGTGGGGAAATTTGGAAAATTTTTGGCTTGCGGTAATTATCCTACTTGTACATTTAAAAAGAACTTTGGCGAAAATGAAGCAGTAGTTGAAACAGATATAAAATGTGATAAATGTGGTCACAATATGGTGAAGCGTAAAGGAAAGTATGGTGAATTTTTGGCGTGCAGCAATTACCCAAATTGTAAAAATATAATGTCAGTTAATAAAAAATTGGGAGAATGTCCCTTGTGCCATAAAGATATCATCGAGCGGAAAAATAAAAAGGGCGAAATATTCTATGGATGTATTGGATATCCTGAATGTAAAATGGTGTATGCGGATCCTCCAACAGGTAAAAAGTGTGCTAAGTGCGGATCTGATATCTTATTAAAAAAGGGTAATTCATACACAAAAGAATATTGCTCAAATCCAAAATGTGATTATTCAAAAATTGAAAAAGGAAATACTAATTGAGAGTAACTGTAATTGGTGCGGGACTAGCTGGCTGTGAATGTGCATGGCAATTAGCTAAAGAGGGTGTGCAAGTAGATTTATATGAAATGAAGCCATTCCAATTTTCTCCCGCTCACAAAAATAGTGATTTTGCAGAATTAGTTTGTTCTAATTCTTTTAAAAATGATACTCTAGAATTTGCTTCTGGGGTGCTAAAAAATGAACTGAGGATGCTAGATAGTTTGATACTTAGTTGCGCGGACGCGACTAAACTAGCTGATGCATCTTCTCTCACTGTAGATAGGCAAAAATTTGCTAGGTTGGTTACTGAAAAGATAAAATCAAACCCCAAAATCAAAATAATAAATAAGGAAGTAACTGATTTTGATGTCACTCAACCTACTGTTATTTGTTCGGGGCCACTTTGTAGTGACGAGTTGGCAAATTTTATCCAAAATCTTACTGGAGAAAGGTTATATTTTTATGATGCGATAGCGCCAATAGTTGGTGCTGATAGCATTGATTATACTTGCGCTTTTTGGCAAGAGAGATTTGGCAAAAAAGGAGAGGGGGAATATCTAAATTGCCCACTAAATAAGCAAGAATACTTCGAGTTTGTAAAAGCCTTAGCCAATGCAGAGCGAGTGAAATTACATGATTTTGAGACTGAAGTCAATTTTGAAGGCTGTTTACCAGTCGAGGTAATGGCAAAGCGAGGGGGGGAGGTACTTCGTTGCGGCCCTATGAAAACTACAGGGTTAGAGGTTTCTCCTGAAACATATGCGGTGGTGCAATTGCGTAAAGAAAATAAGGAAGGCACCATGCTAAATATGGTGGGATTTCAGACAAATCTTACATATACTGAGCAGCGTAGAGTATTTTCGTTGATTCCTGCATTAAAGCAGGCCGAATGGTTGCGCTTTGGAGTGATGCATCGCAATACATATATCAATGCTCCTAAATATCTCAATAGGTATTTTCAGTTGAAAACTCAGCCAAACATCATGTTTGGCGGGCAGATTAGTGGAGTGGAAGGATATATCGAGAGTGTGGCAAGTGGATATATGTGCGGAGTAAATATGGCAAGATTACTAAAGAATAAACCAATGATTGATTTTGGCACGGAAACTTGTCTTGGCGCATTAGCCAATTATCTTGAGGCGGGGAGTGAAAGTAACTTTCAACCAATGCACATCAACTGGGGCTTACTCAAGCCTCTTGATGCGCCGAAGAATATCAAAAAGGCTCGCATTGCACAACGATCTATGGAAAGAATTAGAGAGATTAAGGAGGAATTGAGTAATGAAAATTAGACTTCCAAAGATAAAAGTGGTACAATTAAACTGTGGCGGTACCCTTATTTATGAAAAAACTAATTTTAACCAAGCAAGTAGTGTGCGGATCGGTTTTAGTGTAGGTTCTGCGCAGAATGAAATTAATGGTACTGCTCACTTTATAGAGCACATGTACAATCATTGCACCAAAAAGAGGGACAAAGAAACATTAGTTGCCGATATTAAAAAGTACTTTGGCACTAGTTATAATGCTGGTACTTGGCGCTTTGCTACCTTGATAACGTTTACTCGAGTAAATAGCCTGCTGGATCAATGCTTTGAATTAGCTAGTGATATGCTGATAAATGGGGATCTTGATCCCAAACTTATGGAAAGTGAAAGAGGTGTGATACTCGAAGAGTATAAACGAAAATTAGATTTGCAAAAAACTTCTATTGGTATTGATCATGAAAACGCTATGTTAGAGTATATCTATAGCCCTCAGCAAACTTTGGGCGACGAGGCTGACTTAGCAAAAATTACTCCAGAGGTAATAAATAATTTCAAATCAAAATACTACAACAAACAAAATTTTATAGTGTCGGTGGCGGGAAGTGAGTCTCTTGGAAAAGTGAAAAAGTATGTAGAAAAACACTTTGCAGCATTACCAAGTGGGGGAGAATGTGCCCCTAGTACCCTACAAAATATAGTAAAGCCTAGCAATATGCAGGTACTAGAAAAAGAACTTGACACTCCTCTTGTGTACATTTCGCTAAAATGTGTAGGGCTTAATAATCCCAAACACTATACTATGGGCTTTTTGTGTGAATATCTCAATGGACAAAACGGAAAACTATTTAGGTTGGTACGCGAAAGTGGGCTTGCTTATTCGATTAGTGCTAGCCGCTGTCATTTCACTGAGTCTGGTTCACTTGATTTTAGTTTTAAGGCTTCAAAAGAAAATGTAAACAAAGTAATTGACAAAATCAGCATTGTGGTAGATGATATAATGGCTAATGGTATACCAGAGGATAGGATAAAACAGGCTAAAGAAAACTTTGAATATTCATTTAAGGAAAGTCAAACTACAAATGGACGAGAAGCGGTGTATAATGCAGTATCTTACATAACCAAGGAACCATTCACTTCACAAGCCGATATAAAAGCCGTACTCGATATGGATAAACAAACGATCGACAGTTATATGAGAGAATTGTTTAGTAAAAATACTGAAGTATATGTTACTATCGGAGGTAGGGGCTTAAAAGCTTCCGATTTTTATGATCTCAAGACAATTAAGAAAATGATATTAAAAGGAAATAAATAATATGGAATTTAGAGGAACAACGATTGTGGCTGTAAAGCGTGGGGGCAAGACTGTGTTTGGCGCTGACAGTCAAGCGACAATGGATACAATGATATTTAAGGATGGTGTAAAGAAATTACACAAGATATATAACGACAAAGTACTGGTCGGTTTTGCTGGAGCAGTTGCGCCTGCATTTGCTGTACTAAGAATGTTAGAAGAAAACTTAAATAAATATAGCGGTAATCTTCAACGAGCTTTGGTCGAGCTATCTAGTGGGTGGCAAAATTTAAACGCTATGCGCGGTGGAGTGGAAGTAATGATGATAGTTGCAAACAAAGATGATATGTACATCTTTACTGGAGATGGTATGGTTACTCGTCCTAATGATGATTTTGTATCTATTGGTTCAGGTAGTAAATATTGTCTTGGGGCAGCTAGAGCATTGTATGAAAATACCAAGTTATCTCCTCGTGAGATAGCAGAAAAGGCACTAAATATCGCAAGTGACTATTGCATCTACACTAACAATCACTTGTTCTTTGAGGAGGTTTAATTATGGAACTTATGACACCGAAAGAAATTGTAGCAGAACTTGATAAATACATTATTGGGCAAGATAGAGCTAAGCGTGCTGTGGCTGTAGCATTGCGTAATAGATATAGACGCAGTAAGCTATCAGAGGCTTTAAGAGAGGAGATTACTCCTAAAAATATACTTATGAAGGGGCCTACTGGAGTGGGAAAAACTGAGATTGCTAGAAGGTTAGCAAAGCTCGTCAAGGCACCTTTTGTCAAGGTGGAGGCCACAAAATATACCGAGGTAGGATATGTGGGGCGTGATGTGGAGAGTATGATTCGAGACCTTGTGGAAAATGCTATAAGATTGGTAAAAGATGAGAAATTTGAGCAAGTAAAGGCGACTGCTACAGTCAATGCTAACAAGCGAATCCGTGATATTTTGATGAAAAAGCAGAAGCCAAATGCGCCTAAGACCACAACAAACAATCTTGCTGATGGAGCAGTGGAAGTAGTAGTAGAGGATGATAAGATTAATCCTGAAGTATTGCTCAAAGAGATTGAAGAGGGGAAGTGGGACAAAGAGATTATCGAGATGGAAGTTATCGAGGCGCCTCGTGCTATCGAGATAATACCCGGTAATCAAGACACCAATATTTCGAGTTTCTTAGGTGGAATATTGCCTAAGAATAGGAAACTAAGAAAAATCAGTGTGGCTCAAGCAAGACGCAATATCGTAAATGAAGAATCAGCTCGTCTTATCGACATGGATAGTGTCAACGAAGAGGGAATCCGCAGAGCTGAGCAAGAGGGAATCATCTTTATAGATGAGATAGACAAAATCGCTATTTCATCAAATGCTCACGGTGGGCCTGATGTATCGCGTGAGGGGGTTCAGCGTGACATTTTGCCTTTTGTAGAGGGGTGTACGGTGAATACAAAATATGGTATTATTCGCACAGACTACATCCTCTTTATAGCTGCAGGAGCATTTCACATTGCCAAAGTAGAGGATCTAATACCAGAGTTGCAAGGTCGTTTTCCAATCCGAGTAGAGCTAGATAATCTTACGGAAAAAGAATTCTACAGGATTCTTACCCAGCCAAAGAACGCTATTACTAAACAACAGGCAGAATTACTTAAAGTGGACAACATTGATTTAGTTTTTGAAGAAGATGCACTCAAAGAAATTGCACGAATTGCTGAAATGGAGAATGAGAATAATGAAAACATTGGGGCAAGAAGGTTGCATACCATTATCGAGAGTTTGCTCCAAGATATCAGCTTTGAGGCTGGAGCTGATCACCCTATGAGCAAAGTAGTGATTACAAAAGCCTTTGTACAAAAAGAACTTGAGCAGACTGTGAAGAAATATGATTTGAGTAAATACATAATGTAGGAGGGATATATGAAATATGATAATTCTCCTGTAAGGGGAACAAAAGATTATTTGCCTACAGAGATGAGCATTCGTGAAAGAGTACGAGAGATTATTTTAAAGACTTACAAAAGTTTTGGATTTATGCAGATAGGTACACCAATTCTTGAGGATATCAACAAACTGTTGGGTAGCGATGGCGGTGATAACCTAAAATTGATTTTTAAAATACTCAAGCGTGGAGAAAAACTAGACCTCAGCAAGCCAAATTTGAAAGAAAGTGACATAGTGGACATTGGGTTAAGATATGACCAAACAGTGCCACTTGCTAGAATGTACGCTAACAATCAAAATGAATTACCTTCACCATTTAAGGCTATACAAATTGGTTATTCGTTCAGAGCAGATCGTCCTCAGCACGGCCGCACTCGACAACTTATGCAGTGTGATATCGATATATTAGGCGATAGCAGTGTAAATGCGGAAATCGATATCCTTAACACTACAGCCAAGACTTTTTATGCGCTTGGCTTTAGAAAATTTGTAGTAAAAGTCAATGATAGACGCATACTTAGCGACTTGATTGCTGTGGCTGGATTTAAGCCAGAAGAAGAGAAAGAAGTTTGCATTAGCCTTGATAAACTTGATAAGATTGGAGTAGATGGGGTAAAGGCAGAACTAAGTGAAAAGGGCTATAGCAAATCTGCTATTGAAAAACTCATGAAGTGTGTGGCAGACATTCAAAATAATCCAACGAAAGCGCTACCAATGCTCGCGGATTTGGGCGTTAGAGCAGAGGTTGTTAATGAACTTAAAACAGTGCTTGACAGCGTAAATAAGTTAGCAACTCGGGGCTTTAAGGCGGTGTTTGATATTTCTATTGTGCGTGGTCAAAACTATTACACAGGGCTTGTCTATGAGTTTTATCTAGAGGGCATGGGAGGTGCGTGCGCTGGTGGTGGCCGATATGATAATATGGTCGAAAAACTGGTTGGGAAATCTGTCCCTGCTGTGGGATTAGGACTCGGCTTTGAGCCTACATGTCTAGCAGTAATTGAGCAAAATTTATTAAAGGCTGCTGAAAAAACCGTGGCAGTAATGTATAGAGAAAATGACGATTTTGTAACAGTATTGGGTATGGTCGAAGAATTGAATAAGACATGTAACGCATCTGCAATAATGATGAAGAAAAATGTAAATTATCAATTGGAACTTTTACGCAACAACGGTTTTACGCATTTTTGTAATTTTCCAGATAAAAAACTAAAAAGTTTGTAAAATTGTTTGAAGTTTTGGATATATGTGATATAATGAAAGAAAGGAGTGTGTATTATGGCAATAGTTCATATAAATAAAGATAATTTTAAAGAATTGGTAGTTGATGGGGACAAACCTGTGTTTGTAGATTTTTTTGCTACATGGTGTGGCCCTTGTAAAATGCAAGGTCCAATACTTGAGCAAATGAGTGATGAGATGAATGACAAAGTTATTATAGGTAAAATCGACATAGACGAGTGCCTTGAGATTGCTCAGGAGTATGGAATTTTGAGTGTGCCTACTATGATACTTTTCCAAAAGGGGGCAGAGACAGCCCGAGCTGTTGGCTTTAGGCAAAAAGCCCAATTAGAGGACCTAATAAATGGCAAACTCGATGGTAAGAAAGAGTAAAATTAACTAAAAAATTGTTGATTTTTTGTTGACAATGTCGTGTGAATGTGATATTATAATACAGTCAAGTGTGATTCACACGTATGGGGGTGTAGCTCAGCTGGCTAGAGCACCTGCCCTGCAAGCAGGGGGTCAAGGGTTCGAATCCCTTCATCTCCACCAGAATGGCTGTTTCCTAACTATAGGGAGCAGCCATAATAAAACATGAGGATTTTCCTCTATCTTGGGAGGCTAGCTCAGTTGGTTAGAGCATTCGCCTGATAAGCGAAAGGTCGATGGTTCGAGTCCATTGCTTCCCACCAAATAAACGAGTGCTGGCGAAAGCTGTGCTCGTTTTTTGAGGGAGAAGATAGACCTAAAGTGTAAGCGAGCGAAGTGAGCCTCTTTATTTGGTCGATGGTTCGAGTCCATTGCTTCCCACCAAACAAGACCATAGGGTCTTTTTTAAATAGGAGGTTATGATGATAAAAGTTGTAAAAAAATTTCCTACAAACGTTGAGTTTAATAAATTGCTTGATGCAGTAGAGTGGGGAAAAAGAGATAACAAGATAATCAACAAACAGCGAGCAGCATCTTGTTTTGCTGTGAGTGCATATGATAAGGATAATATCGTAGGCATGGGGCGAGTTATAGGTGATGGATCTAACTTTATCATTTTTGATTTAGTAGTTGATGAAGCTTATCAAAACAAAGGCATCGGAACACAACTTATGGATGCTATCATCAAGTGGTTTGAAAAAAATCGAGATGAGCATGGGCGATTGATGTTATTTTCTGCGGGCGGCGTAGAAAGTTTTTACGAAAAATTAGGTTTTGTTACTCGCCCATATGAATATCTAGGCGCAGGCATGATATATATAAAATAAAAAGTTTAAAATAATTCTTTTATTGACAATAAAAGAATTATCTGTTATGATATCAGAAGTTTAGCAATTAAGGAGATCAAAATGCAAAAAGAATTGGAATCATTATTTTTTTACACTAGAAACGATTATTTGATAGTTAATAATCTATTATTAGATAATTTAGCAAATATCGAACATCTTATGCAAGTAGTAAATCAAGATTACGAATGGATGATTGAAGAAATGAAAAATGATCCTGCTAAGCGATTAGGCTTAGAAAAGTCGTTAGCTGAGGAAGTTTATAAATGGTATCAACAGCGTTATCAAACCAAAATTGATGTAGACAATACATTGAGTAGAGCAAAAGAAGATATTAAAAATTTACAAAAGTTGTGTGTTCCAACTTCGCAAAAGAAGGTTTTGTATCGTAATATAAAAAGTACTCATCTTAGTGATTTTGAGAACAAAAAAGTGTATAATTACCCCGCATTTGCATCATGTTTGAATAAATCTACTGATGTAATCTATAGCTATGGACCGAAAGATAAGTATATTGAGTTAGTAATCAATGTGCCGCAGGAATTTCCCATAATAGACTTAGATAAGTTACCAGAGTTTGTAACTAACGAAGAAGGGGAAGTAATTCTTCCGCCATTTTCTGCTACCATAAAGTCAATAAAAAAATCAAATCAACCTAAGTGTGTTGCAGTAGTTGAATTAGAACTAAAAGATTAGTTCTTTTTAGTTAAGAGTTTTTATGGTGTAAGATAATTATTTTTTTGTATGACAAATCTAATAAATATGATACAATTATTATGGAGATGATTATATGAAAAATATAAGTGAACAGATTTTTATGGTGATAGATTTTGAAACTGTTACCCCTAAAGGAGTGCCCCCAGAGCCAATTCAATTGGGTCTTGTGCAGATAGAAAAACTAGAAGTGGTGTCACAGAAACAAAAATCGTGGTTTATAAAACCGCCAGCCTTTGCTCCATTAACTAGTTTTGATACTGCACAAACGGGAATTACAAATAAAGATTTGGAAAATGCTAAATCATCACTAGAAATATTTGATATTTTGGATAAAATTTGTTCTCTACATGATTATATTTTTATAGCACAAAATGCAAATTACGAATTTTCAATTTGTAGAAGATTTTACGAAAATAGAGAAAATCTAAGCAAAGTAAAGTTTATTGATACAATAAAATTAGCAAAACTTGTTTTTCCTAAAGAAAAAACTTATAAATTAGATCATTTAGCAGCATTACTTGATATCGATATTTCAGCGGGGAGACATACAGCTTTGGTTGATTGCAGAATTACTGGAGAAGTGTTTAATAAGCTAGTTGGCAAATTAGACTTTGTAGATATAGAAACACTTTTGGCAAAAACTTGTATTAATTGTGATAAATATAAGCAAATAAGCTTATTTTAAGGAGTAAATATGTTTAATTTGATTAGAGAATTAAAAAGCTATAAGGTATTTGATAAAAATGAACAAGATAGTGTCGAGCAGACAATTCGTTTTTTAGAAAACAATGTAAATTGTTTTGATAGGTCTAATCTAAAAGGACATATAACAGCAGGTGCTCTTGTATGTGATAAAGAGGGAAATATACTTTTGAATCACCACAAAAAGTCTGGTATGTGGTTTCAATTTGGTGGGCATTGTGACGGTGAAGAAGATTGTATAAATGTAGCTAGACGAGAAATAATGGAGGAAGCAGGGATTGAAAATTTTGTGTTTGGTGTGCCGTCCATATTTGATGTGGCTATAATGGATATTCCTTACAGTGTAAAGAAAAGTGAGCCAGAACATAAGCATTATGATGTTAATTTCTTGTTTATAGTAGATACAAAATCATTTGATATTTCAAATGAGTCTGTCGAAATTAGGTGGGTAACGATCGATGAAGCAAAAGAATTAATAGACCAAAATGATGTTGGAATGCAAAGAATGATAAAAAAATATGAAAATTGGTTTCTATCGAAAGTTTAAAAAAGAACTCTTAAAGAATGAGTTCTTTTTTAGTCAAAAATAGAATGAAAAAAGTTTGTCACAAGTAGCGACAAACTATATGCGAAGCATTTGTTATGAAAGCGGGAGACGGGATTCGAACCAAGCGCCTACAAACGAAGTGAAGTAGATTGCCTTTGGCAAACAAAGAATGTCGCGGGTGGCAATTAATGCAGAATGCGTTAATGCCTTATTTGAAAAATAAAACGAATCCCAGAGAATGAAAAAAGTTTGTCACAAGTAGCGACAAACTATATGCGAAGCATTTGGCTTCTGGAGCGGGAGACGGGATTCGAACCCGCGACATTCACCTTGGCAAGGTGACGCTCTACCCCTGAGCCACTCCCGCAAATGGTGGGAGCTACAGGACTCGAACCTGTGACCCTCTGCTTGTAAGGCAGATGCTCTGGCCAACTGAGCTAAGCTCCCAAATGCGTCAAAATTTTCGAATTGAACAAACTCATTGTACCACACACACAAAATAAAAGCAAGTGTTTTTCCAAAATTTTTTCAAATTTTTTTGATTTCAGAAAATGAAATAAAAGAGCAGATTGTGAGAATTGCTAAGTTTTTATAGCTGATTTTGCTAATTGAATGAAAACAAAAGTCAGCGCATATATAATAATCTTGAGGTGGGCAATGCAATTTAGTAAACTTATTTCTGTATTAGATAAAAAAGTAGAAAAAGATTTTGATATACGCGAAATAAAAATTGATAGTAGAGAAGTTAATGTTGGAGATGTTTTTGTATGTATAAAGGGAACCAATTTTGATGGACACGACTATGTAAATGAAGCAATTGAGCGGGGCGCTAGCGCAATAATAGGCGAGAGAGAAATAAAGGCTGATATTCCTTGTATATTGGTAAAAAATAGTAGAATTGCTCTATCAAAATTAGCTAATAAATATTTCGATCACCCTAACAAAAGCTTTAAACTGGTGGGGATTACAGGCACAAATGGCAAAACAACCACAACATTTATCATTCAAAATATGCTAGAATGTAGTGGGAAAAAAGTGGGAGTAATTGGTACATTGGGGGCATATATTGGTGACCAGAAAATTGAAAGCGAAAGTTGTTTGACTACTCCTGATCCGATAGATCTAAATCGCATTTTTAGCGTAATGGCAAAAAATAAAGTGGATGTAGTGGTGATGGAGGTTAGTGCTCATGCTATTGCCCTAGAAAAACTTGCCGGTATTACATTTGATATAGGTGTGTTGACTAATATCACTCAAGATCACTTGGATTTTTTTGAAAATATGGACAACTATAAGAAAACAAAAGAGCGATTTATTACTCAAATGTGCAATATTGCAATAGTAAATAGTGATGATCCAATCTGTCAAGAAATCATTAATAAGGTAGAAAATCAGGAATTAAAGCTAAATCTAACTAGTTTTGGTGTTGAGAATGTAGCAGACAATTTTGCTACAAGTATTCACCTGTACTCTAGGGGCGCAAGCTATTTTCTCAATATAGATGATAACCTTTTTTGTGTAAATACACTACTTTGTGGCATTTTTAACATAAAAAATGCATTATGTGCTGCCAGTGTATGTTATGAGCTAGGTGTGGATATAGCAGCAATTCAAAATGGAATCAATACCATGCTTAGTGTTCCAGGAAGATTTAATGTAATGCATCTTGCTAATATGACTAGTGTGGTGATCGATTATGCTCATACTCCAGACGGGCTAAGTAATATTCTTTCTGGGGTGAGAGAAAGTTTTAGTGGAAAGATTATATGCGTGTTTGGATGTGGTGGTAATAGAGATAAATCTAAGCGTCCCATTATGGGATCAATTGCAGAAAAACTGTCGGATGAAGTAATTATTACAAGTGACAATCCGCGTTTTGAACCGCCAGAAGCAATAATAAATGATATTTTAGCTGGAGTAACTAACAAAAACAAGGTAAAATGCATAACTGATAGAATTTTGGCAATAAATTATGCATTGAGAAGGGCTGATAAAAACGACGTGATAGTTATAGCAGGAAAGGGGGCGGAGAACTATATCGATGTTATGGGAGAAAAAATTCCGTATAGTGATGCTCTTACAGTAGAGGAAGAGAGTAAAAAAATATTTGAGGCAGATAAATGTTTGTGTTGATAGTGGCCTTTATTTTATGTTTTGGGTTAGCGCTTTGTTTGGCTCCTTTTATAATTAGTTTAGCTAAAAAAGTTGGCGCGAGACAAAATATCTTGCAATATGTGACAACGCATTTTAATAAACAAGGCACACCGACAATGGGTGGGCTTATTTTCTTGTTGCCCACAATTTTTATCGTTCTTGTGCTAAATAATGGTCAATCAACACTTACTTTTGTTGCTCTAGGGGTAATGGCAGGATTTGGAATGTTGGGGTTTTTGGATGACTTTATTAAGGTACATACTCACAAAAATCTTGGATTAAGAGCATATCAAAAAATAATTGGGCAGTTTGGTATTGCTACGATTGTGGCGATATTTGTCTTTATACAGCCACTAATAGGGGGGAGTTTGAATTTTTGTGACACCCAATTTGATATAGGCTGGGTGATTATTCCGCTAGTAATTTTTGTGTTACTCGCTATGACCAATTCAGCCAATCTTACTGATGGACTAGATGGATTGGCTGGTTGGACAAGTTTGATTATGCTAATAGGGCTAGCTGTTATATTAGATATTGAGTTGATGTCCGAAGGTCAGAGCTTAGATTATGTTGCTGAGTTAAAAAATCTAGAATTGCTTTGTGTTGCTCTCAGTGGAGCGTTGCTTGCGTTTTTATGCTTTAATAGTTATCCAGCCACAGTTTTTATGGGAGATACGGGTTCGCTAGCATTGGGAGGAGTAATTGCTACTATTGCTATTTTTTGTAGAGCTACGCTTATTCTACCAATATTATGTTTGGTGTTTGTAGTAAGTGCGATTAGTGTGATTATCCAAGTGGTTCATTTTAAGCGAACGGGGAAACGCATTTTTTTGATGGCCCCACTTCATCATCATTTTGAAAAGCGTGGAATGAATGAAAACAAAATTGTTGTAATATATATAGTAGTGACCATTATTGGCGCATTAGTTTCAATTTTACTTTTTGGGAGGTAGAGTGGGCTACTATTTAGTATGGGGATTGGGTATTAGCGGAATGAGTGCTATAGACTTTCTTTTAAGTAAAGGTAAAAAGGTAAAAGTGTATGACGATGATAAAACTAAGCTTTTTGATTTGCGGGCAAAAAATTTGTTGATAAATTGCGTAGTTGAATCAAAGTTGAATAAGACAACCCTATTAGGCGTAGAATGCGTAGTGCTAAGCCCTACAGTGAGAATTGACAAAAGGATAAAAAAAATAATCACCGCTTTGGGGATAAAAATCATGAGTGAATTTAGTTTGGCTAGTTTTTTTAACCCAGCGCCACTATATTGCGTGACTGGGACAAATGGAAAAACTACCACAGTAAATATGTTACAAGCAATGTTAAGTAGTTGCGGACAGGCATATTTAGTAGGGAATGTTGGCACGCCTTTTACTAGTGTGGTATCAAAAATAAACAGTGGAGATAGTGTCGTAGCTGAAGTTAGTAATTTTCAACTTGAAAATATGGATGGAGTGATAGCAAATGCCGTGGCGATCACTAATATTGCACCCGATCATCTAGATATGTATTCGTCATTTACAGAGTACATCAAAGCAAAACATAATATAATGTCTGTTGTTCAGTCTAAAAAAGTCTTTTTAAATTATGATGATGAGATTTTGCGTGAGTGGGGCGATGGTAGAAGTGAATATTTTAGCTTGAAACCGTTGCCTAATGACAAAAATGGTATTTTTGTAAATAATGGAGAGATTTATCAACAGCAGAATGGAGTATATGAAAAACTCATGGATTTACCTCCATTAAAGAGTAGGCATAATGTGGCTAATTTTTTGTGCGCTATGAGTTTGGCTCTTTATGCAGGGGTAAGTGTGGAACAAATCTCCAACGCTACCAGGTCATTTGTTTTACCTAGACATAGACAGGAAATAGTAAAGATAAAAGATGGGATAACATTTGTCAACGATAGTAAAGCCACCAACATTCACGCTGTAAAAAGTGCTTTGGAGAACTTTAAGGAGAGTAGAATAATTTTACTTTTAGGTGGTAGCGATAAGGGGGAAGATTACGCTGCGTTTTTATCAAAAATACCGAGTAATGTAAAATGTGTGGTGACTTTTGGAGCATTGCATAAGAAATTGTCGGCAATTTTAAAGAGAGAAAAGAAAGCATATCATGATTGCGGCGATGTTTTTGAGGCTGTGAATACAAGTATAAATATTGCAAAGACTGGAGATGTCGTGCTTTTTAGCCCTGGAGGGGCAAGTTTT
Source organism: Clostridia bacterium (assembly GCA_017541375.1). GTDB lineage: Bacteria > Bacillota > Clostridia > Christensenellales > UBA1242 > UBA7867. Next base: position 121,579 of record JAFXZE010000006.1, read on the forward strand.
GATGAATTTACTAGTTACTCTGAGCGGGGTGATTATTTTTGTGAGTTGGTAAATGAAATTTGATTTAAATTTAAATTGGCGAATAGCACTTCCTACTATAATTCTAAGTTTATTCGGGATAGTTATGGTGTATTCAGCATCGAGTTATTCAGCTAGTATTAATTATAATGATGCATTTTATTTTGTAAAAAAGCAAGCAATTGGTGTGGTGTTGGGGTTGGTAGCTATGCTACTACTTAGTAATTTTGACTATAAGAAGTTGAGTAAATTTAAAATAGCATCGCTTATTTTAGGCTTTGTTCTCTTGTTGCTTGTATTTATTCCGGGAATTGGCATCGAGTCATATGGAGCTAAGCGTTGGATTGGATTTGGATTTTTTAGTTTTCAAGCTAGCGAAGTTGCAAAGTTTTGTTTTATTATATTTGCCGCTAGCTATATGGCGAAAAACTATAAAAGGCTAAATAGTTTTTGGAAAATACTGCCAGTGATATCGGTAGGTGGGGTAATGTGTTTACTCATAATGCTAGAACCCAATATGAGCATTACTATTTGCTTAGGGGGCTTGATGCTAGTTATGTTGTTGCTAGGGGGAATAAGGATAAAGCATTTGGGGTTGTTGGTTGTGCCAGCAATATTACTTGTGCCGATACTCATAATTATAGAGCCATATAGATTAAATAGACTGCTGGCTTTTTTAGATCCTTGGGCTAGTCCGCAGGGAGAAGGTTTCCAGCTTATTCAGTCACTATATTCACTAGGTAACGGAGGTTTATTTGGGGTAGGACTCTTTAATAGTAGGCAAAAGTATAATTTTCTCCCTTTTAGTGAAAGTGACTTTATATTTAGTATAATTGGCGAAGAACTGGGGTTTGTGGGCGCTATAGGTGTGGTGCTGATATTCTTAATTCTTATCTATAATGGCTATAAAGTGGCAATGCACTCTCGAGATCGACTTGGCTTTTTGCTTGCCAGTGGAATTAGCTCAATTCTTGCTATTCAAGTCTTACTCAATATCGCTGTTGTTACTGGTGCTGTACCACCGACAGGACTACCACTTCCATTTATCTCGGCTGGCAGCACTTCGCTTGTGGTGTTTATGAGTGCTGTGGGAGTGGTGTTAAACATATCAAAACAAAGTAAAATTGCAAACTTATTAAATTAATGTATTTGTATAATGAATGTACATTGACTGAATTATGCTTATGTGATATAATTCCGTCAGGTGGTGTATTATGGATGATTGGGAAAAACTAGATGTACTTCACAAAAAATATGATATATTAAAGTCTTCAGTGGAAAAAAGCAAAAGAAAATTAAAAAAAATTGGCACAACAGCTTTTTGCTTGGCCAGTGCAATAGGTTGTTGTATCGTTGCTGATTCAAACTATCAAAAAAGTAAATTAAAAAAAGAAACTGAGTTAGCTGAATATGTAGAGAACACAAAGCAAGAATTATCAGATAAATATTTAGCTGTGTCAAAATATCTTGAAGATCACCCTGATGAAGTCGTAGACGATGAGACTTTTGGTAAGTTTTTATATAACGTAACAGAATACAGGGAATTTAGGAATTATTTATATGAACGATATAATGAGAATGGAAGCTACGAAGCTTCATATACTTACAAACCTGAGTATAGGGACTTTATCGATATGTACGGTGGGAAGCGTGAATATGGCTTTGTTAATGGATATGGTTTTCAATATATATTAGACACAATTGATTCGATGAAAGAGAGCATAAATGATTATTCTTTATTTGATTCATTGGGGGATACTCTCACTATTCCTACGGGTCTTGGTGCAGGACTGGGAGCTGTTGGGGCAGTTGCACTAAATTATGGCCTAACAATGCATAGATATAAAAAACAAGGAGATCAATTGCGGTATGCTATTGATGCACTTGAAGATAAACTTTATTGGAATAAGTAGAGATAAATATTATTTTTTATAAAGTTTTTAAAATTGATGCAAGTTTTGGATAAGTATGATATAATACTCTTAAGGGGGGGGTATGGAGATAAAGTATTTTTCAGATTTAACAGAAGATCAAGTAAAATTTATTGCAGAAACTAATTATAATTATTGGAAAAAGTTTAATCCTATTTTAAATTATGAAGAATCTACTGGCGCAATTATTGCTATGAGAAAAAATAAGGATAAATTACCTATAGGGCTTGCTCTTGTTGAGAAAGATGATATAATCGGATTTTGCACACTTAGAGAAAATAGACTTGTTAATCATTTGAATATAAATCCTTGGTTGTGCAATGTGATGATATTTGAGAAGTATCAAGGGAAGGGATATGCCAAGAATATGCTGGATGCTGCGTGCAAAAAATTTAAGCATTTTGGTTATAATAAAGTATATGCTTGGACAGATCAAGTGCCTGAGTTTTACAAAAAACTTGGGTGGAAATACGAAGGTAAAATTACCAAAAACGAAGGGGGAGAAGGCTTGCTTTTTTCTAAAGATATTTGAGTAAAACATTGACAAAGAAACTTCTTTGTGTTAAAATAAAAATGATAAGTGAATTTTGAGTTGGACCTTATTTCGCTTCTGTCACAAGTTTAGGCCGACCTCACTTATCATTTTTTGTATTTGGAGGGTAGAATGAGGGACAAGATACTTATTGAAAGAAGACTTTTGGAGATTGATAATCCGAGTAAAAATGCCGCATATTTATCAGCAAAGTTATATAATCAATTTGGTATAATTGTGGATAAGCCAATGATGCTATCTAAAAACAATGTAGAAACAGTGGCAGATTTTTATTCTGCAAAAATCCCTGAAGGATTTTATAAAAACCCACAAGACTTGACATATTTTTCAACAGATGAACTAATTATTGAACAGTTGGTTTCATATTTTCAGATTGCGATGAATGGTGAAAAATCTTTAGATGAAGAAGTGTTTAAAAGGAATGAAGTTTTTGCTAAAGCTTTGCCAAATTATTCAGCGGGAAAAGAGATTAAACTTAGAAAATATGAGCTAATTTCAAAAGAGGAAGCTGATAACAAACTGCTTTCTATAGTAAATGACTTGTGTAAATACACTAGACCATGGAGTGAGATGGAACTTTCTGAATTTAAGTGGTTATATCTAAATGGTTTTTATAATGAGCAATATCTATTGTGTAGAGACAATGCAATTTCTCTGTTTCTGGAATATAAAAATGAATATTTTGCCAAAATGCTCGATAAAAAAGATATTGTAAAAATGAGCCTTAACAAGTTTGGATATCAGAAAAAACTTGATTTTTCAGATGATGATAAGACAATTTTTGCTTTGGCTATCAAAAATGCAAAAGATTGCGCACTGTCATTGAGCCAAGCAAAGCGTTTTAACGCAATCATCAGAAAAGTAGGCATTTCTATTCCCAAATCTGATAATAGCAAAAGTCCTTATAAAAAAGCACTAAAACTATTATCGCAAAAAGATGTGATAGGCGCAGCCAAAACATTGGCTAATTCTGGTTCGTTGTTAGAAAGGAATTTAGTGTTTTTATTATCTAGAGCAAGTTTTGAAGAAGGGCGAGAAATTGTAAATATGGTTAAATCTGATAACCCAATTGTGCTTATTCAATTACTGCTGGGCATTATAAATGACGATTATAGTAAAAGTCGTGAGTTTAAATTTTACTTTAACAAACGATTAAAAAGTCATACTGAAACTGAAAAGGAACATCAATTTAGAAAATCTGTATTGTCTTTGGGAATAAAAAACTTTTTAATCGACGAATTCAATAAAAAGATAAAGAGTTATTATGAAAGCAAACCTTCTCTTGGCAAAATATACATAGCTGATCATTTTAAAAATGTTGCATTGCCACTTAACACTAGTGCAATGGGACAAGGCCTCGATGTTTTGCCTACCGGTAGCAGACTAAAGATTAATGCTGAATATGTAAGAGCGTTTTGCTATTGGTATAATGCTTTTGACATAGATGCTTCTGTTGCGTTTATCAAGGATAAAGATGATATTTCCTATATGTATTGGGGAAATTACTCTAAGATGAGTTTTGGAAAAAGCGCTCTTTGTTCTGGAGATTGTAGGGCAAAAGATGGTGCTGAATTTTGTGATTTTAGGATTGATGAGCTTAAAGAGCTTGGGTATAAATATGCTGTATTTACACTAAATGGATATGGCTCCCAATTGGACCACGGCGAAATATATTGTGGATATCAAAATAAAAATAATTTGGATACAGCAGCGTGGGATCCTAAAAATATTGAGCTGAAAATAAATGTAAAAGGCGACAGCCGAGGATATGTTGGGTTTGCTCTCGATTTTGAAAATAACGAAATTGTTATATTAAATCAAGTTTTAGTTAGTAATAGAGCTGTTGTAAATAGTGATATGATAAAATCTATTGATGCATATTTAAATAGGAATTACGTAACAAACTTCAATATGTATAAGTTGCTTTCTTACAGGGGGCAAATTGTAAATAACAAAGAAGAGGCAGATGTTATTTTTGATGATAATTACATTGCCAAAGATGGGCAGACTGTTATTTCATCATTTAACATAGAAAAATTAATTTCACTTTTAAAATAATTGAAAACGCGAGCATATGGCTTGCTTTTTCCAAAAAAACAAGTTAGGAGAAAATTATGCATGCTATCAAGAGTTTTGTGCTGGATAAGGATGTGTTTTTGAAAAATGAGAATAAATATTTAGACTTAATCAATTCCTTTTATAAGTCAAATGGTGATAGTTATGAAAAATTGAACATTGAGGATATGATTATCAACAAAAATGTTTTTTATGGATTGGTTATGAAAGATGAAGATATAATCTGTTTATGTCGATTTGCAAAAATGTATGATAGAAAGACTATATATTGTATACGTCAAATAAACACCTTAGTAGAGTACTCACACAAAGGCTTTGCAGCGTTGTGTTATGATACTATTCAAGAATATGTGAAATCAAAGGGTGGACGGAAAATCATTTCATTTGTTGCGAGTGATAATATCAATTCGAAAAATTTACATCGAAAGTGTGGCTATTCAAGTGTTTTGCCAAATAAAACATTGAGGGCAACCAACTATTATTTTGAAGATAGCATTTGTTACGAAAAGAAAATTTAAAAAACGCATAATTGATTATTTTCCCAGAGGTGAATTAATAATGAAATTAAATCAATTAAAGTATACAGAGATTAAAAAGTATCTAGAGAAGAAGGATTGTCTAATTATCCCTGTGGGTACATGTGAGCAACATGGACCACATTTGCCATTGTGCTCAGATACTATTGTTGCTGAGAGAATATGTGATGAGATTTCCTCTAAGTATAATATTCTCGTTGCGCCGACTGTCAATTATGGGGTAAATTTACCAATTGATGACAATATGACCGGTACATGTGGGATAACATATATCCTTTTAAAGGATACACTTAGTAGCATTACTCAATATTGGAAAAATCAAGGATTCCGGCACTTTTTTGTGGTGTCGTGCCATGGAGATTTTTTTCATATCAGGGCATTAAACGACACTGGTGATAATATCACAGTTATTGAGCCGTATGATGTAGATATTAGTGATATACTAGAGCGTCAAGTATGTGCTAGACATGCTTGCGAGGCGGAGACTTCTGTACTATTGTATTTATATCCAGAACTTGTGGATATGAGCAAAGCAATTGATTTTGATGTGCCTATTGAGAAATTTTTACCATATTTAGAGCACAAATCTAGCAAAAAACTTGATGGATATGTTGGTAATATTGGATACGCTACATACGCAAGCAAAGAGAAAGGGAAATTGATATACACTAGAATGAAACAAAAGGCAGAAGATGTTATAAAAGAGTATTTAGCTAAACTTTAGTGTTAATAAATAATGGAGCAGAGGCTCTTTTTGTTTTTTAAAAAATTTGATACAAAATTAATATTTTTGTGTTATAATGAAAATATGAAGATTTTAGTTTATTCAGATGTGCATGGAAATAAGTATGCACTAGAAAAGTTACAAAAAACTCAAGATTATAAAAATGCGGATTTAAGGGTGTTTTGTGGGGACGGGGTGATGATGTGTCCATATCCAAATGAGTGTTTGGAGAGTATTTGGGGAAGTGGTGATGTGTTTGTGCTCGGTAATCACGATAGCTATTGTGCTTATGGCTTACCTAAAGAATGGGATCAGTTTTTTAAAGCAGATAAAAAAGACCATCAATCATATATGCGCAATAAAACAAAACCAGAATATGTGGAAAAATTGAAAACAGTGCCCAAAGAGTATTGGATCGAAATTGAAGGCAAAAAGTTTTACTTCACGCATTATGCATGGCAAACAGACAAACTCATTATGCTCGATCCAGATGAGCCTGATGCGCCTACATATAAAACAGGAGAACTGTTTAATGATATTGAGGCTGATTACATAATATTTGGCCACAATCACAAACCAGCGGATTTTTTCTATAAAGGTAAACAATTTTTGTGCGTAGGCAGTCTTGGGATGAAGTATCCTGCAAATTACTTGATAATTAATATAGCCAGTGGAAAAGTATCTATAAGGCACAAAAAAGTAAAGTATGATATTGAACGATTAAAACAAGATATGATACAAGAGAATTATCCTCGAGCAAAAAATTATATTAAATGGTTTGATGAAAAATAGTATGGAGAAATAAAATGAAAAAATTAGTAGATATCAAAAAGTATAAACATAAAGATTTGTTTGAAAGGTTTATAAAAGAACAAAACCCTGCAGTATGCGTAACTGGGTGCTTTGATGTAACAAATTTATACAAACGAAAAGACAAGCATAGATTTAATGCTATGATGTGCTACTGTGTAGTAAAGGCGGCTCAAGGAATAGAAGAATTTCACTATTCGATAGGAGCTAATAAAAAGCTGTATTACTATCCAAATGTAAAAACAAACTTTGGAGTAAAAGAAAAAGATGGCATACCGTATTGGGGAGATGTAGTTTATGCTGATAGTTTTGCAAAATTTGAACAAGATTATGAAAAAGCGCGAGAGTATTGTTATCAAAATTGTAAATATTATCAGGTAGATAATGGCGCACTGATTAGCACATCGGCTGTAACAAATTACCCTTTTACATCATTTAGTATAGATAATTCAGATGAGTTTTGGGATACTTTTTTGATGTGGGGGCGATATGTAGAGGATAATAAGAGAGTAAAACTAAATATTTCAATGCGTTTTCACCATGCAATCCTCGATGGCGAGCATGTAGGTTTGTTTTTTGCCGCACTTCAGAACGAAATAGATAGTTTCAAGGTATAAATCTAAAAAGCAGAGTGCAAAACTCTGCTTTTTTAGAGGCTTTTTAGAAAATCGATAATTGTTTCCCACGCTTTTGGATTAGTTATGCAATGTTCATCATCGATATATTTTACGGGTACATTGTGCAGTTTTGCAAACTTTAGTGAAGCTTTTTGTGGCACGAAATTATCATATTTACCCAAAAACATCGTCATTGGAATAGGGGGCAATTGTAATAATAGTCCATCGTTTTGGTATAAATCATCCAAAAACTTTTTAGATAAATACTTATTTAAACTCCTCTTCATAGGTACGGTGTCACTTTCATTTAGTTTTGAGTAGTCAAAATCTTTTACTTTTTCTAGTATATTTAGCATTTGAATAGCAGGGTTGATTAATATTATGTGTTTTACATTTGGGAGGTTATAGCTTGATATTGCTGTTATTGTCCTGTAAGAACCATAGCTACCTGAAAAAATTATTATAGGAACATCGGGGTAGGTTTTAGCTAAAAAGTTGGTTACATCGAATGTTTCGCGATTTATTAGGTCTAGTCGCATATCAAGAGATGCTACTTCACTATTTCCATGCCCAGCTGAGTCATACGAGCAAACTAGTACATCGGTAAAAGCCTCTCTCAGTTTGTCAAAGCCGTCTCCCCAAAGGTTGCCATTAAAACCGTGTTGACACAAAATTATCTTTTTAGGATTCTCGATTACATTTGTACATAAATCAATGTTGTGATTTTCAGATTTAATCAAATAGTTTTTTGTCATTACTTTTTCTCCTTTACTTTTTTATAGGATACCACAAATCCAATTAATAATCAATACAAAATTATAAACCTGATTTAGTTGCATTCCACATCGATTTATGATATAACAATCAAAAGGAGCTAATTAAATGAGTGACAATAAAGCAAAACCAGAAACAAAATATTTATTTAGTCATGAAGATGATAGTAAGCTTGTAGGGAATGCATTTTTAAATGTGGGTAAAACTTTGTTTGGAGACAAAGCTTTTTACTATAATTCTAATGTATTTAATGGTATGCTTGAAAAGTTTAATGAAAATGTTGCTGAAGTAAATGTTTATCCTTACGATACAGATGTATTATCACCTAAAGAAGGTGGAAAAACACTATTTAGCGATGGTATGGTACAACTAATCCTAAGGGGTAAGAAAAATTTGCCTCAATCAAAAAAAAATATGCCCGATAATTTAGCTCATCATGAAATGAGTCATGTGCTTTGTCATTTATCATCTAAGGATGAAAAAGTAATAAAACATGATAATTTTGAAAAACAAAATTATATGGGTGAAATATTAGAAACTAAAAGGGTAGACAATAAAGATAGCTATTGTAGTTATGGCTTAATGTACAATGAGACAATGATGGATATTATTGCGGCTATAGGGATTAACAATTATGCACCCAATTTATCTATAACAAATAACATGACCACTGATCAGTTATTAACCAAACCTATTAATGCTAACTCACATATATCTGCTTATGATAAATTTAATGCAATTACACGCATGTCAATAGCGGCATTTTCAAATGTAACTGACCCTAATTTTAGCTATCAAGATGTGATAAATAAAGGTGGAAGTATATTTTTAACAGAAACACAAATGGGAGATGGCCAAAAATATCCAATTAATGATTTTTTGTATGGAATAGCTTTTGATCCCATGCATATAGAGCGGGAGTATGACAAATACATGGGAAAAGGAGAGCACAAAAAAAATCTTGAAGCATTAGATAAATATTTTGAAAACAATATCCGTAATAACAAAAGCATAACACCAGAGCAGATGAAGGCTCAGATGATGGCTTTAAGTTGCTTTTTTAATGTGCGTATGGAAGATTATGAAAATACAGGTCGCATAACTAGAGAGGATAGATTACATGCAGTAAGTAACTATAATAAGACTTTTAATTCTATATTAGATGAATTTGATATACAGTGGACAGAAGAAGATCAAAAATTACTTGTCGAAGGGGTAAAATGGCAGATAACAGAGAATGCAAAGATAAAAGAACAAAATAATCAACTAAATAGATAATGAAGGTAAAAATATGAAAAGTTGTATAGATTTTTATGATGATTCAGCTGATGCTTGGGCTGAGGAATGGTATCAAAATGAAACTGCGTTGCCATATCTAAAAAGGCTGGTAGAGTATACTCATAAGACCAAACCTAGAATACTTGATATGTGCTGTAGCGCTGGATATCAATGTATGAGACTAAAGAACTTGGGGGCTGAGGTGGTAGGCGCGGATCTTAGTAAAAAATCGCTTAAAATCGCTAGAGAAAAAAATCCAGATATACCATTTTATGAAAAGGATATGTTATTCTCGTATGCAGATTTGGGCAAATTTGATGGTATAATTTGTGTTGGGGGAATTATCCACATTGAGAATTCCCAAATGGAAGTAGCTCTAAAAAATATGGCAGAAGTGACCCAAAGTGGAGGATATGTATTATTAGTATATAAAGATGGTTTGGCACGAAAAGATAGCACTACAGTAAAAGGTGTGGAGTATGCTCGAAACTCTATATCTCACACGAAAGAAGAAATAATAAAGTACGGAGGCAAATATTTTAATTTTGTAGAGGATATTACTCAAGCAGATGGGGGATGGAAGTATTGCATTTTTCGAAAGAAATATTAAAAAATCAAGAACCAAATTCTTGATTTTTTTGTTTTTCTGTTTGTGTTTTGGCTAAATGAAAGCCGTATTTATCGATTTTATCGAGAATTTTGTCATCATCAATGTGCATGCAATAAACCTGTTGCCTTTTTTCTAGAGGCACTAAAGTTGCTAGTCTATCTATATTTGTATGAACATTGCCAGGGTAATCAGCAAGGCAAGTATCACAGTAAAATTCATCATTTTGTTTTAAATTTTGTGCAACTTTTTTTATGTAGTCTTCATCATTAGTGTCGCCGGAATAATAGATTTTTTGTGAAGAAAAGTTGAGGGTAATTGCATATGATTGAGTGAGCGCTGAGGTGTGCGAAACTGGCGTAAATGTACATGATTTTAGGTTTACAAAAGAGTTATTTAAGTCTGAATCACAATAGTTAAATATGCCTTTTACGCCAGAAATAGTCAAAAGGTGTGATAGCTCTTCGTCTTTTTGAGGGGGGCCCGAAACGATATGCGTTTTGATCCCCTTTTTATAATAGTTGTAAAATATTAAGCTAGGCAGGGAACCTACATGATCACTGTGTAGGTGAGTGATAGCGACAAAAACTTCATTTGCTTTGTCTAGTATGTTACTTTTTATAATTCTTTCAAATATACTCTCTCCACAATCTAAAATAAGTATTTTGTTGCCTTCTAGGTAATATGCGCTATTGTTTCCGCGAGCTATATTAAAAGCACTCCCGTTTCCAATAAAACTTAATTTCATGTTTTCTCCTAATTATTATTTTTTAAAGAGTCAATTAATTGTAATGCTGTCTCGATTGTTTTATCCATGTCAAGATATTTGTATGTTCCTAGTCGACCTCCAAAAATGACATTTTTTAGATTTTTAGCTTCTTCTACATATTTTTGATAAAGCTCATTATTGCGGTCGTTATTTATTGGGTAATATGGTTCCATGCCGTCTTTCCACTCTATAGGATATTCTTTAGAAATGACTGTTTTAGGTTGAGAACCAAATTCAAAATGCTTGTGTTCAATTATTCTAGTATATGGAATTTCGCGCTCAGTGTAGTTTACCACTGCATTTCCTTGAAAGTTATCAGTGTCTAGTGTGGTAGTTTCGAATTTAACCGTTCTATACTCAAGTTTACCAAATTTGTAGTTGAAAAATTCATCAATTGGTCCGGTGTAGATGATTTTATTGAATGTTATTTCCTTTAGAGATTTAAAGTCGCAATTAGTTCTTATTTCGATTCCCTTCAAAAGCTTTTCGATAATTGGTGTATACCCGCCTTTGGGTATGCCTTGATATGGGTCATAAAAATAGTTGTTGTTATATGTGAAGCGCAAAGGTAACCTTTTTATAATGAAGGCGGGGAGGTCTTTACAGTCGCGTCCCCATTGCTTTTCGGTGTAGCCTTTGATGAGTTTTTCATAAACATCACGTCCTACCAGGTTGAGAGCTTGCTCTTCAAGATTGGTAGGATTTTCTACAAATGAATCTGCCTTTTGTTTATCAATAATGTCTTTTGCTTCTTGAGGAGTTTTGATATTCCACATTTTGCTAAAAGAGTTCATATTGAAAGGGAGATTGTATAGCTCATCCTTATATCTAGCCAATGGTGAATTTACATAATTATTAAATTCTGCAAAATTATTTATATAGTCCCAGACTGCTTTATTGGATGTATGAAAGATGTGTGCGCCATACTTGTGCACATTGATATCTGCGATTTTTTCACAATATATATTTCCGCCAATGTGGTCTCGTTTATCTATGACGAGGCACTTTTTACCTAGTTTATTTAGCTCGTGAGCGCAAACGCTCCCAAATAACCCAGCCCCCACGATGAGATAATCATACTTTTGAGTGGCTTTGTCAGTATTTTTAATTTTTATTCTTTGTAGTGTTTTGATTTTTAAATCTTTACGAGTTGCCTTTAAGTAGGTGACGTATATTCCAAATAACCTCTCAGCCAAAAATCCGCTAACTCGATATTCTCGAGTGTTGTAGTATTTACATTCGAATGCCTGCTCATGGCGCTCTAAAATATGAAATAGCCAAGTGCAATACTCATTGAAAAGCTCTTTTGTCATAATAAACATATTACAAAAATATGCCATACCAGATTTGAGATACTTTTTTGCGTATGGATAGACTTCTGGGTAGTCATTTTTTATCACATCTATACAGTAGTCTAAATCTCTGATGTGGTGACCATCAGAAACTTTGTAGTGATAGTAGTTATTTACACAATATGATCGAGGCGGAAGAATTAGGTCGTATTGTGTGACAATGTTGTATATGTTTTCTTCAGTTAAGCCAAACTTTTGTAACATCTCATTGTCAATACAATCAGCATGTACATCAGCAAACGGTAACTTGAAAAACTTTTTGTAGGCAAAAGAAAGGTATCTACGATAGTGGAAAAATCCATAGTAATCTGAGTCTATGTTTTTCCAAGCGTAGTATTGAGCAGTGAGCTCACAATAGCGTTTATTCTTTTGAGAAATATTTTTACCCTTGTTGTCAAATAGGCAGTTATCTAGCTTTTGATAAGTCAAAGCGCAACCTACCTGAATCGGTTTTACATACTTATTGTTTAAAGTAATAGATGGTTTGTGACACGAAATTAAGATACTAATGCTTTTATCTTTTTCACTCATTGTTGTCCTCCAAGAAAGATAGATATACTGACAGTTTACCACAATTATTTAAATTTGGCAATAAGTAATTGGAGTTATTATTAGATATAATTTTAAAATGTTTTCAAAAATTTTTAAAAAAAGTTGTATTTTTTACTTGACAAGTGAATATAATAGTGGTATAGTGCTAGCAGTCGAAAGTTGAGAGTGCTAACAAAATAAAATGCAGTTTGCTAATTTTTCGACAAAAACTAGGACTTAGGTTAGGGGGTGAGGCATTATTGAAGAGTTAAGTGAAAGAAAACACAATATACTACTTAGCGTAGTAGAAGATTATATTCAAAGTGCAAGTCCAGTAACTAGTAGCAGTGTACGTACAAATTGTTGCTCTGATCTTAGTACTGCCACACTGCGAAACGAACTTAATGCGCTAGAAGCTATGGGGTATTTACGCCAACTACACACATCGAGTGGGCGTGTGCCAACTGACAAAGGGTATAGGTACTTTGTAGATTACATTCTAAAAGATGTGCCCATGAAAAAGGAAACGCTAGATGAGATTCATGAGATTTTTACTCGCAGAACAGGATACTTGGGTGATGTAGTAAATGAAATAGCTGATGTAGTGAGTAAGATAACCAATTATCCTGCAGTTGTGAAACTAAAAGGGCTAGAAAAACTGGTTATACGAAATATCAAGATTGTGCCGCTACTTACTGGGCAAGCCTTGATATTGATAGAAACCAACAGTGGGGTGATACACAATTTTATGGATGTAGCAGGTAAGATACCATCGCAGACCTATGTGGACGCGAGCAACTTTTTGACCAGTACATTTGGTAATCAAACCTTATCGGATATGGTGCAAAATATCGAGCAATATCGCTCAAAGATGGGGCAAGAATTACTAGAGTTTAGTTCTATCTTTGATAGATTGATAGATTCACTAAAGTCGCTGTGTGATAAGGTGGAGCAAAATAAGGGCTTTTCGGCTAAAGGTGAACTAAAATTGCTAAACAGTCCTGAGTACAAAGATGTAGATAAAGCAAAGCGTGTGCTAAATGCTATAAACAATCCAGATGATATGGAGCAAATATTTGAGGGAGAGACGCAGGATGTAAGCTTCAAAATTGGTAAGGAAATCCCTATTGAGGATTTGCAAGATTGTGCTATCGCTTGTGCTGATTATGTGGTAGATGGGGAAAGTGTTGCGAGCATCGGCATAATCGGTCCACAGCGTATGGATTATGCAAAGATTGCTAGTGCATTAAAATTTGTTGTAGGTGAGTTTGCAAATTTGAATTTGTTGAAAAACTCTCCCAAAGGAGACGATAATGATGAAAAATAATTTTGATTCAGAGGATACTGAATTAAATGAAAAGAATAAAAAAGAGGTAAAAAAACATAAGCCACAAGATGAAAATGCTAATGTGGCTCGAGATGAGGCAACTATTGGAGCAGAAGAGGTGGAAAACAAAATAGATGAAAGTTGGAAACTGAAACTGCAGATCGAGAAAGAAAACAGCATAGCGCTGACTAAGATGTGTCAGCAATTGCAGGCAGATTTTGCAAACTATAGAAAGCGCAATGCTAATCTTGCTCAAGAATCTAGGCAAAACGGAGTGTTTGATGCGGTGGAGGCATTGCTCCCAGCATTTGATGCAATCAAGTCTGCAATGAAACACATAACTGATGAAAAGACTTTGGAGGGCTTACAGATGATTGAGAAAGAATTTATCAACAATCTAGCTACACTTGGGATTACTCCGATAAAGTCGGTGGGAGAGCAATTTGACCCGAACAAGCATAATGCAGTAGTAGCAGAGCCTGTTGAGGGGAAGGAAAGTGGCGAAATTGTAGAAGAATATAAAGTCGGCTTTACCACAGAAGATAAAGTGGTAAGGGTAGCAATGGTAAAAATAGCCAAATAAGTTTAAGGAGAATAATATTATGTCAAAAATTATAGGTATAGATTTAGGAACAACAAATAGCTGTGTAGCAGTAATGGAAGGTGGTGAGCCGGTAGTTATTGCCAATGCAGAGGGAGCTAGGACTACTCCTAGTGTGGTAGCATTTACAAAGGACGGAGAGAGGTTAGTAGGTCAGGTGGCAAAGCGTCAGGCTATAGCAAATCCTGAGCATACAGTAAGTAGTATCAAGCGTGAGATGGGTAGTAACTACAAAGTAAAGATTGATGGTAAGGAGTATACACCTCAAGAAATTAGTGCTATGATACTAACTAAACTAAAAAATGATGCAGAAGCTTACTTAGGTCAAAAAGTAACAGAGGCAGTTATCACTGTGCCAGCTTACTTTACTGATAGTCAGCGTCAAGCAACAAAGGACGCTGGTAAAATAGCTGGGCTAGATGTAAAGAGGATTATCAACGAGCCAACAGCAGCGGCACTTGCTTATGGACTGGATAAAGCTGAAAATGCTAGTCAAAAACTACTAGTATTTGACCTTGGTGGTGGTACATTTGATGTGTCAATACTTGAAATCGGCGATGGTGTGTTTGAAGTACTTGCTACAAAAGGAAACAACCGTCTAGGTGGAGATGACTTTGACCAAAGAATCATCGATTTACTTATCAAAGAGTTTAAGACTCAGAATGGTATCGATTTGTCTTCAGATAAAACAGCTATGCAAAGGTTAAAAGAGGCTGCAGAAAAAGCAAAGATAGACTTGTCAGCAGCCACAAAGACAACAATTTCGTTACCATTTATTTCAGCTGATGCTACTGGGCCAAAGCACCTAGAGTTTGAGTTATCTAGAGCAAAGTTTGATGACATTACTAGTGATTTAGTTCAGCAAACTATTACTCTTACAGAAGAGGCTCTCAAAGATGCAAAACTTAGTAAAGACGATGTAAGTAAAATCATCCTAGTCGGTGGTAGTACACGTATTCCTGCCGTATGTGATGCTGTTAAAAAGTTTGCTGGTAAAGAAGGGTTTAAGGGAATAAACCCAGATGAATGTGTCGCCCTTGGTGCAGCCATCCAAGGTGGAGTACTTGGCGGAGATGTAAAAGATGTACTTCTTTTGGATGTAACGCCATTGTCTCTTGGTATTGAAACACTTGGTGGAGTATCCACTAAGATTATCGAGAGAAATACAACTATTCCTACTAAAAAATCTCAAATATTTAGTACAGCTGCGGATAACCAACCTGGTGTAGAGATTCATGTGCTCCAAGGTGAGCGTGAATTTGCTAAAGACAACAAAACTTTGGGTAGATTTAATCTAACAGACATTCCTCCAGCACCTAGAGGTGTACCTCAGATTGAGGTTACATTTGATATCGATGCTAACGGTATAGTAAATGTAAGCGCTAAAGACCTTGGTACTGGTAAACAACAACAAATCACCATTACTTCAAGCTCAAATATGAAGGAAGATGAAATTAACGAAGCTATCAAGAATGCTGAGAAATATGCGAAAGAAGACAAAGAGCGTAGAGACATTATTGAACAACGTAACCAAGCTGATTCACTTATCCTTGGCTTAGAAAAGACACTACGAGAGAATGGCGACAAAATTAGTGAAGAAGACAAAAAGAAGCTCACTGATGCAATAGAAAAAGCCAAAGAAGAAATCAAAGTAGATGACAAAGATAAGATCATGAAAGCTATTGATGAATTGAGTAAATCAAGTCAAGATGTTATCACAAAACTATATCAGGCTGGTGCTGGGACAAACTCGACCGACGGTAGTGCAAAAGCTGAGCCAGATGTAGAAGTAAAAGATGGCGATGCTAAAAAAGCCGACTAAATTTAATTAGGAGAAAACAGTGGCTCAAAATTATTATGATGTGTTGGGGGTGAGTAAAACTGCTAGTGCTGATGAGATAAAGTCAGCATTTAGAAAACTAGCCAAAAAGTATCACCCAGATGTAAATAAAGATAATCCTGATGCTGCTCAAAAATTTAAAGAGATAAACGAAGCTTATGCAGTGCTTGGCGATGAGCAAAAACGAGCTAATTACGACCAATATGGTTCTGCTGAAGGGCCAAACCCTAATGACTTTTTCCGTGGTGGAGGAGCTAGGACTGGGGGAGGATTTAACTTCAACTTTGGAGATATATTCGGCGACATATTTGGTGGTGCATTTGGTGGCGGGCGTGCTCAGAGTAGTTATGCAGTGCAAGGCAATGATATCAATTTGAATGTAAAGTTAACCTTTGAAGAGGCTGCTCACGGGATAAAACGAGATGTGACCTATATGTGCCAGCAAGAATGTAGTGATTGTCACGGAACGGGTGCTAAGAATGGCACAGAATATTCTACATGCTCCGATTGTGGTGGAAGTGGACAAGTGCAGTTTTCACAACGCACGGTGTTTGGTGAAATGCGCAGTGTGGGAGTTTGTAAAAAATGTAATGGAACAGGTAAGGTAATCAAAGATAAGTGCCCTACATGTGGCGGAGCTGGAACAAAGCGAAGTCAGCGCACAGTATCAGTAAACATTCCTGCAGGAATAGCTGATGGACAAATTGTCATCCTTCGAGGATATGGTGAGGCTGGTGTACGTGGCGGAGAAGCGGGAGACTTAAATATTGAGATAACAGTTACGCCTCATGCATTGCTAAAGCGAAAAGACAATGATTGTCTACTAGAGGTGCCCATTCCATTTACTGTGGCTATGTTTGGTGGCTCGGTGACTATTCCGAGTTTGGATGGTAAGTTAGAACTTACTATTCCAGAAAACACTCAATCTGGCTCTATACTAAAGCTAAAAGGTAAAGGCTTTAAGAACGTAAATCGTTCTGGTAGCGGGGATATGCTAGTGACTGTTAGGGTAGATTTGCCTAAGGTTAACTTGCGTAATAAAAAGAACTTGAAAAAAATGTTTGAAGACCAATTTAATGATTCTGATTTTGAAAAAGTCGATAATTACAACAAAACATTAAATAAAATATAACAATAATGCAAAAACTTCCTTGACCAAAAGGAAGTTTTATGTTATAATGAATTAAATTTTGATGGAGGTCTTATTATGGCTGAAGATTTATTTAATGCAACCAATTTTGACGCAACAATGCAAGGAAATAGAGTGAGCAGAGGTGTAAGAAAAGTGGTGGAGATTTTAGCGAGTGGCGCTAGAGAGACTACTAAATTCGCTACTGGTGCCGTAGCGGCAGCGCTAAACTATAGCGACTTCATGAAAACTGGCGAGCCACAGTATTTGAGCTGGAAAAATAGGTTGATGCGCTTAGCTAAGGCTTTTGGTGAAGGCTCATTTCTAGGGAGGGCGATATTAAATTGTGCGACGAAAGATAATGAGGAAGAGGCTGTGAAGAATCGCATAAAAGAATATGAGATCGATGCTGAGGCAAGGAGAAGATTAGGGCTAGATTCTACCCCTGGGGTAGAGAATGTAGCGCTAGATAGATGATACTATATATAGGGAAGATGTGATAATATGGATATAGAGAGTACTGTAAAATATCTAAAAGACAATAATTTAGTTGATGGAAAAGTAGAGTCTATCAGCAACAAAATAAGAGATTATATGGAGCTGTTTGGGCTAAGAGAAAGTGAAGCTTGCAAATTGGTGCTAAAATCAAGAAAGTTAGTTTCGTTGGATACTAGTGGAGATAGTGAGACCTCAGTCAAAGCGAAAATAGCCTATCTAGAAAACTTGATGGGGATAAGTAGAGGGGAACTTGCTAGGGTGGTACTTTCGTATCCATCTATACTAAATTACTCAATTTTGGATAATGAAGGTTCACAAGTTTCGCTACCATATAAGGTAAGGGCTTTGAGAAAAACTTTTCGCATTAAAGATGATGAAAAGATGAAAAATTTTCTTCGTTTAAACCCTGAAGCTTTGGGGTATTCTATCCAAAAAATGGAAGAAAAAATTACAGAGTTTGCTAGTATTATGGAGTGTAGTAAGGATGATGCTATACGAGTAATGCGTGATTATGCATTTTTGCAAAGATATGATGTACAAAATAAGAAAAGTGGTAGTGGTATTGAAGCAAAATTGGCTAGATTAGGTGAGGTGGGGATCACCAAACAAGATGTTTTGGGTAATCCATTTTTACTTACACAACCAGCAAATAGTATCAAGTTTCGTTATATGATATTGAGTGAAATATATTCAAAAAATGAGATTTTGAGGCAAACATCATTTATGATCAGCGATGCAAAGCTGTTTGCTAGGTATATGTTTTTATCATCGCTGGGTTCATCTAAAGCAATGCGTTCTGGTATTTGGGCGGACGAAAAAAGGTTTTTCCGTCGTTATAAAAAATCATCAGCATATTTTATGAAAGAGTATCCAATAACAGAAAAAGCATTAGATGATTTGGAAAAGCATTATAATGCTAGAGATGAAAATACAGTCAAATTAAAACTAGACGAAGTAGAACGAGCTAGTATTTTGAATAAGAAGGAGCATGTTGCTAGATTAGAGAGATAAAAAAGGAGTGTAAATTATGAATCAGATTATAGCAAAGATGTTTTCTAAATTGGGGATGACGAAAGAGCAGATTGACGAGTGTTTTGAGTATTGTCCTGGGCTTGATGTAGTTGATGATATGCGAGTAAAGGATAATTTGACATTGCTCACAAAATACGGCTTCCCCAAAGAGGATTTGGGGGCTCTTATTATGGAGAATACTAACTTTTTATTTTCGAATCCTTTTGATCTAGAGCAAAAATTGATTAGCCTAGGACCCGATGTGGAAGAAAAGATAAAAGATAATCCATATATACTCTAAAAAGTTGATTTTTTTGAGTAAATGTGGTATAAGAAAGATATTATTTATTAAGGAGAACAATATGGAAAGAACATATATTATGTTAAAGCCTGATGCGGTGCGTCGTGGCTTGATTGGTGAAATTGTAGGTAGAATCGAGAAAAAAGGATTTAAAATAACAAACATGAAAATGTTTACTCTAAATGAGTCAATACTTCGTGAGCACTACGCCCACATCGCTGAAAAACCCTTTTTCCCAAATGTGCTAGAATATATGATGAGTGGACCGGTTCTTGGAATGATTGTGGAGGGTGAGCACGTTGTGCAAGGTATGCGTAATATCATGGGACCAACCAAATATCTTGATGCTCCAGCAGGCACAATTCGCGGAGATTATTCAAATAATGATAATGAAAACCTCATTCACGGTAGCGACTCAGTTGAAAATGCCGAGATAGAAATCAAGCGTTTCTTTAGTTAAATAATAATAGACAGAGTGTTCTGTCTATTTTTTTTTATCAAGTCCCTATCAATGGGAGCCATAGTTAATAAGTCTAGCTTTTGGCGATAGCTACTAAGGTGGAGCGGTTGCCGTTCCCGCTGCGCGCTTCCGTAGCACAATAGAGTATTTTGTGGATAAAAATAATCATAAACTAAACTATGAAAGAAAATATTTTTTTTAGAGATATTGTTTTAGCTAGTGGATTGGGGTTGGTTATGTTACTACTTGTGCTAAAACCTGATGAATATATGCAAGCGACTCTATCGGGACTGGTTATTTGGCTCAATAATGTGCTTCCTGCATTATTTCCGTTTTTTTTCTTCTCAGGATTGTTACTAAAACTAGACATATTCGCAAGTTTTGGTCATAAATTGAGACCAATTACTCATTATTTGTTTCACTGTTCTGGTGGGGCGGGGCTGGTTTTTTTGATTAGTATAGTATCGGGTTATCCCGTGGGGGCGAAAGTTACATCAGAACTATATAAGCAAAGGCTGATTACCCAAGCTGAAGTGATGAGGATAAATGCCTTTGCGTCTACATCAGGACCACTTTTTATTGTGGGGGCAGTTGGTGTGGGAATGTTACATTCGCATGCGATTGGACTTATACTTTTGATTTCACACTATGTTGGTGCAATACTGAATGGGCTGCTTTATCGAAATTATCGATATAGCAAAGCAGACCGAAATATTGTTTCAGTTGCAAAGGCAGACAAATTGCTCCTTAGTGATACTATGTATTCATCTATTATCTCCATTCTCTTAGTGGGGGGATTTATTGTGATATTTTTTATTCTCATTAAGATGTTATTTGGGCTTGGTATTTTAGATGTGTTTGCGAATATATTCTTGCATGTGGGTATTCCTATCGACTTTACTCAAGGTTTTTTAAGTGGAGTGATAGAAGTGACTACGGGGTGCAAGTTTTTGGGGGAGTGTTCATTAAATCGTTTCCTTATTGCCACAATTGCTGCTCTCATTGGGTGGGGCGGAATCAGTATTCATGCGCAAGCGCTTACTTTTTTGTCTAGCTGTGGCATGAGTATTCGACTCTTTGTTTTGCAAAAGTTTACCCAAGGTGTGTTTTCTTTTGGCGTTTGTTTGGTATTCTGTTGCGTGTTTGTTTGATATGTTTTTTAGGCTACGCGCACGGCGCGAACGCCCAGCGTTCGATCTGAATAGCTATCGCCACGTGCTAGACTTACTACTCACCACTATGCTTTACTTTTGTTTTGTTTGTGTCGCTTTGAAAAACGCGATTATCATCGCTTATTTTCAAAGAGTACGCAAAATCGCTACCTCAAGAAACCCAAACGAAACTCCCCTTGGTAGCGATTTATTTTAGTAGATACATCGTTTTTGCGTCTTCATTGTTGTAGAAATAAAAAGACTTACCATAAAAAGAGTTGTTGTGTATTTATTGAAGACAAATCACGAACAAGTTAGGTAAAATTATAGATTTGTTGAGTTCGTGATTTTGCGTTAGTTTTTGCGAATAAGACCACACAATGCGTGGCGTTTCGCAAAAGTAAAGAAAAACAAAAAGAAATGACAGAGGAAGTAGTTTGCAATTGTACATGGCGATAGCTACCAAGATCGAGCGCTTGGCGCTCGCCGGATGGAGCGCGGTCGCTCCCAGCGTATTCGCTGCACAAAAAAAGAAGCGCAATTGCGCCTCTTTAAAAAGTAGTAACTTCGTCTTAGTAAGCCAGTTACTAAGGTGTAGCGGTTTCCGATCCTAAAAGCCGAAGAAGTCGTCATCATCGGAGCCTGAGCTTTTCAGCACTATGCGGTTACGCTCACGAATATCATAAAATACTGCTTTTTCATCAAGATATTTAGGTGGAGTGTATTGTTCTTGGAGTGGTGTCATGTCATATTGAGGCACTTTGTAAGCAAATGTAAATGTACTACGAAGAGCTTTTTCACGGAAGACATTGACAATCATTTCACCTTCTTTGAGGTAACCCAACTCATCTGGTGTGATAAGTGGACGAGAAACTTTCTGAACATTGCTACTCTTTGTGGTGTCATTTTTGGTCTTGCTTTCACCGGTTGTTTTTACCTCTACACTGGTCTGACCACAACGTGTACTAAATTCCTCTTTAGTTTTTTGGTTACCAGTACCCAAGAATATGTGTACATTCGAGTTAGACTTAATGACCTCACTAGTTGCTTCGCTGTAGCTAATGGATAGCTGAGCGTAGTCTTGCACAACTAGCATAAGTGATATTCCGATACCACGCGATACAGTTATCATCGCATCCACATTAGGCAGCTTGGGCATGTTTGCAAACTCATCAAGTAGGAAATAACAGTGGCGGGGTAGAGTCTTGTCTGTGCGAGCTGCTGCCTTTTCTACTAGGTTTTTATACAGCGCTACAGTCATCATCTGACCGATTGCGTGACGGTTTTTCTTCTCAAATGGCACCTTTACAAATAGGGCGGTAGGGTGGTCAGCAAATGAACTAAAGTCCATATCATCATAACTTGTTGCATAGCATACACCATTGTCGGAGAAACATCCAACTGCAGATGAAATAATACCGAAGAAACCCTTAGCAGTAGTAGGTGCGTTGTTTACGATAGGGGCAGCAAGCCCAGCACCTAGACTAAGCTTGTCACGCCCTGCTAAATAGTCGATAATCGATCCAAAAGGCTTGTCAGGATTAGGGTCACGAGTAGTACATATTTTATATAGATTATAAAAGTTGTATTTTTCTAGCGTCATGCCGAGACGGTCATCGATTGAGTCCTCTAGCATGCATAACAGTATTCCTAAGATAAACTCTTGAGCACCTTGTTGCCAAGTTGCGTCATTTGTTCCCTCAGACACAGGACACAAGGTCATAGCGATGTCTTTGAGGTCATCAAAAGCTGAGTTGATTAGCTGTACTTTCATGGCTTTAAGTTGTTCATCAATTGCTTCGCGGTTGGGGTAAGCTACTCCACCAAACTCATACCATTCTTTATCATATGTACTTGCGATCACTGTTAGCCCCAGACTTGCCGGGTTTTCATTGCGGTGCACTATTACCTCAGATTTGAGATGATGTGCACGTACATACGCTTTGTATGGCTTGCTCAGTGGATTCCATCTTACACTTTTGTATGGGTCACGCAAGTCAAATGACATTACATTATATCCCTCAGTCAACAACTTTCGCTCTTCTTTAGGGTGAATCTCACTTTTTACGTCGGTTACCAAAAAGCTGGGCTTGCTCTTGGTGTGAGAAAGTAACTGTATGGTAGGGTGAATAAGACCTTGCGTTTTACCAGTACCAGTAGTACCGATTATCAAGGTATGCCACACTTCGTGTAGCAAATTTACATTTAATTTTCCATTTTTTAACTCAGCTCGCAAAGGTATTCCGTCTTTATGATTGGGTAGGTCATCATATGTGCACCCGTCATATTTTTTATTTAGCTCTTTTTCAGTTAGCCATTCCGAATCAAAGAATTGGTCCGTCGGTTTTTTCTTAGATTTTTTAGCAGATTTAAACAATCCGCCTTCTTTGTCACTACTTTTGTCTAGCACATAAATCATTCCAGAAATTGTGCCTATCAAAAATATCGCCCAGCTGAGTGATGTCATCTCAAAGACACCATCCTCGTTTATTGGTTCTTCACCTACTAAATATGCGCCCAATATCCAGCCTGCGAAAAAGCTGACAATCACGAATACCCCCAGCGTAATAGCCACTTTGGCAAAAACTCCCAAAATTCTATCCTCCTTAAATTATAACTATAGTTTTTACGAAAATCTTAAAAAATTTTAAATTTTCTTAAAAAGTTTACTAAAATTGTTTGCATTTGTCAATTTTTTTTGGTATTATATTTACATAAATTTATGTTGCTAACAAAAAAGCCATGTTGCTCTTAGTGTAGTTCTTGATAAAACGGTACATAGTTTTTTGGTTTTGGTAGAACATAACTTTATAAAATTAAGAACTTTATGGAGGTGAAAAGTAGATGAGTTCTTTATTGTTTACGGCGGCTGACACTATTATGAAAGTTGCTAACAACAACCCAATACTAGCTGATCCTAATGGAGATGCTGCTCAGAATAGCGCAAGGAAAATGGCTGCTGGTGTTTTTAAAATTTTTACCAACACAATTTTACCTATTATCCTGATCGCTTTGGCAATCTTCGCTATCGTAATGGGTATCCTCAAAGGTATAAAGTTAGCCAAGGCTGAAAGTGCTGACCAGCAAGAACAAGCCAAAAAGAGCTTGATTACATTCATTATTGGTATGGGTATCGCGATTGCATTGACACTAGTTATTTGGTTGACTATGGAGCCAATTCTAAACATGTTCGGATACACTATGTCTGATGCTGAGGCTGGAATTAAACCGCAGTAGAATGCGGCTTAAAATTTTAAGAGAAAGATGAGGAGGTCTAATGTTTATTTTTGATGCAATGATGAGGCTGGGTTTAGGCTCCTCATCTTTGCTTGGATCTGTGGATGTCAGTTGGATAACTGATGAGCTAATACCCTTTTATGACAATAATTTAGGCTGGATACTCTTGTTTATCGGTGTAGGATCTATGGCTTATGCGATTTATCTTGGGGTGGAAATGGCTCGGTCTGATAGTTCAGACAAAACTGAGGCTGCTAAAAAGCGACTCTATCACTTTTTGATTGGTGTGGCGATAGGAATAATAATACTATTCTTTATGCGTTACCTTATGGATGTGATACCAGGGTGGTTTATTAATGATGCTGGCCATACAGGAGAATAATCCAAGCAATTCCAAAAGATGTTTGCAATAGCGAACATCTTTTTTGTATGATTTTTGAAAATTGCCACCTAAAATGTTTGACAAATAAAATTTTTGTATATAAAATAATATACAATCTTATATCAATAAGAAAAAATCAAAAGGAGAATAAATTATGGATTTTGCAAAAAATGCATTTTCAAAAGTTATGGTGACTGTGGCTATGTGTCTATTAGCTCTAGTTTGTGCCTTTAGCTTTGGTGCATGTAGTGAACTAGAAGGCAGCGGCGGTGGCGGCAGCAGTACAAGTATTGCCAAGTCGGGTAGTACTGTGAGTATAAAGTCAGGTAACTCAAAAATTAGTAAAATAGAAGAGGAAGATCCTACTTGGGCTAGTAATACTTTAACGTATAAAATAACTGTTACTTTAGATGAGTATCCAGATGCTGATGGAGTTACATTTGAATTAACACCTAAATTAGGAAGTACATCAAATCTTAATGGAGATAAATTAGTATGGACTACAGGAGCTAAAGGTAAAGTGGTATATACTCCAAAAGATGGTGAGGCTATCACTGTTAATTATGCTGACGGAGTAATTAAAGCGTCTGACGATTTTTATAATACTAATCCTGCTGATAGATATTATATTAATGTAAATGATAAATCTTTTGAAAAAGTATATGAAAGGCTTCAAAGAAATAAGAGTAGTTCTTTTAAACAATATTTTGGGTTAAGATTTACTTTAGGTGCTGATCTAACAATCAATGTGAAATGGGTAATCACATTTAAAAAAGCAACAGCAGCCCCGACAGATTAATTTTAACAATATAAGACTAAGTAATATACTTGGTCTTTTTTGTTTTGCTGAAAGTTGTTAAAAATAATCATAATTTTGAGAAAAAATACTTGAAAAAAAAGTCTTGATTGTGCTATACTAAAATTAAGAGGTGAAAAATGACCCGGAGTTTCTCTATCCCTAAGAAATGGATGTCAGCGGTAGCAGTAGTGTTAGCGCTGCTTTTGTCGTTTACTTTTGGTGGGTGCGGCTGTAGTATAAGTACTGAACCTACACCAGAATACAATACCAAAGGCTCTCAACAACGCTCCGTCCAAGAAGTGAGCTTACAGTATAAAGACGGCGACGCCAACTTCGACGGCAAACTAACTGTAGATGATCTAGTGGCAATGCGTTATTTGATATTGCATGAAAGTCAAATGAATTTGACAGTTAATCAACGCGATGCTGCCGATATTAACAAAAATGGTAAGTATGATTTGGGTGATTTTTTACTACTCATGGAAAAACTAAATATGAAACCAACAGGGTATACTGATCACATTGCATCTGAGCCAGTAATAGACCCTAGTACTAATCAGCCAGTAATAGATCCTGATACTAACAAACAGGTTTATGAGCCGATTTTTAATTGTGATATCAATAGAGATGGGGTAATCAATACAAATGATGCATGGGAATTGATGGACTTTATTATCTATCACATTACTCCTATGGAAGCTGAAATGAGCACACAAATTTTAATGGGAAATATGGATTATTTGATATATCTTGATAAGAGATATTATACTGGTAGCCCACTAAGTAAATATTACTTTGGACCATCAGAAATATATGTCAATGATAGGATGACGAATATGTTGGTGCTATGGTATGTAATGCATAGTTATCCGGTGTATGATGCTAAGGGCAACCCTGTGCTAGATGAGAATGGTGAACAAAAATATGAGGATAGAATAGATGGGAGTGAATATATAAGAGAATCTGACCTTAGAGGTGAGCCTCACGAAAAATATACTCTAGAACAATGCAATGTGACTGGTACGTATGAAATACATGAGTACGATGTACGTACTGACGGTAAAACAAATGATGAGCCTCAAGGAAAAAAAGGGGAAGAAACAAATGTAGCTACTGAATCTTTTCGTGTGCCAATTGTGGATTGGTCAACGTTGTATTGTTTTTTGGCAGATGAAACTATGCCGGAAATCCACAAACAAATCTGGACGATAGATTACACTGCTGACTACAAAATTAGTTTGAGTGAAAATAACACAGGTGTACGCGCAAGATCTATGGCTACAGAGCAAACTGATCCGGAATTTGTAGCACAGTATTATCTCAATGCATGGAGACAGTATGAAATATTATCTGAATACACAACATATGAGTTATTGGGGAGATATGGCGGTGGCATAGATAGACAAGTAATAGAGTATGATGTGTATGATGAAGAAGATGGTGTGGTAAGAGAGTACTTTAGGAGTGTAGATGAAAAGGGAAAGGAGCGATATCTTGACCTAGATACTACAGTGACTTTTGGAGGAGAAAGTCCTAGAGAAAGTGGTGATAATACATACACAAATAAATTTGCTATAGAGAGGCAAGTACGAGCTGATACAGAAAAAGAGTATAGTAGTGATAGTATTATTGATAAATCTACTAGCGTAGAACATGATGATTGGTATGTTTTTTCTGGTGAATATTATTACCCTCCTGCAGAGGGAGATGATGAGCCTGCGCCAACACCAGAACCTATTTACAAGCTAAACAATACCCCCATCATTGTACTAGACGAAGAGGGGCTAAATGATGATTTTGCTAGAATAAAAGCTGCCGCAAGAGCAGATAATCCTTCGCCAATTCAGGTGTCTAGTGATGGGGCATGGATAATGAGCCTTGGGTATGGGACCGATGAGATTGATGAGGATAGTTATACTGAGGAATACATGGATTTGTTTGTGCCTATCATGACATTGCATTTCCTACAATATGTCACACAAACTTCTGTGACAGAAAATGGTTTTCCACTTAATAGTTCTGTGTTAACAGAAACAGATTATAATGGTCTAACCTTATTTAGTATAGAGAAACTAAAGCAGATTGTACAAAGTAGCAACCAAGCTAATTTTGTAAAATTAAAGACATATCTAGTAAAAAAAGTAAAGAGTCTGGGGATTGCTGCTAGGTTTGATAGTTCCTTTTTGGCTTCGTATCTACAAAATGTAGTGATAGGAAGTGAGAATATCGACCATGACAATGACCTTTTGACTCAAAATAGTTTGCAAACCCCTACCTTAGCGGTATCATCAGAGTATTATGATTATGGTAGTGAGGCAACGAATGTAGTATCAAACTCTCTAGAAGTAAAAAATAGACAAATACAAGGTTATGATGGCGATGACGGCGAGGGTACGACCACTATTACAGTAATTTCGTACATCCCAAGGAAAGTCAAAAAAGAAATTAGTGGAACGCTATATTACTATGATGAAGGCGAACAAATAAAATATAGAAATAGTGATTTTGCGCAGAGATATGCTGAAAATATCGAAATAATACAGTCACTAGTTTTTGGAACTTATGAAATTGGAGAACTAGAGGAACACAGCTGCAACATTAGAACAACAAATGGGGTAAGTTATTGTAATTGTAATGTTTTGCAAAAATTAAATATTACTGCTGCTAATTTAACCGATACTTTTGTAAGGGCGAATTTAACCCAAAATGCTAATGGCAATGCGGCTATCAAAAATACTGTAATTGAGAGTGTTTATGATACCTGTGACCTTTTGGATGAATACATAACAGGTATAGGACGGATCAGTTATAATTTAAATCACAATGCACAAGCAAGGCTAGGAGAGTATAATGTAGAGACAGGTAAGTATGCTGTGATAGATCCGGATCTAGAACCAGAATTTTTTGTTGATCAAGATGATGATATGGCAGATTTTTGTGAGGCTGTAGAGAATTTACTGTATTTAGGTAATGATATTGGTGAT
The DNA here is from genome assembly GCA_017541375.1 of Clostridia bacterium. GTDB lineage: Bacteria > Bacillota > Clostridia > Christensenellales > UBA1242 > UBA7867. The sequence goes on from JAFXZE010000006.1 coordinate 149,875, forward strand.
TTCTTTAGTTATCAAAATAGTTTGAGTTCTACCCAAGCTATGCTTTTGGGAGTGATCGATGTTTATTCACAAAACATGTTTGCAGAGCATGATGGGGGCTGGAACGATAGAATTGTGCCCAAAGGGTATGTTGTGACTAATGAACCAGTATTAGAGAATCCAGCTGACAGAACGGCTACATTTAATCAATGGGTAAGCGTGTTTGCCAAATTGATGGGCTTTAATACAGTGGCAAACTTTGACAGGTCTATGAGGAATTTATCTAAAGTGCTGAGTGATAATATTTTAGATGCGAATAATAAAAATCCTCTTGCTTATGATGGGGCAATAGTAGCACATGCTGAATATGTGGTGTTGCCTTATGTGTTTAAAAATAATGCTGAAAAAGTAGTGCAGGCATGCATTTTTGTAAAGAGAAATACTTCAGCATCAGATTATTTTGAATATGCTGTGTGGATTAGTAATAGAGATGCGGCAAAGGCTATGGCTAGTAGCGCTAGCCCAATAAGAGTTTATGGACGGTGTAACCTGTATGATTCGAATAGTGGGGGGATGGATTCGTTTTCTCAAATAGATCAATCTATACTAGAAGTTTTTCTTGGTGCTGAAGATGAAGATGGAGATGTATCTAGTGGAATCTATTCCAATCTGTTTCGTATTGGTGTTACAAAGAATGATGGTCAATATGATGGCGAAAATGGTTGTCGTACTATCATAGACAACGAAGAGAGTTCTCCGGCATCATATGGGGATGATTGTAGGATAAGCTCTGAATTAGAAGTGGGGCATGAAGATTTGCGTGATCTAGATATTTATCGACAAGTGGGGATAAATTTATATACAATAGATTACACACAGTTTGTGTCAGATGTTGAAAATGTTTTTAGACAATCTAATTTAGATTTTTTAAGTAACACATCGGGTGGATCTATCAGCATGTTTGATGTAAACAAGACTGCCTTGCTTGTAAAAGGGCACTTGTTTGAGGATACTATTGGGATTAGTGGAATAAGAGAAGGAACGGCAAGTACTTTTCATTATGCTGGAGGGTTTCCAAGCTCGTATGATTATTCCACTATCAGTACTACCCAAGCAGCAAAAAATCAACCAAGTATATACAACAATATAGCTAGTATTACTTATGAGCAGGGGATAAATGCATTAGCAAGTCTTTTCGGTGTGAAACCCAGTGGAACTCAAAGTGCTGGAGAGATTTTTATTGAGACTTTAGATCGTTTAGGTGAAACTTACAAAAGTGGCTCTCTGGCATTTGATAAGGCTTTCTCAAGATATAATTATCGTTTTCTTAATGACGATAATTCTATTACAGAATATTCTTATACGCATATTTTGCCGTATGTTATTACATCTCAGGTTGGCGGAAGGCAGGAATCAGTAGTGTGCTTGATAGAACTGGCTGATATCTCCAATAATGGATTTGGATCGTTTGCTCCCAGAAATCCAGGAGAATTTACTGTTACATCCACGAGCATTTGGGTTAGTGATTTCAATAAAGTAATGGAGATGGCAGCTCGTGGCTGGCAGGTCGATGTGTACGATAAGAGTTCTCTATTTGGTGGAAGTCTATATAGTGGTAATTCAATTTTTGCAACCTTTCCTCGTTATGATTTGAGTTCGTATACAGATATTACTTCAGATGCTTTTTATGAAATGGAATCAAAAGTAGATGGGGTCAAAAAATTGATCAATATGGATTATAGGGAGTACTCCAGTGCTATTTTATATACCGGAGCAGAAGATGAAGGCTTTCCTGTTTGGGATGTAAATAAACTTAGTGTGGAGATTGATTCTAAGGCTGATCTTGTAATGGATGTGTACTTAAGAGTGATGGGGGAGGGTTGGTCAGATTATGATGTAACTCATATTGCTACATTACATACATCTCATACAGAAGACTACAATAGTGATCAGCATTATCTATCAAGTGATATAGCTGCAGATGATTATGGAATAGTCGAGGATTATTTTGATAGTGAGGAATTTTTAGCAAAAACTAATGATTATGACTATTGGGATAGTCAAGAGTTTTTGGATAAAGTAAAAGAGATTGATGAAAAGTATGAGGCAAGTAAAAATAAATCGAATGAAGACGAACTTAATCCCAAAATCACAGACCCACAGTTGAAAAAGATGCGCTACTATTATGGTCACTATTATAAAGATAACGATGATGGTGAGCGTATAATTGATTCTACACGCATTAGTTATTTAGAAGATATAAACTATATATTTAAAGAAAAAGATTTGGTTTTTGAGAAAAAGAATAAAGTTACTGTTAATATCAAAGATTTTTCGTCAATAGATATGCAAGAACCTATCGTACAGCCCCTTGACAAAGACTTTGTCTTAGCTGGTGATAGCTATGCTACTTATAACTCTATCGTAAGCTCATACATGAGGTTTAACGAAACAACTACCTCTATTGTTACAGAAAATCGTTTTGGTCAAGCGGTTGAGTTGGATGGGGTTTGTGGAAATAATGAAAACTTTGTAGAGATTATATTTGTGGTTCACAAATATGCAGATGACCAGTATTATTATGAAGACGATCCACAGAAAGATTTGCCAGAAGGAGATAGAGACTACACCTTCAAATTCAAAATTATCATGGAGTAAATTTAACCCAGCATGAGCGTATTTCGGTAAAGGAACACGGTGACTTAATATCAAGGTCAAACGGTTGTATTTTGATAGAGTGGAGTATAATAAGAACGGGCGAAGCCTATTCGGTAAAACCATTTGGGTTTTATTTGACAAAAATGTATAAAAATGTTTGCTAAAAGCAAATTTATTTGGTATAATAAAAAATAATAGACTTATAAGGAGAGGAAAATGGATCTAGGACTAGTAACGATGATGGCGGGCTTCTTTCAAGATATTGCTGATTGGATAATCAATGCAATTGAAGATTTTGTATCACATATTTTGTACTACCTACAAATCGGATTTTTCTACATAATAAAAGCCATTGAAGGCGTGGTGAAAAAACTAGTCGGCCTAGATATCTACTATGCAAATGGTGAACCTCAGAATGGCGATATTGTAGTCGGTTTTTTACAAAATACCACTGTCCGAGATACATTTATCTCCATTTTGATAGCGGCAGTATTTTTGCTGCTAATCACCACCTTTATAGCTATTCTCAAGTCCGAATTTAATGAGCGTGAGAAAGGAAATAGTAAGGTACCCATTATTGAGGGCGCGATAAAAGCTGTGGTGTACTTTGCTGTTGTGCCAGTGGTGTGTATCATGGGTATATTTGTGGCTAATGTAGTGCTGAGAATGTTGAATAGTGCCACTAATAGAAATGCAGCCTCATTTAGTAATCAGATTTTTGTTGCCGCCGCATATGATGCGAACAAGCTCCGGCAGCCGGATAAATATGTGAGCGCAGGCGAGAAGAAAAAAATTATCGCACAGGCCAAAAAACTTGGGTATGCTCAGCGACTGAGTAATAAGCAGTCTGTAGAATCATATATAGTAGATGCTGTGGAAAAGTACTTTTATGAAACAATGTTTAATAAATATGCCCACGGAGACACTAGTAAAAACGAGAATAAGTATAATAATAACATTGTCGCAGTGAGCAATGACAAAATAGATGCCAGTAGACAAGGTTTGTATTATTACGCATATGATTACTATCAAACAAGAAATACTACCAATGATAATCCTTTACACGAAGTTATCTTAGTAAACAGACAAGTTTCAATTTTAAATACTGGCCGAAGAGATGATAACTATGAATATGATACAACATTTTTAGGTGGTGAAAACGAACGCTATATGATCAACAACAAGCGTTTTAGGATGTATTCTAATATAGATACTAGTAGTGGTAGTGAACATATAACTAGTGCAACACCAAAATATGTAATAGATAATCAGGATAACCTATCATTTATATTGTACAGTAGTACGGAGAATATAAAAAATAAGTATCCTCAAGAAGGAGAGCCTCAGGAGAGTGAGTCTCAAGAGGAAGATAAAAATTGGTCAATTACTACAGCGGTATCCAACATGACACCTGAAAAAGGGGATGAAATAACCGATCTTTACAATACATACAATTTTTATAGTACATACAGCAAGACAAAAGAGCTAAAGAATATTATAGACATTGAAGGGCTATCAGATGCAAATGATAAGGAGAAGGTTCAAGCATATATAGACTCAATTTGTATGCTGGTGGTGACAATGCCTGCTCAGCCAGACAGAAATGATGCGGCTTTTGCTGCTAACAATGATGATATAGGAAATTATCACTATTATGTAGGGGATGAAAAAGTAATTGTAAGCCCTGTGGATGATAAGAAGGGGTCAGAGACAATACAAGTAGGTCAAAACAATATAGAATTTATATATCATAAACAAATGCAGGAGTCCGGTCAATGGAAAAGACATATAGATGGTAGTGCGTACTACGGATATAGATTACTTAATCAGGGAGATGTAGATGCAAATCGAAAAGACAAAGAAAGTGATTTAGTCTGGTACTATGAAATAGGTAGATTGGAGGGGCTAAACGTAGTCATCAAGACTGTGCCAGACTTTACAGAGCCTAATTATGACAACTCCGATTATGCGTTCTGGGCGGACTTTATCGACCAAAAAATGCGTGTTGGCGACCTAGATCCTACTATTATGGACGATGTGGATTTTTACTATCTACTGCGTGACTACAACTTTATCATAGGTTTTATCGGATCATATATGATACTTACTATGCTACTCAACTTGATGATAGGTGTAATGCAACGTATATTTGAGATTTGCGTGCTCTTTGTGTTGTCTCCGGCGGTGGTATCGCTTATGCCACTCGACAATGGTGAAAAATATAAGATGTGGCGAGGCGAATTCATCAAGCGTGTGTTCAGTGCATACGGCCCGATTTTGGGTATGAACCTGGCGATAATGGTGTTGGAGATGATCCAATCGAGTAGTATTACGCTCTTCCCGACGGGAGGTTCGATGAATACAATATACAACGACATTATCAACATTCTCTTCATATTCACGGCGCTAGTGTGCATCAAGTCTATTACTAAGTTGGTTTCTTCTTTTGTTGGAAGTAGCGCACTTGATGATGGGGAACAAACAGCAAAAGCCGTAAAGGACTTGGGTATGAAGACTGTCGGGCAGCTTAGCTCTGCTGCAGCTATTCCAGGCCGCGCCGCTAAAAACCTGCTAAATGCATATGGCAATCATAAAGACTCTAATGAGACCGTAAATACTGGGTACTTTGGTAAGAATGACAAAGGGGAGGATGTATTCCTCACGAAAGAGCAGTATGACAAACTAGATGATGATAAAAAAGAAAATTTTACTCGAGGTGATGTAGCTCTTGCTACAGCGGGGAAAGACGCGCGCAAAAGTATGAGGGCGGCAGCAGCTGCTGCTGGCTATGAGACTAGGTCATCGCGTCTTGCCATGGATATGGGAACAGGTATTGTCCGTGCTCACGCAACCACGGCGGCAGGCCTTATCGACACAGTTTGGGATGATGAGAAGAAAGCTAAGTTTGTCAAAGGCTTTGGAGAAGGTTCTGTCCTTGGTAAAGGTGTGAAGGCATATCTTGATGACAAGGCCTCTAAGAAAGCTATCAAAGATAAAGTGGCAGAATATCAGACCGATGCTAAAGCAAAAGATCAACTAAATCGTGATAATGGCAGTCATTTGACCACTGTTCCAGGGGTACATGATGTAAACTTGTACAACAATACTGGTGGCAGTGGAGCTGGAAATGCTGGTGGTGGTATAACTCCAGGCAGTGATACAGGACTTGGTGGTGAAGCTGATGAGTCAACAAGAGGAGCTGCACGCGCACTATCTTCTATGAAGGGGAGAGACCATGCAGTAGCTGCATTAGAATTTAGCGGTGGTATAAAAGCGGCTGGAGCTCAAATTATAACAGATGCATCTGGCGCGCCTATGAAAGATTCTGATGGTAATGATATTACGAAAGAGTCACGTTATGTTAATGGCACTACCGCTAATTTGACGGCCAAGTTCGCTAGCTTGGATCAAGATACTCAGGAACAAATAATGAAGGCATCATATGAAAGAGATAGGACTGGAAAAGTAAAATTAGATGCTTCAGGAAATAAAATTGTTGATTATGATAGATTTGCTAAAGCAATGCAAGGAGCTATGAGTTCTCAAAACACATCCTTAGTGCAAGGCATAAAAGAGGCACTACAGAAGAGCGTAGCTGAGCCTATAAGTAAGGCTGCTAAAGCAATGAAACAAGAGGCAGAGCAGTCTAGCAAGCGTACCCAAGGCAAAGGCAAAAGCGATGGCAAAGTAGACCCTAATGCAATGTAATAAAAAGCAAAGTTAGCTAATCTATAAAGACGAAAAAAGTCCTAAAAACGGACTTTTTTTCATTTAAAAAATCAATTGACTAACTATAGCTTTTGTGGTAAAATGGAAAAAGCAAAAGGAGAAAGAAAATGAGGATATTATATGATACATCGGGTGTGGGCAGTCACACTTATCACGACCGTCCGAGGGTAGGCGACACGATAACCGACATAGACTGGAATTGGGACTGGAGTAGGCTAGGTGAGGACGATCTCAACAGGCTAAATAGACAAATTGAGGGCGTAAAGCGTAGTGTAGCCAACACACATGACTGGTTGCTTGCTAGCCCTCGCGTGCAGTGGTTAGAGAGGGTAGCTCATTATGTGAGTCACGATATACCAGAGAGATATAATAATAGTAGAGACAGTAAAGCGGGGCTAGTGTATTGGTTGAAAAAAAACCGAGAAGGTTTGCTGCTATATAAAATCTACAGCTGGACGGCGCTTAGCCTATTTATTGCCGATGTAATTGAGTATTCTAAGAAACTATATCATCTCCTCTTTGATGAATACGGAGTAAAAGATATGCTCTGGGATAAAAAAAAGAAGAGTATTCGTCTAAATAACTTTGACCGGATGGTCGAGATAGATAGAGACGGTAATGTGAATACACTGTTTGAGGGAATTGAGTTTAATACTTTGCCAACAAGAAGCCTAACTGATAGATTATTACTAAGAAAAAAACCTACCCCCACACCAAAATATGGTCCAATTGCCATGAATATTGACCTAGATGCTTTTGATGTAAAAGAGCAAAACAAAATCAAGAAACTATTTAATGATAAAAAGTACAAAAAAGATATACCAGAGTATTTAGCTGCCATGATGGATAGGACACTAGAACTTAATAGTGTAGTGATATTGACGAGTAATGCCCCAGAGGCTAAAGATATTTGCAAAGCTAATGTCGGCGGACGAATCACAGGCAAGTTGTGTATCAACGCCAATAATGGCCAATACATCGCTGTACCCAATAAGGATGGCACAATGCATGTGCTCCGTGATAAAAGGATAGATGATGAACTCACTCATGGAATTCTCGATATTTTTAAACCAAAAGAAATTAGTCCTGGAGTATTTGGCCCATCGCAATTTTTTGCGAGTATGTGCATGGGATTCAATTCAAAAGTTGAGGCTCATGTAAAAGATAAAAACGGCACAGTCAATACTGTAGAAGTAGGCTATACATGGAAAATTAAAGTGGTAGATAAGAATGGTGAAGTACACGAATTACCGGTATTGCCACATGACTATAATACACTTCCACCTGCAAAGCAGAAAGAATGTTTAGACGGTATGGCTGAAAAATATAACGCAGTGTCTTGGAAAGAGTGTCAAAGCATCCATTTTGTACCTGATTTGGATAAAGATATTTCACAACTCGATCCTCAAGAAGTGGCTGATATTTATGAAAAGATAAGTAATAGTGGTATGGCGGAGTTGTTGCTATCTATCGACGATATTTTATGTAGTGGGGCTGGTGCAACATTGTCACCAGACTTTGGAACAGCTTTTTATAAAGCAGGTATGCAGCCCAACGGTAAAGGAGGCTTTAGTATAGTGCCACCAGAGTGTAGCTCTATTCGAGGGGCTGTAAGAATTGCTGCCGAAATGGGGCTAAGTTTACAGACAATAGCTAAAGACCCAGCAGATGTAAAGAGCGTCACTATGAAATTTAATGCAAGTGGAAATCCTGATTTGAATGCGAGTGGAGAAGTTATTCTTGTAGATAGTGATGGTAACGAAGTAGACTATGATGACGTCGATGTATATAAACTGCTAAGTTTCTTGGGTAATCCAGAGGCTATGACAATACCAGTACGCACTAAGAAACTAAGAGGACAACTAAGTGGATGGATAGCACGTAACCCTAGAATGAGTCAACTATACTGGTTGCAGGAAATGCAACGAAGTCAATTTTTGAATCAGCAAAACATGTTGCATCCTACGCTCAAGCCTGAGGATACTACACTCAAGACTAACAAAAAGAGTAAGCTTACGCTCATTGGGCGCAATGCTATTGCAGAACGCAAGGCTGGTTTCTCGTTCTGGAAATGGCTTTTCGAGCCTAAAGGAACGGCAGCTAGTAAAGACCTATTCCATAGAATTGGTACAAAGATTCATTTAGGGGGTGGAGTAGGAAAAGAGCAAAAAGAAAGCGGACAAGAATATGCAAATAAACGAACAGTGGAAACATATAATAAGACTCGATAATAAAAATTCTACCCTCATGGGGTAGTTTTTATTTAAATTTAGCCCAAATTTGGAAAAAAAATCAAAATATGTGTTGACAATAAACCGCGCTTGTGTTATACTAAAACAACTATTATATCATGTTATTGTGTGGTGTGGGTGGTCAAATAATGTCAACTCAAAAATTGTGTAAAATGAATTAAAATTTGATAATGGTGATGTATTTCACCAAAAAAGGTGCTGAAGAAAAAAGCTAGTTTTGCTTTTGTTGTGTTTTTCGGCACTTTTTCCACGTTTTCATGGTAATGAATTATAGTGAATTTATCAATAGGAGAAGGAAATGCCAGCAAATAATCAACCTAAAAACACCGCTTTAAACCTAAAGAAAGTGATGTGTGGAAAAACTGAGCGTGTGTCTTTTGCTAGAGTAAAAGAACCAATAGAGCTCCCTTACTTAGTAGCTATCCAAAAAGACACTTATAAAGAATTTTTGGAGCACGGAATAGGGGAAACAATTGCGGAGTTTTCACCAATTGAAGATTTTAGTGGTAAGGCGGAGCTGCAATTTTTGGATTACTACATTGACTATAGTGCAGTAAAATACCCTGTAGATGAGTGCCGTAGAAGGGCTCTAAATTATGAAGCTCCAATCAGGGTAAACGCTAGGTTAATTAACAAAGAGACTGGAGAAGCTATCGAACAAAATGTGCTACTCGGTAATGTGCCATTGATGACGCAACATGGCTCATTCTTAATTAGTGGAGTTGACCGTGTAATAGTAAGCCAGATTGTGCGTAGCCCTAGTGTATACTATGAAGCAGTTGATGATAAAAACACTGGTAAGACCACATATACCGCTAGCCTAAACCCAACGAGAGGTATGTGGCTTGAGTTTGAGCAAACCCAGAAAGATACAATCCGCGTGATTATGGATAGATCAGTAAAAGTTTCTGCTGGTATTTTACTCAAAGGTTTAGGTTTGGGAAGTGACAAGACAATTGCCGCTCTTTTTGGCAATCATCCACTAATACTCAATACTCTAGATCAAGAGCCTCAAAAGACTGAGGAAGAGGCACTACTTGAGCTATCTAAAAAGCTAAAACCAAGCGAATTACCTAGTGCGGAAGCTATTAAGACATTTATATTTAACACATTCTTTACTAACCTTAGATATGATCTAGCAAAAGTAGGTAGATATAAGTTTAACAAAAAACTCAACCTTTGCAATCGTCTACCAGGATTAACTTTAGCAGAAGACTTGGAGTTAGCTGATGGCACAAAACTTGAGAAAGGCACAGAGATTACGGAAGATCAAGCTGCAGCTATTCAAAACAGCGGTATAAACGAAGTTTGGGTAGAACTTGACAATGGTAAAAAACACTTTATGCGTGGAAACAACCGCGTGGCACTCGATTCTCTAATTAAGTGCAATCCTCGTGATTATGGAATATATGAGTTGGTTCACTATCCAACTTTGAAAGAGCTTTGGAAAGGAGCAAAGACCAAGGAGGCAAAGCTAGAGATTGTAAAAGAAAATGCAGAAGCACTTATTAATCGTCACATTGTAATAGATGACATTTTAGCTTCAATCAGCTATCTACTCGACCTTACTGATGGAATAGGGAATGTGGATGAGATTGACCACCTAGCTAATAGACGAGTAAGTAGTGTGGGGGAATTAGTAAACATTGCACTCCATTCAGGTATGGCAAAACTAGCTACATTTGCTCGAGAGAGTATGCAAGGTCAAGATCTGACTCAAGCTAGCCCAAGCACAATCATCAATGCTCGACATGTAAACAAAGCCTTGCTAGACTTTATGAAGACAAGTCCATTATCACAAAGTATGGATCAGGTAAATCCACTTAGTGAACTTACTCAAAAGCGTAAGACTAGTGCCGTAGGACCAAGGGGAGTTAGCAAGCAGCGAGCTGGTCTTGAGGTGCGTGATATTCACTATACTCACTACGGTCGAATATGTGCTATTGAGACCCCAGAAGGTCAGTCAATTGGTCTAATTAACTCACTAGCTACATACTCGCGTCTTAATGAATATGGGTTCTTAGAGGCTCCTTACAAAAAAGTAGATAAAAAGACTGGTAAAGTGACTAATGAGGTCGTTTACTTGATGGCGGATGTTGAGGAGAAAAATAAGATTGCTCCAGCGGTAGAGCCATTAGATGAAGAAGGGCGCTTTGTAAACAAAACCATTGTATGTAGATATAAAGACAGGTTTATCGAGATCCCTAGAGAAGATGTGGACTATGTTGATGTTTCCCCTCGTCAGATGATGAGTGTAGCGACTTCGTGTATTCCGTTCCTAGAAAACGACGACTCAGCCCGTGCATTGCTTGGTTCTAACATGCAGCGTCAGGCTGTGCCTCTTATCACAACTGAGGCGCCCATGGTAGGTACTGGTATGGAGTACCGTGTGGCTCGTGATAGTGGAGCGTTAGTACTGAGTGAAACTGACGGTGTGGTAAAATATATGGATTCTCGCGAAATCCGCATTGAAGACCCAGAAGGACAGTTACATACATATCACCTAACAAAGTTTGCTAAAACTACGAAAGATACATGTTTAAACCAGAAACCTATTGTAAAAGTAGGTGATAAGGTCAAAAAAGGCGAGGCAATTGCAGATGGATTGTCAACTAGCAATGGTGAGTTGGCTTTGGGAAAAGACGTATTAGTAGCCTTTATGAACTGGGAAGGATACAACTACGAAGATGCGATACTAATCAACGAAAGATTGGTAAAAGAAGATGTATTTACATCTATTACGCTTAAGGTAGAAGATATCAAGTGTAGGGCAACCAAGCTTGGTAACGAGGAAATCACTCGAGACATTCCTAACCTTGGTGAAGATGCACTTAAAAACCTAGATGAAAATGGTATCATTAGAGTGGGTGCTGAGGTGCGTCCTGGGGATATACTTGTTGGTAAGGTTACTCCTAAGGGAGAAACAGAACTTACTCCAGAAGAGAGACTGCTTAGAGCGATTTTTGGAGAGAAGTCTCGAGAGGTAAGAGATACCAGTTTGCGTGTGCCACACGGGCGTGGCGGAGTGGTTGTAGATGTGCAAATATTTAGTAGGGCAAATAAAGACGAACTCGAAGCTGGTGTAAACATGTTAGTCAAAGTTTACATTGCCCAAAAGAGGAAGATTTCAGTCGGAGACAAAATGTCTGGTCGTCACGGTAACAAGGGTATTGTATCTAGGATTGTGCCTAGTGAAGACATGCCTTTTATGTCAAATGGTCAACCTGTAGATGTTGTGCTAAACCCATTGGGTGTGCCAAGTCGTATGAACATAGGACAGTTACTTGAGGTGCACTTAGGACGAGTTGCCAAAGTGTTAGGCTGGAAAGTTGCTACTCCCGTATTTGATGGAGCTACAGAGCAGCAAATCAGCCAGTTATATAGAGAAAATGGGCTCGAAGAAGACGCTAAGATGGTGCTGTATGATGGTCGTACAGGTGAGCCCTTTGACAACCGTGTAACGGTCGGTTATATGCATATGATAAAACTTACCCACATGGTAGATAACAAGATGCACGCTCGTAGTATAGGACCATATGCCCTAGTTACAGCGCAACCTCTTGGAGGACAGGCAATGTTTGGTGGTCAGAAGTTCTCGGAGATGGACGTTTGGGCACTAGAGGGTTATGGAGCAGCAAATCTACTACAAGAAATGCTCACAATAAAGAGTGATGACGTAACAGGTAGAACTAAGGTTTATGAATCAATCGTAAAAGGGTTGCCTATTGCTGAGCCCGGTATTCCAGAATCATTTAAGGTATTGGTAAAAGAGCTGGAGTCATTAGGGCTGGATATCAAGATACTTACCGAAGATGCTAGGGAAATTGAGATGGGTGAATTGTCTACCGAAGAGATTGATGTGCCTGTATTTAATAAAGATAACAAACCTACCGATGAGATTGAGCTTAACTTTGATGACATCGAAGATGAGACTAATGGTAGCGTAATTTCTGAAAATGAGTTTAACGAGCTGAGTAAAGATGCGTTTAATGCAGACAACTTATTTGATGATTTTGACGAATAGGAGTGTGAAAGGATGTTTGAATTAAAAAACTTTGACTCAATAAAGATTGGGTTAGCTTCTCCAGAAAAGATAAGAGAATGGTCTCACGGAGAAGTAACAAAACCAGAAACTATAAACTATCGTACCCTCAAACCAGAAACAAATGGTTTGTTTTGCGAGCGCATTTTTGGACCTTGTAAAGACTTTGAGTGTCACTGTGGAAAGTATAAACGTGTTAGATACAAAGGACACCATTGTGAAAAGTGTGGGGTAGAGATTACTCGTAGTAAAGTGCGTCGTGAGCGTATGGGACATATTGAACTTGCTACTCCAGTATCTCATATTTGGTTTGTACGAGGGGGTACAAGTAGGCTAGGAAGTATCCTCGAGATGACTGCTAAAAACCTTGAGCAAGTGCTCTACTACGCTAGTTATATTGTCCTCAACCCAGGTATAACAAACTTTGAGTACAAGCAAGTGATAACCGATAAAGAATATCGTGATGCTCTAGCTCAGTATGGAACTGGCTCATTTAGAGCTGGTATGGGTGCTGAAGCAATTAAGGAGTTACTCGAGCAAATTGACCTAAAGAAAGAAAGTGATGATCTCAAAAAAATTATCCTTACTGCTAAGGGGCAGAAAAAGCTCAAGGCTATAAAGAAACTTGAGACCGTGGAGGCTTTCTTAAAGAGTGGGAACAATCCACGCTGGATGATACTCGATGTGCTCCCTGTGTTGCCACCAGACTTGAGACCTATGATTCAGCTGGATGGTGGTAGATTCGCAGCAAGTGACCTAAACGACCTGTATAGACGTGTAATCAACCGAAACAACCGCCTTAAAAAACTTATTGAGCTAGCGGCTCCTGATGTAATAGTGAGAAATGAAAAACGTATGCTTCAAGAGGCTGTTGATGCGCTAATTGATAACGGTAAGCGTGGTAAGCCAGTACTCGGAGCTAAACAGAGGGAATTAAAATCTCTTACCGCTATGATAAAAGGTAAGCAAGGACGTTTTAGGCAAAATCTACTAGGTAAGCGTGTGGATTATTCAGGGCGTTCGGTTATCGTAATCGGGCCAGAATTAAAGCTTTATCAATGTGGTGTGCCAAAAGAAATGGCTCTAGAGCTATTTAAACCATTTGTAATGCGCAAACTCGTAGAGTTAAACTTTACCCAAAATGTAAAGAGTGCTAAGCGTATGGTGGAGCGTGAGAGACCTGAGGTGTGGGATATTCTTGAAGATGTTATCAAGGATCACCCAGTAATTCTAGACCGTGCACCTACGCTACACAGACTTTCCTTGCAGGCATTTGAGCCAGTGTTGGTAGAAGGTAGGGCAATAAAGCTACACCCATTAGTTTGTAAAGGATTTAACGCAGACTTTGATGGTGATACAATGGCTATTCATGTACCTCTATCTATCGAGGCTAGGACTGAAGCTAGAATGCTGATGCTATCTAGTAACAATATCCTAAAGCCTGCTACCGGAGATCCAATAGTTGTGCCACAACAGGATATTATCTTAGGTCTATATTATATGACTATGGAAAATCCTGAGGCCAAGGGAGCAGGTTCCATCTTTATGAGTGAGGACGAAGCCATTATGGCAAAAGAGAATGGATATGTCCATGTGCAGGCGCCTATTCAAGTAAGAAGGACAGCTACTGTTGATGGTAAAACTATATCAGGTAGGGTTTCTACCACTGTTGGTCGTATTCTTCTCAATCGTTGTGTGCCACAGTGTATCGGTATGGTGGAGCGTAAAACTCCTGAGGATTATCTAAAATATGAAGTTGATTTTGCTATAACCCAAGGTAAGATGGGAGACATTGTTAGTAAGACATATTATGCACTAGGTACTAGTGAAACAGCTAAGATGCTAGACAGAATCAAAGAATTTGGTTATAAATATTCTACCCTCAGTGGTATTACGATCAATGTATATGATATGCTTATTCCAGAAAACAAGCAAGAGATTATTAAGCAATATAAGGAATATGCTCAAAATAACGAGAAGATGTACATGCGTGGTTTGATTACTCGAGCTGAAAAAGTAAACAAAAACATTGAGCTATGGAACGAAGCGACAAATATAGTGAAGTCTAAAGTGGTGTCTAACCTTAGTCCATTCAACTGTTTAAAGATGATTGTGGCAAGTAAGGCGCGTGGTAATGAAGACCAGATCAACCAGCTAGGTGGAATCCGTGGTATTATTACCAACACATCAGGTACTAAGGTAGATATCCCTATTACATCATGTTTTAGGGAAGGACTTAGCCCAATAGATTACTTTATGTCGGCTCGTGGTGGTCGAAAAGGTCTAGCTGATACGGCGCTTCGTACAGCAGATGCTGGTTACTTAAGCCGTAGGCTAGTAGATATTGCTCACGGAGTAGTTGTGACTGAAGAAGACTGTTTTGCCTCTCTTGGAGAGTCGATTAAGGGGTTAGTTGTGAGTGACCTAAAGAATGGTGACAACACAATCGAGAGCCTTGAGGGACGAATTAAAGGTAGAGTGGCAGTAAACGATGTGGTCGATCCAAAGACCAAAGAAGTAATCGTTCATTCAAACGAACTTATTACTCCTGCGCTTGCTAGTCGAATTGTGGCAGCTGGAATAAAAGAGGTGGCTATTCGTACACTACTTACTTGTAAGTGTAAGCATGGTGTGTGTGCTAAGTGTTATGGGCGTGATATGGTAAGTACGGGACTTGTCGAAGTGGGAGAGGCTGTCGGAGTAATAGCCGCTCAATCAGTAGGTGAGCCAGGTACACAGCTTACGATGAACACAAAGCACGCCAGTGGTATTGCGGTCGCTTCCGATATTACTCAAGGTCTTCCACGTGTGGAAGAGTTGTTTGAGGCTAGAAAGCCAAATAGTTGCGCTATGATTAGCGAAGTGGGTGGTAAGATAAGCATTACCGATGTAAACAATCGTAAGTGCGTTACTGTACATACACAAAATGGTGATGTGGAATACTTACTTCCAGCAAAGAGTATAGTAATTGTTGAGGATGGGCAAGTTATCGAGAGTGGTACTCCACTAACTTATGGTAGTTTGTTCCCTCAAGATATTTTGCGAACTAGAGCAGTAAAAGATGCGCAAGAATACCTTCTTAAGGAAGTGCTAGCTGTGTACAAATCTCAGAGTGTTAACCTAGACACAAAGCATATCGAGATTATTATTAGGCAGATGTTGCGTAATGTAAGGGTGGAATCTAGTGGTGACACAGATCTCATTCCGGGTGATATTGTAGATCTAAACGACCTTGAGGAAATTAACCTCAAGACCATCATGGCAGGTAAGATGCCTGCTAGTGCAAAGCGTATTTTGCAAGGTGTAACCAAGGCCAGCTTGTCAACAAATAGTTTCTTGTCAGCTGCTTCCTTCCAGGAGTCTAGTAGAGTGCTAACTGATGCTGCGATAAAAGGTAAAGTAGACCACCTTACAGGACTAAAGGAAAATGTCATTATTGGTAAACTAATCCCAGCGGGTACTGGATTAAAGAGATATAATTCAGTTTCTCCTACTATCTTTGAAAATGTGAAGATTGAGGCGGAGGAAGAGAATGAGAGATTGTTCCCAAGTCTGAGAAAAGATGACATGCTCGCTATGGAACAGATTAACAAAGCAACTGATGCTAACGATGATTCTGGGATTGACAACTTTGATTTGTCAGTTTAATTAGTAAAAACACTGTTTTATGACGGTGTTTTTCTTTTTGTACGAATTTGTTGACAATACATGTTTTTTGTGGTATTATATAAATAATAATAGTAAGAAGAGAGACAAGTAGCCGATTTAGTTAACTTTTACAGAGAATTGTGCCACGGCTGAGAGCACAAGATGTACTATATCGGTAAAACCACTCTCAGACTATTTCGCCACCCAAACGGATTTTGGGTAATAAAGTGGCTCGTAGCAATGCTAGGAGCAACAAAGGTGGAACCACGGGGAAACTCGTCCTTTGATAATTAGGGCGAGTTTTTTCTCGTCTAATAGGAGGAAAGGAAAATGTATGTAAAAATTAAAGATGGTAGCAAAATCGAATTAGACAGTGGAGCAAAAGTCATCGATGTTGCTAGTAAAATCAGCGAAGGCCTAGCGCGCAATGCCATCGCTGGTAAAGTCAATGGCAAATTATGCCAACTAAGTAGCGCGGTAAAAGCAAACGATTTGGTCGAAATTGTCACACTCAAGGATAAAGAAGGACTTGAGATTTTTAGACACTCAACAGCCCACATCCTAGCCCTTGCAGTTAAGCGTAAATTCCCTGGGACAAAGATTAGTATTGGTCCAGCAATTGAGAATGGATTTTATTATGACTTCGATTTTCCAGAACCTGTAGGAAATGATGATTTGGGGGCAATAGAAGAAGAAATGGCTCGCATTATCAAAGGTAAAATTCCTTTTGTTCGTGAGGAAATTAGCCGAGATGATGCGATAAAACTCTTTAAGAAACTTGACGAGCCATATAAACTAGCAATACTCGCCGAAATCCCTAAGGATGAAGTGCTCACTATCTATAAACTCGGCGAGCTTGTGGACCTTTGTCGTGGACCACATCTAGAGGATATCAGCATTATCAAGGCATTTAAGCTTCAAAGTGTGACTGGAGCGTATTTCCAAGGAAATGAGAAAAACAAGATGCTGTCTCGAATTTACGGAACATCGTTCCCTAAAAAGAGTGAATTAGATGACTATCTTGCCATGCTTGAAGAGGCAAAACAGCGTGATCACCGCAAAATCGGTAAGGAGTTAGGATTGTTTACTTTTTCAGAGGCTATTGGTAAGGGGTTACCACTATGGTTACCGAATGGATTTATATTGCGCAGAATATTTTGTGATTATCTGATTGATTTGGAGCTTGCTAATGGGTATAAGCATGTGTTGACACCATATCTTGCATCGACTGAATTGTATCACACATCAGGACATTGGGATCATTACAAAGATGATATGTTTCCGCCAATGAAGATGGATAATGAGGAATATGTTTTGCGTCCAATGAGTTGTCCTCATCACATGATGATTTACAAAAATGGCTTCCATTCATATAAAGATTTGCCACTAAGATTGGCGGAAATTGGGAATGTATTTAGATATGAGGATAGTGGTACACTTATAGGGATAGAGCGCGTTAGATGGTTTTGTCAGAATGACTCACATATTTTTTGTAGACCTGATCAGATAGAAGAAGAGTGCGATAGGGTAATCAAGCTAATTCTAGGTGTGTACAAAGATTTGGGTATCAAAAAATACAATTTTAGATTGTCACTTAGAGATAAAGATTCAGATAAGTACTTTCCTAATGACGAATTATGGGAGAAGAGTGAAAGTGCTTTACGACAAATTCTTATCAAAAACAAAGTTGATTTTTATGAGGCAAAAGGAGAGGCTGCCTTTTATGGACCAAAGATTGATGTACAAGCATACAGCGCAATTGGACATGAGATTACTAT
Source organism: Clostridia bacterium (assembly GCA_017541375.1). Lineage (GTDB taxonomy): Bacteria > Bacillota > Clostridia > Christensenellales > UBA1242 > UBA7867. Next base: position 167,961 of record JAFXZE010000006.1, read on the forward strand.
ATCAACTCTACAACTAGATTATCAATTACCGCTCAGATTTGGGCTTGAATATATTGGGGAGAATGGAGAAAAAGAAACTCCCGTAGTGCTTCACCGAGCGATATTTGGTTCAATTGACCGATTTATAGCTTTTCTTATTGAAGAATTTAAAGGAGCTTTTCCACTTTGGGTTGCTCCAGTACAGGTAAAGGTAATTAATATTTCTGAAAAACAAGATGATTATGCAAAATCCGTTACAGAAGAACTACGAAAAGCTGGCTTTAGAGTAGAGTTTGATGACAGAAATGAGAAGGTAGGCTACAAGATTAGGGAAGCTCAACTTCAAAAGATACCATATATGGTAGTATTGGGTGAAGAAGAGGTAAAGGCTAAGAAAATCGCAGTTCGTCACAGAAAAGAAGGTGACCTTGGACAAATGAAACTAGCTGACTTTATCCAAAAACTAAGATTAGAAAGCGACACCAAAGAGATAAAATAGAGTTACGTAAAAAGTGTCAAAATTATGTTGACATTTTTTTTGCTTTTGTGATACACTTTTAAAGTCAAGAATAAATTTATTTAATAAAAAATATAAGGAGAAAATTATGCAAGGATCAAAAGTATTAAGTGCATCAGTAAGTTTTTTAATAAGCTTATTTTTAGTTGTGATGTGTTTCGGTTTTACTGCGTGTGCGTGCACTAATAGAGATGAGGTTACAGTTAGTGTAAAGCAAATATGTGATGGAGTTGAAGGTGAGTATGCCAATATTGAGGGAGCAGGAAGATATCTTTCTAGCGAAAAAGTAACACTGAAGTATAGCAATATGGCAGACGGATATTATTTTTATTGTTGGAAAGTTGGTCAAACAGAGTACAAAAGTACTGAGTTAAATCAACAACAATTCACTAAAGATACTGAAGTTGTTGCTGTATTTGGTAAAGGGGCTGAATTTAGTGTGGGAAACAATAGAGTAATGATTAAAAATGGCGAAATAAGTGAAACAACATCTACCAGCGTATTTTTTAAATTAAATAACACAGTATCAGAAGATATGTTTAGTTATTGGAAAATAACTTATCTTAGCAATGGTTCGAGCAGGATTTTTAGTGCTGATAGCGAATCTTTCATAGAAAAAGAAAATATTAATGTAAATATAATTTTTGAGCCTATTTGTGCAAACTGTGGCGTAATGGCAATATATTATGAGTCAAACACTAACGATGTTGCTTCATTAGGTATCAGAGGCTTAGAAGTTTATTCTTACTCAGAGTTTAAAAATAATGTAATTAGTAAAGGGCTGAAGTATGCATTTTTATTGGAACCTTACGCTGGTGTTGGGAATTTAATAACGAATATTGGAGACTATAACAATAGTACTTTAAATCAAACTAATAATATAGTAATTCCTATGACAAAATCATATACATCACTTTCTATAGGAAAAATATTCTGGGATATGGACGGAAATTTAAAATGTGCACTACTTGGGGGTTTGGCGCCTGTTGTTGATGCTGCGAGTATAAGTGGAGGACAAAACATAGTAACAGCAAATAAACCTGATGGTACAGCACCTACATTAAGACAAATAAACCTAATAGTGCAAGCGAATAGAGATTAAATTAAAACACATCGACAGATGTGTTTTATTTTGTTATTAATTTTGTAAAAACTCCAGAGATAAGTCCAACTATCATGGCAAATAGAGCGTCCCATAAAAGGGAGATAGAGAAAGAAAATTCACCATCCAAAATAGAGAAAATAATGTAAGATAACACAGTATATACCAGTCCAAGTATGGCACCCCAAAACCAAATGTGAGCAGTTTGTTTTTTGGTAAGTACTAAGCATCCAACAAATATGCTAAGCACTTTTATAGATTGATTTACAGGAGAAATTAGGCTTTCACTAATGGGAGTGAATTTGAGTAGAAGAGCAAATATCAATACCCCCAGAAGTGAGCAAGTAATTGCAAAAAATGCCGCTTTGGTAATGCTGAGAACAATGTTAGAACTTTGAATATTTTCCATAAATAACCTCGCTTTTATCTTATGAAAAACTTTAAATATTTAGCACTAAAATGTATAAAAAGATTAAAAGTAAACTTAATTTAAAAAATATGCCTAAAATAATTGACTTGATTTTGGTTTTATATTATAATTGAACATACTTTCAAGGAGTTACCTAAATGAATAGACCTACAGCAATTAAAAGAATTATTTTTATAGGCGTTTTTTTGGTATTGGGTTTTTTCCTTTGTTTTGCAAAGTTTGATATTCCATTTACCAACTATACGTACAACGGATTTGCCAATTCAATCAAGCTAGGACTTGATCTAAAGGGCGGTGTGTTAGCTGTCTATGAGGCTAGCCCAATAGATGGTGATAACACAGATTTTGATGAAAGATTAAATGCAACAAGGCAACGTGTGACTGACCTTATTACAAAGTCATACACAGAGGCGGTAATTTCTATCCAAGAGGGAAATAGATTACGTGTTGAGGTGCCTGATGTAGATAATCCTGAAGAAGTGTTTGATTTGATTGGTACTCCCGCTATCTTAGAGTTTAAAACTGAAAAAAGTGATGATGCTGAAGCATTGCTTACTGGACAAAATATTGTAAAGGTTTATGCAAATCAGCAAAGCTCGTCGAGCAGTGGATATCTTGAGTGGGGTGTATCTATTGAATTTGATGCAGAAGGTGCGCAAAAGTTTTATGAGATGACAGCAGAGCAAGTGGGCAACAAAATATATATTTATAGTAATGGAGAATGTATTTCTGAGCCTACAGTAAACTCTGCCATTGCAGGTGGAAAGACTTTTATCTCTGGTAGTATGGATGAGCAAGGAGCTCAAGATTTTGCATTGCAGATTTTGAGTGGAACTTTCTCTGTAAGATTAAGTTTGCTAGAAAATACTGTGGTAAGTGCAACCTTAGGTGATAAAGCGCTTTTATACGGACTGATTGCCGGTGGAATAGCGTTGCTACTTATATTTGCATTTATGATTTGGAGATACAAGATGCTTGGAGTGATAGCTAGTATTGCATTGTGTTTTTATGTAATACTAATATTATTCTTCTTGATGGCTATACCAGCAGTGCAACTAACTCTTGCGGGTATCGCAGGTATCATACTCTCTATTGGTATGGCTATCGATGGAAATATCGTTATCTTTGAGCGTATCAAAGAAGAATATGCTCAAGGAAAGCGAATAGAGCCTGCTATATCTTCAGGATTTAGAAAAGCATTCAGTGCGATTTTTGACTCCAACATTACAACTATAGCAGTATCAATAGTGCTAGCAATACTTGGTACAGGTTCGATTCAGGGATTTGCTATCACATTGCTTATTGGTGTGGCTTTAAGTATGTTTACATCTCTTGTGGTTACTCGAGGATTGATAAAGTTATACTATCCACTAAATCCTAATAAAGCAAGTAAATATGGTTTAAAAAGGGGGGAGGATGTAGATGAACTCGCAGAAATTAAATAATTTTAAACCCTCTAAATGGACAAAGTATGTGCTTTTGTTTAGTGGGACAATAATTTTGATTGGTTTAATTATGTTTACCATCATGGGATTTAATCTAGGAATGGATTTTACTGGTGGTAACATTGTAAAGATTGAGACAGGAGCAGAACTTACTGATAGTCAGTATAGTGAAGTTGTAAATAAGGCTAGCAATATTTTAGGTGAGGAAGGTTTGCACTTATCGCAAGCTCAACGTGTTGGTGTAGGCGGGGAATTTTCCGTATCTATCCAATATCAAAACAAGTCTGGCGTAGATGATATGACTGAGATAAATAGTGCCGTTGTAACAAAATTGCAAGAGGCATACCCAGAATATAATATTGTAAATGCAGAATCTAAAAGTGCAACCACAAGTTCTGAATTGTTGCTCAATGCTCTACTAGCAGTTGTAATTGCGTTGATTTTGATTATGATTTATATCGCTTTCAGATTTGAGTTTTTGAGTGGTGTGGCAGCACTGATTACATTGTTCCATGATGTGCTAATAATGTGCGCTTGTGTCGCAATATTTAGAATAGAAATAAACAGTGCGTTTGTGGCTGCAATTATTACAGTGCTTGGTTATTCTATCAACAACACGATTATTATATTTGACCGTGTGAGAGAAAACCTTAAAAAGCCAAGTTTGGATGCTTTGTCAAATAACGACATAGCAAACCTTTCTGTAAAGCAAACTCTAAATAGAACTATCAATACATCTATCACAACTATAGTTTCTATCGTGTTGTTAGCTTGTATTGGTGTGCCACAAATGACAGAATTTGTCGTACCAATCTTGATTGGTTTGGTTGCTGGTACTTACGCGTCGATTTTCATTTCTGCTCCTATGTGGACAACATTAATGAGTAAATCGAAGAGAAATTTGCGAATCAAATCAAAAGGTGAACGCCAATTAAAGGAAAAGGCAACTATCACGAAGGTAGAGCCAACTGTAGAATAATTTTAAAAAGCTTTCCTAGTAATAATTGGAGAGCTTTTTTAAAAGAGGAAGAGGATGAATTTAAGAAAAATTGAAAACCCAAATTTTTCTCAAAACAGAGTAGAACAAATAACTAAAAAATTTGGCATAACTAGTAATGTTGCAGAGTTATTACTGCAGCGTGGGATAGTGACAGATGGAGACATTCAAAAGTTTTTAGCTCCAAGTATAAGTGATATGCATGATCCATTTAAGTTTTTAGGTATGGATGTGGTCGTAAAACGTATAAAACAGGCAGTAGCTAACCATGAGCGCATATTGATATTTGGAGACTATGATGTGGATGGGATTACCAGCACATATATCCTACTTGATTATTTTCAGAGTGTAGGCGTGAATGTATCTACATTTTTACCCAATAGATATAGTGATGGTTATGGGCTTACACAAGATGCGGTTGAGTATGTGTTGAATGAATTTAAACCTAATTTAATTATTACTGTTGATTGTGGAATAAGTGGAGAGCGTGAGGTGGAGTATATAAAATCTTGTGGAGTTGATGTGATTGTAACAGACCATCATGATTGCCCAGAGGTTTTGCCTAGATGTCCTATTATAGATGCAAAATTACCAAACCAAACATATCCATTTAGAGAGTTGTGTGGGGCTGGGGTAGCCCTAAAACTCGTGGAGGCACTGTCTAGTAGAGAGGTGGCCATAAAGTATTTGCCAGTATGTGCTATAGCAACAGTGTCTGATATCGTACCCCTTGTGGATGAAAACAGAGTAATAGTGAAACTTGGTCTTGATAAACCAATGACTGCTTATCCTGTAGGAATTGCAGCCTTAGCAAAAGAGCTAAAATTAAGCGCAAAACTAACTAGTCAGGAAGTAAGCTTTAAGCTGGCTCCCAAACTTAATGCCGCAGGACGCATGGGAAATGCCGATCACAGTCTAAAACTATATATAGCAAAAGATAAATCTGAGATAAAAAAATTGATAGCTAAGCTATTAGATTATAATGTCGAGCGCCAAGATTTGTGTAATGTGGTTTATGCTGATTGCCTTAGGGAGCTAAGTAAGATTAATTTAGCAAATGAGAAAGTTATCGTATTGGCAAAGAAAGGCTGGAGTATCGGAATTTTGGGAATAGTTGCAGCAAGATTATCAGAAGAATTCAATAGACCAACTTTTCTGCTTGGAGAAGAAGGGGGAGTGTATAAAGGGTCTTGCCGTAGTATAGAAGGAATGAATATACACGAGCTACTTACTCAAATGTCAGATTTACTCACTAGTTTTGGTGGGCATACTATGGCTGCTGGTATGGCAATAGAAATGGATAAAATAGACGAATTTCGCCGTAGATTAAATAATTTGGTAAATAAGATGTATCCAGAGGAATTTTTTGCTCCGTTCATTAATTATGATTTGGATATAAATGTGGCTGATGTAAATATGGAGAGTCTCAAAGCTTTTGAAATTTTAGAACCATATGGATGTAAAAATCCTATGCCAGTGTTTAAATTTGAATTTGAAAAAGCTACAGTGTCTAGCATGAAAACTAATCCAAACCACCTCAATATTCAGTTAGGAAATGTAACATTGCTTGCGTTTAACAAACCAGAATATTTTAATCTAGTGAGTCAAAGTGGAAAGAAAGAGTGTGTAGCAGAGTTGTGGATAGATACATTTAGAGGTAATACTAGCTGTAAAGGGATAGTAAAGGAATTACAGATGGGCGCTGTACCTAATATTGGAGCTGATAAAATTGGTGGAGAATATCTAAAGCAACTAAGTTTAAATTCTGAGGGAAGAAAACCTATTTACACATCTTATAACAAGGAAGATTTATATCGCGTGTTGATAAATTCACCTAGCAAAATTTATGGCACCTTAATTATAGCTAGTACATTACAGAGTTATAAGGACTTTTTATCTAGATATAAAAAGAGATTTAATGTGGTTTGTCAAGAGTATTTAACAATCACTAATAATACAGGGTATAACACATTGTGTTTATGCCCGTCTTTGGATAATAATTTTAAAAATTACAACCGAATAATTCTTTTGGATAGTGTACTAGACGAATCTTACATAGTATATTTAAACTTAAATAGTAATGCCGAAATCTTTTTACCCAATCCAAGCGTGTTTTTATATGCACCATTTTCCTTCCTTGATTTATCACGTAAAACATTTGGGGAATATTTTAATGCTATAAAAAAGGCTGCGAAATTGAATTTGACAGCTTTTGATGATTATAATTACTTTAATAAATTGAAGCGCACAACCCACAACCTAAATTATGTGCAGTTTGTTTGTTGTGTGGAGACTTTTGTGCAACTCAATTTGATAAGAGTGAATGATGAAGTAGGGATGTACAATATAGAAATGCTGAGTAGCACACCTACACAACTTACTGATTCTAAATTTTATACGAAGTTAGATTTAATAATGAAAGCATATTAAGGGAGGGGATATTATCAAAAAAATAATGCAGTGGGATGAAGAAAAAGCTTTTTCAAAATTACCTTGGACTGATGAGTTTCGTAGCGAATTTCCTACACGTCAAGCTTTAAGCTATTTGGTAGACAAAGATTTTGAAAAATTGCAAGATTTCTTATTTGCTGAAAAACTTGTCGATTTTCGTAAAGCTCAACTCATTTCTCATGTATTAAAGAACGAAATAGGCATTGTAAAAAATGATAACGAAGTTATTCTTACTATTAATCTGCCTATAGGTGAGTTTAAATGTGTCAATTGTAAGAGATGTTTTTATAGGCAAGATAAGCAAGCTGAAACTCGAGCCTATTTAAATGCCTTATACAAAGAAATTGAACAGCTTCGAGATATTATCAAGCGTAATTGCTATTTTGTAAAAGCACTTTGTTATAGTGGAAATTTATTAGCTTTAACTGAAAGTGATATTCAAGAATTGCTTTCCATGTGTGAGTTTCCACTTAGTGAAATTAATGTAGAAGTTGATAATCCTCTTTTCATTACAAAGGAAAAGCTTGCTATTCTTAAAAAATTTGGCGTGGAGCGTTTAATTTGTAACATAATGTCATTTAATACTGTTACACTAAGAAAATTGTGCCGCCATTATGAATTTAAAGATATTTATCCAGCCTTTAAGTGGATAGCTGAGTTTGGATTTGAAGTTAGTTTTGGATTAGTTATTGGTTTTGAGACTGAACAGGAATTGCAAATAAAGAGAAATATAAATCTAGCCGCTGAGTTGGGAGCAAGTAGCATTGAGTTATATTCAAGGTTTTGTCCTTATGAAACCGAAATCAATTCGTTAACTTTGCCGTGCGATATTGCGCTTCAAAGAAAAAATCTTACTTTTGCTTATGACGAAATGAGCAGGCTTGGCTTTATACCATATTTCTTATATTGCACAGAAGTGGAAAGTGGATGTTTTGAGAATGTTGGGTATGCATTAAGTAATAGGAAAAACAAGTATTTAGAAGACAAGCGGATGGGGATTTCTACTGAACTAGCTTGTGGATGTGATGTAAAAACCTTGGTAAAAAAACACTTTACTAATCAACAAGTAGAAGTAACCAGTGATTTTGATATGATGGAGTATGTCAAAAATATAGATTCTATTTTAAATAAAAAAAGAGAAAAATTATTACAATATACAGTTTAGGCTGCATTTTTGGGTTATTGACATTTTGGGTGCGATGTGATAAAATAAAATAGAGGTGGGAAGATGGGAAGAGATGAAGATCTGAAAGATTTGGATATGCTTCATCAGCGTCGTAATAAAGCTATAAACAAATATGGTTTTAAGAAAAGGCGGGCAAAGCTACTTGGACCAACTTTGGCGATGATTTCGTGGAGTGCTATTGCTTTGCACAAAAAAGATTTAATAAATGCTGAGAGAATTGCTGCTATAAAGCCGGAAGTTGATAAATATGCAGCAGAAGAAGCACACAAAATTGACATTATGTATGATAATCAATTGGATGTAGAACATCATTTTTCAACAATTGATAGCACAAATGTTTGTAACTACTTGTTTGAACATTATATTGAGATATTGGATAATGGAGCAGGAAGTGATATTCGTCAAAAATATGCAAATGATTATTTTAATCATGCTTTTGATTATGTCTATCAAACAATGCAAGAGATGTTTGATAGTGTACAATGTTCAATTTTTGATGCTTTTAAGGAAGCAATTCCATCAACGCTAGGTTGTACGGCTGTTATAGGATTGTATTATGCACAAACGCTACTAAGGAGCAAACGGGAAATTGATAAAATCAATAATGATGTTTATAAACTAGAGGATAAGTTGTTTTGGGATAGATAAAAACAAACCCTGATATTCAGGATTTGTTTTATTTTTAATATTTGCCAAGTTTATATATAGTTCGAATAATACAGATAAGATTTTGACTACCAAAAAAGAAAAGCTGTTTTTAAAGTTTTGACTACACTAATTTGAGAGATTTACTAAATTTGACTTTTCATGTGATTTATGGTATGATGTAGGCTAGAGAAAGGGGAATAGGCATGGGCATTTTGGATGATTGGAAAGCATTAGATAAATTACAAAAGGATAGGGATAAAATTGTCTCTAGATATCAATCAAAAAAATTTAGAGCAAAGTCTATTGTTCCAACATTTGGTGGCTTAGCATGTATGGCTCTTTCAATTATTAGATATAATAATGTGAATTCAGAGCGAAGAGCTGCCATTAAACCTGAAGTAGATAAATTTGCGGCTGATGTTTCAAAAGAAATTGATATCGAATATGGTTACGATAAGGCGCTATACATTCCTGCAAGATTTTTGAAAATAGATAGTTCTAATGCTCAAGATTATTTGAGAGAAAAATATTTTTGGGCTGTTTATAACGGGAATACTGATCCTGACGTGATACGTTTTTGTGAAGCTTACGAAAATCACAAATTTGATTACTTAAAAGAAACGATGGATGCTATGTATGACAGTGTATACTATCCTTTTTCGGATGCTGTGAAGGATGTATTGCCAGCGGTATTAGGCGCAACAGCAATTATTGGGACATATTACGCTTATAGTGTTTTAAAGTATAGGCATCAGTTAGATAGCATGAATAAAGCTATATATAAGTTAGAGGATAAATTGTTTTGGGACAAATAAAAAAACAAACCATTTTATGAGGTTTGTTTTTATTTTAATATTTACTGTGGAAAGTGATTCCTACACACTTGCAGCCTACGACGATAGCGTTATTTAGTGACATTTTAACAAGCCGAATTTCATTTGGACCGACAATTTTTCTAAACCTTTCGTATAGGGCAGTAGCTTCTTTTTCTGCGTTAAAATGAACTATACTAAATGTGTAATCAGCGATATTTAGCCCATTTAACTTGGTATTACTGTATAGTTTAGCTACAGCGTTTTTGAATGTTTTGTCTTTGTCAAGTACTTTAAATTTACAATTTGTGTCAGCGCAAATAATTGGTTTTAAATTTAATGATGCGCCAGCAAAATTTTTCATAGCAGTTCCCATAATAGGGCTATTTTTTAGTGTGGTAGCGTTATCAACTGCAAGTAGGCTAACATATTTTTCTATCATAGAATTAGCAAATTGGAGAGCTATATCTAGGTCATTTTCTTTGATATAAATGCGATGCGTATTGGCGGCAATTTCGCTTATTCCGCGAGAAATGGTATGGGTGTCGAGTAAAATTACTTTTTGTGCTGGGTGTTCTTCTTGAAGTGTGGAAAATACTTTTTTTATGCTTTCAGCACCATCATGCCATAACCTAAATGCTGGAGCAAAATAAACAATGTCACTACCATCTGAAAGTTGTTCTTCAAAAAATTTTTTCCATTCTTTGTCAGTTAGAAATTCTAGTGTATAGGCAGATGACTTTACATTTTGCACAATCTCGTCATAGTTGTTGCCATAACCATCAAAGTTGAGAGCTTTTCCCTTGAGCTTTATTTTACTGGGGGCAAGAAATAGTCCATTTTGCCTCAATTCTGGATCAAACATATCTGCATACGCATCTACATAAAATTTTATCATTTTTTCACCTTCATCATTTTTTACAATTTTGATTATAACACTTTTAAAAATAATTGGCAAACATTTTATCCAAAAAATTTTCTGTAAATTTTTTCATCATGCAGAACCTTATCCGCATAGTAATTTGTAGCGGGGAATGGTGTAGAAATAAGTGTTTTTTGGTCTAGAGAATATCTACTATCCTTTAGCCATCGAGCCACATTTCCTTCACCTGCGTTATAGGCGCACAGCATTGTCTTGGTATCAGGGAATTTTTCTAAAAGATATCTTATATATGCCGTACCCAATGAGATATTGCTTTCAGGATAGATGAGTGAAGTATAATCTATATTACACTTTTGAGCAATAAATTTTGCTGTACTAGGCATAAGTTGCATTAGTCCCATGGCTCCTACGCTTGAAATTGCTTCCTTTTTAAAATGACTTTCTGCATTAATTACGCTCGCAATTAAACTAGGTGATACGTCGTTTTGAGCAGCAGTTTTAGTAATGATATTTTTATAATTAAATGGGTAACTTATCAAAAAATAAAATATTAGTCCAATTGTTAATATCGTTATAATAGTTGCATAAATACTTAAATAAAAAAAAGCCCTCATATAATGAGTATATGCGACTTGTGTAATTATATACAAATAAATAATGCTTTCTATTTTTTATTATAGTAAAAGCTAATAAATACCGAATAAAAAGAAACCTTTAGCAAATGCCAAAGGTCAATATGTATTGAGTTTGTGGTGCGATCGAGAGGACTTGAACCTCCACGGTATAGTACCATAAGATCCTTAGTCTTACGCGTCTGCCAGTTCCGCCACGACCGCATATTGTCTAGTTAAGACGAGATTTATTATAGCACAAAGTTTCAAAAAAATAAAGTGTTTTGGCTGAAATTTTTTAAAAATATTAAAAATTAAATTTTTTAGTAAATTCGTCTTGACAAAAGAATAAAGTTTGTGTTATAGTAGCAAAAAAGTGAGGAGGAAAAAATGGTTGACGATAAGATATGTATCGGATGTGGTACTTGTATAAATATGTGTCCAGTGGGCGCAATTAGCTTTGATAAAAATGGGAAGGCGAAGATAGATCCTAAAGTTTGCATAAAGTGCAAAACTTGTCAAGGGGTTTGTCCCGTTTCTGCTATTACAATAAAAGAGGACTAAATTTTGTTGAACATAAAAGAGAGAATGGTGTTTTCGCCAGATAGAGAAAAAATTGCGCTTTTTGAATTAACTCCAAGATATGCAAAACTGATCTTAGCGTGGTATCAGCAGGACAGTGCATTTGAGATATTTGAGGAGTTTGAAGAACCAATAGAAGTGTGGGAAGATGTGCAGAAAAACTGTGTAATTCGTCCTACAAATTTAGCTGAAGTGGTAGCAATTTCAAAAATGTTTCGCAAACTTTGCGATTCATTTAAGGTAACAAAGGCTACGGCATACGCATCAGCATCGTTTAGAGCCGCTAAGAATCACTATGGCTTTTTAGAAGAAATTGAGATAGCTTCAGGATTTAAAATTCGATTAATGCAGGAGCAGGATGAGATTAGTTCATTCTATAATGGCACGGTAAATACTGTAGATGCTCCCAAAGGTGTGGCTATCAATATTTGTGATGATTATACTCAAATTATTCATTACACAAGGAAAAATATTATCAATAGCTGCACTCTTCCATTTGGCTCAGAAACTATTGCCAAGGACTATATGTTAGATGATAAGTTTACTCCACAGGAGCGAATGAATAATGCCCTTATGTTTATAAAGTCTCAGCTTTATGAAAACATAAATTGGATAGGCGATATAAATAAAGAAGAATTTAAATTCGTTGGTGCTGGAGAGGCTTTTTTGAGCATTGGTAAAATTAGTAGAAAAGGGAAAAAATATCCACTTGATATGCCTCATGGCTATGTGATGAACGACACTGATCTTGAGAATGTCGCATCAGCTATTTCGGGACTTGATTTTTCTAAAAATGCTCGTCTTAGAGGAATATCAAATAAAACTGTTAGTTATGTAGCGGGTGGAATTGCGATTGCACAGGCGTTCTTCGCGGTGTTTGGTGTAAATCAAATTATTGAGTCAACATCGGGCGTTTGTACAGGAGTTTTGTTTCATCAATGCATTCCATCTACTATGGAAAAGCCCATTATAGATTTGCTGATGTACAGCCTAAATTGCAATATGAATTTTTACCCTGTAAGAGCGCAAAATATGACCAATATTTATTTGCTTACTACTATGCTTTTTAGGCAGCTGATGGTGCTGCATAAATTGGGTAGGCAATATATTAGAGCATTGAAAATCGCCTGTTTTATGTATGATTGTGGTACACGAATTAGATATAATCCTACTAAAAAAGATGCATTACAGGTGATACTCAATACGAGATTGTTTGGTGTGTCTCATTGGGATATGGTTATGGGTGCATTTATCGCAGCAAGTCAATATAGTGAAGAATTTAGTCTTAGCGAGTGGGTAAGATTTAAAGACATTGTGTCTCAAGAAGATCTTGAAGCTGTGAAAAAGCTAGCAGTATTTTTGCGCATAGCTGTTGCGCTAGATCGCACTGAGTCTGGAGTAATTACAGATGTGGTTTGTGATGTGTTGGGAGACTCGGTGATTATGAAAACCGTTACACAAAACGGAGAAGATGTAAGTTTTGAGATAAGTTGCGCTAAAGATGCGGATGTAGATTTTAAAAAAGTATTTTCTAAAAATCTTGAAATTTTATAAAATATAATTTTATTAAGATCGAGCGATTGGGCTAGCGCTATGCTTGTAGCACTGAAAATTTTACTGATAAAGGCTTAGGAGCCTTTTTCTATTTGTTATTACAAAAAATATTATTGATGTTGTTTTTTGTTTGCGTATTTTGTATTTTTATGATAGAATAAAACAAAAGGGTGGAATAAGTCTTTGATAAAATTATTTATTAATTTAGATTCTTATCAGACAGTTATAGCTAGAGACAACTTGGGGATAGTGTTGGATGAACCTACCAAAATCTTGGTAGAAAAAATAGGGAATGAAACAAATGTAAAACCGATTGCTTTTGGACAACGAGCAATCAAACGAAACAACGAACAATACACAATTAGCCCAATTCTCGAAGGGGAAATTGTAGATGTAGAAAACTGCGGTTTGATGATGAAAAATTACATTGAAAGAGTAGTTGAAAGCGAAAATCAAAAAATTGTAGCTTATCTAAATGTGCCATGTGGTCTTACGCTTAGTAGTAATCAATCTTGGCAAGAAGTACTTTATAGAGCTGGTGTAAGTACATTGATAAAAGTTCCCGCACCAATTGCTGATATGTTGGATGCTGGTGTAGATTTAAGTGATGGCAAATACTATATAATTATTGATATTGGAGCAGGGAGCACTGATGTAGCTATTGTATCTAGTCTTGGTATAATTAAGGGGATGACTATAAATATAGGTGCTTTCAATATGGATATGGCTGTGGTGTCGCAAATCCAATCAAAGCACGCAACAAGGGTAAGTATAGACAATGCAAGAGAACTCAAAAATCAGATTGGTACGCTTCTTCCAAATATGAGTAAAAATCTAAATATCTCAGGAATTGATTCTCGTACAGGAGAGGAAAAGACTGCTAAAGTGACTTGCTTTGATATTTTAGAAGCGCTGCAAGAGTTTTATCAATTGATTATGGATACAGTTCCACTCTTGTGCAAGAATATTCCAGATGAAATAATGCAAAGTGTAAATAATAATTCCGTAATCATTTGTGGAGTTGGAGCTCTTATTGAGGGGCTTTATGTATATGCTTCAGAAAGATTAAAAATGGATGTGATAGTTACAAAATCAACTGAAAATATACGAGGGCTAATTACTTTATCAAACAATAAGGTACTTAGTAAAAAAATGTTGTAAAAAAACTTATTTTAGAATAAAACGTGTTTTGTTGGAACGTTTTATTTTTTTATTTTTGATTAGTGATATTATTGTATACCGGAGGATAAAAATGGCTAGGCGAATAATTTTTATTGGTGAAGATGCTAAGGTAGGATGTTCCTCTATGTGCACAATGCTGGCTTGTGGATTGGTGGAGTGTGGCAAAAAAGTTGTGGTGATCGATTTGTGCGTGGGGGACAATCTTACTAGCCTTTGGGGACTTGAAAATGTTGTTAAGTATGATATTTTCGATGTGTTGTGCAATAAATGCCGAATAAATCAAGCACTTTTGTCTGTGAATATGCCGCTTTTATTTTGTTTGCCAAGTGCGGAGAATACAAAAACAATTGGGGATTATTCAAAGTTTTTTGAAATTGTAGAAGAGCTTTCTTCTTGTTTCGATTTTATTTTATTAGATTGTCCGACTTACTTTTTTCCACAGTTTTATGTAGAGGCTGAAGTGATTTTGGTGTCAGTTTTGGAAAATTTGGTTTCATTAGAAAAGTTAATAAGTGTGTTAGTTGGTAATAAAAACACGACTGTTAGAATACTTTTAAATAAATGTAAGTGGCTAACTAATAAAAATATAAAGGGAATAGATTGTTTTTTTCGAGTGCCTAAAATAAGGAATTTTTTTCAATTGATAAGTAAATCTTTGAATGGTGAAATCTCTCCTTTGATAAAAAAATTAACTAGTGCTTTTTTAGGGGGAAAATAGTGAATAGACCTAAATTTAAAAATGATTTGTATCAGCCATTTGTAAATTCTCGTCATATAAATATGGAAAGAATTAATAAAATTATTACGCAAGATGTGTTTGATGTATTGCATTCTTACCTTGATATTGAAAATAATGATATTGTATTAAAACTAGAACCAGATTCATCCGGAAACTATATTTTGCGTTGTAAAGTTAAGGTAAAAAGACTAAAAATTGTGGGGTTTTTGTAATGAAAGTGTGGGTAATTCCTTTGTTGACAATTTGCTGTACTGTTCTATTGTTAGTCTTTATTGATTTAGTTGGATGGGTTCATCCAGTAAAGGAAAGCATTCGAGAAATTGGTGAACTAGTCTATGTGTAGGTGAAAATGAAAGTAAAGCTGTCGATTCATCCTGTTTTTATAATTTTTGCAGTTATTTTGGGATATCTGGGCTATTTTTCTCTATTGTTTTTTTATGTCTTGACTTTAGTGCTGCATGAATGTGCTCATGCATTTGTGGCACAAAAATTAGGTTATAAACTCAATCATATCACTCTCATGCCTTATGGCGCGGCTGTTTCTGGGCAAGATTGCTTTTTTTCAAAAACTGATGAAATAAAAGTTGCACTTGCTGGGCCGATATTAAATTTGTTTATTTCTGTTTTTGGGTGTGCGTTATGGTGGATTGAGCCAGTAACTTATGCTTATACTAGTGAATTTGTCTATTCTAACTGGGTAGTTGGGATTGTTAATTTACTGCCTATTTTCCCGCTTGATGGCGGACGAATTTTACACGCAATATTGTGTAAAAAATATTCGTCTAAGCAGGCTATTGATACGGTAAGGAAAGTTGGGATAATATTATCGAGTTTGTTAATTGTTGGTTTTTTAATTACGACTATATATGTGCCTAACTACACAATGTTGGTTTTTGGTGGTTTTGTATTTATTTCATCTGTTGTGCAGGATAAGGCTTCGTACTATTCTTCTATAGATTTTTTGGAAAATAAGCAAATTAAATTGCGCTCAGGAATTAAGATAAAAGAAATTGCGGTGACAAAAGATATGCCCTTATATCGGTTGTTTTCATATCTTTCTCGAGATGAACTCACAAATTTTTGTGTACTGTCTGCAGATTTTAGTGTGATAGCTAATATCAGTGAAATACAACTAAAAGACTGGCTCAGAGTGTATCCAGCAAATACTACGTTAGATAGTATAATTACTAAATAAATTTGATTTTCCTATTGCAATTTTTTCTATTGTGTGTTATACTCGCGTCAAGTTGGGATTGTACTAAACGATTTTGTTTAGCAAAATGGGAAGTAAGTTATTTGAATTTAGTTAATTTCTAGATTAAAAACAACTGTTATATGGACTTTTACATTATGTAATTGGAGGGTATGATGATAACTTACCGACAACAACGCAAAGATTGGAAGGCTGAGTGGAAAAAAGAAAAGCGAAAGAAAAATATGCAGGGTGACCAAATTATTCCTTTTAGAGATTGGATAAATGGTAAAATACCTGAACTAGCAAAAAATAATCCTGAGGGGTTCAAGGAATATTGCGAATCTTTTGAACATTATCAAAAAGTTAAGTGTGGTATTATCTTAGGAGCTGCTGCTGTAGTTGGTGTGATTTGCTTGGGGGCTGTTTTTGATATGGCGCTATACTATGGACTTACTAGCGTAGAGGTTAGCTCCGCGGCTGTGATGTTTGGTGGAATTGCTGCAGCAACAGGTGTAGGAGCTTGGTTTGCTAGAAGAAAATATAGCGCTTTACAAAAGTTAAAAAGGCTATTTCGTCGGACTGACAAAGACAGAAAGAGGGAGCGAAATTATTCTTTTGACGAGAAATTAGCAAAAGAAGCGGAGATGGACTTAAAAAAATCTAGATTTAGAAAGTTAGCAAGGCTTCCTAAAGTTATGCTAGATTACTTTGAATCAGGCAAAGTTGAAGAAACTAATAAAATAGATAAAGAACCTGCGAATATCGAGCAAGCACCCAAAGAAGAGAGCTTACCACCACAAAAAGAGACAAAAGAAATTGAGCGCAAAATAGAGGAAGAAAAGGTTGTAAAACCAATTCGCAAGGAGTGGTATTCTGAAGAACTCGAAAAAGCGGACAAAATCAAAGTTTCCGTTTATGGCAACAAAAAGACTGACCGCCCAGATAAATGGGGACTACTTGGTGTGTTTGATGCGGATAATATAAAGGATGCTCTTGATGCGACCAATATCCAAAACACTTTAGGAGGCTGCCCTAAGAGTGTGGTTGAATCGATTAATCCAGAATTACTCATCGGTGCGCGTGTAAACGATGACGACAAAATGATTCGTTCTGACAGTAGCTACACATATGTGAATAAAGATGAAATATCAAAAGCAGAATCTAAAGAAATTCACGAACTATAAATAAAAAACACCCTAACATAATTTGGGTGTTTTCTTATATGTCAAATTTTTAGCAACACTGACTCAGTTAAGGAGACTGACTCTTTATTTGCATTGAGATATTATGAAAAATTCAAAAGCTCACCAAAAAAGTATTTATATAGATATTTTGGTGAATTTACCTTGACTTTGTGAGCGTATTATTGTAAAATAAAATTATTAAGTAAATTGGAGAGAAAAGATTATGTTTTGGGCGGATGAAATCGCAGAAGAAGTAATAAAGAGTTATCCAGATTTGGATACATACACTTGCGCCAGTGGTATTAGCCCTAGTGGCGTCGTACACATGGGTAATTTGCGTGAGGTGGTGACAAGTTGGTTTGTGGTAAAGGCCTTACGAGACAAAGGTAAAAAAGTGAGGTTTATTTTTAGTTGGGACAGTTTCGATAGATTGCGTAAAATCCCAAAGGACGCTGACCAAAGTTTTGCCAAATATATTGGCATGCCTCTAGATTTAGCGCCTGCGCTCGATGGTAAGAGTAAAAGTTGGGCTCGTAGTTTTCAACAGCCTTTTATAGACTCATTGAAAGTGCTTGGTGTAGAAGTAGAGCACATTTTTCAGTCAGAGCAATATTTGTCCGGTAAATACGCGGATAAAATGATTTTGGCAATCAAGAAGCGTAAAGAAATCTACGACATTATCACTAGTTTTAAGACTCAGGATGCTGACGAAGGAGAGCGTGAAAACTATTATCCGCTAAATATATACTGTGACAAATGTGGTAAGGACAACACTACTATAACCGGTGACAAGGAAGGCGGTGCTGTGTTAAGTTATGAGTGTAAATGTGGCTATCACGGTACACTAGACCTGAGGAAACAGCACAATGCAAAGTTAGTATGGAAAGTGGACTGGCCAATGAGATGGACTGTTGAAAATGTAAACTTTGAGCCAGGTGGAAAAGACCATAGTACAGAAGGTGGTAGTTACCAAGTAGCGAGCGTGATTGTGAAAAAGATTTTTGGTGGTCGTGCTCCAGTATACAGAGGTTATGAGTGGCTTGGTATAAAGGGTCTCAATGGAGATATGCATAGTAGTAAAGGGGGTGCAGTGCCTCCATCCGTAATGCTCGAAG
This sequence comes from Clostridia bacterium, assembly GCA_017541375.1. Lineage (GTDB taxonomy): Bacteria > Bacillota > Clostridia > Christensenellales > UBA1242 > UBA7867. The sequence goes on from JAFXZE010000006.1 coordinate 186,573, forward strand.
TTTATACTCCTGAGATAGTATTATGGTTATTTACGCGTAATCTCCCAGAAAAAGCTTTTGATATTGCACTTGATGACGAAGTTTTGCGTATGTATCACGAGTTTGACCGTATGTACGCTCAATATGAAAGTGGCGAGGCAGATGAATTGGTGCGTCGAATCATACAGATGGCTCTTTCATGTAATCCTAATTACAAAAAGTGTCCTGTAAGTGCGCAAAATATTGCAGCTTTTGCGCCAATAGTAAATTTTGACCTTGATATGCTAGTACGAGTACTCAATAAGATTGGCGATAAGTGTACAAAAGAAGAAATTGAGGAAAGATTTAATAAAATTAGTTTTTGGTTGAAACACTACTCACCTGATTCTATTTCGACGCTTCTTGAGGAGAAAAATACACAGTTTTATGAAACATTGCTTGCTGAAGAAAAGGGATGGATTTCTACACTTGTGGAAGAAATCAAGAAAAAAGACTATAGCCTTGATGAAATGCAGGCATTGTTATATGAAATACCAAAATTGAATGGTGAACAAAATAAAGTAAGACAAAAGAGATTTTTTGAGATAGTATATAACTTGCTATTGGGAAAGAATAAGGGGCCAAGATTATACCTATTCTTATTGGCAATAAACAAGGATGATTTACTCAAATTGTTGACTTTTTAGGAGGAATTATGATAGATATAAACTTAATCAGAACAAACCCTGATTTGGTAAAAGAAAATATAAAGAAGAAATTTCAAGACAAGAAGTTGGTACTGGTTGATGAAGTAAAAAAGTTTGATGAGGAAGCTAAAGAACTAAAAAATAAAGCAGACAAACTTAGGTCTGATCGAAACACTCTCAGTGACGAGATTGGTGCTTTGATGAAGCAAAAGAAAACTGCTGAAGCCAATGCGATAAAAGAAAAAGTTGCCAAAATCAATGACAATATCAAAAAGTACGAAGACAAATTAGATAAGTTGCAGATTGAGATTAAGAAACGAATGATGGTAATCCCAAACATTATGGATAGCACTGTACCAATCGGAAAAGATGACAGTGAGAATGTGGAAGTAAAGCGTTTTGGAGAGGCAAAAGTGCCTAATTTTGAGGTGCCATATAACGCTGACATTTTGGAGAGCTTTGGCGGATTAGACAAAGAGAGTGCTGGTCGAACTACAGGAAACGGGTTTTACTATTTGATGGGAGAGGCAGCAAGGCTTCATTCTGCGATGCTAGGATATGCCAGAGATTTTATGATAGATAAGGGCTTTACATACGTTATCCCACCATTTATGATACGTAAAGATGTAGTAGATGGGGTAATGAGTTTTGAAGAAATGGAAGCCATGATGTACAAAATTGAGGGAGAAGACCTCTATCTCATAGGTACAAGTGAACACTCTATGATAGGTAGATTTAAGGGACAAATTCTAAAAGAGAGTGAACTTCCTATTACTCTGACATCATATTCTCCATGCTTTAGAAAAGAAGTGGGCGCTCATGGAATAGAGGAGCGTGGATTATATAGAGTGCATCAATTTGAAAAGCAAGAAATGATAGCAATTTGTAAACCTGAAGAATCTATGGAATGGTATAATAAGTTGTGCAAATATACCATAGAACTATTTAGAAGTTTGGATATTCCAGTAAGACAATTGGAATGTTGTAGTGGAGATTTGGCTGACCTCAAGGTAAAATCTTGTGATGTAGAGGCATGGAGTCCAAGACAACAAAAATTCTTTGAGGTAGGGTCATGCTCTACTCTTGGAGACGCTCAAGCAAGAAGATTGGGTATCAGAGTAAAGGGGGAAAAAGGTAATTATTTCCCACACACTCTAAATAATACTGTTTTGGCTACACCAAGGGCATTGATTGCATTCCTTGAAAATAACATTAATGCTGATGGTTCAATTAACATTCCAAAAGTTTTACGTCCATATATGGGTGGAAAAACTAAAATCGAAGTCAAGAAGTAGAATTAAAAATAATTAAAAATTCTACTTTTTTATTAAAATCGTTAGGAAATTTTCACGAAATAGTGTAAACTACAATTAGTGATGCAAAAATAGGAGAAGGTAATGATTAGTGATAGCAGTGAGTTTAAAAATTACGCACAAGTAGAAGTTAGCGAGTCTGATAAACAAGCTTTACAACAAATAGCTAAGGATAACCAACTTATAAAGCAAAAAATTAAGAAGTATAAAAAATCTCATATAACTACTAATGCTCGTCCATTATATGCTTCACACAAATTGTATAGTTCGAGTGTGCCTCGTAAGTTATATCCTTTTGCTGTAGGTAAAGTGAATGCACTACGATTGGCTATAGCTCAACTTGGTGGTGATGCTGCCAAAATTTTGGTTGCAGGTATCAACACAAGGAAAATAGTCACTACTGTGGTCGCAGTGTTAGCAGTGCTGTTGATTTTAGGTTTTGGTGCAATACTAGCTGTAAATGGAATTAGTTCTCCCAATGGAGGAGGGAGTACTGGACCTGATATAATTGTAGATCCAAAAGGTGACATTAGTCTCAGTGTTTATAGAGGGGATAATTTACAATCAGATGGCATTATAAAGGAAGATGATTACGAGATAGATAATATCAAATATACTAAAATTAATGAGCATATTTCAGTTACTAATACTTCAGAAGTGGATGTTTATGTATTGCTTTATACAGAAATTGTCTTAGTTGATAAAAATGTCGATTTAGACACTGGAGATTTGTATGTAGCACTTGATGAAGTAAGTACAAAGTTTACTTTTCAACAGGGTATGCTATATACATCTTCTGCTCTTGGAGGTGGAAGTGTATTTAGAGCCTTTAATGGACTGGGATTGTGTTTGTATTGTGATGATGATGTAAACAATAATGACTGGGCTAGAAAGACTGTAAATGTTATACTTCATTTTGAGGCATTTAATACTCTAGAAGAATTACAAGCCAAAAAGGCAAGCGTATCTTCTAGTATTTATAGTGTGAATGGGAAAGATAAAGATGGAGTAGAAATTACTAAAGAAAACCCAGCACTCAAAGAAAAATTATAAAAATAAGAAGAGGGAGTATGAACAAACTAGGATTATCACTTATTTTGAGTTGTGTATTGGCTTTTTCCCTAGTGATAACGGGGTGCGGATGTAGTGTGGCTCAGCCTATAATCAAAATTCAAAATGGCTGCTTTATATCTTGGGAACCTGTTGAAAGGGCTAGTGGTTATGAAGTGGCGGTAGATGACTATAAGCATGAAACGACATCACAAACATCATTTAACCTAATAAAGTACTTGCAAAAAGGTAGTGTAAGTGATGTAAGAGTTCGAGCTTTGGGAAGTGGATTGTTTCATTCCAATTCAGAATATAGTGAACCAGTCAGTTTGACCATTGCTAGTACTAGAATGCCTTCACCTGAAAATCTGCAAGTAACATCAAAAAATAAAACATACACGCTTACTTGGGATAGCGTACTAGCCGATACTGACTCTAAAATTAGTTATTGTATAAGGTTTGTAGGTGCTGATGAACAAGAACAATATTTTCAAACAGAAAGCTCAAAATTCGAAATAAACGGTAAGCTTTCTGGTTCGGGTGAATTTCGAGTAGCTGTGTTTGCTTATGTACCTGAGGTGACTGAACTTGCACCATCAGAGTTTTCTGAGGAGATAACTTTTGAATATTTGTCGTTGATAGCAGTTCCTCAAGCGGTTGAATTGGGCGCAAACAACACTCTATCATGGGCGGCGACATCTAGTGTGAATGGATATAATGTGAGTTTTATCGGAGGAGACACCACATTCGTTAATACTACTTCGGTCAATCTTGATGAGTTGAGCGATAATGATTCTAAACTGAGTGAAAAATGTGTTGTATTTGCTGGTGTGCAAGCAGTAAATAAATCTGATATTCAATATAGTTCGCCGTATTCAAATTTTGTTTCACTCTACAAAAGTTCGAATAGCAATGACTTGAGTAATTGTAAGTATACATATTGCGGAGATGAATTTGATTTTTATGTAAATAATTTTCAAGAATTGGAAAGAGTAGTTCATTTTACTTTGTTTTATAGAATTTCGCCTATGGCGTTTTGTGTGGATCCTAATTATACTTCAGATCCAAATGATATTATTTCACCAAATTCTGATAGAACTTGTGCTGTTGCAAAAGCAATCTCATCATATGCTGAAATCATGAATATAATGTACAACTATTCTTATTCACTAAATACTAAGCTTTATACTATAAATATTGAGTATAATCATCCTGAATATGCTAGAAAGATTTCCACTTCAGATGGTGCATATACACAAAATGAAGTGGTGTATCCTCATCACTACTCCCATTTAACTGAAATAGATGAAGGATATAGGGGGGGGACTTTTGATAGTTTTAAGATAAATGAACGGACTAAAACAGCAGAGGTTTACTCAGCTGATCAACTTTATTATGTGCTGGATAAAGGTTGTAAGCCAATTTTCCCAGTATCTAGTACAAATGAAGTAAGTCCGGCATTGCTTGCATATGATACAGCAAAGGGTATTTTGCGTGAAATTATTGATGAAACAATGACCGATTATCAAAAAGTTTTGGCCATATATGAGTGGATTTGTTATAATGTAAAATATGATATCAAATTGTATGATATGGCTCAGGGGGATACTTCAGATATAAATATCTATAATTATAGAGGTTTTTACATCGAAGGCGTGCTGTTTGATAATGGAAAAGCTGTATGTGATGGAATATCAAAGACATTTTCACTAATGTGTGGAATAGAAAATATTCCATGCTATAAGGTGATTGGATTAGCTGGAGCGACAAGTGTTGGAGAGCATGCATGGAATAAAGTGGCTCTGGATTTAGTGGGTGATGACGGAGTCAGAGAGTGGTACACAATAGATGCAACATGGGCAGACTATAAACAAAATGGTGATATCGAAGAAAACTTGACACATAGATATTTTTTAAAGACAGATGAACAAATGCAAAAACACGAGGAAAGAAATGTTTTGCATGTTTCCGAAACAGTGTTTGATTATTACGCAAACACTACATATGACGGAGAACATTCATTGCTAATTACAAGTGAATCTGAGATGTTTACTTTGAGAAATTATTGCTATGAATATAAGCCTGACTATATAGAAATAAAGTATGCTCATCCGAGTAATTTGGCTAGCCCATCGATCAGTGGATATACAAGATATAATGTTTCTACTAGTGAAGTTAAAAATGGGGATAGAGATGAAGTTATTTACTTATTTATAAAAAAATAAAAGCCAATTTGGCTTTTTTGTTTGCTATTATTGTAATCGATATTATATTATGTTATAATAGGGGAGCAAAATGTACATAGATACACATGCACATCTTTTTGAAGAAAAAATTAAAAACACCTTTATGGATTTGTCATCAATAAACAAGGTATTAGTGCCAACATATAAACTAGATCATTTTGACAGGGCATTGGATTTTTGTTTAACGAATAAAAAATTTTACTTAGCTGTGGGAGTTCATCCTGAGTTTATTGACTCATTTGATTTGAGCTTATTTAGAGATTTTATAAAGAGTCATACTAAAGATATTTATGCGATAGGTGAAATTGGGTTAGATTCTTCTTATCCGCGGTTTGATGAGCAATGTCGAGTTTTTGTTGAGCAATTGCGCGTAGCACAAGAATATTCGCTTCCTGTAAGCGTGCATTTGCGTGGCGAGGTATTTGATAAGTTTTTTGAAATAATGGATGGTTTTTCTCAGATAAAATGCGCCCTTCATTGTTTTTGTGGTGGAGATAAAGAATTACAAGAAGCTACCCAACGGGGGTATTACATTTCTTTTGCAACAAATATCACATATAAGGGGAATCGCATTTTGAGGAGACTTGCTTCACAAGTCCCTTCACAATTGTTACTTATAGAGACTGATTCCCCCAATATTGCACCAAGTGGATTTGGTAGAGGAACTGTGAATACGAGTGAAAATATTCACTTTGTGGCTGAAGTTTTGGCAAAGGAGTTGGGTAAGTCCTTAGAAGAAATTGCTGCTATTACATCTGAAAATGCAATTAAACTATTTGGTTTTATGGAGAAAAAATGATATTTGATAGATTTGAGAGTCTTATTGGTGAGCAAAATTTAAAAAAACTAGCTCAAAGTAGTATTTTAGTGTTTGGTTTAGGTGGTGTAGGAGGGCATGTTGTCGAAACACTAGTGAGATCGGGTGTTGGTCATATTACTATCATAGATAGTGATATTTTTGAAGAAACCAATATAAATAGGCAAATTGGAGCATCAATTTCGACACTTGGCAAAGATAAAGTAGATGTTATTGCAAATCGTTGTCGTGATATTAATCCATCTGTTGAGGTTACTCCTATAAAAATGAAATTTGATAGCAATTCAATACTAGATTTTCATAAATTCGATTATATTATCGATGCTGTTGATGATGTGGATGCCAAGGTGGAAATAATCAAGCGAGCTCAAAAAGCTAACAAAAAGATTATTAGCTGTATGGGAACAGCTAAAAAATTTGACCCACTGATGCTAAAAGTATCAATATTGAGTAAGACTAGTGTTTGTCCATTAGCTAGCGTGATGCGAAAAAAAATAAGAGATGGTGAAATCAAAGATTGTATGTGTGTTTTTTCTACTGAAACACCGTGTAAAAGTGCTAATTTAGGAAGTACGGCTTTTGTACCTAGCGTGGCTGGAATTTTGATAGGAAAAACAGTCGTATTAGATTTGATAAAGGAATGATTATGGAAATATTACAAGATTTTAGTTTTGATGAAATAAAGATTTTGGTGGAGGAATTGGGAGAAAAGTCCTTTAGAGCCAAACAAATTATGGATAATGTGAATTTAGGAAAGGCAATTTCTACATATTCTAATATTAGCAACGAACTGAAAGAAAAACTGCTTGCTCGATTTGTTGATTTTCCGCTCAAAGTTCACACAGAACAACAGAGCAAGGACGGCACTCGCAAGTTTGCTTATGAGCTGAGTGATGGCAACATAATAGAAGGTGTATTGATGTCGTATAAGTATGGCCATACTTTATGTGTATCTACCCAAGTTGGGTGCAGAATGGGATGTAAATTTTGTGCTTCAACTCTAAATGGATTAGTGCGAAATCTAACTGCGGGAGAAATTCTTAGCCAAGTATTGCTGGTTAATGCTATGTTAGGTGGAAAATCGGGTAAAAATCGCAAAGTAACTAATGTAGTATTGATGGGGAGTGGTGAGCCGCTCGATAATTATGATAACGTCATTAAATTTATTAGACTTGTATCTAGTCCAGATGGATTAAATATATCTCCACGTAACATATCAGTTTCGACTTGTGGACTAGTTCCCAATATCCTAAAGTTAGCCAAAGAAGGTTTGCAAGTAATCTTGACTATATCATTACACGCTCCTTTTGATGAGTTGCGTAAGACCATTATGCCTATTGCTAATAAATACTCCATTAGGGAAATTATAAATGCTGCAAAGGCTTATTTTGAGAGTACTGGCAGGAGAGTATTGTTTGAGTATACACTCATTGATGGGGTAAACAATACGTTTGATTGTGCTAAGCAATTAGCTTTGATGCTAAAAGGATTTCCGTGTCATGTCAACTTGATTCCACTCAATGCGGTAAAAGAGCGAGATCTAAAGAGTGTGACACGCCAAAATGCGGAGAGGTTTTTAACTTGGCTTGAGCATATGGGTGTGTCTGCGACTATTAGGCGTACAATGGCAGATGATATCGATGGGGCTTGTGGGCAATTGAGGAATAAAATAGAATCACAAAATTAGGAGGAAGAGTGCGTTATAAGACTATCAATCTAAAGGAAGATTTGCCTACTGTGGCACTTGCGCTTGCTACTCTAGAGATAGAGATTGGGGTGGCAAAATTAGAGGGAATTGAGGCTTTAAAAATTATACATGGATATGGCTCTCATGGAGTGGGGGGAGAAATAAAAAAAGCTCTTAGAATATGGCTAATTAATTCTAAGAGAAAACATATCATTCGCGATTATGTAAAAGGGGAACAGTGGCTAGGTAGTGCTACTGCCGAAAAGATAAAAAAAGCTTGCCCCGAGGTGCTGGGGGATAGTGAATTGTTTTACGCTAATCCTGGGGTAACAATTTTGTTATTATAAAAAGACAAGGTAATCTACCTTGTCTTTTGGTTTATTTGGCATCTTTGTCTTTTTCTTTTGATTTGGCGCCATCTTTATCTTTGAGTAAATCTCTTATTTCTTTTAAGAGTCCTTCGGTACTGTTGCGATATGCTTCTTCTTTGTCAGCGGCTTCTTTGTCTTTCTTAGCTTGTTCAGCCTCGGCTCTTAACTCAATGAGTGCTTTGTTTACTTCTTCACGGTTTGACATATCTACGCCACGCTCACGCAATGTTTGTTTTTCTGCTTTGGTTGGGGCTTTTTTAAGAGCACTAGTCAGCATTCCTTTACTCTTCATCATGAGTTTTAGTACAACGAATATTGCAAACGCAATAATCAAGAAGTCAATGATTGATTGAATAAAGTTTCCATAAGTCCATAGCAGGGCTTCGTGCTCAACACCGTCTACAACTTCAGCATCCCTTAGTACTACTGACAGTTCACTTAGGCTATGTGCACCTAAAATGCATGTAATCAAGGGCATAATAATATCGTTAACTAGGCTGGTGACAATTTTACCGAAAGCACCACCGATAACAACTGCAACGGCCAAGTCAAGGATATTACCCTTGCTGATAAACTCCTTAAATTCTTTAAAAAATTTCATATTTCACCTCTATTGAAAATATACTTTTATAATATCACAAAATTTGATATAGTACAACTTTTTTGCACATTTTTTTGTTATTTTTTGGGGATTTTTTTGTATAAGTCACAATGTCTATTATTTTTTCATAAACTAGCAATGTACGGGAAAGGAGGGATAATGTCATTTTTTTCAGGAATTCGATCGGAGCAAATGCCGGGGCCAATAAATGGTAATCCTGTAAGAGGTTTGTGTGAAAAAGTGTGTATTCAGGTAAAAAAAGTGTTTGATGCCTGCCTAAAACAACAACATATTAGCGGATTGCCGATAACATTGACCGATTTTACACCGCCCAATCCAGCGTATCCACTTACATTCGTGTCTGGTCAATCGAGTATGACTAATAGGGCAACATTGACTGATTTGGTAGTAAATCGGTTTGAAGACAGACCTAATTTTGCTCACATTTCGGCGACCGCTAACATTCCAGTCGATATAGTATATACTGACGCAGTAAATCAGCAGGGAGTTGCTAGTGGGGTAATTACTTTGCCTGTTGATGTGGTATTGTTTTTGCCGCAAGCATCGATTATTCCCTATATGGTCGAGTTGGTTGCTAGTGCCGTGATTGCATCAGCAACAATTCAAAATGGAATAGCGGTTGTAGAGGGCTGCGTTATGATGATAATAAAAATTGTAGCTGAAACTGAATTGTTGGTACCGAGCTATGGATATTGTCAAATACCGCAGTGTCAGGAGTATTCTACAAATGTGTGTCAAGGATTTTTTGAAATGCCACTATTTCCATCAAATAACACAATAAATCAAAATTAATAAACGAAAGAAGTACATAAAAAGACCTCATATATTTGAGGTCTTTTACTAAAAGTTTAAGTCATCAGACTTAGTAGTTTTTTTGATAAAATCAATCAATTCTACTCCAGGCTCTGGCCTAAACGTAGTGATACGAAGTTCTTTTTCAGAAGAATGAGAATCTTCTGTGATGGCTAAGCCTTTACGGTGAGTGTTGTTATCACAAGTGTTTATATCTACAAGTATTGTTTTGGGACTCACAATGAAGAACTTTGTATAAGAATATGAAGGGAGATTCTTTAGTGGAATGTTAGATTGCCTTGCTGCTTCTCCAATAATATCACTAGTGGTATTTGTGTCGATATGACTAATTATTAACGTTGGGGCCTCACCATATTTGTTATAAATCTTTTCATAATCGTGCAGAATGTTTTCTGTCATTTCTTTAAAGAGGGTAATAAACAAATTATAGTCTTCTTCTTTTATATTAATCAAGTCAAGATAGGGGGATTTTGCTCTAAATTTCATCCCTTTTACCCAATAATTTGCAGCAATTTCTGCTGCTAAGTCAGTTTTTTTTTGGTTTTTAAAACGTAAGTTTTCCATATTAATATGCCTCCTAAGCGTTAGTATTTTAGCATAACACAATGATATAATCAACTGATTTTAAGGGGAATTTTATAAATAAAATGTAAGAACTGTTCGAATTCCGAAAATATAAATTTTTTCTAAAAAATGAAATAAAACACTTGCTAAATCAACAAAAATATGATATATTGATTACTAACGGTGTGGCACCATGGCCAAGTGGTAAGGCAAAGGTCTGCAAAACCTTTATTCATCAGTTCGAATCTGATTGGTGCCTCCACATGCCGAAGTGGCGGAATTGGCAGACGCAAGGGACTTAAAATCCCTCGAGAGCAATCTCGTATCGGTTCGAGTCCGATCTTCGGCACCACAAAACCAAATGTTTTAATCGATTAGCCTTCGGCATTTTTGCTGAAGGTTTTTATTTTATAATTAATATTATTAAAAAGCCAATTTTAGGTATTGATTTTTTTATATTTTTGTGATATAATAGGGCCATCTAAGGGAAGGGATGGAAAAATGGAGAAGATAAAATATAAGAAGAAAATTGAAGAAATAGAAAAGAGATCATTTCATGACGATTTAGCGGCAGAAACTAAAAGGGTTTTTGATGAAAATCATAATGTTGTTTACGCTATTGTGGGGATTACACCACACCAGCAAGCAATATATAAGAACAGAATGGCGAAAACTAATAGAATGAGGTTTAAATCAAGTAATAATGACGGAGAAATGGGATATGTATCTACAATAGTTCAAGATACAGAGGTTTTGTATGTCATTGCACCTAATGCATATGTTTCTACATTAATGTTTTGTCGTGCGCCAGCATCATTTGACTTTTATAGAAATAGCTCTAGTTTCTTTAAAACTGCACTTGATTATGTGCAATGTGTGGATTCAAATGGTATTTTGAGAAGAGTAGGTGAATACGCATTGGTTGAGGTTTGTAATTTAGAAAATATTGATGAAGATAATAAAAAGTATTTAACAAAAGATTTGCCAGAAAGACTAAATTTAATAGCTCGAGTTTCAGATAACACATTGACATACTTTTGTGTGCCTCCATTACAGGGGATTAAAAAGTCAGACAGTAAGAATAATTTTGTATTGTCATATTGTAGAGAAAAAACAGAAAGATTAGCAATTGCTTTAAGTAATTGTCAATCCGCAAATAAATTAAATCCAAGAGGTAAACTAGAAGGTGCTTTACCATGTGTGAAAACTTATGGGAAGTTTAGTAATGAACAATTATTAGAGGCTGCGCTTGCTATGCAAGCCAAAAAGACTGCACGATTACGTTAAAATGTTTTTTGTAAAAATTTTTGTAAAATGCTTGATTAATTATATGTAGTGTGTTATAATACACACACGTGGACAATTAGCTCAGTTGGTAGAGCAACTGACTCTTAATCAGTGGGTCCAGGGTTCGAGTCCCTGATTGTCCACCAGTAAGAGAGGAGTGTGTTAATATACTCCTTTTTGTGTTTAATTACGAGGCTAGGGAAATAGCATGTCTTAAAACAGGAGGGGGTAATGAAAAAAGTAGAGTTGTATGTACCAAGTATAGAAGAGTTTGGGTTTAGGCAAGAATTATTATCAGATCCTAATACTATGGAGTACAATAAAGGTGAAAAAGTAAGTTATATGGGTTATCATTATGATACAGGTTGTATTGATTTCCCAAAAGAAAGGTGGAAGGATTTTGAAGAAAAAATGAAAAATCCTAACTTTTTTTATGCATATATAAAAGATTTGGATACACAAGAATTTGTAGGCGAAATTAGTTTTAAATTAGATTCAAGTATTGGAAAGGCAAACCTAGGTATTATTATTAAAGCAGATAAAAGAGGGCAAGGTTATATGAAACCTAGTATAAAACTTTTGATAAAAGAAGCAAGGATGCGTAAGATTAAATTTTTAGCTGACAGTGTTTCAGCATCTAGGGAAGCAGCTTTGCATAATTTTTATAAATTAGGGTTTAAGAAGATAAATGAATATAAAATAACTAAAAATGGTATATTAGATACAATAGCGGCAATTGAGATGAAATTATAAAGTAAAAAACCGATTTATTAAAAATTTTTTTCAAAAATTTCGCTAAAAACTTACATTTTCTTTTTTATTTGTATATAGTAAATTTTATAGTGAAAATTTTGAAATAAAGCCAATAAATGCTTGACTTTTGCAAAAAGGTTGGGGTACACTCCTCCTATGAGGCCTGATAACATACAAGCCAAATTATTCTCTAAGGAGTGTATATGGATAAAAATGGAATTCAACAAATAAAAGATGATCCAGCTGTAAGAAAGGAAGTATTAAAGTTAATTTTAGGCCATACACTTGTAAATGTTGGTGCAGGAGATCAAAATCCAGTAGCTAGTGGCTCATTTCCTAAAGTAACTACACCTATTTATTTTAATAAAAAATGTAAATCAGAAATGGATTTTATAATAAGCACACTGAATGATAGTAAAAATAGTGGGAGAGTTATGGAATGTGGATTTATCTTTTTAGGTAGTCATAATAGCGATGCAAATAACATACATATGGATAAGGTTTTTGTAGATAACTTGGATTATTCAATTAAAAAAAATAGTAATGATGTTAATAATAAGCATTTTTTAACTAATTTAAAATTTATAAGTGAGTTACCTAAAGTTTTATATTATTTTAATGAGCTGACTGTGGAACAAATCAGCAGCAGTTTAGAAAAAGAAAGGCAAACTAATTACGCAATAATTTGTGATGTTATAAAGTCTACAATAGGGAAAGAAGAATTTGATCATTTACATGCTGAGGTAAAAAAAGGAATGATAAGTCAGTGTATTGATATAGCCAATTATGTCTCTGAGTGCAAATCTAGGAAGCAACAACCAGTTTGTTTGATTGGGCACACACATCCTGATTTGACTCCAATATTAGGGGGAAATAATCCCTTGCGCACTGATGCAACTCCTTCTTTAGCGGATGTACAAGGTGCATACGATTTAGCTCTAGAATATTACCCTAGAGATGATAGACCAAGGAATTGGCCTCCAGTGTATTTTGGAGATATAATCATCAATCAAAATAATAAAGGGCAACCTGTATATAATGTATTTAGCATAATAGATCCACGAACAATGGATGGTATTTGCGGTTATTCCAATGTTTATGCTCCTAATGGAGCAATGGCGCTGACTATGTATGACAGATTAGCTGAAACTACTATCGATGGCATAAAGAATAGTATGCGGATAGAAGAAAAAACACAAAATAGAGAGTATAAAAAATAGAAAACCACGCAAAACGTGGTTTTTTACTTTATTTCATTTTTTATCCATTGCATTATGATATTTACTATGTAATTGCATTCGGATTCTGTGAGGATGTGGCTTGGCTCGATTTTGTGCCACTTAGATAAACAATCTCTACAGCAGGTGGCGGTGGCGTGTTGAGCAATGAATACAGGGTGATTTCGCATTGGTGTTTGCTTGCCGTCAGTAAATGTGCTAGGATCTTTGAGATGTTTGTTTACAAAATCGACAGCATGAGACTGGATGATATCGAGACCTTTTTTCTCAATGTACTCAAACTCTTTTTGCTGGAGATGGAAACGTTTGCGAAATTTTGATTTAGCTAGTTTGTCAAAAATGTTGTTGTCCATATATTTACCTTAATTAATCTTTTCGTGATATATAACTTCTTTGTTATGAGCTAGGGCATATGATATCTCATCTTTTGTAGATGATCCAATGTATCCACCGATATTTACCACATAAATAGCATCAGATATATCTATTCTTTTTAGATGTGCGTCTTTTAGTTTTGACTTTTCAGATGCATCTACAGGTAAGCTTGTGTCATACACACATTGGAGTACACACCAGCCATTATTACATGTTAATTCGCGGGCAATGCGTTGCATATCGGCAGCGTATCTCATACTGCCACAAATAGTTACTACTTTCATTTATTCACCTAATACTTTATTTTTGTGTTCTTCGACATTGATTGACGGGGTGGCAAAAGATGGAATATTGTTGTTATCCAACACTAGTTTTAGTTCTCTATACAAGTCGCGTTGCACTTGGTAAATATCTTCCTCAAAACATTTTGCATGGAATAGAAGCTCAATGCTACCTTCAGTGATTTTTGTGACACCTTTATAGATAATGTCGTCCGTAATTGTTGGGATTTTTGCTTTCATTTCAGGGAGGGCAGATTTTATGATGTTTTCCACATTCTCAAGTTTTTCATTTGAGGCAAAAGTGATGTTACACACGGCTACAGATTTGTGCTTGGTTTGATTGATTACACTTTTTATTTCACTATTGTTGATAATTTTGATGTCGCCACCGTTGTCCTCAAGCTGGGTAGTACGGATGCCTATATTTACGATTTTTCCACGCCAGCCATCGATAACCACGATATCACCAACCACATATTCACCTTCAAATACAATAAATATGCCTGCCAAGATGTCAGCAATAAGACTTTGAGCGCCGAGACCAATAATCAGAGCGAGTATTCCAGCTCCAGCAAGAAGAGCTGTGGTGTTGACACCCCAAACTGACAATATCCAAAGAATTGCGCCGATGATGATTATCCATTTTATCAAACTTGTTAGAATGTTTGATATAGTTTTGCCTTTGTCAGTAAGCCCAAAAGTTAATTTCGCGAGTAGGCGAATTAACATATTTAGCACTATTGCTAACACAATTATTTGGATGCTAATTATAAAAGTGGGGACAAGGTGCAGAAATTGATTTATCAAATCTACATTTGTTAAGTCTGCACTAAAAAAATTGTTTATTTCATTTCGAAAAATGTAGGCTACGATTGTTAAACCTACGAAAACTAGTAAAAATACATATTGAATTACATTTTTTACTGTGTTGTGTTGAGTTTTTCTTCCTTCCATGTTTTTCTCCTTTAAATTAATATTAGATTGGGGTGCGTATAAATTAAGTAAACTGTTTCGCCATCCACAATTTTTGTTTCACTAAAGTCTAGCTTTTCGGGATGCTCGGTAGAGCAGTAGATTTCTATTTTGAATGATTTTGTCTCGTTGTATGGGATTACTTGTTGCATGTACCAAGATTCAGTTACATATTCTTTGGGTATTGTGGAAAATGTTGATTCGTCTGTTTCTGTGTCTGTTGTGAAAATGTACAATAACTTATAATCAGTGAATAATTCATTTACTTTGGGCTGAAATTTTAGATATTTCTCTGTTTTATTCTTGACATGTTGTTCATTAAGACCGAGAATGTAAGTAAATTCTTGTGTTGATATGCTTTGCTTGGTCACAATTTGATCTTGTTTTAAAAGAACTATTGTATATTGTGAGTTAGGTTTTAGATGATGTAATCCTTCTTGTGTTAAGTAATTATCAAAGACAAAGTCCTCTTTTTCTTTTGTTATATTATTTAAATTAGTTTTTAGTGCGGGTGATAAGTTTTTAAAAAAAGAATTTTTAAAATCAGCTTGTTGAATGAGTGTAATCTGATAGTCTTCTGTATCCCAATTATTAGGGACATTAGTTACAGTCAGAGTAAAAGATATTTTTTCATGTGTGGATTGTAAATTTTCTAATGCAAATGAAATAGGATATATCCCTTCCGGTTGCTTTTCAGGAGAAGGTGGGGGGAAGGGAAGAGCCCACACATTTATTATAGTTATTGAAGATACCGCGACTAACAATATGACTAGTTTTGTCAAGAATAGTAATCTATTATCATTGGATGTCTTTGTAAATGCAAAGCTATTTTTTTCATCTTTAGAGTGACTGTCATCGTTAAAGAAATTCTTTGCGTTTGTTTCACTAGAGGGTTTTGGATTTGTTTCAGGATATTTGATTTTGCCACCTCCTTAAAGTTTTTATAATTATATCATAAAGTTTTTTACTTTGTATAAAATTTTAATAAAAAAAGCACAAGGTGTGCTAATTTTTTATCAAGAAATAGTTGCATTATTAAGTCGGTAGTGAGTGGCATTATCTATAATATAACTCTCCAAAATGCCCTCGATAGTAATAATGCTATTTATAGGTGGATATGAGTTTGATTTTAATACAAATTCGATACTCGCACTACAACAGCCAGTTGAGTCTGTGACTGTAAGTTGATGAATAGCTTTGTTAGTATTTGTGGTCGTGAAATAAGTTCCTTTTATCTTGATGGTTTTGCCTAGATAATTGTTAGGATTATTTAGCATGTTGGCAGTAATTGTATATGCTGTGGTTGCGTTTTCATGTGATAAATCAATCCGGTTTTGCTCTGTATCTACATAATTTCCCACACCACCAAGAGCGACTAGTAGAATTCCAAAAATCAACAATATTGCGATAGAAGATAAAACAATTTTGACATTAGACTTCACTCTTACCTCGTAAAGCTAAACCAATGATATAGAAAGCAAAGAAACATAAAATGTCTATCACAATAATAGTTGCTCCTACTGGAGTGCTAAGGAGCATGGAACTCAGAATTCCTACAAAAGTACAAACTACTGAAATAATTCCCGAGCAAATGGTAACGGACAAAAAGCTCTTGTATACTCGCATAGCCGACAGGGCTGGGAATATTATGAGAGCCGATACGAGTAGAGATCCTACTAGGTTCATTGCTACTACTATAACTACTGCGATAATGGTAGCAATTATGATATTATACCATTCAGTTTTTGTTCCACTAGCTTTTGCAAAGTTTTCATCAAATGTTACAGCAAATATTTTGTTGTAAAACAGTGTGAAAAATGTAATCACACAAACTGATAGAATAATAGATATCCATACATCACTAATAGAAAGGGTAAGAATGGAATATGAGCCAAATAGGGTGGAGCAGACATCTCCAGAAACATTGGAAGATACATGAAATACATTGAGTAGTAAATATCCTATAGCAAGAGCGCTAACTGATAAAATTGCAATTAGGGCATCACCGTTGATTTTTTTGTTTTGGCTAGTTTTTAGTAAAATAATTGCACTTAATATTGTGAGAGGTAGTACTAATATGTAGTTGTTAGTTAGTCCTGTTACTGTAGCTACAGCAAGAGCTCCAAAAGCGGTATGAGATAATCCATCTCCAATGAATGAAAAACGTTTTAATACAAGAGTAACGCCTAAGAGGGAGGCACACAATGCAATCAATACTCCTACAATGAGCGCATATCTTCCCATAGGTAGCGATAGATAGTAGCCGATAGTTTCAAAAATATTATTCATCGTCATGCCCTCCTATATGTCCGCCTACATGATGAGTGTTATATTTTTTGTGTAGGTCGCTTTTCTCATATTCAGTTTTTGTACCATAAAATGGTGGATTTGTTGCAAAGAGGATGTGGCTAGCATCTTTTAGAGCGCATTTTATGTCGTGAGATATCATTATTATTGTTATTCCAGATTGATTTAGACCTTTTATTAGGGCGTACATCTCTTGTGTGGCTAGAGGATCTAATCCTGTAATAGGTTCATCTAAGAGTAGGATTTTTTGAGCACTACATAGCGCACGAGCTAGTAAAACTCGTTGTTGTTGACCTCCAGACAACTCCCGATAGCATTGTTTTTCTAGATTAGCTATATTTAGTTTTGCTAGATTAGTTCTGGCTTCTTGTTTTTCTTCCTTGTTATAAAATGGTCGAAATTTACATCTATTTTGAAATCCACTCATAACAACCTCCATCACGGTGGCAGGAAAGTCCTTTTGTACAGATGTTTGTTGGGGAAGATAGCCTATTTCGTTGCGTGATATGTTATATTCGATAGTTCCCTTGATAGGCGATAATAATCCAAGTATCGTTTTTATTAGAGTGGATTTTCCTGTTCCATTTTCACCTACGATGCAGATATAGTCCTTTTCATTTATATCAAAATTTAGGTTTTCTAGGACTATTTTTTTGTCATAGCCTACAGATAGATTCTTTACCTTGATTAAGTTCATTTTTCCTCCTTAATTTAGTGCTTGTTTGATAATATTTAGGTTACTTGCCATCACGCTAAGATATGTTTTATTACTACTTGTGGTGGTATTTTGCATAGAATCTATAGTTAGAATTTTTTGATCTTTGTATTTAGTATTTTCTTTGATAGTTTCAGCAATAGTCATTTTATTACCTTGTTTAATAGTGGTTTCCAGTTGTAAAATCACTTGAATATTTAGTTCATTTATTTTATTTGCTAAATACCAAATCGTATCAAAACTGGCTTCAGTTTCTGATGAACATCCTGAGAATGCTGCATAATATTTTAAGTTATAATCTTCAATTAGGTATCTAAAAGGGAAGCGGTCACCAAAAATAAGTGTGTTTTTACTGGCTGTAGATGTAAATACAGAGTATTGCTTGTCTAGCGTGTCTAATTGCTGTATGTAATTTTGTGCCTTTGTTTGATAAATTGATGCATTTGTTTCATCTAATTGGGTAAGAGCAGCCAATATTGCTGAAACAAAAGTTTTTGCATTTTTTAGCGATAACCAAACATGTTCATCATATTCTATTTCTGTTTCACCTTCAGCTTCTGAGTGATGTTCTGCATCAATTTCTGTCTCTGAATGTTGTTCTTCATCTGAATGTTCATGTTCCACTTGCATTCCTTCTTGGATCTCTTCCTTTTTAGCTTTTTCACCAAGCACATCTAATAGGTTGATAATTTGCATTTTTGGGTTTGTTGAATTCTTTAACGCTTTCTTTACCCAGTTATCAGATTCACCACCGACGTAAATAAACAAGTCTGCATTAGTTATTTTTGCAATGTCTGCAAAACTAGGCTGGTAGCTGTGCATATCAGTACCATTATCACATAACAAAGTGATATCAAAGTTTTCTTGTTTTTCACCGATGATGTTGGTTACCCAGTCATATTCAGGGTAAATTGTGCAGACAATGCTAGTTTTGTTAGTGTCGCTTGATGGGGTGCAACCAGCCCAGAGAGGGGATAGTAGCAAGCACATGCAAACTACCATACTACATAAAAAATTATGTTTCATTTTGTTTTCTCCTTACAATTATTACAGATGCCATATATCACCGTGTCATCTTTATCGATATCAAAATTTTCAGCTAGTTTTACTTTTTGGGTAATGAGTTTAGCTGCTGAGTCATCAAGATGTGATGTGTGACCACAATTGATGCAAGATAGGTGAATATGACCTTTACAATTATTATTATCTAAAAATTGATAAAATATTTTGCGGCTGCCACGTTGGGTGGTTTGGCGAAGTTTGCCCATATTTTTTAGTTCGGCCAAATTGCGGTACACCGCACTAGGGCTGATATTTTGATTTTTTAGAGCTAGGCTGATATCTTCAGCGCAAAATAGCTTATCTTGGTGTTTATTTAGATAATTCATTATTAATTCACGTTGTTTTGTCTTGTACATAACTTTCTCCAATTTGCGAATTATTCGCAATTTTACTACAAAATATTTTATTTGTCAAGTAAAAATAAAAAGAGTGAATTTCACTCTTTGAGTTAGGAGGTTAGGTCGGATTCTTTTACTGTATAATTAGGGGAAACGCATTCAGTACCTTTTCGGATGTATTTTATTGAAATATTGTCACCAGCACGTATAGTAAGAATCAGGTCTCGCATTTCAAAATTTCTGTTGATATTATGTTCTTCATCATTTATAATCAAGCACACTAGTGTATCATCAGGAGCTAGCCCCCAGTTCGCAGCAATAGAATTAGCTGTTATTTCTTTGACAGCTATAGTTTCTATTATGTTTCCATATCCTTTAGAGGAGTCGTAAACATAGCGAGAGTCTGTAATTGTGGGGGTAATTCCTAAAAAGATTTTTTTAACGGTGGAGGTATTAGTGCCATCGTAGTAGTATAAGATATTATCTGTCACATTTTTCACTATGTCAAGAGGGACTGCATAGTTTATGTTTTGGTCTGTTCCGTCTCCAGCATTAGTTATTCCTATAAGTTCTCCACGGGAATTAAACAGACCACCTCCAGAACTACCACCATATATGGCTGTATCCATTCTGATAGTTCGGTAATTTCGAGTATTGCCATCTATATTTAGCTGGATATATTCATTATCTACGCTAATTACACCTTCAGTCACGCTAATTCCAGCATTTTCAGGATTTCCAATAGCTATTGCAGTTTCACCTACATAATAAGTTTCCGCCATTGTTACAGCTTTGGCATTAGGATTGATGTTTATCATATCTTCAGTAGGCACTTTCAATATTGCTATATCATGGTCTACAGAACCGCCAACTAGCGTAAAGTTGAGGGCAAATTGACCATAGTCATATTGTATATATCCATCAGCATTCTTTTCGTCTTGCTTTGGTGTGCCATCACTTCCATATAAATAGCCCACTATTTTATGCGCGAAGTTTGAGCCATTATCTTCGTTTACATTAGCACTATACACTACGTGGTAGTTGGTGATTACATAAGTAAAATCATCTTCAATTTTGTAGATAACTGCCGATCCGCACATTACATTTACTACTTTTTCTTGCCTTACAGTAGGGGGGTAAAACCCGCTCCAAGATGATATAGTGCTCACATCTTGAGTGGTATAAAATTCGGTATATACTTTTAGGCAAGAAAGCAAACACTCATTTGCTATACGACTATTGTCAGTGGTGGATATGCTGAGATATTTATTCAAAAATTCATTGTATTCAATTTCACCATACTCTTCTTTGTATTTTTTTAGGATGTCATCAATAGTGACATCAGACCCATCTTTACCATTTTCTATAGTAATTGTTGATGATGTGCCATTTGAATAGGTAATAAGGTAATTATTTCCGCCATCAGTAGTTGATTTACTAATACCGGTTACAAATACATTTTCTGTGGTCGGTTGCGTAGAACAGCCCATCAATAAAAATGGAGTGCTGAGGGCTGCTATTGCGCTAAAAATGAAACCAGATATTTTTTTTCTAAATTTTTTGTCTTTCATATGTTCACCTCAAATTTTTATGTATATATTTTATCACATTTTATTTTTAAAGTAAACAAATTTGGTAATTTTATGTATTATTTATAGGAATCGTGATATGGCTTTCTAGTTGACAAAGCAAAAAAAATATGGTAAAAGTAATATTACTAGGAGGTAGAAATGAGCTATTACAAAGGAGTTTTGGTTACCATAGAAGGTGGTGACGGAAGTGGAAAATCAACTCATGTGGAGTTATTAAAGAGTTATTTAGATAGTAAGGGAATTTCATTTTTTGCTACAAGAGAGCCAGGTGGGACGGATTTTTCTGAGGCAGTTCGGGCTCTTACTAAGGACACTCGTTTTAGTGATAAATCTGAGATAAGTGAATTACTTTTATTTGAGGCTGCTCGAGCCGACATTGTAAAAAAACGCGTAATTCCCGCATTGGAGCGTGGCGATGTGGTGTTGATGGATAGATTTTTTGATTCTACTACCGCTTATCAAAGTTTTGGACGCGGCATTCCTCGAGAAGTGGTAGATAATGCCAATTCCATAGCTACATATGGTATAAAGCCCGATATTACTTTTTACATGAGAATAGAGCCTCAAGTTGCATTTGAGCGTCGTGGCGGGGTAGATTTAAATGACGCTATGGAGATTGCTGGAATGGAATTTCATAAACGAGTTATGCAAGGATTTGATCAAATTGCCAAGGAAAATCCTGATAGATTTGTAATAGTAGACACTACGCAAAGTATAGATAATGTTTTTCAAAAAATAGTGTCCAATTTTGAAAAATGTTGGTCAAAACACAACAAAGAAGGGAAATAATGGAAGAGATTTGGGGAAAGTTTACAAATAGCGCTCTATACGCTGATGTCATAAAAAACAGGCTTATTCACACGGTTTTGCTTGTAGGCGAAGATAGTTTTGCTGTAGAAAAATTTAGCTTAAACTTAGTGCTTACGATTATGTGTGAAGGAGAGAAAAAACCGTGTCTAAACTGTACCGCTTGTAAAAAAGTATTGCATAACAATAATGTGGATGTGTGTTGTTTCCCGAGAGATAGCAAACAGATGAATGTAAAAGAAATCGAGGAGTTTGAAGATCTTGTTTACTCAGCTCCATATGAAGCCAATCAACATGTATTTGTATTGAAAAATGCTAATCTCATTGATAAAAACACTCAAAATAAGTTGTTAAAAATTTTAGAAGAGCCTCCAGCCAACACATACATAATTTTGCAGGCTAGTGAGGAGTATAATATTTTACCCACCATAAAATCACGGGCGCGAATTGTGCGTGTGCCCAAAATGGACGATAATGAAATTGCTGATGTGTTAAAGGAAACTATAAACGACAATCTGGCGATAACAACAGCCCTGTCATATAGCGATAGTAATTGCGCGAAAGCTCTTCGGTTTGCTACTGATGAGAATTTTTTGATGTTGGTTCATATTATGGAAGATTTGTGTAAAAACTTTAATCATTCTTCACAGATGTTGAATTATGCAAGTAAGCTCTATACTTTTGCTTCACATTTTGATGACATTTTGGAAATTTTTCTCAATATAGTAGAGCGTGCTATTCGATATTTGTCGGGCAGCAATTCACAAGATGAGTTGGCTAAAGCAATTGTTATGCAATACAGTGTGAATGCTCTTATTGAGTTTAATAGAGAGTGTCTAAAATTTGAAGAAAGGTTTAAGCGTAATGCTAACGCAAATGGGTTGATAGATAGTTTTTTGTTTATGATATTGGAGGTTAGACACAAATGGCCTATTACATTGTAAAGTTCAATGATGCACGCACTCTAATTTGCGAGAGTGACGGAGTCATTGAGCCTAATCAGGGTGTGGTTGTAGATTTTGATGGAATAAATGAATATGGAATCGTGTTGCATACTGTAAATCAAGGTGAAGAAGTGCATTCTATAGTCAGAATAGCTACTACAGCTGATGTTGAGCAAAATAAGCGCATGCTTAGTTTTGTTGAGCAAGATAAAAAGAAAGTTATTGAAAAAGTAAAAGCTTTAGGAATAGAGCTAAAGCTTATTACTGTATTACGTAGCTTAGATGGTAAAAAAATCTTAGTTATGTACACAGCTGAAGATAGAGTGGATTTTCGGCAATTGGTACGTGATCTCGCGGGCGTATTTAGGATGCGAGTGGAAATGAGACAAGTAGGGGAGCGTGATAAAGCGCGATTTGTTGGAGGTTGTGGACCTTGTGGACAAAAATTTTGTTGCACTCGTTTTAATAGTGGCAATAAAATGATATCGGTTAAAATGGCTAAGGTTCAAGGATTATCACTTACTCCCAATAGAATAAATGGTGTTTGTGGAAAGTTGATGTGTTGTTTAGAGTATGAGTATGAGCAATATAAAGATATTTTAGCAAAGATGCCTGCCCTAAAAAGCGAAGTTACTACTCCTGATGGTAATGGAATTGTAGAATATCACGATTATTTGGGGGAGATGGTTGGAGTGCGATTTAAGGACAACAATGTCCAGAAATATCCCCTAGAAAAGATTAAGTTTAGTACACAGGCAGTTTTAGACGAAAATGAAGATGAAGATTTATCTGAGATAGTGGATGAATAAATAACAAAAAAACACGTGACCAGCGTGTTTTTTTGTTAGAGTTTTTTTACGGCATTATATGCGCCACTAATTACAATATAAGCGCCAATGCCAATAACAAATCCTCCAATAGTTTGATAATTTGTTAAAGCGGCAATCGCAGATCCCAAAATTACTACACCACAGCCAACAATTTCTGACTTAGACAATTTAATCTTAGGGTCTTTGCGTGTTACAGTTTTAACCATATCATCATCCTCCGTTATCTATCCCTAAAATCTTCTGGCAACCAACCTCCGATTTCGTCCCCATTATATCACAGTAGGGGGTGATTGTCAATACACTTTTTTAAATTTAATAAAAAAATCACCAATTTTGGGGCGTTTTTGGTGGTTTTTGGGAGAAAAATGAGCAAAAATTGGTGAAATTTGCTCATTTTTTACGATTTTAGTCAAAAATTGGGTCATCTAGAGGTTGAACAGGAACTGGTGAATCATTTTCAGAAACTGCAGCTGGTTCTGGTGGTGGCGGAGGTGGGGGAACATCGAAGATATCGTCCTCAGTAGAAGTGAGTTCTTCACTAATTTTTTGGAAAGCTTGTTGATTTTGGGGTGTGATAGGAGGAGGGGCTGTCGCTTCTAGGCTGGCAATATTTGCGTCTTTTTCTGTGCTACGGAATGTAGTTGTAGCCCCGTCCCATATGAGAGGAATATCTCCTAGCGCTCCATTACGGTGTTTAGCTAGTATTAAGAAGGCTTGTGTAGGATCGAGGCTCGCATCTTTATTGGTATCAGCGTATCTGCTAGGGCGGTGAATAAACATAACGATGTCAGCATCCTGCTCAATGGCTCCAGTTTCACGTAAGTCGCTAAGTTGTGGCTTGTGATCTCCTGCTGTACGCTGTTCTACTGCACGTGATAACTGACTGAGTGCGAGTACTGGTACACCTAAGTCTTTTGCCATAATTTTTAAGTTTCGAGAAATATCACTTACTTCTTGTTGACGGCTGTCACCACGATAATTTTTTCCGCTACTCATAAGCTGGAGATAGTCAATCATTACAAAGTCAAGGCCACATGAAGGATCATTTTTTAGTCTCATACATTTGCTCTTGATTTCGGCTGGAGTGTTATTTGAATTGTCATCTATAAATATATTGGCTTCGGCTAGTTTGTTAACTGCCTTTCTAAAATTACGTTGTTCAGTTTCGTTGAGGTCGCCTCTGATAACTTTTTCCATTGAGATTGTTTTGCAATATTCTTTTGCTAAACTACAAGCCATCCTACGAGCTAATTGTATGCGAGGCATTTCTAGAGAGAAGATGGCGCATGTTTTTTTGTATTTGAGGGCGGCGTTTTGCACAAAGTTTACTGCCAAACTTGATTTACCAAATGATGGTCGAGCAGCCAAAATGATAAGATCGCCTTTTTGAAAACCGTTTGTGTAGTGATCTAGCCCTGGGAAACCTGTAAGCATACCTTTTTTAGCATCAGGATTTTGAAAGCACATTTCAAAGTCTTCGACCACATCTTCAAGGCTATCTCGAATATGTTCGAGATTTGAAGTATCGTGTGTTTGAGAAATGCTATAGACTAGATCTTCAGCAAAGGAGAGAGACTCTTCGCCATCAGGATTTGAATATGCGTTTTCTATAATCTCTCCACCGGCATTGATAAGTGAACGTAGGGTTGCGTTGTTTTTTACTATATCTACGTAATACTCAAAGTTTGTCGCTGTGGGGAGTACGTTGGTAAGGGTTATGAGATAATTTACTCCACCCACAGTATCGAGTAGCCCTTTACTCTCGAGCTCGCTAGTGAGAATAATATGGTCAAAGTAGGTGTGATTTTTCTTGACAAAAAGCTCTTGCATAGTGTCAAAAATAATTTGGTGTTCTTTAGTGTAAAAATCGGTTTTTTTAAGTGATGTAAGAATAGTAGAGGGCGCATCTTGGCTGATAAGAACGGCACCAAGTACGGCTTGCTCTGCCTCAAAACTAAATGGTAATTTGCGTGCTGACGGTGTCTTTTTGAGTTCAGCCATATTTCCTCCTAAAAATTATTCTTCGTTTTGGTGTTCACTTTGATACTCTTCACGTTTTTGTTTGATGCGTTGTTTGTATCTATCTACTATAATATAACCTAATACTGAGCCGCCTACAAGGATGATACAATCAATGATGATTAGCACAAAATTGGGAATTAGGTTTGCGATTGCTATATTAATAATTATTATGATGGGAACAATAGCTAGCAGTGAAATAAGAAATGTCTTCATAATATCTGCCATTTCTTTATAAGTGACTTTAGCCATAATTCTCCTCCCTTAGATTATTTTTCAAGTTTACAACAAAAACGAAATCTTGACAAGATTTTTTGATACATTTCTTAAAAATTTTTCTGAGAGCTTATTTTATTATTAAAAATTGGGGCGAAAAATTGATAGGTATGGGTGTTCGCAGTGTTTTTTACAAAATTAGAAAATTTAATGAAAAAGTTGTCAAAAAGGTATTGCAAAATTTTTAGTTATGTGCTATTATAATTTTATGACTTCGAGTGGTCCGCTGTGGGAAGAAAGGGCTGACTAAAAAGTAGGAGAGACGGGCGAGTAGTTGGGCACGGTAGTTGGCATTACATAAGAACATTCGGATTAATCTTTCAAGGAGGTGTAAAGTCATTATGAACATTATTGCAACGTTAGAAAAAGAAGGGCTAAAGCAAAACGTAGCTGATTTCAACATCGGAGACACTGTAAGAGTGTTTGTAAAGGTTGTAGAAGGCGACAAAGAGCGTTTGCAAGCTTATGAAGGAGTTGTTATTGCTCGCAAAAATGGCAGCATTCGTGAGACGTTTACTGTTCGTCGCATCAGTTTTGGTGTCGGCGTTGAGAGAACATTCCCTGTTCACTCACCACGAATTGACCACATCGACATTATCCGTAGGGGTAAGGTTCGTAGGGCAAAACTTTACTACGTGCGTAAGCTCAGTGGTAAAAAAGCTAAGATTAAAGCGAGTGTGTAATATTCGCTATGTAGGAGTGCCAATAGGCGCTTTTTTTTATGCGATTCACTGAGTAAAGTGGTGGCATTATTGGGGAAAAAACTATTCGGGTGAAGCGCCACGCGCTTCTGTTGTGCGCATAGCCCGAAAGAATGGAAGACAAAAAAATTTTAGCAAAAAGGGTTGACAAAGTGAAAATGGTGTAGTATAATATCAAAAGTCAAAGAAAGTCAAACTTTATTCTTTGAACAAAGGGAGGAATGTATTATGGGCAATATTTCGGATATGATAGAGGACTTTATCATCGAGACTCTAGGAGAGGATGAGCAGCTAGATATCAGCCGAAATGATTTGGCAACCTACTTTAATGTCGCACCCAGCCAGATAAATTATGTGCTATCCACTAGGTTTAACTACGCTAGGGGTTTTCTTACAGAGTCAAAACGAGGTGGCGGTGGGCATATAACTATTTTACGAGCGGTGGATGATGAGTGGGAAAAATCAGTGGCCGATAGGTTAAAAGAGCCAATTGACTATAAGAGTGCGTGCTACATTGTAGACGAAATGGCATCTAAGCAAAAACTAACCAAAGAAGAGTGCACTCTTTTAAAGGCTGTAATTAGTCCGGCTACATTAGCTAATCCATTTAAACTGGAGAATCAAATACGATCTCAAATATTGCGTCGAATCCTTTTTGAAAATAAAGGAAGGAGGGAATAATTATGTATTATTGTGATAAATGTGGACGACCCGCGACTACGCTAACATGGATAGAGGTAAATGGTGAGCGCATGGAGCAACACTTGTGCTCGGAGTGCGCTGAATACTCTGATGACTTTGATAGTTTTGATGATTTTGTGCAACCTATGGTGGGCGAATTTTTTGATTTTCCTGTTGCATTTGCTAGAAAAAAACCATCAAAGCATGTGCCAACCTGCCTAAGTTGTGGGTTTACAAGCGATGATTACTTGCAGTTTGGTAAGTTTAATTGTCCGGATTGTTATCGTTATCTTGGTAAAGTGACTGAGCCAGATTTTTCAAAGTCCAACCCCAAAGTTAGCTTTGATAAGATAAAATTACGTAAAAAGCCAAAACCACAGACGAGGCTAGAAATTTTAAAAGCGAACTTAAAGAAAGCTGTGGATGAAGAAAGATATGAAGATGCAAGTGAAATTAAGAAAGAAATTGATAAATTGGAAGGAAAGGGGGAATAATATATGAATGGTTTTACAAGACTTGTTGATACAGTGTTGCAGAATGCAGGAGAATTGGCTACGCAAAGTGGTCATACAGAACTTGGGACAGAACACCTGCTTTTTGGTTTGATTTCAGTAGAAGAGTGTTTGGCTAGTCAAATACTCAAAAAGTATGGTGTTGATAAAGCAAGCTATCTCCAGCTTTTTGATGAAAGTGTGCAAAAAAGCCCTAGCTTAGAGCAAAGCGAAATAGATCTTACTCCGCTGGTAAAGGAAATTTTGCGAGCTAGTCAAGAAATATCTGCAAGGTTAAATCAGACATTTGTAGGGACCGAGCATGTAATGCTTGCGCTTTTAGCTACATCACGTAGCGCTGGGGTAAGTATGCTCGAGCGAGGGTTTAATGTAAATATTGATAGCTTAAAGATCGAAGTACTAAATGCTCTTCGTAATGAAGTAACCGATGAGAATGGAACCAACACTGGTGATGATGAATCTAACAGTGGTAGCTCATTACCTAAAGAACTACTAGAATTAGGTACTGACCTTACACTTAAGGCAAAGCAAAACAAAATCGACCCAATTATTGGACGAAGTGATGAGATTGCTCGAGTTATTGAAATTCTCTGTCGAAAGACGAAGAATAACCCCGTACTTATTGGTGAGGCTGGGGTTGGAAAATCTGCTGTTGTAGAGGGCTTGGCTCAAGCAATAGTTAGTGGAAATGTGCCGGAGCTACTCCAAGGCAAGACAATTTTTTCACTCGAACTTGGTTCTCTTATGGCTGGTACTAAGTACAGAGGTAGCATGGAAGAAAAACTCAAAAAAGCAATCGATATACTTACAAAGAATGATAAAATTATCACTTTTATAGATGAATTGCATACATTAGTTCAGGCGGGTGGTGATAAAGGTGAAATCAGCCCTGCAGATATGCTAAAGCCATATCTTTCTCGTGGGGAACTACAGACTATTGGAGCAACAACCACTGATGAATATCGTAAGTTTATCGAAAAAGATAAAGCACTTGAGCGTAGGTTCCAGCCAGTGATGGTAAATCCGCCATCAGTTGAGCAAACTATTCAGATTCTTACAGGATTACGTGATAGTTATGAAGCCTTTCATAATGTAAAGATTACTGATGAGGCAATTCAAGCCGCAGCTACCCTTAGTGATAGATACATTATGGATAGAAGCCTGCCTGATAAAGCTATCGATCTTATCGATGAGGCAAGTAGTAGGGCAAAAGTAAATGGTTCACTAGCGCCTACACCTCTAAAACTCAAGCAAGAAGAATTGGTAAAACTCGAGAATGATAAGAAAGAAGCGGTTGTGGCACAAAATTATGAGAAAGCAGCTGAGATTCGTGAACAAATCAAAGCACTAAATAGTGAAATAGAAGAGATGCAAAAGGACTTTGAAAAACAAGAAAAGGCTGTAAGCATTGGATTTGATGATATAGCTAGAGTTGTAAGTGCGTGGACACATATTCCAGTAACTAAGATGAGTGAAACCGAACGCGAAAAGTTGATGGGGTTAGAGGATATTTTACATGAGCGTGTTATTGGGCAAGAGCAAGCGGTTGTTGCTGTAAGTAAAGCTATTAGGAGAGCAAGAGCTGGTCTAAAGGACCCTAATCGACCTGTTGGTTCATTCCTATTTTTAGGGCCAACTGGTGTAGGTAAGACAGAGTTGAGTAAAGCACTCGCCGAGGCATTATTTGATGATGAAAATCTTATCATTAGGCTAGACATGAGTGAATTTATGGAGGCGCACTCCGTAAGTAAGTTGATTGGTTCGCCTCCAGGTTATATTGGTCATGATGATGGTGGGCAGCTTACTGAGCAGGTTCGTAAAAAACCTTATAGCATCATTTTGTTTGATGAGATAGAGAAAGCACATCCAGATGTATTTAACATATTGCTTCAAGTTATGGACGATGGAAGACTTACCGATAGTCATGGGCGTACTGTAAGCTTTAAAAATACAGTTATTATCATGACATCAAATGCTGGGGTTAGTGATCCTGCATACAAAAGAAATCGTCAGGCCTATGAAAAGGAAGATGATGAGGAGAAATTGGCTCGTCTTGATGAAGAAGCTAGTGATATATTAAATAAAGCTATAAAGGGAATGTTTCGCCCAGAATTCTTAAATCGTATTGATAGTATTGTAATATTTAAATCCCTAAGTAAGCCTCAACTTGCTCGCATTGCAAAACTGCTTATTACCAAGGTTGTAAAAAAACTCAAAGAGCAAGAAGTGGATATCAAATTTACTGAAGATGCTCTGCGTTACTTAGTGCAAAAAGGGTATACTCCAGATTTTGGGGCAAGACCACTTCGTAGAGTAATAGAACAGGAGATTGAGGACAAGCTTGCTGATGAGATATTAGCTGGTAGGCTTGGCTCTGGGGCTAAGGTAACAGTTGACGCAGACATTGCCCAGGGGAAACTGAAGTTTAGGATAGTGAATCGTCAATTAGCTGAACATAACTAAAAATGACAATATTTTTGCAAAACACATGACAATTCATACAAAAAATTTAAATTTTTCTTGACTTTTGTGTTCGCTTGCGGTATAATACTTCACATATTTTTTATTAGGAGTTTCGTAAAAAATGGAAAAAGAAATCGTTGTTACCGAAGAAGGTTTAAAGCAACTTAAAGATAGATTAGAACTACT
This sequence comes from Clostridia bacterium, assembly GCA_017541375.1. Classification (GTDB taxonomy): domain Bacteria; phylum Bacillota; class Clostridia; order Christensenellales; family UBA1242; genus UBA7867. The sequence continues at coordinate 217,060 of JAFXZE010000006.1, forward strand.
CAAAAACGTAAAGCGTCCGCAGTGTATTGAGAAAATCGGTATTGCGCGTAGTTATGGAGACTTGAGTGAAAATGGTGAATATCACGCAGCTAGGGAAGAGCAGGCTAATATAGAGACGGAAATCCTTGAGATTGAGGAAAAGCTTCGTCACATAAAGATTATTGATGACAAAGACATTGATACTAGCGTAGTTAGCCTAGGTTGCACTGTGCTTATTCACGATCTAAAGTTTGATGAGGATCTTACCTACAAAATTGTAGGAAGCACAGAATCAGACCCTGCTAAAGGGTTACTCAGTAATGAGTGCCCAGCGGGTAAAGCCTTGATGGGGGCTAAAGTAGGTCAGACCGTGACTTACAAAGCTAATGTTGGTGATATCCAGCTCAAAGTTCTAAAAATATCTATTTAATAAATAAAAACCACACAGTGTGGTTTTTAATTTTTGAGTAATATTCAGCATGTATATTGACCTTCCTTTACGATATATACAAAAATTTTTGTCGAATTTTAAAAAAAATTGAAAAAAGGTATTGCATTTTTTGTTTGATTGTGATATAATCCATTACGTAGCTAGTTAGGCGGTCGAATTTGCATTTTGCAAATTAGGAAAGTCCGAGCACAGCAGGGCAGGGTGCAAGATAACGTCTTGTGGAGGCGACTCCAAGGATAGTGCAACAGAAATACACCGCCATATATGTTAGAACTTTTGTGTTTTTTGATATTAATTATCATACCTCCTATTTTTTCGCAAAGGTCATGTATATGGTAAGGATGGAAAGGTGATTTAAGAGATCACCGGTATCGCAGAGATGTGATATGCTATGTAAACCCCACCTTGTGCAAGACAAGGGAACAACAAGAGTTGCCCACTCGTTCCCGATATACGTCGCTTGAATGTTTTAGTAATAAAACATCTAGATAGATGACCGTCCTTTGACAGAACTCGGCTTACAGGCTAGTCTACAAGGAGAGCTTCGGCTCTCTTTTTTTTGTGCTTTGGTAAAATTGTGCTTGACAAGTAAATTTTAGATTTGTAAAATAATATTGGAGGTAGGATATGACATTTTATGATGTAGAAGATTATGCAGAAGTTTATCATGAGATGAACACAAATTTTAGTAAAGATTTAAGTGCAGATTTGAGTAAATATCTGATGCGTAATGGAGCAAAGGTAAATAGTTTGCTCGATTTAGCATGTGGCACGGGTGTTTTTTGTGAGTTGATGAATAAAAAATGGAAATTAAAAAAATGTGTGGGCATCGATTTATCCAAAAAAATGCTCAAAATTGCAAAGGATAACACTAAGGGTGGAATAAAATATATATATGGTGATATGACATCGTTTGATTTGGGAACACAATTTGACCTAATCACATGTAATTATGACGCTATAAACCATTTGGAAGAGTTTGATGCTTGGGAAAAAATGTTTAAATCAGTATACAAACATTTAAATAATGGCGGATATTTTGTGTTTGATTACAATACTAATCACAAATTAGAAAGATATAGCAATAGTTTTTGGTTTACTGAAAATCGGGATTTTGATTTTGTTTCACATATTCATACAGCGGGAAATAAACTTTGTTTTCAAGAATATGTTTATAAGAAAAATCCTGATGGTACTTACAAAAAATATAAGACAAAAGAACTAAAAGAGGCTTGTTTTGATGATAAAAAAATCGCCGCATCACTGAATAAAGTTGGGTTTAAAGACGTGAAAATGTGTGATAAAGGATACGAACTGACAGACTTTAATGTAAGTAGAGTATACGTAATTTGTAAAAAGTAGGATAGGAGAATGAATAAATTAAAACTAGTGCCCGTTACTGAAAAATTAAGTGATAGCATATATGAGATGTTTCAAGAAATCCCATATAGTGAGCCAACGCAGGATGATAATGTGGCTAATGGGCTAAGCAGAGATGAATTTAGAAAATATTGTGTGATATTGGAGATGGCTAGCAAAAATATTTTGCTTAGTTATCGAGTACCCAATATGACTTATTTTATACTCTTTGATGATAAAACCCCTATAGGTTGGTATTTATTAAAAATGGAAAATTTGCCCAAAGAGTACTTAAACGCAGGACATATTGGCTATTCAATTAGACCAAGCAAGCGAGGTATGGGGTATGGAACAGCGGGCTTACGTATGGTGGTGGATATTGCAAAAAAGAAAGGTTATAGGAGAGTTTGTGTAACTAGTAACTACTGATGATGTAAATATTCCCAGCATAAAGATGCTAAAAAGATTAGGATTTAAAAAATTTAGTTGCAATTCACAAATTCAAAAATATACTAAGGAGCGTTGTAGTGAGGCAAGTCAGTACTATCTTGACTTATAAAACCAGTTTTTGGCATAAGTATTGACTTTTTGGGCGTTTTGTGGTAGAATACTGCAGAATAATTGGGGATTGGGATTGGTTATGATAGATTTGAATGATTATAATAAGGAAGATGGGCGCTTTGATTATAAACAATTGAGGGCTGACATCATCGAGAATTTTAGAGAAGTTGGGTTAAAAGATGATGCATTGCGTAGGTCTTATAGCGCAATGTTATCTAATGATGAGATGAGAAATCTCAAGATTGAGGCGATAAAACTTAATAGGGAAAGTTTTGAGAATGTGCAAAAATTAGGTTTGTTTAGTGAGCATAAAGCTGAGAAACTTGATAAGCAATTTTTAGATTTAATCAATAGTGGGTTAGATGTAACAGAAGATGAGTTACGATTTAACGATGAAGCATTGCCTAGTTTGCTGATTCAGAGCATTCAGATGCAAGATTACAATAGAATGGGGATGTTACTTGCTGCTGGTGCGCCTGTAAGAATTGAAAGGGATTGTTTAGAAAAAGATACATTGTGCGCCTTGGCTCAGGTGGGTGATATCAATTCACTATTAATTGTGCTTAGTTTTTTGGATAAACCACTAATGGAGCATTGGTTGATAGGGTATCTAAATTCTAGTGCATTAGATAATCCCAAAAGTTATATCATGGGAGAAATGATAGCAAGGCGTAGTGAAGAATTGGGGGATGATTATGATAGTCTTATGCTGAAAAGTATAGATAGTTATCGCGAGAAAATGAATTTTACGGATTATGATGAAGAATTTAATAAATGAAAAAATCCTTATTATAAGGATTTTTTCATATTTGAGGTAATGTTTTTTCAAAGATTACATTGTCAGATTTTGAAAAAGCTTGTTGATAGGCTCGCTGAGAGCATGCTAGAGCGCAGATGCAGATAATCGGTTTGTGGTGATGTGTAAATAGTTTAGCTTTCAAACTGGACAATTTCTCAATGTCGAAACTTCCAAAATGTGGCGCTGCGACGGTAGCTATTGTATAACTAGAGGAAGGGAGCTTGATAGAATATCTAGAATCCTCTTTTTGTTTGCTGCGAGGAATATCTACATAACCTCGGTAGATGTTTGGTGCATTTTTTTTGAACCATTCTAGGGTATATGGATTACGTGATTGAATAGCATATTCTCCATTGTAGTTTTTGAGAATATTATATATTCTTTGTTCGTCTTTGCCTACATTTTTGGTAGAAGATACAATTTCGATGAGTAGTGGAGTGCGATTGTTGACCAGAGTCAGTACTTCATTAAGTGTAGGAATAGTGTAGTCTGTGTTTAATAAGTGGGTATTTGGTAGGTCACTTGCTGTAAGGTTGTGAAGATAGCCATCTTTTTTTGTTAGACGAGATAGTTGGGAGTCTGAAAAAACGACTACAGTGCCATCGCCAATGACTTGTACACTAAAGGAAATAGCGTAGTTTTGGTTTATAGCTTTTTCAAAGCTGGGTAAAGTATTTTCAGGAACTTTTACATTGTCGAAAATTCCTTTGTTGGCAATTAGTTTATCAACTAGCCAAGATTTAAAAATATTCATTATCATACCTCGTGTTTTTTGGACATTATATCATAAAAAAATTAAAAGCGCTACTAATTTAAAGTAAAATATTTGATTTATGTTGCAAATTTAGTGTTATTAATGTATAATTAATTAAATTTAAGGAGAATAAAATGAGGTCTAGACAAGATAATATTAGAAATTTTTGCATTGTGGCTCATATAGATCATGGTAAGAGCACACTTGCAGACAGGCTTTTGGAGGCTACAGGTACAGTGGCAAAGAGAGACTTGACTGAGCAGCTGCTCGATAGTATGGACCTAGAGCGTGAGAGGGGGATAACTATCAAACTTACTCCCACTAGGATGAAATATACTTTTGAAGGGCAAGAATATATTCTCAATCTGATTGATACTCCAGGTCATGTGGACTTTACTTATGAGGTTAGTAGGTCGCTTGCTGCTTGTGAGGGGGCAATTTTGATAGTGGATGCGGGCCAAGGGGTGGAGGCTCAGACCTTAGCTAATGTTCATTTAGCATTGGATAACAATTTAGAAATTTTGCCAGTCATCAATAAGATTGATCTTCCTAGTGCAGAGCCGGAGAAAGTAAAACAGGAGATTGAGGATGTGATCGGCATCCCTGCGATGCATGCTCCTTGCATTTCAGCAAAAGAGGGGATCAATATTTTAGATGTGCTTGAAGGAATAATTAGGGAGTTCCCTGCGCCGAAAGGGGACGAAACAGCACCGCTAAAGTGTTTGGTATTTGATAGTTATTATGACAATTTTAAAGGCGCAATTTGTTTGGTACGCGTTTTTGATGGCTCTGTAAAAAAGGGCGACAAGATAATGTTTATGCAAACAGGCAAACAATTTGAAGTGACAGAAGTGGGATATTTTGTGCCTAAGCCACAAGAATGTAGCGAATTACTTGCTGGTGAAGTGGGATATATCGCTGCTAGCATTAAAAAAGTTAGCGAAGCAAAAGTGGGAGATACTATCACATCAGCTGTCGTCCCAGCTAAAGAGGCTTTACCGGGGTATAAGCAAGTACAACCAGTAGTATTCAGTGGGATTTTCCCGGTAGATGGTAGTAAGTTTGGAGAACTGAAAGATGCGTTGGAAAAACTGAAATTAAATGATAGTTCGCTTGAATATCAAGCAGAAAATTCAATAGCTCTTGGATTTGGTTTTCGTTGCGGATTTTTGGGGCTACTGCATATGGAGATTATTCAAGAAAGGTTGGAGCGAGAGTTTAATCTAGACATTATCACTACAGCTCCTAGTGTAAATTATCACATTTATAAGACTAATGGTGATATGATAGAGGTAAGCAATCCAAGTAATCTGCCCGAGCCTAGTTTGATAGCGCGAATGGAAGAGCCTTATGTGATCATGCATATTTTTACTCCTCCAGAATATATGGGCTCGATAATGGAACTTTGCACAGAGCGAAGGGGAGAAAATCTTGATGTGGATTACTTAGATGAAAAGAGGGTAAGATTAGATTATTCCATTCCATTAAATGAAATTATTTATGACTTTTTTGATAGTCTAAAGAGTCGTACTCGAGGGTATGCTAGTCTTGATTATGAGCTAAGTGAGTATAAAGAAAGTAAGTTAGTCAAACTTGATATTCTGCTAAAAGGTGAGGTTTGTGATGCTCTTAGTCTAATTGTACACCAAGATAAAGCTTATGAGCGTGGGAAGATTATGGCGGAAAAACTCAAAGAAGTAATTCCAAGACAGATGTTTGAAGTGCCTATTCAAGCTGCTGTTGGTGGCAAAATAATAGCAAGAGAAACTGTAAAAGCCTTTAGAAAGGATGTGCTTGCAAAGTGTTATGGTGGAGATATCACTAGAAAAAGAAAACTACTCGAAAAGCAGAAGGAAGGTAAAAAGAAAATGCGTAGTATAGGCTCTGTAGAAGTGCCAAGTGATGCTTTTGTAAGTATATTAAAGATTGATTAGGAGTGTGGGCGTTGGAAAATAAATCTGGAATTTCACTTTACGTACACATTCCTTTTTGTGTAAGTAAGTGCACATATTGTAGTTTTTGTTCTTTTGTGCCTCATGATGATGAGATGGCAAAGTATTTACAAAATCTAATAAAAGAAATTGAATTAGTAGGGAAGAAGATTAGAAAGTCTGTCTTTTCTATATATATAGGAGGAGGAACGCCTTCAGTGCTACCACTTGGTGCTATTTCCCAAATAGTGGAGATGATAAAAAAGTGTTTTGATGTGTTACCAAATGTTTCTATTACAATTGAAGCTAATCCTAATTCAATTAATCTTGATAAAGCGCAGGAGTATTATGCGTGCGGTATAAGACGCGTGAGTATTGGACTACAAAGCGCGAGTAGCGCTGTGCTCAAAACCTTAAATAGAGCGCACAATTGGGCTGATTTCGAAAATGCGATAAAGATAGTAAGATCAGTTGGTTTTGAGGATATAAATGCTGATATTATGCTAGGGGTACCAAATCAAAGCATGTCTGATGTAGTTGATACACTAGAAAAAGTAATAGCTCTGCCTATAACTCATGTGTCAGCTTATGGACTTATTTTAGAGGAAAAAACGCCATTGTTAGATAAAGTACAGTCTGGTGAAATCGCATTACCTAGTGAAGATGAAACGGTAGATATGTATGATTATGTGGTTGATACTTTATCTAAAAATGGCTTTTTTCGGTATGAGATAAGTAATTTTGCAAAAGTTGGTTTTGAGTCGATTCACAATAATAATTATTGGGCTAGAGGGGAATTTATTGGTGTGGGGCTAAACGCATATTCATTTTTAGATGGTGAGCATTATCAAAATACTAATAACTTTCACGCATATTGCAAAAAACTTTCTGAAAATCACTTACCAAAAGAACAAGAAGAAAAAGAAAATCCGATTACTGCTCAAAATGAGACAATAATGTTGGCTTTGCGCACAACAAGAGGGCTGAATATTTCAAAATTTAACAAAAAGTTTGGAGTGGATTTCTGTAAAAAGTTTCGCAATACTATTGATAAATTAATAAAAAATGATTTGATAGTTTTAGAAAAAGGCTTTTTGCGGATAAAAAATTTGTATATTTCAAATTCGATAATTGTAGAGTTTTTTGAGTAAAAGCGATGTTTTAATCGAGATTAATTGACTTTTTTGGGGTGAAGTGTTAAACTAAAACGAAAGCAAAGGGAGCTAAAAAATGGAAAAAATATATCTTGATAATGCAGCAACAACTCCGATTAGTAGTGAAGTGCTGAATGAGATGATGCCTTATCTTACAACTAATTTTGGAAATCCTAATAGTATCCACTCATTCGGTCGAGGAGCAAAGGCTGGGATTGATAAAGCTAGATTGAGAGTAGCTCATGCTCTGGGGTGTAATCCTGATGAGGTTTTTTTTACGAGTGGAGCAACTGAAAGTAATAATTGGTTTATAAGGGAATATGCTCACTCTAACAGTAAAAAAGGCAAACATATCATTACTACCAAAATCGAGCATCCAAGTGTGATAGAGCCTTGTAAAAAACTTGAGCAAGAAGGATACAAAGTTACATATTTGGATGTTGATCAATTTGGGTTGGTAAAAATTGAGCAACTACTCGATTGTATTTCGGCTGATACTATCCTCATTGCGGTGATGACAGCTAATAATGAGGTTGGTACAATTCAAAATGTGCAGGCAATTTCAAACATCGCTGATGAACACGGCATAGCTTTCTTTACCGATGCGACTCAAGCTGTTGGGGCAATAAATATCAATATGAAGGAAATGGGGATTGAAGCTTTGTCTTTTAGTGGACACAAGATAAATGGACCAAAAGGTGTGGGAGTTTTGTGTATTCAAAAAGGAGTTAAAATTGCTTCGTTTATGCTAGGCGGTGAGCAAGAAAGCGGAATGCGTGCAGGAACAAGCAATGTCGCTGGCATTGTTGGACTAGGTAAAGCTGTAGAATTGGCTTGTCGTGATGTAGCAGTTAATAGTAAAAAATTGCGAGAAATGCGTGATTACCTCATTCGAAACATCAAAGAAAAAATTGATGTTGTAAAACTTAATGGGCATCCAAAACAGCGTTTACCAAATAATGTGAATATGTCTTTTGGAATGATTGATGGAGAGAGCCTAACATGCTTACTTGATACTTGTGGCATTGCTGTAAGTACAGGCTCTGCATGTTCTTCAGGCTTAACTTCTCCCAGTCATGTTTTACAGGCCATGGGGCTGAGTCAGGATTTTGTAAAAGGAGCAGTAAGATTCTCTCTAGGCGTAGGAGTAACAAAAACTGAGTTAGATTATGTAATAGCTAAGTTGGTAGAGTGTGTGAATAAATTAAGAAAAATTTCCCCAAAAACTAAAAAAGAGTAGGTAGATAATAATGGATGAAAGCAATGATAAGCTAATTGAGGCATTTAAAAATCCAAAAAATGTTGGTTTATTGCGTGGAGCAAACGCTATTGGAAGAGCTGTAGATAAAGAACGAAGCGATTTGCTAAAAATTTATCTTAAAATTGACAATAAAAAAATAATAGAAGCTAGATTCAAGGCTTTTGGTAGTTCATCACTCATAGCTATCAGTTCTATTGCTACTACAATGATTATCGGCAAACCTATCGACATATTGGATAATTTTGACATAAGTTTGATTGAGAACGAGGTAGGGGAGATAGCTCCTCACAGTAGATATTGTTTGAATATGTTATGTGAGGCTTTGGCTAATGCGAAAGAAAACTATCATAAATAGCTTTTTCCAACTTTTTACTTATATATTTTGCGTGGTTTGGCGCAAGATAATTGTAGAAAGGAGGCAAACTATGAAAGATGGTGTGATATTAGGTATGCTTATCGGAGCAGTGGCTGGTGCTATTGTAGTGCAAACTTGCAAGCCTGTACAAGATATAATAGAGAAGGGTAAGCAAAAGTTTAAAGAAAAAGTTGCAAAAATGTAAGATGGGTTATACTCATCTTTATTTATATATATAATAATATATAGGAAGTAAAATTACAAAAAAATAGTATTTTGCGCATAGTTTAGATTAATTTTGTATACTAAAAATTGAGAATAAATAGGGGTAATTATAGTAAAAAGTATAAGTAAAAATTTAATTTATAATAAAAAAATAACATTTTAACGCAAAAACTATGCGTAAAATGTTTTTTATGGAGCTGGTGATGGGACTCGAACCCACGATCTGTTGATTACGAATCAACTGCTCTACCAACTGAGCCACACCAGCAGGTTGATGATTATGATTAACCATAGAAAATATTTTATCACAGTTTGAAAAAATTATCAACTAAAAATAGTAAGTTTTATACGGACAAGTATCTTATGAAAGTCATAAACTGATAGTGCGGGTAAGAAAAGAAGGAGAAAATTATGTTTGATAATTTTTGTAAATGTATGCGTCAAAATTTAAATTGTTGTAATTGCAGAAAAGTTAGGTCAACTCAAACTTGTTGGGGAGAGCCTTTCTTTTGTCCAAGAGTAAATAGTTTTGTTTTGCGAGGACCTAGAGGGTTACCTGGTCCTAGAGGACCTCAAGGTTTACCTGGGGTGAGCGCTATTTCTAATTTTGGAAATTTTTCGAACGCAGAAAATCAGAATGTAGCTAGTGGTGAAAGTGTAGATTTGGGGGCTGCCACCGTTTTGGTTGGTAATGCAATTTTAGCGCAAGCTAGGAGCGATAGTATAAGTTTATTATCAGGCACATACTTGATTTTTGGAAATCTTAGTGGCGTCAGTTCGTCTGATGGTTGCGTTAGTTTTAGTTTGAATATTGGTTCACAAAATAATGTTTTTTTAGATTTGGAAGATGTTGATGACAATCAAACATTTAGTTTGGGAGGAAACACTATAGTTTTGGTGGGGGAAAATTCTAGTTTGTCTATAGTAAATATTTCCCAATTTAGTGTTGAGGTTCAAAATATTTCATTAAGTATTGTAAAACTTGTTTGATTTAGTTGCTAAAAAATTTGAAATTAGTTATACTAATGAAAAAGGAGTGGGCGACTCATGAAAGAAACAAAAGATAATGCGCAGCTAAAAGTACAAAATAGTGAAGTTAATCTATTAGACGATAAAAAAAACCGTAAAAATACTCTAAGTAAACAAGAATCAAAAAAAGAAGTAGCCATTATCATAAATGTGAATAAAAGAGTAAAACCTGTTAGGCATGGAAGTGATATTCAATTTGTGGATAGGGTAAGGCTATATTCAATGAAATCAAAAGGAAAGAAAAGTTTAGTTTCATCTGTGTATGGAATAAAGTTGGTGTCTGCTTTGAGTTATCTTTGTTTTTTCTTGCCACTCATTTTTTGTAGGCACGAACCTTATGCAATATTTCACGCAAATCAATCCTTGATTTTATGGATGACTGTTTCGATTTTGTATGTAGCACTTTGGTTATTATCGGTAAATGCTATATTTTTATTGATAGTTATGATTTTTCATATACTAGGGCTTTTCTTTGGAATGTATAATGCAACTCACAATAGAGCTAGGAGTTTTTTCGGAACAAATAAGTTGTATGTATTTCGTGCTTAAAAAAGAATAAGAGTGTGCTTTTGCATACTCTTAGTTTTGCATTATAAAAAATTATAGAAAAATTGTTGGTTTTTTTAAAAAACGCGCAAATTTATTTGACTTTATTATATTTTAGTAATATAATAATTAAAAACTGGGCTAAAAAAATGAGGAGGTTAATTGTGGCGAAGCGGAATGTTGCTGTGCTTGATTTTGGTTCAAATCATATCTCAGTGCTGATTGGAGAAAAAAGTGTCAACGATACTTTTACTGTGAAGGGGTACGCAAAGAGCTTTTATGGGGGCTTTTTAGAAGGGGAAATACTAGAACCAGAAAATTTGGAAGAAGTATTGTGTAAGACTATTTCAACAGCAGAAGGGAATGCACACACTCGTATTACGCATTTATACATTGGGGCTCCTGCAGAATTTTGTATATGTGAGGTTTGTACCAAAGCTATTCGTTTTTCTAGGAGAAAAAAGATTTTAGAGCGTGATGTACAAGATTTGTTTGATAAGGCTAATGATTTTTATAGTAATCCTACTCACAAAGTTTTGCAAACAAGTGCTATTTGTTTTGAATTAGATAATGGCGAACAAGTGATAGATGCTGTTGGTTGTGTATCATCAATATTGAGAGCTACTATTTCATTTACATTGTGTGAGAGAAGATTTTTGGGCACAGTTTTAAAGGCGATCGATAAATTGCGTATACCAAATATTGAGTTTGTCTGTGAACCTTTAGCGGAAGCATTACACTTGATAGAACCAGTAAAGCGTGATAGTAGTGCAATTTTGGTGGATTGTGGATATCTTACAACATCGGTTTCAGTTATTGTGGGAGATGGTATAGTGTTTATGCGAAGCTTTTCACTTGGGGGAGGCCACATAACTAAAGACATTGCAGAATACTTAAAGTTACCTTTCTCAGTTGCGGAGGCTGTAAAGAAAAAACTTGTGCTTACAGGAAAGCCAATGGAAAATGAAAACTTAGTTATTAAAGCTAATTCTCAAAATATAAAAGTGGATGCATCAGCTTGTTATGATATTGCAGTAACAAAGGTCCGACAAATTGGAAAAATGATTCAAAAGTGTTTGGATGGGTGTGAGATAAATTATTTAGACAATGCGCCCATTTGTTTGACTGGGGGAGGAATAAGTTATCTAAGGGGCGTAACTAGTTTGCTCGAACAAGTTTTGGGGCAAAAAGTAGTTATAATTGGTCCTGAAGTGCCACAAATGGCAGAGCCTGTCAATAGTGCGATACTTGGATTACTGGATTATGCGTTAAAGAAAAATCGGGCTGAAAGTTCGTTTTGGATAAGAATATTTAGCAATTAAAAGGGAGAAAAGTATGGAAACATATAATAGTTTTGGGATGAATTCCAATAGAGGGGATATAAATCCTGTAGTAAAGATAAAAGTAATTGGAGTTGGCGGCGGTGGTAATAACGCTGTAAATCGTATGATAGACGCAGGAGTAAGTGGAGTGGAATTTATCGCTGTAAATACAGATAAACAAGCATTGCAGATTAGTAAGGCTGATTATAGGATTCAGATAGGTTCTAAACTTACCAAAGGTTGGGGGGCGGGAGCTGACCCAGCAATTGGGTGTCAAGCTGCCGAAGAAAATCTTGAAGAGCTTACTCAAGCTGTGAGTGATGCAGATCTAGTATTTATCACCGCAGGAATGGGTGGTGGAACAGGAACAGGAGCTGCTCCAATGATTGCAGGTCTAACAAAAGATAAGGAAATTCTTACTATTGCTGTGGTAACAAAACCCTTTAACTTTGAAGGCAGACACCGTATGGAGAATGCTGAAAAGGGAATCGAAGCACTGCGTAAAGTGGTGGATTCGTTAGTTATTATCCCTAACGAAAAGCTCTTTAAACTAGTGCCTAAGGGGACAAGTATTGTAGAGACATTTAAGTGCGCCGATGATGTGTTACGTCAAGGAGTGCAAGGTATTTCAAACTTAATTATTGAAAATTCTCTTATCAACCTTGACTTTGCTGATGTGCGTGCTACAATGAAAAATAAGGGATTAGCTCACATGGGAATAGGGCGAGCTAAAGGTGAGCGTCGAATTTTTGAGGCTTTGAGTCAGGCTGTATCCAGTCCGCTACTAGAGACTACTATAGAAGGAGCTACTGGTATCATCTTCAATGTGAAGGGTGGTACGAGTTTGCCTATAGATCAGGTACACGAAGCTGCTGATTTGATGCGTGAGATTGTAGATCCAAACTGTAATATAATTTTTGGAGCCAGTATCGATGAATCCCTCGATGATACTGTAGAGATTACCGTTATTGCTACTGGTTTTAAAGATGGTGGTATATTGACATCAGATTTGTCTTCTGGAGAAGAGGAAAACCAGAAATATGCAGACTTTTTATCTAGTAGAGTGGGAGCAAAATATGGGGATAATGACAGCGCAGACTCCGAAAATACTGGTTCGAGTAGAATGTCTGTAGATTTTGATGAAGCCGACATTCCTGCGTTTGTAAAAAAGATGAAAAAATAAATATTATCTATTATTTGGAGCAAAATAGTGTAGAACAATCTATGCTATTTTATTTTTAACTACAGGGGGTTTTTTGTTGACTTTAAAAAAGCTTTCTTATATAATTAATTTAATGTATAGGGGGAGTTACTAATGAAAAATAAGATAATTTTTTCATTGTCGATTTTTTGTGCTATTTTGTTTGGTGGGCTGGGGTGTGCTGGTTGTGGTTGTGGCGTCAAAACACAAATTCGATTTGATAGTAAATTAGATACAATTGTTTTAGTAATAAACTCTCTAGATAATGAAACAGCAACTGTTAAACTACTGACTAATGAGAATATAGAAAAGGCAAGTTTTGTTTATGACAATAGCATAATTAGTTATGACATTTCTACAGGTAAAATAACAGCTGTAGCTGAAGGTGAAACCGCATTAAAAGCTAAATTGGATGGGGTAGAAACTGAAATTAGCATAGTAGTAAAAAAGAATTATTTTGGTGATGCCTTTCATATAGATGCCGATATGTCATATTTACTTAGGGAGAATGGGGACAACCCTGTTGATTTTGATTTGGTCAGCAAATTGAAAAATGACTATGATTCTTTACAGAATTATAACATGGGGTATGAATTTAGTGTGGTAGAAGGGGGTGACATTGTTAGACTTGGGCAAAATGGAATTGTTACTCCATTAAAAAGTGGTCGAGCAAAAGTAGCGATAACTCTTGTTTCTGGTATTAAGGATGGTGAATACACATATAAAACAGAGTATGTATATATCGATGTAAAGTCTCCATGTACCATGTTAGATTTAAAACTTTTAGATAGTGCTGGAGAAGATTTAACCTATGTATCAGAAGATGGTGGATATATAAAAAAATATATTTTAGATAAGTCAAAATGGTACGCTTTAAGAATTAGCGCGGATAGTCAAATATTTTATAGAAACAACGCTCTAATAAACGAGTATTATTACGCTTATGATGATTTAACTAATGTTTTAGATGTAGATGGTTCAAGTTGTGTGAGAGTTGATTCTTCATTAAATTCAAATCTAAATTTAGTAGAAGCAGATGGAATTAGTGAAACCTTTACATTTTATCCATTAAAAGATTTTTGTTGGCAAGTACGATATAAGGATTCAGCTCAAAATAGTGATGATATTGTGAATTCTATAGTATTAAAAATACATGTTATAGATACCACAAAAAGCGTGATGGTGAATTCACCTGTTCCTTATATTGAAGATTTGGAAGCTAATGAAGACATAATTATGGTGGATGATGAATCGCAAGAGCAATACATTGAATTTACCGTGCTTGGTGACAATATAAGGGATAACATAGTTATCTATGATCCTGCTGATATTACTGTGGATTATGATTTTAATGTATCAAATATTGTAAAAGTATATCCCAAAGAAATAAACAAAGCATTCTCGATAACTATAAAAAATCAATATAACTCAGATCTTTCAAAAGCCTTTGTAAAAAGCTATAGGATTTGGAAAGATTGGGGAGATGAACCTTTTGCTCAAGTTGATCCGAGTGTGATTACTCTAGTTTGGCAAGTTGCATCTCTAGAAGCACAAAGTGCAATAATTACTCAAAGATATGACTATAGTGCCAGATACCATATAGAAGTGTATGATGGTAATAAAAACTTGATACAAGAATCTGCGTGGGCTAATCTATTTGAAATGCAGTTAACAAACAATAATTTTTTCATAAACCTAAAAAATTCATTTACTATAGATAGTTTGGGTACATATTATTTGAAATTTGTGGCAAGTGAGAAATTATGTACTGATTACGTTCAACTCATAGTACAAAATGCTGAAAACAATTAAGGAGGAAACAAAATGGAGAATAAATCGCCTAAAGTAGTAACGCCAGCATATTTTATGACAATACTTGGATATGTATTTGTGGCAATGTTGGGGTTAGTTATAGTTTACTTTATACTAGCTTGGCTTTTTGGAGGATTTAATGTGGCAAAGATACCAATTGAAGGGCTGAAATTTACTGAAGAAGAGATAGTAATTTCAGAAAATGGTGGAACTGCTTCGATAACCCTGATTAGTAAAGCGGGTGAAGAACTAGAGAAAGTTGCTCAAGAGAGTGAAGAGCCTGTAAACATAGGTGAATATAGTGTAAAAAGTATAAAAATAGAAGTTCAGAATGAACTTGGAAATACTATTTCATCTTCAGTTTGTCCTATTTCATTACCTGATATGAGTAAAATTGCTATGGGTAAGCCATTCTCAATTAAAGCTAACATAAATAAAACAGACAATGCTAATATTGGTGGAGATTGCTATTTGGTAGCTACTGTTGAGAGCGTTGATGGGCGGATTTATATGACAGATAGAGCTCAGCCGCTGCATGTGTTTGTAGATGTGCCTATTGAGAAAATTGTAGAGGTAAAAGCATATGGTTATGAAAATGGCGATGTGAATAGCAAGATTTATCTAAATCAAGAGAAAGTGGATATTATTAAAAATGACAAGAAAGTTGGGGAGTATGACAAGATAAATTCACCTTTGATTGTTTCGGATAGAGTGGGACTAGAAGTAGAGGTATATCCTGCTAGGGCTCTCACGCCTCATACTGCACTAAAATACACAAATTCAGATTCAGATAGTTATATTCCACCAAAAGCTCCTTTTTTTACTCCATCAGATGCTACAAAACTAATTGTAGATGAAAACATTGGACAAGTATATGTAAATGATGTGTATAACGATGTGAGTATAGATGCACGCATTTATAAGACATTGAATTCTACAAATGATTACTTATCTAGGGAAATCAAATTTAATATTACAAATACTGAATTTGGCGGAATGGATATCAATGTGAGTCCTTTTGTAACTATAGGTGATGAGGGAGATCAAGTAGCTACTATAAATATCGATCTTCAATTACAAGAAGCTCCTGTACTAGCTTTTGTTTTGGATGCGGAAACAATTTCTGAGATGTTTCCTGAAGAAACAAACAATTCTGAGGAAGAAACTACAATGTCTGTGTTGATGAATGACGAGATCTCTGATGAGGAAGACATCTCTGTGTATCAAAATTATTTAAATCTTTTTGCAAAAGGGAAAGTATATGATCTGGACGCTGGATTGTATGCAACTATAAATAATAGCTACAATGTTCGTCACCCAGCAAGTTTGCAAGGTTTGTTAAGTGGATTCAATATACAAATTGATGAAGAAAAAAGTGGTTTTAAAACTGAGGAGAAACCTGAACCAGATTGGATAAAAAATAATGAGGAATATAAGTATCCACTCACTATTAGACAGGTGGGGTTAAACCCTAATAATCAGGCGCCTTACATTTGGTTTGTATATATTACTCGAGAAATTCAAGATGGTGAAAGTGTTAATATAAAATTTAGTATCGATGTTAATAATAGTCAAGATGCTGCTGTAGAAAGCTACCCTGTTAGTTTCACTACAAAAAAATTGAATGTAATAGATTTTAGTTATGACAAACTTTTGCCTCCTGAAATTTTTGAAGATAAAGAAAGGTTTGTGTCTATTCCAGGTGGTTATCCTCGATTAGCAATGACTGTTGATAAAGATGGTAATACCGATAATGAGAGTATACTTAGTCAGACAAGTGAAGTTTTTAACTTAGAGTCAAACTTTATATTAAGTTCTGATGCTAGTGTGCAAAATAATAGTACCATCACATATACTAGGTTTATTTATCTAGTAGAAACAGGGAAAAAGAGAATAAATGGAGAAGATTCTATAGTAAACTGGGATGCTCATTTAAAGTTTAATAAAAATATGTTTGGTAATCGCATAGTAAAGACCGTTAATGATGCTGCAGATAACTCTAAGGAGTTTTTATTGGGTGATACTTATTATAGCATATTAACTATGAATGAAGATAATTCACAATTTTTACTAAAGGCACTGAGTGCTGGAGATGTATATATTTATCCCTTTATTGTAAAAACTAATTACAAGGGAAATCCGGTAGATGCTTATTACAATGAAATAACTCTAGATAATGTTGCGGGATTAATCTATGGTGATGGAACGAAGCAAACTACAGATGGTGACTTGACTAATAAATATGTTATATTATCAAGAGGAATAGTTGATGGCGAAAGTAAGTATGAATTTCCTTTATTAACTGTTAGTGTAGCAGAGAATTTGAGTGGATTTAGTTTTTATAGTTCTACAAGTTTTACAGATAAACTTGATTCATTGGCAATAAAATTTGGGCAAAACGATATAATTTCAATTTATGCTGTACCAAATTCTAGAGCAGCATTAAGTTATGCTGATCTGAATCTGACATCATTTCCTGGGACAGCTAATATAGATGGTAGCAGTGAAAATGTCACTGTTCTTAACGGGATGGCTGGGGATGAAATAACTTATCATTATTTTGAAATACAATTAAGTAATGGTGTAAGTAGCGGTAATTTAGCTTTTACATACAATGGAACAGCTAATGGGGTAAGTAAAAATATTACGACTCAACTTCCTTTGTATGTGTTAGGAGAGGAGGATACTCCTTCGATAGTGTTTAAATTTGGTGAAACTGGTGTTTCTTTTGGACAAACTCAACAGTTAACAGAAGCTATATTAGGGGCTTCGTCAGACCAAAACTATCTGTATATGTACCTAAACAATGGTGCTGAGCCAAAAGCCTTTTACAAAATTGATGTAAATAGCACTTCTACTTTATATCAATCACCTGACATACAAACTCACTATTATTTGTTGAAAAATAAAGAATACGAATCAGAGGAATTTAGTGATGAGATTTCACTTGATAATTTAGTTATATTTAATAATCAAGTAGAGGCAACGAACCAATCTAAATTAAACAAAATTATCTCGCTTTTAAGTGGAGCTAATGGAAGTATTAACTCTACAGATGATTGTATAAAGGCTGATGATTACATCTATTCATATGATGGATATATATATAAACTTGATGATGGCATCATAGCGAAATTAAAAGATGAATCGTACAAACTCTATTGTATTGCTACAGATTTTGAAGCGGCTAATTTTGATAGTCAAAAACATACTATCAACAACTTTGCTATAGCTAATATAGCTTATGAGGCGCTATCATTAACCAGAGAACTTGTTTTAGAAAGCGAAGCTACCTATGTGGAGGGTGGTAGCTATGAATTTGATGATAGTGTCATATTTATGGCTCAAATCCAAACATCTGATAATCTTCCATATGTGAGGGTATTGACAGATTACGGAAAAAGCGGTACTATAAACGAGATTAAACTAGCCAATTACAACATAAATCATAAAAACAATGAAAAGTTTAGCATTAGTAAAAATACGAATACAGGCTTTCCTGAAAAACTACTGCTAAAATGCAACTGCTATTTGGGGATAAAAACAAATAAGGGCTATCTCCAAGTGAAAGAGAATGCCGATTCAGTTTTGTGTGAAGTAAGCTATGAACTAAGTTTTATATGGCCGGATACTAATTAAAGGAGAGTAAATAATAATGAGCGAATCAAAAAACGAAAACTACAATCCAGATGACTTTTTTATTCCAGATATTTCTGGGGTTAGTTATGAGACGCAGAGATTGTTTTTTAATGTAATTCGAGATCAATTTAGTGATATAAATAGCAAAGAAGATTCACTTCCAAAAAATATTTTTAGGCAAAATTATCAACAAATTTTGATGGATGTCGTGGAGATGGCCGCTGGTGGAACAGTTCCTGCTCAAGACTTTTTGTGTTATACATACAAAAAAGGTGTTGAAGGAGTGGTGCCTTCTGATTTGTTGCGTGCTCATGAGTGGGGGATAATTGCTGTTAGTAATGGAAGTAAACTATCTTCAGAGAGATTAAGACTATTTTATGATCCACTATTTGAGTATTGTATGAGTGTTTCGGGGGCTCTTGAAAATATTTTGGCGAAAAATGGATTGGATGATAGTAATGTCACTGATTTTGTAGCTCAAAATTATAGCATTTTATTGATGGAGCAAATTAAATTAGATTTATTGACTGTTGCTAAAAAACCTTTATGGGAGGAAGGGAATTTTGTAAAATTTCAATATGAGGTGGAGCAAGCCAATAAAATTATTTTCCCTAAATTGATAAAATTAATATCATAATCAAAAACAAATTGGGTTTTTTTGAGATTTTTCTTGACTTTTGGAAATAATTATTTTACAATGGTAGTTGTGTAAGTCTAAAAAACTTACAAACGTAAAAGTAAAGAGAGGGAAAACTGTGAACAACTCATTGATTGGGTTGCTTGGCTTTAATATTGAAGTGGCCACATTGGTCATTGTAATAATTGGTGCTTGTGCAGTAGGTGGAGGCTTTTGTTGGGGGATAATCTACCTTTATCAAAAGAATAAGAAACAAAAAGCAAAAGAGACCGCACAGACCATTGTGGAAAATGCCAAAATTGAGGCTAAGACGATCATTAAAGAGGCTCGTTTGTCCGCTCAAGAAGAGGCTTTAAAATTGAAGACTAAAGCCGAAAATGAATTGCATGACAGACGTGCTGAAATCGAAAAATTGAACAATGCATTCATTCAACGTGAAGAATTTATCAACACAAGAGAGCAAAATTTAGAAAAGAAAAATGAAACTCTTGAAAATATGAAAGCAAAACTTGAGGATAGTGAAAAGCGTTTGAATGAACAGCAAAAACAGTTGAATGACAAGTTAACTGCAGCTCAAGCAGAACTACAAAAAATTGCGGGTTTGAGTAAAGAACAAGCCAAAGAAATGTTAATCGAACAAATCACTAATGAGGCTAAATATGATGCATCTGTAAAACTAAAAGAAATCGAACAAGAATATCGTGATAATGAGCAAAAGCTGGCTACTGAGATAATTACAAATGCTATTCAAAAGTACTCAGCAGACCTCACTAGTGAGGCAACAGTAACTACTATTGATTTACCTAATGATGAAATGAAAGGTAGATTGATAGGACGAGAAGGGAGAAATATTAAGGCGCTAGAGAGTGCTACAGGAATTGATATCATTATTGATGACACTCCAGAAGCTATAGTACTCTCTGGATTTGATCCAATTAGGCGTGAAGTTGCTAGAATAGCTATCACAAAACTTATTCAAGATGGGCGAATTCAACCAGCAAGGATAGAAGAAACAGTGGCTAAAACTAGAAAGGATATCGAACATGAAATCAAAGATGCTGGTGAAAATGCTGTATTGGAAACCGGAATTATGGGGCTTCATCCAGAGCTTGTAAAGGTGTTGGGAAGACTAAAGTATCGTACAAGTTATGGACAAAATGTACTCAAACACTCTATTGAGGTTTCATTTATAGCAGGAATGTTGGCGGCTGAACTCGGTTGTGATGAGTTGGTTGCTAAGCGTGGTGGGCTTCTTCACGACATTGGTAAAGCTATGGATCATGAAGTGGAAGGAACACATGTTTCTATCGGTGTACAACTAGCCAAGAAGTACAAGGAAAATGAAAAAGTAATCAATTGTATCGAGGCGCATCATGGGGATGTAGAGTTTTCTTGTCCTGAGGCTGTTCTTGTGCAAGCGGCTGACGTAATATCAAGTGCTAGACCGGGAGCAAGGCGAGAATCAATTGAAAATTATGTAAAAAGACTAGAAAAACTCGAGACAATTGCCACAAGTTTTGATGGTGTGGAGAAAGCTTATGCTATTCAAGCTGGGCGTGAGGTTCGTATAATTGTAAAACCTGAAGATATTGATGATGGTGGTGCAATTGTATTAGTTCGCGATATAGCGAAAAAGATTGAAGCCGAAATGGAATATCCGGGGCAGATTAAAGTTAGTGTTATTAGGGAAACCCGTTCTGTAGATTATGCAAAATAGAAAATTTACGCAAAATAGGTTGACAAATTAATTATTATTTAGTAAACTTGTTTTGCTTTTAGGGGAGTGGCTTAACGGTAGAGTAGTGGTCTCCAAAACCATTGGTCAGAGTTCGATTCTCTGCTCCCCTGCCAAACATCAGTGCTGCGAATGCGGCACTTTTTCTTTAGGAGGAAATATGAAAAAAGTAATTATATATACGGACGGAGCTTGTAGCTATAATCCAGGACCTGGGGGCTGGGGATGTGTGCTTATATATAAAGATATTCAAAAATCGTTCAGTGGATTTGATAAAAATACTACGAACAACCAAATGGAAATGCAGGCTGTAATTGAGGCTTTAAAAAAGTTGAGTGAGCCCTGTGAAGTTGATTTGTACAGTGATTCAGCTTATGTAGTAAATGCTTTTAATGCAGGGTGGCTGGATAATTGGAAAAAGAATAATTGGAGAACCGCTCAACATAAACCAGTCAAAAATGATGATATGTGGAAAGAAATGGATCGGTTAGTAAATATGCATAGTGTTGTGTTTCATAAGGTTAAGGGGCATAGTGATGTGGAATTAAATAATCTTTGTGATTCACTAGCGCGTGGCGAAGTGGACAGGTTTTTGGCGACTAATCCTGATTATAAACTCCCAAAACAAGAAGGATAACATATAATTTTGAGGTGATAGACCTCTTTTTTATTTAAAGCCAAATTAGACATGTGTAGAATATTAAAAACACTAAAATTAGTCATATGTTAGTAATTTTATGGCATATTTATAATAAAAAATGCGATTACTAAGGCATTTTCTCTTATTATTATACATATGTAGAATATTTTATTATTAACGGATAACTACTTGACAAAACGCTTATTTAGTGCTATAATTATGACCACATAAAAGGAAGGGATAATTTTATGGAAGGAGATATGATAAACACCTTAGCAGATGCTTTTGTAGACTATGCGGGCCCGTTTTGTGAGCGCGCTGGAGAAGTTTTTGATGAGGCTAGCGTTCTTATTACGTGGGCGGGTGTATTTTTAAAGTTTGCACCGTATGTTATATCGGCATATGTTGTAGCTAAAACCGTTGCGGAAAAAACAGGAAAATTTGATTGCATCAAAAAACTAGGAGGTTTTGCTGTTGATCTAGTTAAATCTGGGTATTCAAAAACTAAGGAAAAATGGGGGAGAATTGAATCTGAATTAATAACTGGGGGCAAAGGTTTAAATGATGATTCACAAAAAAATGGAGGAAAATATAGCCTAGAAGCCGAGGCAAATGAACCAAGCATTGAGACTGTTGTTATTCCACAACTTCCACATCAAGAAATTAATGTGGTAAAACTGGATACTGACAGGATAAGCAATGAACAAACGATAGACTTTGTTCCGATGGCTAAAAGCTGTTTAGAGATTAGTGTACCAACCAACAATTTGGTATCAGTGCTTGGAAGATAAAAATAGGAAAATGTGTCATAATTAAGTTGAGCATCGCTCGACTTTTTATTTTTTACTATTGATTTTTTTTTATGATTGTGATATTATATAATGGGTATTGAAGGGGTGTATGTATGGAGCAAAAAGGAACTGATAAGTTAAAGTTTAAACAAGTTGACAAACTGAGTTGGGTGAGTTTAGGTAAAGAACAAGAAAAAAGTGTGGTTAGTGAAGAAAAAGTAAACGCCAGTGTATTTCTTGACCCTAAAAAATATTTGTTATATGATGTATATAAAGCAGAAGAGAGAATAGCAAATATAATTTTGCGATTCAATAAAGACGGCTCGGTTTTTTTGTTGGATTTTGGAATATTGGAAGAAAAGTTAGGACAAGGGTATGGTATAATGATGATAAGTCAGCTTTCTGAGCTCTTGTCTAAAAACGGTGTGACTAGATTGATTGCGACTAGCAATAAAGGAGCTTTAAATTTTTATAAAAAAGTTGGATTTGATATAGTAAAAGAAGAAAGATTTGAACAAGATGGTAAAAGGTATCGCGAGTTTGATTTAGAAAAAACATTGTGAGGTGAGGTATGACGAAAGAAGAGCGAAAAGCATTACGCTTTAAACGCAAGTCTGATAAATTTGCTGCTAAGTATGGAGTTAGCTTAGAAGAGGTGTACGAAAAGCTCAAGCGAACTGAAACGAATTCTCCTAAAGAAGAAAGCAAAACCGTTGCGCATGGCAAAGTGTCAGAGACTAAAAATGAATTTAATAAAATAATGTGGTCGTACTATAAACACCATATTTGGGCTTTGATTGGGGTAGCCTTGCTTACGCTTATCCAGATTGGCGGTACTTTTTTATTGATGCCTATCACTCAGTTTGTAGTAGATTACGTAACAGCCTCTGTGTGGAATGTGGCAATGCAACTTGTCATGTGTATTATTGTCATTTACTGTGCTCTGTGCGGCATAGGGTATTTTAAATCTTTTTGGTTACGTAAGATAAGTATTTTGGTAGTAGAACAAATTCGGCAAGACCTAGCAAGACAAGCAATCAACACCACAAGTGGTGCATATAAGAAATTGACAAGCGGTGAGGTGTTGCAGAGAGTAAATTCTGATCCTCGTACATTAGCAAATGCTTTACAGTCTATCTGGGATAATGTTGGAAATGTAATGTCACAAATTTCGTTTATTGCATATTTTGCTACAATGCATTATTCTATCATTTGTTCCATGATATTTATTCTGGCACTTCATTTTGTACTCACATATTTTCAAATGCGTAGGAAAAAGGTTTATGAAAAGGCAAAAGCGATATTACAAGAGAAAAGTAATAGCAATGTAAATGAGTTTATACGAGGAAATGAGGATGTAAAGGGCCTGAATATTAAATCAAATATGATGGCACAGTTTTCCAAGATTACTGGTTTTCGAAGAGCGGTCAATGTAAACTCTGCACGTTATACCACGGCGACTAACGAGCTTTTTGGGGCTATTACACAAGGTCTAACTTATGCTTTGATAATACTCGGTATTTATCTTACCTCAATTGGTACCATTGGATTTGGTGCTTTGACTGTATTGCTGATGTATCGTAATGCACCAGGGCAACTAGCTTTCTCTGTTTCCCGCATCTGGGATAATGCTACGATGTGTGGTATTTATGCGGGGCGTATGGCGAAATTATTTAATGACGACTATTACCCACAAGAGAGATTTGGCACAGCAAACTTAGATAATTTTAGTGGAAAGGTTACACTTAAAGATGTAAGTTTTTCTTATGAAGATAAGCAAGTACTCGAAAATGTATCATTTGAATTAAAACCTAATCAATCAGTGGGTATCGTAGGTAAGTCAGGTGCTGGTAAGAGTACGATTTTGTCATTAATTAATAGGTTAAATGACTGTGATAGCGGTCAGATTTTACTCGATGATACGCCCAATACAGATTTGACAGAAACAGCTCTTAGAACTAGCGTAGCTCTCGTGCCACAAAGCCCATATATATTTAATGCTTCCATTAGAGAAAACTTACTATTTATCAAACCGAATGCCACGGAAGAAGAATTGGTTACAGTGCTAAAACAAGCGAAGCTATATGACTTTGTGATGAGCAAGGAAAAAGGAATGGATACAGTAGTTGGTGAAAGTGGTGTAGTATTGAGTGGTGGACAAAAACAACGGTTGGCACTTGCTAGGGCATTTTTGGGTAATAGCAAAGTAATAATGTTGGATGAAGCAACAAGTGCTCTCGACAACAAGACTCAAGATGGAGTAAAACTAGTGATAGATTCGATGAAGAATGAACGTTCATTTTTGATAGTGGCTCATAGATTGAGTACGATTCAAAATTGTGACAATATTTTGGTGTTGGATGAGCACAAAATAGTAGCAAGTGGTACTCATGAAAAACTCATGAAAAATTGCAAAATTTATAATGACCTATATAAATTAGAGAAGGAGTAAAAATGGAGAATCCGAGATTTTTTGTAGATAGTGAAAATCAAGATAGCGACTCTATCACTATCTCTGGGGAAGAATTTATCCACCTAAATTCGGTACTTAGGCTAAAACCTGCTGATGAGATAGAGGTTTGTATTGGCGATGGAATGGTGCAAAAGTGTGTATTAGTAGAGGTGGGCAAGAGACAAGCCATAGCTAAAGTGCTAGGCAAAGTAAAACAAAAGCCAATATTACCACATGTGACGCTATTCCTGGCTCTTACAAAATCGGAACGCATGGATTGGGCAGTGCAAAAATGTGTAGAACTGGGGGTATATAGGATAGTTCCATTTGAAAGTAAATATTGTACCGTAAAGGATAAAGGAAATAAAACTGATAGGCTAAATAGAATAGCTATTGCTGCGTGTAAACAGAGTGGGTTAGCTTATTTACCCAAAATAGAAAATACCGTCTCGTTTGAGAAATTATTAAGTATGGTGAAAGATAATCCTCAAACAATTGTGGCATATGAAAGGGCTACTCAAAATGCAAAAGATGTGCTATTGAAATTAGCGTCAGACAAAGAAGTGGCTATCATCATAGGGAGTGAAGGCGGATTTAGCCTAGATGAAGTGGAGGCTTTAAAAAATGCTGGAGCAAAGGTCATAAGTTTGGGTGAAACCATATTACGAGTAGAGACTGCATGCGTAGCTTTGCTCAGTGCTATAATGTATGAAATGAATAATTGGGAAAGGACATAAGAAAATGAAAATATCAATGCTAACATTAGGATGTAAGGTAAATCAGTATGAGGCGGATGAATTGGCTCGCATTTTGCGCTCACGAGGTCATGAGGTGAGTAATGAACTCGAGCCTGCGGATTGTTTTATTTTATCGACTTGCGCTGTAACTAATGAAGCTGAGCGTAAATCCAGGCAGATGATAAGTAAGTTGCATAGTTTGTCACCTAACGCAAAGATAATCGTTTGTGGTTGCGCTAGTCAAAATGAGGCCAAGCAGTTTGTAGATAAGGACAATGTAACTGTGGTGGTGGGAACTGCTGGTAAAAACTGGATTCCAGACCTTTTGGAAGAAAATGGAAATTATGTAGTTGATCCTGCATGTGAATATGAAAACTTTGAACAGAACGATGATAGCGAAAATCTATCTACAAAGAGGACAAGAGCATATATTAAGGTGCAAGATGGTTGTAACAATTTTTGTTCATACTGTCTCATTCCATACATTCGGGGACGCAGTCGTAGCAGAGATTTGGAAAGTATTATTGTAGAAGTATTTAGGTTATCTAAGACTCATCACGAAATCGTGCTTACAGGTATAAATCTTAGTGATTGGGGACACGATATGGATAGTAATTTGGGGACTTTGTTGTCTGCGTTAGGAACTGTGAATGCGCGCATCCGTCTAAGTTCATTGGAGATGAATATTGTAGATGACGCTTTTATAGCCACTATTAGCAATATGTACAATTTTTGCGACCATTTCCATTTGTCTATGCAGTCAGCTTGTGATAATACTCTTAAGGCTATGAATAGGCGCTATACGGTAGCTGAATACAAGCGTGTCGTGGCAAAGTTGCGTAAAGCATTTCCTCGTTGCGCAATTACGACCGATCTGATAGTAGGATTTCCAGAAGAAAGTGATGCTGATTTTGAAGAAACACTAAGAAATGTCGAGGATATAGGTTTTGCTGATATCCATATTTTCCCATATTCAAAGCGAGCAGGCACGGTGGCAGCAGATAAATCTCAGGTGGATGGAGAGATTGTGAAGAGTAGAGTAGCAAAACTTTCAATACTTAGAAACAAACTCAAAGAAGAATTTTTAACAAAAGAGCATGGCTACATTTATGAAGTACTTACAGAGCAAGAAAAAGGAGACTACATTGTAGGGCATGCGCGAAATTATACTAAGGTTTACATTCCTAAGGGGAAATTTTCTACAGGCGAACTTGTAATGGCAAGGGTAGGAAAACCATATTTAGATGGGGTATTAGGGGATTTTGTATCCAAAGTAGAGGAATAAAAAAGGCGTGTGCCTTTTTTTAGTTAGTCGATATTTCGTTTGTTTTGTGATTTTTTCCAAGATGAGCCTATAAAGTGAATCTTTAGAGCTCGTGGCGTGAGGCAGGAGATGAAATTGACAAATTTATTAAATCCACCTGGGATAAATACAGCTCTGTTATGTTCATTTTTGATAAGCGACTTGCGTGCAATTTTTTCAGGGCTCACACAAGAGATTTTTCCTTTAAAGCCCTGCGCTGAGATAGCATCTTTCATCGCTTGGCTAGTGGCTATTGCACTAGGGGTAACAATTGTTACTTTTACATTATCTTTGCGATATTCATATCGAAGGGATAGCATAAAGTTTTTTAGTAAACTCTTTGTACTAGCGTAAATTGCCATATATGGCATAGGGTAGTTGGCGGCTAGACTTGCTATGGTGATAATTTTTAATTCTTCATCACTCTTCTTTTGGTCCAAAATTAATTTTGTGAGAGAAATTGTACCTTCGCAATTTACTTTTATTGTCTGAAGTAGTGTATCTATTGGAGCATTTTTTATACTACCTTCGGTGATAAAACCCGCGTTGTTAATCAGACGATTTACTTGTAAGTTATGCTGAGTTAAAAAAGTAGCTAGATTAGCGATATTTTGCTGGTTAGATAGGTCTAATACAAAACTAAATATTTTTAAGTCTTTATTTATAGTAGATAATTCATCTTTTAGTGCTGTTAGTTTAGTTTCACTTGTTCCGCAAATTAGTATTGGTGTGCCATTTTTTGTTAATTCAGTAGCAAAGGCGTGTCCCAGTCCGCCACAAGCACCGGTGAGTAGGGTAACATATTGAATTTTTTCGTTTTCCATATAGACTCCTAAGATCATTTTTTTAATATTACCAAATAAATATAGTAAAGTCAAGTGAATTGAAAAATCGCTTTTTATTGGTTGAATCATAAAAAAACGCATATAATAAGTAGTAAAATTTGTGTGACAGCAAAAAACCTAAAAATTTTTAAAAAATATTGCAAAAAATCGTTGACATTATGAAAGATTAATGCTACACTACAAGTGTTCTTACCTTGGAAATCAATAAAAACATACATCTTCCTTTTATTGACCAATCCCTTCAAAAAAGGCTTTTAAAAAGCGCCAAGGTAAAAACATTTTCCTCCATAGCTCAGTTGGTAGAGCGTCCGGCTGTTAACCGGCAGGTCACAGGTTCAAGTCCTGTTGGAGGAGCCAAATGCAAAGAGCTACGGCTCTTTTTTTAAGCGCCAAGCGCTTAACCTTAATAATTAAGATACGTAATAAATATATTTGTCGTAAAAAACAAACTAAATACACGATGCAAACATTTGGTTTGCCTCGATAGTTTGCACTACCGATTCAAGACACAGTTCAAACTAAACAGGAAAGATATTGATTTTTATATGTAATATTTAATTGCTAAAAAATTTCTTTTGTGATAATATGTTAGTATAACATGAGGAGGTAAAAATGGACGATTATTATGAATATAATCAAGAATCGGAGCAAAATGATAATAAGCAAAAAGCTCCACTACCTAAAATTTTTATAGTTTTGAGAATTATTGCATGTTGTTTTTTTGCTGTAGGAGTGGTTTTATTAGTGATTGGTATATGTATGCCATCAGTGCCAATGAGTGCAGATAATTGGTTTGAAGCAACAACTCAAAAAGATGGATTTATGTTTGGTAGTATTCCATGTTTTATGGTTGGAGGATTCTTGATGTTTGTAGGTTTTATTCCATCTATAACTAAGGTTGGAATAAAAATGAATAAGCATATTGTTACAGAAAATGAAGAAGATTTAACTTATTTATCTAGTAAAGGGGGAGACATTGTAAGTCCTGGTATAACCAAGGTAGCTAAAGCGGTAAAGTCAGGATTAAATGAATCTGATTCGGAAACAGTATCATCATCGGAGAGTAAATATTGTGCTAATTGTGGTAAAAAAATACCAAAGGCAGCAAATTTCTGTTCAAATTGTGGTAGTAAGCAATAATGTAGTAAAGATAGAATTTTCTATCTTTTTTATTTTGTAATAAAATTTCTTATTTTTTGTTGGTATAATAGTTTAGCAAACATTTGATTTACATAATTACTTTTAAATTTTTCTCTGTTATAGAGCCGCGCGTATCAAAAATTTAAAGGAGATTTGGTTATGAAATATGGAGAAAAGCTAAGTTTTTGGATTTGATTTGTGATATGGCGGTTGGTATAGCTGAGCAACTAAAGAAAGATTTGTAAAAAATATCTCAAAAATATCTCCAAAACATGTTATTTTGTTTGACTTTTTTTATCGGAAATTGGTAAAATATATGATATAAGATTTTTATCTTAAATAAACTAGAAATGTGTAACATGCTTAGTAGGTGAGTGAGCAACTAAGCTTAAGCGCTTGGCATTTTGCGGTGCAGCGGCGTCGCAGCAAAAAGGAAAAGCTATCAAGGCAAAGCGGTTGCTGCTATCAAAAAGGAGATATATTATGAAAAAAATGGGGAAGCAAGCAAATATCTGGGTATACGTAGGTTTTACGCTTACACTAGTTTTAGCAATGGTGGGGATATTCGCTTTGTGTTTAGGTTCTCATACGCGCACGCGCGCGGATAGTGTTGAGGCTGCAACAAGTGGTGACTGGACCTATACCGTGGCTAGTAACAAAGCCACAATTACCGCCTACAGCGGTACGGCAACTGATCTGACTATTCCGTCCACACTGGGCGGTTATAGTGTGACTCAGATTGGCTCGTCCAGCGCATCTGCTACTTTCCTTACAAATGTCCGTACGACATTGACTAAAGTGACTATTCCAGCAAGTGTAACGACTATAAATCAGTATGCTTTTAGGTCATGTACTGCTCTAGTAACCTTTGCTTACGCAGATAATATTGGCGCAAATATAACTTACATTAATTCAAACGCTTTTTTGGGATGCAATGGCCTAACTACTTTTAGGATACCTGATGGTATTGTTCATATTGGAAACACAATTTTTTCAGGATGTGCCAATCTAAATGAGGTAATTATCCCTTGTAAATCATCAACTAGTTCTGCAATTGACTTAGGTTATGCCGCCTTGAGTAGGGCTAAAAAATTTAGTGTTACCACTCCAGCCAGTGGCATAAAACCTCTTTATGGTGTAGATGCGTATGGTGTGCTTATGAAGTACAAGTATGTTAATAATGTTGGTACTTTATATAACATAGTAGCTTTTCCTACAATGTATACCGGTGATAGCAATAATTCTTACACTATTCCAAATACAGTAGAGGCTATTTCAGATTTTGCTTTTACTGGCGCTAGTATCAAAACATTAAAAATAAGCACAAATTCTCCAATTATTCCAGCTGCATGGGGAACAGGACAACCGGATAATTCAATAACTCGTTATGAAGTTGTTGGTACATTCAATACCTCAGGTTATTATAATAAAACCAATGATGATAGTTTATATTACAAAGCTAATGATGGTACTAGATATTTAATTGCTTATCCTCACGGAAAGACAACTCCAACTACTATTGCAATTGCTGATGTGGAGGTTATTGGTCAAAGTGCATTCTACGCTTATAGTAAAATTCAATCATTAGTTCTTGATGAGGGGGTTACAACATTAGGTAATAGGGCTTTTTGGAAGTGTGGTAACCTTGCTAGTGTGAGTCTTCCAGCTTCATTAAGTACAATGCCTAATCAGAATTTTACTCAATGTCCGGTTAGCAGTCTTACAATTAATCCTAATAATCCTTATTTTAAGGCTGTAGACAATTGTATTTACACTAAGGATGGGAAAACTCTTCGATACATATCATGTAGAGTGCCTACAAGTTTGTCTCTTTTAGATGGTGTGGAAAACATATGGGCTGGTAGTGGTTATTCGCAAGATAACAACAAAAGTGTATTGCAGTCGTTAATTATTCCTGCTAGTGTTACAAACATTCAGGCTGAATCTTTGTATGGGCATGGTACATTAAGTAATATTACTTTTATGCATACAAGTTTGCCAGATAGCTTTAATATAGCTAAAAATGCTTTTACTAATATAAACGCTTCTCTTCAAGTTAATCTTCAAAATCGTAATGTGTATAATTACTTTAAATCACACTTTACGACCAGCCAATTCACCAACGCACCAAGTTGTTTTAAGTGTCTTGATTACACAGTTACGCTCACGCTAAACAACAACGGAGACACAAGTACAAAACTCTACTCTTGGGGGAATGGAAGCAATTATTCGATGTATAGCAACGCCAACCACACCACATCGGCTTCTAGTGTTACCGTACCAACGAGGACTGGATACACTTTCGATGGATATTGGCTCGATAAAGACGGTGATTCTACTCAATACATCACGAAAACGGGGACTTTTGTGAGTGGAATAGCTGATATAGACGCGGATTCTACGCTCTATGCTCACTGGATTCCAGCCACGCCTCTTCTGTGGTCCACTCTCGGTGGAGCTGCAAAAATCTACCCAGTAGATAGCAAAACTGGAATGGTGCGCGCCGAGGTTACAGAAGCCTACGCAGGCTACACTTTCGCTGGTTGGAGCCTCAATGACGGCACAAACATCAGCTCATACACAGTAGAGGGTGGCAATCCGAAAAAGGTTGTGGACATCCCAGTAAGTGTGCTAAATGGCAAAATTCTCATCGCATCGTTTAAGCAAAATAACACAGTGGTGGATACTTACGCAAACACGACACACAACTATCTTGTAGCAACAACAAACGGCGGATATGCGCGAATTTTGGGGGAAAACGCGAGCGCAACTGCAGTGCGGATTCGCGCGCAAACCACCGACCCAGACTACAAATTCAGCCATTGGACGCTGACCAATTTGGGAACAGGGGAGGTGACCAAACTCCTCAATGGCATGCCACTCACCGAAACAGAAGACTACGTTTCGTTCAA
>JAFXZE010000031.1 GCA_017541375.1 Clostridia bacterium
TAGTAGGTGCTGCTTACATTCCTTGAAGAAAAAATAATTTAACACATTTCTGATGCGAAAAAACGGCATCAGGAGGATTAATATGAATTTAACAGTCTGACTGTATTTTGCATTGTAATTGGTTGAAAAACAGAGGCTTTTGTCGCTAAGTTTCAGCATGTCAAGTACCGTGAAAATGGCACTGGCTGAATTATCGAAATTTTCGACAAAGAATTTTGATATTTCTTTGAAATTTTTTGTAATTTTGTCCGGCAGCATGATTTTTTTTTGACACTTAAATATACTGATTTTCAGTGTATTTACAAAATTTTTGCTGCCTTTTTTATTGATTTTTAATCACTTAAATCACTTGCGAAAGTTTAGTAATGTTTTTTTATGAAAATCATAGTGAAATGATTCTTCCTGGAACTGCCTTACTCCTATCCAATAATCCTTCCATAGAAGCTACTCCAATGTGTTTGCAATTGCTATCAAAAACTTCATAATGGTCTTTGTGCAAATTGTCAAGATACCAATAGTATCCTGTGCTCAGTTCCTTATATATAAGATTGTCCCTGTTCTATTTTGCCTGTTTTTTTAAAATCTCCAGTATCCAATGAAAATTTTAAAAAATTGTTGGCAAAACAATATTTTTTTAGGTCATCAAAACCAACGAAAGAACGTATCCTATAAAATTTATCGGGCAAAGTTTGGTCTTGAAAAGCATCCTTAAAAAAAATCTCAGTATCAAAACAACCAAGCAATATGTTGACATCATCAGACTTGTTGTTTTGTTCGATGCGTAGCAATAATGGTGTTAGTCCATAATTTTGAATGGCACATATTTCATTTTTATGCCATTCTAAAACATATTTGCCATCTGTAGTTGGTGGAAGGAATACAACATCAAGCATGCATCTTATATACGAATCCAACATACCATTGTCAACAAAATACAATTTTAACCCTTTGATTCTCGCATCGCGAATTTTTTTTATCTCTTCCATGTAATTAGAAGGGTCTGCAACATATACGTGTATCATAGATTACAATTGATTGGTTATCGCGTAAAAGCTATTTTCAAATGTATCAAAAAAACCCTTTGGCTGATAATCAATCATTCCATTTCCATCTACTGAAATTTCCTTGACTGTTGTCGCAAACGAAGAGTCTTTTTCAAAAAAAAGAACAGAGACATTAGTACTGGGAATTCCGTTATTGTTATTTTTTTCAAAGAGTTTGCACGATTCGCGAACTGCATTGATTATATGGTCGCTATGCGTTTCCACAATCACTTGTACTCCGTATTGAGCTACTTTACAAATTAGGAATCCCAGTTGTAGTTGACCTTCTGGATGTAGATGTGCCTCAGGGTTTTCTATGATAATCAAATCATCTTTTTGCGCGGATAAAAGTGCAACAATTACAGGTAATGAATACGAAACACCATATCCTATGTTTTCTGCACGCAAATCCATCATTGATTTCAAATCTGTATCATAAGAATCGTAACCATAATTGATTACAAAACCTTGATAGTCAAGAGTTGGCAGGACATCTATCGTGACATTAGGACTTATCCTACGTTCCCAATATGTAACCTGTTCAATTAACGAAATAGTTTCATTTTCATTAATATAATTGTGAGGGCAATTATATTTGCCGTATTCGAAAAGGAAATTACCTACAAGTTCTCCTTTGCCATATTCAGATGAAATTTGATGCAATGTATTAACAGCATACGAATCTTTAGGCATAGTACTTATACCTCCAACACGCTGTGCGCTAATGTATTGAAAATGTTCATTAAATAATGACACCTGCTCTAATTGCCTCAAGTCTCTGTCGTCATCTTGATTGACATACTGCGACAATGGTACGAAAGAATCTCTAAATTTATTGTCTGGAATACTAAACAAGAATTTGTCAAAACCAATTATGTCTCCATCATATTTCATACAGAAAGAAATTGAAGGATCTTTAGCATACTTATACAATGCAGCCTCAGCAATGCCGACGGAAACGAGAGGTTTGTTAAGGTCAAGCCCATCTTGAAGACGATTCTTCAAATAAGATTGTCTTAATAATAACAATGCTTGAATGACTGATGATTTGCCGCTACTATTGATACCTGTTAAAACAGTCAGTTGGTTTAAGCTTATCTCAGTATCCTTATGAGACTTGAAATTGGTAATATGTAATTTGGTTATCATTATATTTTTGCTTTTAATCCATACATACTTTGTTCAAGAATCGATGCTGTCGCAACGAATCTTTTGTTAACAGAATACGGTGCGCCTGTACCACCTGAAAAAAGGCTGCCATACGAATTTGCTTTCATTGCAGTATCAAGATTCATCAACAACAAATCCTTATTCCTAACGAGTAAATCGCCGTTGTGTTTAAATTGCTTTGCAAATAATGTTGCCAAAACTTCAAAATAAGCCTTGTTAATAGGACCACGACGCTCTGAATCACGTAAAGGTTTGCGAAACGCATTTTTCAATCCAAATAGCATTTCGCATAATTTCAAACTATTGTGAAAATCAGATTTCATTTGCTCAACATTGACTTTGTCTTGTTTTAATAGTTCCATTGCTTCATTGATGAAACTATCCATATCAGGTTTGTACATTTGGTAATCAGTTACATAAAATGCAATAAACCTTGATACAAAATCCATATCTTGACACCTGTCTTTCTTAATATTTCCAAAAAAACGAATGAATACGGAATCTTTTGACATATCTCTAACAACATCTATTGCCTTTCCGTGATACACAGCATTGCGTATTTCTTGAGGTGTAAGATCTACCCCACCTGTGTTTAATCGCTTAAAAAGGACATACTTTACGGAATCAGGTACACCTTTTGCTAAAAGATTCACTGTTATCGGCAACATTTTGATGTCGCGACGAGTTTCAAAAGGCAAATCAGAATAGCATTTATCTTTAAACTTGTCACCAAGAAATTCTAATCCTTGCAATTCCATATTACCTTCTACACAGAAATCCCTTATAGCGCAGCAACGTTGTAATCCGTCAATTATATTCCACTTGCGTTTATCAACCTCTTCAAAATAAAAAGCGGGAAGTCTTAATCCTAGTAAAACTGATTCAATCAACATACTTTTCTTCTTCTTACTCCACAAATCAGGAGCACGTTGATACTCGGTACCAAAATTAATCCAACCAGCATCTATCATTTCAATCAAATCACCTAAATTCATCGGAGGATTTGACAATTTGATATCTGATGGAGAAAATGGATGTGTTATGGCAACCATTCCTTCATTCGCGTCTTCATACTCTATTTCATCATATATTTCTTCTTCTGTCATAGTTTTATCAAATAATTGACATTGGTTCCTCTGTTTGTCGTCGTCCGCCATGTTCAATTACAATTCAAACGCCAACAAAAAACGCTACAAAGGTAGAAAAGTTTTTCAAAAACAATCGTATTTTATTAGAAAAAAATGCGTTTTGCCGTCGAAATAATAATTCTAAACTTTCGCAAGTGCCATAACACGCTGACAATCAGATTGTTCTAATTTTGTCATTTTTCTAACTGATTGATTATCAATGTTTAAATCAACAAGTAAAGTATTCTTGTAATTGTATAATTATTCCTTAATATTTTTAACTAAATTTCTGATAAATAGAATAATACGTTCATTTATCGTTAGTTCGAGAGTGTCTTTGGTTATTTCTTCAAACAATCCGCCCATTGTATCATACTTTTGTTTTCTAAGTATAGTGGAGAGGATGTTGAACCTTATAAAAGA
>JAFXZE010000007.1 GCA_017541375.1 Clostridia bacterium
AGGGCTCCAGCAGACATTCTGTTATTGCACGAATTTATCGATAATTTATGTGGCATCTAATTTTACAAATCCGTATCCATGTAGTACAATTTGTTTTAGAGATTGTACAAATCTCTCGGGGTATTATGTAAAGAATAACGAGGTAAAAGCAAACGCTTTCGTCTCTGCAAACAACACGTGTAATTACGCAAATATCGCCACAGAAAACAATGGTTCATACCTCACTAGCGTGGCTACAAAAACGGCTATTGCGGCGATAGGGGATAACACGCTGATAAGTGGGCGAGAAATTAGCTATCTTATTACAGGTGGAAAGCAAACTTATGATAGTCATGATGTCGACTATACTCCTACCAAAATAGTATTCGGTGATAAATCTGATTATCTGACAGAGATTGCTGGATTGACTGGGGTAGATGTCAGTGTATCTGGTAATGGCAATATCAAAATGTACAAAGTCATAGAATATAATGAATATGTTAGTGGTGTAGATGTAGTAGCTGAAGTATATATTCTTAGTGAAGATGATTCTACGATTTATGCCAATGCTGACAGTAGCTATATGTTTTACTACTGTACTAATAATCTTGAAATAGTATTTGACAATTTTGATACTACAAAAGTCACCGACATGAGCTATATGTTCTACTATTGCCTTAACATGTCTGAGGTTGATTTAAGTTGTTTCAACACAAGCAAAGTTACTAATATGAGTGATATGTTTTACTATTGTCAATCTTTGAGTGCGATAGATATCAGTAGTTTTGATGTATCTAGTGTTACTGATATGACTGAAATGTTTTCCGAATGTAATAAATTGGGTATGATTTTTGTGGCATCTACATGGAATAAATCAATTTCTAATAGCGACACATTCTACAATTGTACTAAGTTGAACGGATTTTATAAAGACGGCAATGACATATTGTACAATGAATTTAACGCTTCAAATATCACATCTGCGTATGCAAAGATTGCCACCAGTAGCAATAGCGCATATCTAACAAATGTGGCTATAAAGAATGAGATTGCAACTACTCTTGGAAATGTTTTGATTTCTGGAATGGACTTAAATTCTTACATAAAGAATGGTAGGCCTAGTTATTATTCTGACAGTAATACTTATTATACAAAGATAGTGTTTGGCAATAGATCTACTTACTCTAGTTATATTAGTGGAACGGGTATTGATGTAACACAATTTGCTACTGGAAATATAAAATTATATAAAATGGGAAAAGTTGCTTATATTATCAGCGAAAACAACTCTACAATATATGCAAGCGATTGTAGATATATGTTCTATAACTTCAGATCACTAAAGGAGATAGTGTTTGATAATTTAGACACTAGCCAAGTGACTAATATGAGCTATATGTTTTATTATTGCCAAGCACTTGCAAGCGTGGATATGTCAGATTTTGATACGAGCCAAGTGACAGATATGAAATATATGTTCTACTATTGCAGTGTTCTTGTCAATGTGGATGTATCAGGTTTTGATACGAGTAATGTGACAGATATGAGCTTTATGTTTTATTATTGTAGTTTTTTATATAGCTTAGATCTTAGCAGCTTTAGTACTGCTAAATCGCCTACGATTACTTATATGTTCAATGGTTGTACTAAACTGATTATTATTTATGTTTCTTCGCCAGCTTGGAACATATCTTCAACAACACAGTCTAATGTATTTATGGGATGCCAAAGTTTGTGTGGATATGCTAATAGTAGTGGTACTCAATACAAAGTATACAATCAAAATCAGGTCACAAGTATGTATGCAAAATTGGCTACTGATGGATATTTAACGAATATAACGATAAAATCCGAGCTTGAGGCAAATTTGGGTATTAATTTATCGTTTAATTCTAGAGTAATATCTGATGATGATCAAAAGGGGTCTATTACAAAGATCGTGTTTGGAAACAAGTCAACATATGCTAGTGTCGTAGAAGGATTAGAGGGAGTTAGTGCCACCAGCAGCGGTAGTGATGCCATAAAAATGTATTCTGTTGGTAACGTACGGTATATCCTTAGCGAAAACAATACACCCATTGTTATAAAGAGTTGTAGTAACTTATTTGCATACTTTAGTAAATTAAATGAAGTAGTGTTTGATAATTTAGACACTAGCCAAGTTACAGATATGAGCTATATGTTCAATAACTGCACTTCGCTTGTAACTATTGATATTAGCAGTTTGGATGTGACAAATGTTACAAGTATGACCAGAATGTTCTCTGGTTGCTCAAATTTGGTGGTTGTCTATGTAGCTGCCTCTTGGAACAAATCTCTTTCCTCAACTGGTACTTTTGCTAGCTGTACAAACATTCGAGGATATTATGAAAGTGGCAATAATCTAGTATACAATG
Organism: Clostridia bacterium; assembly: GCA_017541375.1. GTDB lineage: Bacteria > Bacillota > Clostridia > Christensenellales > UBA1242 > UBA7867. The sequence goes on from JAFXZE010000007.1 coordinate 2,376, forward strand.
CATACAACGCATCTAACACTACAGCAAATTATGCTCAAAAAGCGGATGCGAACAATTATGCTTATCTTACACCTGTCTCGCTAAAAACTCAGGTAAAGAATTCAATGTCTAATACGCTAATGAAAGCACAGTATATAAATGCCATTATTAAAGGAGATGGCGTCTCGATTAACACTGAAGATAGTACAATCACGAAAATAGTATTTGGTAATAAGACTACATACTCGAGTATGTTGGGTAATGCAACAGGTGTTGATGTAACACAATTTTCTAATGGAAAAACAAAACTATACAAAGTAGGAACAGTGGCTTATATTCTTAGTGAAACCAACTCTACAATTTACGCGAGTGACTGTAGTTATATGTTTTACAATTTCAAGGCGTTAACTGAAATAGTGTTTGATAATTTAGACACCAGTAGTGTAACTGATATGAGTTATATGTTTAGTCAATGTAGTGGTTTTACTAGCATAAATTTAAGTGGATTAGATACATCTAGTGTAACAAATATGGGTAATATGTTTTATGGTTGTAGTGGATTAAAAATTATAGATATTAGTACATTTAATGTAGATAGTGTTACTAGCATAGCTAGTATGTTTGATAGTTGTACAGCTCTGAGAGTGATTTATGTGGCTGCTTCTTGGAACAAATCACTTTCATCATCTTTTACATTTTATGGTTGTTCGTGTCTGCAAGGTTTTTACAAAGATGGCAACGATTTAAAGAGTTATACATTTAATAATTCTAATTTTACAGGCACTTATGCAAAGATTGCTTCTAGTAGCGTATTTGGATATCTCACGAGCGTGGCAATAAAATCGGATGTTACATCATATATGAATGTTAGCGGAAGGTTATTGCCAGGAGGTGCATTGAATCGTATTATAAACAGAAATACTACTAAAGTGATATTTGGTAAGAAACAAAATTATACTCAAGCTATCTCTAATGCAACTGCGGTAGATGTGAGCTACAAGGGTGATGGTAGTATTAAACTATATAGTGTTAATAATATCGTTTACATCCTTAGCGAAACTAACTCTACGATTTATGCTACAGGATTAGGCAGTATATTTAATGATTTATCGTCTTTGAACGAGGTTGACTTTACTAATTTAAACACCAGTAGTGTAACTGATATGAGTAGAATGTTTTATCGCTGTAAAAGTTTAACAAGCATAAATTTAAGTGGACTAAATACATCTAATGTAACAGACATGAGCTACATGTTTGCTGATTGTACATTTACAAGTTTGGATTTGAGTGGCTTTAGCATACCAAATGGAACAGATATGGAATGTATGTTTAGTAACTGCAGCAAGTTAAATGTGATTTATGTGTCTTCTACTTGGAATACAACCTCGAATTCAGGTGGTACTTTTGCGGGGTGTACCAAACTGTATGGCTTCTATAAAAATGGCAATAATGTATTGTATAATGCATACGATGAGAGTTGCGATGACTCAAGTTTTGCTTGTCTAGCTAATAGTAGTAATGGTGGATATCTAACAAATGTAGCTATAAAATCAGATGTTTTGGTAAAACTTCAAGAGTTAAACGCAGCACTAGCAAATGTATTGTTACCAGGCGAAGAATTTAATGTTATGTTAAAAGGTGGTTCAGCTGATATCTATACAAGGGATACTACAATTGCAAAAATAGTGTTTGGAAATAAACAAGATTATTCTTCAAAAGTTTCAGGCAAGACTGGGGTGGATGTAACTCAAGGTGGACAAGGAAAAATCAAACTATATAATGTAGGAAGTGAAGTATACATCCTTCATGAGGAAAATTCTACTATATATGCTGATGCTAATTGCTATGCAATGTTTTCTGATTTAATAAATCTTAATGAAATAGTTTTTGATAACTTTAATACTAGCCGTGTTGTAGATATGAGTTATATGTTTGTTGAATGTGAGGCGCTCACAGGGATCGATTTTTCAGGCTTTAATACAAGTAATGTTACAAGTATGGAGGGTATGTTTGGTTATAGTCCTGCTTTGATGGGCTTGGATTTATCTTCGTTTAATACTAGCCAAGTAACTAATATGAGTTATATGTTTTCTTATTGTTACTCTTTAAGCAGTCTAAATCTAAGTAGTTTTAATACTAGCAACGTAATGAGTATGTATGAAATGTTTGCTGGTTGTGCATTTAAAAGCCTAGATTTGAGTAGTTTTAATCCTTCTAGCGTGGAATATATGGAGAATATGTTTGTTGAGTGTGCTAATCTTGAAGTAATCTATGTAAATTCTAGCTGGAATGTAGATCTTTCTAGTAGCGACACTTTCAGTTCATGTAACAATCTAAAAGGATACTATTTAAGCGGAAACAATGTGGTTTACAACGAATATGATGACTCGTATACTACTGCAGAATATGCAAAATTAGCAAATAGTACAAATCATTCATATTTAACCAATATAGCGTTGAAATCGCAACTACCATTTTCTATTCCAAATGGGATAATTGATGCGGAGAGCTTCAATATACTGCTAAAAGGTGCTGATGTATATTCGGCTGAAGATAATACAATTACGCGCATTGTATTTGGTAACAAATCAAGCTACGCAAGCGCTGTGGCTGGGAAAGTAGGCGTTGATATATCTTATGATTTTGATTGGAGCATAAAACTATATATTGTAGGAACAGAGCGATACATTCTTAGTGAAAATAACACTACGATATATGCTACAAGTTGTAAAAACATGTTTAATAATTTTGCAGCCCTACAATCAGTAGTGTTTGATAATTTCAATACAAGCCGCATCACTGACATGAGTTACATGTTCTACAATTGTAAACGGTTGCTAACTCTAGATTTATCGTCATTCACAACTTCTAATGTTACTACTATGAGTTGTATGTTCTATGGGTGTACATTGTTGCGGAGTGTAAATGTATCCAGCTTTAATACAGCTAATGTTACTGCAATTAATTCGATGTTTCATAACTGTTCTTCATTAGTAACACTTGATTTGAGTAGTTTCTCCACATCTAATGTGACTGATATGAATAATATGTTTTATAATTGTAGTTCACTAAAGAGTATAGACTTTTCTAATTTGAATTTTGACAGTGTAATTAGCTTTATAAGCCCTTTTGATAATTGTACTAAACTAACAGTTATCTATGTAACACCATCTACTTTGGGCACATTAGCAGTAGCAGGTAACACAGGATTTAGTAATTGTAGTAAATTAGTTGGTTACTATTTAGATGGGAACGGTGCTCTTGCTAGCTATAGTTATGGTGGTAATTATTACCAAGGTGTTTATGCTAGGGTGCCAGATAGCGAAAATCGAGGCTTCTTCACTGATGTATTACTTCGTCCATTAGTTGAGTAGTAACTACTATATTTGCATCATATTTACGCTGTTATAAGTATAAGTAATGGTGACAATAAAAAAGCCTTATTATAAGGCTTTTTTATATTTATTTGTAGTAAGTAAACTCATTTATTATATAGAGGTAATCTCTTTATTATTCAGCAAATTGACTGTTGTATAGTTGGGTGTAAAATCCATTTTTTACATATAGCTCGTGATGTTTGCCCTGTTCAATAATATCTCCATCCTTAATTACCAAGATTAGGTCAGCATTCTTTATAGTAGAAAGGCGGTGTGCAATCACAAACGAAGTTCGACCTTGAGTAAGAGTATCCATAGCGGATTGGATTTGTTTTTCAGTCCGCGTATCAACATTACTTGTGGCTTCATCCAAAATTAGGAGTGGTGAATTTTTTAGCATAGCCCGTGCTATCGTGAGTTGTTGACGTTGTCCCGCTGAAATAGTCGAAGTATCTGAAAAATATGTGTCAAATCGATTGGAGAGGGTATCGACAAAGTGATTTAACCCTACAACGGAGCAGATTTTTTCCAATTCTTCATCGGTTACTCCAGTTTTATTGTACACTAGGTTTTCGCGCAATGTACCATTGAAAATCCAAGTATCTTGTAAAATCATATCAAATAGTTCGTGTAGATGGTAGCGTGATATGTCTTTTGTAGAAATTCCATCAATCAATATTTCTCCACTATCTACCTCATAGAATCGCATCAGTAGGTTTACTATAGTAGTTTTTCCTGCACCAGTAGGGCCGACTATAGCTATTTTTTGTCCCGCTTTTGCCTTGAATGACAAGTTTTTTATGACAGGCTTGTCTTTAGAATAGCCAAAACGGACATTTCTAAATTCTACATCACCTTTTATTGAGGTAAGGCGAGTTGTTTTATGAGATTCATCACTAAGCTCTGGCATAGCGAGTATTTCAAAAACACGTGTTGAAGCTGCTGAAGTTTGTTGTAGTTGAGTTAGGCTTTGAGCAAAGGTTTGTAATGGCTCTGTAAAGAGTTTGGCATAAATAATGAATGCAATGAGAGTACCAATGGTGACAGCTTCACTTCCGCTAAGTATTATTGCCACCCCCACAATGAAGATAAGGGTGTAAGAAAGATTACCGATAAAGTGCATTATAGGACGCATTAATCCTGAGAGAAATTGAGATTTCCACTCAGTATTTAGTAAGTTTTTGTTTATTTCGTTAAATTTTCGCTTTTCATTTTTGTGAGCATTAAATGAACGGACTAAAATGTAGTTGGAGTAGATTTCCTCGATGTGCCCATTCATTTTGCCCAGATAAATTTGTCGGTTTATAAAGTGTTTTTGTGATCTTTTTAGTAAAATCCCTAAAAAAGCAAATCCAAATAGTGAAGAGAGAATAGTGACAAGAGCTAATACCCAATTGGTGATAAACATCATAATGATTACCCCCACAAATAGCACGATTGCCGATATTAAGTTGGCAATGCTCGCGCCTAAGGTTTGAGCAATTAAATCTACATCGTTGGTTACACGGCTAAGAATATCTCCTGTGGTAGATTTATCGAAATAGGATAGGGGAAGTTTGTTTATTTTTTCATCGATATTAGTTCGCAATTTTTTTGCAGTATTTTGTGAAACTATTGCTAATATATATTGTTGGATGTAATTTAACACAGCTCCAATAGCATATATAGATATGAGAATTATTCCTATGTAACTAACTGCTTGTAAGTCAATGTCAGTTGCTAGCCCATCAGTTATTAAGTTGGTTAGTTCTCGAATTTTGTTGGGACCAATGATTGTGGTAACAGTGGCAAGTATGGCTAATATCAAACTGACGATTATGGCAAATGTGTAAGGTTTACAAAAACGGAAAATTTTACCAAGCGCTTTAAAATCTGTTTTTTGCTTAGTGTCAGTATATCTCATTCTTGGCATGGGCATTTATAATTCCTCCTTACTTAGTTGTGATAGGGCTATTTGGTTGTAAATTGGGCAAGTCTTTAGTAATTCATTATGAGAGCCCATGCCTACAATCTTTCCGTTGTCCAGCACGATTATCTTGTCAGCATTTTTGATTGTACCTATGCGTTGAGCTATGATAATGATGGTTTTATCTGGCAAATGTTGTCTGATGTTTTGACGCAAAGTGAGGTCTGTTTTGTAGTCAAGTGCCGAGAAACTGTCATCAAATATAATTATGTCTGCATTTTTATAGATGGCTCTGGCAATTGAAATCCGTTGTTTTTGGCCGCCAGAGAAATTTGTTCCTCCTTGCGCTGATTCTGTTTCTAGTTTGTCTGGTAAGTCGTAGATAAATTCAGCTTCAGCAATGTCAATTGCTTGTTTTAATCGCTCTTTGTCTATAGATTGTTCTTCTTCTCCATAGGCAATGTTATCTTTTATAGAGCCTTTAAACAAAATTGCTTTTTGGGTAATGACAGCGACGCGTGTTTGTAAGTCATCTAATTTGTAATCTTTGACATTCATATTATCTACAAGCACTGCGCCACTAGTTGCTTCGGTAAATCGTGGAATTAGGTCAATAAGGCTAGTTTTACCAGAGCCGGTTGCACCTATTATTGCTACATGTTCGCCCTTTTTTATAGTAAAGCTGATGTTGCTCAAAATTTCTACATTTCCACTGTCACTTTTTAATCCAACATTTCTAAACTCTACAGTGCCAACTCGCTCTGGAGATGGGGCTGAACCCTCTACAATCGATACTTTACAAGACAAAACTTCCTGCACTCTTTTGTAAGCGACCATAGCTCTAGGTAGCATAATAAAAACGACCACTAGTAAAATAAACGACATAATGATAAGCAAAGCATATTGTGTAAAAGCTGTCATATTTCCCAAAATCATTGCGCGCTCTAAGACGGGGGCATTATTTATAAGGATGGCTCCTATCCAGTAGATTGCAAGTGTTAATCCATTCATAAGTAGCGTTATTACTGGCATGAGTAAGCTGATACCTTTGATGGTGAAAAGTTGTGTTTTAAATAGGTCTGTGTTGACTTTTTCAAATTTTTCTTGTTGGTAATTTTCTGCATTGAATGCGTGTACTACGCGGATTCCTGACACATTTTCTCTAGTTGCATTATTTACATTGTCAATAAGTATCTGCATTTTTTTAAATTTTGGTAAGCAAATCAGTACCAAGATAGTGATAAATACAACTATCAAAAACACACATATAAGTGTAGATAGTGTCCACTCAATGGATGTAGAAGAAATTTTACATATTCCCCAAATTGCCATGATAGGAGCTTTAATTAAAATTTGGAAACCTATTGCAAAAAACATTTGGATTTGTGTAATGTCGTTAGTGGAGCGGGTAACTAGACTAGCTATAGAGAATTTTCTCATTTCACAATTGCTAAATTGTGACACTTTGTCATAAACTTGTTCTCTTAACCTAAAAGAGATTGTGCTAGCCAATCTCGTGCAAAGGAGTACGCAAAATATGGTACAAATTAAGCTAAAAAGCGAATATAAAAGCATCCAACCACCGTTGGTTAGAATGTCATTATTTGTTGCTTGACCACTAGCCACACTTTGAGTAAGTAGCATGGTGTAGTCAGGAATTTTTAGGTCAATCCAAACTTCGGTAACAATCAAAGAAAGGATGAAAATAACCAGCATCCAATCGATGAAACGGAATTGTTTTATTATTTTTATCATATCTACCTCTAATATCCAAAATTCTATCATAGTTTTGCGTAAAATGTCAAGTAAGTAAAAAGGGTTGTTGACATTTCATTACATTTATTGGGGCGCATAAAATACGGGTAATAGGGAAAAATATTCACAAAGGATATATTATGTCGAAACAATTATTTTTGTGTGGACTCTTTTTACTAATTTTGAGCTTTTTCTATATGACTAACGATATAATAAAAGTTGACGCATATCAAGGTGAAATTTCTATTATCTTTGAATTTGGGACAAGAGAATATTGTTATAACACAAGCGAACATGAGTTAGACACTAATTTTTATTTTAAATCAGAATTATCCAAACATGGTCGTGGAGGAAATCATATAGAGCGGGCAAAACTTCTAAGAAAATTATTAAATATGAAAATCGAGCCGATAATGGCTATTGGATATTGTTTTTGTGGATTGGATGAGTTGATTTTAAAACTTAAAGATGAGATTGATTGTGAACCAGTTGATGCTACATATCGTTTTACTCCAAACAAAACTCCCAATTTTACATTTACTAAGGATAGATGCGGATATAAGCTAGATATAGATCAGCTAGTAGGTGCGATTTTGAATGAAATAGAGAAGACGAATTCTGTAATTATTAAACTAAAGCCACAGATTCTGTTACCTTTGGTTAAATACGAAGATATAATAGATTATCAAAATGTGAAGTCAAGTTTTTATACAACATTTGTGGTAACTAATGAAGATAGAAAGCACAATATAAATTTGGCTCTAGATAGACTGAATGGTTTAGAAATTAGCCCTAACAAAACTTATTCATTTAACGCACTCACTGGTAGACGAACTGAAAAGGCTGGGTATAGACCAGCAAAAATAATTGTTGACAAAAAATATGTAGAAGGAATAGGAGGGGGAGTGTGCCAAGTAAGCTCTACACTATATAATGCGCTACTTTTAGCTGGGGTTGAAGTAACAGAAGTGCATAATCACAGTTTGTGTAGCAATTATGTAGATCTTGGGTTTGATGCTATGGTAAATTTTGGTTCAGCAGACCTAAAGTGGGAAAACTACTCAACTCATCCAGTTTTTGTGAAAGCAAATGTTGAAGGGAACAGGGTGAATGTCACTATCTTTGGTAAAGACGATGGACGGACATTTAAAAGAGTAAACGAAATAGAAGCAGAGGAAAATCCGCCTAGTGATGAAATTTTTATAGATGAAAAACAAGAATATACACATCTAGTAAACTACACTGATGAAGAAGAATATATTCAGCTACCGCACAAAGGGTACGTGGTGCGCGCATTTCTCGAAGAATATAAGGATGGAAAGTTAGTTGATCGAAAATTTTTGAGAAGGGTAAAATACAAGCCAAGCGCTGGCATAAAAGTAAGAGGAAATATTGAAAGAAGAAATAAAGAACTTGATGGCGATGTAATAAATTTTTGGCAAAAATACAAATATTACTAAAATACATTTGACATTTATAGTGAAAAAAATGCATAATAAATGTAGAGGTGCATTATGTGGTGGATATGGATTTTATACCTTGTATGTATAGTGATTGTAGTATATGCATCGAGTAAACTTGCGGGTATTGTTGATGAATTAGATAAAAAGACTCAGCTATCAGGGGCTTTTTTGGGGGCAGTGCTACTAGCTGGAGTGACGAGTTTACCCGAGTTAGTTACCAGTGTTACTGGAGCTTTACTTGGTGAAGCCAATATGACACTAGGCAACATTTTGGGGTCAAATGTATTTGATATAGCTATAATCGGTGTATTGATGGTAGTGTTTTGCAGACATATTGTGAATAAACATTTGAGTAAAGCTAATGTTTTGTTTGTGGTCTTTACCCTAGCAATATCGGTTTTAGTATTGTTATGTATGATATTTGATGTAGCGGTAGTTATTCCAGGAATAAATGTCAATATTCTTACACCAATTATTATAGTACTTTATGCAGTTGCTTTAATTTCTACTAGAAAGAGTGAACCTAAAGTAATAGACAAGGAAAAGTCGGATATTCCAAACAAATTTGCTAAATACTCTGTAAAACGATTGTGGCATGAATTTTCATTATTTTCTTTGATACTGGTTGGGGTATCGATAGCTATTACATTTTTAGCAGAAAACATAGCTGATACTTATTCACTAGGCCGAGGGTTGGCTGGTGCACTTTTCTTAGGAGTGGCTACAAGTTTACCCGAAATTATCGCAAGTTTTCAATTGGTGCGACTTGGAAACCTTGATGCTGCTTATGGAGATATAATAGGTTCGTGCTTATTTAACTTTGGGGTAATTTCGTTAGCTGATATTGTTTTTGTGAGTGGTACAGTTTTTGTATCGGATATGCAAAGTTTGGTGCTCAGCGCATCTTTAGCGTTTGCGGCTCTTAGTATGCTCATTTTTGGTATTATTCGTCGCAGAGGCAAACTATTAAAAAATTCTATGAGTGTGCAAATTATATCGGGCGTATTAATTGTGTGCTCATACATCGCATTCTTGTTGATTTCTACTTTAGCTATCTAAAATAACGTATAGAGGGTAAAAAAATGGAAACAAAGGGTAAATTAATTACAGCATTTGCTATTATGGGAATGGTAATTATAGTTGCTGTGGTCATGATGATAATAAATACTGCAGCAAGCAGCACATATAACCGTTCTAGTGGTAAAAATGCTTTTGGAGGGGTGATAAACTCAAGTATTGCCTCAGGGGATAATACTACACGAGTTTTTGATTTGTCTCAGTCTCAAACCAATGTATTTAACTATTTATATGCTACTAGTGGGCAAGACGCTAGACTTACCATAGGTTTTAATGTGACTGGATTAAATAATTTGCCTGTATCGGGTAGTTGGGAAAAGAATAAAATAAACAATACGCTCACATTCATTCCGACTAATTCTGATGATAGGATAGTAGTAAAGCTTAGTGAGGTTGCTACAGTTGTAGATGATAAAGACGCTTGTAAAGTAATCATTAGGTGGGTGCCAGCGTGGGATAGAAAGGTAAGTTTATCTAGCGTAAAAACTGAGGCGGAGTTGCAAGATAATATGCTTCCGCTTGTAAAAAGCGTGTATTGCTTGCAAGATAATGAGCGTAAGCCACTTAGCTATAAACTTTCGGCAAAAATTACCGAAAAACAAAATATCACTCCGATATATCTATCTAATGAAGACAAGAATAATCTCGTAAGTCAGTTTAATTCATATAAAAAGGTGCATTTTAGTTTTATTGAAGAATTACCTGAATGGATTTTGAAAAAAGGTTCAACTAAGTTGAGTTCTAATCAACATATAAATTTAATCAAAACTAGTGATGATAGTAGCGGAGAATTGTATATATATTCCGATTTAAATACTGTGATGATAGCTCCTCAGAGTTGTCAAGATTTATTTAAAGATCGTGCTGATTTGGTAGAAGTTGAATTGTTTAATTTTTATACTAACGCCACCAACACTACTAGTAGAATGTTTTATAATTGTCCCAAATTATCCAAAATTTGGGTAGATAAAGCAACTCTTAATCTTAGTGGAGTTACACTGCATACGGAAATGTTTAATTTATCACCTAAGATTGTAGGGTATTATCCAAGTGGCGAAGATGCTGATATTTTACCATATGACAGCGGAAATGCTTCTTCAATAGCCTATGCAAAGGTTGCTACTAGCGCTGGTGGGTACTTTACCGATAGATATATGGCGGATAATGTGCAAAATTATATCAATAGAATCTATTATGCTTCACATACTTTGCTATCAGGGAGCCAATTAAGACAAGCTATCAGAAATATCGGACCATCTGATTTAAAGGGGGTTACCTTTGGAAAATTTGCAGATTACTCAGCTAGTCTTGAGCTTAACTGGGACGATGAAGATGCTGTCGATGTAACAAAAGGTCAATCTGGCAATATCAAGCTTTTCGTTAAGGATAAAGAAGTATTTATTTTGCATTGTGTAGCAGATGCGGCTGATGATTCAGATGTAAGAGAATCTATATTAGCAAATCCAGATTGTAGTTATAGTTTTATGGATTTTGAAAAATTAAAGTATATCAAATTTGACAATTTTGATACTCGGTTAGTAACTAACATGGAAGGAATGTTTATTGGGTGTAGCGGTTTAAATAGCTTGGATCTTTCATCGTTTGATACCTCCAAGGTGATCAACATGGACGAAATGTTTAAAAACTGCAGTCGTCTAATAACTATTATGTCGGGTAGTGATATCAAACCAGTTATCGAATCTTCTGGGATAGATATGTTTGCTGGGTGTATTTATTTGCGTGGATACTATACTGCTACTGATTATAATGAGTTTAGTCCTGATCAGCTTTATAGTGATAACGCTGTATTAGCAGAACAGAGTAAAGGCTATTTGACTCCAACAAGTATAAAAGATGAGGTTGAAACTGCTGTAGAACAAGAATTTGGTAATATGCTAGTCAGTGGTGCGGAATTTCAACAAATATTAAGTTTTGCTATACCATATCAAAATGGCGTGCAAGATACCCTTAAAGACATTATATTCTGCACAGAAGAGAATTACACAGATAATTATTACAATCAAAATCATTTGATTACTCAATCCGATTTGTCCTTTTTGGGAAATGAACATGTAATACTACATATTGATTCCACTACTAAAACAGGATACATTACTTGTGCTGATACAATAAGAGCCAATAAGGACTGTAGTAATATGTTTAATGACATAAAAGTGCATTGTGTTACTATAGAAAACTTAGATGTAAGTAATGTAATTAATATGAACAATATGTTTGATTCTGACTACATCATGGCCATCTTTAGCAATCAAGAATGGGGAAATGTGGTGGTATCGACAAGTGAAAATATGTTTGGTCCTATGGTGCGCGGATATTATACTTATGCAGATGGTGAAGAGCCAAAATTAGATTATTGTTTAAACTATGTACAGGATAAGCCTGCTGAAGGTAATATTCCTGCGGTAAGCGCAATACCAAGAGACATAAAGAGTGCAGTTTTTGCAACTCAGAGCAACGCATTTAATGATAGTTATGGAATTGACAAAAGGTCCTTTAGAGGAATGTTTACCAATATTGCTAATGTAAGTAAACAAGTGGTTTTAGATAGCATTTTAGCTGAAGCTCCATATATAGTAAAGAGTGGAAATCTATTTGATATAGATGATTACGACACGATTGTTTCAGTCATTTTTGGCAAGAAAGAAACTTATCAAAGTGTGGTTTCAAGTGCCGAAGGCGAAGATGTTTCTTACTTTGGTAGTGGTAAAGTAAAACGCTACATCACAGAAAAAACTATAATAGTGCCAAAACCTTCCCCCAGTGAAGGGACAGAAACGAAAATTGAGCGAACTGTTTATATTCTAAACGAGGAGGAAAATAGTAAAATTTACGGTAGCACATATGGAAACACATTCAATATTTATAATGTGCCAGCGTTAAGGGAGATTGACTTTTCAAACTTTGATACTAGTGGTGTAGCAACAATGGAAAGTATGTTCTCTATAAATCAAGGTGCTGTGGAGCATCCTTTAAAGGGGCAACTTACCTCGTTAGATATCAGTACATTTGATACACATAAAGTGGAAAACATGAGAGAAATGTTTTACGCTACAGCACTACAAGTAATTTACATATCTAATTTGTTGTGGGATAGAGATAAAGTAATAACGCATAAAGATATGTTTACTACTTCTGATAAGTTGAGAGGTTTTTATAATGATTCTGGTTCTTTAAAATATTATGCATTCAGAAATTCAAATAGTGCAGAAGATGTTAATAAATCTCACGCCTATTGTGGTGATACTGGTTACATGACTGATGTAATTAGTAAAGACGAAGTGACTAGGATATTTGAATATATGATTGATAAAGAATTATTTAAAGAAACTATATCATCTAGTGTAACAAAAATAATTTTTGGGCAAAAGAATGAATACTGGGATGACATTACAAACGCTGGGGGCGATTTACTCAATTCAGTAACGGTTACTACCATCACAAAGTTTAGCTCAGATAAGGTAAAGCTTTATTATAATAGTGACGAAAATGTTGCTTATGTATTGAGTGAGGAAAACTTGGATGAGGAGATTTACTTTGATTTTAACAGTAGTGAGATGTTTAAAGGTTTGACGAGCTTAGAAACTATCGAATTTGAAAATGTAAACACCACAATGGTTCGATACTATGCCAGCATGTTTAAAGGGTGTACCTACCTAAAAACTATTTATGCTAGAAAAGACTTTAGCAAACAAAATGCAGATAATGAGGAAATTGGTGAGGTATTTAGTGATTGTACTGCTCTACGAGTGGATATAGACGATGAAAATTATTGCGTATACAATACTGCACGAGTAGATGTTAATATGGCTAAAATATATAGTGGAGGAGAAGTTGCGCTCGGCTACTTTACAGCTCTTGAATTAAAGCCAACAGAGTCAACACCATAAACTCCAAGCGTTATGTTGTTGGGATGATAAACGATAAGTATTGCTTATGTGATATAGTGTCGTTACTGCAAACAAAAAAGGCTAAAATAGCCTTTTTTTGTTGGTAATAAACAATTGATATTGGAATTATCATATAAAGTTTTCGTAAAACTTTGCTAATCTAGTTTGCATTTCTTGATGATAGTATTTTGTTGATTTGATATTAGCTATCATGTTATTTAGACTAATTAGCAATGCATTTAGTATTTTGAAGTTTTTTAGTCGCAGAGTCTCGAGTAGAGCCTCAATTGTGATATTTAGGTCATCTTTAGTTTCTTGCTTTACACGCACATCGGTATTGATTGTTTCTTTGATTTGTTCAAAGATTATCTTTAGATCAGCAAAGAGTTTGTCGGGGGAATCAGCTTCGGTAGTGGTGGGCTCTATGGGGGGAGTATCTGGCGTTTCGATAGTTTGTTCGAGGTCTAGTGTGGCTTTTTGCTCTTCACTTTTTCCTATTCCTATCCAGTTGCTCAAGTTTTCGCGTAGAGCATCTATAAGTTGAGTGTTGAATAGTTTAAAACTTTTGGTGAGGTTTTCTGATTTGAAGTAGCTTAGGATAAATTCTTGTAGATCCATTCGGTGGCTATCGAATTCGGAAAGCAGGCTAAATACTAACGCAATTATTTTGTGTGGCTCAGAAGGAAGTGATATAGTAGTTGTTCCATCAGCGCTGGTTTCAATGCATTTATTAAATTCTGTGTCAAAGTTATATCCCACTAACGCTTCTCCTACAATGTCAACTAGACTGGGGCTAGATACTATGCTACGCAATAGCTTGCTCACTTTAGCATCGGCTATTATTATTTTAGAATTCTTTAATTCATCACAACATTCAGAAAATATTTCAAATTGTTCTTCAGTGGTCATTTTTGTCTCCTATTGTATCGTTATATAGTTAGTATAGCACAACTTTTTAAAAAACAAAAATGTTTTTGCAACTGTTTTTTACTAAATTTCATAATTTTGAGGTTTTTATTTGCGTTTTTACGGTGGGTGTGTTATAATGAACTTGCTTAATATGAGGTGGGCGAATATGAAAATGGAATTTAGTAATGATGACTTTGAAACCAAACTTATGCTACTTTACGTTCTAGAACAAATCGAGATTCCGCTTACTGAGCAATTGATTTTGGATATATGCACCACCAGAAATGATTGGATAAATTATATGGAATGTGTATCAGTCTTTCACGATTTGTTGCGTGATGGTTTTATATATACAATAGATGATGAGCAAAGCAAGCGATGTAGGTATTCTCTTACAGTGAAAGGGCGTTCAGCGCTCAGCATATATTATGAAGAGGTGCCTGAGGCGGTAAGAGGTCAAATTAGTGATTTTTGTAAAACGAATAGGATGTATTTTAAGCGATTACAAGAATACGTGGCAGATTATACTAAAAATAACGATGGGTCATATATGGTGATTTTGCGCATTATCGAATCATCTTCAAGTGAGCCTATGTTTGAGGTGAAGATAAATTTACCATCTAGAGCTGATGCTCTTCATGCAGTAGAGTGCTGGACAAGTAAAGCGCCCAGTTTTTATGAATTTGTATATTCCAATTTGATAAATTGAAGGAGAAAATATGAAGTTTTATAATTCTGAAACTAAAAAAATAGAGGAATTTGTACCGATTGAAAGTGGCAAAGTAAAAATCTACACTTGTGGCCCAACTGTATATAGTTATGCTCATGTGGGGAATTTTCGTGCCTACATTATGGAAGATGCTCTCATTCGTGCGTTGGAGTTTTTGGGCTATCAGGTTGAGCGTATTATGAATATAACTGATGTGGGGCATTTGACAGGTGACAATGATTATGGTCAGGATAGAATGCTCAAGGCTGCCGCAGCAGAGCACAAGTCAGTGCTTGAAATAGCCAAGTTTTATACAGATGCGTTTTTGCAAGATTTTAAGTTGCTAGGTTTAAAAGAACCTAAGGCTTTTGTACCTGCGACTCAGTGTATTGATACATACATTGAAATTATAACAAAATTACTTGAAAAGGGATATGCTTATCTTAGTGGTGGAAATGTTTACTATGACACTTCAAAACTCAAAGAATATTATCGGTTTGGTAATCAAAACGCCAATGACAACCTTGTGGGTGTGAGAGAAGGTGTTGAAGAAGATAAGGGAAAGCATAATCAAAATGATTTTGTATTGTGGTTTACTAAGTCCAAGTTTGAAGACCAAGCACTCAAATGGGATAGCCCTTGGGGTTTGGGATATCCGGGGTGGCATATCGAGTGTAGTGGAATATCATACAAGTATTTAGGGGAAAGGCTAGACATTCACTGTGGGGGTGTGGATAATATATTCCCTCATCACACAAACGAAATAGCTCAGACAGAAGGTTTCGTCGGACACAAGTGGTGTAATTATTGGTTTCATGTGAATAGGCTGAATGCTGGTGATGGTGAGAAGATGAGTAAGAGCCTAGGGAATGTCTATACCATTACTCAGTTAGCCCAAATGGGGTATAACCCAATGGTATACAAACTCTTTAATTTTCTATCACATTATCGTAATCAATTAGCATTCTCCTTAGAGGGGATGGATGCAGCTAAAAACACATATAACAAACTGCTTAAAAGAATAGCAGGTCTAGCAAAAACCAAAGAAGGGATAAATAAAGAGGCTTATGACAAGTATTACACACAATTTGCAGACGCACTTAGTAATGACCTCAATACTTCACTTGCTATTACTACTGTATTTGACGTGCTCAAAGCGGAAATCAATGACAGCACAAAAGTGAAACTCATACTCAAATTTGATGAAATGCTCAATCTAGGTTTTACCGATGTGATTAATAATGGTTTGCCAACAGAAGAGATAGAGAGTGATTTAAGAACCTATATCGAAACTCAGATTGAAAAACGGAACGAAGCAAAGAAAAATAGAGACTTTGCTCTAGCTGATAAGATAAGAGCTGAGTTAAGTGAAAAGGGAATAGAATTGGTAGATACCAAAGAAGGTACAAAATACCACAAAAAATAATTAAGGAAAGTTTATGAAAAAAATATTAGTAGATGCTCTTGGCGCTGATTTAGGACCCGAAATGGTAGTTGATGCGACTATTTTGGCACTAGAGCGTAATCCTGAAATGGAAATTGAATTAGTAGGGCAAGAGAGTGTAATCAAAGAATTACTAAACAATAAATCTTATCAAAATGATAGGCTAACGGTTACCAATGCAACAGAAGAGATAAGTTGCGACGAGTCTCCTGTAGACGCTATCAGAAACAAGAAAAATAGCTCATTAGTGATATGTTTTGATAAATTAAAGACCGGAGAATATGCAGGTCTTGTTTCTGCGGGAAGTTCAGGGGCAATTTTAAGTGGTGCTGTACTAAAAGTGGGACGAGTTTTAGGACTATCTCGTCCTGCATTTGGCCCGATTATTCCTACGGTAAATGGCGGACTTGTAATGCTAATAGATAGTGGGGCAAATGTAGATTGTAAGCCAGTTAATCTTTGCCATTTTGCCCTCATCGGTAGTGAATATATGAAGGCTATTTGTAAGATTGACTCTCCAAGAGTTGCACTTCTTAATATCGGAACAGAGTCTGCTAAAGGAAATGAACTTGTAAAAGAAACCTATCCCAAATTAGAAAAACTGCCCATAAACTTTGTGGGAAATATGGAGGCAAGAGATTTTTTGTCTGGTAACGTTGATGTAGTGGTGTGTGATGGTTTTAGTGGAAACATTTTACTAAAAGGTGTCGAAGGCTCAATAACCAACCTCATGAAGTGTATGAAGGCAGAACTTATGAGCAGCTTTTCTGGGAAAATTGGTGGATTTTTTGCAAAAAAGCCCCTCAAAAATATGATGAAAAAATATAATTGGCAAAATTATGGTGGGTCAGTTGTGCTTGGGTGCAAGCAAATAGTGGTAAAGGCTCATGGAGCATCGAGTGTGCAAAGTTTTATGCTGAGTATTGAGCAGGTAAAAACTTACACAGAAAACAATTTGATAGAAAAAATCAGTAAGGTGATTAGTGAAAACAAAATAGAGGAAGAATAAAAAAGGAGTCTAAACTTTGAGCTTTAAAAGAATAGAGGTGCTAGGATTTAAGTCTTTTGCAGACAAACTTGCGATAGAATTTAGTGATGGTATTACGGCTATAGTTGGGCCAAATGGTTGTGGAAAGAGTAATATTGGTGATGCAATTCGATGGGTGCTGGGAGAACAATCATCTAAAAATTTGCGTGGGAGCAGTATGCAGGATGTAATATTTAAAGGAGCGGAAAATCGAAAGGGTGTGTCATATTGCGAAGTTTCTTTGGTTTTTTCCAATGAAAACAAACAGTTTAACCTAGATTATGATGAGGTGGTAATTTCGAGAAAATTATTTCGCTCGGGTACTAGTGAATATTCACTCAATCATTCTCCATGCTTGTTAAAAGACATTACCAATTTACTTCATGACTGCGGAATTGGGCGAGATGGATACTCAATAATTGGACAAGGTAAAGTCGAGCAAATTGTATCAAGTAAACCTGAAGAGCGTAGGGTAATTTTTGAAGAAGCTGCGGGTATTGCTAAATTTAAAGAGCGCAAAATCGAGGCTGAGCGCAAACTAGAGAAAACAAAAGAAAATATCGCATTACTTGATAATACTGTGATTGAGATAGAAAAGCAACTTCTTCCTCTGCGAGCTCAGGCGGAAAAAGCAAAAGTTTATCTAGAGCTTCGTGATAAACTGAAATATGAAGAAATAAATAACTATATCTACACATTCGATACAGCTAATGACACCAAAGAGCGGATATCTGGCCTTATTGCAGGGTTACGAGAGCAAGCTACATCAAAGGAAGGCGATGTAGCAAAGGCTGTAGAAAAGCAAAATCAATCATTAGAGGGGATAAAGATGATTGATGAGCAAATACAAGCAATGCGAAACGAAATTTTAAAACTTACGGTAGCGCTTGAAAAAAGTGCTGGGGATAGGCGCGTGGAGCAAGCTAAAATAAACTATTTAAAAGAACAATTAGCTAAATCACAAAAAAGCGTAACAGCTAAAAAGACTGAATTTGAGAGCTTGAATAAACAGCTTATAGACAAGCAAGAAGAAAGGTCAGGCAACATTGATAAACTAAATAATCTACAATCAAAACTTGATGGACTAGAAAAAGTGTATGTCGATGTAGTTGAGCAGGTAAAATTAAGCGAACAGGCTGTGAATGGAAACACTGAAGAGATGCAAGATGCTGTAAATAAACTTAGTGAAATAAAATCTAATGTGGCAAAACTGCAGACGGAGCTAGAAGCTATCAAGGAAAGAATGAATGAGCTTAGTCAAAAGCAAGGAGTAATGCAAACTAAGTTTGATGAAGCAGAAAGAGAGATGGAAGACGCTAAGTCGAGTAGAGTAGAAGCTGAAAACAATAAAAAAGCTGTTTGGGATGAGTTAACAACTTTAAGAGAGAGTTTAGCTAAAACTAGAGAAGAAGAAAGTGAGTTAAAAGTTAATCTCCAAAATAATGTGGCGACATTATCTAAACTGGAAACTCGAGTAAAACTTCTTAGTGAGATGCAGGCGGATTATGAAGGATATAACAATACTGTAAGAAGATTGTTGTTAGATGCTGGCAAGAATGCTGAATTAAAGCGCTTGTTAGTGGGAGTTGTGGGAGAATTGATTACAGTACCAAAAGACTATGAAACAGCTATTGAAATGGCACTTGGGTACGCGGTACAAAATATTGTTACAAACAGTGAGCAAGATGCTAAAAAATTGGTAAGCTATTTAAAACAACATAATTATGGGCGAGCTACATTTTTACCAATAAACTCCATGAAACCGAAGTATATAAGTAGTGGTTATCAAGATTTGCTACATATCCCAGGATGTTTTGGTGTGGCGAGTGAGTTGATTGAATATGATAAGAGGCTAGATAGTGTGTTTAAAGGTCTGCTCGGTAGTACTGTCTTGGTGCGAGATATGGATGTTGCTGTAAAGTTAGCAAATGATAGTAAATTTGGTTTTAAGATAGTTACGCTCGAGGGAGATATTATCAATCCTGCTGGTTCTATCTCAGGTGGAAGTAAAAAGGCTGAAGTAAACAATTTGCTATCTAGAGATAGAGAAATTGAAACATTAACAGAGCAAGTGAGCGTGTTGAGAGGGACTGTAGAGGAGAAAAAGTCGGCTCTTACAAGACTAACGGAGAATTTAGCTGGTTTGATTAAAAATGTGGATAGTAAAACTCAGCAACTTCACGATAGCGAGATTTTGTTTACTCAAAAAGATGAACTGTTTAAACATGCTCAAGAAGACTGTGATTTGTATGCTGCGGAGTTGGGAGAAATTACAGAGGAATTATCCAAACTTTCGACTAAGCAAACTAGCCTAATTAGCAGTTTGGAGGCTTATAATTCGCAGGAAACAGCTAATGTAAAAATAGGAGCTAGTGGGGAAAGCAACGGTTCGAGCAATATGATAGAGTCTTTGCGTGAGCAGCGTGAGGAACTAAGTACTCAGATAACACAAATTAAGGTTGATGTTGCTACGCTGAATGCTCAAAATAAATCTATCAATGCAGAAATTGAACGAATATTAGCCGAGCAAGAGGAATTAAGCTTGAGTATGGATGAAGATAATGCAGTGATTTTGAGTAATAGTCAAGCAATTTCTCAAGCAGAGGAAAAGAATAATGTAGATGAAGAAGTTGATGTGGATAGTGAAAAGAAAAAACTTGAGCTTTACCAATCTAAAGTAAATGAAATGGAAGAGTTGAAACAGCAATTACATGCAGGACTAGCTGGAATCGAAGAGGAGAGGACGAGGGTAGGAAACGAACTTAGTATGATTCAAGAAAGGCTCTATCATGAAGAAGCGAAACTTACACAAATTGATACAACTTTAGAGAATATGGAATCACGCATTTTGGATGATTATGACCTTACTTATCTTACTGCTCAAACATTTAAAGATGTAAATTTCAAACCTGAAGGGGTAAATGGCAGAATAAATGAATTGAAGCGTGAGATAAATAAGCTGGGTAATGTAAATGTAAACGCAATCGAAGATAGTAAAGAACTCGATACTAGATATACCGATCTTACTACGCAACTAACCGATCTTAAGCAAGCTGAAAGTGATATAATGACAGTAATTAATGAACTAAGTACTCAGATGACAGAAAAATTTGATACGCAGTTTACAAAGATTAATGAGAATTTTTCTCGCACATTTAGAGAATTATTTGGTGGAGGAAAAGCTAGACTTGTACTCACTAGCGATGATGTACTAACTGCTGGAGTAGAAATAATAGCAGAGCCACCAGGCAAAGCGTTAGGGAATTTAAGTTTACTTAGTGGTGGAGAAAAATCGTTAACCGCAATAGCAATACTTTTTGCAATACTAAAGCTAAGACCGATGCCGTTTTGCTTGCTAGATGAAATTGATGCTGCGTTAGATGATGCTAATGTGGAGCGATTTGCAAAGTACCTTCACAATTTTGCGGGTGAAACTCAATTTATCGTAATCACTCACCGTAAACCAACTATGGAACTTGCTGATAATCTCTATGGGGTAACTATGGAGAATAAGGGCGTGAGTAAAGTGGTGTCAGTGAAACTGAGCGATGCACTGCAGAATGCAGTAGTGAACTGAGCACGCCCGAAATGAGCCGTAGTCAGCCACTAACAAAGGAAGAAAATAATAAGAGAGAAAAGTAAAATAAATAGAGAATGTGGTGGCTGCCGGACTTTTTAAGGGCGTGAGTAAAGTGGTGTCAGTGAAACTGAGCGACGCACTGCAGAATGCGGTAGTGAACTAATAAAAGGATGAGGATATGGGGTTTTTTAGTAAAATAAAAGAGGCTTTTAAAAAGACAAAAGCTGCAATTGACAATAAATTAATGTCTATTATGTCTCATGGAGAATTGAATGATGAATTTTTTGATGATTTGACAGATATCTTGATTTCATCAGATTTGGGTGTAGAGTGTGCGGAAGAAATTGTTGAAAAGCTCCGTATCACATCGAGAAAAATTAAGTTGCGTAATCAAGATGATGTGAAGCAAGCTTTGCGTGATATTATGCAAGAGATTTTGGAGAATAATCCTCAACCTGAGATAAATTATCCACTAGTATTGTTAATTGTGGGAGTGAATGGAGTAGGTAAAACTACCACAATAGGTAAATTAGCTAATTTTTATAAATCTCAGGGCAAATCTGTATTGCTAGTGGCTGGCGATACTTTTAGAGCTGCAGCTAGCGAACAACTCGCAATTTGGGCGGATAAGAATAATGTAAAAATAGTGAGAAATGATGATGGGGCAGATCCTGCTAGCGTGGTTTTTGATGGTGTTGCTAGTGCAAAGGCGAAAAACACAGATGTTGTAATAATCGATACAGCGGGTAGACTACATAACAAAGCTAATCTTATGGAAGAGCTAAAAAAAGTGAGTAAAGTCGTCTCATCCAATTGGGAGAACTGTTGCTATCAAAAACTCTTAGTGCTCGATGCTACAACAGGACAAAATGCTATCAGTCAGGTGGAATACTTTAATGAAGCGGTAGGAATTGATGGACTTATTGTGACTAAGCTTGACGGCACTGCAAAAGGTGGTGTGATATTAGGAATAGCTGAGCAGTATACTGTGCCTGTAGTGTTCGTGGGGACTGGTGAAAAAATCGATGATATAGACACTTTTGATGCAAAAGAATTTGTAGAAGCGATTATTTAATGTGAGTCGTTTCTTCGTGTTATGGCGAAGCTATTCAGATGAGCGCCGCGCGTTCGCCAGGTGGAGCGGAGTACGGTTGCTCCCAGCAACGACGCTGTAAACAAAAGGCTTAACAAGCCTTTTTTGTTTATTTTGTGAATATTTAAAAAATTTAGTTGCATTTAAGTTGCTTTTTTGGTTTTTTTGCTATATATTATTTATAACGCAGGTTGCGAAAAAAATAGAGAGGTGATGATATGATAAGTAAGAGTGACAAAAAGACAGTCGTAATAAATGAAAAAGGGAATACTTGTCAAAGTGTACTAGGTGTTTTAGATCGAAATGAGTGGGCTCCAAAGCATCCATACCCAGGAGATTGGCGATATGTATATGTGGATAATCCTGATGTTGAGAATGCTAAGCGTGAAAAAATTAAAAAAATATTGGATGAGGCATGTAAGACAAAAGAGGATACTAAAGAAGAGATGACAAGATAAAAAGTAACACAAAAAATAAAATGAGTAAGTGTTTTGTAAGTTGTGCTGCGTGGTGCTAGATACTAAGGTGGAGAGATTGCTATTCCCGTGGCGTAGCGACAGTGCTGCAAAAAAAGGCTGATAGCCTTTTTTTGTTTAAATATTTCGTATCTTTATTGATTGTTATTTTTATAAATTTTTATATTTTTGTAATAATTCATTTGACATATATCTTACTTTTTTATACAATTATACAAACAACTTAAGGAGAATAATTATGACAGACGCAAAGCAAAAGTTTATAGAAATTTTTAAGAAAAATGTAAAAAGAGAGGGGGCAGATAAATTGCTTGAGTGGCTGGAGAAATCAGACTTTTTTACTTGTCCCGCTAGCACTAAATTTCACTCAAATCACGAGGGGGGCTTGTGTGAGCATAGTATCAATGTGTACAATCGATTTTTAGCCTTGATAAAAGCAGAATTTGGCAAAGATTGGGAAAAGAAAATTAGTCTAGAAAGCATCACTCTTATTGCTTTACTTCATGATGTGTGTAAAGCTAATGTATATAAAATGGAATATAAAAATGTGAAGGTTGATGGGGTATGGACTCAACAACCTTACTACACGGTCGATGATGAATTGCCTTATGGCCATGGAGAAAAGTCTGTATATATTATAAATGGATTTGTGCGTCTCACTCGAGAAGAAGCAATGGCAATAAACTGGCATATGGGCGGATTTGATGCTAGGGTGCGTGGTGGGTCATACTCACTGTCGGATGCTTATTACAAATATCCTGTAAGTGTGATTTTTCATGTGGCAGACATAATGGCAACCTATCTTGATGAGACTACAGAATAAATTTTAAAAAACTTTTAAATTTTGTTGTTTTTTGTTTGTAATTTTTTATGTGTTTGTGATAAACTAATTATGATGTAAAAATGTGGAGGAATATATGAGCAGTAGCTTCCGAGATTTTATTATTTCTAAAAGGGGTATTGCTATCGTTGTCTCTTGCGCTGTGGCTGTCATTTTGGGAATAAGCCTTCTTTTTGCTATAATAGCAAGGACAAATAGAAACAATGCGCTCGAATTTGGAGAGGGAGACAACTTGCAACTGGTTTCTCAAGAACCATTGTTTGGAGCAAATGGATGGAACGCTTCAGTTGTGGAAAAACTCAGTCACAATCTAAATCAGTTTGGTGACAACCTTGCATTGGGTAACGGCGGGGGGCTGATTGTGTCTTCTGTGGTTACTTTTGGAGGTATGGAATGGACGGTTGTTTTTAAGCAAAAGAATATGATTACTCTACTAGCCAATAGGTCTGTTGCCACTATGCCATATGACGAGGTGGCTGATTATCTTAACGGAGAGTTTTACTCTGAATTTAAGAAAAAAGTTGGCTATGCCAACCTTGATGACCTTATCGTGCCATATGGTGATAGAAAGATTTATTATCAGGTGCAAAATGCTCAATCAGTTTTGCTTGAGGATCTAACAGGTCATGATATCAGAGCTAATGACGGCAAGGCAGGAGCTAAGTTTTGGATACCTAGTGCGTATGAAATCGGGGGATTTGCTGTAACTAATAAATCTCCTACCGCCAGGGTAAATAGTTTCAAAACTACTACCACAGACTACAATCGCATCATCAATACCGGTCTATGGAATACTTCCAACTCAATGAGAAAGTCCGCAGGGAATGTGTGGCTGCGTAGCACAGTTGGCGGAGAAACAGCTGGAATTATCAATGGTGTGGTAAAAGCTAACTCTGAGGCTATTGGCGTGCGTCCTTGTGTAAATATCGCTCTGCCTAATACAGTTGTGTCTGATTCTGCCTCTACCGAGGTGGCTACAGCGCCAAAGCTAGCTAACCCAGACTATACTAACGCTTGGACTGTTGATGGTAGTGGACGCTATCAAATCTCCACAGTAGATGACCTTATTAGGCTTAGTGATGCAGTTGCTGATGGTGTTACATTTGATAGTAAAACATTTATCTTAATGAATGATCTAGATTTTTCGAATTGTACTGTATGGTTGCCTATTGGATATATGACAGAGCATTCTTCTATGTCTTTTAGAGGAGTGTTAAATGGTAATGGCTTTAAGATAAAAAATTTAGGTTCAGCCAACACCGGATTAGTTGGATTATTCGGTTATATGCGTTCTGGTGGCGTGAATAATTTAGGGATATGCGATTCGTTTTGGTGGACAACAGCTGATAATGTTGGGGCGTTGATTGGATATGCATATAATCCTTTAGTAGAAAAGTGTTACAGCACTTGTGGTGTATCTGGTGGTAATTATGTGGGAGGCTTAGTCGGAAAGTTTTATACAAACACAACTGCAGCAAGGATGGTAAACTGTTACAACGCCGGCTCTGTAAGCGGAAATGATTATGTAGGTGGGCTAGTAGGAGGTAAGGACACTACTAGTACGCAAAATCTTAATATCACATATAGCTATAACAAGGCCCCTGTATCTGCAATTGGCTCTCATGTGGATGGAGTAGGTACAGGCATGACGTATACAGCAAGTCAAGTATTCTCCTACAGCGCTGCAGCCAATGGAGTGACCAAAACTTATGACTTTATGCGCACTCAAAGTAACTTTAGCGGATATGATTTTACCAACACATGGTACATGCCAAAATCAATCAATGATCGTATGCCTGCCTTGAGAGCATTTATCAAGACTGTAAGTGTGGAGGCATATTCATACATAGAAAGCACTGGTTTTGTAAATGAAACCGTGGACAACACATGTAGTGTGCAGCTAAATAATGGAAACCCAACTAACGCTCTAGCAAAAAATGCTTCATGCTCGATAAAAGCCATGGCAAAAGTCAATACTAATGCTCACTATCGTCTAAAAGGCTGGTACTATGCAGAGACTAGTGAAAACTATCTCCCCATCAACTGGGTGGCGCTTTCTTGGTCACCAACTGTTGCTGTGAGCAGTGGTATAGCTACCTATAGCACAACTCAGGGTTTTGCTGAAGATATGGTGCTAGTTGCGGTGTTTGAGAGGTTGTTCTGTTATAGAGGATATGACTTGGGTGTCGGTTTCGAAAACTCAGGAGACTATGTATCTGGTCTTACAGTAACTTATGTCGATGCTAACAACAATCCTGCCACAGGTTACGACGCTACTGGGCAGGTTAGCAATATCGCCGCAAACAATATTTGGTACCCAGAAGGCACTATGATGACACTCACTATGGTTTATCCTACTAATTCTACAGCATTACAAGCTCATTACGAAACAACATACACGGGAAGTCCATCGTCAGCAAATACAATAGCTGTAACAAGAACAACAAACAATGGAGTTGTTACAGAAACATTTACATCGGCTCTTCATGATGTGTCTAGGATAACAGCAACTAATACCACTCTTCCTTCAGGAGACTCAATTTACATTTACTTTGGAACTATAAGACAATACAGAATAGACCTTGCTGCAAAATTTACAAGTGATTATTCTGCTATTGATAGTAGTATATATGATACAATTCAACTAAGCGTAAAAGGTAATGGTTGGTCTAGTGCTTCTACATATAATAGTAGCACGGATACAAGTGATAAATCTTTATATAGCTGTAGATCTGATGTGTACTATGATTTGTCGGTATCGACATATACTTCGACTAAGCTCAACTTTGTGGAGTGGGCAATCATATATACTGACTCTACAACGCATAAGATCACCTTAAATACTCAGACGACCAATAGAAGTTACATCCAGAACTTAGCCATTCCTAGCGCAATTGCTAATATAAAACTATATGCTCTCTTTACTCCTAATATGGGAAGTGTAACTATCACAGAAGGGGATAACGATGCGCAAGATGCATATGGAAAGGTGGTAGTAAGTACTAATGGCTCACTTACTGACATATCATCTCTTACCGAAACCCCTCAATTACAAAATGTGCCTGTAGGGAGTACAGTGTATGTGTACCTGCTACCTGACTATGCAAACTTCTATGTAAAAGACTCTTCAAAAGGTCTTACAGGCTTTAGTAGTGTAGGAAGTAATGGGCTATGTAAAAAAGCTATCACTATAGAAAGTAGCGTGGCCCAAAGCTACAAGGTCTACTACAAACAACGAACAGATCTCGCTGTAAACTTTACGCTAGATGTGAGCAAGGTGCCAACTGAAGACCGTAGCTACATTACAGCTCCAACAAACCTAACGAATAAATCTAAGACAGATACAATAGGTAGTAGCAAGCTAGCCATCAACAAAAACTACAAGGACAGCTACTTTGTATATAGCATTGATAAAGTGAAATTAAACAACACCACATATAACCTCGCTTCATCTCAACCAGGAGCTGTAGCAGGTACACTTAATGGCAACAACCAAGAATATACGCTATCTAGTTACTTTAGCTCGAGCGTGCCTACCATTGGAGCAATGCTAGCCTTAGGTGGGGAAGCAATCACCTACACCAACACCACTCTTACAATAAAACTTACAATCTACCCAGTAAACTTCACTGTGACCTCAAATATTACTGTGGATGATGTAGCCAATCAGACAGTAGCAGGGTTGGTAACAATCACATCTAAGGTGGGCAATAGTGACCCAGTTACCGTAACCAATGGGCAATGTCAGTATGAAAGCATAGTGACAGTGACCTGTGGAAAAACAGGATATCAGATAGGCTCTGTTACTCTAAGTGGTGGCACAACTACTTTTGATGTGCAGGCTGTAAGTGGATCTTATACTTACGGAGGAACTGTGACTGGTAAATTTACCATGCCATCAACTAGTGTAGTAGTAAATATATCGATATACTCTAAAAGCTATCAATTAGCTGTGGTGGATAATCTAAATAGCTCTAGTTATCTTACTGAGTTTAATGCCTCATCCAGCGTGCCAGAAGCTAATAAAGTAAGCTCATTAAATGCTAGTGACAAGGGATTAACTACAACGCAAAACTTTAGTGTAACTAAGACTAGAACCAATCCTGGTTTGCCGTCAGACAATGCAAATAGCGAATATTTGTACTATGGTAGTCAAGCTACTATTGGTGGAGCAAGCGTAAGCATAAAATTTGGAAATAACAACCTATATGAAAGTAGGCTGGTCGCTATAAAAGTGTACGCGGTTAAGTATACACCAACAAAAGGATTTAACGGTTCTCCTTCATATACACTAATAAGCACCCATGTAGCAAGCACAGGTCTAGTATTTACACCAGTAGACACTTTCTTTACTCCTACTGACCATACTTATGACTACTTTAACGGAATACTTGTGATATTTGAGTATAAACTACTACAAAAAGTAAGCTTGACATTTGATCTAAATGGCTCAGGTATCGAGCAGAACTTACTTTTGGCAATCTTAGCTAGAAAAGAAAATGGAATAATCGTAGAGCAGTTGGTAGTATTTGTGGCTGCCGGAAACGAGAACGCAGTAACGATAATGTGTGAATCTGGTGAATATGAGGTCATTAATAATCTCGGAATATTTGCTACAGTAGAAGTGACACAAAATGGTGATGATGTGGATGAAACAATCAACATAACAGATGATGAAGCAACTGAAATCATAATGACAGCGACAGGAACACCAGGTAGTAGCGCAACTGTATTTGTCGTGAAGTTAATTGGATAAAAATGGAGAGAAAAAATGTATAATAAACTGTATAGAAATGGTCAACTGATAGACTTACATATCCATACACAATATTCTGATGGAATGTATTCTGTGCCAGAATTGTTACGTTTTGCAGAAGCTCGCGGACTAGATGTGATTTCGTTTACTGACCATGATCTACTAGAAGCCAACTTTGAAATAAGAGACATGCATAGTAACGGTGGTTTTTGTGGGCGAATTATAAACGGTAGTGAAATAGCGTGTGTATATAAGGGGAAAAAATATGAAGTGCTTGCTTACGACTTTGATCTTGATACACTTGCTAAATATCCGGTGCTTACTTATGAATATCAATTTATGCTCGAAGAAAAGCGTATGGAGAGCCTCAAAGAGATCGCTATGCGCTTAGGATTTAGATTTACGACAGGACTTCAGTTTGACCCAGTTTTCCGTACAGCTCACAAAACATTTTTTAATGACCTAGCAAATTATCCTGAAAATCAAAAATTATACGCTAAATATGGCATAGCCAAATCAGACAATCTTTATAGGGATCATGTAATAAAACCTGGAGCCATATTTCACTGCCCCGAACTAATAAAAGATACTCCTCCAATTGAGGAAGTGTGTCGTCGCATTCATGAGGCTGGAGGATATGCGATATTTGCGCATCCATTTAAGGTTTATGAAGAAAATAATGTAAAACAGTTGGTAAAAGACATAACCAGCCTGAATATTGTTGATGGTTTTGAGTGTATCCACAAAAAATTTAGCTTTTCAGAGTGTAAGTGGATGGAAAAATATTGCAATGACCAACATCTAATTGTCACTGGTGGTTCGGATTTCCATGGCGATGGCTTTAAAATAGACGGCAAGCGTTTTGCCCCAGAGTATTTAGGCTATGTACAAAATGCTGATTTAGAAATCAGATTTCCAATCTCAAAATAGTCAACCAACAGAGGAGAGGGGGTATGAAAGAAAAACTTCATCATTCACTTAGCGCAATTATTATAAGTGTATTTTGCGTATTGATATTAGGAGTATTCCTAGCAGAAAATATAAGATTTGAAAAAACAGCAGCAAGTAATTCTGCTGTTTTTGCAGTTGTTAATGACGAGCGTTTAGATAATCTTGTTGATGTAGAAAATAGTGTGGTATGGAATGAAAATGCAACACTTAGTTGCATATCAGAGGGAAGCTATTCGCTGAGTAATCCATACAAAATTGCAAATGCAGAAGATTTAATAAAACTCGCTTACTTAATAAATATTAGTGATGATACAGGATGGTGCACCTATAGCTACAAAATGACAAATCATATTGATCTAAGTGGCTATAATTGGATGCCTATAGGAACAGATGACAAGCCATTTTGTGGAATCTTTGATGGAGATGGTCACTCTATCTATGGATTAACTATTTTAGATAGCGAAAACAATGAAGACAATAGATATGCTGGGCTATTTGGAAAAATTAGTTTGTCGAGCGGAATGCATGGCTTGATAAAGCGCTTGGGGTTAAAAGACTCTATCATAATTACTGCTAGAGATTATGTAGGTGCTATGGCTGGGCATATTAGCACACCCTTAGCTATTAACAATGAGTGGCAAGGCTATGAAAATCAAGACAATGGTGATAGGGCATATTCGGAGGTAAATTTTGAACACATAAGTTTTGCTATAGAGGACTGTTATAGCATAGGTTATGTCCAAGGTGGCAGGCGAGTAGGTGGACTAGTAGGTTTTATCGAAAATGCGGCAATATTCAATTGCTACTGCTATGGAATGGAGCAGATCGATGGGGTGAATACACAATATGATGTATATTCCGTATGCTCTGAACTGGCAGCGGTCGGTGGACTTGTTGGTGGTACGACTCCTAATGGCAGTGTAACCAATATGATCAACACTATCACTGTGATGCGTGTGGGCGTTATCGAAGGTAGTATTAATCCTAGCCTAGGTCATGTGATTGGTACACTTAATGTAAATGACATATATGATTATAAAGATAGATATACCTATAATTTCTTTGCAAATGACTTGGGTGACTTTGAGGTGCCAAAACAAATAGGGGAATTAGGTACTGGCGTTACTTCAGTAAAGTTAATTAATACTACAAGTACAAGAAATTCTCCCTACTATAATGCGTTTAGATTAAAAAGCCAAGCTACAGCTTTGCTTACCAAAACTAGTGGCGATGTAATATGGAAAAACCAACACGATACGGTATGGTTTGCTAGCTCCAAATATAATAGAGGGTTGCCAATATTGTGGAATGTGCCTCAGTTAGTCAAGGTGAGCTTTGTTGTGCGTGATAATGGGGATGATATATTTGTTACTAATGGTACAAATGATGAAATGGCAGGGCCAGTATTGGCTACATATGAGTTTTATGATGAAGAAACACACTCATATATTTATGAACAGGGTAAAGTAAATCATGATGCATTTAACATGGAAATAAAGCTTGAAGGAAACAACCAGTATGTATTTTCTGAGTGGGAATATGTATATCTTGCTACTGCGGAATGCACTAAACTAGATAATAGTATTAGTCAACCACCAGAAATTTATCAGAATGAAAAATCTGTAGGATATGCTTGTCATGACACTAAGATTGTATGTAACTTAAATTTAAAACCTTATACCATTAAAGTGACGGCGTTAAATGTAGGTCAAATCAGAATAAATAATGATATAACTACTACAAAAGAAGTAATATATTCAGATGCCGTAAAGTTAAAAGTAGATTTAAATGATGGATACATTGTATCGGGGTTTGCTGTATATGGGACAATTTATGATGTAAATGGTAATAAGGTTGAGACTGGAAACATAGATGACGAAAATGCTGGTGATGAAAATGCTAATGGCTCAAATTCAAATAATAACTCAATTTTTAATTATGATTCTGAAGGAGACTGCTATAATTTTTTACTAAGGAAATTTCTCAATAGTGAAGATTATTTAGGTGAATCTGATATCATAGAAATTACAGTTATTACTAGTCTAAAGACTATAAAAGTTACCATTACCAGCAATACTCCATCCCCAGAGTTGATAAATGTGTATTATGCTGATGATGATAATAAAACACCTGCATTTTGTGAAAATCAGAGCATGCCATATGGAACGATAATAAACCTTGTAGCTGAAGTTTTAGAAACGCAGTCTGTTTATGAGTTTGCTAATTGGTCTATTAGTGTAGATGGGGTGGAAACTGAGGTTTCTGGAGCTGGGTTATTTACTTTTGACTACACAATAGGCGATTGTGATATTATAGTAGTGTGTGCAAATATTTGTAAGTATCAAGTAGGTGTATATAGTGTGTACAATAGTTATGTGGGTGGAGATGTCGGATTATTTATTGATAACGATGGAACCGAAACTCTTTCTACCCAAACTTCATATGACTATGATATTGATGTAATAATAAAAGTAACTCCGTATAAAGGCTATGATTATAAAGGACTAAAGCTATATAAAAAGGTTGGCGAGGAGCTTTCTCCTGTGGTGGGAGATGATGACGAATTTTATGCTAGATATACCAGTGGAATCCATGAAGTAAGAATAGAAATTGCAAGTTTTGCTGACGATAATAATTATAGATATGATTTGGTGTATGACTTGGTATTTAACGCAAAAGTATATGATTGCGAAATAGAAGTAAAGTATATGGATATATCAGAAAATGTGATATACGATGTTTCTATACAAAGTCAAATCGGTTTTATGAATGATGATGAGAATAATCCCAATCCAGCTAGTGAAAATGAAGCTAACTTGATTTCATTGAGTGGATCAGCTGTAGATGGTCAAGACAAAGTTGTAAATGTAATTCCCGCGACTAACAATACCTATGTATATGGTACTTTATCTATATTTAACATAGATTACACAAATTTAATTGGTTTTGAGTTTTATGAGATTAGTGCAGTCGAAGTGCATGATGAGAGTACTTCTCCAATAACATTAAATCTAGACAATGAAAACAAACGTTTCTCATTTATTGTTGAAGGTAAAACAATAGTTACGCTTGTAGTAAAAGAGCGTAGCTATGGTTTTGAGGTAAGTGGAAGTAACAGCGATCAACAAGGTAAGACTTTTAACGAAAGCTTTATCAAATATCTTGATACTTCAGGAAATGAAATAGCACAAAATGAAATCTTTACTTACACAAAACTTAGCCATATGAAAGTTGTTGTAACTATGCCAACTGGATTTGAGTTTTGTGATAATTCATTGCAAATAAATGGGGTAAATCAGGATGAATATCAGTATGATCCAGCTAGTAAACAACTGATCTTTGATGTAAAAGTAAATGGCAACAATGATTGTGAATACACATTTAAATATAGACAAAAAGTAGTGCATGTATCTGCAAGTGTAGCTGGTGTAAGTGATGTGGATTTAATTACTTTTGGCATGGATAGTAGTCAAGTAAACATAAATGGAAATGTAAAGTCAATCGATGTATATAGTGGTCAGAGTGTTGTAATAGGGATTGTAGCAGACAGGTTACCTCGTCACTATGAATTTGCATACTGGACGGTAAATGGGATTAACTGTGGTGATGACATCACACTTATAATCAATAATATCAAAGAAGATGCTCGTATAATTGCCGTTTTAAAGCCATTACAATACAAACTCGATGTAAAAATTGGCAGATTTGGGGCTAATGGGTATGAATCTGATGCAAGTGTGGGTGTAATCGATAAAATAGGGATATTTAGCTATGGCGAACCTGTAGCTATCTCTGTGGAGGAAAGTGATGGATTTGCTTTTGTAGGCTGGTATGTAGAAGGTAATATAAATCAAGAAGAAAGTCCTATTGTGTATAATACAAATTTGAGAGAGCCATTTGATACGGTTACTCAATCAACCAGTACATATAGTTTGCTCACCAATGACTTTACATTGCAGTTTTCTCTATTAGTTGATAATGCAGCTGTTTATGCAATTTTTCAACCTGTAAATAAGCTAATGATAAGAATAGGTCAAAAGGGCGCAGGGAAAGTAATTGTGGAAGAAAAAGATTCTATGAAGAGTCCTATGAGTAACGATGACTATTATTTTCAAAATAGCAAATTACTTTTGACGCCTATGTCAAATGAAAATTGGGAATTTAGTTATTGGGCAATTTCTGGGCAAATTTATGAAACCAATTTACTTGAGTTTGTGCTAACAGAAAATACTGTAATAGATGTTTATTTCAAGCCTATACACAATGTAAATGTCATTACAAGCAATCCTCGTTATGGTAATGTAAATATAACAAGGCAGCAAAATGATTCTAATCAGGTGTCACTAAAGGCTAATGCTTCATCTAATTGTAGTTTTGTAGGCTGGGTAGTTGATGGAATAATGGTTAGTCATGCTCAAAGTTTCAATATGTACTTAAATGGTGATATAAATATTGAAGCAAAATTTAAAAAAGAGTTTAACTGGAATGTTGTTATAATAATCATTGGATGTTTGTTTTTTATAGTAGTAACGATAGCTATAGCCTCATATTACATCCAACGAAGAGAAGAAGAACCGATGAAGGTAAGAATATTACTAAATAGTAAGGATGATAAAGAAGTGTTACAAAGAAAAGCAAAGAAAAATATTTATAGAGATATTATAGAACCCGTTCCAACTAGAAAAATTGCTAAAACAAATGTTGCTCCAATTCCTGTGCGAAAGATTAATGTAGCTCCTATGACACACAAAGGAGAGGTTATTACCAAAGTAAAGCATGATGAGGAACAACGTTAGAATGAAAGAGAAACAAATCTTAAAGATTGTTTCTCTTTTATAGTTATATGTTGACTGTTGACTGAAAAGCTAATTTATGTTATAATGAAACTATAAAAAAATGATTGTTGACGCATTAGGTTTTAATTAAGTTTAAGTAAAAAGGAAAGTGGTGCAATATGAGTTATAAATTAATAATTTTTGATTTTGATGGTACATTATCAGATACTTCTCCTCATATATTAAATTGCGGACAAAAGTGTATTGATAAATTCAATTTAAGATATCCAACGCAACAAGAAATCAACTCAATGGGTGGTGGGGTATTTGCAAATACAATGATGTCTCTTGGGGCAACAGAAGATATGATTACTCCACTTAAAGAATATTATAAACAAATTTTTTTAGAAGATGTATCAGATATTACTTTATATGATGGTGTTTTTGATACGTTGATGAGGATAAAGGCAAGAGGGATAAAACTTGCAATTGCGACGAACAGAGGTAGAGAAATACTTCTACCACTTTTAAAACATTTAGGCATATTAGATTTGTTTGATGAGTTGGTATGTGAAAGTGATGTAAACAATAAAAAGCCACATCCTGAAATGATAGATTTAATTTTGAATAAGTTAAAAATTCCCAAAGAAGATTCTCTTATTGTAGGTGATACCAAATATGATGTTTTATTGGGTAAAAATTCTAACATTAGGACCTGCTTGGTTGATTATAGTAAAAAAGGGTATAATGACGAATCAAAGCCAGATTATGTAGTACATGATTTTAAAGAAATAGTTGATATTTTAAAATAATTAAGTAATGAATATTTGTATAATTAATTCGTTATTATTAACCGTTATTCATCATAGAGCAGACAGTGATGATTGCTGGGGGATGAATCTAAGTGTCTCAGGGTAAAAATGTGTGAGGTAGAATTGAATGGTTATTTGATTAGCTGATTTGAAAAAAGTTATTTGGAGTTTGTTAAATTGAATCATTTTGAATTTAGAATTTATAAAGAAGTTTATGATGATATGGTTTCTGGTAAAAAAACTATTGAATTTCGCTTACTAAATAACAAAACTGAAAGCATTAAAGAAGGAGATGAAATTCAATTTAAAGTTTTAGATAACAATGACAAATATATATTAGTTGAAGTTGTTAGTAAATATATTTATAATGATTTAGAAGAATTATGGAATCAGAAAGAAATATTGAATAACATACTAAATTACTCAAAGGATGAATTTGTTAGTGCATTTTATAGTATTTTTGGTAAAGAAAAAGTAGATAATTCAAAAATTGTTGGAATCAA
The DNA here is from genome assembly GCA_017541375.1 of Clostridia bacterium. Taxonomy (GTDB): domain Bacteria; phylum Bacillota; class Clostridia; order Christensenellales; family UBA1242; genus UBA7867. Next base: position 37,717 of record JAFXZE010000007.1, read on the forward strand.
ATTTAAAATAAAGAAATTTGCTTAAGTGGTATTTTGCTAAAAGTTACATATTTTAAAAGGAAGCCCTTGGCAAAATGCTACAGGCTACTTACTCCTACGAAAACTCTGGTATACCAACAAACAAAAGCAATTAATAAGGAGTGGGGCATATAGAATTGTTTTTTTGCTTTTTTATTGAATTAGTTTGGCAAAGTTTAAATTATATGTTATAATAAGACATATTTTTTGTGGAGTATAAAAATGGCGAGTTTTGAAATTAATAGTATAAAGATTAGTACACTTTTGGGGTATGTTGCAGATAATACAATTGCAATTCCAGAAATACAAAGACCCTTTGTTTGGGATTCTTCAAAAGTTAGAGATTTAATTGATTCATTATACAAAGGTTATCCTGTTGGTTACATTATTACATGGAAAAATCCGGATGTAAAATTAAAAGATGGTACAACATCTCAAGGCAAACATATTTTGATTGATGGCCAGCAAAGAGTGACAGCATTATCAGCTTCTTTATTGGGCAATGAAGTTTTAAATTCGGAATATAAAAAGAAGAGAATAAAAATTGCGTTTAATGTAAGTACGGAAACATTTGCTGTAGCAACTCCAGCAACTGAAAAGAGTAATGAATGGATAAATGATATTTCAGAGTTCTTGAAACCTGGAAATACGGATAGTTATGATTATACAACAAAATATTCTAAATTGACAGGTATGCAACCTAAAGTTATAATGTCTAGAATTAATAGATTAGAATCCATATTAGGTACTGAAATTGGTAGAATTGAGTTATCAGCTGAAATTGATATAGATACAGTAACAGAAATCTTTGTGAGGATAAATTCTCAGGGGGTTGAATTATCTCAAGCCGATTTTGCTCTTTCTAAAATTAGTGTCAACAATGATTATGAAGGAAACGATATACGAAAAACCATTGATTATTTTTCGCATTTTTTACAGAATCCTCAAGATTTTAATACCATAAAACATTTGGATACTAATTTTGTTAAAAAAGAAATTTTCAATAAAATTGAATGGACACATAAATTTAATGATGATTTGTATAAACCATCTTATAAGGATGTATTGAGAGTTGCTTTTACATATAAATTTAAACGTGGTAAATTACAGGATTTAGTAAGCTTACTTTCCGGTAGAGATTTCGAGACTCGCGAATACAAACAAGAGATTGTGGAATATAGCTTTAAAGCTTTGTATGATGGAGTTAAAGATTTTATAAATGAAACAAATTACAAGCGCTTTATAATGATTGTAAAATCGGCAGGAATTATAAATGAGGATTTGGTTCGATCTCAAAATGTTATAAATTTTGGTTATGTTCTTTATCTTTTAATGAAAGAAAAAAATTATAATCCAAATGTTATTGAAACTTGTGTTAGACAATGGGTGGTTTATTCTATATTAACACAACGTTATTCAAGTTCTCCTGAATCAATGTTTGATTTTGATGTAAGGAAACTAAACGAATGTGGTAGTATTGTTAATTACATAAAAATGCAGGCAGAAGCTGAATTATCTGATGCTTTTTGGGACAAAATATTACCAGATAGATTTAACACTTCTGTTACAAGTAGTAATTATTGGAAAATTTTTGTAGCTTGTTTAATTAAATCAGGTAGTAGGGCATTTTTATCACAACATTTGACTGTAAGGGATTTAATTGAACAACGAGGTGACGTGCACCATATCTTTCCAAAAGATTATTTGATAAAAAGTGGAATTGAAGTTCAGCAGAGATACAATCAAATAGCTAATTATACTTATTTACAACAAGAAATAAATATTTCAATAAGTAATAAAGCTCCAAGTGAATACTTTAAAATACTAAATAAACAAGTTAGCGGAGGTAGAGTTATTTATGGAGGTATCACCAATAAGAAAGATTTGATAGATAATTTAAATGAAAATGCTATACCTTTAGATGTTGAAAACATGACTTATCGCAATTATGATGAGTTTTTACGAAAGCGTAGAGAGTTAATGGCTAAAAAAGTAAAGAAATATTTTTATTCATTATGATTTAAAAAGGTTTTCTGTATCAGAATATCCTTTTTATTGTTTTAAAGATTAAATTTAGTAACAAAAAAGACCAAATCGAAATTCGATTTAGTCTTAGGCTGGTGCGCCCATAGGGATTCGAACCCCAACTCTTTCGGTCCGTAGCCGAATGCTTTATCCAGTTAAGCCATGAGCGCATGTAAATTACAACTTTCATTATAATATAAAAGTAGTAAAATGTCAATAAATTTTTTGATAAATTTTTGATTTAGTGGCAAATGTTTTTTAAATACTTGATTTTTAGCACTTAAATTTGATATAATAACCACAAGGAAGTGCTTATGGGGAATTTTACAGATAGAGTTTTTCAATGGTTAAAAACCCAAGATTCGCGTGATGGATGCGTAAAGAAGGGGCTTATTGCTGCTTTTAGTTTGGTGTTGATCGGAGTAGTGTGTATTCTTACTGTTTGTCACTCCATGCCAAAAGAAGATGAAGAATTAACCAGACTGCTTGATTTACTCAATAAAGACTATATCCCATATGTCAATGAAATAACCCAGCAAGATAGAGCTGAGTTTGACTCAAAAATTCAAAATAATGTGGTTTGCGCGAATGGTGAGTTATATACTAATAAAAAACTTAATGTCGACCAATTTTTGTCCTCAGATATTACACTAAACCAAAATTTGAGTTTCACCCCAAAAGATTTGGCAATTCTACTAGGATATAGTTGGCAAGAAGATAATATAGTAGATATTTATAGTGCATCGATGTATTCAGAGGACTCAATGATAAATTGGATATTAATTTTTAAATTAAATGTCAATAACGCATTTGAAGAATCGAATATTCTTACTGAAAAATTAGGAAAAGATGTGTTTATTAAGTTTTCTGCCAAAGTATATAGAAATGGTGATATCGGAGAATGGCAAGCGTTTCAGTATAATGTTCAGGTAAATAAATTATCTGGAGCAAATAATGATTTCGCCGTGAAAAAAATATTGGAAATTTTAAAAATTGAAACTAAAACACTAAAAGCATACGCAGTATATCCGTTTTCATTTTGTAAGAAACAAGCTAATATTTGGAGCGTAAACTTTACATTTTCACCAATAGAGAAAATATTTAGTTTTAGCGTAATCACATAAAAGATATAAAGGAGCATCATGCAATTATGCTGAGCTACAAGCACTTGGCGCTTATGGGATGCAGTAGCGATGCAGCTAATAAAAAAGGCTTAGCTAAGCCTTTTTTTGTTAGGAAGTGACTATTAAGCTTTGGGGAGATTGTGAGCGGAGTGGGCTGGGTTAGGATTTGTTGAGCGATATTCTTTTGTTTGAGGAGCAGCGCTTGTAGCAATAACTGAAGAGTGCATCATTTTTGTGTTACTAGTTTCGTTATCTATTCCATCAAAAAGTCCATTTAGCTCGTCGAGGGCATCAATCATGCAGTTGAGACAAACCTCACGAGTGTTGAGAATACAACGCATTTCTAGGTTGATCGGGTCAACATTAGCAGTTGTTCCTTCTTCACTTTGAAGTACTGCTAAGTAGCCTGCACTGCGCATCAATTCAAAGTGGTTTTGAGCTAATTTTATGTCTAAGCAATGAATTACTCGCGAGTAAGCGTTGAGCAAAGTTATTTGCCTATCATCGAGGTTGACACTTTGATCTAACACACGAGCGATATTGTCTCTAGCAGTGTTCATTTTTTCATTCATAGATTGAGTAAGATTTGATAAACGATCGTTAAGTGAAGTAAAATCTTCGTTTTTAGTTTCAGTGCTGCGTTTTACAGAGTCTATTTGAATGTCTTTTTTATCTATATCCAAATTTCTTGTGTCATTTAAGTTTGAATTTGGAGTTAATTTTGTGTTGTTATCTAATGTAGAATTAGAGTTGTTTGTTTGTGTAGTATTTATATCGCGTGTTGGGTTTATAGTTGTATTTTTGTTTGTATCAGGAGTTGTATTTGAATTTTGGATTGTATCTACTGATGAGTTTCTCATATTATTAGTTTGGTTAGAATTTTGATTATTGCTTGTAGCGGTATCAAAATTTTGTGTAGAATTTGTAGTCATGTTGTAATTGTTGAATGTGGAGTCATTGGCGCTGTTGGTTATATTAGCATTTGTGTTATCTTTGACAAGTACACCATTGCTATCATAAACTCTGCCATCAATATTAGTAACAGTATTGTTCTTGTATGTGTCGATGTTGTTAGTACGAACCATGCTGTTTACATTATTATTTGGGCTAGTTGAATCCGCTCCATTTGGCAAAACTCCACGATTTCCACTATTTATTCCATATGGTGATGTACTTTGGTCGTTTTCCGAAAGTGTGTTATTCTCATTTCTTAGATTAGAGTTTGATGAAGTATTGTTGTTTCGTCCAATTCTATCGGATGAATTTGTATTTCTAGTGTTATTACTGTTGTTTACTGAGTTTGAGTTTTGTCTTCTGTTGGGAGTATTACCGTTTTTACGAATTGAAAAATCTTCTTTTGAAATGGTATAATTTTCATCAATATTTTCTTCTGCAGTCTCTGGCTCTATTGCCAATACTGATTTGCTAAATTCTGCCATATTCAAATTTTTGTGCATGGCATTCATATCGGTAGCTAGTCCTGTAAAAGCTCCTGCTAGAGCAAAAGTAAGAGAAAGAATTAATGTTTTTTTCATAAAAAATCACCTCGAATTAAAATTTTCAAAAGTAGTTTTTACTAAAAGTTAAAAATTATTTACAAAATTTTGAAAATTGTTTTGAAAAAAATTTATTTGGTAATAATTTTACTCGAGGTGAAGTATGGAAGATAATACTAGAAACGCTAGATATAATGCTTATGTTGAAAGCAAAATGGCAAAAACCAAGCCATGGCCATCCCTTTTTAGAGCTTTCTGGGTAGGGGGATTGATATGCATTTTGGGCGAAGTAATAAAAGACTGTGCAATTTTGTGGTTTGGTGTCGAAGAAGAGGCTGCGGGGACTTGGGAATTGATGATTCTTATAGTTTTGGCTGCATTTCTTACTGGAGTGGGGATATTTGATAAAATAGGAGCTTATGCTGGAGCTGGTACAATTGTGCCGATTACGGGATTTAGTAACTCTATAGCTAGTCCTGCTATCGAATTTAAACGCGAAGGGGTGATATTCGGGCTAATGGCAAAAATGTTTGTCATAGCAGGCCCTGTTATTGTGAGTGGGGTGTGTGCCTCAGTTTTGGTGGGATTGATTCATATTTTGTTGTGAGGTTAGCATGAATAAAATTGGAAAACAGACGCTGTTATATAAAAACAAGCCTTGTTTATTGGGAGGATATGCTGTAGTAGGACCAAAAGAAGGTCAAGGCAATTTTGGTAAATATTTTCAGACAGTATTAAAAGACGATTTGTTTGGGGAAAATAGCTATGAAGCGGCTGAGAGTAAAATGATGCAAACATCGTTTTATGGAGCTGTAGATGATGCAGGAATTCGAAATGTGGATGTAGATGTCTTTGTGGCGGGAGATTTAATGAACCAAATCGTAAGTAGCAGCTTTGCGGCGCGTTCTTTTGATGTGCCATATTTAGGGATGTTTGGGGCATGTAGTACAATGGCTGAATCAATGCTTGTTGGGGCTGCTCTTGTGGATGGTGGATTTGCTCGTATTGTGGCATGCGCAACAGCTAGTCATTTTAGTAGTGTGGAGAAACAATTTCGTTATCCGCTAGAGCTTGGTACGCAGCGCCCTCCTACATCTCAGTGGACTGTTACAGCAGCGGGCTGTAGCATATTGAGTGAACATGGCAGCAATATAATAGTAGAGAGCTCTACTATTGGTAAAGTGGTGGATTGGGATGTAAAAGATGTAAATAATATGGGGGCAGCTATGGCACCAGCAGCTGTAGAGACACTAAAAGCACATCTATCTGATATGGGACGAAGCCCAGATGAGTATGACCTTATTCTTACTGGTGATCTTGGCAAATTGGGAAGCGAAATTTTATTTGATTTGGCAGAATATAACGGCATCAAACTAGGTAACAACTATTGTGACTGTGGACAAATGATGTATACAAACGAACAAAAAACTTTTATGGGCGGAAGCGGTTGTGGATGCATTGCTAGTGTAATCAATAGTTATGTACTATCTAGAATGCGCAAGGGGGAACTGAGAAATGTCCTTCTCATTGCCACAGGTGCGTTAATGAGTACGACTTCGAGTCAACAAGGGAACAGTATTCCATGCATTGCTCACGCTGTTGTGTTAAAAAGGAGAGATTAATGTTTGACATAACTTCATATATTATCACATTTTTGATAGGTGGTGCTATTTGTCTTGTGGGACAAATATTAATTATCACTACGAAAATAACAAGCGCTAGAATATTAGTTACATTTCTACTTTTAGGCGTAGTGTTAGAAGGGATCGGACTATTTGAACCTATAAAAGATTTTGCTGGTTCTGGGGTAACTGTGCCTATAATTGGGTTTGGTGCAAGTCTAGCAAAAGGTGCAATTGAGGCTGGTGCTAGTGAAGGGGTATTAGGGATATTTACTGGTGGGCTTTCAGCTACTGCTGGTGGATTAGCTGCTGCAATACTAGGGGGATTTATTTTTGGAGTATTGTGTAATAGTAAAACTAAAAAATAGTATTTTAGTTCCAAGTTGAAATCGAAACGCATATAAAAGTGTATGTTGAAATTTAAAAGAATAAAAAAGATGTCTAAAAGAGTAAAATTGTGGTGGTTTTTTAGCGTCTTTTTTTTGCTTTTTGTGGGAGTATTACTATTTTTTAATTATTATGTAAACCCTATTATAATAGAAGTGAGTGAAGCTACTATAAAGTCACTTACAAGCAAATCTGTCAATAGTGCAGTGCAAACTGTGTTAAACAATACCAATGTGTATGATGAACTTATTCAAATAAATACTGACAACGATGGAAATATTTCCAATTTTTCGGTAAAGTCGATTTTGATAAATAAACTAGGTAAGGAAATAGGTAAAACAGCGCAACAAAATCTAGAGGCTGTGGGTAGCAGTGGTATAGAAATCCCTTTAGGAACTCTAACCGGAGTGCCACTTTTGGTGGGGGTGGGACCGGCACTAAATTTTAAAGTACAACCTATCGGCAGTTTTAGTTCAACATTTTCATCAGAATTTATTAGTGCAGGTATCAATCAGACAAATCATCGAATATATCTCAACATAAAGGCTTTAGTTAGTTTGGTTATGCCGACTGCTAGTAGAAGTATTTCAACTAATGCTCAGATTTTACTCTGTGAATCGATAATTGTAGGGAAAGTGCCAGACACATATCTCAATTCCAGTAGTCTTGATGAGATGATGAATTTAATTCCTAATTGATTTGTTTACAAAAAATTTCAAAAACTTTTATAAAATACTTTGATTTTTTTACAAATTAATATATAATAAGAGGTGACAATATAAAGGGGTGAAGATATGAAATATATTCCACGTAGGACAAAGGTCAAAATGGAATTATTCAAAAGCGTGACTGTTGGAGATTTGGCATATCTTGGAATTTGCGCTTTGGTTCTTGTTTTGATACTATTCAGTCAGGGGTTTGAAACTATATTTAAAATCGTGTTTGTCGTTTCTTGGGTGGCAGTGTCATTTACAATGTTTCTACACATCGCTGATGACAAAAGGCTATATCAAACAGTGGGAATTTTATTTAGGTTCTTTGTATATAAGCGAAAATATTCGACCAAGCCTAAAAAAGGCTATCAAACAATGAAAACTTTGATTCCGTATGAAAATATAGCGAATGAAATGATAGACTTTAAAGAGTATTATGCTGGAGTGTTAGAGGTAAAACCAATAGAATTTGGATTACTCAATGAAGAAAAACAAGAGTATGCTATTCGAACTGTCGCCAACGCACTAAGACTTATTTCTAGTACTCAACAAGCCAGCATCGTAAAAACCTCAAAGCCAATGCTTATGGATGATTTTATCTACAATGAAGACAAAAGATATGATGCTATGATGGAATTGCATAATGATAAAGAAATGAGTGATGAAGAGGTTGAGGCGCGAAGTTTGGTATTTGAGGCTCGTATGGCTCAGCTTAAGCATATGAGCAATTCTGAAAAAACATTTATGGATCACTTTTATATAGTTGTCTATGATAAAGATAGAGATGGAATTACAACTACTCTAAACGGTATGAAACGTGCGCTAAGTACAGGATTAGTGCCATTAATGAGCTGGAGGCTAAAAGATAGTGATTTGGCAATATTTTTAAAATCTACTTTTGGAGAGGATTTTGATGAGGCTGATCTTATGCTTCACTCAATGGCTGAATATGCAGAATGGACTTATCCTGAAGAGGTTGTATTTAAAACTAACAAAACCATAATAAATGGAATGCCTTACTCCAACTTTGCTATTACAGAATATCCTATCTCTGTGCCTAATGCTTGGGCTTATCCATTCTTTAGGTTAGGAAGTACAAAAGTAGTGGTAAATATCAAACCTATATCAAAAGACAGAGCAGAGCGCCAGATTGACCACTCTATTATAGAACTAGAAAATAGGTTAGGCTCAACATTTAAATCTAGTAAAGTAGTAGATTTGCAAGCTCAAAAAGATACACTAAATGACCTTATGAATGACCTAAAGCTTGGTAATGAGGAGCTTTACGACGTTCATATTCGCTTGATGTGTGCTGAGAGCGCTAAAAAAGAGGTAAGAGGAATACTAAAACAGCAGGGCTTTAAATATACTGAAATGTTTGGACGACAAGTAGAGTCGTTTATAAACTCTAATATTAGTAAAATTGATGATGATGAAGACTGTAGCCGTAGTATTCAAACTACATCGATTGCTGCAATGTTTCCATTTATTAGCAATACGCTTCAAGATCACAAAGGTTTTTATGTAGGATATAATACCTATCCTGTGTTTATCGACTTTTTTGTAAACCAAGATAAGAATAATCCACTACATGATGAGCGTGTAAATGCTAACATGATAGTTATAGGTAAGTCGGGTAGTGGTAAGTCGTACGCTACCAAAACGCTACTAACTAATCTAGCGGCAGATAATGCTCGTATATTTATTCTAGACCCAGAGAAAGAATATGATGATTTGGTAAAAGGGCTGAAAGGAAAGTATATAGATGTGGGTAGTTCTGTTCATGGTATACTCAATCCCTTTCATATTATGACAGCTCTTTCTGACGATGTGTCAGAAATGCCAGAAATAACAGGAGACGAAACTCCTGAAGAATTGGAAGAAAAAAATAAAATAATAGAATTATTAGTATCTAATAGGCCAGATTCATATAGTATGCACTTGCAATTCTTGGAGGAGTATTTCAAAATTATATTTGACGGTATGAGTGGAGATGCATTCGAAATATTAAACTCTCTAGTTGTGCAGATTTACAAAAAACACAATATTGGTAGTCAAACAGATCTTAGTAAGCTAAAGCCTGAAGATTATCCTGTATTTGATGATTTATATGAGCTTGTAGAGAAAAAACTTGCTTCTGAGACCGATGCTTATATGGTAAATAACCTCAAGATTTTGCAAGTTTATGTGCAAAAGTTTGCAACTGGCGGACGTAACGCAAAATTGTGGAATGGTCCAACAAGTATTGAAACAAATGAAAACTTAGTATGTTTTAACTTCCAATCTTTGCTTTCAAACCGAAACATGACAGTTGCGAGTGCGCAAATGTTGTTAGTCTTTAAATATCTTGATAACGAAATTCTTAAAAACAAAGACTTTAACGAAAAATATAGAACTAACCGAAAGATTATTGTCTGTGTAGATGAGGCGCACTTATTCATCAACCCTAAATATCCTGTCGCGCTTGACTTTATGGCACAGATGGCAAAACGTATTCGTAAATATAATGGTATGCAGATAGTTATTACTCAGAACGTAAAAGACTTTATCGGTGGTAATGAAGAGACCAAACGTCAGGCAAGTGCGGTAATCAATGCCAGTCAATATTCAATGATATTCTCGCTTTCACCTAATGATATGAGTGATCTTGTAGAGCTTTATCGAAATGCTGGTGAAATAAACAAAGATGAGCAGGATACTATAGTGACGGCAGGTCGTGGTCAGTGTTTCTTTATTGCTAGTCCATTTAGTAGAACTACATTTATGATAGAAGCCAATTATGCTGTAAAGCAAATTGCTGGATTAAGATAGGCCCTTTGGGCTTATTTTTATTGCAAAAAACTAAAATTTTATTGAGAATTTTTGATTTAAATGCAAAAATATTTGCTTTTTGATTTTGGTTTTGATAAACTTTACTTGTATGGAAGAAAAAAGGAGGTTTTTGTAGTGTGTGCTATATCTAAAAATATTTGACTGATAGAGTGCATACAATTAGTACAAAAGGTAAAAAAATGGAATCAAAAAATAAGTTTTCTATTATTGTTACGACCGTTGCTATTGTGTTATTCGCCGTATTGCTTACTATAGTATTTTTTGTAACTAGAGATTACTCAAGTAAGCGTGTGAATGTATATAGTACCCAGAATGGTATTACGGTTTCGCTTGCATCTAATGTAGCAAGCAACCTAAAAAATGGGACTGGTAAAGAATTTAACCTGTCCACTATGCAAGCAGAAAATGTAAAAAATTATCTATACGTGTCTAGTAACAAGGCAATTCGACTTGAGTGCGATCTTGATATTAGAGAATTGGATAATTCGGTTGTAGAGGGAGCGTGGACGACAAATCTAATAGATAACTCCATCTCATTTGTGCCTAACAATAGTGAAGAGAGTATTGTTATAAGTTTAGCTGATAATGCCACAATCATCGAAGCAACTAACGAAAATGCAACTCCTAAATTACTGATTAGATGGGTAGATGCAGTAAGCCAGAGAGGCTTAAAGACTGATACTGAGTTTAATAAAAACATGATGCCACTTATCAAATCAATAGATGGATATAACGCACAAAATCAGCAAAAATCAGTAAATTACAAACTAAAGGTCACTGTAGGTAGTGCGTCAGAAGTAACTCCGATTTTGCTCTCAAGTGAAGAAGTTAGTGCAATAAAAACTAAAGCAGCTAATGCGGAGTGTATATGCTTTTACTTTGAAGAAGATTTTGAAGATAACATGCTGAGTACTCTGACTGGTAGCACACTTGTTAGTGGAGGAAGTATCCAGTCTGCTATAGTGGGTTCTACTCTATATGTTTATACAGCTAAGTCTAATGTGATAGTAGCACCTACTGATGCGACCGCATTATTTAAAGGACTAGAAAATTTGACTAGTTTGCAATTGTACAATTTTTACACTAAAAATGTAACCAAAGCTGACGAATTGTTTGCCGATGATACGATGTTAGCAACAGTTTATGCGGATAGAACAAGTGTAAATTGGGGGAAAGTAACTAGTGCAAATTCTATGTTTAGCAGTTGCTCAAATTTGAAAGGCTATTATACTAGTGATGGAGAGATAGCGTCTAATGGACTTACTATAGGAGTAGGTATTGATGGAGCTAAGATTGCTGATAGCTCTGGAGGATATTTTACAAATAGGTATATAAATGTTTCATTAGATAATGATGAAGTGATTAATGAACCCATTCAAAACACTATCAATGGATTAGCGATAAGCAACTGGGTTTATGGAGAATCTGCAAATTCTCCTACTGTAGTTGGAGTGACTTATGGAAACAAAAGTGATATAGTATATAACTATGCCTCCGTTATAGATGGAACAGTTGGACAGTATTCGACACAAGTACCTAGTCACGCAGGAAATTATAGATTAAAAGCGACCATTCCTGCTTTTGATAACTATCTCGAAGCTTCATCAACAACAGACTTTGCCATTACAAAAGCAGATAACCAAATTATTAATCTAGCTATTTCTTCGTGGACTTATTTAGATCAACCAAGTACACCTAGTGTGGATAGTGTGAAATTTGGTAACAAGGATGACATCGTTTTTACCTATGCATCACTTGAAAACGGAGAAGCTATCGACTATGGGGCAATATCCAATTTAAGTTCAAACACTCCAGCCGGAGAATATAGAGTAAAGGTATTTTTGAGTGGAACAAATGATTATAATGACTTGATAGACTATGTGGATTTTACTGTATTTAAAAAGCAGATTTCAAAACCAGATGCAGGAACAACAAGGTTTTATTACACTGGAGATTTGATTACTTATAACATAGATTCTAGTGATGATTATGTAGTAACTAATAATACTGGCACTGAAGTGGGTGGGTATTATGCTACTGTTACATTGAGTGACCCAATTAATACAAAATGGGATGACAATACAATTGAGCCTCTTAGTTATCCATTCGATATAGTTGCAAAAACTCCGGCTAGTGTTGCTACTCATCCGAGTGGAGCCAATAATCTAGTGTTTGATAATACAGCAAAACAGCTTATTAGCACTGCTGGTACTTCAAATGATGGAACTCTCTGCTATAAGTTATCTACAAGCACCATTTGGACAAACAATTATAAAGACATTGTTGCTACTTTTGCTGGAAGCTATGAAATAGAGTATAAAGTAGTGCCAACAAATAGTGTAAACTACTGTGATTCCCAAACTTACACATTAAATGTAGCCATTGCGCCACAAGAAATAACTGCGCCAACTGAAAATAACTCGACATTTACTTACAATGCTACAGAACAGACCTACACATTGACTACAAATCCAGCCTACAGAATTACTAATAACACTCGTACAAATGCCGGTAGTCAGATGGTAATAGTTAGCCTTGTTGATAAGACAAATACGGTTTGGGCAAATGCTGAAGTTGGGCGAGAAACAGTAGACCTTGAGTTTGAGTTTGTTATTGCCATGGCACAAAACGTAATATCAAACTTAAGTATAGCTAATTGGACATGTGGTGAAAATGCAAATACTCCACAAATCACAAAAGCAAGCTTTATTGAAGCAAGTGATATCGTTTACGCATATGCAGAAGTTATTGACAATGTTGCAGGTGAATACACAAGCAATGTTCCGACTGAAGTAGGAGACTACTGTATAAAAGCAACAGTACAAAGCACAAGTAACTATGTGGGAGTAGAATTAACAGCAAACTTCAGTATCTTAGCTCAACCAGTTGCTGCGGTGATAACTGCGCCAATAGGAGCAGAAAATTTAATTTACAACAGCAGCGCTCAACAACTCCTTACTTTCGCAGGAACTGCTGAGAATGGAACACTAATGTATAAATTATCTACAGAATCTAATTACACTACCGATATTACAACAATTACTGCGACAGATGCCGGAGGATATATAATTGATTATTTCGTTGATGCAAATGCTGGATGTGTAGACTCTCAAGTATACACCTTGCCAGTAACTATTGCAAAGGCGACAAACTCACTCTCTTGGGGGGCTGATACCTACGGATGGACATACGGAGAGGCTAACCCAGTTTACCCATCAGCCATAGCAACAGACGGTACCGTAGTTATCGAATACAAGGTTCAAGGTGCAAATGACAGCACATATTCAAGTACTACACCAACTAATGCTGGCAGTTATACTGTACGAGCAAGTGTAGCGACAACTTCAAACTATCTAGCAGCAAGTGAAACAAAAGACTTTGTGATTGCGCAAGCGACTTATAACATGGATAATACAAGTATCTACGTTATAAGTTCTTATGATAAAACTGCAAAGGGAATAGAAATACAAAATTTGCCATCTAAAGACATTACCCCCTCGGTGGTTTATTGGATTGATGACGAAAATGAGACTGTAACTCCAATTAATGCTGGTAGCTATCACTTTAGAATTAGTTACGAAACATCAGATCCAAACTATAAGACCCCAGCTGATTGGTATAGCGAAAGTATAGTATTTGTAATTGAACCTATATATTTAGGTATAGAAAGAGATTATACCATATATGAAGGCGAGCAAATTGTGCCAACAATTCTAGACCCAACCATGATAATAGAAGGGGATGATGTTAGTGTAGTAGTAACTGACCCACTTCCGACTGCGCCAAGACAAGAAGCATATAGTCTGGATATTGGATTAGTAGGTGATGATGCGAATAATTATTCTTTGAATTCAACTAATAAAACAATCAATGTTACAATTCTTGAAAAGTCTCCAGTGGGTTATACGGCACCAACAGCGGTGGAAAATTTAGTCTACTCAGGTAATTTGTTAGCATTGATTTCTGCAGGAACGAGTGAATATGGAGAGTTTACTTATAGCTTAGAAGAAAATGGAACTTACACAAGTAATATTCCAACATGCTCAAATGCGGGGGAATATACAGTTTATTACAAGGTAACTCCTACACAACAATATGCTGTGCAATATAATGAAGCAACTGGCAGTGTTGTAGTTACAATAGCAAAAGCGACAAACACACTTACTTGGGGGGCAGCTAACTATGGATGGACATATGGAGAAGCTAACCCTGTTTACCCAACAGCCACAGCGACAGACGGCACAGTGATTATTGAATACAAGGTTCAAGGCGCAGATGACAGCACGTATTCAGGAACTACACCAACTAATGCTGGCAGTTATACTGTACGAGCAAGTGTAGCAACAACTTCAAACTATCTTGCTGTAAGTGAAACAAAAGACTTTGTGATTGCGCCACAAGAAATAACTGCGCCAACAGAAAATAATTCGACATTTACTTACAATGCTACAGAACAGACTTACACATTGACTACAAATCCAGCCTACACAATTACTAATAACACTCGTACAAATGCTGGTAGTCAGATGGTAATAGTTAGCCTTACTGATAAAACTAACACTGTTTGGGCGAATGCTGAAGTTGGACAAGAAACAGCAGACATTGAGTTTGAGTTTGTTATTGCCATGGCGCAAAATGTAATATCAAACTTAAGTATAGCTAATTGGACATATGGAGAAAATGCAAGTACTCCACAAATTACAAAAGCAAGCTTTATCGAAGCAAGTGATATCGTTTACACATATACAGAAGTTATTGACAATGTTGCAGGTGAATACACAAGCAATGTTCCAACTGAAGTAGGAGACTACAGTGTAAAAGCAACAGTACAAACCACAAGTAACTATGTGGGAGTAGAATTAACCGCAAGCTTCAGTATCTTATCTCAACCAGTTGCCGCGGTGATAACTGCGCCAACAGGAGCACAAAATTTAATTTACAACAGCAGCGCTCAACAACTCCTTACTTCCGCAGGAACTGCTGAGAATGGAACGCTAAAGTATAAATTATCTACAGAGAGTAATTTTGCCTTAGATTACACAACTGTTACAGCAACAAATGCCGGAGAATACACAGTTGATTATTTTGTTGAGGCAAATGCTGGATATAGCTCTTCTCAAGTTTACACCTTGACAGTAACTATTGCGCAAGCAACAAACAGTATATTGGGGCTTGCGATAACTGGCTGGAGTGAGGGGGACACGCCCAATGTGCCTAGTGTGACTAGTGTTGCTTTTGGTAATGTAGCTGATATTGTGTACACTTATGGAGAATTGGTAGACGACACATGGACATACAGTTCTACAGTTCCTACCGCAGCCGGAGACTATCGAGTAAAGGCAACTTTAGCTGGCAATGCAAACTATGCTACTACAGAAACATATGTAAACTTTAGTATTAGTGCTCAAGTCGAGTTGACTGTAAATTCTTTGGTAAGCGGAAGTGAGTTTAGGACTATTTTGCAAAATGCAAGTATAGAAGCAACTTCTTTACAACATATTTATTTTGGAAATAAGAGCACATACCAAGCAGACCTTACGACATTTATGATTAATGGGCAAGGACTAGACATAACTGATAATCATAATGGGGAAATAAAGGTGTATTGTGAAGGATCACTAGGTCTATTGTATATTCTTTCTGAAGATGATAATACAATTTATGCTAACGCCGATTGTAGCGGAATGTTTGATGGAATGACTGCCCTAACTAATGTAACAATACGCAATTTGGATACATCCAACACTACAAACACAAGTTACATGTTTAATGATTGTGCTAGTTTAGCAACAATCGAAATTGACTCTAATACTACTAATTGGGATTTGAGTAATGTAAATGATTCAACGTATATGTTTGCTGGATGCGGCTTAGCGACCGATCCTGATGTAGTTGATAAAACAAATGCGGTGGTTGGAAGATACCTAACAGAATACAGTGTTAATCAATGAAAGTAAAAAGAAGATGGATAGAAACCATCTTCTTTTTGTTATAGAGTATCATCTTTGTGAGTAGCATCAAATTTGGGTAGGTCATTAGTAAATACATCTAGGATAATGTCAGCAGCTTCATCCATAAGCTCTGGAGTATGAGTCGCTGTGTAGCTAGTACGAATGATAGCTTCTCCCACAGGCACAGATGGACTGATGCATGGATTTACATACACTCCTTTATCAAAGAGAGTTTTACAAGCAAAGAATGTACGCAAGTCTTGATAGGTGTTTATTGGTATAATCGGAGCTACACTATCGCGTATTGGAATATTACGCTTGCGGAGAGCACCTCGCATATAGTCGGCAATATCAAGTAACTTTTTGGGTCTGTCGGGTTCGTGCTCCAAAATTTGTAGAGCTTTTAAAGCACATGCGGTATTTGCGGGGGTGATACTAGCAGCAAATATGAATGGGCGAGAATTATGTTTTATATAATTAACTACTTCTTTGTCTGCCGACATAGATCCACCAAGGCTCGCAAGACTCTTTGAGAATGTGTTCATTATGATGTCCACATCGTCTTCTAGTCCAAAATGGCTTGCTGTACCACGTCCACCTTCACCAAATACACCTAGCCCGTGAGCATCGTCGATAAGTAGTCTAGCTCCATACTTCTTTTTTAGTCGAACAATTTCGGGGAGGTTACACAGGTCTCCTCCCATGCTAAATACGCCATCGGTTACTATCAAAATTCCTTTGTCGCTTGGCACAGATTGAAGTTGGCGCTCAAGGTCAGCCATGTCGTTGTGGTCATATCTCAGGAGCTTTGCATAACTTAGTCTACATCCATCATAGATGCTGGCATGACTTTCCTTATCACATATTATTACATCATTTCGACCTGCAATTGCACTGATAATACCAAGGTTAGACATAAATCCTGTACTAAAAGTGCAGGCTGCTTCTTTATGTAGAAAACTTGCTAATTCACTCTCTAGTTGCATATGCATATCTAGTGTACCATTTAAAAATCTTGATCCTGAGCAACCTGAACCATATTTTTCAAAGGCTTTGATTCCTGCCTCTACTACTTCTGGATGATTGGTAAGTCCTAGGTAATTGTTGCTACCTATCATAATGACTCTGTGACCTTCCATATTTACTACGATATCTTGTCCACTCTCTAGGTAGTGAAAATAAGGGTATAGGTCAGCTTCTTTTAGTTGATCTACAAGTTTATAGTTGTGGCATTTTTCAAACAAATCCATAATTATTTCTCCAGTTTGGTTTTAATTTACCTACTCAGTATAGCATAATAGTATAAAATATGCTAGTATTTTTGTAACATTTTAGAAAAGTTTTTACTTCAATTTAGTTGTAAAATTTAAAAAAACAGTGTACACTAATCAAAATGCTAAGGAGAGTAATATGAAAGAAGCTGTTGTAGAGCTAAAAGATGCAACGCTAGCGTATAATAAAGATTATTGTGCACTAAATTGTGTAAGTTTAGTTTTAAATCAGGGAGATAGAATAGCCATAGAAGGTGAATATGGATGTGGGAAAACTTCGTTTCTTAGGGTAATAGCTAATTTAGAGCAACTAAAAAGTGGCGAGTGTTTATTAAATGGTCGAGCTGTTACTCAGGTGGATTTTGCTCATGATATATCTCTGGGGTTTCTATCTAGAGATCCTGTGTTTTTTGAATATAGGACAGTAAAAAGCAATCTTGAGTGGGTACTAAAAAGTCGTGGAATAGTCAAAGAAGAGCGAGAGGGTATTATTATGCGAACTTTGGAAGAATGCGACTTGGTTTCTCTTGTTAATAAAAAAATAAGATGGCTATCGAAAGTGGAAAAGAGGTTGGTGCAGATAGCAAGGTTGTTACTTCGACCAATAGATGTGTTACTTTGTGATGAGATTTTAGAAGAATTTGATACAGTAGATCAAAATAGTATAATTAGTATTCTCAAATTAGTTTTGAAAAAATCTAGCAATTGCGTAGTCGTTTTTGCCTGTACGAATGCAAAGCTATATCAGGAGTTTTCACCCAAACTATATTATTTAAAGTATGGCGTTTTGTCTAAACATGGAGAGAGTGATGAAGCAGACATACAGTGATAAAATTGCTTTGCATTCCACATTGCTTGGTAAACTTTTACAAAATCTTGATGAGCAAAGTTTAGGGTCAGTAAGCAATATCTTCCAAGCAAGTAATGTGCAAGAGTTTTTTAAAGATGAGGAAATACTTAGCACTGTGGAGTGTTTTTTTAAGAACAATCTTAATGTTTCCAAAACTAGTAAAGATGCGTCACTCCATCGCAATACGCTTATCTATAGACTAGAAAAAATTGAACGCACTCTGGGGCTAGATATTCGTAATTTTGAAGATGCACTTACACTTAAAATTTTGATTGTGCTAAAAAAATTGGAACAAAAGAGAAAACGACGTACACATAAATTAGAGCGCCTACAAAGTCGGGTGATATGATAAAACTATAACCCACGATAGGCTCTTTTTATTTTTTAGTAGATATTTGGGCGAAAGGCCTTTTTTGATTGCAAAAGTGTGCATATTGTGGTAAAATTATCAGAATAACTATTATCAGAGGTGAAATTGAGTAAAAAGAAGAAAGAGCCAACCGTTATTATGGTAGATTGTTTCAATACAATCATCCTTCGTAATAAAAGTAATAAACAGATCTTTCAAAATTGGGCTAGAGAAGTGGCAACAGTTTTTGGGGTGGATGAAGTAAAGTTTTTAAAAACCTACAATCACATAAATTGGGCTCTGTGCACAAAAAAGCTATTCTCACGATTTGTATTGCAAGCTAAGTTTGAGGATGTGTTAGATAGGGTGTATCAAAAATTGAGCAAGACCAATTTGATTGATGACAACTTTATTCAGGTGGCAAAGCAAAAGTATATAGATTGTGAAAAAGAGACACATTTTGTCGTCCCTCAATTTATCAGCTTTTTACGCGCCGAGAAAGAAAAAGGTAAAAAAATTGTGGTTGTGTCAGATTTTTATTGCGGAAGTGAAATGTTGTCAATTTGGCTAGATAGTTTGGGTATATTAGATATTTTTGATGGGGTATATAGCTCTGCTGATGTGAATAAGGAGAAATCAACTACAAAATTGTATCGCTATTTATTGAATAAACTCAATGTTACTCCTGAAGAGGTGATAATGTATGGCGATAACTGTTGGTCAGATGTTTTTATGCCACGAGTAGTAGGAATGAAATCTAGAAGAATAAATCATAAGAAGAGGAATTATGAAAAAGATTAATATATTTACTTCTGATTGGGATGAGATATTTTATAGCGGAAAAAATAACTTTTCAAATTACGCTTTTCCACTATATTTGTTTACCACAAGATTGTACAATAGCTTGGTAGAAAAGGGCTCGAAAGATGTGTTGTTTATGTCGCGTGAGGGGCAGTTTTTAAAGACGCTTTTCGATAAATATTTATTAATGAGGCGGGAGTCGGGGATAGAGACAATACCGATACGTACGCATTACTTTTATGGATCAAGAAACTCTATTATGACAGCTAGCATGGGGCCTTTAGAAACTGAGACTTTTGAACATTTTTTTCGTTTCTTTCGTTTTTTTATGTCAGCCAAGATGTTTTTGTATAGTATTGGATTTACAGAGGAACAAATTCAGCTTGTACGAGAGAATTTTGGTAAGGCTACTGACAAGATTTGCTTCAATTTTAGTACATCTAGAATATTTAAAAGACTTAAGCAAAATAATGTGTTCCGTTGTATTTATGATGATATTAGGACAGCTCAAGCTAAAGCTTTTAGCGCATATATGGAGAGTTTTGAGTTGGATTTTATAAAAGATGGTGTAGTATTTGTAGATATTGGTTATCATGGCACTATGCAGGATTTGATATTTAAGTTTTTTGATGGGAAAGTAAATATAACGGGCTATTTTATCAAATGTAGAGCAAAAAGTAGTGAAAATAATCAAAAAATAGGCCTCCTAAGTGATAATAATAATAGATTTCTAGGTACCAAAATCACTAAGCATAATTCATTTAATTATGAGCAGATTTTAAGGGCTGATCATGGACGATGTGTAGGATATGATTTTTTGGATAGTAAAAGAGCTGGTCCTGTATTGGATAAAAAATTCAATGCTAAGGAGATATTTGATAAGTTCGTGTCTCCAATTCAAAATGAAATATTAGTCAAGTTTGAGCGAATTGCTCGTCTTAGTAGATGCGAAGAAAATGGTAGGGTGTGCACAATTTATTATTATTACATGGTAAAAAACAAGTCTAAAATAGATTATAATTGGCTACTTAATATGCAAGATTGCCATCATGATGACTTTGGATATGTAGGATATCCTGGTAAAGCTTTTGTTAGGTGGTTGCGCAGAGTTGTCTTTACGATAAAAGATAAAAAGTTTGTGATATTAAATAAACACTATATAAATAAATTAAGAAAAGCTATAAATATTTAGCCTTGTTTTGTTAGTATCAACTATTGTAGCTAAGAATAAAATTTTAAAAAATAGGCTATTGTTATTGACTAATTTGGAAAAAAGTATTACAATGAACTGGATAGGATTAGGAGAAAAGAATGATAACAGATTTAGATATAAAAAAGAAGTGGTTTGATTTTTTTACATCACATGGATTTAAGCGAATTGATAGTGCGTCAATCATTCCAGAAAATGATGCTACTGTGCTATTTACCACAGCAGGTATGCATCCTCTTGTGCCATATTTACTAGGCGAAAAACATCCTGCAGGGAATAGGCTTTGCGATGTGCAACGCTGCATAAGAACAAACGATATTGATGAAGTGGGAGACGATTGGCACCTAACTTGTTTTGAAATGCTGGGCAATTGGTATTTAGGTAGTTGTCCAAAAGATGAGATGATAAATTTGTCTTTTGAGTTTTTAACTGATAAAAAGTATTTGGGATTGGATAAATCAAAACTTGCTACAACAGTATTTGAGGGGGATAAAACGGCACCACGCGATGAAGAAGCATATGCTGCATGGAAAAGTTTGGGTATAGAGAGAGTTTTTTTCCTAAACAAACATGAAAACTGGTGGGCGCTTGGCAGTGGCGTTGGTCCTTGTGGACCCGACAGTGAGATGTTTTTAGATACTGGTAAGCCTTTATGTAACCCTGATTGTAACCCATCATGTGACTGTGGAAAATATGTGGAGATTTGGAATGATGTATTTATGCAGTACAAAGTCAAAGAGGTAGGTAAAGCTGCAGAGCTACTAGATAACCCCAATATTGACACAGGAATGGGCTTGGAGCGAATTGTTGCCATATTAAATGGAGCTAAGAGTGTTTATGATGTGGGAGTATTTAAAGATGCAATAGATTTTTTGAGTACAAAGGCAAAAGTTGACTATACGTCTAACGACCGTGCAAAAAGATCTTATAGAATAATTGTAGACCACATTAGAGCTGCTGTATTTGTGTTGGGAGATAAGCGTGGAGTTGTGCCATCTAATGTTGGACAAGGATATATTCTTAGACGATTTATTCGCCGTAGTGTAAATCACGCTCGTAATATCGGACTGGATACATCAAATTTTGATAGATTGATAGATATATTTGTAGATAAGCATGGAGTGGATTATCCAGATTTAGCTGAGAATAGAGCTACAATTAAAGAAGAACTATTTAAAGAAGTGGAAAAATTTAGTAAAACACTTGATGAGGGACGAAAAGAATTTGATAAAGTGCTAATTAGCATAGAAAAGCATAAGGAATTTGCCGCTAAAAATGGTGAAAAGGTAGAGAATATTATCTCTGGAAAGGCTGCATTTAGACTGTTTGATACATTTGGTTTCCCTTTAGAGATTACAAAAGAGCTTGCTTCAGAACGTGGATACACCGTAGATGAGGCTGACTATAATGCGCGCTTTATAGAGCATCAACAGAAGAGTAGGACTGCAGCTGCAGGCACATTTAAGGGGGGACTTGCTGATAGCTCTGTAGAGAGCGCCAAACTTCATACAGCAACTCATCTTTTGCATGCAGCATTACAAAAGGTGCTTGGGCAAGAGGCTATGCAAAAAGGAAGTAATATTACTCCAGAGAGGTTGCGTTTTGATTTTACATGTGACCACAAGATGACTCCAGCTGAAATAAAGCAAACAGAAGATCTTGTAAACGAAGTGATAGCTAAAAATATTCCTGTAAAGTGTGAAGAAATGACCCTAGATGAGGCAAAGAAGAGTGGGGCTATCGGAGTGTTTGAGGCGAAGTACTCAAGCAAAGTAAAAGTGTATAGTATAGGGGACTTTAGTAAAGAGATTTGTGGAGGCCCACACGCCAATTCTACAGGGGAACTCGGGCACTTTAAAATTGTGAAGGAAGAGAGTAGTAGTAGCGGAGTGAGAAGGATTAAAGCTGTGCTAGAGAAATAATAAACTTAAGGAGAAGTTATGGAAGGTAACGCAGCATCAAATATATTGAAAATTTTGATAATTATTCTGATTGTTACAGTGGTAGTAGCTGTTGTGTTGATGGCAATAATGCTGATATTTGGCGTTAGCATGTTTGGTATGAGATTTGTATCCATTGGAGGTAAAATGTCTAATGCTCCAGATGCAAAACAGTCAGTAACACTTAGTTCTGAAGGTTGGGCAAATGCAGAAACAATAGACATAACCACCAAGGGGTGGAATGTGGAGCTTCGTCCATTTTCAAATGCTGATGACAAAGAGTATCAAAGTAGTGAAAAGGGTGTAAAAATACTTTATTATGCTCAATATTCAGGGTTTGTAAAAGGTGAAGTTGATGCCAAACTCAAACCTATTGTGTACGGAAGGAATAGTGTGGGAGAGCAGGCACTTTTGATAGAAACATTGGAGCCAGAAAGTGTGTGGATATCTAGAGCAAGTACTAAGGTAGTGGTGCTGTATGATGAAGGAGTGTTGGCAAATAAAAAGGTACGAATTCATACAGACGGTGGAGCTGTTTATTTGGGGAGTACCAGCACGCAATATTTTCGTGGGGTATTAAGTGATGTTGGTATAACGAGTAAGAGCGGAAAAATTACTGTGGGTAATATTGATATAATTAATAGCTTAGATATTTCCAAGGATAAGGGAGATCTTTATTTCAATACTGACATAACAGGTAACTTAAATCTTAGCATAAACAGTGGATTTGGTACAGTAGAGCTACAGAGGGTGGGAGACCCTAATAAGAATAGTGGAATAAGTGTAAACCTAGGCAAGATTCAAAACTCAAACATAACTTTTGATACTATATATGGTGATCTTCAATACATTCAAGGTAATAGTGGATTGATTAGAGGTAAGCTAGTAACAGGTTCGCTAATTGTGAATGAAACACAAGCCTGTGTCATGAAAATATCCAACATCAACAGGAATGTAACATTTAATAGCACTGCAGGTAGCTTGTATGTAGGAGATATTGGAGGAAATTTAAAATCTGTAATGAAAGGGAATGGTTCTATCAATGTAAAGACTATAAAAGGTGTAAGCACGATAGAAGCATTAAATGGACTTGTCGCACTTGGATTGGATTTTGATAATAAAACCTCTGCTACAGGCGTAAGAGGAGATGTGGACATAAAAAGTGATGGCGGCGACATAAAAGTAAAGTGTTCGGATGAGCTTTCGAACGGTGTGTTACTAAAAATAAGAGCTAAAAACAGCTATGTAGAACTATCCAACATAATAGGTCGGGTTGATTATTCAATGCTTGATAATGGAAAATCTCGTATTAAAGCAAATTATAAGAGCCTAAGAGGACAAAGTTCATTAGAAACACATAATGGGACTATAGATGTGCAAATTGCTCAAAACAGCAAAGCTGCGCTAAAGTGGAGCACGGGTAATAGGGTAAATATCGAAGTGTCGGGGTGTAGATCGGATGAACATTCTAGCGATAGTTTTGTAGATATCAACGGAGCTAGTCATGAGCAAATTAACTTAATTACCCTTACGAGTGAATCTGGTAAGATAACGGTGAAAAATTGATGGAGGATAAATTGAACTATACATTTTTTGGAAAAGAGTATGATGATA
The DNA here is from genome assembly GCA_017541375.1 of Clostridia bacterium. Lineage (GTDB taxonomy): Bacteria > Bacillota > Clostridia > Christensenellales > UBA1242 > UBA7867. Next base: position 61,920 of record JAFXZE010000007.1, read on the forward strand.
AAACAATATTTCCAGCTCTAAAAGAAAAGATTGAGTTTTTGCAATATGAGCAAGGGCGCAATATAGAGCAACTAAAAGGTTTGATAACTCCTCTCACTGAACTTGTGGCAAAGTTGGAAGAAATGGGAGTGGTGGAGACTCCTGAAGAAAGAATTCATAGAGAACAGGCTCTTCCAGTTTTGGCTGAAAAAAGTAAAAAAACTCTCGAGGATTTTTTAGCATTGAGAGAGAAAAATTGTGAGAGTATGGAAACATTACTCAAGGGCGTGGAGCGCGATGTTGCTACACTCAAGATGGGGAATGTTGCTGTAAAAAAGATTTTTGACCTTATAGATAAGTATGTGAGTGATAAAAAGGTTTCTATGCTCAAAACCATGATAGCCGAGATGCAACGTTATGTTGATAATGATGCTTATAGCAAAAGTTATGATTGCTATCTAAAAGCTTACAACAAATTTATAAATTAAAAATAGGGTAGTATTTTAGTATTGGTGGGATATTTCTTAAGTTTTAGTATATAAAATGTTTTTACTCCGCTTTATGGCGAAGCTACCTGAGTTCGAACGCTTGGCGTTCGAGAATGGAGCGTGATCGTTCCACCAGTGATATTACTGCTAACAAAAAAGGCTCAATCGAGCCTTTTTTAGTTAATTAGTGATATGCTATGTTTTATAGATCGCCAAAACCAATCATTTGCACTTCATCTAATATTCCTTTTTTCTTTACCTCAGCCAAGACTTTTATCTCATCTTCACGTAGAAGATATCTTGTTTGAGCTTTAGTGTATTCATCAATGTAGCCCACATGTGACAATATCTCAAGCGTTATGTCACTTTTCCAAAAAAGCGAGCGAAGCACATCAAAAGTAGCTGGAGTCACTCCTTGCCCATGAAAAGCAAAACTAAACTCATCTGTTGTTTTTAGTCCCATTTTCTTTGCCTCGTTGCGGGCGTTTTCATCCATGCAGCGCACGGGGAGGTTGTATTCTTTAGCTAGTTCTAGATAAGCCTTTAAGATGTTTGGAATTTCATTAAAATAGTGATGATGGTCAAGGTGGGTTGGTTTTAGTCCAGTAGCTAAAAATTTTTCGATTTGTGCTTTCAATTCTTTTTTTGCATCTACATATTGAGTGTGGTAACCAAGCATGCACACATAATGGAATATTCCATTTTCATCTACCAAACTCTGCACTTCTTCTTTGGGTAAAATTGAATGTCCATAAGTTAGATTGAGGTGGATTCCGATATTACTTATTTTGTTCTTTTTTGCTAGTGCAACAGCTTGTTCAGTATAGGGTGTATTCATCATCATGGTTGTACTCGAAATCAATCCCTTTTTGTAACATTCCACAATTCCCTTATTTACACTTTCACTCAAACCGAAGTCATCAGCATTAATAATTAATTTCATAAAATTCTCCTTTTTTTATAATTAAAAAGCCCCTAAAAAGTTAGAGGGGTTTTATTTTGCATTTTTTGCGTTTGATAATTCACGGGCAAGACTAGCTTTTTTACGAGACGCTGTGTTGTCATGATATACATTATCTAGTCTAGCACGATCAATTAGACTAAACAAACCATCCAAAGCTTTAGCTGCCTTATCAAAGTCTTTTGCTGCAATCAAGTCTCTATATTTACGAACTTCTGTAGCAATGCGAGACTTTTTTGACTTGTTAGCTAAGCGGGCTTGTTCATTTGTCTTGATACGCTTTTTCTGTGATTTAATGTTTGCCACTTTGTTATCTCCTAAATGAAATTTACCTGTTTAGTTTAACATAAAAAAATGATTTTGGCAAGAGTATTAATTAAAATTTTTGTAAATAATTTGATAGAGGTGGGGTATGGGAAAAACAAAAGTAGCTGAAAACAACCAACTAATAGGGGATATTGTGTTTAAAGGGGCGTATGGTGTAGTAAAATATGAAGGAGTGTTAGATAGTCAGGTCGCCTCTAAAATGGGGAAACTGGCAGGAAGGTATTCTACACTCAATTGTTCACTTATAATTCATTCGTCTATAAAAGCAAGAAAGTATGTAACAAATTTACTAGCTCAAACTTTAATTACTTATTTGCGATACCCTATAAAGGTTTTGGTAGTAGGAATGGGCAATGCATTTATGGTTGCAGATAGCCTTGGAAGCGTGGTGGTAAAGAATTTACTTACTACACACAATTGGGTAGATTTAATAAATACGGGATTAGGTGATGTAAGTGGACTCATTACTGGAGTGAGTGGTATCAATGGATTTGATACTTCTGAATTGGTGCGTTGCGTAGTAAATATGCTACAACCTAATCAAGTAGTGTTAATAGATACTTTTATGGCAAAAGATTCTAGTCGGATAGGTTGTAGTTTTCAGCTTTCTGATACAGGCATCCGAGCTGGGGGAGGTTTAAATAGTGGCAATAAAACGATAGACAAATCATTATTAGGGGTGCCTACCATTTGTATAGGAGTTCCGCTTATGATAGATGCTACAGCATTTGGGGCGGAAGAAAGTTTTACTTTAACCCCAAAAGAAATAGATATTTACACTACGACATGTGGCAAAATATTAGCCCACGCCCTTAATTTTGCATTGCATGGAAAAAATTATAAAAATTTTTTGTATTAGATTGAAAAAAAACTAAAAATCATTTGATTATTTACAAAAAATTATGTATAATAATATTGAATGATTTTAGGAGGTGCATATTGAGAAGTAAACTGAATGCAATTACATTATCGAGTGTTTTATTACTTGCATGTTTTGCTCTGATCTTTTCGTTATACACTATCCCTCAAAAACAGCCTGAGTTGAAAGCAGCAGGTGAAACCATTACATTTTCCACATCAGATGGTGATACAGGTTATATTTTGTATGGGACAACTAAATTTGCAAATCAAGAGTTTTGTTCTAAAGTGATAGTAATGGTGAAGCAACTATCCGATGGAGCAGTTGTTGCTAGCACTGTAGCAACAATATCTAGTAGCAATACTACATTCACTCTTAGCATGCCGAGTAATAGCAGTGGAAATCAATATCAATTAGTGACAATCACTCCTACTTATGGCTCAATGACATTTGATACAGATGTTGTAGAATATAGCGGAATATTTACTTATCAAACAGGGATGGAGATTGACTATAGTTATGCAGTTGATTTTGATATTTGGTTTACTGGCGTAAAGGTGCTTTAGTCTACATGATTGTAGACTTTTTTCTTTTTGATATAGAGTATAAAAGTGCTAAATTGCATACACTACCAATAAAAGGTGGCGTTATGTGGGAAATCGAGATTATTTCAGAGCGACAAAACAAAGACAAGTTGCAGTTTATTTTAAGAAATATTGAAGACTGTATACAAAAAACCAAAGCAGTCACATCTATTATGGGAGATGAAAGGAGAATTTATTTTTCTATAGGCGTTGGAGATAACGGCGAATTAGAATTAAAATCCCGCTTAAGGCTTGCGCTATGTGACGTTTTTTGTTTAGAGTTTAAATATGAATTTTTACAAGAAAATCTCAATTTTGATTATCAAGATGAAACGACTCAAATCTTAGAAAAATTGTGTACATATTTTGATAGAGAAACTGAAAGAGTTATGGTGTTAAGTATGCTGGAATTAAGTGCTCCTAAAATTGATATAGATAGCTTTTATCAGTTTCGTTTGCGTGGATTAAGACAAAAGTGGAAAGAGTTTTGTGATTTGATAAATGAAAATATATCCACTATTAGAAAGGGAGAAAACACTCAAGATTTTGTGCAATTTTTGCTAGGAGGAATTAATAACATGTGTCAAAGTGTTATTTTAGATTTGAGTGAAAAATGCCTAGTATATAAAGATGAAGTAAGTGGATTTGATGTTTTAGAAGAAATAAATCCGAGTAAAAAAAATATGGTGCTGGTAAAACTAGTGGAACTAAATCCTCAAAAAATAGCCATCAAAAATGTGGGAAAATATCGAGAATTAATTGATTTTTTAAAAAGTATTTTTAAAAATAGAATATGTTTTTTAAGTAAATATTGAAAATACATACTATTTTTAGATTAAAACAATTGCTAAAAACAAACTTTTGCTATATAATAACTAGTACAAAAAAATAAAAGGTTTGTTATGGGAATATTTTCAATTTTAAATTCTGGATTACCATTTACTGAGATGTTGCTATTTTTTGTTGCTTGGATTATTGCTGTGGTGGTGGCAATATGCGCTCATGAGTTTTCTCATGCTGTTGTTGCAGTCAAGATGGGGGATCTGACCCCCAAGATGGCGGGGCGACTTACACTCAATCCGTTTGCTCATTTTGATGCATTAGGGTTTATTTTTATGTTATTGTTGGGATTTGGTTGGGCAAAACCAGTACCGATTCAGTCTAGAAATTTTAGGAATATAAAAAAAGGCGAAATCTGGGTTTCTTTAGCAGGAATACTTACTAATCTAGCTCTTTGTGTGATATTCTCATTTTTCTGTGCTTTAGTTATTGGTTTATTTAATATTGAGCTGACGATTTGGTTGTTTATTGCTAGGGTATTTATGTTTTCGGCATTTATCAATTTTGCATTAGCCATATTTAACCTTATTCCAATTCCTCCGCTAGACGGTTTCAATTTTATTTCGGCTTTGTGTCGGTATGAAAACAAATTTATTCAATTTGTGCGTCAAAACAGTCTTATACTTATGTTGATTGTGCTGATGCTAATAATGTTTACAGATATTATGGGCATATTTGTAGATCTCGTTGTGGGGAATCTAATTGCTTTATTTACAATGATTTTTTAGGGAGAAAATATGGAGGGGAAGTTAGATTTAGGTGATTTTGAAGAAGTAAGTAACAACGCTGATTTAGACGGTATTACTCAAGATGATGTGGCACAAGTTAGTGAAATGGTATTTTACTTTGAAAATAATGAAGGGCCATTGGATGTATTGTGGAGGTTGATAAAATCTACTAAACTATCTATAAAAGATGTAAAATTGGCTGACATAACAGGGCAATTTTTGGACTATATTCGAGGACTGAAAAACATAGATATGGAATCTATGAGTTGGTTTATTAGAGAAGCAGCGAAACTTCTTGAGATAAAGTCAGATAGTTTACTGCCTAAGCCAGAAAGTGAGGAAAATGAAGAAGAAGTCGATCTCGAAGCTCTTTACAAAAAGCGTATGGAATTATACCGTTTGTTTAAGGAGATTAGCTTAGAGTTAGGCGCTAGAGAGAATGTCGATAGGATGTATAAAGAGCCTGAAAAATCAGCACTGGATTATAAAATTGTACTCAAAGACATGAATATGAAAAGTCTTGTAGATGCATTCAGTAAATTATTATTAAAAATAGAAAAGAAAGCTGCACCTATTGCAGAGAGAAAAATAACCAAAGATAGATTTACTGTGCATGACTGTTTCCAAAGCATTCAAAATAGACTACAAACATCTAGTAAACTTCATTTTAAAGAATTGTTTAGCTCGGATTTTACGCGTAGTGAAGTGATAAATACCTTTTTAGCTTTGTTAGAATTACTCAAACGGCAGTATGTTTCTGTGGCTCAAGAGGGGATTTTTGGAGATATTAGCATAGAGAAAAAGGAAGGAGGGGAAGTTGATGGAGAAGAACTTACCGAATATAATTGAAGGTATATTGTTTGTATCGGGTAATGGCGTAGAAATAAAAGATATTGTAGAAAAACTAAATGTTACTCAAGATGATATCGAAGAGGCGTTACCTATACTTGAGCAAAAGTATTCTGAAGAATCTGGTAGTGGGATAAATTTGATAAGATTTAAGGATAAATTACAGTTTTGTACCAACCCTGATTATGCCGAAAAGATAAGCGATGTGTTGAATCCTATCAGAGAGCGTACATTATCAAAAACAGCTCTTGAAACAATAGCAATAATTGCGTATCAACAACCAATTACGAGGCTAGAAATAGAAAATATTCGTGGAGTGAGTAGTGATTATGCAATTCAGTTACTTCTTAGTCACAATTTGATAGAAGTGGTTGGGCGAAAAGATGTAGTAGGAAAGCCGTTACTTTTTGGGACTACTGATGAGTTTTTAAAACGATTTGAACTAAGCGGTTTGGAAGATTTACCCAAGTATGACGAGCTATTAGAACAGATAAAGGTATTGAATATAGATAGTGGTAATCAATCAATATATAATGAGTTTGAGGTAGTACCAATTGATGAAAATGACCCTGAAGTCGAGTTATTAAAAGAGCAAGCATGATACTAACTTGCATTTTTTTTAGAATGTGCTATACTTAGGTAAGAAGCAAAAGTAAAAGGAGAAAATATGAGTAAGATAATAATAGGAATTGCATGGACATATGCCAATAGTGATATTCACTTAGGTCATATTTGTGCGTATATTGGTGGAGATGTACTAGCTAGATTTCATCGGGCGCGAGGAGATGAGGTTTTGATGGTTAGTGGTACAGACTGCCATGGCACCCCTACTACAGAGCGAGCTATAAGAGAAAATCGTACTCCAGAATCGATAGTCAATGAGTATCACAAGCAATATGTAGAAGTATTTGAAAAGTTAGGTATGAGCTATGATATATACACTATGACTGCTACACCATATCATGCAAAAAGCGTGCAAGATATGATTTTATTGCTAAAGAAAAATGGCTATATTTATGAAAAGACGGAGCCGGCAAGTTTTTGTCCACAGTGCGGTAAATTTGTTTATGATAGAGAAGTTGAGGTGGTTTGTCCAAAATGTGGGGAAGTAAGTAAAGGGGATCAATGTGGTAAATGTGACTATGTATTTTTACCGCAGGATTTATTAAAGGGCAAGTGCCGTATTTGTGGTGGTAAAACAGAAATACGAGATAATACAAACCTATATTTTGCTTTATCAAAATTTGGTCCACAACTAAAAAAACATTATGAAACCTGCAAGCAATTTTGGAGAAAGAATACTGTAAATGAAACCGAAAAGTTTTTGCGCGAAGGCTTATTAGATAGAGCTGTTACTCGAGACCTTAATTGGGGTATAAAAGTGCCACTTGATGGTTATGACGATAAACGCATATATGTTTGGATAGAGGCAGTGTGGGGCTATGTGAGTGCTGTGCAACGCTACTGTGATGAACACAATCTAGACTGGAAAGACTGGTGGTTTGATGATAAAAAAACTGATAGGCGTGTTTACCTTTGTCATGGTAAAGATAATATTGTCTTTCACACCATCATTTTCCCTGCTTTATTACTTGCTACTAACGAGCCTTATGTATTGCCAAGTCATTGTGTAAGTACAGAATTTTTAAATGTAAACTCTGAGAAGATGAGTAAAAGTAAGGGGAATGGACTACCTATGATACCTATGCTTAATAAATTTGATCCTGATAGCCTCAGATATTTTTGTATAGCATGTGGACCAGAGAAACGCGATAGCAACTTTACTTTTGCCGATTTTCACGCCCTTCATAATAGTGAAATAGTCAATAAATTTGGCAACTTTGTAAATCGCACGCTCAATTTTAAGGGACTAGATGGGGTGTTGCCTGTAGGAAAGATGGATACTCATATTCAAAAACAAATCGAGTTTACCTATAAAAAAGTTGAGGAAAAATTGCTAAAAGCTGAATTTAAAGATGCATTGTCTTTGGCTATGAACTTAGTCGATGTGGGGAACAAATACTATGATGAGCATCAGCCATGGATTTTATTTAGCAATGAAGATAAAGCAGAGTTTAACAATGTAATTTATACATGTGTGCAGTTGATAGTAAACCTTACCAACATTCTCGATCCATTTATTCCATTTAGCGTAGGCAAGATTCGTAAATACCTTAAAAAGAAAGATGTTAAATGGGAATATCAAACAATAGAATGTGGATGTAAATTGGGGAAGATTGATCCATTATTTACCCGTCTTACAGATAAAGATGTACTCTAAATAGTGATAGGGTGAAATTGTCGTGTGAGTATTTTTATTGAACTCGATATACCACAATATGACTTATCTAAAAAGTAATATATCTTCATTGTAGGTGATGTTATTTAGGTGTTGTGTCGTACGTTTTCGTGATATTGTGACGATACTGCTAATAAAAAGGCTTTCTGGGCCTTTTTTAGTTTATACATGTAATATTTAAATATAAAATTAAGGACTTGTTTTAATGTGTAGTTAAATAAAAATATGTATCTAAAAAGCAGATTTTTTATCTAATATATGTTATAATTGAGATAATTTAAAAGGAGTAGTTATGACATATCAAGAATTATATCGTAAGTTATTCACTTTAAGGGAGTAGTTAAAGAAAAAATTTACCACAAATGGGCGAGCTCCTACAATATGTACTGATGAGGCATTGAGTGAGTTAGCAAAGCAAGCCCCCAGACACAAAGAAGATTTGAGCAAAATAAATGGCTTGGGTGGAACTTTTGTCGAAAAATATGGTGACTATTTTATGATTGTCCTCAATCAATATCACAGTAGCAATATTTCTACAAAAGAACTAAACAAAGAAACGAAAGCCACCTTAAAAAACCTTGAAAACAGGCTAGTAAATATTAGCAAACGTAATAGGCTATTGTATATGGGCAGAATATATGGGAAATACGCTTTTGATTTGTGTGAAAATGAAGAATTTAATAAAGATGTAATCAATTTATTGGTAGGGAGAAAACAATCGTTAAAACTCTGTAAAATATCACAAAACAACTCAGAGGCTGAAAAAAGATATAAAAGAATCTTACAGCTTTTGCGTGAAATATCAAAAGACTTTAGAGAAAACGGTCAGTATGATTTGTATATAGGTTATCCATATGTATTGGGAAAAACTAAGGGAGAAAACTTTAATGTAAGAGCTCCATTGGTGTTGTTTCCTATTAGTTATGAGAGAACGGATGATGAGATAACCATTAAGCTGGATCGGTCGAAAGATGTGCTGTTTAACAATAATTTGATTTTACTTCAAAATAAGTTTTTAGGTAAAAATGATGAATTGCCCAATAATGTAATAGATGAGATAAATAGTGCAGAATTTACTCAACAAATCCGAGAATATTATCAAAGTGCGGGAATAGAACTAAATTGTGAAGATGATGTGTTTACTTTGAAAAATTTTATAGATATCAAAGCAGATGAATTTCCTTCGTTTGCAAGTGGAGAATTTAAAATCGAACCGAATGCAATTTTAGGAAAATTCTCTTTGTATTCTAGTGCTTTGCAAAGAGATTTTAAGGAAATGATTGATGATACGGAAATAAACAGATTGCTAGATGAATTGATATCTGGTATGGATGAAGTGAATTTTTATACAGAGGAAGAGTATCTAAATGACGTTGATATGGGGGACGAAAAAATCAGTAGTTTTTCAGAAACGAACCTCAGTTATATTAACGAACTAAATGCCTCTCAAGAGCAAGCAATATTATCTATAGATCAAAAAGATAAGCTGGTAATTCAAGGGCCACCAGGAACGGGAAAATCTCAAACAATTACTAGTTTGATAGCTGATGCTGTAAATAAAGGACACAATGTCTTGATGGTTTCTCAAAAGAAAGCTGCTCTCGATGTAATTTATTCGCGTCTTGGTACATTATCTAATTTTGCAATTCTTTTGAGTGATGTAAAAAACAAAGAGAATTTTTATAAACAGCTTTACAATTTGTTTATATCAAATAAAAATATAAATGATGTAAAACAGGAGTTTATTGATGTATCTTTAGGCATTGATGAGCAGATAAAAAGTCTGGATAATATAGCAGAAAAACTATACACTGATAAGACTAACGGTGTAGAGATGTATAAGATATATCAGACTAACGAAGACAATGAATTTAAAACAAAACAGAAAATAGAAGATGCTTTTTATAGTGTTGTTCCAGAAAATTTGATAGATGCTGAATACTCTAGTTTGTTAAAGTTGAAAGAAAAATATACTGATAAGATTACGTATCAAAAAGTTATGGAATACTATAATGTATTTACCAATGTACCATTTATAGCTGATGTAAATGGTGGGTTAAATAATTTTGCTGTAAAGCAAATGGAAAAAGATTTTGATTCATTTGTTGAGGCACAAAAGGAATTTTTAAAGAAGAACTTTATTGTTAAATTTTTTGCCCAATTCAATCGTAAAAAAGAGTTAAAAGAGCTCTATCAAAAGTACTTTGTAAACGCAGATAGTAAAAAAACTGTATTTAATAATCCAGACTTATTAAATGAAATACCAAAGGAGTATTTTAGCTTTGAAGAAGCTAAGATTGTGTTTGATAGTTTAGATAGTAACGAAAGAAAGTATGGTAAAGCTATATTTGATATCAGCAAAGTGAATAATGAAATAGACATAAACGATTACTTATTTGATTTTATTATTAGTAGTATAATTCAAAATTTTGAACATAAGAATAATGATGTTTTATCTAATATTTATAATTTTAATTCCATAATTAAGCAAATAAACAAGTCTATGCAAAAGAAAAAAGATTTGTCAAAAATTCGACTAAGAAACAACCTAATTAATTCATTTTATAAAGACATTTATGAGTCCAAAAGATATTATGAGATTTGTAGGCAGGTGGAAAGCTCTAGAAAGTGGAGTGTAGCCAAGTTTTTGAAAAAATTTAGCTTTGAACTATTTAAGGGTATAAGGATATGGTTGATGACACCAGAATCAGTGTCGGAAGTGTTACCACTAGAGAAAGGTTTGTTTGATCTTTTGATTTTTGATGAGGCATCACAGATTTATATTGAAAAAGGTATTCCAGCCATTTCGAGAGCTCGTAAAGTTGTGATTGCGGGCGATCATAAGCAGCTGCGTCCATCCAGCCTTGGAGTGGGGCGAATTGAATATAATGAAGAAGAAGAGGATGAGGAGGATGAGAGTGAAAATGCAGCCTTGGAAGAAGAAAGCTTATTAGACCTTGCTAGGTTTAAATATCCTTCTGTTTTACTAAATTATCACTATAGATCAAAATATGAAGAGCTGATTAATTTTTCAAATTATGCATTTTATGGAGGCAGGTTGAATGTTTCTCCAAATATTAAAGAACCCAGTGCTCCACCAATTGAGGTGATAAAAATCAATAATGGTTTGTGGCAAAAACGTTGCAACAAAAATGAAGCCTTAAAAGTTGTGGAGTTGATAAAATCATTTTTAATGAATAGAGAAAATAACGAATCTTTGGGTGTTATTACATTCAATAGCAATCAGCGCGATTTGATAATGGATGAATTAGACAAAGAGTGCTTAAAAGATAAAGAATTTTCACTTATTTGCAGAAAAGAGTTTGAGCGAAAAGAAAATGGAGAAGACTTTGGATTATTTATTAAAAATATAGAGAATGTCCAAGGTGACGAGCGAGATTGCATTATATTTTCACTTGGTTATGCAAAGAACGAGACCGGAAAAGTGTTTAGAAATTTTGGGTGGTTAAACCAAAGAGGAGGAGAAAACAGGCTAAATGTTGCTATAACCAGAGCAAAATCCAAAATCTATATAGTTACTTCTGTATTTCCTCAAGAATTAGTTTTTGATGATCTAAAAAGTGAAGGTCCTAAAATAATGAAAAAATATCTCGAGTATTGTTATGCGATTTCAAACAAAGATAAAGACACGGCAAGACAAATTTTATACTCATTTATAGATGAAGAAAGTAAAAATAATATCGAAATCGCTGAGAATGGTGATTTTGAAATACAAGTTTTACACGCCTTAGAGGAAGAGGGGCTAAAAGTAGATACCCAAGTGGGAGTTGGGGATTATAAGATTGATTTAGCAATACGCGATGAAAATAATAACTATATTCTTGGGATAGAGTGTGATGGAAAACTTTATTCTAGTCCTCAAGTAACGCGAGAAAGAGATATCTATAGGCAAAAGTATCTAGAGTCTCGAGGCTGGAAAATCTATCGCGTTTGGAGCACGAATTGGTGGCACAATCCCAAAAAAGAAATTGAAAACATAGTTAAAGAGTATAATTCATTGGTAGAAAATGCTAATAAATAAAAGAGTGTGCATTATGTAGTTCACCCCAAAGGGTTCACTTCAATTACACACTCTTTTTAAGTATCTATGACTATAAGTGGCACTCGCATTTCTTCTAGAGTTAGACCTCCATGCACTCCAATTGGTGAGGGGGCTGGGTGACCGTATAGGGTAGAGCATACGATTTCGCAGTTATCTGTTGCACACAACAGATAGTCTCCAAAAGTGTTGTAAAATTCATCATGAGGAGTACCCATGCCTAGTAGGTTTTGCTCGAGAACTTGTTTGCGGGTAAACAGCCTAAATTTATCTTCAAAATAATGGTGTATTAAGCTTTCAAAGGCTTTTTTACATTCACCTTTTACGAAAAAGTTGGTTGCTCTACTACAGCCATTTGGCAAAATGTATAACATGTCTAACAGTTCGGGAAGATCGGCGACATCTCTTACTTCGCCAAGAGTTGTTTGACCATGGTCAGCAGTTATGATAAATAGAGTGTTTTTACACTCATTACACAAATTCTCCAGCTGACTATCTAGATCTATCAGCAGTTTTGAAGATTCCTCACTATAAACACCATATTTATGCATACAGTCATCAGGGAAATTATGATAGGCATATATAAAGTGATCTTCATCAAGGTTTGTTAGTGTCTTTACATAATTGCACATTTCCCCAAATGTTTCGTAGGTTACTTGAGAAGCATGAAAATCATCTCGGGCCTCTACAGGACACAGCATGTATGATTTGGCAGTACGCTTGTTGTGTTCGGCTGTAAGATCAAGAAGATTGGTATAGGGCATAATTTTTTGAGCTACATTGTCTAGGGCTACTTTTTTACGACTACACATATCGTTGTTTGTAAATACATTTACTGTTTGTCCCAGTGTTTTAAAATATAAAAAATGACCCCACCAGCCATGTTCTAGAGGAGTAAGACCTGTTTTAAAACTAGTGGTAGCGGGAACAGTACTACTAGGATATACTGCACTCAACTCTTGCACAAAGTGTGAGCGTAAAAAACTCGTTGGAGCCAACATTTTATTTAGAGCATATTGTCCTAATCCATCTAATAGTATTACTACTACATTTTTATAATCTTTTAAGAGATATTTATCTAGCATGGGTAATGTGGGGTGGGCTGTATGTAAACCCCAAAATTTTGATAAAGAATTCATAACATTTACACAACAATTTGTGTAATCAGGTAAAATAGTTTTCACTATTACAATTGCTCCTTTAATGCTTCATCAATAAGTTTTGGATCAAAGTTTGCTTCTTTGTAAGCGGACCTTAGGGCATCTAGATATTCTTTGCTAGGTGTACCGTGTCGTAGTTTTTGTTTAGTAACATAAATTTCGCCGTGTAGTTTGGTTTTGCCATTTATTATGGCTGTTGCTTTAATTCTTTTATACAAATAGGGAAATGCTTCAAAATTTGCTAGGGTGTTGCGGTCTGCTAAAGGAAATTGCCATACTGCTACAGGGGTTCTTGCTCCACTCTTCTTTACAAGTGTGGCAATGGCATGTTCATCATATCCGACAAATTCCATTGCATAATTATTTAGGTAACCATATCCAAGTAGCTTTGCCTGTGAAAAATATTTGCTAATTTCGCTCGCTTTGATATTAGTTCCGTATGCGATAAAAAATTTTTCCATTTTTTTACTCCTTATTTATCATTTATAACTAAATTATACAATCTTTTTTTGTAATTGTAAAATGAATTTGGCAAAAAATTAAATTTTGGGGGAGCGTAAAAAGTAACTACCATTATATCACTTGACAAAAAGCAGTACATTTGCTAAACTAAAAACATGGAGAGATGTCTGAGTGGTTGAAAGTACACGATTGGAAGTCGTGTGTGCCAAAAGCACCGGCGGTTCGAATCCGCCTCTCTTCGCCAGCAAAACCAAAAGTTTTGATCGAATAAAAAGTTGACTTTTAGACGAGTCAACTTTTTATGTTTAATAATTATCCAGCGAACTAACTAATTTGAACTGCAAGGCTCTATTTGTTTATCTTTTACTATCCATGTTATCTCCAGATTACGTTAATATTTAATTTTTGTTTGATTTTTTATTTTGGACATATTCTATCAGTTTGATAATTGTAGGGAATAATAGACCGCCGACTGTGTTGCCTAGTGTGATAACAATGAGGCAGAGCAGAGTTTTACCTGTGTATGCACCCACAAAAGCGAAGTAAAAAGCGTCGGCAATACAGTGCTCGAACCCACATAATACAAATATAGAAACCCCAAAGAACAATGCAACCATTTTTGCTAGTGGGTTGTCGAATTTTTTATATCCATAAACAGCGACAAAAATCAATATATTACAAAATACTCCCAAAAAGAACAAACTAAGCATGCTGTCATTTAACTTTGTATCCACAATCGCTGTGGCTGTTTCTAGTAGTCCTGAGAGCCTTGTCGCGTTTACCATAAGAGCCATAAAAATAGCGCCAATCACATTTCCAAACCAAATCCACAATATGCGCACAATGTAGCGGGGCTTGTTGTCTAAAACATAGCAGACCTTTTCCGTAAAAAGTGAGAAATTAAAATTGAGAATAATGAAAAGCCCTACTACAAAAAACAGCGCTCCAGCAATTTTGCTTCCTGATGCTAAGAAAGCAATACACCCAAATGAAATGGACATTCCAGCAAGCATTGAAAGTAGAAATTCCCTTAGCGCTTCAAGACTAAAATCTTTAACTTTAGTTTTTTCCATATAAATTTCCTCCTTACTCTTTAAGTATAGCACAAAGTGCCTAATAGTACATTGATTTTGAGTAAAATACAAAATCAAAAATCAATATTTAAAAATCTGTGAGGTTCATTTTTATTTGTTCTTGTTGCAAAAATTAGTTGGGCATGTTATACTCATGTGACGGATGTTTATGGAGGTATTATGAAAAAATCTGATTTAAAAAATTTGACAAGTGATGAAAAAATGATGATAAAACTTGCAGCAGAAATGGTAGAAATTGAAAAATCTAAAAAAAGTTTTTCTGGAGACATTAATGAATTAAAAGCAGAAAAAGTTATGCGTAAAAAAGGAGGAAAGTAATTATGGAAAAAACAAAGAAAAGAGATGATAGCAAGATTTATTTTGACGAAAATCCTGATTTATTTGGTTTGATAAATGGCAGAAGTGATGCAGGATATGTATTGGATGAATCAAAAAAAGAAGCTTTAATTGATAAATATGAAAAGGATGGGGCTATTAGCAATGATGAGTTAGTGCGATATGGTATTTATGTTATAAAAAATGATAGTGATGTAAAAAATCTAGAAAAGTATCCAAATATTAAAATGTGTTATATTTTGGGGAATGTGAATTTTAGAGGCATTACCCCTTTAAGTGATGTAAAGGAAGTTCAATTTTGCGATTCTATTGCTAATTTTAATAAGTTTGATTGGGATGGATTTGGGAAAGCCTTTCACAATATTGAGCTTCTTGAATTTGATGGAAACCTTTCTAATTACGACTTGAGAGCCCAAAAGGAAGTAGCAGAATTTATAGAAAAATATGGTGATTCAACATGGAGTGAAGAATTTAAGAAATATCTTTTAGTTGTAAAATGGCAACAACTTAATTTGGGAAATTCAGTTTTAGATTTATCAAAACTTCCTGTGCTACCTAATTTAAGTAATCTTGCTTTTAATATTTGGGCTACAACTAAAAATCTTAATTTGAATAATTTTCCAAAACTAAGGGTGTTAGTTCTTCCATATGATTTAGTAACAAGATTTGACAATATAGTAGGACTTGATAATTTTTTACAAAAAAATAAAAGATTTATAGCAAATGATGTCAGCTTTTCATCTAATGATGCTATTTATAGTTTATTTAAAGGAGATTGTAGGATAGGGGCAGTTTCATTTCTTAAACTATTCTATAATTTACCTGAAGAGGAACGCGAAGAATTAAGGAGAAGAGTATTTAATACTAAAAAAAGAATTGATGATCCATCTATTATTATGGAAAGCAGTGACAATGGAGATATAAGTGTCAAACAATTGCTAAAAGCCACGCTAGGTATTGAATTAAAGGCGAAGGAATTATGGAATCCCAAATCGAGTGATATAGAAAACATTGCTACTATATATACTTATTTAAAAACCCATTTAACTTATGAATATGAAGAAATGCAAGATAGAGATTTTATAAATACATTTAAAGAAGGAAAAGGAATTTGCTTGGAAATGTCTAGACTTTTTGAAATAATGTGCAATATAAATGGAATTAATATGGAAACTCAAATGTGTCATCTTATAGGACCAAATTCTTTAGAAGCGCCTTGGGGTAATCATGCAATAAATAAATTACATTTTGTTGATCCTAAAACTGGGAAGGAAGGTGTTTATTATTTTGATTTAACAAGTGACTGTTTTGAGAAGAATACTACATTAAAAGCCTTTATGCTGAATGCGCCAGAGTTAATGGGAAGCAAAGTTAGAGCCGAGAACTATGGAATTATTTTACTAAATAATAAAATGAAATACTATAATTTTATTATACAAAAATTAAGTGATAGAGGGAAATTGAAAAGTAAAGCAGGTGAAACTGCAATTTCAAGAAATAATGTATTTAGTAAAATATCATCTATCCTTAAACACCAATTTATTATATTGCCTCAACTGGAAGGTTTTGATACTCCAAGTATGCAAGCTGAATTAAATAAAGCAGGCATCCTCGATCTTCCTAAAAAAAACATTATGGACGACAGCAGTAAATCGACTAATATAGTAAGATAATAAAAACAAGTCAAATAATAAAGATTGAAAGGCAAAAAGGTATATTTTTGAAATGAGAACACCTAGTGAATTGCCAACCAATATCCATGTAGATGATATTATTGAGCCAACTAATTATTTTAATTGTATTTAATACGTTATTCAATGTTGCAAAAATTAGTTGGGTATGCTATACTTATGTGACGGATGTTTATGGAGGTATTATGGAATATAGGGGCATTGTCAAAAAAATATATTTACCAAAAGAAGTGAAGAATGGGCAGGAAGTAGATGATTTACACAAAACAAAAATTGGTTTTATCGTAGAAAGTAATGGTAAATTATTTAAAATTGAGATGAAACTAAATAATTCTAATTGTAAGATTTACAAGGGAGACAAAGTAAAAATCAGCGTGGAAAGGAAAAAAGTCGCTATAGAGGTGGATAATGAGTAAAGAATTTTATTTAAAACCACACAATAAAGAAGCATCAGCTCAAGTCGAAAAAGCATATAGTTCGGGCAAGCAAATAGCCTCGATCGTCGAGGTTACTGGTGGAGGAAAAACTTTTGTGGCGCTCGATCATGCACAAAAGATTTATCCTAAAAAAATGCTTTTTATTTCGCCGAGTGTGGCGATAATTGAGCAGGTTATTCACACAATTGACGAATATAATTTAAATGAAAAGGTCAATATTGAATTTAAGACCTATCAGGCTCTAGTCGACGTTACTCGCAATCAAATAAAGCAAGCTAAGTTTGACATGCTAGTTGTGGATGAGTTTCATCACATGGGTGCTCCAATTTGGGGACAAAGAATTGAGGATTTAATTTCTACTCATCCACAGGCCAAAGTGTTAGGCATGAGTGCATATCACGTGAGAAATAGAGGTAAATACAATGCTCTAGACGTTGCTCCCACACTGGCTGAATTAGAGCTCTCAAAAGATGATTTTGATGAAGAAAAACAAGAAGATTTACCAATTTTTACCGATAGTATAGTCTTTGAGTATGATTTAGCTCAAGCGCTTGTGGATGGGGTGTTACCTAAACCTAAGTATGTAACTTGCTCTGTAAAACTGCTAGAGTATGCAAGTATACTCGAAGAAAGGGTGAAAAACAGTAGCGCAACAAGTGAAGAAAAACAAAAGTATCTGGAAGAGTTAAGACATATTGCTAGCAAATTGGATGAGGCGAAGAACTTTGATGACATTATGCGTAATCACATGCGTGAGGGCGATAAATGTATCTACTTTGCTCCTGTAGGGGTAAACGCTGATACGGGCAGACCAATAATTGACGAAGTGGTAGACAGTCTGAAAAAGACTTTCCCCGATGCAGAAATCTACACCACGACCTCAAAGCAAGTTGATGGCAAGCAAAATCGAGATGCATTTTACTCTAATGTCGATCTAAATGGTAAAGATGTATCCTCAAAGTTACGTATAATGGTGGCTATCCAGCAATATGACCAAGGTGTGCATGTGCCGGGAGTAAATCGTATTGTTTTGGGGACAACCACGCAGAGCGATATTGCCTTTGGAGAGCGTATTGGTAGGGGGCTATCAGCGACTGGAACACAAGATGTGACTATCCTTGATCTGGGCGGCAACTTAGATCTGATGCTACAAATTCAGCAAGAGTGTTATGATATCTTCGATAACTTTAAGCAAAATATTGATGCGGGAAACGATTCTGTAATTAACATGCGCCTAAAACTTACTCCCCAATTTCCTTTTATGCTCGATGAAGAATTAGTAAATTTACTTAATAAACTTGAGGATATCGATAGTCATTTTGATAAATGGCAAGAGAAATGTAATGCTTATTATAGTTTTATAACCCAAAACGAAAGAGAACCTGTTTATACTACTGAGAATAAAGTAGAGAAACTGTTATATAATTGGGCTGATAGGCAACGAACTCTAAATAAAAGAGGATTATTAAGTGAAAGAAGATTTCGCATTTTAGAACAAAGAGGCTTTGTTTTTGATGTGATTGAGGCGCAATGGCAAAAAAGATATGAAGAATACAAACAATTTGTAGAACGAAACGGCAGACAACCAAAGCAGATTGTAAAAGAGAAAAAAGGAAACGATGAGGACAAAGTTAAAGAGGCTAGCTTAGCAACGTGGGGCATGAAACAAAGGCAAGTATATCAAGCGGGTAGGCTGAGTGATGAAAGAATAATACTGCTTCAAGAATGTGGTTGGGATTGTGAAGGGTATAACAAAAGTTGGCAACAGAGTTATGAAGAGTATAAGCAATTTGTAGAACGAAACGGCAGACAACCTAAGAAGATTGAAAAAGAGAAAAAAGGAGATGATGAGGACAAAGCTAAAGAGGCTAGGTTAGCAATGTGGGTTGCAGCTCAAAGGAGAGCATATCAAGCGGGTAGGCTGAGTGATGAAAAAATAATACTGCTTCAAGAATGTGGTTGGGATTGCAAAATGAAAAGGCATATCAAAAGTTGGCAACAGAGTTATGAAGAATATAAGCAATTTGTAGAACGAAACGGCAGAAAACCTAAGCAGATTAAAAATGAGAAAATAGGAGACGATGTGTACAAAGCTGAAGAGGATAGGTTAGCAATTTGGGGTTTAACTCAAAGGAGAGCATATCAAGCGGGCAGACTGAGTGATGAAAAAATAATACTGCTCCAAGAATGTGGTTGGGATTGTGAAGGGGATAACAAAAGTTGGCAACAGCGTTATGAAAAATATAAGCAATTTGTAGAACGAAACGGCAGACAACCTAAGTATATTGAAAAAGAGAAAGTAGGGGACGATGAAGAAAAAGCTAAAGAGAATAGATTAGCTCAATGGGGTACGACTCAAAGGAGGGCGTATCAAGCAGGCAGATTGAGTGATGAAAAAATAATACTGCTTCAAGAATGTGGGTGGGATTGTGAAGGGTATAACAAAAGTTGGCAACAGAGTTATGAAGAATATAAGCAATTTGTAGAACGAAACGGCAGACAACCTAGGAAGATTGAAAAAGAGAAAATAGGAGACGATGAGGACAAAGCTAAGGAGGATAGGTTAGCAACGTGGGGTAAAACTCAAAAGAGAGCATATCAAGTGGGTAGTCTGAGTGATGAAAAAATAATACTGCTTCAAAAATGTGGTTGGGATTGCAAAATGAAAAGGCATATCAAAAGTTGGCAAAAGAGTTATGAAGAATATAAGCAATTTGTAGAACGAAACGGCAGACAACCTAAGAAGATTGAAAAAGAGAAAATAGGAGACGATGAGGACAAAGCTAAAGAGGCTAGGTTAGCAAACTGGGGCATACAGCAAAGGCAAAAATTAGATAACGGAACAATGAGTAAAGATAGATATATTAAACTTCGTAGAATTGGGATTTTTGATACAAAAGAACAAAAAGCGGAAGAGGAAAAGCAGATTGCAGAGTTTTTTGAAGGAAAAGGGCTCGAATAAAACTATTTTGATAAAAGTACAAGTTAAAGGAGAGAAAAAATGTCGCTTGAAGAATATCAAGAAAACAAAGATGGGAAATATATGTTTCACGGCAGTATACACAAATTGGATAGTCTAAAGCCGATGAAAGCTACAGATTCTAATGGAACTTTAGCAAATATTGACACAGCAATTTTTCTCTCATCCGATTTTTTAGGGGCAATACCATATGCGTTTAAAGACACTATTAGGGAATGTAGCAAAGGATTGCCTTGGTCATTTAGTGTGTCCAATAGCAAAGATAATCCCATTAGAATGAAGATGAAGAATGTGAGAGTTGATCCGACTATCGAAGGATATGTCTATGTTTTTGAAAAAACAGGTGACATGGTAAATGACCCTGCGGGTTCTATCCAATATAAGTGTTATAAAAATTTGACACCAAAGCAAGTTTTGAAAGTCAAATACGAAGATTATGCAAAATATTTTGAAATTGAGAAATAACTAATTGTATGTAAAAAGGATGGATAGTGTTATGGGAATATTCAAAAAACACAAAAAGAGCATACAGAGTAATAGCGCAAATAGTAGTAAAAAAGAAATTAACTTCAACTTTGGTGGAGCGTGTGTAAATACACAACAACATAATTTTCAACATAATATAGATAGCAGACAATTGTATCTAAAGGAACATCAAGATGTAAGAGATGTTTTTGACAAATTTTAAAATGGAGCGAGATAGTTTATGAGTGAAAGTTTACAAGATAAGTACAGTAAAAATTTTGATTTGGCTGGTTTTGCTAATTTAAAAAGCATGAATACAGGTCATTTGCCTGAGGCATTGGAATTCGTCTTAGAAAGACTAGATGAAAAAAAGTTATTAACCTTTTTTCATAATTTGGGATTTGAATATGAAAGCATTGTCGCAATCAGACCAGAATATGGAAAAGTGGTCGAAGAAATAAAAAACGAGTATGGCATAATTGTACCCATTCCAGACAAATTAGCAGTTTCGCTCATAGACAGAAATAGTGTAATAAATGAGTGGATAATGGATGATTTTTCCTTGCTGGAGAGTTATAAAATAGGGAAGGTCGGAAACTCATTATTTTATGAAGAGTGTATTCTTACGCGTGCTAACGATTACTGGCGGGCTTTTATGCTAAGTAACTTTGGGCAAGACTATGCTAAAAGATTACAGACAGAGTTGATTTTTGAAGCTTATTTGGGGGCTGCTAGAATAAAAAAGAGTAATAAGTCAAACATTGGGCAAAAACTTTATGATTATGCGGATAGACAATTTGAAAAGCTTACTGATATTATGGGTCGCTTTGAAGAAATGCCAGCTGACATCGAGCAAATTAAGTAAATTGAGAATAGTTTTCTCAATTTTTTGTTTTTTACTTGCAAAATGTAAAAAAAAGTATTATAATTAAATACAGCAATGAAAGAGGTGGCAACTCTGGAGCAAACGTTATTCTTGACGAATCAAGAAAAAAGAGAGTGGAGTTATCCAAATTAGGGTGGAACCGCGGCAAAAGTCGTCCCTAAATAAATATTTAGGAGAAGCAATGAAAGAGTTAACTATGACAGATTTGATCTCCCTATGCAAAAATAGAGGATTTATTTTTGCTGGGAGTGAAATATATGGAGGATTAAGCAATTCTTGGGATTACGGTCCATTAGGAGTGGAATTAAAAAACAATCTAAAATCTGCGTGGTGGAAACGCTTTGTTCAGCAAGAACCAAATAATGTTGGTTTGGATAGTGCAATTATTATGAATCCCAAAGTGTGGGAGGCGAGTGGACATTTGTCGGGCTTTAGTGACCCGTTGATGGATTGTAAAGCCTGTAAGACTCGTCATAGAGCAGATAAATTGATAGAAGAGTGGCTTGCAGCTGAGGAAAAAGCTGGGCGCAAAAAAGAAGTCGGTAGCGTAGAGGCTATGAGCGCTAAACAAATGGAAGAATTTATAAAAGAAAATAAAATAGCCTGTCCAAACTGTAAGAAAAACGATTTTACGCCTATTCGACAGTTTAATTTGATGTTTAAGACATTTATTGGAGTAACTGAAGATAAAACCAATACTGTATATTTGCGTCCAGAAACTGCTGGAGGAATCTTTGTAAACTTTAAGAATGTGCAGCGTTCTACTAGGAGCAAATTGCCTTTGGGTATTTGTCAGATAGGGAAGGCATTCCGTAATGAGATTACCCCAGGTAACTTTATATTCCGAACACGTGAATTTGAGCAAATGGAAATGGAGTTTTTCTGTCATCCATCTACATCTGATGAATGGCATAAGTATTATAGACAAGCCTGCTTTGACTTTTTGGTAAGCATTGGTATTAACAAAGAAAATCTACGTTTTCGTGATCATAGTAAAGAAGAATTGTGCTTTTACTCTACTGCTACTACTGACATAGAGTACAACTATCCGTTTGGCTGGGGAGAACTTTGGGGGATTGCAAATAGGACTGATTATGATTTAAAGAAACATCAAGAATTTAGTGGTGAAGATTTGAGTTATACAGACCCATTTACTAACGAAACATTTATACCTCATGTAGTTGAGCCTAGTGTAGGTGTAGACAGGATGTTTTTGGCAGTATTGTGCAGCAGTTATCGAGTAGAAGAGGTGGCGGAGGGAGATGAAAGAGTTGTTTTAGGACTATCTCCTAAAATTGCTCCTATCAAATGTGCTGTATTACCTCTTAGTAAAAAGTTAGAAGAGCCTGCATATGAACTATATAAAAAACTAAATGATAGTTTTAGATGTGAGTATGATACTACTGGTTCTATAGGAAAACGTTATCGTAGACAAGATGAAATTGGTACACCTTTTTGTGTAACCTTTGACTTTGATAGTCTAGAAGATAAAAAGGTGACTATACGCGATAGAGACACGATGGAACAGACTAGGATTAGTATTGATGAACTAACTAAATATTTGCACGAAAAGATTTATTCATAGATAAAAGGAAGTAGGTGAATATTATGAAAATAAAAATAACAAGTGATTCGAGTTGTGACCTGTCTGATGAGTTATTAAAAAAGCACAATGTGTCGATTTTGCCCATTCATATAACATTAGGTGATAAGGAATATAAAGACGCGAGAGAACTTAGTCAAGAGGAATTTTACAAATTTTTAAAAGAAAATTCAGTTTTACCAAAAACTAGTGCTTGTAATTCGGCTGAGGCACTGGAATTTTTTAAAGAACAACTAAAAAGTGATGGTGGTTATGATGCTCTCATACATTTTACTATCTCTAGCAAGATTAGTTCTACTTATCAAAACTGTGTAGTGGCAAGTCAAAGTTGTGATAACAAAGTGTTTGTGGTAGATTCACTATCACTTTCTACAGGAGTGGGATTACAAATTTTGTATTGTTCAGACCTTATAAAGCAAGGGTTGAGCGCTAGTGATGTTTTTGAAAAGGTGTTAGCTAGACGAAAGGATGTGCAAGCGGGATTTGTTATTGATAAACTTACTTACCTACACAAAGGTGGTAGATGCTCAGGAGTGGCAAAATGGGCTGCAGGATTACTTCATATCAAGCCAGTAATTGCTTTAGTTGATGGCGAAATGAAAGTTGTAAATAAGATTATGGGGAAATATGAGAAGATTTTGCCCAAATATGTAGAATTTATATTAAAAACTAATCCAAATATAGACCCTAAGTACTGTTTCATCACACACACGCCAGTTGCTGACGGAGTAGTGGATACAGTAAGAGAATTAATAAAAGACAAATTTGACACAATTTATGAAACTAATGCTGGGTGTACTATCTCAACGCACTGTGGACCTAATACTTTGGGAATATTGTATTATAAAAAATAATTAGAAAATCTCCTTTTTTGGGGATTTTTTCTTTTAAAGGAGTAAATTTTATCAAAAAATATGTTATTTTATGTAAATTTAGCGAAAATATGTAAAAAATAATGAAATTTTTCAAAAAATTTCATTTTTTTACCTCAAATCGTTTGACAAATATTGATTTATTTGGTATAATTAAATCGTAAATATTGAAAAAGAAGGGGAGGGTCAATATTATGCAAATGAGGAAAATTTCGCTCATGTTTTTTTCGTTGGCACTAATGTTGTTATTACCGGTAGGAATATTACTTAGTGCCAATGGTGTAAGCAAAGCTTATGCCGCAGATGGTGAATACTCCATGATATTTGGTTTGGATGATTTGGAGAATATAGCCGAAAATGAAGATGATTTGGCTGATGTATGTTATATATATATACACAACGAATATCCAACTCAAGAAGAAGTTAACAAAATGCAAAGTCAATTAAGTTTAATTTCAAAATGTAAAAATTTGACACAATTGGTAATAGGAGTACCTGGATTAAAAGTTAACGCTAAAATTCTAAATGGTTTAGATTATTTAAATTGTGTAGACATTATTTATGCTGATGTAAATTTAGAGGGAGTATATGCTCCTAGTGTAAATACAATAAGATTTGCATATAATAATGTAGAAAATGCTAGTGGAATTAGCGGTTTTACAAATTTGTTTGAACTAGTTTTACAGTATGTAGAAGGGTTTGATTATTCAAATTTGGACAAATTAAATAAATTAGAGCATTTAGGATTGGAGCATTGTGGAACTGTAGATACATCAAAATTTGATAAGATACCATTAAAATGGTTGGCAGTTTTGTTCTGTAATGTTGATAATTATAATAGATTATTAGCTAGTATATCAGATATAGAATTATTGAGGTTATGTGTAAACATGACTGATGCAGATACAATGAATTTTAAAAATTTGAAAAAATTAACTTACTTGGATATTGTCGGAACATACATTACAGATATTTCATTCTTAAAAGAATTACCTTTAATAGAAACGTTATTATTACCATCTAGGATAGATGATTTGAGTGTAATATATGATTTACATAATTTAAAAGACATTGAATTTGAAGGGTATACACTAATGAATGTAGATCAAAACTTGATAAATCACTTTAATGATAATAATATTAATTATTGGGTTTACAATAGAAGATATTGGTCGGATTATGGAATTAGACTTGATCACGAAATGCAGCAAAAACTAGAAAATGTGATAAAAAATTTTGAATTTACGGATAAAACAACAACTTTAGATAAAATTGATGCAGTTACTGAATATGTCATGGATTTGATTGATTATTCATTTGATTACACACTAGATGATGAAGGTTATCCTATATCAGGCTTTACACGTGCTTTAGAATATAAGGTGGGTATATGTTATGACTATGCAATTTTGGAAGAGGCTTTGTTGACTCTTGTGGGCATAGATGCTTATTGTGTTGTTGGTTACGCAATGGATTATGATTATGAGTATGATATAGTGTATAGTAGAGGTGGACATGCATGGAATATGGTGAATGTAGATGGAGAATGGTATGTGTTGGATGCAACTTGGTGTGATGACAACCCTAATTATCAAAACTACAAAGAAAGTCCATACTATATGAAAAAAGATGATACTGGTGTAACTTGGCAAGAGTACTGCAATAGTGACGATAAAGATCAATATGAATATGCTATATTTGACTTGGAACACGACTCTTATGGTGAGCCTAACAAGGCAAAAAATGAGCAAAGACAAGATTTTGATGTATCTTACTTAGAGAGTATTAGATTATCTACGCAACCTACTAAAAAACATTATGAGATTGGGGAAGAATTGGATCTTAGTGGAGCAGTAATAGAGGCAACATACTCAAGTGGAAGTAAGAGTCAAATAAAACTACCTAGTAGTGAGGTGACAGTGACTGGCTTTGATAACAAAACTGTAGGTGTAAAAACATTGACATTGACATATTATGGAGCTAGCACAACTTTGTATGTATTAGTAAAACAACCAGTCGTAGCAGTAAGTAGAATCTCATTGTCAAAAGCACCAACTAAAACAATGTATTACCTTGGAGAAGAGTTAGATTTGAGTGGTGCTGAGATAACTGTTCACTATGACAACAATAGTGAAAAAGTGATTGCGCTACCAAATAATGAGGTAACAGCAACAGGTTTCCGTAGCACTTTAACGGGGAAAAAATATGTAAAACTAACTTATAAAGAAAAATCTGTTACACAAGTTGTGGAAGTATTTGAAAAAGGAAATATTGTTAGTGGTGACTTTGTGTATGACAATATTGAAAAAACAGTATTGATTGGAGTAAGTGAGGAAGGAATTAATAAAACTAAACTTACTATTCCAAGTGGAGTAAAAACAATCAAATCAACATTTGGAAACAATACAGATTTAAGTAAAAATCCGATGAACATGGTAAAGGTAGTTTTACCAAAGACTGTTTCAACAATCGAAGAAGGTGCATTCAAAAGATGTTTTGCATTGTGGATTGTGAAGAATAATTCTAAAGTAAAATTTAGTACACTTGCTATAAAGAAAAAATACTTTGCAAATGCAGCTACAAATAATATGGACTTTACAGGAGAATCACTTGTGATTAGCCAAAACAACGTAGCATACTTTAAGCCAAGAGCAAGTTTTTGTGTAGCTGCAGCAATGATTGATAGAACAAAAACAAGTGTGGTATTAAGTAAGAATACAACACACGTGGGTCAATATGCATTCTACGGAAGTAAAATCGTAAATGTGACTGTTCCTAAAAAGGTAACAGAACTCGGGCTCAAAGCATTTGCTAGATGTGAGAGTCTAAAAACAGTAACAATGGAAGGCGATAGTGACAATACATCTAACCTAACTACTATTAAAGCGTACGCGTTCTATGGAGATAAAGCGCTAACAAAAATAGTGATACCAAGTAAGGTAAACTTTGTAGGAAAGTACGCATTAGCTCAAACAGGGCTTACTCAGGTAGTAGTGAAGAACACTGCTAACTGGGTAGCAGGAACAACAAACTTGAGCGCTGTAAAACTAAAAAATGCAACTACAGCAAAGACATACTTTACAAAGACATACGCAAGTAAAGACATTAAGGTAGCTGCTTAAGTTAAAAATAAATAGGAGAGAAAAGTAGACACATTCAAATTTTATGAATTTGTCTATTTTTTATTGCCTTTTTTTCTAAAATGTGGCAAAATAGAATCATTATAGTTCTAGAAAGGCTGGCAAATTATATCTTGGGAGATAATATATGAAAAAAGATGAAGAATGGCAACAGGAAGAACAGCACTTAGCCACTACATTAAATGCGATTGATTCACAATTGGAAATTCTCAAAAATAGCACTGATGAAAACAAAGAGTTTGTGAAAGAATTGCGGGAGTATTATGTAACGGGTACAGGAGTTTTTGGAGCGTTAGATTCAGCTGAGCAAGTAGAGCTAACACAACGAGTGGATGAACTGGTGGATATAAACTTTCAAAATATAGAAAAAATCGAGCACCTTAGCAAAAATAGGGATAAGCCATACTTTGGAAGAGTAAAGTTTAAGAGTAAGGAATTAGATGATGACTTTCGTGTAGGGCTAATGGGAATAGAGCACAATCAAGAGTATTTTGTGTATGATTGGCGTGCGCCTATCTGTGAACTTTTTTATGATTGTGGAATAGGGAAGGCAAGTTTTCGCTCGCCTCAAGGAAAGATTGAAGGGGAAATCTTATTAAAGCGCCAGATTGAGATTGAAAATGCAAAGCTTGTGGGAATATATCCAAAAGATGAAAATCTCTTTGATGAGTATCTCCAACAAATATTGGGGCGAATCAATACCGACAAGCTACACAATATTGTTTCGACCATTCAACAAGAACAAAATAAAATTATTAGAGACTTGAAAAATGACATAGTTATTGTGCAGGGGTATGCTGGCAGTGGAAAAACTACTGTAGCCCTGCATCGCATAGCATATGCATTGTATAGATTGCGTGATTTAAAATCCGCAAACATATTAATTTTTACTCTAAACGAGGCTTTTTTATCTCACATAAATGGAGTGTTACCAGAGCTTGGTGAACAAAACACTCGTAGTGCTAGCATTCCCAAATTTCTCTCAAGATTATTAAAACTACCTAGATTATTTGAAAATTATGACGACTTTTTATTAAGATATACAAAGTCAAATAAAAAAGTGCGCAACGACATTCAAACCAAACTTGACTTGAATATAAAAACTCAGATTAGTAAGTGGGTAAGTGAATTAGAAAATAATTTGACAGCTTCTCGCGGCTTTCGTATACAATCTATACCCATTTCGCCTAAAATGCTAAATAAGTGGTTTAGTTCGGATTATTCTGATATGGCGATTGAGAATAGATTTAGTTTGATGGCTGAAAAAATAGTAAATAAATTAAAACTCAAGAGCAATGCTACAGCATATGTAAAAATTAAGGACGAAATTTTACATTGTTTTGGTTATGAAGAAAATATTGTAAAAAATTATGTAAAATTTTGTGAAGATAACAAGTTGATTGTAGATGATTTTGAAGTAATCAAGTTTGAGGATGCTCTTCTTATGGGGGTACTCAAGCAGCGTCTAAAAGATATGGTTATTTCTATGGATATTCGTCACATTTTAGTAGATGAGGCTCAAGAGTATCCGATTTTATTCATTGATTTTTTACTGCGCCTTTTCCCACGAGTTGCGTTTACATTTTTGGGAGATATGTATCAGCAAACTAATCCTTTTGGAATAGGGGATTTACGAAAAATTGAGAAATTGCATGCCTATTTTGGTGATATTTGTTTTTATGAATTGGACAATTCATATAGGAGTAGTGAAGAAATTGTAGATTACACTTCTCGCATAATCGGTAATCCTCGTCATAACGCATTTAGGCTAAAAAACAACCACCCTGTAAAAGAAATAGAGTTACCTAGTAGTGTGAATGATTTGGTATCTAATTTGTCTGCAGAATTGAAAAAGAGAGTTGGGGACAATGAGACTATTGGTATAATATTGGGTGATGTAGAATCAGCTAAAGTAATATATGCAAAACTATTGAAGCTTTTTGATGGGGTGTGTTTGATAAAAGATGCCACTAGTGTGGCGACTGGTCAGATTCAGATATTGCCTGTAACATTGTGTAAAGGACTTGAATTTAACACTGTTTTTGTAGTCAAAAATGGAGGTATGTTCGATAGTGAGTTTGCGGACAATCTAGCGTATATAGCTTGTACAAGGGCAATAAATGAACTGATTGTATATTCGAAAAAATGAGGAGAAGAGTATGAAATGTAAATATTGTGGATTTGATGACAGTAAGGTGATAGATAGTAGATTAAGTGAAGATGGATGTAGTGTGAGGCGAAGAAGAGAATGCTTAAAATGTGGCAAGAGATTTAATACATTTGAAGAATACGAGACTATTCCAGTGTTAGTTATCAAATCCAATGGGGATAGACAACCATTTGATAAAGAAAAGATTCGCAAGGGAATAGTAAAGTCTTGTGAAAAACGTCCTGTAACATTTGCTCAGATAGAGGAAATGGTAAATGAAATTGAAAGAGAAGTGTATAATACATTAGAGCCCGAAATCAAAAGTAGTAAGATTGGAGAACTTGTTATGCAACACCTCAAGCAGGTGGATGAAGTAGCATACATTAGGTTTGCTTCAGTTTATAGACAATTTAAAGATGTGGGCAATTTTATAGAGCTTCTAGAGGACTTTAAAAAAGATTTGGAAAAAAAGTGATAAGTTTATCTTCACTTTTTTAATTTAGTTGACTTTTCAAAACTAATTGTGTTATGCTAATAAAAATAGGAGGTAGTATGACTACAAATCTTTCGCAACTAAAAAGTTGGTGGCAAGTAGCAAAACCATCAAAAAAATATTTTTTCATTTCGTGGTTAGGCATGATGCTGTCATATGTGTGTGCAATTATATCACCCATATTTGCAGCACTTGCCATTACAGCTTTGACTGAAAGTGACTTTCATAATGCAATAATTTATCTAGTAATAGAATTTGGATTTGTTACACTATCATATTTGTGTAAACATCTCAATTATTATAACTATCACAAGTTGGTCGCTAGTTCCTATGTGCCTATAAATGAAAAACTGGTAGATAAAGTATTACATGCTAGGGTGAGTAGCTTGAGAAAGGTGCCTAAAGAAAGCATAATGAATATGCTACACACTGATGCACTAAAAGTAGCTGGTTTATCAGATAGCTTATCCATAGCACTGGCCAAAATATTGCGTGTTGTTATTACCATTGTGACCATATTTGTCATCAACTGGGAAGCTGGATTAATTGTACTGATGGTGGATATACTCAACTTTATCTTGCTATCGCGCCTACACAATAGACGATTAAGATATCTAAAAGAAATCAACAAGAATGTGGACCTTAGATGCCAAAAAATGAGTGAAATTGCTGATGGTAGAATCTTAGCTAGAGAGATGGAAATAATGACTCCTATCAAAAAAGATTATTTGGATGCAACAAACTCATATATAAAATCTGAACACCACAAAACAATGAACCAAAGTTATGTAGGAAACTTATTCTCAATATTGTATTACGGAGCAATATTGATAGCTACTATTTTGATGGTGATGCTAGTATCTAAAGGCGCAATGACGCTTACCCTTTACCTTATCATCACGCCTTATATAGTATCTGGCATTACTATAGCGACTGATACCTATGGAGTATTTTCTGACATTAGGATAGCTTCAGTTTCGGCCGCCAGAATCAAACGCGTGTTGGATTTTAAAGACTATGATTTTGCTCAATTTGGTGAAACAGATCTATTCCAAATCAATGGTGCTATAGAATTTAGAGACGTAAACTATGTAAACAGTGAAGATGAAAAATCCGTATTAAAGAATGCTTCATTTCATATAAAGCCCTACGAAGTTGCACTTTTTACTGGAGCTAGAGGCGGGGGAAAGAGGGTTGTGTTTAACTTATTACGTCACGAGATTGAACCTACATCGGGTGAGATTTTGATAGATGGTCTAAATATAAGTGGTTACACTCGGAAAGCTCATCATGACAACTTTACATATGTAAATACAAAGCCATACTTTTTCTCGGGTAGTGTAATGAAGAATCTAAAGATGGTTTGTAAAGATAGTTCAAAAATTCACAAGACATGTATGGAGCTGGGGATATCATATTTCCTAGCTGGATTACCAAAGCAATTTAGTACCGAAGTAAATACTCTGCCTCCATCACAAAAGTATTTGTTAGGGGTAGCTCGAGCAATTTTGACTGGTTGTGAAATTATAGCTTTATATGAGGCTCCTACAACCTTTGAAGACAAAGATTGGCAAGTTTTGAAATCTACAATAGACTATTATACAGAAAATCATTTACGTACTTTCTTAGTGTTTAGCTCTTCACATATGTTTGATAATTGTGTTACAAAACGCATAGAAATAAACAAGGGGGAAATAACCAACATTAAGCTTATCGAAAAAGCTCCAACACCTAAAAACGAGGATAACTAACAAAAAGTCTTACTACATTTGTAGTAGGACTTTTTTAAAACTCATCACTACAATAAACATTAGTTATTATTTTGATTTTATCCAAATAGTGTTCTATAGGTAATAGATTCGATAGATATTCTTGCCAATTTGAGTGACAGTTTAAGTTAAATTGATGATAAAAGTTAAATAAATCCATCTCATATTGTTGCATAAGTGATAAGGCATTTGATACTGCTTGGTTGATTTTATTACTAACTAAATTTGTAACGACATCATCTACGAAGCTAGAATATGTAGGCACAATATGAGACTCTGATGTGATTGATTCAGGTTTTAGTCCTAGGTTATAGTTGATTGTAATAATAGGTTGATTGTGAAGGACTTTATATTCAAAATTTATACATCTGTGGGATAGTGTAAAACTAATAGTTCCATTTTTTATTTTGTCATTGTTTATATTTTCTATTTTTAGTCGAGTCTCAGTTAGTTTAGGGTCAAACCATTGAAAATTTTCACATTCGCTAGGCGATAGAACTTTACTACATTTACCATTTACAAATACTGCCATGGACCCATCATTTTTTATAGAATCTTTAGTGGGTTCAGAATTATTCTTTTCACCAGCTCCGCTTTGGGAATTTGAACTATTTTTCTTTTCCGCCTCTTCTTCTAGGGTGATATTGGGCATGCAGCTAGTTTTATGGGGGGAAAGATAATCATTAAAAAAACTCATAAGACTAGATGATTTTGATAGTAGATGTTGTTGATTATATTTAGAAGTGATTTGCAGATTGTCCACTTCGTTGCTATTTATATTGGATGTTTTTTCCAATACTTTTTGTGCTTTTAGATCGGTGTAGAGTAGGAGAGTGTTGTTTCCTAGGTTGTTACCTCTTAGGAAATAATCGAGTTCTTTTGTGATATTGTTTTCACAAAAATCTTTGCTAAGTATTATAAAACCGCAATGGCCCAGTCGAATTTTTTTGCCTATTTGAAACTCCATATTGTGTAAGGCTTCTTCGATAGATTGTGCTTTGTTATTAACAATTACTGTTTTTTGAGAATATTCGCCTCCTGCCTCTGGGATGATAATTTGCGCACTCACAGAATACTCTAGATCTTCGTAGTCTATGCTAAGTCCAGTACAAATTGCTCTTACAGAGTTTTGTCCCGGCATATTTATAGTTTCTATAGCGAGCAAAACTAAAAAACCAATTATAAGAATTGTTGCCCATTTTTTAATTAATTGTTTTGTCATCTTTCCTCCTGATAGATAGCACTAAGCAAATGATTTGACAAATCAAAATTAGCGCTATTGTAAAATATGATAGATATGATTTTGTAAGATCAAACCAAAATATCGTGTCAAAGCGAGTGAGAATTCCCACAATAATAATCACTGCAGACATAGTTAATAGCGGAAGTACCAGTGATTTAAACCGGAATGAATCTACTAAAGCGGCTTTTAGTAGATACATTAGACAACATGTTGAGCAAAACAGCTTAGAAATATCTATGACAGCAGACATCCAAATAAGTCGTTGCAATTCTAAAATATATGGGTCATATTGAGAGTATTCACTAAGAGAAAATAGCACATATTGCATAGAGTTTCCAAATGTTGCGTAAAAGATAAAGCATGCTACCACACAAAATACTACACAAATGCTGGTTACTACCAGAGTATTTTTAAAAAGATGATGATTTGGTTTTACCTTGCCAGTAAGAAGCAATAAACATGTTGGAGTGCCAAATAAAAACATCGCATCTTTACATCCTGATAATGTAGGAGAAAGACCGTTTTCTAGATAAGGCATATTTTGAGTAAATGATGCGTATTCGAGATTGCTTAGTAGTGATAACACTGTTCCTATCAGTATAAACCACAATAAGATTTCGCAAGTACGGCCAATTACGGTTGCTTTTTTAAAGGCAAAGAATAAGCAAACGCACAGTGCTGAAAATATAAAAATATAAGGATTGAGGTCATCGTAAAGAGTTTCAAGGAAAAAAGAATATAGTTCTTGAAAACAGTATAATATCCTAGCTAATAAAAATATAATTAACAATCCAATGACTAAATAAGCTAGTATTCCTATTTTTCTCTTAAGAATATCAAATAAAGTAGTTTTAGGGTTTCTTATTATAACTAATGTGCATAAAGATATTGTGATAAGTTCAATAAGTGTATTTATCAAAACACTGATTATGGCGTCATTATTTGCCGTGGAGAAGACTAGCGAGGGCATGGTAACCAGCTTTGAGGTGAAGAATATAAATACCACTATGCAAATGTACTGTTTTGATGTTAATTCTGTCATTTCATTGCCTCTTTTTGTTTATATTGGGAATGCTGCTAGGGCGATTTTTCATTTTTGCTAGTGAGGAGCGGGTAAGACCGTCTTTTTGATCTGAGCTTATGTAAGGTGCAAATGGGGCCAAGTAAGGCACTCCAAAGCTATCAAGACTGACTAGATAACCTATTAAGAAGATGCCGCCTATTATTATGCCATACAACCCCAGTAATCCGCCTAAGAAAGTAAAGACTATACGCAAAAATGATATCTGAGATATTTGTTCTGGCAATGTATAGCTCATCACTCCTGTGATAGCTACTATCAATACTGCTGGAGGACTTACTAAGCCTGCCTTTACGGCTGTATCACCAAGTATTAGTGCGCCTACTACAGAGAGGGCTAGTCCCACATAACGAGGCATACGCAAACTGGCTTCGTAGAGAATCTCAAACAAAAAGATGATAAACAATACTTCCAAAAAGGGCGGAAGCGGAATGCCTTGAATAGAGTTAGTAATAGTGATGAGAAGTTTTATCGGGATTGTTTTTAGGTGATAGGAAAGTAAAGCTATATATAGTCCTGGGAGTAATATAGCAATTATGCCAGCAAATAATCGGAGATAACGCATTATAGTAGCTCTAGTGGTGGTGGTGTAATAGTCATTACTAGATTGTAAGTCCTCAAGGAGGATATAGGGAACAGTCAAAGCAATGGGAGAGCCATCACAAAGTATAGCTATCCTTCCTTCGAGAATTTTTGCGGTGGCTATGTCTGGTTTTTCAGTAGAGCCAATTTGCTTAAATATTTGTTGCTGCTTATTTGTGAGAAATTCTACCAAATAGTGACTATCTACCACACCATCTATTACAATGTTATTCAATTGTTCTTTCACGTTTTGCACGAGTTTTGGATCGGCCACATTGTTTAGATAGATTAATTTTACAGACGAATTAGTTTCATTTCCAATAGTCATGTCTTCAATTTTTAGATGCTTAGTTTTTAATCGTCTGCGAAGTAAGGTTGTATTTGAAATAATGTCTTCGACGAAACCTTCTCTGGGCCCTTCTAACACCGCACTTGTTGGTGGCTCATTAGGCAATCTAACTATCCACTTAGCGCATTCTGCTACAATAAATTGTTCCATGTTTTCATTAAAAATTATGCAAAATCCCTCGAGTAATTTAGATTCTATTTCCTCCAGGGAATTCGAAGTGGAAACTTTGCCAAAAGAGATAATTTCATTTTGTAAAACTTCTTTTATATCACAGTCTTTAGAATCTAATTTTTGTAGGGGAGCAATTATGTTTTGAGCTAATAATTGTTGATCTACTATATTTTCTATCCAAACTAGCACTACTATTTGCTTAGATTTAGTAGTCACCTTCTTAAATACAAGATCCGTCGCATTATCGAAGGATTGTTTTAATTTCTGTTTTATATCTTCAACATGCATTTTTTTACCTCAAAAATAGTGTTTGAATGTTTTAAACTTTTATACTCATTTTTTCATATCAAAGTTTGACTACTAATACTATATATTGAGGGTAATATGAATAAAATATTTACTAGTGTAATTACTAATTCGATGATAGCTTTGATGTTGGCTTTTTTAGGATTAATTAGTTTTAGTGGGGGAGTAAAAAGTGTATTTAATCCCACTAGCGAATTTGTGATTTATCGAGGCGACGTATTGAAAAATAATGTAAGCATGATGATAAATGTCTATTGGGGAAATGAGTATTTGCCATCTATTTTAAAAACTCTAGAAAATCATAATGTAAAGACAACATTTTTCGTTGGAGGTAGTTGGGTAAGTAAATTTCCAGAAGATTTTTTGACAATTTTTCAGGCAGGACATGAAATAGGAAATCATGGATTTTTTCATCGTTCACATGATAAACTTTCTTACAAAGACAATGAAAAAGAAATAATAAACACGCACAAATTAGTTAAGGAGTACACAGGGATAGGAATGAATCTTTTTGCGCCACCTTCGGGAGCTTATAACTTGGATACGATAAAAGTGGCAACCGATAATGGATATAAGTTTATCATGTGGACGAGAGATACTATTGATTGGCGAGATAAAGATGCTGACCTCATATATAAACGAGCCATAAAGAATATGACTGGAGGAGATTTGATATTGATGCATCCGACTAGCGGTACTGCTACGGCTCTAGATAGGATATTAAAATTTTGTGAGGCTAATAGTTTTTGTGTGGTTCCTGTGTCCAAATGTTTGTGATTTGCTTGTCAATAAGAATTTGTGGTGTTATAATGGAAACAAAGGAGAAAGATATGTATAATTTAAAAACTTATAAAAATGGCCTAAGATTGTTGGTAAATGAAGATAATAGCACTGAGACGGTGTCAGTAATTTTTTGTGTGTTGGCTGGAGGAAAAGATGAAGATGAAACAAATCGTGGAGTAGCCCATCTTGCTGAACATATGTTCTTTAAGGGAACAACGAATAGAACAGGCAAAGAAATAATATTTGAGTTTGATAAATTGGGCATACAATACAATGCTTTCACATCTCAAGATTTGACTTGTTTTTATGCCGATGCAATGCAAGATAAGACGGAAAGAATATTTGATATATATTCAGATTGTTTATTCAATACAAACTATCCTAATGAGGAGTTAAAAACAGAGAAACAGGCGGTATGCAGTGAGCAGGAGATGTATATAGATGATAGTAAGAGTTATGTAGAAACTAAGGCTATGGAACTAGCATTAAATGGCACACCATATCAATATGTATTGGGTGGAACAGTAGAACAAGTGAACAAACTTACTGCCCAAGATTTGACCAAGTTTAGAGATAAATATTACACTCCCAATAGATTAATTATTAGTGTATGTGGCAAAATTAAACAAGCTGATATAGAAAAGTGGGTAGAAAAATACATTTTACCCAAATGCTCAAATGAAGAAAATCAACCATTGGTTTATTATGAATTAGATAAGAAAATTGACTTGAAGAAAAAGTATTCTTTTGTTTCAAGAGATACAGACCAATATTACTGTTGTGTTGGTTTTAAACCCCTCAGCAAATGTAACCCTGACTATTTAAAATATAGAGCGGCTGTGGTGGCACTTGGTGGAAATATGAGTTCGAGACTTTTTCAAAAGTTACGTTATGAAAAAGGGCTAGCTTATGTAGTGGGAGCTTTTTTGTTTGATTTGGTATTAGGTTTTAATGGAATAGTTTTTTATACCAATATAAACAAAGCTAAACAAACTGTTGAGCTTTTAGCAAAAGTTATGCAAGAATTGCGTCAAACTGGTTTTACTCAAGAAGAACTTGAAATTGCCAAAAATTCTATAAAGAGTAGCTATGCATTATCACTTATTACTCCTTATGCAAAAACACATTTTGGAGCACGTAGTCTAATGTATCACAATAAGATATTTGATTTACAGGAGACATTAGATAAGGTAGATAAAATAACTCTCGATGACTTAAATGAAGTGATACGACAAAATTTTAAAATTGAAGATATGACTGTTTCTGTTGTTAGTAATAAAGAAAATTTTGATGCGTACAAAATATTGAGCAGAAAGTAGCAAAAATATTTTAAAAATGTGACCGTTTCGTTTGTGTTTTTGTGGGAAAAATGTTATTATAAATTAATATACGATAAATTAGGAGGGTTATTTTGAATAGTTATACTGACAGAGATGTGAGGATATCGAAAAATAAACTTTCTAGTAAAGCCAAACTAGGGATTACGATTATTCTTTTGTCTGTAGCTCTTTTGTTTTGTTTGATAGTTAATATTTTGCCGTTTATCCGCTCTTTTACTTTGGGGGTGTTTGGGCTAGCCGCTTATCCTGTAGTTTTGCTTGCTTGTGTAATAGGAGGGCTCCTCACAAGGCGGAAACAATATCATGTGGCTACAAATTACATCATTAGTCTTAGTGTTCTCTACTTTTTGCTTATTTGTGTGCTACATACAGCCCTTACTAGTATGGATGTCATTGATTTTGCTGAATATCTAAGCAACATGTACAATGTAAAAACTACTCCAGGAGGGGTGCTTGCTGGAATTTTCTCCTATATATTTGTAAAGTTGTTTGGCTACACTTCGACATACATTTTGTATGCTGTTGGAGCGGTGATTTGTGGGGCATTTATATTTGACTATTATCTAAAGGTAAAAGACTACAAAAAACTGAATTCGCGTATGGTAAATGTGGCCATAAATAATGAGGTGAGTGGGGTGGACCAATCTAAAAATCCATTACCAACCAGAGGAAAGACTGAGAGTATAAATTCTCTTGTGCAAAAACAACCTGCTTCAAAAAATATCGGAGTCACTTTAAAGGCGCGAAAAAAAGAATCTGAAAATGACGAAATGGTTGAGCATATTGCTGGAGAGGAACAGCAAGGATACAATAGAGCTCAATCTGCCAAAGAAAAATTATTTGGGCTTGCTAATCAATCTGGTAAGAACAATTTTTCGATAGACAGCTTTGTAAATCGAGCTCATCAAAGTTTATATGGAGACAAAGAAGAGAAAGATAATTCTTACTTTCCGACATTTAATCAAGACTCATCTGAAGAAGACAATGATACTTTTGAGCCTAAAAGATTTAATCAATTTGATGATAATGACACTTTTTATGAGCCTGAACCTGCGCGTTCTTCACTCTCTTCAGCCCCATCAACTTCATTCAACACATTTGATGAGGATGATGACATCATGTCAAGTCTCGACCGGATGATAAACGAAGTGCCTACTAGTGTAGCGCCTCCTAGTATGAGTGATAAAAAACATCAATTTAGTTCAGAATCAACTCAACTTGAGATGCAGCAAACCCTGCCTACGCCAAATCCAACTACTACGTACAAGAGACCAAGTCCATATGTAAAACCGCCTGTCAGCATGTTGACTGTAGAATCGACCAAGCAGGAGGGAAATGAAGAATATCTAAAACAACAATCCAAGGTGCTGGAGCAGACACTAGAGAGCTTTAAGATATCAGCTACCGTGGTCGGCATTACACAAGGACCTGCAGTTACTCGATATGAGATTCAAATGCCTGCGGGAATCTCTGTAAAGAAAATTATCCAGCACGCTGATGATATAGCGATGTCGATGAGGTCATATAATGGTGTCAGAATTGAGGCGCCAATTCCAGGGAAAAACTTAGTGGGTATCGAGATACCTAATGAAAAAATAGCAACAGTTGGTTTAGCTGATATCATCAATTCACCCGAATTTAAAAATGCAAAAGCACCTCTTACGGTGGCAATAGGAAAGGATATTTCTGGTGCTATCAGAGTTTGTGATTTAGCAACAACGCCACATTTACTGGTAGCGGGTGCAACTGGATCTGGTAAATCAGTGTGTCTTAATGTAATATTGATTAGCTTACTATATAGATTAGGACCAGATGATTTAAAACTTATCCTAGTAGACCCAAAGCGTGTAGAATTTTCTAGTTTTAATGGTATTCCACAACTACTTACAAAAGAGGCTATAGTTCATCCAAAACAAGCACTCAATGCTCTAGATTGGGCTATTAGTGAAATGGAGAATCGTTTTGATAACTTTCAGCGTTTGCGTGTGCGTGACATCAATGAATATAACTCACTCGATGCTGTGTACAAGGGGAAAGAGCCAAAGCTGCCTCGTATAGTTATAGTTGTGGATGAGTTAGCTGACCTTATGATGATGGCTCGAAAAGATCTTGAGGACAAGATTATGCGTATAGCACAACTATCTCGTGCGGCTGGTATTCACTTGATTTTAGCGACCCAACGTCCTTCAGTAAATGTTATTACTGGTACGATTAAAGCAAACTTGCCGTCTCGTATTGCATTCGCGGTAAATAGCTACTCAGATTCAAATACCATAATCAACCAAGGAGGAGCAGAGAAACTTCTTGGACGAGGTGACTCACTATTTGCTCCACAAAATCTCCCTGAGCCGGTCAGAGTACAATGCCCGTTTGTAAGTAATACTGAGGTGCTAAATATTGTAGAATTTATCAAAGAGAATAACGACTCTGATGACGATGACGCGCGCTCTAGAGAAATCTTGGAAGGGAAGCAAGAAGAACAACACGCCGAGAGTAGTAGCGCAGAGGGTGGAAATTCGGAATTTGACCCAATATTGCCTAAAGCGTTACTTGACTTTATTCGTTCGGGTACGGGTTCGATTTCCGCGGTGCAGAGGAGATACTCAGTAGGGTATGCAAGAGCTGCTAGAATTGTAGATCAAATGGAGCAAGCAGGCTTTATCTCAAGTCCTGATGGTACAAATAAAAATAGACAAGTTCTCATTGATGAAGAACGTTATAATGAAATTTTTTCAAATGAATAAGGAGGGAGTATGAATACACCAAATAAACTATCTTTGCTTCGAATTATACTAGTGCCAATACTAATGTTTTTTTACTTGGCTACATTTATACCTGGTGGCAAATTGATTGCTTTTGTATTGTTTATTGTGGCTGCTATTACAGATAGATTTGATGGCAAGATTGCAAGGCGTGATGGCATAGTAACTGATTTGGGGAAATTACTCGATCCAATAGCTGATAAAATGCTGATTACTTGTGGCTTGTTTTTGATAGTATTTGATTTTGATGGGGCAGGTGCTATTGCACACCCTTGGGGAATAATAGCGCTATTTATAATGTTTAGTCGTGATTGTATAGTAAATGGTGTGCGTCAACTTACCGCTCAAAAAGGAGTAGCTTTTGCAGCTGTAAAAAGTGGTAAATTAAAAGCTATCTTTGCATATAGTTACATCCCAACATTTATGTTTTTGGCGCAAATCCACATTTGGCAACAGACATTTTTAGCGGATATTGCCTTTGTGAATATATTGGTAATCATTATTACAGTAGCAGCATATATTCTGCTTGCTTTAGGCACTATTGTTACTGCATACTCAGCATACGATTACATCCGTAAAGCTTTACCCATTATGGGAACAGAGGCAAAAAATTCGCCGCTAGCAGATAAATTAGAAAGTGGAGCCAAGGTAGATCAAAAATCAATACAAAAAGCTGATAGCGAGGAAAAACATGAAGACTAATTTGGTTTATTTTTCGAATTGTACACCACAGCAAAAGATGGCAATACACAAGTTTTTGCCTTCTTTTACTTATGGGACTTTTTCTAGTATTGTATCAAAGACGGAGTTAGTTACTTTTGCTGATGTGGGGGATATAAAAAATGCTCTTACTTCTAGCTCTATCATAGCGTTAGATTTTTCAGATGATGCATTATTTCGTAAAGTTCAATCAGCTTTGTCCCAATATTATCATACATCGGTAAAGAATACCGATTTTGGCGGATTTTGTAAAGGTAATTCAAATCAATTTTGCAGCGTTGTAAACATCGGTAAAGAACCATATCTAGAGGTGGAAACATTACAGTCTTTATATGATACACAAAATCCTTCCTGCTACAAGCTGTGGGGAATAAGTGCAGTAGATTTGATGCAACAGTGCAGTGAAATAAATGGTTTCAACTTTAAATCATATGTTTTAAGTGAGTATTTTGGAGATTTATATTTATTGATACAAGATGACGATGATGACTTTAAACAAGAGTTGTATCAATATCTTGGCAATTATATTTACATCGAAAAATTTTGCACACCACTCGAAAGTGTAGCTGAGATAGAGGGAATTCGAAAACATCCTTTTGGGGTGATGGATTTTATTGGTGGTGAGATAACTAATACTTTGTTAAGTGATGAACAATTAAAACCCTATGTGACTAATCTAGAAAACTGGGGGATAAATAAAACCACCACATTAGAAGAGATAAAAAAACTAGTATTTGCTCGTCAACTTAGTTTTGCTCTTTTAGTGCTCCCAAGTAAGGATGGAATAAAAGTCATTTTTATAGATGACGATATTCATCCATTCACTATAAAAAACGAATCTGAATTTGGTAGTATGGAATATCTAAAAAATTTTGTATGTATCAAAATATTTAATAAGTTACGGAAAAATACATTTTTATATTGAAGCGCGCAGCGTTTCACCTGAGATTACATTATCTAGAGGCTCTCCAGCTATTGAGGTGGAGTGTGTCTCTACAAAAAGGGCTCGAAAGAGCCTTTTTTGTTTCGCTACACTATGGGGATGTTCAAGGTGCTTTATTTGAATAATTTTTATATAAAATAAGAGCGTTTAAGAAACAAGTTGTATTTTGCTTTATTAATATTCTACATATGTATAAAAACTATCTAATAGATTGACGGAAAAGCATTTTTATGGTATAATGAACATATGAGTTAAGGGATTGGCTCAAAAAAAGAAGGGAGATGTTTTTATGAACAAAGAAAAGTTTTTAGAAAGTTTAAAAAAATGGGATGGAGAGTATGAATCACTAATTCCACCAACAGGTTTACCTGATCCAGCTAATGAGGCTGCATTTAAAGAGGCTTATGAGAAAAGGATGTATAGCTCAGATTTTTATCGTGAATGTGTATGGCCTATATTTGAGAAAGCTGATTATGATTATTATCACAATAATCCTCATAATTTACCTTGGTATGTTTTTTCTCCAAGTGAATGTAGAAAATTCGACGATGCTGTAGATACTGTTTATTGGGCTAAGGGTAAACTTAGTAAAGATTTAATAAATTTTGCTACTCTTTGGGTATCAGTAGTTAATTTATATGATATTTTCAAAGATAATCCAGAAGCAGCAAAACTATGGGGTGAGCATATACGTGAAGTTGAACATAAGATAGGACGTAAGGCTATACGTGATGCAATCAATAGGGGAGAGACTTCATTTGAAGTAATGGTTAGAGATATGTTTGATGCAATTGACGAGGCTGAACCATTTTCACCAAACAGAATACTTTGGGAGTTAGGTGATTATGACAAAAAAATTCGTGAATTAATTTGGTGTGGTTCTAATTCAAAAAAGGAAGAGACAAAAGCAAATTCAGAAGCAATGACAATGTAATAATTTATCTAGTTGAAGTAAAAAGTCTTAAAACACTGTTTTAAGGCTTTTTTATTAAGGTTAAGTGATTGGCACTTATTTTATAGTAGTTTAAAACTACTCTACACGTGTATAAAAACTATCTAATAGATTGACGGAAACGCCATTTTATGATATAATAAACACATGAGTTAAGGGATTGGCTCAAAAAAGAAGGGAGATGTTTTTATGAACAAAGAAGAATTTTTAGAAAGTTTAAAAAAATGGGATGGAAAGTATGAATCACTAATTCCACCAACATGTGTACCTGATCCAGCTAATGAAAAGGAATTTTGTGGAGCTGCTTTTAGAAAAGTTTATGGTTCAAATTTCTATCAAGAATGTGTGTTGCCAATATATGAGAGGGAACACGAAGAATGGTTAAATGATTTGCGAAGTGACTCAAAACATGTTGTTACTCTTTCATTTATGGATTATGGTGATATGTGGAGATATCGTAAATGTGCTGATGACATTTTTGACGTTTTGTTTGATAGAGATAAGTCTTTTGAAGACACTAAACGTAAAGCTATAATGTGGGTTTCTGTAGCAAACTTATATGACATTTTCAAAGGAAATCCAGAAGCAGCTAAATTATGGGCTAAGCACATGGATGAAGTTGGAAAAGAAATAGCACACAAAGGCGCTCGTGCAGTGTATGATAGTGGAGATCACACACTAGAAGGTATGGCTGACGGAGTAATTAAAGCCTTATATGAAGCAAAGCCATTCAACCCTCATGATTTGGTATACAACCTAAACTTCTATGTTGAGGATGTATGGGGTTCAATAATGCCCACTAAACAACCAGAAGCAATGACAATGTAATAAAATGCTTATTGGGGAATAGTCGATATGTTAAGTGGCGATAGCTATTCGGATCGAACGCCGCGCGTTCGCTGGATGGAGAACAGTCACTTTCAGCGACGATGCTGCAAAAAGGCTCGAAAGAGTCTTTTTCTATTTTGTAGAAAAATAGATATATTTACTTCTTGGGGGTGTAGATGTGACCTTTGCGAAAAATAACAATGACTAGAGTGTAGATAGCGGATATTCCTATGATACAGTAGAGAAATCGACTGACAAAGTTGGCTTGACTACCGAAAATGCCGGCAATTAGATCAAATTGAAATAGCCCAATGCAAAGCCAGTTTATACAGCCTAACATAGAAATAAAGAAAGTAACCAAATTAAACATATTTTTTACTCCTATAAAATAAATTGGCAAAATATTGAAAATTTATACAACAAAAACAAAATGCGAATAAAAAATAGTTTTGCAACATATTTTCGACTATTTATACTTAAAAAGCATTAAACTCGACAAAACTCGCCTATCAAATTGAATTGAAATATTTGCCCAAGTTTGTTTGGTTTTGTATAATTTAGATATAAATTCAAATAAGGAGTTGAAAAAATGAATAAAATAAAGATAGCAATTGTAGATGGTAGTCAAGACAGCATAAACAAAGAAAAAGAGTATTTTTCATCAAACGAGAAATATGAAGTTATATGTGAGTGTACTGATGGGAAACAGGCGGTAGATGATGTAAGATTAAATGATGCTGATTTGGTGTTACTTGACTTGGTATTACCTAGTAAGGATGGCTTTGAGGTGCTAGAAGACTTGAAACAAAAAAACACTCATCAAAAAGTTGTGGTTACTACGGCATTAATTGGTGATGGATTTGTACATAAAGCAATGCAAATTGGGGCGAGTGATTTTATACTAAAGCCACTAGATATGGCAGTTTTGGATAAAAAAATAGATGCTTTATTTAAGGATAAGGAAGTTTTATCTAGCCAAGCTAAAGTAGATTCGGTGGTAAATAGTTATCATAAAATAAACCTAAATAATAGAAACTTGGACGAAAAAATAAGCAATATATTCATAACAGTAGGAATACCAGCCCATATAAAGGGATATCAATTTTTGCGTGAAGCTATAAAGATGGCTGTAGATAATCCTGAGATAGTTAATAGCATAACCAAAAAGTTATACCCAAGTATTGCAGAGCGTTTTGAAACCAGCGCTAGCAAAGTAGAGCGTGCGATTAGACATGCAATTGAGGTGGCATGGAATAGAGGCAAAATTGAAAATATCAATTCAGTATTTGGTCTTCAGGTGTACGGCACTAATGAAAAGCCTACAAATGGT
Source organism: Clostridia bacterium (assembly GCA_017541375.1). Classification (GTDB taxonomy): domain Bacteria; phylum Bacillota; class Clostridia; order Christensenellales; family UBA1242; genus UBA7867. Next base: position 106,821 of record JAFXZE010000007.1, read on the forward strand.
GAGTTTATCGCACTTGTCGCGGATAAAATGATAATAGATGGATGCTAAAAAACAAAATTTTTAAAAAAATTTGAAAAATCTTTGAATATTTTCTTTACTTTTCTAAGATAACTATATATAATATGAGCAACTATAAATAAAAAAGGTGAACTGTTGTGGAAAAAAAGATTGAATTTATTCGTTGTCCTAGATGTGAGTTAAACTATATAAATAAATCAGATGGGGTATGTAGCGTATGTAAAAAAGAATTGGAGGGTGCATATAACAAGGGGGACGAATCAGAGATGGATGATTTGTCTGCTATGGAAATATGTCCAATTTGTAAAACTAATTACATTCGTGAAGATGAAGATTGTTGTGCTTCTTGTAAAAGTGAGCAGGAGTTGGATGCTGATAGAGATATAGATATCGATAGCGATTGGAATGAAACTGATGATGATGAGGTGCTGGAGATGGATAATGAAGACGAGCTCGGTGATATGGTAAACACTATTGATATTGATGAAGATGATTTGTCAAATCTTGATGACTTAGATTTATCTTTACCTCCAATAAATGATATGGAATTTAATGATGACATGTCAGAAGAAGAGCTAGATGATGATGACGATGAACTCGAGGACGACTTTAACGAAGAATTTGAAGATGATTTTTATGAAGATGACATCGATGACGAGGATGATGAAGATGAATTAGATGATGAAGACGATTTTGATGATGAATTTGATGATGAGGATGATGAAAAAGAAGAGTAAAATATAGGAGAACTATAGACGTTCTTCTATTTTTATGTCAAAATTATTTGCAATTGTAATTATTTTTGGGTATAATAATACAAGTGGAGGTGCGTATGACAAAAACGCATAGATGTGGTTTGAAGATTCTTTTGGTGGGAGTTATCGCGCTTCTTTTTTTGATTGTGCCATGCCCTAATTGCATAAAGACTGCTTTTGCTGATGGGGAGAGCTATGTAGAAAGCTCAAATAATTTGGCTTTTGATGGCGAGAATGGGAGTAGCCAAGGTAGTGAGAATGGAAACGAAAATCCTAGCGCTCTAGAGCCAACTGATAGTGAGATAAGTTTTGATTATTATCTATATATAGACGGCAGAGTTATTCGAGGGCTAACCACTAATGAAATAGGGACTTTGCCTAAAAGTACTTCTTTAAACGATCTTGAGAACAAAGAATTTGCAGTTCCTACTTTAGGTGAAAAATACACATTTTTAGGGTGGTTTGTGCAAGTGGAAGATGATTCACCTATACCAATGAAAAATGAAGAGAGAGATTCTGTAGTTTATTACTATATAGATGTTGATAATTTGAGAGACTTGACGGATGTTACTCAAATAAAAGTACTGGCTAAGGTGAAGGCAGTAAATATAAAATATATGTTGATGTATGAAGATGAGAGCTATAGTCGAGAATTTTACGACAATGAGAAGAATGGTTTTATTACTAGTTATACAATAGCCGATCTACCTAATATTCGTTTTGGGGTTCCAGTTTTTTCTGAAACTGGCAAATATGAGTTTTTGGGATGGGTTTTAAAGCTCGATGCCAATAATAGCGCCAATTTAGCAAAACACACTCAAGGGACAGACATATATTATTACATTCCGAGTAATGTAAATATTTTAGCAAGTGTAACTGAAATAACGCTAGTAGCAAAAGTAAAAATTGCTGTGTATACAATTACATATAAAAATCTTAATGGTGGTACGCCTCCAGAAGTTACTGAATATGTAAAATCACCTAATACATACATTAATTTTGCTGATGAAAGTATGAAACTTGAGATAGTTGGTTATACTTTTGAGGGGTGGTATACAGACCCTACTTACACCACTTTGGCTCCCCCCATCACATCTAGTAGCTATGGCGATGTGGTAGTTTGGGCAAAATGTAAGAAAATTAGCTTTGTGATAAAATATGTAAATGCAAACTATGATGATGAATCTATAGAATATGGCGAAAATGCTGCAGATCATATCAGAAACAAAAATCCCGAGCGTGAAGGATACCGATTTGCAGGGTGGTTTTTAAATGAGAACTATACCAGAATTGTGAGAGATGTTTACATAGCTGAGGGAGAAGAGGGAAAAGTCATAACATTTTACGCAAAATGGGAAAAAGAAGCGGGGCCAGTGCTATATTGGATTGTTGGAGCGTTTGTAGTGTTAACCTTGATTGCACTCGGAGGATGGTGGCTTTTCTTTAGACCAGAGCAGGAGAAATTAGAATAATAAAATATTGGACTTTTAGTCCATTTTTTTATTTATACTTGAAATTATGTTAAATTTTTTGTATAATAATAGCACTCGGGGAGGAATTATGCAAAAAATTCAAGGTAAAATTCGTAAAGCACTTGATGAATATAATATGATTGAAGAAGGGGATAAAGTGGCTGTAGGATTAAGCGGGGGCAAAGATAGCCTTGTACTGCTTACTTCACTAGCAAAATTGAGAAGATATTATCCCAAAAAATTCGAAATGGTAGCCATCACTGTAGATATGCATAATGGCGAATCTGATTTTAGCGCAATCAGAGAATATTGTGGCTCGTTAGGCGTGGAATATGTGGTAGTTCCTAGTCAGATTTATGAGCTATTGTTTACAGTAAGGAAGGAGGCCAATCCTTGTAGCTTATGTACGCGCATGCGGCGTGGGATACTTAGCGACACTGCCATCAAATTAGGTTGCAATAAATTAGCTCTAGGGCATCATGCTGATGACCTAATAGAGACATTTTTTCTTTCACTGTTTTACGAAAGTAGATTATCTACATTTTTACCCAAAACTCATCTAGATAGAACGGGAATTACCATGATTAGGCCAATGATTTTGGTATGGGAAAAAGAAACAATAACTGCATCAAAAAAAATGCCAGTATTTTTTAATGATTGTCCAGCAAACAAAAATACTCAAAGGGAATATGTAAAGTCTTTATTAAAAAGTATTGAGCCACATATTCATAGAGTGCGTGAGCATATTTTGAGCGCTATACTTCATCCAGAGAGAAATCATTTACTCGACAGTATTAAAATTTGATATTGACAAAAATATTTATTTGTTGTACAATACCCACATAGATTGAGTGATTGGTCTAACATGGGAGAAGACTTTAGTTATGCATTGTCGAGTTGTTTGGGGGGCATAACTAGTTAAGACAGAATAGCATTTGAAGGGGATACGTTATGAAGTTTTTGGAAAACCCAAGGGCGCATTTTGCTCGTGAAGTGGAATTAGATGAAGGAATTAGCCAAAACGTTGTTAGGTTCGTGGTTGACAATTTTTATGATATGTATCATTTGGATTCTATTACAGAAAACAATCTAAATCACTTTTTTGACTTTATGATTTCATATCGAGATTGTTATCACAACTTGGGGTTATACGAATTGGTTGATTGCGCAAATTATGTGCTAGATTCTCTAGTATTGTTATTGCCTGATGTAGGAGATTCTCCAAAAGATAAGTTTCACTATCGCTCAAGGTTTTACCGACCACCCGAAGACATTCACTTTATAGAGCCAATTGATGCCAGCATTTGCCTAGCAAAACTTAGACAGAGAGAGCAAGAAATGTTGGAATGTGCTCAAGATAATCTACCACAAAATGTAAGATTTAAGAAAATGGTAGATGAATTGCACAAAATGAAAAGTGAAAATGAGAATGGAGTGGTATCTAAATAAACAAAAAGTGTGACAATATGAAAAAGAATGCAGAATTGCACAGAGGACATTTTTCTAGAATGCGGAAAAAGATTATTGAAACAGCTCCAGAGTATGTAGATGATATATTGATGCTGGAAGTATTACTTCAAGGCGTATTCTTTCGAGCTGATGTTAATGAGTTAGCTAGGTTACTTTTGCATAAATATGGCTCTTTTCATGATGTTGTACAGTATGTAAATGAAAAAGATTTAGTAAGAATAGAAGGTTTTAGTGATACTACGGCAGCAAAACTTTGTGCAATACTAAAAGTGTTAGCTGTATATCGGGCTAGACAAGGCGCAGAAATAATCAAAACTAGTTATCTAGGATATTATGAAATAATCAACATTGCGAAAAACTATTTTTATGGATTTACTACAGAGAGGGCTGTTGCATTTTTTATGAATAGCAATTGTGAGATTTTTAAACATCAATTATTAAGTGAAGGCACAGCTGATTCTGTATTGATGAATCCTGATTTAATAACAGATTTAGCGGTTAGATATAAGGCGTGTTATGTGGCTTTGATGCATAATCATCCCAATGGTAATATTTTACCATCAAATGAAGATGTATTGCTCACACAACGCATTATGAAAAAGCTAAAGTATTGGGATATAAAATTAGTGGACCATGTGATATTTGGGGTGGATGAAAATTTCTTTAGCTTTCAAAATGCCAAAATAATGGATGCTTTAGAAGAGCGTATAGAGAATGAAGAAAGATCGTTACTTTCACTAGATGAGTTATCGACAAGTGAATGGTTGCATAAATTAAGAAGAGAGCATATAATTGATTCTATGAATGGGAATCATCAGGAAACTTCATAAAGTATAACCAATGTATATAGCTAAAAAAGGCTTTAGGGCCTTTTTTGTTGGTATCGATATCGTAAACATTTAGTAGAATTTATTGAGCAAAATGTTGTAAATATTAGTCATAAACGGATTATTTATTAAATAAAAATAATAGTGAAAGCTTTTATTTTAGGGAAAATTTCAACTTTTTTTAAAAAATTTTACATAATTAATCGACAAAATAAAATAAGTGTGCTATAATAGAAGCAGAAAATAGGAGAGATATGAAATCATCTACGTTTGTTGTGTAGTGTTGACGGGCAGTGCGGTAGAGGATTTTAATTAAAATTTTTAAGGAGACAAAACTATGAATTTCACATTGTTACAATCAAAGTTGAAGCATGGAAGAATGAGTGAGAAAGACATGGAAAGATTAGAGCAAGAGTATGAATCGTACTCACCAGCACAACGCTATCTCATTCGCAAATTGATTAAGGAGAACGAAGAAAAGTATGGCAAGAAGCTAGAAGCTGTAGACAAAAAGATTGAGCTTAAGAAGATCGACTTTGACAAGAGAATTAATTTTGCTTACAGCAAAGCAGATGCTGTAATTGGCTGGAGTGGTGTAGCGTGCCTTGCTGCTTGTGCCGTAGCTGTAGCTGTTCCTACATTAGGAATTACAGTAGCAGCTCCATATCTAGCAGGTGCTGCAGCAATCTTGGGTGGTATCGCGATTGTAGATACAATTCGCAATTGGTACAACGCAAAGAAGGGTAAATATGATGAGAAGAAGATGGTAAAACTTCACAGACATCCAATCATTGCTAGAAGAAAAAGAGTATTTGCATTGAAACAAGGCAGGTTAAAAGCTGCTTGGGATATTGTAACTGGTAACAAAAAGCCAGCAGAAGTAAAAGAGGCAGTAAAGGAGACTCAAACTCCTGTAGTAGAGCCTGCAAAAGTTGAAGCTGCGCCAGTAGTAGTTAATGAGGCTGCAACATTGACAGCATAATAGAAAAAAACTTCCTAGTTGTTAGGGAGTTTTTTTGTTTGGTTCCAGATCTGATAATGGGGTGGTTTGATATTTTTTCCAGCAAGCATAGCACATTCCTTCATATTTTTCATCACCACCTATGTCAATTTCGTCTCCATCAATTGAGACTAAGTTATTTTTTAATCTAGCATTCATTGTAGCTTTTGCACCACAGCGGCAGATTGACTTTATTTCTTGAATACTTTCAGCAATTTCAAATAGGCGTTTACTCCCTTCAAAAAGTAATCCTTTAAAGTTGGTCTTTAGACCGTAGCAAAGCACTGTTAGATCAGAGAAAGTAAGTTCTTTTAGTTGATCGATTTGTTCGCTTGTACAAAATTGTGCTTCATCCACAATGATTACTTGCGCATCAGGGATTTGGGAGCACAATTTCACCAAGTCTGTATCTATGGCAAATGTAGTGCATGGAGAAGATAGACCTATTCGGGAGTGAATAATTTCACAAGCTTCTCTAGTATCTAGGCTTGGCTTTATGAGCGCCACATTATAACCTCGTTGGCGATAATTAAATGCTGTCATCAGGGCTTGGGCTGATTTGGAGCTGCCCATTACTCCATATTTATAATACAATCTTTTCATGCTAAATATTATATCATAAAACGAAAAAAAGTCTACTATTTTGATATTAAAACATAGTTTTGTTGACATAACAATTTTATTGTGCTATAAATTTTATTACAACATATATTTGGGGGAATTATGGACAAACAATATAAATGGGATTTGACCAAATTTTGTAGTTCAATCGATGACTGTAAAGCAAAGATGAATAACGTATTAGTAGATAGTAAAAATCTTGATAAATATTTAGGTCATCTTAATGAAAAAGATATTTTAATAAAGTATCTAAAGGAAAGTATGGAGATTACAAATAGGTTTTATATATGCTATGTATATTCATTTGCTGGTTTAGATGCGGAATTTGATAATGAAAAACTTAAAGAATTAAATAATTGGATACAGATGAAATCTGCTGAATTTTCTAAGCTTGAAGCTCCGTTTACTGCGGAATTGAAAACGCTAGATGAAGAGTATTTAAAGGGGCTAAAGTCTGAGCCTGCTTACAGTGAATGGAAATTTTATTTAGATGGATTAATTCGAGTAAATAAGCATCTGCTTGGTGAAGTTGAGGAGAAAATTTTGGCTGAATTTTCTGCACTAAGTCAAGGATTTAAGTCTATAAATAACAACTGTTATTTTTCCGATATAAAGTATGAAGATGTAGAAGATGAAAAGGGAGAAAAACATCACCTTAATACTGGTAATATGGGCAAATTTATCCAAAGCTCAGACAGAACTTTGAGAAAAAATACTGCCATTAGTGCAAAAAAGGCATATAGTTTTTATGGCGATTTGATGACGCAAAACTTTATCAGTTTGCTAAAAACAAGAGTTGCTGAAAATAAGATAAGAAAATATGATTCTGTACTCAGTAGAGTGTTAGAAGGGTATTTTATTGATGAGAAAGTTTATCAAAATGTAATTAATTATGCTAAAGAATATTTTGATATCGTAATTAGGTATTATGAATGTAAGAGAAAACTATTGGGACTTGATAAACTCTATAGTTTCGATAAAATGGCGCCGCTAAACTTCAAGCAAAATACATATACCTTTGAAGAAGGTTTTAATATAGTAAAGAATGCAATGAGTGTATTAGGGCAAGATTATGTAGAACTGCTTGATAGAGCATACAATGAGCGCTGGATGGATGTGTACCCTAGGGACACTAAGCGCAGTGGGGGTTATACTTGGGGAACTTATGGAATAACCAACATTGTGTTACTCAATTGGACTGATGACTTGGATAGTGTATTCACCTTAGCCCATGAATTGGGGCATGCGATACATGAGTATACGCTTTATCAACATCAAGAAGTGCAAAATAGTGATGTACCTCTTTTTATAGCTGAAGTAGCCAGTACATTTAACGAGAACATTTTGTTTGATTATATATATAAAAATGCAACTAGCGTAGATGAAAAATTTGCTTTGTTAGATTATTATACTCACAATATTATCCGTACGGTATTTAACCAATGTACTTATTCAGAATTTGAAGACTTTTGCTATAAAACTATAGAAAATGAAGAACCTATCAGTAAGGAAATTATATCTAAAAAATGGTGTGAATTAGTTAGCAATCCATTAGATGGAGTGATTGATGGTAGTTACTCTAATCCATTGAGTTGGCAAAACTTTACCCATTTTTATGACAGTAGTTACTATGTATGGCAATACGCTCTTGCCTACACAATAAGCAGTGAGTTTTCAGCTCGAGTATTAAATGGTGGAGAAAAAGATCGGAAAGACTACTTTGAATTTTTGGCTGGAGGTCACCAAGAAAAGCCTACGGAATTACTAAAAAGACTAGGCATAGACATAAACAGTAAAGACTTTTGTGAAAGTAGCTTTAAAAATTTTGAAAAAGCCGTAGATAGATTTGAAAAAGAGACAGACATCTATTTAAGTAAAAGAACGGTTAAATAATATAAAAATAATAGGAGAACATATGAAAAATAGCTTGGAGGTTGTAAAAAATTTTTTGCCTACATGTGAGCAAGAGGGGAAAGATAAAGATTTTATAATGCAAGCGAGCAAAATGAAATTACCATTACTAGATAGGGATTGTTTTTGTTTTCATTTTTGCGCTAGCGCATGTGTATTAAATCAAACACATAGTAAAGTACTGTGTTGTTTCCACAATATTTATCAAAGCTGGACAATTCCTGGTGGACATAGTGAGGGAGTGGATGATTTGTTGGGAACAGCTAAACGAGAATTAGAAGAGGAAACATCATTACATGACTACAATTTGCTTAGTACCACTCCAATTAGCCTTGATATTCTTTCGACCGAAGGACATTTTCGCTTTGGAAACTATGTCCCTGCGCACACACATTTTGTAGTGACATATCTATTTGAGGCTAATGATAAACAAAAAATACAGCCACAAATAGAGGAAAACAAATCTGTAAGATGGATTGATGTGAAAAAATTAAAAGAAATAGCAAAAGAAGCTCAGATGAAAAGAGTATATAGTAAGATTTATCAAAAATTAAAAGATAATCATATTGTAAGATAGTGTAAATTTTTAGTATTTTAGTATAGACAAAATAGAGCTTTTGTGTTAATATAGGTCAGCATGGGGGAGCTATGGATTGTATAATAACAAACTATAATGGAGTGCGTCAGAGGCGTGATGGAGAAAAATTGCCAGATGAGTTGATTTATCTAAAAAATTTTGAAGCTTGTACCGATATGCCACGATTTCGCAAAACAATACTTTCGTATATGAAAAACTTTAACGAAGATATCGATCGGATTTATTTAGCTAATTGGAGAGACCCCATCGATTGGGAATCTAAGCAAAGTTACGTAGTATTAGATTTTATCTTTTTGGATGAGGCGGAAACAATAAAGCGACACTTTTTAGGCAAAGTTGATCCTAGAATTAAAGTTGACCTGAGCGAGGTAGAGGACTTTAATGTGGTAACACAGGCTTTAGATGTTGTGCTGAAACCTGAGTATGATGCGTATTTTAGCCGAAATGGGATGGTTGGTTTTGAAATTTTAGAACACAATAAAATGAATAATTCAATAGTAGAACTAAGAAAACAGTAAAAATATACATTAGCATTGTTTTTGCTAAGATTGTGATAGCTTAATAATAAGATTTGATATGTAAGGAGAAAAAATGATTAATACACTTTTAAGTCTAGATGAATCACGGGCAAAATATGATATTTTGGATTATGAATTGCGTAAAAAAGTTGGGCATGAAGTAGAGGGTATTTTTGTTTTACTTTTAAATAATATGGCCAAAATTCTTTATACAGATGAATATAATCAATTGTATAAACATCTTGTACAAGAGAAATTAAGGCTATCCTTGGGAGAATCTTTAGATTTTGCAGAAGAGAAGATGAAGTATGTGCGTTACACTAAAAATGGTAAGCAAGTTGTCTGTGCGATTAAGTATATTGATAGTGTTTACAATCATTGCATAGACAATTCTGCCACGCTTCATAAAGATGAAGCTCTTACAAGTAAAGCAAATTACTTTTTATCGAACACATATAAAGAAGTAAGCAAAAAGGTGTTTGATGAAAGGACAAAAGATGTAAAGCAAAGTGGCAAATATCACTATATTTTTACAGGTGATGATGAATTAGCCAAAGACGATATTTTATAAATACCGCTAAAAAAGTGGTATTTTTTCATTAATGGCAAATTTATCATCTATTTTAGTTGTAAATTAGTTTATAATGTGATAAAATAAACTTAAACACAAAAAAAGGAGAAGTTTATGAGAAAGAGTGTAAGTGCTTTTGTTTTTGGACTTATCAGTGGTTTGTTTTGTTGGATGTGGGCATTTATTTTTGCTCTCGCAGGTGAAACAGGACTAACTGCATGTGATTTTAAAACGGGGGAAGATTCAGCTAGTGTTATTACAACACTTGCTATATTAGGTTGGATAGGTTTTGCCGCCTCAATTGTGGTCATTATCGGTGCTTGTCAATGCTTTAAAAATGCAAGACGTGGCGCCATCATTATGACTAGCGCAACAGTGCCTGCATCCGCAATTTTGGTGTATGTTTTTAGTCAACTTGTTCAAGGTGGAAACATGGTAGGTACATTGATATTATTATTCCTGTTGCCTGTTATTTTCTTAATAGTTGCCGATGTTTGTGCATTCTTAGCAAAGGATGTGGAAGAACCAGTAGTAAACCCTTATGGAACATATATGACTCAACCAACTAATGTAAATGCTGCGCCCAAAAAGACTATGGAAGAAGAATTAACAGAGCTGAAGTCAATGTATGAAAAAAATCTCATGACAGAGTCTGAATATAATCAAGCAAAACAAGGTATTATCAATAAATATACTAATAAATAAGTAAATCGCATTTATGCTAGAAGTATACGATGAGGATATTTAGGAGATAAATATGAGTGATAATACAAGTAGTAGCAGTAGTTCTGCTGAAGAAATAGAAAGAATAATTATGCCAGTGTGGGAACTATTATTTGATATGCCAAAAGAAGGAGAAAAAGTATTTATGGAATTAGAAAAATTAATTAATAGAAAAGTAAAAGTATGGAATGTTCTTGCTACCACAGTTGGTGGAGTCCATGGTACATGGAAAGGACAAGTTGGAATTTTGACTTCTTTTGACGATGAATTCATTGTCCTTGATAATGACTGTTTCTTAAGCAGAAAATTTATTTTTAGAATTGAGCCGGTTTAAATTAAGCTCACAACAGAATGATAAAAAATAATAACAATAATAATTCACTAAAAATGGTGAATTTTATTTTTAATTTATATCAAAATTTGCTTGACTTAGAGAAAATCATTTTATATACTAAGCATAGTTATACTTTGAAATACGAAGTATGCGTTTGTTATAGGAGGTTTGCTTATGAGTTCAAGCAGCGGATTACCTGGGTGGGTACTTTTAATTATTTGTATTTTTCTTGGCCCATTAGGAATTCACAGATTCTTAGTAGGTAAAATAGGAACAGGTTTGATCTGGTTATTTACTGTTGGATGTTTCGGTATTGGATGGATTATTGACATCATCATGATTCTTTGCAGTAAATTTACAGATAAGAATGGCAAAGCTATCAAGTTGGTATAATAAAAATAGGCATAAAGCCTATTTTTACTTTTTCTTTAAGCTTTTTACTAAAGACTTGTCTTCTTGTGTTACTCGTAAACTATCGCAAATCTTACTTATGCTTTCATTTTGTACGAAATGGGTAAGATTACCGCTTGTAAGCAAGTCTAGAGCTTGCTTTCGACACTTAATAAACGCCACAGAGACTAGCCAAGCTATCGCCATATCAATATAGTAGTCAATACTTTGTAACTTGATAATTTGGGCAAAAATTTCACCTACAGTAGAGTTATCCAAAAAGTAGTTCATCAAGGCTACAATTCCAAACCTAATGATGTAAATATGTTGATTATTTAGTTTATCAAATATAATTGGATAAGCATCTTTGTTCTTTTTTAATATCTTTAACGAACTTACAAAAGTGTCGCAGATTGCCCAATTATCAATGTAGGGAAGGATAAAATGCAAGCGCTTATTTAGTGTGGGTAAATCTTTTGTTGTATTACCTATGTAATAACACGCTACACTGATATTTTCATAGTCATTTAATGTGATATTTTCCAGAAAGTCATCATATTTAGAAAATTCTTTTGCTATTTGACGTAAAACAGGGATGCGCACACCGCGTATGGTGCTATCGGGTACGATTTTACTGTGAAATAGGGCATATTTTGCGTCGATATTAGTTTCAATTTTTTCATTTAATTGTTTATCATATTTCATATTCTTATTATATCATAATAGGTCAAACAAAGCAACAAGACAAAACAAAAAAGGGGGAGATCCCTTATTTCCTTTTTGGTAAAATCAGAAGCATGCTGGTTTTCTTTTTATATTCGTCATAGCCTGACCTTGAATGGAGTCGGTTTTCAGCCATTGGAATGCTAATAAACAAAAACATCAAAGTGTTTATTATTGCACCGATGAGTAAGTACCAAGAAAAACCTAGAGCACAAATACAAGCTAGAGAAATTCCCCACCACATCAATATTTCTCCTAAATAATTGGGGTGCCTACTATATGCCCAAATACCAGTAGTTATTATGCCACCAGATTGTTTTCTTCTGAATTTTTGCATTTGTATATCAGATACAAGTTGCAGAGTAGCAGCAAAAAAGCTAATTGCTAAAAATATGTATGACCACACATTACCAGTAACACTACTGGTTATTGCATAAACTGCGGGAAGTGTGCATAAATAAACAACAATTGTAGGGAAGAGATGTATCCCTAATAAATTGATGATGGGATACCAGCTCTTTGTTTTTTCATGAAGGTATGTATACCGCCAGTCTTGGTGATTTAGGTTTTTAAATGTATATGCCCAATTAGCTGTCAGCCTGATACCCCAATAAAAAATCGCACAAAGGAGAAGTATTTTAAATATATTCATACTTTGCCCAATAGCAAAGGCAAGAGTAATTACCATAGGCTGCACACTCCAATAAGGGTCATAAACGGATGCATTTTTTAGTATTACACTAAATATAAAGGTAATTAGTGTAGCAGCAATATCAGCAAGTAGTAAATTTGCCCACATGCTAAATGGAAGCAAATTGTATGTCAAAAGACCTATTGCAATGGCAATCAGGTATATTGTAAAGATTGCTATAAAGCTATAAGTTCTACTGTTTTTCATATACTTCTCCTTGGTTTTGTTTTGTTACCAGATTTGGTCTATTGTCTGTGAGTCGATTTTTGCTTTTCAAAATTTTTTTCTATCAGCGTTTTATAATATTCAAATGCCTGTTTTACTTGCATTTCCCAGTTTTTATATAATTTAGTATAACAATTTTCACAGACCTTTTTATATATACTGTCATTATTAAAAATCTCAATGATTCTGTTTGCGAATTTATCGACATCGTTTTCGGATAAATATCCATTTTCATTATCAATTATTCCATCACAAGTAGCTGCGCCTTTTATAAATATGGTTGGTGTCTTTTGGCTGGCGGCTTCAATTTGGACTAGGGAAGCGCAATCATATAAGGAAGGGAATAGAAACAAATCAGCAATGTTATAGTATCCAGCAAGCATTTTCCTATCGGAAATTCTACCTAATAGTTTTACACAGTCCTGCATGTTTTTTTCATTTACAGCAGCCCGAAGCTTTTCTTCATCTTGACCGGAACCAATGAAGAACATTTTAAATTTGAAGCCTTGATTTTTTAATAATTCAAGTGCATCAAGCGTGAAAAATATGTTTTTTAGTTTTTCTAATCGACCTACAAATAAAAAGACTTTTTCATCATTGATGTTGTTTTGTTTTTTTAAACTGTTGATGTATTCAACGTCGGTCAACAATTGTAAATCAGTAGCATTGTTCACAACTTTTGCAGGTTTTTTTAATCCGTATCCATCGTATATTCTTGCAACCTCACCATTTACTGACCAGTTTTCATCACATGCATTGAATACTTTCATGATTTTACCTAACAAAATCTTAGTAATTAGTTTTGATTTTGTGGCTTTATAAAAGTCTTGTTTATACTGGCTATGATTGGTCGCAATGCAAGGGATATGGTGCTTTTTGGCATATTTTACGCCAGCTTTTCCTATGGAGAATGGGGAATGAATATGCACAATATCAAGATTTGCTTCTTTCAATTTTTTCTTGAATTTTGAGTCAAATTGCGGCATACCTAGATCATAATCCAACCCAGGGACAGCAAATATTTTTGCCCTTACCACATTGTAAGGTCGGTCTTCGACATATTTTTTATTTCTTGAGCGGACGGTAAATACTGTAACATTAGCATATTTTGACAACTGCTTTGCGTAATTATCCACAACATTTACTACTCCGTCTATCATAGGGAAAAAGGCATCTATAAATAGCCCTATATTTAATTTTTTATCGTTTATTTCGTTTTTCATAATATCTTCTTTAACTATATTTTTGGTAAATACAACAACTTATTAAAAATAAATAAGTATATTTACTATAATATCACAATAAAACAAAAAAAGCAACCAATGATTGTTTGCTTTTTTATAATAAACAAAAAGTGAAAAATATGTTTAATTTTTCATTTTTTGTTGTTTTTTATTGTTTTATTAGTAGTAACAATATTTTGTTTTCCCTTTTCTATATCATATGGTGAAAGTATATTTTCATAAATAATCTTTCTTGCCGTCATGCCAATACTTTGATAAAAATGTATAGCATCTTCATTAAATGTAAAAACTTCTACTATAATTGTATTTATCCCATTTTGTTGTGCCAACTCAGTAATATAATTGTATAATTTTTTTCCAATGCCTTTATTCCTAAAATCTTTATTTACTACAATATCATAAATTTCATAGATTTTTCTTTTTTTTAAAGTAACATAATCATCTGTTTCATATTCTTTTATTAAAATTGCACCAAGCATTTTCCCTTGGTCTAGATAAACATAACAGTGTTTGCAAGTGGATGTCAAAATTTCTTGAAAATACTCTTTTGTAATGGGGTGAGCATTGTTAAATGTATCTGGACGATTTTTATAGTGAATGTCATATAATTGTGAAAATAGGTTTTGTAAATCAATAAAATCATTATTGTCTAATAATCTAATCATAAATACTCCTAAAACAAAAGTGAAGAACTGCAAACAAGCGTACTTATTCTCAATTCTTCACTCTAAAATTTTTATTTAACAAGCTAAGCTTGTTTATTGGCGGAGAGCTAGGGATTCGAACCCCAGGAGCCTTTCAGCTCAACGGTTTTCAAGACCGCCGCTTTCGACCACTCAGCCAGCTCTCCAAAAATTGTTTTTGAGAGATGGCGATGGCACCGAGCCCGATAATAGGGTGAGGTACTGTTTAAAGCCAGCTCTCCATATATAACACCTAGCCTTTTAGGTAAGTTGATTATACACTAACTTACATAAAAAATCAACTGTTTGGGCAAAAATTTTAGAAAAATAATTTGAGAAAGAAAAAACAAGATTTGCTACCTTGTTTTTTGATTTAGTAATTAACTATACATTCCAGACATGAAACCAGCCCAAGTTGCTCCTAGTATAAAAAAAGAAATAATGCTCAATACAACATAAACTCCAACAACTACACAACTTGTAATCAAACATGATTTAAAGAAAGTCTTTCTAGCCACAGTTCCTTCGGGGAATGCCAACATAATTAATAGTCCAATAAACGGTAAAAAGATTCCGCAAAGTACCCCAATGCCAGTTTTGGGTTGTGCATATTGAGGGTCATTAGATCCATTTCCTACAGAACGCCCACAATGAACACAAACTTGTGCATCATCGTTGATTTCCTGCCCACATTTAGGACAAAACATAGCTTTTCCTCCTTAGCTTTTTGAGAAATATTTTCTCTAGCGCTTATTATAATTGAAAAAAAACCAAAAAGTCAAGTAAATATATTATAAATTATGATTTTTTGTCAGTTGAACCAAAACCGCCTGTGCGAGTAGTGGTGATTTCTTCTTCGTTATCTACTGTGAGAAATTTAAAGAAAAAACCTTGACCGATCTTGTCGCCAGTGTGAATTTCATATGGGGTAGAACCAATGTTGTGTAGTAAAAAACCAATATTGCCGTCATTGCTTTCGTTACTAAAGTAGTCACTTTCAATTATACCGATTCCGTTAGCCAAAATCACCCCACGTTTGCCCATACCAGATGTTACAGCTAATATCAGACCTTCATCAGCGTTGAATTGAGCCTTAACATTTGTAAAAACAAGCTTGGTTTCATTAGGGGATAGGGTATAGTTGATTGGTGAATAAAAGTCGTAGCAAACTGAGTGTTTGGTCGCTCTAACTGGCATTTTAATAGTGTTGGCACTTTGGTTGTATTGAATACAATCGTCTCTTACTATCTCAAATTTCCTCATAATTTTTCTCCTTTTTAGTTTTAATACTATATCATATATAATATAAATAGTAAAATGAATTGAGAAAAATTTATCAAATTTAAACTAAGTACTTGATTTTTTTTTAAAAGTGTGCTAAAATAATGGACATGTAACAAAGAAGAAGTGCTCACTTCTCACCAGTCGGGGTTCCTAGATTGGTCAATATTTCTCATATATTTATTATATGAAATATGAAGTGGGTAGTAGGTCTATCCACTTCTTTCTTTGTACAAAAATTTTTTAGGAGGATAAAACCATTAAGGAATTATCGATTAATGAACAGATTAACGCCAAGGAAGTAAGATTACTTGGCACCGAAGGAGAGCAATTGGGGATAGTAGATATAAAGTCTGCATTGGCTCAGGCAAATGTGGCTGGGCTAGATTTGGTAGCAATAAACCCTAATGGCACACCTCCAGTTTGCCGTATTATGGATTATGGTAAATACAAATTTATTGCTCAAAAACGTGATAAAGAAGCCAAGAAAAAACAAAAAGCTGCTGAGATAAAAGGAATGGAGCTATCTATGCGCATAGAGGAGCATGACATGCGCTATAAAGCCAACCAAGTAGCTAAGTTTTTGTCTAATGGTGACAAAGTGCGAGTTATTATCAAGGGCGTAAGAGGGCGTATGGCAAATTTTTCACATTTTGGAATTGACAACATGAATAAGTTTTACGAAATGTTAGCTGATAAATGTGTGATGGATCAAAAGCCAATTTTATCTGGATCGATTATTGCTATGATTTTAGCTCCAAAAGAAGCAAAATAAAAGAAAGGAAAGAAAGATTATGCCAAAAATGAAATCAAAGAGTTCTGCAAAGAAGCGTTTTAGAATGAACAAAAATGGCGTCATAAAACGTGAATGTCAATACAGAATGCACATTTTAACTAAAAAATCAACCAAAAGAAAGAGGCAATTGCGTGCTGGTGATACAGTTGCTCCATGTGACCAACCTAAGATTGCTAGAGCTATAAAGGTTTAAGGGGGTTAGGTTATGAGAATAAAGAATGGTGTACACGCAATTAAAAAGCGTAACAAAATTTTGAAACTTGCTAAGGGGTATTTTGGAGGAAAATCTAAACAATTTACCGTAGCAAAAGAGCAAGTAATGCGTTCTGGAAACTATGCTTATGTAGGGCGTAAATTGAAAAAACGTGATATGCGTAGTTTGTGGATTGTGAGAATTAATGCTGGATGTCGTGCTCATGACATAAGTTACAGTGTATTTATGCATGGGTTGAAGGCAGCTAACATTGATCTAAATAGGAAGGTTTTAGCTGATATGGCAGTAAATGATGAAGCGGCTTTTGCTAATCTTGTGGATACTGCTAAAAAAGCTTTGAGTAACTAGGAAGGGAAATAGTTTTGCAAAATTTTGTGAAACTATTTTTTGGTGATATATGATAAAAGAGATTTTGAGTAAATCAAATCCGCTTATAAAGGAATTAGCTAAGTTAAAGCAAAAGAAATATCGTCAAAAGCTAGGTTTGGTGTTGGTGGAAGGGGAAAGGTTAATTAAAGAACTAAGTATCCGCGGAGCAACTTTTGAGTATTTGTTTTTTATAGATGATCCCAAAGTAAAAGTAGGGGGGGAGTTAGTAAAGACAAACAGAGAGGTTCTTTTATATCTTAGTCAAACAGTAACTACTCCCGATATAATAGGAGTAATAAAGTGGGAAAATCAAGCATTTTCGTTACCACAGACTAATTTTTTGGTGCTAGATAATATATCAGATCCTGGTAATTTGGGGACACTTATTCGCTCGGCCTTAGCTTTTAATTTTAAATATATTTATCTACTCAATTGTGTAGATTACACCAGCGACAAGGTGTTGCGTTCCACTATGGGGACAGTATTAGATGTAAAAATAGTAGAATGCGATTATAGTGATATAGATAAGCTAGCCTCTAAACACACGCTAATACTTGCAGATATGGAAGGAAAAATATTGGAGTCATATCCAAAGAGTGATGAAAAAATCGGTATTGTGTTGGGAAATGAAGCAAATGGGGTAAGTGAAACACTTCGTAGCAAAGTAAAAAATAAAATTGCAATAGCTATGAAAAACAATGTTGAATCGCTAAATGTAGCCATTGCGGGTAGTATAATAATGAATTATTTTAAAGGAGAATAAATTATGTCAGGACACAGTAAATGGGCGACTATACATCGTGCTAAGGAAAAAACAGATCAAGCACGAGGAAAAGTATTTACAAAAATTGGAAAAGAAATTGCAGTTGCTGTAAAAGCAGGTGGACCTGACCCCAATACTAACCCAAGATTAGCTACAGTAATAGCAAAAGCAAAGGCAAACAATATGCCAAATGACAACATTCAGCGTAGTATCAAAAAAGCTAGTGGAGAGGGGAGCAATGTAAATTACGAAGCTATCGTTTATGAGGGATATGGACCAGCGGGTAGTGCGGTAATTTGTGATATTCTTACAGATAACAAAAACAGAGCTAGTAGTGATGTGAGACACATATTTGATAGAGCAGGTGGAGCGCTTGGCGGACCAAACAGCGTGGCTTTTATGTTTAACAAAAAGGCTGTAGTTGTGGCTAAGAGCAAACCTAATGTAAGCGAGGATGATGCAATGATGCTTGCCATGGATATCGGAGCAGATGACTTTGAATACTCGCCTGAAACTTTTACTTTTATAGGAGATGCTAGTAGTGTGGCTGTTATTCGAGACGAATTAATTAAGCAAGGATACGAAGTAATATCAGCGGAGCAAGAAATGATTCCTACCCAACTTATGGATTTGCCTGATGATAAATATGAATCATTTATCAAGTTAATCGACAACCTTGAGGATAATGATGATGTACAATGTGTGTATCACAATGTAAGACTACGAGAAGTAGAGGATGAATAATCCTCTTTTTTATTGACAAATAAAATTCATAATGCTATACTGGTGGCGCAATTGTTAGGTAAGGAGAATTCTTATGATTATAAACACAGAAAGTAAATTTGATAAAGATGAGTGGTGGAATCAATCAACACAAACTTATGTAGATATCAATCATGAAATAAAAAATGACTGGAAAATTTATAAGATAAATAGTGCAGCGGTAGTTTCTTTTGATGAATTTGAGAATAAACAACTAAAAATTTTAAAAGAGAGTAATCCTGAGCTATTTGATGAATATTGTAAAGGCTTAATAAAAACAGCTGATAGAAAAACCTTGACACTCAATACCATAAAGAATATTGTAGTTGCAGGAATAGGCATAACCTATTTAGCTGGAGTTTTCACTGGATTGGTTACTCCTTCACTAGTTCTTGGAGGCATGGCGCTTTGTACAATGTGTGCGGCAAATTTTGCCATAAAAGCCACAGGTTATCGTTTTCAAGCAAGGCATATTTTATCAAAATTTTGGACAAGCCCTACTTTTAAAATTCGTAAAGTAATATTCAATTTGCACAAAAAGGATAATGAGCACAAAAGGATATATATAAAAGACTATCCTCGTGAAGCTTTCTTAAAAGAAGTGGTACACGCAAAACTTGTTAAGCGAGCAGCTTTGCCTCAAGTGGTAGAAGAGTATATAAAATCAAACAAAATTGAGAAAAAGCCAGTCGAGCAATGCAGGCCATTGTCAAGATTAGCTAGATTACGTAGATGGTGGTGGAAAGGTGCACCTTCAGAACAAATTGGAATAGGGGGAACAGGTTTAGTATCATCTATTAGTCCAAGTGAATATGCAGAAAAAACTGTAGTTGAGTCGCAGCCTATCAAAAAAGCTAAAGTTCCTTTAGCTTATACAGCGACAATAGAAAAATCTCCTGATCCTATGATAGAATTAGCAAAAGCGTAATAAAAGAGCTGGGGCTCTTTTTTGTTATTATACCAAAATCACTTGCTAAATCAGTTAGATTATGCTAGAATTAAAAAAATAAAAATGGGAGGAATTTATGAAACTGAAAGACATTGTAGAAAGATATAAAAAGAGTACAGCTAATTATGCTCGAAAGATAAAAATTGCAATAGGCAACATTCTTTCTAAAACAGAAAAACTCAAAGAAAATGGGAGGGAACTGGATGGCTGTTAAAAACCCTGACAAAGAGCGTAGAGATAGAATTAAGCTATCAATTGATGCTCACAAATGCGCCTCAATACTCGAAAAACTTCAGGCAGAGAAAAGGAAACTATTAAAACTTGCTGCTAGTCCTGAACCGCCTCAAAACATAGTTGAGTTGCTTGAGACAAATGAAGCAAATTACAAAGCACTATATGAAAAAACAATTGAATTACAAGCTAGAATGGATAAACTTGGTATTGCTGTAGCGTAAATGATAAACAAGCCCATATTAGGCTTGTTTTTAGTTGAAGGTGAAGTATTTTACTACTTTTTCGGCAAGTGAATTGTCTACTACCTTATCAAATGCGACTTCTCCACGAAGTTCTCCAGCATTAGTGATAATGGCACAAAGTCGAGTATAGTCTTCATTAGATATTACGGGAGTAGCGGCAAATGCATTTAGTGACTTGTAGTTAGTAATTGCTGCTTTGATGTTATCTAGGCTTGTTCCACTAAATTGAGGAAGAAGCGCTGCTGCAACATTGTCAATATTGGCATTCATGAGATATAAATATCCTCTGTAAACAGCTCGTAAAAAACTTTCAGCTTCGGCAGCATTATTTTTTAAATAGTTTTGGCTGGCAATAAAACCAGTGTAGGGGACTGCACCGCCAAGTTTTCCTACTGAAGCCACAATGTAGCCTTTACCAGCGGATTGATAAGCACTAGCTACCGGCTCAAACATAGTGCAATAATCGCCCATGCCCGACTCAAATACAGTAGCCACCATTCCAAAATCGTAGTCAAGGTTTAGTGTATAGTCAACATTGGCTTCTAGTCCTGCTTGTTTGAGGGCATATTCAAGTGTCATTGCAGGCATTCCGCCTCGACGACCTGCTATGATGGTTTTTCCGCGTAAATCTTCTATAGAAAAGTTTTCATTTTCTTCGCGTCCAATTAAGAACGAGCCATCACAAGCGGTTAATCCTCCAAAAACCTTTGGGGAAGTGTTGTCACCACTTTGAAGTGCGGTGTAAACAGCTGTTTCGGGACCAGCTAATCCGATTGTAGCTTTTCCACTCATAATAGCAGTCATTACATTGTTACTGCCGTTTCCATTAACAAGTTCAACATCTAGACCTTCATCTTTAAAGTAATTTTTACTCATTGCAACATATAATGGCGCGTAGAAGATACTGTGAGTAACTTCGCTAAGTACTATTTTATTGTGGGAATCTATAGTTTCAGTATTAGTAGCAGGTTGACCGCAGCCCACAAATAAGCATAGCGACATTACAGTTGCAAGTAATAACGTTAGTTTTTTCAATTTCATCTCCTTTTGATAGAATTATAATATCATATTCTTTTATAAAATTTTTTGTGAAAAATGTTTAGTTTTTTGTAAAAATATGGTATACTAAATAAAAATCAAATGAAACAATAGTGGAGAAAATATGAGTAAATTTTGGAATATTCCCAATATACTAACATTATTTAGACTAGCTTTAATACCCGTATTTGTGTTGGTTTTTTTGTTTATAGAAGATGAACATCATTATTTTTCTCTTGCTATATTTTTAATTGCGTGTTTTACAGATGTGTTGGATGGAATAATTGCTCGTAGGACAAATACAATTACAAATTACGGCGTTGTGATGGATCCGCTGGCTGATAAGTTACTCAAAATTGCTACTTTGATATGCTTTACACTCACACAAGTAGTACCTTTATGGCTCACTATTACGCTAGTATCTATAGATTTATCAATGATATTTGCTGGGGTGTGTTTGTATAGTCAAAAGATTACTATTCCCAGCAATTGGATAGGGAAAACTGGGACTGTTGTTATGAGTATAGGCTTTGTATTATGCTTCTTTCATACCGCTCTAAATAACTGGAATCTTTATGTATTGTATGGTGGTATGATAATAATAATACTTAGCATTATAGTTTACACTATAAAGAATTTTAGAAGAGTACTGGATGTAATTTTACTTAAAAATAGAAAAAGGAAAGTAAAATTAGATAATAAAGAGTAATTGACTTTTTAGGATAAGTGTGATATTATGAATAAAAACAAAGGAAGTGAATAATATGCTTATGTCTCTTTTGTGTGTTTGGGAAGATTTAATGGAAAGATTGCAACAAGACAATGTTATAGTTGGGATTGCTCTTTGCATTTTGGGGATTTCATTGGCTTGTTTAGCAAGAAGAATTGCGTGCTTTTGCCGAAAAACTGATTCTGTTTCAAATGAAGACGGAATAATGCTGACAATAAAAGTGATAGGATTGGTTTTGATTGTAGTAGCTGCAATAGTTTTGATTATAAAACAACCTTCATAATATTAGACAAAACAAACAAATATAATACAAATTTTGTGTATTATATTTTTTTTTCTCATAAATTTAGTTATATTGAGCGTGATATACTATAACGAGGAGAAAAAATGGAGATTATTTTAGAATACGCAATAATAGATAATTTCGTTATAGATTGGATTTTATTAAATATTTCTTTAAAAATATTAAAGTTCCCAATTTGCAAAAAAAGAATAGCTCTTTCTTGCTTTTTGGGCACTATTTTTGCGTGTGTTTCACCATTAATAGCCCTAATTGGGGCTTGGGGAGTTGCGGCTAAATTGTTAGTAGCATATTTTATGTGCATAATAATTTGTCTATCATTTAAGGCGGGCATAAGACTCTGGATAGCGTTTTCAGGGATTACATTTTGCTTTGGTGGATTATTGATAGCTGTTTTTTCATATTTAAATATCCCCACCAATGTTGGTTTAATAAATACATACATTTCTCCATTACCAATGGGAATAATCTTAGGGGGAGGAGTTTTATTTAGTATTCTAGCATCAAAAATGGCAAAGATTGTTAGAAAAAGAAACCAAGTTCAAGTTTTAGAGTTGAACATTCGCTTAAATAATAAGAAAAAAATGGTGATGGGATTTGTAGATACAGGGAATCTTCTTCATTCCTCATCAGGTCGAGCTGTGGTGGTAGTTGAAGAAGACTTACTAAAGTTTTGGCTGTCAGATGCGCAGCGTATGGCTCTGTTTTTAAAAAAATTTGACAAAACAGACCTAAGTAATATAGAACAAATAGCAGTAAATAGTATGGGAGCTACATATATGATGACTATTTTCGATGCTGATATAGACATTAATGGTAAATCTATGCCTATTTCTTTGGGGATTTCTACTCATAAGTTAGGAAATAAAGATTACAAAGCAATTGTAGGTAGCGAAATTGTGGAGGTATGCAATGTTTAGCTCATTATTTAAATTTTTAAAAAGAATTTGTGGGATAAATTATGATAAAGCAAAAGAACAAATGATGCTATATTTAAGCAACAACGAGGCTTTACCCAGTCCAATGAGCGCGATAGAGGAAAAAGAATGTGTAGAGCGAATGTTGAGTGGCAATATTGAAGCGAAAGCAGAATTGATAGAAAAAAATTTGCGTTTGGTGGTATATATTGCAAAAAAGTTTGAGAACACTGGAGTGGAACTCGAAGATTTGATATCAGTCGGCTCCATAGGCCTAATTAAGGCTGTAAATACGTTTAATAATACAAAACAAATAAAACTTGCCACTTATGCTTCGCGTTGTATCGAAAATGAAATTTTGATGCATTTACGAAAAACAAGCAAACAAAAGAATGAAACATCTTTAGATTCACCTCTTTCGTTAGATGCTGATGGAAATGAACTGCTACTGAGTGATGTGATTGGAATAGATGCTGAAGAGATATTTAAAAATATTGAAGCTGAAGCTGATAAAGGACTGATATATAAAGCTCTAGAAAAGCTTAATAAGCGCGAACAACAGATTGTTTCCATGAGATTTGGGCTAAATGGAATCCAAGAACAGACTCAAAAACAAGTTGCAGATAATTTAAAAATATCACAAAGTTACATCAGTAGAATTGAAAAAAAGATATTGAATAAAATGAAAAAAGAAATTTCCAATTTAAGCTAATAAATCATGAATAAAAGTGTTATTCAATGCCCACACTACACATAAAGTGTGGGAGGAAATAATGATAAATAAAGTAGTAATTTGTGGAGTTGATACATCTATATTACCAAAACTTAGTGCAAATGAACTCTACGAACTTATGATTAGGCTAAAAAAAGGTGATGAGAACGCTAAAAACGAATTTATCTATGGAAATATGAGGTTGGTTTTAAGCGTTGTACAGAGATTTGTAAGTAGAAACGAAAACCTAGATGACCTTTTTCAGGTGGGATGTGTCGGATTAATAAAGGCAATTAATAATTTTGACCTAAATCTAAATGTGAAATTTAGCACATATGCTGTGCCGATGATTGTGGGGGAGATAAGGCGATTTTTACGTGACAATAGTGCTATTAGGGTATCCCGTTCACTACGAGATATTGCCTATAGAGCGCTGGTCGCTCGTGAAAAATTAGAATCGAAATTATCTAGAGAACCCAATATTGAAGAAATAGCAGAAGAACTTAATTTACCCATAAAACAAGTTGCATTTGCGATTGATGCTATAACTGAACCCTTATCATTATCTGAACCAATGTATTCTGATGACCCTGACGCTATAGAACTTGGAGAATGCATAGCCGATATTTACAATTGTGATGACAAATGGTTAGATAATGTTTCGATAAAGGATGCTCTAGAAGGCTTGAATGAACGCGAAAAACAAATTCTCATCTTGCGATATTATTTAGGAAAAACCCAAATAGAAGTGAGTGAAGAAGTAGGAATAAGTCAAGCTCAGGTAAGTAGATTAGAAAAAAACGCATTAAAATATATAAAAAAATTCTTCGACTAAGTGATTATTTTTTGTGGGTATATAGCAAAATTTTGCTATATAGTGTTTAAATTTTGAAAAGTTGTGTTTTCCCCTATATATATGTTCAAAAATGAAGTATATATCATATATATAATATAATGGAAATAAGTTTTAGTGAATTGAGAGAAAAGAGTGTAGTAAATCTTATAGATGGCAGACGGCTAGGGCATATCATCGATATAGTAATTGAACAATGTAGCGCAAAAATCTTGGGGGTGGTTGTTCCTGGAGTAAAAACTAATCTTTTTCGAACAAGGGAAGATATATTCATTCCATATAAGTGTATAGTAAAGATAGGACTTGATACTATACTAGTGGAACTAAATCCAATGTCGAATTTATCAAAAAATAGTGTTAATCTTTTAGAAGAAAAAATCTCTCCTTCAGGAAAGATTAGTTAATAGAAAACATAGCTTGTGCTATGTTTTTACTTTAGTAGTTTTTGTAAAGCATTTGCATTTAAGATTGTACTTGAAATAAACTTGCCCTTATAGAAATTTGCCCAATTATTCATAAAGCACGGTGCGTTTTTTGCCTTTTCTAAAGAGTCAATCTTAATAAAATTTAGTTTGATATTATTATTTTTCGCATAATCACTTAATTCATTTACTTCATATTCTACATAAGGGCATTCGTTAGCATAGTATATCGTAAAATCTTTGCTGTCTATTTGCATAGAATGGGCATTTTTACTAAAATTGGGTGGAGAAGAGGTATTAAATTGCAGAGCGAGTAGCTCGTATTCACCAATTTGATCCACTATTTTAAACCCAAAATGCTCAAAAAACTTTTTTTCACCTAAAAAAGGTTTTTTCTTAGTAGTTACGACTGTGCAAATGCCATCCATTTTCTTATTTTTTGCATCATTTATGGCATATTCGAGCAATTCTCGTCCAATTCCTTTTCCCTTAAAACTTCCAGCAACCCATAAACAATAGATATACATATAGTTTTTCCCAATTACAGGTGCCCAAGCAGTTTCAATTGGTTCATATTCAATAAAGATTTTACCACGAGCATTTAGTTTTCTAAAGATATGACCATCTTTTAGTTTCGATTTAATCCACTCTTTCTTCTTATCAACACCCGCTTGATGCTTTGGGTCTCCAATAGCGCAACAAATATGCTCACTGTCGATATTATCGTTATCTAAATTTATGTATTCATTCATAACTATTTAAACTCTCTTTTACAAAATATAATATAACTAATGAATACTGCGGCTAATAGGGTAATCGAGCTAGTAATTATGCTTACAGTAAACGAACTATTAGGGTACATCGGGGTAGCGAACAATGATGCAAAGTTTGTAACTCCATTTCCTATAGAAGCTCCTCCGTAATAGTTAAATAAATCAATTCCAGCAAAAGGCATATAAGCACAAATATAAGAATTAGCTAATAAGATAGGAGTAATAAATACAAAGAACAAAACTACCATAGAAACAATTATGGTTGCTACATTATTTCTAAAAATATTAGCAAAAGCAGCTGTCATTATGCTGTAGAAGAATATTTTTATCATCAAAAATAGTATGTACACCAACATAAACAATGGAGGCGCTATTCTAAATCCTGCACTAGCATTAAATATAGCTAAAATAGGCGTAGAATCAAGCCCATAGACTATCCATCCTGTTACAAACAGTATTATAGCACACAACAGTAATAAGGCAATACACATTATCAGTGTGGCGATAATCTTTGCTGATAAAACTTTATGGCGAGCAAAAGGGCGGGTGAGTAACACTTTGAGTGTTCCATTTTGATTTTCTCCGGCAATTTGCCCTGCGATAGTGAGCATAGCTAGTAGAATTATCACGATGCTGCACCCCTGTAATCCATAAAACATCAGGTCATAAGCATCTGCGGTTTGACCAGAACTTATAGTGAGATTGAAGGGAGTAGAAACGCTATTGGGGGTCAAATCCTTCTTTAGTAAATATCTATTTCTTGTGATTTGTTCTTTTAGTTGATAAACATAAACATCTTGATATCCCACATATTTTTGGGCAAAAGTATCATTCATACCTTTTATATTTTCATATTTTATACTATCATTGACTAAGCTAACAAATTGATCAGATATGTATAGATAATTTGATAAATTCGTTTTAAATTCATCAATTGATACTGACTCATTATCTTTGTCAAGATTGGCTTTTGTGATGATATCTTCTTGGGTAGCCTTAGAGTTAGTGTAGATAGTAGAAAGAGTTTCGATACTACTATCAGAAAGTTTGATATCTTTGATGGTTGTAGTTGAAAATTCATATAGCTTTTCAAACATTTGGTCTTGCGATGCTACATTAGCTATTGAAATAAATGAATCTAAAGAAGAAAGATCCTTGTTATCCGCACGAAAAACCGATATTGTTCGAGAAAGTAGAGCGGAAAAGTTGTTATAATCATTTACTTTTACAAACAGACGCAAATTATTAGTAGAAACCGATGCTTTTAGTTTGTCATTTACTGTTTTAAGATTATCGATAATTTGTAAACGATAATTATTAATAGAAGATATATCAGGATTAGTTTTTGTTTTTTCAGTTTCAATTGCTTTTAAATATCCTGATTTATATAAATATTGCACTCCTATAGCTCCATTTGTCCCTGTATTATTACTTAATAACGTGCTTATAGAGTTTACAATAGATTCTTGTTTAGACATTGTTTCAAGAGTGGTGTAAGCACCGTTCATATTTGAATCGGAGATATTTTTATTGAGGGTAGGGTGGTTACAAAAGTTTTCATAAATTGCATCTTTGCTGCTACCTTCAAGTTTTGAATAATAACTATCATCAATCCTATTTACAGGGTCAAATGTTATGCAAGAGAAAAATAGTACTACAGCGAGTAGAGCTGTTATTATATAAATAATTGGGCGCATTACAATTTTGTATAATTCGCCATTCACTAAACGACCAAATTTTAGCATTACATCACACCTCCCGAACTATTTTTGCCCCTAAATTGTTTTATAACATCTAGATAGATTTCCTCCAAAGATTTGGTGGTAACGTCGGCAGAAAAAATTGTTAATCCTTGGCGTTTTAGTGCTGATATTACAGCCCCCATTTTCACACTATTATAAGGTAAAATTATAGAATTACCAGCTAACTCGGGAGAAACTTTAAATTGTTGATATATAATTTTACAAGCATAATTAGGGTAATCTACTTGAATTTGGATGCTCTTACTTGTGCTATTTTGCTCTTTTAAATCAGCCAAAGTACGCAACTCTAATATAGCGCCGTTATCAAATATGGCAACTGTGTCACAAATTTGCTCCAATTCACTTAAAACATGGCTACTGATAAATATGGCTATATCGTTTTTTCTTGCTATTGAGCGCAAAATTTGTCTTAAATCAATAACGCCATTTACATCTAAACCATTGGTTGGCTCATCAAGAACTAGAAATTTGGGTTTATCTAGCAAAGCTTGGGCTAGATTTAGTCTTTGTAACATCCCTAATGAATAGGTACTAACTTTATCATAAATTCTGTTTGTTAATCCAACCATCTCAATAAGATCGTACAATTCACTCGCAGAACATTTTTTAGTTAGGCTAGCAAAATACTTTAGGTTTTGCATACCAGTCATATATGGATATAGTTTACAGTTTTCCATGACTACACCGAGGTTATCCATAGCTTTTTCAAATTGCTTTGAGAGGGAGTATCCACAAATGGTTACAGTGCCTGTGGTAGGTGGAGTAAGCCCACAAAGAATTCTAATCAAAGTCGATTTTCCAGCTCCATTAGGTCCAATAAAACCAAAAACTTCTCCTTCATATATTTCAAAAGAAAGGTTTTTAATTATTTGTTTTGAGCCATAGTATTTGCTAACATTTTTAATTTCTAGTACAGTATTACTCAATTAATCAAACCTCCTATAATCCACTTTTTTCACTGAATTATAACATAATAATTTTTAAAAGTAAAGATAATAATTGACTTTGATAAAAGTTTTTGTTATACTCTTAGGGTAATTACATAAAATAGGTGGGGCAAGATATGGGGAATAATAATATAGATTACATTTATGAACGCCTCCCAACAAAAAGCAAACCTAAGGGATATACTTTTTCATCAGTGACATTAATGCTTAGTTGTTGCTTTATGGCGGGGTTTGATATATGGTGCTATTTGGGCTTGCTAAATATCAGTCGATGGATACTTGTCGTATGTGCAGTAGCAACATCATTTTTGGCCGTAGCTTCTGTGATTTTCTTCTTCAAAAAGAGTGCAGGTTGGCTCAAAACCGTGTTTGTCTTCTTGATATTGGAGAGTTTACTTGAATGGGGATACTTTCTTATCGCTCAATTCGGAATATTAGAGTATTTAACAAGTACAGAAAAACTTCAAGAAGCGCTCAGTGAAGTCGGTTGGTGGAAATATCTATTATTCTTTATATTGCAATTTTTACAAGTAACTTTTATTCCATTGCCCGCAATGGCAACAACCATAGCAGGAACGCTAATGTTTGGGCCGGCAATGGCTACTATACTGAGCTTTTTTGGAATAATGTTCGGTTCAATTTTTGCCTTTATGATAGGAGATAAATGTGGTGAAAAAGTTGTAAAATGGATTGTAGGCGAAAAGCAAACGAGAAAATATTCTCAAATGCTGTATGATAAAGGGAAATACATGTTTTTCTTAATGATGCTATTCCCACTTTTTCCAGACGACATTCTATGTTTGGTAGCAGGAATGACAACAATGTCATATCGCTTCTTCCTGACAACCATCATTCTTACTCGTCCTATAGGTATTATAATGACCTGCTACTTGGGCTCAGGAGAGATTATTCCATTCACTGGATGGGGATTGGCTGTGTGGGCAATTATTGTGGCATTCATGATTTTTGCGTTTTGGTTTACTTATCATTATAAAGACTGGATTGAGAAAGTTTTAACCAGAATGGGTAGATTTTTTACAAAGAAATTTGGTTCTCCTCGTGATAAGGCGTTTATTTATTTAAATATAAACCCAAATCAAAAGTTGTTGCCTCCACCTACGCTTCCATCAGATGAGGTCAAAAAGAAAAACAAAAAATAAGCATATACTATCAAAAAAATGTAAGTATATGCTTATTTTTTATGACTATATGGCAGATTTATGCACGAAATGCCTTTATGGAGTTTAGTAAAACTCCTATTATCCAAGAAATAATAAAGTTTATTGCAACTATACAAGGTATTAACCAACCTAGATAAAAATCTACATTAAACATTTCCTTCATTCCGAAGCAGAAACAAATTGCTATGCTAAATATGGCAAGCAGTGCTGCATATATACATCTAATGCCAAAATTCTTCCACCAATGCACTTGTGGGGCATAAATCTTTTTATTTATGTCAGATGAGTAGATAAAAATACTACTAAATAGATATATAATTCCAAAAATCCCAAATACAAAGTAGAAATAGTCGTGATTTGATAAATAGTATCCTTTATCTAAGCTTATTTGATAAACTAATAGCATTTCTACAAAGAAGATAATAGTCATAAGAATAGCTCTAAAAAGGTTAAAACGGTTTAAGTAAATAAATTTCTTTGTATTTATTTTAACAAACATCTTTTTGTCGTATGGATGAATAACTATATTCTCTTGTCTTATGTGGTTATAATTCACATTTTTTGACACTAGTTTTTGAATAGGCTTATTAGTTTTAGAGTTTTTTACTTTTTCGCTTAGATTATATCTAGAGGCTACCTCATCCAGTGCATTTTTTTCATTGCTAGACTGTAATTTATCAAGATTTTTATCTTTGCGTCCAAAAGTAGGGGAGGCTGGTACTCTTGAAGAAGTATTTTGCTTACTTTTACCTTTTTTAAACACTGCAGCTACTTCGTCTGTGTATTTTGAACGACGACTAACAGGTTTCTCTTCCTCCGGCTCAGGAGCTGAGGCTATGATTGGTTTTTGAGTTTTGTTAAATTGAGATGTGGGCATAGAGCTAATACTAGATTCTATGATTTTAGTTCTTTCATCCTTTTCATCCTCATCAATGAAACTTTCCGCCTCCAAATCACCCAAAATGTCTTTATAATCGATATCATCAGCTTTTTCATTTGTAATTTCTTCATCAAAATTAAATTTAGGCTCAGACTTGGAGAGGGGAGGGAGTTCGTCATTTGATGTATTAGTTTCACTTTCTTCAAAATCAGCTTCAGTAATTGACTCATCTGGGATGTATTCTTGAGCTTGTTCTGTAAAACTTAAATCATTTTCATTGTTGTCATCTTCGTTTTCATCAGCATATGGATTAAAGTCTTCGATTCCTGAAGAAGAGTCGTTATAAAAATCTTCCTCATCGTCTTTTTCACTTTCTTCACCACTTACATCATCCATTGGTTCAATATTTTCGTTAATTGAGGCGCTTTCAGGCATTTCAATATCTGAGATGCATTCATTTGGCTCAATTTCCTGTGAGACTTCATCCTCATTATCCTGAGTGTCATCTATATCAAAAGGTGGTGCATCATCTATGTCTGGTTCTGTATTATTAAAATGAGACAAATCTTTATCATCAGTTTTTAATAATTCTTCGGCAGTAGGGTGAGGCAAGTCGGCATCTTCGTTTCCTTCTAATTTAGGTTCATTCTTTTGTTTCTTAAATTGCTCTACAGAAGTCATCAAGCTTAATTCTTCTAAACCTAAATCAGTAATTTTATAATAATGCCGCCTTCCGCCTTCCTGACCGTCTTCCCAATATGATTCAACAAAACCTTTTTCTTCCAGCCTTCTAAGTGCGCTATATAGGCTTGGTTGTTTTACTTCTACATCGGGTGATGTTTCATTAATGCGTTTTATCATGTCAAGTCCATAGTGTTCGCCTTCGTTTAACACTTTTAATATAAGTGTATTTAAGTTGTCGGCCATATATCCTCCTAAATTCTCTTTTAGTTTATAAAATTTTATATTATTTGTCAAATAATTTTGCTAATAATCCAAAATTTACCTCATTTTTTGCTTTTTTAGTGCGTGTATTTGCTAAATAAAACTTAATGTGCTAAAATAGAATTGGTGATAAAATGATAAAAATTGATAAAATAGTATATTCAAATAGACACTCAATCCAAATACAAATCACTTCAGTAGGGGAGTTGGTTATTAGAGCACCTAAAAAAGCCTCAGAAAGCGCTATAATGCGCTTTGTTATGCAAAAGCAAAGTTGGATAGAGCTTCATCAGCAAAATATAAAAGCCAAAAATCAGCTTAATGCTGAAATAATCGCTCAAAATAGCATACTTTTTTTCGGAAAATCTTATAAAATAACTAAGTCAAACATTAAAACAATTTCTTTTGATGATAACACAAAATGTTGCCTTATACCTTTACAGATTAACGATGTGTCAGTGTATATAAAAAAAATTTATAAAAAGATGGCTATTAAATATTTACATAGTAGGGTAGAGCATTTTATAAATATAATGCATAATAAACCAGATAAATTGAGACTTACAAACGCTCAAACTTGTTGGGGATCCTGTAATAGTAACAAGGTTGTATCTTTAAATTGGCGACTATTAATGGTTGCTCCGGATGAAATTGATTATGTTGTAGTACATGAATTGTCTCACTTGACTCAAATGAACCATTCAAAATTGTTTTGGGCAATTGTTGCTCAATACATACAAAATTACAAGTACATAAAAACGAAACTAAAAAAACATGATTACTTATTAAATTTATATAGATAAAAAAGAGTAGTACCCTTATTTGTACTAATTTTGACCTCTTTAAATTATGCGCAAAAGAATAGTTTTGCGCATAATTACGCTAAAATAAGTAGTATTTCAACACAATAATACACATACTATATAAAATTATGAATTACGCATAAATTAAACCCAAAGTCATATTGGAGAACGATTTGAGAGCGATTTTGATAAATTTTGATGAATAACTATCCATAGGTTTTTATAGTTATTTACAAAAATTATAAATTTTGTCTATATATATAGTTATATTTATCCCAATTTTAAGACGCGATGAGAGCGACGATTTTTTTTATTATGGAGGATTATCCGTAATACACAAAAGTTTTAATATCACCTCTCCTATCTTTTTTTAATATTATGCAAATTTGCATAGTACTTAACTTGATTTGATTATATCTATACTTTTTATTATTACCACTAAATAATATGTTAACTACTTACTTAAACTCTCAAATTTTTTACGCATAGTTTGGTTATTCGTTTTACAAATTGTCTAAAATTTGATATAATATGGCGAAAAGAGGTGTGATATATGTCAGAACAATATTATGAAACACGAAACGATAATGTGACCATGCGCTTGAGGGAAGTGAAGCAAGATCTCCCCTACTTTTGTAGTGAATTTTTTGTAGGAGTAGAAAATCAAACAACGCCACTTACTAGATTAAATTATGCATATGATCTTCGCGTTTTTTTCCACTTTTTATGTGAGAAAGTGCCTGATTTTGCTCATCGTAATCCCAAACAAATATCTTTAATGGATCTCAACATTATAGGACCAACCGATATTGAAAAATTCATGGAATATCTCTCGCTATATGAATATAACGGCAAGAAGTATAGAAATAATGAAAAAGCAAAATCACGAAAACTATCTACCTTACGTTCATTTTTTAGTTACTTTTTCAAGAAAGAAAAGATTCAGCGAAATGTAACTGATATGGTAGATTTGCCAAAGCTACATGAAAAGGAAATCGTTCGTTTAGAAGTGAATGAAGTAGTAGATTTACTTGATATGGCTGAAACAGGTTATGCTCTCTCCCCTACTCAACAGGCTTTTCACCGTCACACAAATTCACGAGATTACGCTTTGCTTGCGCTTATGCTCGGCACTGGAATTCGCGTAAGTGAATGTGTGGGGCTCGATGTAGATGACTTTGATTTTGATATAAATGGATTTAAGGTCGTACGTAAAGGCGGAGCTGAGGTTGTATTGTATTTTTCCGATGAAGTAGCAAAGGCATTGCTTGCTTATCTAGAAGATCGTGCCGAAATCAAGGATTTACCTGAAACTGAACGGGCAATGTTCCTTTCTCTTCAGAAAAAACGCATTTCAACTCGTGCTGTGCAAAACCTAGTAAAAAAATACAGCAGTCTTGTTACTCCACTAAAGAAGATTAGCCCTCATAAATTGCGTAGCACATATGGAACAAATTTATATCATGAGACAAAGGATATTTATGTGGTGGCTGATGTGTTAGGCCACAAAGATATCAATACCACTAAAAAACACTATGCAGCTATGAGTGATGATATCCGCCGTGAAGCCGCTCAAAAAGTGAAATTAAAAGCAAACTAAAAAAGCTTTAAATGAAAATACTTCTATAATAGCAATATTGTCATAACTAACAAAACTCACGGAAAACTATTTATTAAATACAGAATAAAAATACAGGAAATAATTATGGATAAAATCGAATTTTACAAACAAACTAGCCAATACACAGACATTGGTCGATATAAAAAAGATGTTACTTTATTATGGGAACAGAAATGCAATAAAAGTTTAAAACAACTTTGTTTGTATCTAATGAATGTGACTTTACACCGCGTCATACTTCAACTTAGTATGAAGGACAATAACCTAAGTGAATATGGAGATTTTTCTTATGTTGATTATACAACACCGCTTAGTGAAGACGATATTTTCTTAACAGCCAATGCTATGTTAGGTGAAATATATCGTCGAGATGAAAAAGGATTTTATCTAGGAAGACCTGCAAACACTAGAATTAATGTAACTTGTAGATATGTTTCTATTCTTACTAGCGCAATTTTAAAAGCCAACAACATACCTTGCCGATCTCGAGTTGGCTGGGCAAGATATCTTGGCAAATATATTCAAAACCATTGGATTAATGAATACTATTCTGATAAAGAAAAAAGATGGATAATGTTTGATCTAGATGACCTTTATGACCAAGAATTTACTAAGTTAGAAATGTATAGAAAAAATAAAATAGCCTACGAATATCTAGATATAAGGGAAAACCAATTTTATACCTCAGCCCAAGCATGGCTAGAATATCGCAAAAATTACAATTTTATAGAAAGTTTTAGAGTATTAAATCGTAAAGTTGATTCAAAGATGTTAATTGCTAACCTATTTTTAGATTTTTACGCTATTATGAATTTAGAGCATCACTACTATACTTTACCAATAGCTTTTGACAAAGAAAAATATATCGAAAAGGACCTAAAAGAAGCGGATACAATAGCAAAACTTTTGCTTGAACCAAATAAAAACTTTGAAAAACTACAACAAATATTTCATGATACTCCCAAATATCGTATGCTTACTTCCCCTCTTGTAGTTAAAGAAGATTATTCTCAACTTATAGTTGCTAAAAACTACAAAATAGATTAACATACTAAAAAGTAGTTAGGACAAACTATAAAATTAAACCAAATTTAATTAGTATAATACAGAAAAGAGTATAAACACTATACTCTTTATATTTTTAGGCTTTTTTATATTGACTAAATCGATTTAATAAGTACTTTATTAAAGCATCTTCATCTTTAGTCATCCACATAACCGCACCGTTGTTTTTAAACCAGGTCGTTTGACGCTTTGCATAGTTGCGTGTATTCTTTTTTATGAGTGTAATAGCTTCGTCAAGGCTACAATTTCCCTCTAAATAATCCCCAATTTCTTTGTAACCGATTGCCTGCATACACTGTTCGTTTTTAGATACCCCCATAGAACGGAGAGTTTTTACCTCGTCAACCAGACCATTTTTTATCATATTATCTACCCTAATATTGATGCGACGATAAATTTTTTCTCGTTCATCGTTATAAAAAATGTATTCATAATCAAAGTTTTTCTGATGTTTATTAGATTGGAAATCAAATCCAAATAACAAACTATCGATATATAACCCTGTTCCACCTACAATGACCGGCAGTTTATTTAGCTTTGCTATTTCATCAATAGCCTGTGTTGCTTTTTTTACGAAATCATATGCATTAAATGTGTCAAACAAGCCTATTATATCGACTAAATGATGTTTGCAAATTGCTCTTTCTTTGTGTGTTGGCTTTGAAGTAGCAATTTCCAATCCTTTATATACTTGCACAGAATCGGCACTAATTATTTCCATATTGAGATACTCACTCAACTTCAAGGCAAAAGCAGATTTTCCGACAGCTGTACAGCCCCCTATTGCTAATAAATCTTGCATTATACTATCCTTTTAAACCATTTTTCTATTTCTTTACGTTTAAATTTCATTAAAAAAGGTCTGCCATGTGGACATTGTTTGGTTACATTGCCGTCCAAATCTTTTATAAGATGAATTAGTTCATTTTTGTTTAAATCATCGCCACCTTTTACAGCATGCTTACAAGCGGTTTCAGCTAATTTATCTTTTATTATATCTACACTTTTTATATTAGCAAAATTATTTAATTCGCTTAAGAAACTATTGAAGAAATCTGTCACATTTAAGTCAGGCAAAATACTTGGAATTGCTGAAATTTTAAATGTAGATTTACCAAACGACTCTATGTCAAATCCTATAGAGCGCAAAATTTCAATTTTATCAAGAACAAATTGCTCTTCTAAACTATTTACAGTGATATTGTAAGGTAGTAGAAGTGGCTGGCTACTTAATTCACTTTTTTCTATACTTGCTATATACTTATCATATAATAGTCTTTCATGAGCTGCGTGTTGATCTATAAAGAATAAATTATCTTCTGATTCTACTATAACATATGTATTAAATGCCTTGCCTATTACGATAGTAGATAGTGTTTCTTTCCAGTTATCATTAGTGTTGGGCATTATATTTTGTTGCGTTGCCTTAGGGGTAGTAGTTATCTTTTCTGTGCCTTCAAAGTCTAGTTTTGTTGGTAAAAATGTTGGTCCATTCGGAGCTGTAAATTTCTCGATATCTATCTCTTTTAAAATAGTGGCAGGATTTCCTGAATGAGCCATATTGTCTGAGTTTTCGACCTCGATTCGTTTTGGTGGGACTGTTGTAATTGGAGATTCTTTTGGCAACTGAAAGATTGCTGTTTCTTCGTTAATTTGCTCAACGGCCATCTCTTCATTTGTATTATTCGATAAATAATCATACAACCTATTTGTAACGCTATTATATATAAAAGCAAATATTGCTTTACTATCTTGAAAACGAACCTCAAGTTTGTTTGGGTGTACATTGACATCTACTTCTGTAGCTGGCAAGGTCAGATTTAAAATATAAAATGGATAACAACGCTTGAGCATGTAAGCTTCATAACACTGAGCACATGCAACATTCACTATGCTATCAACTACCCATCGATTGTTTATCATTACTGTTTGATAAGTTCTGTTAGACTTAAAAAAGGTTGTTTTACCAATATATCCACTCAAGTTAAAATTACCAGATTTTACATTTATAGGTAACAATTCATCTAATACATCTTTGCCATATATTGAGTATACTGCATCCTCTAGCCCTTTCCCTGTGCTCGAGTAAATTAAATCTTCATCAGCATAATATTTAAAAGCTATGTTAGGATTTGCTAAAATGAGCTTCGTTATAAACGAAGTAATTTCACTTTCTTCTTTTTTGGGCGTTTTTAAAAATTTTTTTCTAGCTGGTGTATTATAGAATATATTATTAACACATATATATGTGCCTACTGGAGAGCCTTTTTCCATTACCTCAGAGCTAACTCCCCCACTATGGTGAATTGCCCAGCCAGTTGTATTTAAATTTGTACGCGAAATAATATCTACTTCACTCACAGCTCCAATAGAAGCCAAAGCTTCACCTCTAAAGCCTAATGAACGGATTGAATAAAGATCATTTTCAGTAGTAATTTTGCTCGTAGCATGTGGTAAAAATGCTTTTTGCAAATCTTCTTTTTCGATCCCGCATCCATTATCAGAGATAACTATTTTGCTGATTCCACCTTCAGTAATCCGAATTTCAATTTGGGTTGCTCCAGCATCAATGCTATTTTCTACTAACTCTTTTACAACCGAGGCGGGTCTTTCTACTACTTCGCCTGCTGATATTTTATTAAAAACTTCGGGTGGTAAAATATTTATTTTTGCCATTTTCACCTCCTACTTTATTTTGTTTTTTAGCTCTGCCAAAATCGTCATAGCCTCGAGTGGTGTGAGATTATTTATATCTACATTTGATAAAGTTTTTTCAATATCTTTATATTTTTCTTTCGTGAGCTCTTCTACATAATTGTACTTTTGTACGACCTCATTTACAATTTCGTCATCCTCTTTTAGTTGACTTTTTAACATTACTTTTGCCCGTTCAATAACCTTTGGTGGTAGACCTGCTAATTTTGCCACCTCTACTCCAAAACTTTTGTTAGTACTACCATATTCAATTTTTCGAAGGAATGACATTTGATTGTTAAATTCACTTACAGTTACTCGCATATTCACCACAGCAGGAAGTTTGCCTTGCAACTCTGTGAGTTTATGATAGTGAGTTGCAAATAGTGTGCGTGCCTTTATATTGGTGACAATATATTCTAGCACGGCCCAAGCTATACTAAATCCATCTTGAGAAGATGTACCCCTACCAATTTCATCTAAAATAAGTAAGCTGTTTTGTGTAGCGTTTTTTAAAATATTTGATACTTCAGCCATCTCTACCATAAATGTACTTTGCCCCATACCAAGATTATCACTAGCGCCAATACGGGTAAAAATCCTATCAGTAATAGCAATTTCAGCAGATGTTGCTGGAACAAAACTACCAATGTGAGCTAGTAAAACAATGAGAGCACACTGACGCATATAAGTACTTTTACCCGCCATATTGGGCCCTGTTATTATGATAGTGCGCTGTTTATCATTAATTAACAAATCATTTGGCACAAAGCGTTCATCCTTAATAAGTTGTTCTACAACTGGATGCCTACCATTTGTTATTGAATATCCCGTTATGTTATGATTTATTGTGGGCTTAGAGTAATTATTCTCTATAGCTACATCAGCAAGTGAAACTAAGCAGTCTATTTTAGCTAACTGTTGACTAGTAGATTGAATTTTAGTCAAAGACTCCATAATTTTTGTTCTCAATTCATCAAAAATACGTAGCTCAATAGCTAATTTTTGCTCTTCTGCAGAAAGAATAGTTTCCTGTAATTGTTTCAATTCTGTAGTGATGAATCTTTCACCATTTGTAAGTGTTTGAATGCGTTGGAATCTAAATGGCAAATTTTCCGCTACAGCTTTTGTAGCAAAGAAGAAATATCCGCTGATTCGATTGTATGAAATGCGAAGATTTTTAATACCTGTTGCAGTACGCTCTTTTGCCTCTAATTCATTTATCCACTGAGCTCCCTTTTCCTTTGCCTCAAGACACTTATCTAACTCAGCACTAAACCCAGCACGGATAAAATCTCCGTCCTTTATGGATGTAGTTGCCCTTTGTTCATCAATTGCATCTAAAAGTAGTTGAGAAAGAGGGCTAAGATCAGTGATATTTTCATTGCAGTTTACTATAATGTTAGATTTGAATTTTGACAATAGTTGTTTTATCCTAGGTAAATAGGATAGCGCATACCCTAGAGCAAGACAATTTTTTGGGTTTAAATTTCCATAACTAGCTCGCCCACAAATTCTCTCAATATCTCCAATATGTGATAAGATTTTATGAATTTCTGCTCTAGATATTGTGTCCAAGCTAAATTCTTCTACCCCATCTAGCCTATCGTTTATCTCTACACTATCTTGAAGGGGATGCTCAATATAGCTACGCATTAGCCTTGCACCCATTGGTGTATCAGTTTTATCCAACACCCAAAGAAGAGAGCCTTTTTTCTTTTGCTCCGCCAAAGTTTGGCAGAGTTCCAAATTTAGCCGTGTATTTACATCAAGATGCATATAGTGGCCTTCATAGATGACTTTTAGAGTATTTATGTGTGTTAGATCACGCTTTTGCGTGTAATATAAATATGAAAGTAATCCACCAGCAGCACAAATTGCTTGAGCCTTATTCTCACAGTGAAGCTTTTCTAACTTTTTTTCATTCAATTGAGTAAGTACTGTAGTTTTTGCATTATCAAATTCAAATTTATCATCCTCATAATTAAAAAATTGGGGCACTATACCCATTTTACAACATTGTAAATCTGAGCTTATAAAACATGAATTTTTATCTGCTATCACTTCTCGCGGCATTATGCTAACAAGTGTGTCATTAAGTTTGGTAAAAGCATCCATACCAGAAAATTGCTGTACATAAAACTCTCCAGTTGATAAGTCAATCCACGACAATCCAACATTACTAGACTGGACACTACTTACACTAGCTATAAAGTTGTTTTTTAAAGTGGCAAGTTGAGCATCATCCATGACCGTACCTGGAGTGACAATTCGTACAACATCTCGCTCAATTATCTGCTTGGTCGAAGCGGGAGTAAGTTGTTCACATATTGCCACTTTGTATCCCTGATCTGTTAGCTTGGCTATATAGACATCTGCTGCATGATAAGGTACTCCACACATTGGAGCTCGCTCTTCTAAACCACAGTCTCGCCCTGTTAGGGTAATTTCCAAAAGCTTTGATGCAAGCACTGCATCATCAAAAAACATCTCATAAAAATCACCCAATCTATAAAACAAGATGCAATCTGGATATTCTTTCTTTTTCTCCAAATATTTTTGCATCATAGCTGACATTTTTTTTCCATTCTCTTTTTGCATATTATATCTTTCCTATTAAATCCCCTGATTTATAATCAACTATTTTTACATATACAAATTCTCCAATGTGAATTGATTCATTCTTTTCAATTTTTACTACTTTGCCACACTGAGCTTTTGCAATTAAAAATTCGTTTACTTCCCCTTCAACTAAAACTCTTTGATTACTTCCTACCATATTGTGAAACAATTCATCACTAATCTCATGTTCAAGTTTTAACAAATCATTTACTCGTCTATGTTTTTCCTCAATGGAAACTTGATTCTCCATTTTTTCAGCCACTGTACCACGACGAGGGCTATACATAAATATAAATGCATTATGATATCTAACAGTACTTAAGAGCTTTTTAGTCAATTGATACTCCTCTTCTCCTTCCCCAGGAAATCCAACAATGATATCGGTGCTAAGAGTAATATTAGGCATTTTAGCTTTGATTTTTTCAATCTTTTCTAAGTACGATTCAACAGTATAATTTCTATTCATTGATTTTAATATAGTGTTGCTACCTGACTGTGCAGGAAGATGAAGTGTTTTACTAATTTTATCATTTCTAGCCATTACCTCGATTAAATCATCACTTATATCTTTGGGGTGTGATGTCATAAAGCGCACCTCAAAATCCCCCTCAAAATTAGCAATTGTTTCAAGTAACTTTGGGAATAAAACTCCACCAGTATTATTGTCTAGGCCATAAGAATTCACATTTTGCCCTAGTAAAGTGATTACTTTATATCCCCTACTAATGAGATCTTTAACTTCTCGATATATTGTATCTGGATGACGACTTACTTCCCTTCCTCTTACAAAAGGAACTATACAATAAGTGCAAAAATTGTTGCAGCCATACATGATGTTTACATAGGCATAAAGCTTATTGTCTCTGACAAAACTAATTCCATCTTCTTTTTCTTGATAATTTCCTTCAATTACTTTGTTAAGATACTTCTTTTCCTTATTGTATTCATCAAGATAATCTGAGAAAAACTCAATATTATTTGCGCCGAAAATAATATTAATGAAAGGGAATTTTTTACGTAAAAGCATGGGCTTGTCTTTTTGCTGAGACATACACCCGCATACAGCCACGATTATATCTTTATTCTTCTTTTTTAATGGTTTAATAGCACCAATGTTTCCCATTATTTTTTGCTCAGCACTTTCCCTTATACAACAAGTGTTAAATACAATTACATCCGCCTCATCCACTTTTTCTGCTTTTTTTAAGCCTTTAGTTTCTAACATTCCTGCTAATTTTTCACTTTCGTGAACATTCATTTGACATCCATATGTATATATAAAATATTTTTCCATTTTATCCTCAATAAAGTTTTTCCATATTATACTATAACTCTCAAAATTTATCAATAAAAAAACTATAAAATTTGTCGAATTGAATATACTATAAAGAGAGGAAAACATGAGTAAAATACTAAGAATACTTTCACTTTTGGGTGTGCTATCTATATTTATGCTTATTAGCATGTGCATATTTGTTGTAATTTGCCTAATTAGCACTAGCTCAATTTCATTAGATATTGATAAATTAAATAGCATCACAACAAAGATGCATATATTAGATTCTGATGGAGAAAAAATTGCACAAACAAACAATCAAGGCTCCCGCAACATAGATTTAAGTGCTCTTCCAGCTTTCGTTCCACAAGCCTTCATTAGTACAGAGGACAAAACTTTTTACCAGCATAATGGTTTAAATTATCCAAGAATTATAAAGGCTAGCCTCAAAAACATGATTAGTGGCTCTTTAAAAGAAGGAGCCTCAACAATTACACAACAACTGATAAAAAACACTCATCTAAACAGTGAAAAAACACTAAAACGCAAAGTTATCGAGGCTATTTTAGCAATTAAGCTAGAAAAGAAGTATTCTAAAAATGAAATTTTAAACACATATTTAAACGCCATCTACTTTGGAGCAAATGCCTATGGAATAGAAAATGCTTCATGGAAATATTTCAACCATTCAGCCACACAGCTTTCCATAGCAGAAAGTGCATTATTAGCCGGTATTATAAAATCCCCTAAAACATATTCACCTATAACTAATCAAAATAACAGTTTATCAAGGCGTAATTTTGTCCTAAAAGAGATGTTAAATCAGCATGCTATCTCAAAAGCTGAATACAATCAAGCGATCAATACTCCGATACAACTTAATCTTTCATCTTCTCAAAATGATGAATTATATTCGTTAGTTATAGATGAAGCTATGGAAAAACTAAACTATAGTGAAAAAGATATTTCCACCATGGGATTGAAAATTTACACTTATTTTGATAGTAATATGCAAAAAGCTATTGATAAATTGATTTTAGACGAACAAATAGAGCATTCTTTTGTAATATTTGATAATAAAACAAACGGAATAGTTGCCTTAAAAGGCAATATAAAAGCCAATCACCAGGCAGGCAGTACGATAAAACCTCTACTATGCTATGCTCCAGCTTTTGAAAAAGGAATACTTTCCCCCGCAAGTCCTATTTTAGATGAGAAAACAACTTTTAGCGAATATTCCCCTCACAATGTAGGCGATAAGTATTATGGTTGGGTTAGTGCTAGATTTGCGTTGAAAAACTCTCTAAATATTCCAGCAATCAAAGCTCTAAATTATGCCCAAATTGATTATTGCATAGATTTTGCAACCAAATTAGGGTTAAAATTCACTCCTAACGACAATCATTTAGCCCTAGCACTAGGTGCAAGCGAATATGGGCAGAGTTTACTTGATATAACAAATGCTTATGCCTGTTTTTCTCGATTAGGAGAGTATGATTCACCACATTTTATCAAAAGAATTGAGTCTAACACCGGAAAGATTTTATTTAGCGGTTCTCCTCAATTTAAGCAAATATTTAGTGATGCAACGGCATTTTTAATTAATGACATCCTTCAAGATGCGGTGGATAGTGGAACTGCTAAAAAATTGAGTAGTTTGGATATGAAACTATGCGCAAAAACTGGTACTGTTGGAAGTAGCAATAATAAAACAAATACAGATGCATGGTGTATATCATATAACCCCCAATTCACTCTAGGCGTTTGGTGCGGTAATGCTTCTCAAATTTCTGAGCATAACCTCTCCCCTACTCAAAATGGCGGTACAATTGCAGCTACCCTTAGTTATTTAGTTTGGGATAAACTAAATAATGAATCTACTTTTATTCAAGAATATTCCCCTCCAAGTAGTGTAAAACTTGTAAATCTAGATGCCATATCAAAGCAAAATCAGAAATTGGAACAAGCATCAGAAAATACTCCGCCAATG
Source organism: Clostridia bacterium (assembly GCA_017541375.1). Taxonomy (GTDB): domain Bacteria; phylum Bacillota; class Clostridia; order Christensenellales; family UBA1242; genus UBA7867. The sequence continues at coordinate 150,738 of JAFXZE010000007.1, forward strand.
TATATTGAAACTGATTATTTTAATAAAAACTATATTCCTAAAACAATAAGCGATAGATTTATTATTCCACCTACTACAGAACTAAAAACTACTATTAATGAAGACTCTATAGAATTTTATTGGGAAGGATTGGAGTATTTAAATTATGAATTATGGTACAAAAATGATAGGTATAGCTACAAAATTTGTTCACTTACCGGCAAAAATAAAACACTATCTTACATATTTATGCAACCATCTACAACTACTGAATTTTGGCTTATAGCCAAATTTAATATAGATAATTCTCCTGAAAGTAAAAGTAACTCAATTACTTGGAAAGCGGAATCAAGTAAAAAACTAAATAAAAAAATTCTACACAATTGGTTAAAAAAGAGCTTAGAAATTTGAAATAGTAACTATCTCTTCTGATTCTAAACTCTTTTTTATTAATGTTTCTATATCCAATTTTTCTTCTTCACGAAGTACTTTTTCAATTTTAGGTTTCGTTACAGGGCTTTTGGGTAAAAACACTGTACAGCAGTCCTCATAAGGCATAATACTTGTTTCATAAGTATCAATTTTTTGAGCAATAGCTATAATTTCTTCTTTATCAAATCCAATCAACGGTCTAAATACAGGAATATTTACCACAGAATTGGTTATCCCTATGCTTTGTAAAGTTTGACTAGCTACTTGTCCTAAGCTTTCACCCGTTATAAGAGCTCCACAGTCGTTGTTTTGAGCAATAATTTGTGAAATACGCATCATCATACGCCTAAGTAAAGTAATCATAAAGTCGCCATCACATTTTTTGTGTATTTCTTCTTGAATATGAGTTACAGAAACGATATGAAGCTTGATTGTATTTGTGTATGCACATAGTTTTTTGGCTAGCATTTCCACTTTATTGCGAGCCAATTCGCTAGTATAGGGATAGCTATGAAAATGTATAGCCTCAATTGTTAAACCACGCTTAGCAAGAAAATATGTAGCTACAGGACTATCAATTCCACCACTTAGTAATACCAAACCTTTCCCCGCGCTTCCTAAAGGCATTCCACCTACGCATTTTATATAAGAAGTGGAAATGTATGTATATCCATTTTCTCTTATATCGACATTCACATCCACCTCTGGAGTAGTTAAATTCACCTTAGAATTAGGATTATTCTTTCCTATTATATCACCTAAGATAATATTCAATTGCATAGATTTTATAGGAAATATTTTACTTGCCCTGTTTGTACTCACTCTAAATGACTTATTATTTAGTTTTATCGATTCACAAAAAGAGCAAATATTTTCTTTGCTCGTTTCTATTCTTTCCGCCACAGATAAGGAGTAAATACCAAAAACTTTGGTCAATCTATTTACTATTGCTTGCTCCTGTTCTTGATCATAATCGCTTATTTCTAGTCTTCCGCTTATGGTGTGTAGTTTGTGTTTAAGTCCTGTAAGAGTATAAACAATATTATCCTTAAGTTTTTTCTCAAAGGAACCTCTATTTTTACCTTTTAAAAATATTTCATCATATCTAATTAAAATTACATTCATATTTTATCCTATCAAAGTTGAAATTTCTTTTTTTACTGCATTTACAAAGTCAATTACTTCACTTTCTGTATTAAACTCACTAAAACTAACTCGAATATTTCCAAGGAGAAGTTCACTAGCCAATTTCATCTCATTAAGAACACGATTGCCAATTTTTTTTGAACTGCAAGCACTTCCTGTGGAAATGCAAATATCATATTTTTCTAAACTATGCAAAAGAACTTCTCCTCTTATCATGGGGAAAGAGATACTTACTATATTAGATAGAGCTAAATCAGAGCTATTTAACACAAATTTTAACCCACTTTCATCCAACAAAGTTAGCAATTTTTTCTTTAATCCATCGATATGCTTGCGTTTTTTATCAAAATCAGCATACATCAATTCACTAGCTAAAACAAAACCTAATATCCCTGCGGGATTTTCAGTACCAGAGCGCAATCCATTTTCTTGGCCGCCACCAAATATAATAGGTTTTAGATTAATTCCTGACTTTACATATAGCGCCGCCACACCTTTTGGACCATGAATTTTGTGAGCACTCATTGTGTACATATCTACTTGCCAATCTAGTAGATTTTCTTTTATTTTCCCCCAAGCTTGCACCCCATCAGAATGAAAAATACAGCTTTTATTAATTGATTTAACAACTTTACCTATTTGTTTTAGATCATTTATTGCACCAGTTTCGTTGCTTACATGAATAACCGACACTACCCCTACCTCAGCGCTCATTTTAGCTTTTAAATCCTCTATGGATAGCGTACCATCTTTATTTATATCTATAAAATCAACCTCAAAACCTGAATTAACTAGATTTTTCGCAGTTTCAAATACTGAGGGATGTTCTCCTTTTGATATGAGAATCTTCTTATTTTTTCTACTAGATCCTATCAATGCTAGATTATTAGCTTCTGTAGCACTTCCCGTAAAGATTATATTGTCATTTTGGTTGCCTTGCAAGAGTTTAATCATTCGTTGCTTACCATCCAATATATCATTCTTTACTTTTACTGCATAGCCATAAACACTAGAGGGGTTAAAAAAGTGATTTATGCTATATTCATGTATGAAGTCAGCAACTTCTGGCCTAATTTTTGTGGTTGCGGAATTGTCAAAATAAATCATTCTTCCGCCTCCTAGCCTCGAAGTTTAGCATCAAACTTTGCTGTGAGTTGACGAACAATATTATCAAAAGTAATGTTTACTTCATCTTGAGTCATAGTTACATCAGGCTTTCTAAAAGTTAGTTTAAATGCCACATTTTTCTTACCTTTATCGATCTCATTTCCGATATAAACATCAAATAATTCAGCATTTTCTAACCATTCTCCACCAGCACGATTAATAACATTGACTAATTCCCCTACAGCTACATTTTCATTAACCAACACTGCTAAATCCCTCATAGAAGCTGGATGTTTAGGAATCGGCTTTATTTTTTTTGATTTTTTAAGAGGTAAAACGCTCAAATTTAATTCAAAATAATAACAATCAGTATTTATATCAAAGTTTTTGAGTACTTGTGGATGAATTTTACCAATTAATCCAATCGTTTTATTAGCCCATTTTAAGCTTGCAGTCATGTTTGGATGCATAAATGATAAATTAATAGGCTCATAGTTTAGAGTTATTCCAAGATTATTGGCTACTATTTCTAGTGTTGATTTTACATCAAAAAATGTAACTTTCTGCGTAGTAATGTAACTTAGCATATTTTGCTCTATAAATAGATTTTTGTCATTACGTTTGTTGACAAACACTTTACCAACTTCAAACAACTGAAAATCTTTATTTTGCCTATTTAAGTTAAATCTCACTACATCTAACACACTACCAAGCATTTCTGTGCGCATTATGCTATAGTCTTTACTTAAAGGATTGGCTATAGTGATTACATTACGCAATTCACTTTCTTTTTCTATAAGTAGTTTATCAAGCTCCGTTGGTGAGCGGAAAGTGTATGTACGAATCTGATGAGCGCCTAGTGCTAACATGCTACGAGTTGCAATATTTTCTTTGTTTTGCTCTCCATCAACTCCACCAATAGTCGCTGATACTCCTTCACATTTTTGAGGTTGAATTTTATCAAAGCCGTAAAATCTAATTATTTCCTCAATCAAATCCACATCACGCTCAATATCAGCTCTGATAGCAGGTACTTCACAATTTATTACATTATTTTTCTTTGTCGCTTTTATACCTAAACTCTTTAGAGTATTTATAGCAAATTGAGCAGGAATCTCAATACCTAGATTATCTTTTATAGAGTCTAATGACACACAAATAGTTCTTGATTTTGTCTCTACCTCTCCACAAATTACGATTGGCTCTATTTCGCCTAGCTGAAATTCTTCAATCAAATGAAGAGCTCTATTTAATCCTCTAAGCGCAGAAACGCTTTCTACTCCACGCTCAAAACGAGCACTAGCATCAGTACGCAATCCTATTGCTCTCGCGCTTCGCCTTATACTTACTCTATCAAATATCGCACTCTCTAACACTACCGTGTGAGTATTTGGATTGATTGAAAATTCTTTTCCTCCCATAATGCCAGCCAAGCCAATTACTTGCTTGTCATTTGTAATAACCACATCATCTTTACTTAGTGTATAAGTCTTGTCATCTAGCGCTATTAATTTTTCGCCTTCTTGCGCTTGTCTTACAAATATCTTTCCACCCAATTTTTCATAATCAAAAGCATGAAGTGGCTGTCCCATTTCCCACAAAATATAATTTGTTAGGTCAATAAAATTATTTTTGGGATTTATACCTATTGATTTGAGGCGTTTTTGAATAATAGCTGGCGAAGGCGCAATATTTACGTTTTTAATTACACAACCTAAATATACTCCACAATTTGGAGTATTTACATCAATATCAAGTTTTACTGCTGTTTTCTTAGCCTCAACAAAATCGGTCTTGGGCTCGATAAACTCTCTTCCCAGTCCTGTAGCAAGTTCTCTAGCAAGTTCTACGACACTTTGGCAATCTGGTCTATTAGGCAGTACTTTTAGGTCAAAAATTACATCATTTAAACCTAAAAAATCCGCAATATCTTGCCCAACTACAGCACTCTCATCGAGTATCATGATTCCATCCACATCAGCTGTTGGATAAATCGCCTTAGTTACTCCTAGCTCTTCGCCTCCACAAAGCATACCTTGTGAAATTTCGCCACGCATAACAGTTTCTTTTATCACCGCACCATTTGGAAGATGTGCTCCATCAAGACTTGCGGGCACATAAGCTCCCTCAAATACATTTGTTGCAGCAGTGAGAATCTGAACCTGTTTTTCTCCTATATCTATAGTACAAATTTGAAGTCGTTCAGCATTAGGATGACGAGTTAATTTCACAATTTTGCCCACTTTTACATGGTCTAGTCCCTTACTCATCTTCTTCATTTCTTCGACTTCGTATCCGATTTCAATAAATTTATCTGCAATATCCTTTGTACTTAGCCCTGACAAATCTACAAAATCTTTCAACCAATTTAATGTAACAATCATTTTTCCTTCCCTTTATTTTTTGTTAATTTCCTCAACTATATCGGCATAATGCTCTTTTACCACAGCAGGCAATTGTTCTATATCTAATTTTTCATTGTCACCTTTTTTAACAATCAACAAATCCTTTATGGCTTGTTTTATTTTTTTATCATTTTTAGCATCTTTTGCGTATGGAACAATATCTACTTCACCCGCTTTTATTCTTTCCACAAAATAAGTAGCTAAATTTTCTATTTTTTCTACACCAATTACTTTTACTTCGTTTGGTGAAACAAATTCTTGACTAGCATTCTCAGATTGCATAAATCCAGAATTTTCTACTTCATATACAAAGCATGATTTATTTTTTAATACATCCTTTGATGCATCTGTGTAATATTCCTCAAAATAAGGTTTTAGACCATTTATAGTGTTTTCTAATCCCAAACTACCATAATATTTATTATCAGAAAAATACTCTAAAATACCTAATATAGGATTGTTAGTTGCACACACATATTCCCCTTCTCCACAATTTATAGGTTTAAATTCCTTAATGTCAGCATCAGTAGAAATGATGTAATACTTTTGACTTTTAAGCAACTCTTCACGCAAAACATTATAATACTCCATCCAATGTGCCCTAACTTCATCAGGAAGCATATCTGGAGTCATATTTATGTAACCAAATCGCAATAATCTATCTCTTATATGAGCTCGAATCATATCTTCATATGCTCGATTATTTTCATAAAAATGAATTTTTAATGCCCCAGCTCGATTAGCTTTACGAAGATATAAACTTAAGTCGTTTATTATTACTGTTTTAATAACTTTAGTTCGTTTTGTAGATACATATTCATACTTAAAACTTGTTTTCCCAGATTCAAAACCAGAGTCTTTCAACTCATACAAGGCACTCTTTTTGTGTTTAAAGCATTCAGTAAATGCGCCTTTATATAACTCATACATCTGAGGAATATCATTTTCATCCACATCCACGATAAAATTAAAATCATTCACTTCCCCGCCAAAATAAGCTGATAATACGGGGTTTGTAGTTGCATAAACCCATCTTTGTCCATGAGTACTTACTCTAGGCTCCAACATTTTTATTGTAGTATTCTTTGATCCATGGTAAAATTTTTTCTCCATGATTTCCTCCTTATCTAAATTGCTTTAATAAATTTATGTCATTTTCATATAAATCACGCATATCACTAATGCCATATTTCATCATTGTAAGTCGCTCCAATCCAAAACCAGCTGCAAAACCTCGATAAACCTTACTATCCACATTACAGTTTTCTAGCACTTTAGGATTTACCATTCCAGCCCCCAACATCTCTACGAATCCGGTGTCTTTACACATTGAACATCCACCACATTTTCCGCCACACTTAGGGCAGCTAGCGTCCACCTCTATACTAGGTTCTGTAAAAGGGAAGAAACTTGGACGCACCCTAATCTTGGTTTTTTCTCCCAAAATGTGTTTGAGTATTCCTTCAATAGTTCCAATACAATCTGCCATACTCACATTTTTATCTACAACCAATATCTCTAGTTGAGAAAACATTGGAGAATGAGTCGCATCAATCTCATCAATTCGATAAACATTTCCCATAGAAATCATTCTTATAGGTGGAGTCTGTGTTTCCATAACTCGAATTTGCATTGAAGAAGTCTGTGTGCGCAACACTGTTTCCTTATCGATATAAAAAGTGTCTTGCATCTCTCGTGCTGGATGATCTTTGGGGATATTTAGTGCCTCAAAGCAGTAGTAGTCTGATTCTATATCATATCCCGTATGAAGCGAAAAACCTTGACTTACTAAATACTCAATCAATTCTTGCTTCATCTTTTCCACTGGATGCATTCCTCCCCAAAGGGTGGGTTTTACAGGAATAGTAACATCAACCTTTTCGTTAGCCAAAGCCTCATCCATTGCAGCCTTTTCAAATTGATTAAACTTATCTTCAAATAAAGCTGTCAGCTCTTGCTTTAACTCGTTTAATCCTTGCCCCATGCTCTTCTTTTTTTCTGGAGGCAAATCTTTTAATTCCTTCATTTTTTCTAAAACCAAACCATTTTTTCCCAAGAACTTAGCATTTGCCTGTTGTAACTCTAGCTTGTTTTGTACTTTACTGAGCTGTTCTTTGGCTTTGGTCAAAATATCTTTTATATCCTTTTCCATAAATCCTCCCTTATAAAACTATATATAGATGTTTTGAGAAAATAAAAATCTCCTCCCTTGCAATAGGACGAAGATTCTCCGTGGTACCACCTATCTTCTTACAAAAAAATTGTAAGCTCTTATAATGAGTATAACGAACCCCAAACGCCTTTGCCTACTGCTATTATTTTCAGCAAAAGTGCTAAAAAGTGAATTCACTAACACCTTTTCCTAGGATATCTCACCGTCATCCCTCTCTGTAAAGAAGTATGTTAGTTACTATTCTTTCTCACCGCATCTCTATTAAGTTTGTCCTAGTATAACATAAAAAAAAATTTTTGTCTATAATTAAACAAAAAATTATTTTTCTTTCTTTATTATTTTATACATCCTACTCATGATGGCGGCATCCATAGCTTGGGTACCACTAGACTCAGTAATAACTACCGGCTCTAAACCAAGGTCACACACAGCCTCCAGAAATGGTTCAGGCTCTGGTCCAAAACTAGTGTCTTCAAATGTAAGGTGCTTAATCTCTCCCTTAGCTCCATACATGATTTTGGAAAAATGTACATGCACATCTTTCATTTTATCAAATCCAATTTTATCAATGCCGAGTTGCAAAATCTTTTTAAAGTCATCTTTTGTGCGTAAAGCTCCCTGTAAAATGCAATTTATATGCCCAAAATCAAGTGTAGGAATCAAACAATCACTCCACGAACAAACTTCAAAAATTTCATCTACAGAGCCTATTTGAGTGTATTTTCCCATAGTTTCTGGACAAAGAAAAACGCCATCATTTCTCTTTTCAAATTCCCGCACAAAATCTAAAAAATTAGTCTTTACATTATTAAACGCTTCTTCTCTCGACATCTTCATTTGTGCTCCTATGTGAAACACGCAATGCCGTCCCCTTAGTTTTTTGAGCCCTTCCACGCTATTCATCATAAACTTGTAATTATTCTCTCGAGAGCTGTCACTAGAATTGGCAAAATTAATATAAAATGGAGCATGTACACTAAACTCTATATCATATTTTTTCCCCTCTTCTACAATTTTTTGTGCTGTTTTATCACTCAAAAATTGCCCTAATGTAAACGCATACTCAAAAGCATTTAGTCCTTGAGCATTTATCCATGCTGGCGCCTCAGCAGTTTCTTTATATCCCTCAGCGTAAAAAGCTTCGCTATTCCCTGATGGCCCAAATCTTATCATCACTACCTCACGATAACCAAATTTTCATCTTAAATTGTTTATCTTCCATTTTTCCTAATCCCAACAACTCTCCATTGCAGTAAGTTTTAAATAACTCTTCACTTTCAAGACTTAATTTTACTATTTTTCCCTGCCTCAAGTCTTGCGCAACCTGAGAAGAAATTTCTTTTTTTGCTAATTTTTCTAATACAATCTCACATGGTAATAAATTTTCTTGTGATATATCATCTAAATTAGATGCATTCTCAATAGAAAATACCCCCACACGCACTCGTTTTAGTGCTGTCATAGTAGCTCTTGTGCCTAATGCGTAAGCTAAATCTCTACAAAGTGAACGAATATATGTACCACTGCCACAAACTATCTTAAATGTAAATACATTTTCAGCCTTTTGCTCTATTAATTCAAACTCTTGTATTGCTACTATACATGGCTTCATTTCCACCATCTTGCCACTTCTTGCTAAACTATATGCCCGCTTACCATTCACGCTTTTTGCGCTATACTGAGGCGGAATTTGACTTATTTTTCCCACAAATCGTGGTAAAACCTGCTTGATATCAGCTTTCGTTGGATATTTTTTTATTTCCTTTATCACTCTTCCTGAGCTATCAAGTGTATCGGTCTCATAGCCAAATGTAAATTCAGCCACATATTCCTTAGTTTTTGATAGCATAAAGTCAAATAACTTAGTTGCTTTACCAATCGCTATAGGTAAAACTCCGCTAGCAAGAGGATCTAACGTGCCAGTATGACCAACTTTTGTAGTTTTATCCAAAGCTAACTGTTTTTTTACTTTTGCTACCACTTGAGCACTTGTAAGCCCAATAGGTTTATCCACGTTAATAAAACCTATCATTTTGTTATCCCCAATATCTTTTCAGTCTGCTTTATTACTGCATTAATTGACTTTTCTAGATCTCCTTGAAGCGTGAGGCCACTAGCTCTCATATGGCCTCCCCCTTTAAAGTGAGCAGCAATTTCACTCACATCCACGCCATCTACCATAGTACGCAATGAAATGTGATACACCTTTGGTTCGGGTTCAAACACATTTATAACAACTTTTACACCTTCCACACTCTGAAGGTAAGAAACAATATATCTACTGCCACTGTAGGGCACTTTCGTTTCTTGATAATCACTATATCTTAGTACTGATAATGCAATTTGTCCATCATCAAAAAACTGCACACTATTGATTGCTCTTTTATTTATTTCAAAAGCATTTGGCTTTGTTTTAGCAAAACAATCTCTCACAATTTCATCCGCTTTAATGTCATATTTTACTAGTTTTGCTAATATTTCAAATGTAGTAAATTTTGTATTTGAGTAAATGAAACCACCAGTATCTGAGTAAATTCCTATATAAAATATCTTAGCAAGCTTATTATTTAGTTTAAAATATGGTTCAAATGTTCTAAAAATAACCTCACAAGCACTCGATTCACCAACCCAAATTTGATTAAATTTTGCCCATAAATCTTTATCTTCGTATTTATGATGGTCTATGACAAACGAATTGGATACATTATCAGCAATTTTAACTACTTCCTTAGGCATTCGATTTTTTTCTGATATATCCACCCCAATCAACACATCTGGGGTGAGTACTTCTGTTTTGTAATTAAACTCTCTTATAAAATCATAAAAATATTCATCTAGCTCTTTTTCTAATAACACATCAGACTTAATACCATTTTGGCGCAAAATTTCTTGCATAGCAAGACTTGAGCAAATGCTATCATAATCGGGGTTATTATGACCGGAAATAGCCACGCTTTTTACGTGGCTACAAATATCCAATAGTTTTTGAGCAAAATCTTTTCTCTTATTCATCAGAATTCTCCTTTGGAATATTTAATGAATCGATTAATTTACTCATTTTTTCATCAATTTCAAATTCATCATCTAACTTAAAGTGTAATTCTGGAGTAATGCGCAAATCTATTCTACTTGCTAACAATTTACGAATGAACGCACTACTGTGATTGAGTATACGAAAAGTCTCTTTTACCTCTATCTTATCTTTAGAATAAATACTAACTAAAATTGTACAATGACTCAGATCATTAGTCGTATCTACATCCATAACGGATATCAATCCCCCCAATCTCGGGTCACGCAAGTCCTCAGAAATAATCTGAGAAACCACCTTTTTTATCTCACTATTTATCCTCGCTAGTCTCTTCGGTTGCATAATTCACCTCCAAACTAATCTCTTTCCACCTCTACCATCACAAATGCTTCTATAATATCTTCTAGAATAATGTCATTATGGCCTTCCATCTTAATACCACATTCCATTCCCGCAACTACTTCCTTTACATCAGCCTTATCGCGTTGTAATGTGGTGATAGTAGTTTCTACCAATTTTTCACCTTTACGAATAAGTCTTATCTTAGCATTCTTTGTAATTTTCCCATCTTTTACAATACAGCCAGCAACTGTACCAATCCTACTAATTTTAAATGTACGAATTACTTCAGCATGACCAATAACTTGTTCTTCAAATACTGGTGTACGCATTGCCTTTATAATTTTGCTAACATGCTCGGTAATCTGGTATATAATTTTGCTTTGATAAATTTGTACTTTGTCATGCTCAGCAATGATGCTTGCCTTGGAGTCGGGCTTTACATTAAATCCTATGATAAGTGCATTAGCATTTTTCGCCAAAAGAACATCATTTTCGTTGATTGTTCCCACACCTCCGTGGATACACTCTACACGGACTTCCTCGTTATTAATCTTATTTAATATCTCTGTTAACGCTTCAAATGAACCTTGCACATCAGCTTTGACAATACAATTGAATACTTTTTTCTCACTATCGGCAGATTTCGCCAAAAATTCTTCCATAGAAAATAGGTTTTTAGCATTAATTTTATCTTGTTGAATTTTTCTTTTACGCTCAGCCAATACATCTTTACTAAACTTAGCATCCACAGCATATAATTGGTCTCCAGCATTTGGCACTCCATCTAAACCAAGCACAGATACTGGCGCACTAGGTGGAGCAGCTTTTACACTTTTCCCCTTATCATCAAAAATTGCTCTAACTTTACCTGTATGAATTCCTGAAATAATCGTATCTCCTACATGGAGCGTTCCGTTCAGTATAATTGCGGTAGCTACAGGGCCTTTACCTTTATCTAGTTTTGCCTCAATTATCATACCGAGAGCATTTCTATCAGGATTCGCCTTAAGCTCTGTAACATCAGCTACTAATAATACCATTTCAAGTAGTTTATCAACTCCCATCCCAGTTAGCGCTGAAATTGGCACAAAAATTGTGTCACCGCCCCATTCTTCAGGCAATACTTCCACTTCAGCAAGTTGTTGCTTGACTCTATCGAAGTTTGCCTCGGGCTTGTCCATTTTGTTTACTGCTACTATCATAGGAATTTTAGCTTCTTTGATATGTTTTATAGCCTCTAATGTTTGAGGCTTTACTCCATCATCACCCGCCACAACTAATATGGCGATGTCTGTTACACTCGCACCTCTGGCTCTCATTGCACTAAATGCCTCATGACCGGGAGTATCAATAAATGTAACTAGACGATTATTTGTTTTAATTTGATATGCAGAGATATTTTGAGTAATTCCACCAGCCTCTTGACTCTGAATATGAGTTTTACGGATAAAGTCAAGCAAACTTGTTTTACCGTGATCTACATGGCCTAATATTGTAACAATTGGTGGACGAACAACGCTTGTTGCTTCATCAATGTCATCTGCTCCACCAAATTCTTCAGCAAGCTTTTCCTCATAAGATTTCTCTAATTTTTGTTCCAACACAACACCCAGCTCACTAGCTACAAGCTCGGCTGTTGGAAAATCTATAGTAGAGTTTACATTTGACATCATCCCCAACACCATAAGTTGTTTTAAAATGTCAGCAACTGACTTGCCAGTCTTTTCAGAAAGTTGCTTTACTGTGATATTTTCAGTAGAAATAACGCAATGGTCAATTGGGGCTGCCACTACCACATCCACTTTTTTCTTTGCCTTTATCTTTCGATTGGAACGAATTCTTTCCTCAATATTGCTTTCCTCGAGAAGTCCTTTTCGCATAAGGGTTCGTTTATTATTTCTACCAGAATCCTCATAGCTAGTCGTTCTCTTGTGGTCATCTTTCTTTTTATCAAACACACGCTTATTAGTCTGTGGAATAATTACTGCTTCCACAACACTCGATTTTGGTGCTGAGCGCGCCCCCGTTTGAGGACGATTTGGCTTGTTGTCGCCACCTTTATTAAATTGTCCTCCCTGAGGTCGCTGAGACCTATTACCATTATTCCAGTTACCAGCGCCTCCCTGTTGTCCTCTAGATTGATTTCTCTGCCCATTAGTGCCTGAGTTATTTCTATTAGTAAATTTCCCCTGTTGCACATTATTTGGTGTGAAGTTTCCTTGATTTTGTCTAGGTTGATACCCCTTTCTCTCAGCCTTCTCACGCTCGGATTTCTGGTCGCGCTCTTTAAACTGTTTGTAATTAGTTTGTTTATTAGAGTTTGATACATTCTCAGTTTGTTTTTTCTCCACTTTGGGTTCTTTCACACTGTCGACAGTTTCCACTTTTTGGGTCGATTGTTCCTCAACTGAAACTTTTTCTTCCTTTGCTACAACAGTTTCTTTTACACTCTCTTGCATACGAGAACGAACTAGCTTAGCTATCATCTCTAGTTCCGCCTGCATTTTCTCTGCATCCTTGCTCATTTGAGCTAGTTGTAGGTTATTAATCTCCGACAATGCTTTCATATTATCAAAAGTTACTCTTTTTGGTTTATTTTGCTCTGTCAAATCAATTCTCCTTATTTAATATTAATTCTATTTGTGTTGCTAAATGATTGTTTGTTATCCCCACAACCTTACAATTCTCTGTATGCAATACTTGATCTAATGTAATGTATTCCATTTTATATAAAGGGACTTTATTCTTCTGTGAAATATACATTAGCTCTTCATACATCTTTTCAGATGCTGTGCTGCATAGTAAAATCAATTGAACTCCTTCAACCTTTCTGAGGTTATCTAGTCCATACACGATCTGATTGGCTTTTTGGGCAAAACCTACATATCTACTTATTTCAATTTCCATTTGCACATTCCTCCAATTTTGTATATACCTCATCCTCAACATTGCATCTAAAAGCTTTGTTTAAGAGTTTTTTCTTTTTAGCTAGTGCGATTACCTCTAAGGACTTTTTGATATAAATTCCCCTACCAGCAAGTTTTTTCTTGTTATCTATCTCTATTCCATGTGGAGTATTCACTAACCTAATTAATTCTGATTTTGGCAACATTTCACGTGTCACCGCGCACATGCGCAAAGGTTCTGTTTTGCCCATACTTTGCCCCTTTTATTCTATTCCTTGAATGTCCTCAAAAATGTCTACATCGTCATCTGTAAATGTAGGTGTATATTCTTGAACTTGTCTATCCTCTTCTTCCTTTACATTTTCGCTTTCACTCTTGACATCTATCTTCCATCCAGTAAGTCTTGCAGCCAAACTTACATTTACCCCTCCTTTACCAATAGCAAGGCTGAGTTTATTATCTGGCACAATTACTTTGCTAGATTTTGCTTCATCATTAATCTCTACGCTCACCACATCAGCAGGGCTTAATGAATGCGCAATATACTCAAATATGTCATCACTATATTGAATGATATCTATCTTCTCTGAGCCTCCTAGTTCTGCAAGTATTGCATTAATTCTTGCCCCCCTGCTTCCTACACAAGCCCCTACAGGATCAACATTTGGGTCTGTACAATATACACTAATTTTGGTTCGCATACCAGCCTTACGAGAAATAGCTTTGATTTCAATCTCACCACTAGCAATCTCCGGAACTTCTATTTCAAAGAGCTTTTTTACAAAATTGGGCGAAGTTCTACTTACTTGCACCTCAGTACCATATCCTGAATCTGTCACTTTTTTAATGAGTACTTTAATATGTTGACCAATTTGTAATTTTTCCCCAGGAATCATATCCTTTTCACTAAGTACTCCCTCAGCCTCAGTGCTACCTAACTGCACATAAACATTGCTACCAGCTTTTCGTCTAACAATAGCTGTCGTGAGTTGCTCAGTTCCATTAGGATTTAACTCCGAACTTAGATTATTTCTCTCAGCCTCACGCAACTTTTGCATGATGACTTGTTTGGCAGTCTGTGCGGCAATTCTACCAAAATTCTTTGGAGTAACCTCCTCAGAAATTGTGTCTCCTTCCTTATATGAGGACTTTAGTTGCTTAGCTTCTTCTAGACTAATTTCTTTATCAGGATCCTCTACCTCAGCTACTACCGTCTTATATGCCACCACCTTAATAGTACCCTTTTCAGGATTTAGTGTAACTTCAGCATTCCTTGCCTCTCCAAAATGCTTTTTATATGCACTTATCAACGCACTTTTGAGTGTGTCGATAAAATATTCTTTACTGATTTTCTTTTCTTTCTCTAGCTGATCTAATGCCAAAAAGAAATCTTTACTAGTAATCATTTCCAACTCCCATAATTATACTAAAAGTTATGAGTGGGTCGCCCCACTCATAAGTCTTCTTGTTTGATTATAACACACAAATGCCGAAATTGCAATATAATTTGCGCAAAAATTTAGGATTTTTTTAGATAAGTTTTACAAATACCTTGGCTGTAGCATACGCATCAGCCAACGCTCTGTGAGCATTGTTTAAAGTAATATCCAAAGCCTTTACTACAGTACCTAATTTATAGTTACTTAAACTAGGTACTTTATCACGAGCAAGTTTTAGAGTATCAATTTGCTCATTATCAAATAATAACCGCAGCTTTTCTCCCCCAAGAGAAAGGAATTGATAGTCAAAGTCAATGTTATATGCACTAAGTACTGCTCCATATGTGAATTTATAAAAGTCTGGCAACACTTGCTCGAGGCTTGGGGCGTCTACCACCATATCATTAGTAATATGAGTAATATTGCTTATTTCTTCAGGTATTTCTTCATGGGGATTAACCAAAGTTTGAAATGTCTCGATAATCGACCCTTTTTTTATCTTGACTGCCCCAATTTCTATTATATTACATGTTTTAGCATTTAATCCCGTTGTTTCAAAGTCAAACACTACTACCTCATCATGAGTTTGCCAAAAATCTGATGTAGCATTTGATAGCGAGAACAAATCCATCTGTTTTACTTCAGTCACCGGTTGAGGAAATATATACTTATATTCGCTATTTACTTCGCGGTAAATCTTCTTGAGTTCTCTTGTTCGAATTTCACAATCATAAATTCCACTTAATTTGATGTTGATATTATCTTTAAATGATGACACCACTCCTAGTATAGCATATTCATTTCCTTCTTTGATACATTCTTCTTGGTCTTGTATATCATCATTTTTAAACCATACAACATCCATTTTTCCTGTCAAATCAACCAGTGAAAAGCTAATTTTCGTTTTTTCTTTCTGTATTTCACCATCTTGCTTTTTACTTTTCTTTATAAATGTAGATTTATGAACTCCTTCAATCTTCCCTGCTAACAACACTTCTTCACCGTTTTTATTGGGAATATCTTTAATAAAGATAACTTGCGTATTAGATGTTTGTTTCCCGACTAACAGCTCTTTTACTTCTACATCATAGATATTCAGTTTTTCTTCTTCTGCCAAGCATTTTTCTAAAGAATCATCAAAAGTTGGCTCATTGGGCAATTCATTAAATTCACTCATCTTTGCCACAAGCTTCACACAAAAATTCTCAAAACTCTTTTGATTTAAAAACTCTGTTAGCTTAGATTCAAACCCTTTGTTCTCTAGTACCTGTTTGGTCATCTCGTCACATTGTAGTGTAATCCAAACTCTGTCTTCTTCTTTTGATATATTGATGTCATTATTAGTAAAAATCAAACTGAGCGCCTTGTAATATAATTCAAAATAATTATCAATCAGATTTCTAATTACATCTTCATCAAAGCAATATTTATTAAATTTTACCTTTACTGAGCAAACTTCTCCAATATCACTCTCTACCATAGACTTTATTGAAGCTTTTTGTGCAGACGACAGATTTGCACTTGCATTATAAACAAACGAAAGCACACAACTATTATCCTTTTCGACAAACTCAGCGGAATCCAGCTTTAGTTTTTCTCCATCATACCCCTCGTTTTTTATCTTTTCCAAAGTTGTCAAAACAATTCCCCCCTAAATAAACAAGTGATAAATATCTACAAATATCATAAATGCAAACAAAATAATAATTCCTACCAAATGAATCCGCGCCTCGATATCTCTATTGATCGGCTTACCGCGAATCCATTCAATAGTGGTAAACACCATTCTAGCTCCATCCAACGCAGGAAACGGCAAAAAGTTAAACACAGCAAGGTTTGCAGAAATAAAGGGCAAAAACACAAACAAATTAGCAATATTTTGCTGTGAATATGAAGCCATAGTCGAAATAGTTGTGAATGGTCCCCCCATATCAGCAAGGCTTAATCCACCTGTAATCAACAACCAAAGACTAACCAATACTTTCCATGCAAATGCAAAGGTTAGTGGCACACACCTAGCTAGAGCCTCTCCAAAATGGTGAGCATAAGGAGAAACCAAGATACCCAGTTTAAGTGTTTTTGTTTCATCACTATTTTCAAAAACATACAAATTTACCGGCACATTTTCAATTCTTTCCCCATCACGATCTACTGTAAAATTAATAGTGAAAACCTTGCATGTTCGCTTTTCTATAGATAAATCTTCCTCACTTAACTCTTCGCCTGGGTGAAAATAGTTTTTATAAATATCTTCCGTTATCACCCTCTCTGTTGCACTAGCCTTTTCTTCCTCTGTCAAATTATTGTAGTACTGACTAACCAAAACATTACTTGTGCTATCTGTAATAAAATCCACACTTTTGCCATCTATCTGCCTAATCACATCATTTTGATAAAGATTGGGTTGTACATTTTTATCCGCCACATCTACTCGTTGAATGTCATATCCAAAGCAGAGTAGTAATATAAAGGAAAAAATAATAGCTGAAACAAAATTAAAACAAACTCCACCAAACTGCACAATCAATCTTTTCCAAGGCTTTTGGTTATTAAATGCCTTAGGGTCAGCATCGTCCTCATCCTCTCCAGCAAATGCACAATAACCCCCCAATGGAATTAGCCTTATACTAAAAGTTTCTCCACTCTTTAATTTTTTTGAATAAAGAGCTTTTCCAAAACCAATGGAAAACTCATTAATTTTAAAACCAAGTTTTTTACCAAAAATGTAGTGACCAAACTCATGGATTGTAATCATTAAAAGTAAAACCACTAGAGCAAGAATTACATAACCAATAGTTGTCAACACACTTCCAAAACTACCTAATAATGAAATCAAAATACCCCTCTCCTAACACAAAATGCAAGGTTTTCCCTGCATTTGTAATTTTTTTTATCTAAACAATATAAGTATTAAAAATACAAATACCATTACAGCATTCATCAACATTCCGTTACATCTGTCCATTACTCCACCGTGACCTGGAATGATATTACTAAAGTCTTTTACTACAGCTCGACGCTTAAATAATGAACTAAATATATCTCCTGCCATGCTAAATATTCCAAAAAATATTCCGCCTATCAAAAAGTCTAACCAAGTTACCCCCACAGTAACAAACATATCGTCATACCATGCTATAGACTCAAATATGAAAAATACTATCACACTGGCAATTGTGGCTCCAATAATACCCGCTATCAATCCAGTCCAAGATTTTCCTGGTCCTAATTTTTCTAGACTGATTTTTCTTCCTCCGATAAATCTACCAGCAAGCATTGCGAACACATCTGCACATACAGTAGTAGAAATTAGTAACACTAATCCCAACAAACCAAAGTCCACATGAAACGAGTTTGAATATACACCCGATGACACCACAAGCTCACTAAAATGATTTATTAAGAATGCAAAGCTCATGAGTAGCGTAGGCCAAACACAAACAAAAACTGTATTAATAGCCTTTGAGAATGAATAAAATTTTAATGAACTAGCAAAATTATCTTTTACTCTACATCTATTTCCCCATTTACTAAACATTAGTGGTAGCACTAACATAAGCAAGAAAACAAATATCAGTACCCCCATTACAATGGTGATGTAATAATAGAAATTCAAATTTAAATTGATTGATAAAATAATTGATACAAATACTATGATAGGAAACGCTCCTACAATAGTAGCCCATGTGGGTCTGTCCATTTTATGCAGCAAATTTTCCACTTCAAAAGCACTAAATATTGCTACAATGCCAATGAGCAGGTCAAATACATAAGCACTCAGCGAACGTAGGAAAAATAATCCCACCAATATTGCCACAATTATCACCGCCGAAATTATACGTGATGCCCAATTTGCCGGTGATTTATAATTATTATTTTCCATTTTTCCTCCTTTGTTAAACTTTCCCAAATCGGCGTTTGCGCCTTTGGTAGTTTATTAATGCAAGTTGTAATTCTTGTGGTGAAAAATCTGGCCAAAGCGTCTTGGTAAAATATAGCTCGCTATATGCCATTTGCCACAACATAAAATTGCTAAGTCGCAATTCCCCACTCGTCCTTATCACAAAGTCTAGTGGTGGTAAATCACTCGAGTACAATAACTTTTCAAAATCTTGTTCTGATATTATTTCTTTATTATCCTTAATGGCCTTATTCACTGCTCGCAATATTTCATCTCGACCTCCGTAATTTATCGCAAGATTTAATCTAGCAGTTTTACAATCCGCAGTTTTAACCAAAATTTCATCCAGAGTCTTTACCAAATTTTCTGGGAGTTTTCTATAATCCCCTAGTATAGTCACTTTGGCTCCATTTTTTACAAGGTTTTCCACCTCGTCTGTTAGATATTTATCTACTAACTTGAATATTCCATCAATCTCTTCTTGTGGACGTTTCCAGTTCTCTGTAGAAAACAAAAACAATGTAGTAGATTTTATACCCAAATCGTATATATGCTGCACAACCTTTTTTAAATTTTCACACCCAGCCTTATGCCCTGCGTTTCGAGGTAATCCTCGCTTAGTTGCCCAGCGCCCATTGCCGTCTAAGATAATGGCAATGTGATTTGGCAAACGTTCTAAATTTAAAAGTTTATTTATCTTTATTTTCGCGCCCACACGCCACTCCTTTCTTTTTATTATAGCCCAATTTATATTATTTAGCCAAATATACTATATGATATTATCTCCTCAATTAAAACACTATACTTCGGTAATTTCTTTCTCTTTTTGCGCTAGCATCTGGTCAGCTTTGTCTGTAAAGTTATTCAATATCTTTTGCACTTCGTTTTCCGCTTGTTTTAATTCGTCTTCTGTAATCTTTTTGTCATTTTTCAATTTTTTGAAAACATCAAGACACTCTCTACGCGCGTTACGCATTGTTACTTTTGTATCTTCACAGAATTTTTTCACCATCTTCACGAGTTCTATTCTTCGCTCCTCAGTTGGTGCTGGTACAAACAATCTGATAACTTTTCCATCATCACTTGGGTTAAGACCTAAGTCACTTGCTTGAATAGCTTTCAACACTTCTTTCAGCTGACTAATATCCCAAAGTGAGATTGCAATTGTGCGTGGATCAGGAGCTGAGATATTTGCCATTTGCTTGAGCGGAGTCATTGTACCATAGTAATTTACCATTATCTTGTCAAGTAACCTAGGGTTTGCTCGCCCTGCCCTTACTGTGCCCAATTCGCTATTTAAGTGATCTAGGCTTTTTTGTAATTGTGCATTCAATCCATCATAAAGTGATTTGTCATATTCGTTTAACATAATTATTCTCCTAAAACTAAATATGTATTATTTTACTTGTTTTTTCTCATTTTGGCAAATGTTTTTAACTAATTTTATAAAATTTAATTTCATTTTTATTATAGAAGAAAAAAAATAGAGTCTGCACCCTATTTCTGACCGCCTTCTATAACACCATCTTTACAGTGGATTGTCGCATTTATCAACTGATTATTACCTGTTTTATTGATATCGATTTTTTTCCACTGTTTTTTAGTGCCATTATAGTAGATATCAGTTATTTCTGTAAACGACCTCCAATCATATCCAAATGCACACATACCAATTTTTTTTACTCCACTACCGATATAAACTGTGTCAAGAGCCATAGTTCCACTAAATGCCCAATTACCAATTTCTTCTACACTATCTGGAATAACTAGTGCTTCCGATGGAAAATTATTTGGATAGAGTAAATGAAATACATTACCTGCACAAAACCAACTCTCAAAAGCAGAATCACCTATGTACTTAACATTTCGTCCCATTGATAATTTACATATATTAGTACATCCACTAAAAGCTTTTGCCCCTATACGCTCTACACTATTAGGAATAGTAACATTATTTAAACCTGTACAATTTGTAAAACAATTTGGTTTGATAACTTTAATGCTTGAAGGTATGGTTAAATCCATTAATATTTTATTATTAACATACAAACTATACCCTATGTGATAACCCGCTTTATTTGTATCAGTAACAAACGGATATTTATCCATATTACACCACGCCTCAAGACTACTTATATTAATTCTAGAAATAGCACCACATCCATTAAATGCTGGCACACTATATCCTGTATATGGTTTTGGTAAAGGCTCATCAGTTCCTGCTATCTTTTTTAAATTATTATTTAATGTAAGTGTAGTGATATTGGTACACCAGTTAAAAGCACCCGCCCCCACTTTCGTCACAGGCAAACCACCTATTGCGTTTGGAATTTCTACTTCTGTAGCTGCGAAATTTTTGGTACCAATAATAGTAATTTCTGAATTTTCCACCTGATAAAATAAATCACCATATACTTTTATTTTACCTGCAGAATACCATTTTATCGATATTGTCATATCATTATTTTTTTCTACAATATACTCAAAATTTTTCTGCGTCAATGGTCTATCCTGATATTGTCCGTCATTGAAATAATACCCTCCAAACACAAAGCCTGATTTTGTTTGCGTTTTTGGCAACTTTTTCATCAAATCTTCACAACTAGATGCATTTACTGCTTTACTTTTGCCATTATCTACATATGTAAATGTCGCATTTACTTTTTGTGATTTTTTTATCATAGTATCATAATCATCAGCCTGCTCTATAAGCACGTCTTCTTTAGGTTTTATTATTGTATTTACACTTATATTTCCATTTCCGTCATCCTCAACCTCAGTAACACGATCGTATACATCATTAAAGCTTTGATTAACAACATTTTTGTCAGTCGTTTCGCCCTTTACCATAAAAACTTCAGTTTTTGTTGCTGAATTCCCTGCAATAATAATATATCCAATTAATACCAGTAATGCAAATACAAAAACTATTATAAAAGTTAAAGAAACCGCCTTCCCTGCATTCATAAAATCGACCCTCCCTTTTTGATTTTACATATTAATTATAGCAATAAAGCTAAATTTTGTCAAACGATTTAATATAAAAAATAAAAATTTATTTATTTTTTTATTAATTTTGTTATTATTTTAATAATAAAGGCTTATTTTCTGTTTATAAAAGAAGTAATCATAGATTTTATGATTTAATATATCTAAGTAAAACCAAATTAGTTGCTAAATTCATTATTCTGTGATATTATAAAACAAAAACAAAGGAACAAATTATGAAAATCTGGACAAAAATTATCAAAGGTGAGAAAATACTCAAAGACAATGTTTACACTATAGAAAAATTTAACTTAAACTATATATATGATTGGTTAGAAGAAATCTGTCACATACTTGATGAACCACTCCCCATCATACTAAATAAACACTTATCACACATCAATGAATTCAATTCCACTACCTTTCTCCCTGCCGATTTTGTCGAAAATGTAAACTTTGAAAGAATGGTTATAGAAATTTTTGATGAAAATCCTCAAAAAAAGAAGTGAAAACATTTGCCATATCAATAAGTTTGTGCTAAAATCGAAAAAGCAAAGAAATAAAGGCTAGGTAAAAAAAATGGAAAATGATAATATCGCTTATTATATAAATTTTATTCGTAAACAACAAAATACTAGTTTCGGTGGCAGCCGAGAAAAGTGCAACCGATTTATAGAAGAAACATTACCCGATGTGCTCAAAATGATGGATAAATACTCCGCTGAGGACAACCGCTGGTGGCTAACTGGCGGAGCAACAATGGCATATTACCAACTAAAAGAAATCAGCACCATAATCGTGGAATACACCGATTTTATGGAAAATCTATCCCGATTACTCGAGCGACCGATTCAATCATTTGAGGTTGGACAAAACTACTGGGCTACCCTTCAAGAAGCAACTGTTGCTTATCGTGATTATGTAAAAAATGGCCCCAAGCCACCAATACAAGATGAAGAAAAAATACTTTAGTTTAATAACACTTATGAAAAAAGGCTTGATAAGCCTTTTTTGTTAACAACATCGCCGTTACAGCACGGAAAAGCATAATGCTTCATCCGAATAGAAGTGTAAAGCATTTCTGTTTTTATTTTTGCATACCAGATTTACTTAATACTTTTTATCAAAAAAATAAGTAAATCTACAGATCTAAATCTGAAAACAGCTTATGCAATTGATTGGCTTGATTTTCATCCATATGCGCCCCCAAATGTTCAAAAGCCTTAGGCATTGCCACACGCCCTTTGCTTGTACGCGCTATCATACCCTGCTGTATCAAGAAGGGCTCATATGCCTCTTCAATTGTGGTTGATTCTTCCCCAGTAGCAGCTGATAGGGTGTCTAATCCTACGGGGCCGCCACCAAATTTATTCACAATGGCATCGAGTAACCTTCTATCCACACCATCCAGCCCTAGTTCGTCTATCTCCATCATCTTGAGAGCTTTTTGTGTAATATCAACATTAACATTATTCTCACCAAAAACTTCTGCATAGTCTCTTACACGCTTAAGTAAACGATTGGCAATACGTGGTGTACCTCGTGATGACTTTGCTATAAGTAACGCAGCATCATCATTGATAGCAATATTAAGAATCTTAGCTGAACGCAAAAGAATTTTACTCAAATCCTCTGGTTCATAAAGTTCTAACCGCCCTAATACTCCAAATCTATCACGCAAGGGCCCCGTGAGCATACCTGCTCTAGTCGTAGCACCGATAAGCGTAAAAGGTTGAATTTTTAACCTAATACTCTTGGCCGATGGACCTTTCCCTACCACAAAATCTAGAGCAAAATCTTCCATTGCTGGATATAACACTTCCTCAACAGGTCGACTAAGTCTATGTATCTCATCTATAAATAATACATCATTTTTCCCAAGATTAGTCAGTATTGCTGCAAGATCAGCTGTGTGTTCAATAGCAGGTCCGCTAGTTACTTTTATCTGCGCCCCAAGCTCATTTGCTATAATGTGTGATAGCGTAGTTTTTCCTAATCCCGGTGGACCAAATAGCAACACATGGTCTAGCGCCTCACCCCGGGCTTTTGCTGCCTTGATATACACCTTTAGGCTATCTTTAAACTTTTGCTGACCTACATATTCCCCCAGAGTCGAAGGACGCAAACTATTTTCTATCACTTCGTCGATTTCCGACTTTGTGCTCGCTATAAATCTATCATCTTCGTATTCCATCTATTATTTCCCCAATTCCTTAAAACATTTGGCTAATAAAGTCTCAACTGTGTCTGTGGTAGTAAAAACGCGATTTAACACATTTTGTGCTTCCATGCTACTTACCCCCCAGTCTAACAGCACACTATTGACTTGAGCATACACTTGACTTTCATTAATTTCGTGAGTTTTGATATCAACTTCTTCAAGATGTGATAAAGCATCTATCTTTTCTTTTAATTCGAGCAATATCCTTTCTCTTATCTTTGTACCCACACCTTTTATGCCTTTTAATATACTAGCATTTTGCGTAGCTATAGCAAAACTAAGGTCCTGAGCACTCACACCACTAAGGATATTTATTGCCATCTTTGGCCCAACACCATTGACTAACAAAAGTTTTAGAAAAACTTCCTTTTCAAAAGTGCTTGCAAATCCAAATAAGCTCAGTTCATCTTCACGAACATGTAAATATGTAGGCATCATCACTTCATGCCCTACTTCTCCTAGAGTATTGTAGCAAAATGATGACACACAGACATCGTACCCTATCCCATTATTTTCGATAACTACATCTCCAAAACCTTTATAAGCAACCGTACCTTTTATAAAACTTATCATAATATCTTTCTCTCCATTTGACTAATCATTAATTTACTGGTTTGGCTATGACACAGAGCCACCGCCACAGCATCCGCAGCATCATCGGGGCGAGGAATCTTCGTTAGATTGAGTAGAGTTTTTACCATAAACTGAACCTGACTCTTATCTGCTTTTCCTATGCCCGTAAGAGCAATTTTTATCTGCTGCGGTGTATATTCATAAACGGGCAAATCTTTATTTATTACGCTAAGCAATATCACTCCCCTAGCCTCAGCTACTGGAATACCTGTCGTAATATTTTTATTGAAATATAGTTTTTCAATTGCTACCTCATTAGGGCTATATTTATCGATGAGTTTTTGCATACTCTCATAAATCGCCTTAAGTCGCATATTAAATTCCATTTCCTTAGGGGTTGTAATTACTCCATAATCAACTACACTATTACCTTTGGTTTCCTTATCAATGAAGCTAAAACCAATTATCCCGTATCCTGGGTCAATTCCCATTATCCGCATAAATTACTCCTTTTGATTATCATACCAAAAAAACCTTTTTTTGTAAACAATTTTGATAACTTTATCACCAAAAATTTTGAAGCAGCAAGCTAAAGCACATGGCAATGAATATCAGCTCGAGCGCTTAGCGCTCGCCGGATGAAGCATAGTTACTCCTAACAAAAAAGCTATCCCCTAACTTGGGATAGCGTTGGATAAACAAAACATGTTACTTTGCTTTTTTAGCTCCACGAGAGCGTTTGATAGATGATTCAGAACCACACTCAACACTCTTTTCTCTCTTGCAGCTTGGACAATTTTTTGATGATCCACCAGCACAAGAACACAACTTTGTTTTTGTCTTTGAAGATGACCTTGCAGCCATATCTCCACCTCCGTTTATTTGCAAACCGGCTTGCATCATTATTGTGTGTAGTTTAATCTATTTCATACTACTATCGGAGTTGGAAAAATATGTAAATTAACAAGAGAGTTCTCTATCAACTTGTGCTTCTTGTACAGCAGCCTTTTCCTGAGCTTCTCTATCAAATCCCCCACTAGCTTCCTTTTCATTTAGTTGTTCATTAGTTAATTGAAAATTATCCATACTTACCATATCAGCTTTTAAGCATGGCCCTTCACCAGAGCCACCAGTTTCATCGACACCAGTATGACAAGCGTTTTTAGGCCCACCTATGCCGATTAGCATAGCGATAATATTAGACCCATCTAGAGTTGTAATATCAGCTCTCTGGAATAAATCAGGATTAATACTCCGATCACACAACATTTCATATTCTTGCCAAGCTCTATTATTTGAGCTTTTATCTCCCAGATATCCTTTCTGCTCTTTTGTAAGAGCTTTGTCAATTTCATCATAAGTTACTTTTGACATATCAATATCATTGTCTGCGTATAATAGTTTCATTCGCCTAGAGCCGTCTTTACCTTTAAAATATAAGATATATGCCCTAAACCCAAGCCCTTTTGTGCCTATCTCTGGATGCTCAGCAAAATACAACTCACCCTCTTCAGTGATAGCTGTATTCTTTATCATGTCTATTTTTTTAGAATAAAGAACTTTAGATATTTTTTTAAATGACGATCTAATTACCTCTTGAGGAAATGTTACAGCCTTACCCATGCTATCGAGTATCCTTTCATTACGAGGTATTCCATGAGGATTCGTACCATTTGAGTAGGGTTCGTAAAAATCCTCATCCATTCCAAAGTGACGCAACACATCTTTCATTGTGTAATTCATATTTCCCATTGCGGTCATAGCCCATGTTAAATCCACTGGAATAGTCCTAAAATTGCCACTAGCATCTTTTAAAATAAGATTTACCCACGCATGCTCCCCAACTTTTTCTACATATTCGCAATCTACACCCATACGTTGCAAAAGTGTAGTATATGCATCCGATATTCCAGCACAAACTCCATTAGGGCCATATTGATGATTAAGCACACAAACTAGCGAGCGTAAGAAATCACGCCCATTGTTATCTATCATATGATCATCATGGTCTTTATTTTTGTATTCATACTGTAACATATCACCAAGCTTTAAAAAACCATATAACGCCTTGTCAACATCACTCCATTCTTTCTGTGTATTCACATAATCGGCAATTTTATCTAAACGACTGTATATAAAGGACAAATCTCTAGCTGAATGAAGCGTTAATTCTTTGTAATAACTATTATTAAATTTGTCTTGATTTAAATAATCATAACTTGTTGTATCAGAAAACAGCACATCTTTATCTGTGATTTTAAAAAGCTGCTCAGGAGCAATTCTATCTCTTTCCCCTTTAGTACCGTCCAGTTTTCTCCCAGCACTATTATATACTATCACGCATTTTCCGGCTTTGTTTGTTTTTTTAATATCTTCAATTGTTTTATTTATCTTTTCGATATCTTCGTCAGTTAATTCACCTTCAAGATAAAAGTAATTTTCATATGAGTAGTCAAAGTTTGAGTTTTTACCATTTTGATTAGGAAGCTTGTATTTAATGTTGAGCATTCTCTCTAATTTTTTATCTACCAAACTTTTATCCATGTCTGGGATATTTTTATAAAGTTCACTTTCTTTAAATTTATTTACTTCAAAAATCATCTATTCCCCTCCACAATAAAGGCAGTAAACTGTCCATCATCTTCCAACACTTCGACAGTCACCCCGCTTGCCTTTAAAAAAGCTTCATTTTCTTTGTATTGAGCCAAAGATACTACAATTTTTTTCACCATAATGTTTTTCACAAATTCAAAATTATCTACTTTACATGCCCAAACATGCACATACTCTGCTTTTGGCCTAAAATCTTCATCAAGTTCCATGTTTCTGAGTATCATCCTATCCGCTGTCAAAAAATTTACCATGTCTTCAGTATGCTCACACCCATTCATATTTAACTCTTGTAGATGTACTCTATCAAAAACAAAAGGATCCACAATAGTAAAATCGCACCTGATAAAACTAATTGTTTTGAGAGTTTGACGCAAAATTGTAGCAATAATTTGCGTACTAAGTACACAATCTTTCACCGTCAAACCAGTTAACTCCGTAAATTTATTCAAATCCAAAAAATCCACATCAAGTATTTGCCCATTTATATCATAGTGGTCAATTGATAGATATTTTACTTGTTTAAGCTCCTCTGGAGTATAATTATCTTTTTTCCCAAATTGAAAAAATAGACTTTCTTTTATGCTTGTTGTTTTCATATTCTCTCCTCAAATTTTTGATAATTATACTCTAAACACAAAAAAAAATCAACTTTTTCTATACAGAATATCAACTTAATGACTCTATTAGTTTTTCAATTAGTTGAACATTTTTATCACACTCTTTTTTATTGTCCCCCTCAACCAACACCCTGATACACTCCTCAGTCCCCGAAGGACGCACAAGTATTCTCCCTCGGAAATGAGTTTTGATTTGTCTTATAAGGTTTTTTAGTGATTTTGACGATACTATTTTTAGTTTATCTTCCACATTTATGCTTTTACTAAGGGCATAGTTCAATTTAAAATCTGCCAGATCATTCAAATCTGAATCGGTATACTTAATAATATTTGCAATGCACAACGCTGTATATATCCCATCACCTGTTGCTAAATAATTTGACAAAATAATATGTCCTGAAGATTCACCGCCTAATTGTATGTTGTTTTTTTTCATCAAAGCTGCTACATTACTATCGCCTACATTAGCACGCAAAAGCCTAATTCCCTTTTTATTTAATTCACTACTAATAGCTCCATTTGTCATCTTAGTACCCACCACTGCTTTAGAGCTAATTCCCACTAAATCTTGATTAGTAGCTAATATATAAAGCAATATATCCCCATCAAATACTTCTCCAGTATTACCTACGGCTATCACCCTATCTCCATCCCCATCAAAAGCAAAACCTATTGTAGCATTATTCTCTTTTACAGCCCTTTTTAAGGATGATAAATGTAACGAGCCACATTTAAGATTGATATTTTCCCCATCAGGAGCAGCGTTAATCAAAACAACATTCGCATTGTTTTTTTCAAATATTTTCTGAGCTAATTTACTGGTTGCACCATTTGCACAATCTAACACAATCTTTATTCCACTAAGATTGAATCTACCATTTAAATACTCTTCATAGTGAAGCACCAAACTAGGATTATACTCCAGCTTCCCACCAGCTAAATAAGACAATTTTTTCCTTGCTATTTGCAAACTTATTTTATTTTCTAAGGTGCATATTATTTTCTCTCCATTACTATCAAAAATCTTTATTCCATTATATTGCACTTGATTATGCGATGCGGTAATCATCGCCCCAAAATCGCACTTTAGCTTTTTTGTGAGATATGCCACACATGCACTTGGACAAATGCCTACATCAATAACTTTTCCACCAGCCATCATCACTCCCTCTGCTAGGCTGTTTTTTATTACCCTACTATGGTATCTTGTATCCATTCCAATTAGCATTGTTTTACTCACAAAAAAGTTGCCACATCGAAAAGCTATATCCAGCGTCAATTTATCACCAAACACTCCGCGAATTCCGTCAGTTCCAAAGTAATTCATGCCCCCTCCCAATATTTTTTTGCTCTATTAGCTTTTGTTATAGGGCGCACGCGTCCTATAATAAAGTCATTTTCTTGTGAATCGCTAGTCACCGTTGTTCCTGCACAAATATATGTGTAGTCTGCAAGTCTGATAGGAGCAATAATATTACAATTACTCCCAATAAAACAGCTATCCCCTACAACAGTATGATTTTTTTTCATACCATCGTAATTTACAAATATAGCGCCACAACCAATATTACAATTTTCCCCAACGCTTGCATCTCCCACATAGGCTAAGTGGCTTATTTTAGTGTTTTTTCCTATTACGCTATTTTTTATTTCTACAAAATTACCTATTCTACACCCACTTTCGATACTACAATCAGGTCGAATATGGGCAAAAGGTCCAATCGAAACACAATTAGATATATGAGAATTTTCTACTACACTGCAAAAAATCGTGCAGTTTGCCCCAATCTCACTATCTATTATTATACTAAAAGGATAAATAATAGCATTTGCACCAACTTTGCAACGCCCTATAAATGTAACATTATCAAAAATAATAGCACTGTCGTCAACTTCGACAGTGCTCTTTAGTTTAGTCTTCATATATCTCCATTATTAACTAAGTCTTTTAAAAACTCTTTAAATTGTGTCCCAATCTTTGGGTCATTAAGTCCAGCTAAAACATTAGCCTTTACAAAGCCAAGCGGATTGCCAATATCAAGTCTAATACCAGTAATATACACTCCATACATGCCATGATTGGCTGCTAAATAATCAAAAAACTTTGTAAGTATTACCTCTTCATTTGCTGGCACAGAATCTACATCCACACAATCAAACACATCAGATGTAAATAATCCCCCTCCAGTATAACAGACATCACTTGGGCTTTCCTCAGGTCTGGGCTTTTCTACAATTTTTTCTATTTTATTACCTAACTCGTCTTTTTTATAGGAAACCATACCATATTTGTAACTCTCTTCTATTGGTATCTGCTTCATTGGAATAATGCTGCAACCGGTTTTTTTATAACCCTCAATTAAAGCACCTGCATAGCTTTGATTTAGCACTAATTCGTCAGGAAAAATAAGAATAAACGGTTCTTTTCCTACAAAATTACGTGCTTCTAGTAGCGCAAATCCCGTTCCTCTAGCGTATTTTTGGCGCATAAAATACACATTTACGCCCTCAAACATCGAATTTATCACAGAGCAAAATTCTGGTTTTTCGCTTACTCTTTGTTCTGTTTCGACATTTCTATCATAATACTTCTCTAGGCTTTCCTTATCACGTCCTAATATGATAAGGATTTCCGTTACGCCATTCTCCTTTAGGTCTTGTATACAATAATCTATCGCCGGTCTATTTAATATCGGCATCATTTCCTTTGGTACAGTTTTGGTGATAGGCAACATGCGTGTTGCCAATCCCCCACACAAAATAACAGCTTTTTTCACTTTTTTCATACAGCCATTATATTATAAATTATTCTAAAAGTCAACAAATTTTACCGCATAATTAATTTATGCCACTATTTTATTTTTTGTGCTCTTTTGCAACGACCGCGTTGCATCCGGCGAACGCCCAGCGTTCGATCTGAATAGCTTCGCCACTTGCTTTGTCTAACTACTTGACTATGCTTTGTTTTGGTTTTGTTTGTGTCGCTTTGAAAAACGCGATTCCATCGCTTATTTTCAAAGAGTACGCAAAATCGCTACCCACAGCCATCTATTACTAGACTTATATCGGTAGCGATTTATTTATATCTTAGTCTGATGTTTGGCTTGTTAGTTTTTGGTACATTTTGAAGAGTTCTGCCACGATTTCACTCTCGGTTATGCCCCTCTTCCAGCCATACGCCTCTATTACTGCCCTATCGTTTTCGTTATGTGCCTTACGCAAATCATCAGGCATAGTGACTGGGTCATACAGCACCGCCAAACTACAATCTGGATGTTTTTTCCTCGCATCCAGTATGCCTTGGGCTGTACGTTTGATTTTTTCTTCTTGTTCTTTTGTAGGTGTCGGCCATGGAAAGTTGTTGTAAACAAAAGGAGAATAATTATAATCGCTTTTAAGTCGTCCAGCAACAACTCTCATCCAAGAATTATGTATATTAGATGAGAGAATCCCAAACATATATAAGTCTGCATTAGAAATAAAATTAACTCGATCACTCAAAATTACATCTGGTTTCATGAAGCCTATTGGTATGTATTTTCTATTTTTAGACGAAACTCTTGGTATTGCCAAATATGCAGTGTTTGGTTGTCGAATTTGAGTAAACAACATTGGTCTTTCAGAATCTTTTCGAACAGACAATGTTGGACTACTCAATCTAAAATCTCTAACATTATTAAGTCTTTCTACAATTGGTTTTATGTTCCGATACTTTTGGGGGGAAATATCGCACAACCACAAACAATATCTCACTTTATTATTAATAAATTCCTCTGCTCCAATATATCTTTTAATCAACTCATTAGTTTCAGGATATTTTTTTATTAAATTATCCTTTTCTTCTTTACTTAATATCAAAAAACCCCCATCAGTTGCTTGACTACCTTTTGAAATTGGCTGCAAAGTCGAAAATAGTTGTTTTGAACGATTTTGTATGAAAATATTAGGTGCATCCATTAAATAACCATTTATATTTTTTACTTGCTTAAAAGTTCCATTTTCATATAAAAGTTTGTTTGCATTTAAATTGAAACAACAAAAACCTATAATTACACAATGGACAGCAGCCTTATCCTTTGCTTCACTAGACCATATAAAAGACTTATGAGCAAATAATATTTCAGCATTTTTTTTGTTAAATAGATAATGCCATAAAATTGGAACAGATTCCCCCTGACAAATAGAGTTTGTTGAAACAAACGCTGTTTTAATGTTGGTATTCTCCATTAATTCTACAGCTTTAACATACCAAGCACAAACATAATCTAATTTCCCATGTATTTTTAAATCTTTAAAAGCAAATTCCATATCTCTTACTTGTTCAGCATTTCTCCATTGATGCCCTACAAACGGTGGATTGCCCATAATGTAGTTTAATTTTTCTTTAGGAATCACATCATTCCAGTCTATACGCAAAGCATTACCCTCCACAATATGCGCAGTGGTCTGAATGGGTAAAAAGTCAGGCACATTGGGGATAATTCTTTGGGTTTCTTTTAGCATTTGCGACTCTGATATCCACAGTGCAGTTTCGGCTACCCTACAGGCAAAATCATTTATCTCGATGCCATAGAAATGGTCTATTTTTACACAAATCATTTCGTCCATTAGGGTCTGCTGAGCCTTGCCTATAGCATATTGAGACCTGAGTGCATCATTCTCTAATTCACGCAATGAGAGGTATGTTTCTGTAAGGAAATTACCCGAGCCACAAGCAGGGTCCAAAAATTTTAACTTACCCAACTTGTAGCGATACTCTGCCAACTTTTTGTCCCTTTGATTTTTGTTTTTGATAAATTTAATTTTCTCAAGTTCCGTCCTGAGGTCATTTAAAAATAGCGGGTCTATTACTTTGTGAATATTCTCGAGTGAAGTGTAGTGCATTCCGCCCTTTCGTCTAGTTTCGGGGTTGAGAGTGCTCTCAAACACCGCCCCAAAAATAGTAGGGCTAATTTCACTCCAATTGAAACTTTCACTTGCCTCTTCTAAAATTAACTTTTTAATCTCTTCATTGAACGTAGGCATCAAAACATCTGTATTTCTAAATAATCCGCCATTTACATAAGGGAAACTCAACAGTTCTTTTGAAAATTTGCTATCACGTAATTCTTGTGGAATATTCAAAATCTTAAACAAACGCTTGAGAGCCACATCCATCTTTTCGGCAGGATATTTCATCAAGTAATCATGAAAAGCCCCCTTAGGGCGGAATAAATCACTATCTTCAGCATAAAAGCAAAACACCAAACGCACACAAAGTTCATTAATGTTTTTGTCTATTGTTTTTTCATCCAAATTGGCAAATTGCTTTTGCATTTGTGATCTAAGTGCATTATAAAGTTTGCCCACGATTTCACCGGCTTTCATCGAAAGTTCGGTTTCTTTCTTTATATAATCATATTTTTCGTCGACAATAAACTTTAGGACATTGTAGTGCTTGGGTAATTCGTACAACTTTACAGATACAGGCGCAGGATTTACAGATTTTCCTATATCATATATACGAAATTCTTTAAAGTTACACACAATAATCCACCTTACTTTATCAAAATAAGGAAGATTGGCTGCATACCTCTGCGCTTGCTCAAAAGGCGTCAACAATTCGCCATCAGATTGGCGCTCTGGTTTATCTAAGTTGACACTACTATTCTTTTGCTCAATCAAAACGTGAGTTTTCTTTATAAAACCGTCTATAAATTTGGTTTGCCCATTTACTTCGACTTGTTTTTCAAAATTGATAAACTCACTTGGGTGGCGTATGGAAAAAATTTCTCCCAACAATTCAGTCCAAAAACTATCTTTTTCGCCTTTTTCATATCCTTTACCACTCCAACGACGAACAAAATCTTCTATAGTATACTTATCTACGTTCATATTTTCTCCTATTGTTTTATAGCGGAATATTAGCAAGGGCAGAAATGGATAGGTCGGCTGGATCGGAACTTAGTAGTTGATAATAGGCAATTGAGCCAATCATCGCAGCATTGTCCGTACAAAACTCCTTGGGTGGGTAAAATAGCTCGATACCTGCCTTTTTACTAAGTTTATCAAGACTAGCTCTTAGATAAGAGTTGGCCGCCACGCCTCCAGCAAGCACCAATTTTTTCTCACCAAAATCCTCGCAAGCGCGTAGCACTTTACTTACTAGCATATCCACAGCTTCAGCCTGAAACGATGCACAAATCTGCGGAACATCGAGTTTTTCTTTGTTCTGCTCTAATTTATGTACATAGTTTATCACAGCAGTTTTTAGCCCACTATAACTGATGTCATAACTTCCGCTCATGATATCGTGCTGAATAAACTTTATCTTAGGCTCTACTCCTGTAGCCAGCTTGTCAATTTTGGCTCCGCCAGGATATTCTAATCCTAAAACTCGAGCCACCTTATCAAAAGCCTCACCTATAGCATCATCTTGTGTCGTACCGATTAGTTTAAAGTGTACATAATCATCTACTTTGATGATAGCAGTATGCCCACCACTAGTAAGCAAACACATAAACGGTGGCACCAAAGTAGGAAAAGCTATGTAGTTTGCTGCAATATGACCCTGAATATGATTTACATTGATAAGAGGCAAATCCAGGGCAAAACTAAGAGCCTTAGCCGTAGTTAGCCCAACCAATAATGCCCCAACTAACCCAGCTCCTTGAGTTACGCCTATTGCATCAATGTCATTTAGTGTACACTTAGCACTAGACAGGGCTTGATCCACAAGTGGAATTATATTGAGAATGTGATTTCGGCTTGCCACTTCAGGCACAACCCCACCAAAATGACGATGTATGTCAATTTGACTAGAAATAATGTTACTGAGTACTTTTCTCCCATTTTCTACAATCGCCACACTCGTTTCATCACAACTACTTTCTATTGCTAAAATTTTCACCTTTTTTTGTTTGCGCAAAGCCACACATTTTTGCTTCATCCTCTCAATGTAATCCATAGTTTTCCTCTTATTCAAATTCGTTTTCGTTATTTAGTATGTCTCCACGTTTTTTCTCCAACACCACCGTACGAGGCACATAACCAAGTCTCTCATAAAATGCCATTGCCTTGCGATTTGGCCATACATTTAGCGCAACAAACAAGCCATGACTCTTGGCAAAACCCTCTGCTTTCCCCATAAGAAGTGTGCCTATACCGTGCTTGCGATATTTTTCACTAACGGCCAACTCATTGATAAATAGTGCACTTTCTGTGCTGTAGGAATAGTCCTTTTTTACCGCGCGCAAAAAACCAACTACTCGCTCTTTATCTCGCACTTTTATTACAGCTGAAAGCATAAAATAATTTTTTAGCACATCAGCAAACAATTCAGGAGAAATCTCAATATACCCATTCACATCAAATACATCAGGTCGCATATTCTGCAGCACCATTCCCACTTCTTTGTGAATTACTTTAATGTCCTCATAATCATCTAACTTTGTTTTTCTAATCCTTACATCTATCATTCTCTATCCACCCTTTTTTAAATACTCTATTATAAAGTCTTGAATATTTCCATCCATAACCGACTCAACATTTGGTGTTTCGTAGTCTGTACGATGATCCTTTACTAGTGTATATGGACAAAATACATAACTACGAATTTGACTTCCCCACTCGATTTTTTTGAGTTCTCCTTGCACAGATTGCACATTTTTTTGAAATTCTTCATCTTGCATTGTAATGAGTTTTGCCTTCAAAATTTTGAGACAGTACTCTTTATTTTGCGTTTGACTACGTTCATTCTGACACTGCACTACAATCCCCGTGGGAATATGCCTAATCCGCACAGCACTATCGGTCGTGTTGACACCTTGACCGCCGTGTCCACCCGCATGAAAGGTATCTATTTTGAGGTCTTTTTCATCGATAACCACATCGTTATCATTCTCAATCTGAGGCAAAATATCTATAGAAGCAAAACTTGTATGACGACGCGCATTACTATCAAACGGTGAAATACGCACCAGCCTATGTACTCCTTTTTCTGCTTTGAGAAATCCATATACATTTTCACCATCAATTTTAATAGTAGCCCCTTTAATGCCTGCGCCATCACCTACTGTGTAATCTAACACTTCATAGTCATATCCAACTTTTTCACAATAGCGCATGTACATTCTTAGCAACATCTCTGCCCAATCTTGTGCCTCAGTTCCACCAGCCCCCGCCTGCACTGAAAGTATTGCACCGAGTTTATCATACTTTCCTCGCAATAGTGAAGCAAGCCGCATTTCTTCAATTTTGGGTGAAATCCGTTTGATTTCGTTTTTTAATTCCTCTACTAGTTCGTCACCTTCGCTAATTTCGCTAGCCAGTTCAACAATCGCTTTGAAACTTGAATCAATGTCTTTTAAATCAGCTAATTTTTTATCTATCACGCTAATGCGCTTCCCCACCTTTTGCACCCGCTCTCTATCTGAATAAAATTCTGGGCTCGATTGCTCCGATATCAATTTCTCTTTCTCTGTTTCTAAAGAGGAGGTATCATAGGTGCTGTCAATAATTTTGATAGAATCATTTAGCTTCGCAATTTCACTCTTTATCTCGTCTAAACTCATTTTTCTCTCCCCATAGCATGACATAACTCCACTGCTCTGTCTAGCATTAAATCTCGCCCCTCTTGTAACGCAAGAACAGTGTGACTAACTAATTCGTCTGGTCTGTTCGTAGTATTATCGGGCAAATTAAACGCATCTTTTAAATTATATAATTCTGTGGTTACCTTAAAACTATATTTGCCACATACATTTTCAAAAAACATAGTTGAGCCATAAGTGATTAGTGGTTGAGCCATATTCTCCCCTACCAACTTAAAACCCAATTCTTTCAAGCTTAGTGCCGCACATATTCCTGAAGCAAATGTACCATTATCTACTAATGCGACTCCTGAGCAATGTTTTTCTCGCAAAACTGCGGCAATATTTTTATCAAAAACCGCACTGTCTCCTCCATCATTACTCCGCAAATCCACTACTACATTGCTTCCTTGCTTGATGACATTTACATCGGCAAGAAAGTTATCCCAATTACCGAATCCCTCTTTGCAAATACCATATCTAATGATAGGAATATTATTCAAATTCTTCACATCATAAAAATATCTATTTCCAAGCGGCTTTGGCATAGATACCGAGTTACTTTTTGTAGGAAAAGAATACTCTGTAGTATCATCAGCAAATTTTATAGAGATGGTATCTCCTGCTTTTACCCCGAGCAATGCTAAAAACTCTGGGTCACTAAGCAGCTTTACCGCTCTATACTGGGACCATTCTTTTGTTTCACTAGGAATAAGCTTGTAAGCTTTACTGATTAGATGCTCAATATCTTGCCCACCAATACTAATAACTCGAGAAAGAAGTTTATCTTCAAAATCTTTATCGACTTTGCTTAGATAAACTCCTCTATCACATTTTATAAATCCGACATCAAGCGGCTTGCTTCTAGGATAAAAGAACATAGTATGGGAGTCACCTAATGAAGCAAACAAACTACACAAAGCACAATTTACTTGCGTGTCATTATATGATGAAATCCTGTCTTTTAAATACTCTACTTTTTTATCAAACTCAGCCTCGCTTAACTTTAGATATGGTAGTTTTTCCTCATATTGATGTTCACCTAAAAAGGCTGGGTGATTTTGTTTTAGCATACTAGTTATGATTTCTAACTCTTGAGGCAGCATATTTTCTCCTAAATGCATTCTTATTTGATATTGTTACGCTTATCAATTAGCTTTTGACATACTTGCTTAGCTTTACTTAGCATTTTATCCTCACCCTTAATTAATGACTTTATGTCATGGGATACAGCAATGTCTGGATCTCTAGTTTGTTTTGGGAGGTCAAACTCTGCATTAAGGTCAAAGTAACTCTGACTAATTCCATAACCTATTCTTCTTCCGCCAAACTTTATGCAAGTTTCTTGTGTATTCTCACCATATCGTGCTGCTGGTTGAGCCATCGCTTCACCCACTATAGGATAACCAATCTTTTTTAAAGCAAAAGCTGCCCAAATTCCTGCAGAAAATACTCCGTTATCAACAAGAGCACATCCTGGCAAATCCTTATCTTTTATAATGGAAACTATATAATCAAATCCAGTAGAACTTCCCCCTGTATTTCCACGTAGATCTACTATTACGCCCTTAGCATTTTTCGCGTTTGCTCTTATCTTAGGTAAAAATTCTTTCCAATATTTTTTAGTTACTTCCAATCGTTCCATATCAAGCTTGGTAAGTTGCTTATCTTTCTTTACCTTATGCTTTATCATCACCTTTCTCACAGCCTCAACTGATGGCCAACTGTGAGGATAAACTATAGTAAGTATTCCACTTTCATCCAAACTAAGCCCAAATTCATCTGGCATACGCAATACTTCTGGAGTTGCCACCCACGCAATAGAAGGATTTTGCATGTTGCCCCCATAGAGGGAAGCATAGTCTATCACTATACCACCTTTTTCTAGTTCTACAGCTAAGGAATTTTCCTTCGCTAACCCAATAGCCTTTGCAAAGTAAGGATGTGATAAGTTTCTCAATGCAGCATATTCCTTCCACTCTTCAGTTTCTCCAGGAATCAAAGATTTAGCACGCTTGAGCACGGTTTCGATATCCACTCTATCTATACTTTTCACTTCTTTGAGCCAATAGTTATCCCTTTCTTCCTTTGGTAAAGATGCAGGCAAGCCCACCAGATAAATCTTCTCTCCTATTCTCTTAAATAGAGGTATTTTACAACCTGGCCAAAATACATTAGTGTGAGCATCTCCCAACAAGCCTAAGAGTTTTGCTAGATATGCATATGCATCAGGAACGGTGTCTATATTTGCTTTCTCGAGCAAAGCATCAGCCTTCTTTTCAAAATTCTCTTTAGTGATATTTAGGTGATTTTGAGCATTTCTCTTAAATGCAGGATGAGTGTGCTTCACCTCCGCAATAATCTCTTTTTGTAAAATTTCCATCTCTTCTTTAGATAAAACCATTTTATTTTCCTCCTATTCTTTTTAATTTTTATTCTTGGTCTTTACCACAACAATTTTTATATTTTTTACCACTTCCGCAAGGACATGGGTCATTTCTTCCCACAGTCTTGTCCGCTTTTACAGCCCCGCCATTAGCCTTATCCCCACCAGAAGTAGTAACAATTTGTGGACCCGGCTCAGGTTTTGGCTGAGGTGCATTTGGTCTAGCCACAATATTTAGTAAAACTGTACAAGTAAATTCTCTAATGCCATCAATCATTTCATCAAACATTGCAAATCCTTCACGCTTATATGCTACGACAGGGTCTTGTCGTCCCCATCCTTGGACAGTGATTTCCCTACTGAGTGTACTCATAGCATCAATGTGTTCCATCCAAGATTTATCTACTTTATCAAGTAGCACCATTCGCTCTAACGCTGCAAAAGGTATACCCAGTTCTTCAATCTCTTTTTGCTTAGCATCGTATCGCTCCATTACATTATCAAGTACTTTTTGACTCAATTCTTCATATGTAGTATCCTCTATCATTTCCTTAGTTACAAAATTGCTGCCCTTAGGATAAAGCTTGTCTTCAAGCGATCGGTTAATTTCATCTACATCCCACTCAAAGCTTGGTTTGTCTGGGTCAATACCATTGTACACAGCTTTTTGCACTACTTCAGGGAACATTAATCTCACCTGCTCATGTACATCAGCTCCGTCGAGTATTTTGTTTCTTTCTGCGTAAATAATACCACGTTGTTTGTTCATTACATCATCAAACTCGAGCACATTTCTTCTACTTGCATAGTTTACCGCCTCGATCTTCTTTTGAGCTTTTTCGATTAGCATGGTAAGTAATCTATTCCGTATAGCTTGATCATCATCAAGGTGCATTTTATTGGTAAATGACTTTAGCCAAGTACCACCAAAACGGTGTACTAAATCATCCTCTAGAGATATAAAGAATACGCTTCGTCCTGGGTCACCTTGACGTCCAGAACGCCCTCTAAGCTGATTATCAATACGTCGAGATTCATGGCGCTCTGTACCAATGACAAGCAAACCTCCCACCTCTAGCACCTTTTCTTTTTCGGCATCGGTTTCCTTTTTGTAATGAGCTAAAAATTTGTCATAATTGTCTTTTGCTTCTTTTACTTTTTCATCCTCAATTGGCAGAAAACTCGTGGCTTGATCAATGACATCTTGCTCATATCCCATTTTCACTAACTGTGCCTTAGCTAAATACTCGGGGTTACCTCCAAGGAGTATGTCTGTACCACGCCCCGCCATGTTAGTAGCTATTGTCACTGTTTTAAATCTACCAGCCTGAGCAACAATTTCTGCTTCTTGGGCATGATGCTTTGCATTCAATACCTTATGTGGTATGCCTCGCTCTTTTAGCATCTCACTTAGATATTCACTCTTTTCTATAGTTAGTGTACCTACTAGTACGGGTTGTCCTCTTTCATAAGCCTCTGCTATGCGCTCTACCACAGCCCTAAACTTGCCTTCCATACTAGGGTAAATGATATCTGTTTCATCCACCCTTATCATAGGAAGATTTGTCGGAATGGTAACAATGTCGAGGTTGTAAATTTTATTAAACTCAATTTCCTCAGTTTTTGCTGTACCGGTCATACCACTGAGTTTGTTATACATCTTAAAGAAGTTTTGTAGAGTAATGGTTGCAATTGTCAATAATTCATCTTTTATAGTCAATCCTTCCTTTGCCTCAATCGCTTGGTGCAATCCATTGCTATATCTTCGTCCTTCCATAATACGTCCAGTAAATTGATCTACAATCATTACTTTTCCATCGCGGACTATATAATCACTCTCTGCCTTCATAATGTAATTAGCTCGCAGAGCATTGAGTATATGTTGGTTTAGCTCAACATTACTAGCGTCACTTAGACTATCCACCTTAAAGTATTGTTCTGCCTTTTCAATACCTTCTTCGGTAAGATGTATAGCCTTTCTCTCCTCATCAATAGAATAGTCCACATCACGCTTTAAGTCTCTAGCAAATTTGTGCGCCTTTACATAAACCTCACTCGACTTAAATCCTCGTCCGCTTATAATCAACGGATTACGAGCTTCATCAATAAGAATTGAGTCCACCTCATCTACTATTGCAAAGTGGTATCCTCTTGCCATACGAGCATTTTTATCTCGGACTAAATTATCTCTTAGATAATCAAAGGCGAGTTCGTTATTTGTACTATATGTAATGTCACATAAATATGCCTTGCGTTTTTGGTCTGCCGTCATATTTGAGAATGAACACCCCACAGTAAGTCCTAAGAAGCGATACACCTTTCCCATAATCTCTGCGCCAAGACCAGCAAGATATTCATTTACGGTCACTACATGCACCCCTTTACCAGCTAGAGCATTTAAGTATGCAGGAAGTGTAGCCACAATAGTTTTTCCTTCACCAGTCATCATTTCAGCGATTCTACCTTGATGCAACACAACACCACCAACGAGTTGGTAATGAAAGTGTTTCATATTGAGCACTCGGTAACTAGCCTCTCGTACAACAGCATATGCTTCACACAAAATGTCATCGAGCG
This sequence comes from Clostridia bacterium, assembly GCA_017541375.1. Lineage (GTDB taxonomy): Bacteria > Bacillota > Clostridia > Christensenellales > UBA1242 > UBA7867. The sequence continues at coordinate 192,144 of JAFXZE010000007.1, forward strand.
TTTCGCCATCAGCAAGTCGCTGTTTAAAGATAGTGGTCTGCGAACGCAGAGTATCATTATCCATTGCTTGATACTTCGGTTCTAGATCTTCTATCTGCTTTACAATTTTTTCTAGTTTCTTAAGATTTCTCTTATTATCAGATGCAAATAATGAAAACATAAAATTCAACTCCTAAAATTAGTTTCGATTATATTATATATCAAAATAAAAAAAATGCCAACCTTTTTTGATTAATTTATAAAAGATTTTACATTTTTTAAGTTGCTTTGAGTAGGAATGGAGTAAAAAGCCCTAGCAAAACCCAATACAAGCACTGCTTTTGCCCCATTTTTCTTTAATTCTTTAGCGCAAAAACTTATAGTTGAGCCCGAAGTTATGACATCATCAATTAATAAAATCGTTTTCCCTTTCAAAAAAGCTTTATATTTATTATCCACCAAAAAAGCACCTTCAAGATTGGTCCTTCGCTCAATTCCGGAAAGATTTGCTTGTTTTTCTGTATGCTTAATCTTTTGTAATATTTCATTTTCAAAATCCACATGGATAATCTCACTCAGCTTTCTTGCAATAAGCTCAGCTTGATTAAATCCACGCTCTTTAAGTGTTTCCTTACTTGATGGCACAGGGACGACCATGTCAACTTTCCAATTTAAACTCTTTAGTTTTCTCGCCATACAATATGATATTGTATTACTGATATAAGGTTTATTGCCATACTTTAGATTGTATATTATTGTCTTTATTGCTCCATCATACACAAAGACGGCTCGTGACATATCAAAATCGAACTGATTATTTTGACAATTTAAACAGTATTTTTCTTCAGCAATCAACTTTGCTCCACATCGTAAACAGCATTTTTCATTGTCGATATATTCTAGTTTTTCTTCGCACTTAGCACAAAATTCAATATCTTGTTTTTGAGGCAAATCATCGCCACAAATCAAACACTTTATGTTGTTGGGATAAAGAATTTTTGATATCCTATCCACAAAACTAGATAGTTTTTGTCTTAAGTTGATCTTTCTTTTCTGTTTAGGTAATATCTTTTTCATTTGTCTTTTATTCACCAATTCCCCTCCTATTTGCAATTTGGTTTAAAAATATGCTGAGTGCGCTATATCGCTTAGCTGTATAGTTATTGCCTACCATAATGTGTAGATTTTTTCTCGAACCTACCAGCACCACCATCTGTTTTGCCCTAGTAACAGCTGTATAAAGTAAATTTCGGGTAAGGATACTGCCTGCTCCCGCGATAATTGGTATCACTACCACATCAAATTCACTTCCCTGACTTTTATGAATAGTAATTGCGTAACTTAACATCATTTGTTTGGCATCTTCTCGAGAGTATTCGGTAATGCGCCCGTCCTCAAAAGTAACCTCCACACTATCTGTCTCTCTAAAAATGCCAGTTACAAATCCAATATCACCATTAAATACAGCCTCTCCCATCTCAAAGCTACCATTTTCTCTTGGTTTTCTCCAAACTTGAGAATAGTTATTTGAGGTCTGCATAACTTTATCTCCCACTCTGAATACGTATTTATCTAGCTTATATTCTTTCTTATTGGATGCTGGAGGGTTTAGTTTTTCTTGCAAAATTGCATTCAAATTGTCTATTCCACAAGTTCCTGCCCTCATGGGAGCTAATACTTGAATTTTTAGTGGATTCATGTTTAGATATCTTGGTATTCGTCCACAAACAAGTTGTGTAATACAATCGGCTATTTCCTGCGGCGTTTCCTTACTCTCAAAAAAGAAATCTTTACATTTATTATCAATAGTTGGCATAATACCCGCATTAATGGCGTGTGCATTTGTAATAATCAAGCTAGCCTCACTCTGCCTATATATATGGGTAAGTTGTGCACATTTTATTCTTTCAGATCTTATTATGTCAGCAAGCACATTACCTGCCCCAACACTTGGTAATTGATTTATATCACCCACTAATATTAGCTTTGTACTACGATCAAGTGCTTTAAGAAGGGAGAGCATCAAGTTTACATCCACCATAGACATTTCATCCACAATCACAGCATCAAAAGGATATTTATTAGTTTCATTATAATAAAAATATCCTTCATCATTTATAGCTTCATCACCTTTATAACCGACCATAAGGGCTCTATGTATTGTGCTAGCCTCTTCCTCACAACTTTCACTCATGCGCTTTGCTGCCCTTCCTGTAGGAGCGAGCAACGCTGTGTGAATGTTTCTATTTTTAAGTATTTGAAGGATACACTTTATGATAGTCGTTTTCCCAGTACCTGGACCACCTGTAATTACACTAACCCCATTATTTATCGCCGTCTCTATAGCACGCTTTTGATCGGGGTGAAATTTCACTTTATGAAAACGCTCAAAGGTCTCTATTTCATTTGTCAAATCTTGGTCAACTGAAACTTTATCATTTAGTAAGGTAAGTTTTGTCGCCAACTTAAATTCCACATTAAAATATCGCACAAGCATCAAACACTCGGTTTCATCAAAAACGCAACGCTTTACCACACTCTCTAATATCAGTTGATTGACAACTTGGTCAAAAACCACATTATTTTTTATAGTTAATCCCAATAGTTTTTCTAGTTCTTTCACCGCCAAACTCATCGGTAAAAATGTATTGCCATCACGCTCGCTAGATTGTTTGAGTACATATACTAGTCCTGCCCTTATGCGATATTCACTATCCTGTTCTATCCCCAATGTAATCGCTATTTTGTCCGCAGTTTTAAATCCTACCCTATCTATATCTTCTACAAGTTTATAAGGATTTTTCTGCATTATCTCTTTGGTACGATCTCCGTATTTATTGAATATTTTGATACACATGTTTGTAGATATATTATCATATTGCTGCAAAAACATGATTACATCCTGCATCTTCTTTAACTCTAAAAATGCATTTCCAATCTCTGTTGCTTTTTTAGGCGTAACTCCATGCACTTCTGTTAGTTTCATTGGATTGAGCTCAATTATATCCAGCGTTTCTTTGCCAAATTTCTCTACTATATTTCTAGCAGTCACAGGCCCCACCCCTCGAATAAGACCACTTGAAAGATATTTTACTATCCCCACCTCGGTAGCTGGTTGCGAAAGTGTGTAGTTTTCTACTTGAAACTGCTCACCAAACTTTTCATTCTGTACTACATTGCCCGTTGCTACAATGATCTGCCCTTCAAAAAGGGAAGTAAGACGACCAACCACGGTCAGTAGTCGAGTGTCACACAGCACTTTAGCAACAGTGAATCCAGAATCACTGTTTTGAAATACTACACTCTCTACCACACCTTTTATCGTCATTGCTTCCCTCTCTATTCACTTTTTATTATTTCCCAAATTTTATCTAGCCCCTTTTTTAGTTCGGCTGATGTAACTATAATGTTGTCCATTCCCACGCCAATTTTATTAGCTAATAGTTGCTTTTGCTTGACTACTTGACTAGGCTTTATCTTATCTAACTTTGTAGCCACTATCACAAAAGGAATGTTAAAATAACTTAGGTAATTTATCATATCCTCATCTTTTTCATTTGGCTCATGACGAATATCTAACAAAACAAAAACCTTTTTCAGATTTTTGTTATGCATCAAATATTCTCCTATCAAACTCTGCCATTTTTCTTGTTCTATTTTACTAGCCTTAGCAAAACCGTACCCTGGCAAATCGACCAACATCACTTCTTTATTTATCTCAAAATAATTAATTAATCTTGTACGCCCAGGTAAACTACTGGTCCTAGCTAGCTTGCTCCTATTACACAAAGCATTTATCAAACTTGATTTGCCCACATTACTCCGCCCTACAAAAGCAAATTCTGGCAAGCCTAAGTCTGGGATTTTATCCGCACTTGCTACACTCACTTTAAATTCAGCAGATTTTATAATCATAGTTTACTCGCTTTTTTTATCCTTTATTTCTGATTCTTCGCGTTTTACTTTCTTCAGTGGTCTAGTTAGCGCAATACTTAATACTTCATCAATATTCTCCACCAAATGAATCTTAAGTTTACTCCTCACTTCATCTGGTAAATCCCACAAATCATCTTCATTATCCTTTGGAATTACACACTCAACCAATCCAATTCTAGATGCAGCAATCAGCTTATCACGTAGTCCCCCTATAGGATAAACTCTTCCACTTAAACTGATTTCTCCAGTCATACCGATCCCCGCTCTTACGGGGTTATTAGTAAAGGCTGAGACCATAGCTGTAGTCATTGTAATTCCAGCGCTAGGTCCTTCAACACCCCCTGGAGTTTGGGGAATAGAAAGATTTACATCGGTCTCCTTTATAAAAGACGGCTGAATCCCCCAATCTAATGCTCTAGATTTTAGCAACGCATACGCTATCTTTGACGATTCTTGCATCATCTTTCCAGGCTTACATGTTAGAGTAATCTCTCCTTTCCCTTCGCTAAGGGCAGCTTCAACCAGCATCACATCTCCAGTGATACTTCCCACAACGCTCAACGCAGGCACTTGCCCAACATTACCTCCCTTAAACACATCGAGAGTTTTTACTCTATTGTGTCCAAGATAATCTGTAATATTTTTCTCGCTTACAGGTACGGGTTTTACTCCTGTTACTTTTGCCACTGCATATTTTCTACAAATTTCAGCAATCTTTCGCTCCAGGCTTCGTACCCCCGCCTCAAATGTAAATTGATTTATTATTATACTTAACAATTCTGGAGAAAGTTTGACAGCCCCCTTTCTAAGTCCAGCTAATTTTTCTTGCTTTGGAATAAGGTATTGCTGTGCTATATGAATTTTTTCAATTTCGGTATAACTACGAAGCTCGATAATCTCCATTCTGTCTTTTAGTGGCTCTGGAATGTTTTCAATATAGTTTGCGGTCACTATAAACAATACTTGACTAAGGTCATATGGCATCTCTAAAAAATTATCCTTAAAGTGGTCATTTTGAGCAGGATCAAGCACCTCAAGTAACGCACTAGCAGGATCGCCTTGGTTACTGCGCGCCATTTTATCAATTTCATCTAGTAAAAACACAGGATTAACCGTCCCCGCCTGTTTCATTCCAGCTAAAATTCTACCACACATTGCTCCAACGTAAGTTCGCCTATGCCCACGTATTACACTCTCATCACTCACTCCACCTAAGCTAATTTGAGTAAACTTTCTTCCCATAGCCTTGGCAATAGACTTAGCTATCGAAGTTTTTCCTACCCCAGGAGGCCCTGCTAAACAAATAATCTGAGCATTTACTTTACCAGTAAGTTTGATAACAGCCAACAACTCTAAAATTCTCTTTTTTACATCTTCTAAGGCATAATGCTCAGAATCTAGCACATTGCGAGCCTTTTTAATATTAATATTGTCCGATGTGCGTTTATCCCAAGGTAACTCTAAAACCGTCTCAATAAAGTTACGAACATACCCAATCTCTGGAGACCCGAAAGGAAGTTTATTTAGTCGACTAATTTCCTTTAGTGTTTTTTCCTCCAAATCTTTTGGCATATGTAATTGTTTGACCTTTTCAGCAAACTCTTCAGCCTCATCCACGCACCCATTCAACTCATCATTGATTACATGCAATTGCTCTCTTAAGTATATTTCACGCTGTGTCTTAGCTAAATTTTCATTTACTTTTCGCTCTATATATCTATTAGTATCAAGATTTGCTATCAAAGTGGAAACTATATCACACAAACTCTGCAACCTTTTTTCCACATCTATCTCGTTTAAAAAAGCCTTTTGCAATTTTACATTATCTTTGCTCAAAGCAAGACTTAGCAAATTTGCAAACTCAGCAGGCTCTAATTCACTATCAAGTAGCATTTCTTGTAAATTGGGCGATACAACTTGGTCGGCACTTAAATTTTTTAATTGTTTTCTCAATTGCATCATCATAGCATATGACTTTTGTGTATCACCATTTACATCTAAGACCGGATCAGCCTTCACCATAATTCCATTATTTTTATATACCTTAGATACTTCTACCCTCGTTGTCCCCATCAAAAAGGCTCTCAAAGTCCCATTAGGCTTGTGTACTACATTATTTATCTTACACAAGCAACCTATTTTTTCAAAATCTTCTACACTACTAATGCCAACTTTGTTACTTTGCACCACTACAATTGGTTCATTAGCCTTATATGCTAAATCTACCCCTGTAGCTTCTTCTTCATTATTTATATCACAAGTAAAACTAAACTTGGGAAAACATACAATATTACCCAAAGCTATTGCATAAAAATATCCATTTTGCTTTTTATTATCTTGAATGTTTATTTTTTTATTTTCATCATTATTCTCTGATGATTCAGACTTATCTTCTTCAGTTATTTCTTTAGGTTTAGATGCTTTTACAGTTTGAGATTTTTTCCCCTTATTAACCTTGATTATGGGCTCATCTACTCCGTTTTTTTTATCTTTTAATTCAGTCTTTTTACCTGAATCTTTCTGCTCTGTTTTATCTATTTCGTCTTGCATAATTCTCTCCCTCCATTACAAAGCGTAATGAATCAACTAATTATAACGAAAAATTGTGTAAAAATCAACTAATAATCACAAAAGAATTTACAGAAATTTGTTTATTTAGCTCAAAAATGACCCAAAACCATCCTAAAATTGATTCCACAACCATCTAACCATTCAATTCCCACACTTTCCTGTTTATTTTACCATAAAAGAGGGAATTTGTCAACCCCTAGTTTACTTCACTCAACAGTAACTGATTTTGCCAAATTTCTTGGTTTATCTGGATTAAATCCTTTTCTTTTTGCCGTCAAATAAGCTAATCTTTGCAAAGGATAACTCAATACAAAAGGCGCTAATTCATCTTCACACTCAATTAATTTTACCCAAATATCTCCCATTTGCCCCACATCAACAAAAGGAGAAAAAACCACTACTTTACCGCCTCTACATTTTATTTCTGATATACAAGTTTTCATTTTTTCCTTTGTAGCATTTTGTGTGGAAAGCACTATTGAAACAAAATCACTATCAATTAGGGCAATACTACCGTGTTTTAATTCCCCCGCAGGCATCGCCTCTACATGGATGTAGCTCACTTCTTTTAGTTTTAATGCACCCTCTAAGGCAACTAAGTAATCCATTCCCCTACCTAGATAATATATACTTTGCCTATCCTTTATCAACTCAACGACATCATCTATCCTCTCAATTGTAATATTTTTTAGACTAAGTAATAACTCTTTTAATCTATCAACTTTACGCAAATGTGATTTTTCAATATCGACACAGCTAGATAAAGCATATAACGCAGCGAGTTGAGCCATGTATGACTTTGTGGCTGCAACAGCATACTCCTTCTGAGATTTGCCCAAAATCAATATATCAACAAGGTTAGCAATTGAACTATTCTCCATATTTACTATTCCCAATGTCTTAGCTTGCCTTTCTTTTGCTAAATTGACGCATTTTAGCGTATCGGCAGTTTCTCCACTTTGACTAACAAATATGCATATGCAATTAGAATCTATGTTTTGCTGATTTACTAAAAATTCACTGGCATATTCGACTTCTACAAAAGGAAAATGTTTATTTAGCCAAAATTTAGCTATTTTCCCTGCATTATGTGCCGTCCCACAGCCAGAAATATATAGTTTTGTTTTAGGAGAAATATTTTTTAAAAATTTACTGACATAAGAAAAATCAAAATTTTCTAGCGTTTGTATAGCGCTATCAATCCCTTCTTCAATTTCGCTTTCCATAATGCAATCATTTTGTGTTTTACTTTCCTTCAAATCATTGCAAATTTTACTCCAAAAAATATCACATTCCCTACCAAATTTGTCATATACCCGCAAATTTTTGCTACTTACCCACCCATATTGACTATTTTCTAAATGATATACTTTTCTACATACCTGGCTTAAAGCATATTCATCACTACCAATCCAAATACATCTGTCCCCCAATCCTAGCACCATAGGGCTATCTTTTTTCGCAAAAAATATACAGTTTGGCAGATATTTATACAAAAAACAAATTGCCCATGAGCCTCTAGAATTGTCTAATAATTGCTTAAATTGCTGTAAAACGCTTTCTTCTGAAATAAATGCTAATTCTTCTAATTTTTTCACCAAATATTTTGTCCAGCAAAAAGTGTCAGATACTGTTAAATCATTTTGCTCAAATTCATAAGCAAATTCCTTGTAATTTTCAAAAATACCATTATGAACCAACGCTATATTATTTTGGATGATGGGCTGAGCATTTTGTAAACAAACCTTTCCATGAGTTGCCCATCTTGTGTGCCCAATCATTACATTTGAATCAATATTAAAAGCGCAACATTCTTTTAGCTTATCCACTCCACCAATGCATTTTTGGGCGAAGATTTCCCCTTTTTCAAAATAAGCTATTCCAGCAGAATCGTATCCTCTATATTCTAGGTTTTTTAGCATTTCTAAACCAGTAGGTATCAAATTTACCTCTCCAACTCCAGCTATTATTCCGCACATAACCCCTCCTTGAGTAGCTGCCACGCTATTATTACATGCGCTATTCCCTCATCACTATTAGAAAACATCTTAATTTCACTTTTAAATTGTTTTTTAAATAGTTTTGCGCATAGTTTTAGCGTAGATGAGCCACTATTAAATATTTTGACATTTTTATCAAATATATTTTTTAATATGCATTTTAGATAAATATAGTGCGTACAACCTAATATCACACCATCCACCCAAGATTTATATTGGGCTAGATTATTTGATAAAAAAGTATGAGCAAAGCTCAAATTATTTAAGTTGTCTTCTACTAAACTAGCAAGAGTTGAAAAAGGCTGAAAAATCACTTCAGCCCCTTCTAAAACAGATGGAATTGTGCAATACTTTGCAGTATTTGGCGTAGATAATACTAAAATACGCTTGCACCCTGACTTTAAAGCCTCTACAATACTAGGTTTAGTGCCAACAATCTTTAAATCGGGGAAATTTTTCCTAAGCTTTTCGATACAAACTACTGTAGCTGTATTACAAGCTAAAATTACCCCAGCTAAATCAAAATTATGGCTAAAATATGCTATCCAGTTGACTAAATTAGAACATAACTTATTTGGCTCCATAGTTCCATAAGGATGATTTTTATAATCAGCAAAATAAATATAATTGTTGGGTAATTTTTCTTTTAGTTTAAATAAAGTTGTAAGTCCACCCACTCCACTATCGATAACCAAAATATATTTTTTCATACATTTTTTTATGCTCAAAATAGCTAAAATGTGAAAAAACACCTCGAGTTTTACTCGAAGTGTTTTTATCTATCTAGAACCTAGCACCTCAATTTCTGCATACGAAGCTATAACCTGTTGTAAAATTAACTGATCTTGCTTATCAAAAGGAATACTATTGCCATTAAAGTCTAAGCTGTTTTTCGCTTTTTGGTCAGTTCCATTCATAACCTCTTGCGCTAAATCCCAATCTTCTTGAGTGTATATGTGACGGCCTGATACTTGCTCATTTTTCACATCCAATCTCCAAGCTTCTACTTTATATGGGAATGGCAAATCTACACCATTATATTTCCATTTTTCATTCAAATACAAATATAGCATTGCATGATCTATAGCATCAACCACCCCATCACTATTTAGATCTGCTCTAAATTTTTCATCTTCAGAACATGTTTGTTGCCCCGCTGCAATTAAACTTAACAATGTTGCATCTCGGTTATTAATAACACCATCTCCATAAATATCTCCATAGACAGCACAAGTCCACTCACCTGTATATATTGATTTTAGATAAGTTGCTGCTGTAGATGCGCTTTCAAGATTAGCCTTCTTTATTATAGTAATTTTATCATTACTATCCTTAGCTTCCCAACAACGCTTGTAAACAAAATCTGCAGAGGTTAAGCCAGAGCCTACAAAGGCATTTGCGCCTATAAAGCTAACCCTGTTAGGAATCATTATGCTAGTTAGTGCACTACAGTTTTCAAACGCATTTGCACTGATAGATTTTAGTTTAATTGTATTTTCGCCACTGCTAACCCATGATAATTGATATAACTTAGTACAATCAGCAAAAGCTCTGTAATATATTTGCTCTACACTTTTATCAATACTTATTGATGCTAAATTGCTGCAACCATAAAAACAATATCCACTAATTACAGTACACTTACTGTCATAATTAACGTAATAAGTTGAGCTATTTGCCGTTGTAGTTACAGCATAGTATACATTTTCCTTAGGTGAATAATACACTATTGGGCCACTCTTTACCATTGGTCTATTTCCAGTGAAATCCATTTCGTGTTCACCATTGGCAAAGTATAGTTTTCTTGTTTCCATATTTGAAAAGCTTAGTTTTGTGCTATTTTTGCCATTTGTGATGTTAGTTGCCTTGCAATCTACTATCCAAAGTGCATAACACATACTAAATGCGCCTTCCTCAATCACCTTTACGCTGCTTGGAATGGTCAATTTTACTAGCTTATACGGGTTATTACTGAGCAAAGTTCCTGATTTATTTCCACCAAAGGTTGATTTTATGGTTTCCACGCCAGCAGGAATGGTCAATTCAGTTTTTGCTCTTCCTTCAGCAGTAACCCCTACTATCACTTTGTGTGCGCTATCTTCATACTCAAAGTTACCCTCCAATTGTACTGGAGTACCTGTAGAAGATACCACTTCCCAACCAGCGTACAGAGTGATATCTGCTTTTATTGATGTCTCGAAGTTAAATCCATTGTTGCAAGCGGCTTCCTTGTACCACCCCTTCAATTGATATCCACTTCGGGTTGGCGGAGTAGTCGGCTCTTTTACTAAAGCCCCTTCTTTTACGTCCTGAGCTGCAGGCATGTTATTTACAGTGTCATTACAGTTTTTATTAAAAGTAACTTTGTATGTATTAGTAACTGTTGGAGTAGAACTCCCTTGATTTTTTGTCCATTTAGCATATAAAACAGTACTTTTAATAACTTGGGTGTTCATATCCCATTTATCAGCTTCACTATAATTATCGCCTAAATACCACCCACTAAAAACATATCCTGAAACTGCTGGTGGAGTAGAGTCTGCCTCAGTTAACTTTGAACCAGAAGCTAATGTTAGTCTTTGAACTGTAAGACTACCAGCTTCAGCTGGACCTCTCCAGTAGTACAAACTTACTACACAATTAGCTACTCCCCCACTAGAGCCACTAGAACCACCACTTGAATTGTTCTTTGTCCACTTTGCATAAAGTGTAAAATCATTACTTATCGGTTTTAGAGTGTATTCATTTTTGTAATTCTCATCCAAATACCATCCACCAAAAGTGTATCCATCTCTGCTGATAGTAGGAAGCTCGGGTGTTAAACCTTCTGAAATAATAGATTTCCCTGCATTATTTCCACTACTATCTTGTCCACCATTAAACTGATATGTAATGGTATGTTGTTTAGAAGGGTCGGCTGTTTGAGTAGGAGCATCATTCTTTTTCCATCTAGCATACACATCCATGTCACTAGTAACTTTAGAGCCTTCTTCTACTTTGTTGCCCCCTGACGCAGCTGTATACCATCCTACTAAAGTATACCCTTCATTGTTATAAGTTTTAGATTTAAATTTATCGCTAATCTCTGGTATATAATCTATAGTTGATATTGATGCCGCCTTCCCTGATGCATCTGTATACTCTGGATGATAAATAACTGTGTAGCATTCATACTCTTCGTCATTTATCAAAGCAATATTACTGTCCGAAGAAGAACTACTAGAGGAGGAAGATCCAGATTTGGTCTTCCATATAGGATTCAGGGTAATATCCTCATAAAGTGGCATATCGTAATCATATACAATATTTAAGAAGCCACCACCTCCGACATCCACAGACCAACCAGTCAATACTAGGGTATCATTTGTTAGTTTGGGCGTATCCTCTTCTTTTAAGCAGGTGCCTTTTGCAATTTTCTTTACTACCGTAGATTTGCCAGTATTAAAAGTAACTGTGCAAAGATTCATTTCATTAAGAGTAGTTTGATCTACCCATTTTGCATACACTGTTATATCTTTGGTTACTTTTGATGCGATATCAAATTCACAGCCCTCTGTGCAAGCTTTATCCGTATACCACCCCATATAAACATAACCAAACTTAGTTGGGTTTTGTGGTAAATTTTGCTCATCGTCTCTAAGAGTACAGTTTTTTGATATTTTCATTGAGTTTACATCCGTACCGCCCTGACTATCGAATGTGATGGTATATTTCTCTCCACAGCCACAGCCAGAAAGAAACAGTCCTAGGCTCATACAGCACACAAAAGCAACTATAGCGATAGTTTCTTTTAAAAACTTCATTATTCTCTCCTTTATTTTTTATCCAAGTGGATTTAGTTAAAGTTTATCAATTACATCCACTTTTGTCAAACAAATCAAGGATGTTTTTGCTTTTTTATTGTATGAAAATCGCAATACCTTTTAACAAATAGCCAACGAATAGAATAGTCGCACGGTCCTATGGCGACAGCTACTCAGCAAAACTTTTATCGTGCGGTATCTAGATTTTAAATCATCATTTTACTATCATGGTTAAGCGGTTTCCGCTTAAAAAAACACCCCTACTTTCGTAGAGATGTTCTTTTTAAGTTATGCGGCAGATTGCCCTAACATATAAGCTAAAAGATTTAGGTCAACAGCACTAAATGTACCATCGCCATTGATATCACATTTAGTCTTTTCATCAGCTGTCAAGTCAGCAGTATTACCATTGTTCCATTTAGTGTTAAGCGCTGTGTAATCAGCATCTGTAAAGTCACCATCACCATTGACATCAAGTCTTCCACCCTTAGCAGTTTTTGAGCTCAATGTAGTAGCTGGTACTGGGATAACAAAGTTTTTGTTAATTACGATTTCCAAAATCTTTACATCTTGGGCATTAACACTACCATCAGCATTTAAGTCACAACGTTTTTCCTGACTATCATTCATATTTTTGCCACCATTAGCTGCAGCTGTTACCCAAGCAAGGTCATTTTCATCAATAATAGTGTCAGTACCACTAAGGTCACCGATTACATAGCAGTAAATCTTACTACTCTCTACATAACCGTCCTGTCCATCCTTGGTTAGGTAATTTGCTGCTGTAGTAGCATTGCCAATGTTTGTTGCATCAAGCACATCTGGTCTGCTGCCACTAACCCTAGCATTCCAGTTTTCTTGGAATTTGAAGGTAGCACTAGTCAAACCAGAGTCTAAGAATGCATGCCATAGTATTTGTTGTACACCAGAAGGAATAACAATACTTGTTAAACTTGTACAGTTACGGAATGCAGCTTTACCGATTACACGAAGATCAGACATATTCTTGTCTGCACCAACAAATGTAACAGAACTTAATTTCTTACAATTGTAGAATGCTCTGTAGTAAATTTGCTCTAGACATCTTGGCAATGTAACTGATTGCAAATTAGTACATCCGTAGAAACAGTATCCTGTAATGTGGGTAAATGTCTCATTTGTCAAATTAAATGATGTTGGGTTAGTAGCTTTAGTATCTTGAGCTACTGTAACAGCATAGTCTAGCGCTTTACCTTTTACTTTTACTTCAGTGTTTTTGTAGTGAACAATTCCAGCACTAGTCTCCATCTTTGCTTTTGTATCATCTTTTGGTCCAATGTACATTCTATCTACATTTTTACCATTAGCAAAGAACTTTTCTGCAGTTGCTTTGTCTTTAAGGTTGACTGCAGCATCGTTCTCATCTTTAATACTTTGATTATCAGCGATATTAACAATCCATAGTGCATACATGTTTGTAAATGCATCACGACAAATGGTTGTTACACTGCTAGGGATAACAAGTTGCACTAGATTTTGCTTTGTAGTACCACTACCAAATGTAGCTGAAATTGTTACAACTGTATTAGGAATCTCCAAATAGTTTTGTTGCATACCCACTTCAGTTAAGCCTTTTAGTACTGTGTTGTGTGTACCTGGTTCAAATATGAAGTATGGATCAACCTCAGGATCTGTAGCCTCAGGGATTCCTTTTACCCACTTAGCGTAAACTATTGTATCATCATTGAATGTGCTAGTAGCGGTCAACTTTGTAGCATCAGTACAAGCAGGATCTGTGTACCATTCAGCAAAGAAATATCCAGATCCAGTTAGCTCTGGTTCGTTTGGAGCAGTGAATTTCCAGTCAGCCTTTCTTTTCTCAGTGTATCTCTCATCTTGTGCATATTGCTCAGGCAAAACCTTAGCTAATAAAGCATCAGCTGTCTCACTAGTCAAAGCTGTGTCTAGTCCCATGATATAATTCTTGTTTAGGTCATATGTAATAGTGTAGGTTCTCTCTGAAGCACTAACAAATTTGGCTGTTACTTCAACATCTGCTGTAGGTTGAGTATTGAAGTCAAACTCCTTGTCTCCTACAAACCAACCAACGAATGTTTGTCCTGCTGCTGGTGTTGGATCAGCAGGTTTCTCTATTGAGCTACTATCAGACTTACTTTCAATTGTCTCAAAGACTGTATCACCTACTTTGAAAGTAATTGTGTATACTACAACTTCAGGAAGTATTGCTGACTTCACCCAACGAGCATACAATTTTGTGTCTGCGTTGATTGGAGTAGCATCACGATATTGCTCTCCACCAGTTTCCTTGTCAAACCAGCCTTTAAATTCGTAGCCCTCTAGAGCAACGTTTTCTGGCCATGCTACGTTGTCATCTTTAAATGACTTTCCTTGTGTAACTTCTTGGTTTAGGTTATATGCTGGGTTATATGCAGAGCCGTCATTTTTAACAATGGTTCCACTTTTAGTGTCAAATGTTACTTTACACTTAGGGTCACAACCACATCCAGCAAAGAAGAAACCAAAACAGAAAACACAAACCATAGATGCCATAATCAAAGCTGTTTTAAATGAATTTCTCATTTTTCTCTCCTCTTAATTTTTTTGCCCATTTTTTATTCTAGGCTATAAATGATTATATCGACTAAAAATTTTTTTGTCAAACAAATTCTATTAAAATTAAAAATTTTTCAACTTTTTTTTCTCTTTTGTATAGATTATGAAATTTTTATGAAATACCCCCAAAATGAAAGTGAGGAGCTCTGTAAAATAGCCTCAGGCAACGCTTTATGTGTCTTCACAATGACAACTACATTATTAAGTGGGCTACCAAAATCATGCAGTTGCCGCTCCCGCCTCGCGCTTCTGCTTGCGCTTCTTTTTAGTCTCTTGTAATTTGTGCATTTCATCAAGCACCTTGTCACTAATTAGCTCATATTTTTCTTTGGAAATTTTACCATTTTCCATAAACTCTGATATGTCTATCGGCTCCCCCACAATTATCTTATTGGGAACAAAAGGGCGAGGTTTGCGCAAAAAAACCGCTGGCACAATGATAGCATTAGTTTTGGCTGCGAACATTGACATTCCATTTTTCAAGGCTTTTGTATCCTCTAAAGAAGATTTCCTTGTCCCCTCAGGGAAAATAAGCAATGGTTGATTACTATTTAGCACGCCTAAGACCTCTTTAATAGTACTCACTGCCACTTCTTCCCTATTTACTGGAATTGCCCCCACCACATCCATAATGTGGCGTACAAATTTATTACTTTTCCATAATGAATCTTTAGCCATAACATAAGAATAATTGTGTTGATGACTCTTAAATATAAAAGGATCGAGCGCTGAGGTATGATTGACCGCAAAAATCACTTTGCCTTTCTTGCGAAAATTCTTTTTATTAACCACCCATGTTGGATAAATTAGACGCAGTGGCAAATATGTAAGTGTCCAATAAAACCAATATAAGAAACGTTTAAATTTCATAAATTCTCCTATATAGAAAGCAGATATTCTATCTCCAGCTTACTAAGGCGACGATAATGCCCATAGCTTAAGCTACCTAATTCTAATTTACCAAATTTGACTCGCTTTAGTCCTAATACCCCCACACCAATTGCCGCAAACATTCGCCTAATCTGACGATTTTTTCCTTCATGAATAGTAATTGAATAAATGGCAGTAAATTGATTGGAACTAACGAGTTTTAGTTGCGCTGGCTTTGTAACAAAATCTCCCAAATCTATTCCTTTACTGAGAATAGTTAATTGTCGAGAAGTTAGCTTATGCCTAATTGTAACTAAATATGTTTTTTCTATTTCAAATTTGGGATGAAGCAACTTTTGCGCAACTTCTCCATCATTGGTCAAAACCAATAGGCCTGAGGTATTATAATCTAACCTACCTACAGGGAAAAGACGTCCCTTATATTCTGGAATGTATTCAAGTACAGTTTTTCGATTGTTTTCATCATGAACAGAAGTAATTGTGCTAAGAGGTTTGTGCAACATGTAATATACATAGGGCTCTACAACTTTTATGGGTTTGTTATCTACAACCACCACATCTTGTCCCATATCTATGTCTATCCCAATTTGATTTATAACGGGTTTTCCATTTACACTTACGCGTCCAGCAGCTATTATATCATCACACACACGCCTACTCCCCAATCCAGCCAAAGCTAAAAACTTGTTTAACCTCATCTTGCGTCCTTTTGTTTTTTATGTTCCCCAATGATCTAAAATCTGCTTTACTTTATCTTTGATTAACTTTGAATCGACCTCTCTTAGTGTATATATTTTTTCAGAAAAAATCAAGTGTTTTTCATAATAAATTTTAACTTCACCAATTTCTGTTTCATTTGCAATTGGAGCAATCAATCTAGGAGGAATAT
Organism: Clostridia bacterium; assembly: GCA_017541375.1. Classification (GTDB taxonomy): domain Bacteria; phylum Bacillota; class Clostridia; order Christensenellales; family UBA1242; genus UBA7867. Next base: position 208,826 of record JAFXZE010000007.1, read on the forward strand.
CCACCTCCAAACTAACCAAACCACACTCCTCTTCACTAAGAGGTAAGTAAAACCCTTTCTTAGAAAATGCTTGCACAAAATCTGTTTCTCCATTTAAAAGTGGAATATCATCTATATATTGCCAAGGAGAGAGAACTTCAGTCATTTTATACTTGGAGCATATTTCGTTTAAAATAGCACTACTTTCCTCAAACATAGGACCACAATTTAGCACAACAGCGACCAACTTTAAACCATCTCGTTCTACGGCACTCACCAAACATCTCCCTGCTCTAGTAGTATATCCAGTTTTTACTCCAATACAACCTTCCAAAGAATTTAGCAATCTATTTTTATTTGCCATATATCGAACTTCACCACTATCATCTGAAATTTTTATATTTTTGGTGCTTACAATCTCACTAAAAACAGGATTAGATAGTGCATATCCAGTAATAAGAGCTAAATCTTGAGCTGATGTATAATGAGATTGAGCATCTAAACCATGAGGATTAGTAAAATGTGTATGTTTTAACTGTAGTTTATCTACTAATCCATTCATAAGTGCAGCAAATTCATCAATCGAGCCACTAATGTGATAAGCTATGACGCAAGCACAATCATTTCCGCTACGAAGCATAAGTCCATAAAGCAAATCTCGCATACTCATAGTTTCATTTGCTCTAAGATATATACTTGAACCCTCTATTCCCACAGCTCTATTGTCTATAGCAAATTTACTATCCAAATCTTCACAGTTTTCTATAGCTGTTATTGCTGTGGCAATCTTAGTTGTACTAGCCATAGCTCGCTCAACAGTCGCATTTTTTTCTAAAAAAACTCGGCCACTATTTACTTCGTACACATAAGCAGAACTTGCTGATGAAGCAGAAACCAAACTTGGAGCAGGTAATTTATCAATGTCAGAAAAATCTCCATAACAAAAACCACTACAACAAAAAATGCATAAGAATATTGATAAAATTGATATCCATCTCATTTATCTTTCTCCTTTTTATTCGCATTTTTAGCAATATTTTTTAGATATTCCCCCAAACCATCCCCCACTTTTTCTAATACATCTGTCCATGCATTCTTATTTTGGATAGTTATGAGCTGATGTTCACCTTTATTTACTATCAAAAATCCGATTGGTTCAGCGGTAAATCCCGCTCCAGTTCCTCCAGCAAATGGAAAACTAGCGTGCTTTCTTACTATCAGTTTATTTGCATATTGTCCTCCACCAGAAATAACTCCAACAGTTATTTTTATAATAGGATAAGCTGTTATGTGCTCCCCCATAGCAAGCGGAGCTCCAACAACTGTATCTACATCAACCAAACTTTTGATGTGCCCCAAAGCTTCTTCTACTAGACCAGCTATCGGATTTTTATATGGAATATCTTTCATAAATCTTAAACCACCTTTTTTGTAATACTTTCGCTCTAATTAGTGAATAAATAAGTAAAATCGGACAAACAATCACACTCACACTTCCACTAATCTTATTTTCATTGTCCTCGCTATGAGGCACCACATCAAACAGCAAATCAGCATTGTTTTTGCGTGTTTTTAAAATAGCAAATGCACAATCTAACATAGCATAAACCCCACCTCCCAACAAACTAGCAAAGAGCGCATTATTTGTACTCCCAACATCTACATACAATCTTACATGCTTTAAAATCATCATTGCAAACAATGATTTTATTAAATATCGCACAAATATCAAATGTGGGTCAAAAAGATTCAGCTTAATTTGTCTGGATTTACCACGCTTTTTAATAATAGTGATCATCTCTTTGCTGAGTTCAAATTGAATACACTTTATCCTTATTCCCCACATGCTCATTGTCACAACACCCACATTTGCCAAAACATTTATATAAGCCTCAACATTTATAAATATAGGCAACAGTGTAATGAGTATTAAAATTACGGTGACTATAGTCACAATTTCTAATGTATTCATATAGCTATTTTGTTTTAGTTTTACGAAATTATTCACAAAAATAAAAAACTGATTTTACTCAGTTTTTACTTCTTACTTCCTTGCTCATCAAGTAATTTATTATAAATTTCAAACACCTCATCAATTATTGCATCGCTCTCTTCCATAACTAGAAGTTGATCTTCAGAATTATCATCTTCTTCAAAACTAAACACTATCGCTTCATCATCAGCTACTCCATCCATTTGGTGCAGTGGTTTGAGTATAGCGTACAATTTATCCTTTAGTGGAATAATCGCAATTTGCTCGAACTCTACAGGTTTCTCATTTTCATCGTAGAGTGTAATAGGATCATTATTGTCCTTATCAAGCAATTGCAAAATTGGGTTTTCATACTCTTCTTTTTTTGCCATTTTCTTTCTCCTTAAACTTTCTTATCTAAATAATTTTGTAAAATAATGCTAGCTGCTACTTTGTCAATAACTTGCTTGCGTTTTTCTCTTCTAACATCTGCCGAAATCAGCATTTTTTCTGCACTAACTGTTGTAAGCCTCTCATCCTGATAAACAATTTTCGCTGGAGTAAATTTTTTTAATTCGTCACAAAATTTGTAAGTAAACTCAACTCTAGCTCCGTCTGTCCCATCCATATTTTTAGGTAGTCCCACAACAATAGTATCCACATCTTTTTCTTTTGCCAAATCAGCTAGATATTGTAAATCCTGTTGAAGTGAAACACGCTTATAATTGTCAAAACCACTAGCAAACATACATAATGGATCGCTAAAAGCAATACCTATGTGGGCATCTCCCAAATCAAGTCCCATTTTACGTGGCATTAAGCACCTCCATCAAGATTGACATAATGTACTATATCATAATATTTCAAAAAAATCAACTTTTAAACCAAACTTACAAAAAAATTATTTGAGTATAGTAGCGTAATTTTTGTGCAACGCGCACTACGCGAGCGGCAACCGCTCGAGCTTAATAGCTAGCGCCACATATAACACTCACTTGTTTATACACAAAATCCATATAAATGTTATTCAGACTCCTCTTAATAACAAAGATAAAAAATACTAAAAAAGACAGACCAAGTCTGTCTTAATTAAAGTTGATTAAGCAAGCTCTACAATAGCACCCTCTGCTTTGAGCTTTTCAGCAAGCTCTTTAGCTTCGTCAGGACTAACGTTTTCCTTAATTGTCTTTGGAGCGTTCTCAACCATGTCTTTAGCTTCTGTAAGACCTAAGTTAGCAGCCTCTTTTACAGCTCTAATAACTTTGATCTTGTTTCCGCCATCAGCTACGCCTTTGAGTACAACATTGTATGTTGCTTTCTCTTCAGCACCACCAGCAGCTGGAGCTGCCCCTGCGGCTGCACCAGCAACTGGAGCAGCGGCTACTGCAACTGGAGCAGCAGCACTCACACCAAATTCTTCCTCAAGAAGTTTAACCAAGTCACTTACTTCTACTACGGTCAATTTTTTGATTTCTTCTAAAATGTCATTAATCTTTGCCATAATACATTCTCCTTAAAATTTAATTTTTTGTTGCAATCCCATTTAAGCAACGAACTAATCCTGTAACTGTACCATTCAGACAGTAGCAAAGGTTCCTTGCTGGAGCTTGGAGCAGACCAAGCAACTTAGCAATAAGTACTTCTTTGCTAGGAAGATTAGCAAGGGCTTTGAGTGCAGTATCGTCAACGTAAGCCTTGTCAAGTAAACCAAATTTCATAGTAATTTGGGCATCTTCACTCATCTTGTCAATGACGCTAGCTGCTTCAGTCTCACCATTAAAACTAAATGCGACTGCGAGTGTTCCTTCGAGTTTGTCATCCAGACACTTGATCCCAAGTTCGTCTAGTGCGAGTTTTACTAGTCTGTTTTTGTATACGTGATACTCACAACCAGCAGCTCTGATTTGGTTACGAAGTTTGGTATCATTTTCTACAGTGATACCCTTGTAATCTACAAATACAGCACATTTTGCTCTAGAAAACTTGTCCTTAATGTCTTCAACTAGCTTTTTCTTGTTTTCAAAATTTGCTGACATTACTCATCCCCCTCTATACAGTTTTCTAACTAAAAAATTCTCGAGCCAAAAAGGAACGAGAATCACAAAAAACCGAAACGTTCCACCTCGGCAAGCTCGAACCCCGAATTATGAAATGGATAAATGTTGCGAAGGTCTGATTAAATACAAACTAAAATTTGCAGAAATGACAAACCAGTCTGATATTATATCTCGTTTTCCCCAATTAGCTCACCCACTTCACTTGCTGTCTTTGGCGTGAATTATTTAATTAGTGTCTTTATTTTATCATAAAAAAGCCACTTAGTCAAGTGGTTTTGATTAAATTATTATGCACATTAATAAAAACTTTTATCATTACGCATGGCATAATCCTACAATCTTTGTCTTGTAACTAGTTACTCAATGAAACCGTTATCTTTCTGCATATTTATTTTAAATCATCACTTTACTATCATGGTTAAGCGGTTACCACTTAAAAAAAACATCCCTACCTAAGTAGAGATGTTCTCTTTTTAAATTACGCAGATTAACCCAACATATATGCCAAAAGATTTAGGTCAGCAGCATTAAATATGCCATCATTATCGATATCGCATTTAGTCTTTTCAGCTTCTGTCAAGTCAGTAGTAATACCATTGTTCCATTTAGCGTTAAGCGCGGTGTAATCTTTGTCATCAAATGTACCATCGCCATTGACATCTAGCCTTCCCCCCTTAGAGGTATTTAAGCTCAATGTAGTGGCAGGTACTGGGATAACAAAGTTTTTGTTAATTACGATTTCCAAAATCCTAATATCTAAAGAATTTATGTTCCCATCAGCATTCAAGTCAGCACGAATTTTTAACTCAGGTGTAGTAATATCTTGGGTACCATTTACTGCCTGTGTAAGCCATAGAATATCATCATCATCAATAGATAAATCGCCATTTACATCACCTAATACATATGCATTAAAATTCTTCGATACATATGTTTGTGTAAGATATGTAGCAGCTGTTTCTACATTAGATAGGTTATCTGGATTAAGCTGAGTGTTACCAATATACCAATAATCTGCATATTTAAATTCGACACTAGACAAAGCAGTATTTATAAACGCGTTATAACCAATGTAATTAACTCCTGCAGGAATTACAAAACTCGTTAGAGACTCGCAATCTCTAAATGCAGCTTTGCCAATACTACGCAAACTAGATGTATTTTTGTCAGCTCCTACAAAAGTAACTGAGCTCAACTCTTTACAATTAAAGAATGCTCTGAACCCAATTTGCTCTAAGCATCTAGGCAATAAAATTGTTGTTAACGAATTACATCCATAGAAGGCATATCCTGTAACTTGAGTAAACCTCTCAATTGTTAAGTCAAAAACAACGCTTGATTTACTTGCTTGAGCTACTGTAGCAGCAAAGTCAAGATTCTTTACCAAATTCTTATAGTGAACAATTCCATTAACACTAGTCTCAACCCTTGCCTTTGTAGCATCTACTGCGCCAATATACATATTGTCTACATATCCACCATTTGCAAAATATGCTTTTGCAGTTGCCAAATCGCTAAAGTCTATTGACACACCATCTTCATCTTGTAAACCAGATGTTTTACCGTCTACTATCCACAATGCATACATGTGAACGAATGCCCCACGACAAATAGTGGTCACAGAATTAGGAATTGTAAGTCTTACAAGATTTTGTCCATTTGATGATGAAGCGTCACCAAAACTCTTTGCTATAGTGGTTACACCTTCAGGAATAATCAATTCATTTTGTTTTTTACCTAAAGTGGTCAAACCTTTAAGTACTGTATTACTTGAACCTGACTCAAATATGAAGTATGGATTAACTTCTTCATTGCTTGATTGTCCACCTGACACACCTCCCAACATGTAAGCTAGAAGATTTAGGTCAGTAACATTAAATATGCCATCATTATTGATATCACATTTAGTCTTTTCAGCTTCTGTCAAGTCAGTAGTAATACCATTGTTCCATTTAGTGTTAAGTGAGGTGTAATCTTTGTCATCAAATGTACCATCACTATTGACATCAAGTCTTCCACCCTTAGAGGTATTTGAGCTCAATGTAGTAGCTGGTACTGGGATAACAAAGTTTTTGTTAATTACGATTTCCAAAATCTTTACATCTTGGGCATTAACAGCCCCGTCAAGGTTTACATCAGCACGCAATTCGGCTACAGCATCCAAAATAACGACACCATATATAGCTCTATTTATCATATCTACATCATTTTGGTCAATTATCATGTCGCCATTCACATCACCATATACACATTGAGAAGTTACCTTTGGATTACATTCATGCGGATCTGTAAGAATAATTGCAACATACTCTGCTGATGGAGTAGATGAAGTACTCCAGAAGTACTTATTTACGAATGTTGCACTAGTCAAGCCAGACTGATGGAATGCTTGCCAGTAAATAACTTGTACACTAGAAGGGATGACAATGCTAGTTAAAGCTGTACAATTACTAAATGCAGCTTTCCCAATAATACTCAAGCTAGAAGTATTGTTATCCGCTCCAACGAATGTAATAGAGCTTAAGTGCGTACAATTGTAGAAAGCTCTATACCCAATTTGCTCTAGACATCTTGGTAATGTAACTGATGTCAAATTAGTACATCCGTAGAAACAGTATCCTGTAATGTGAGTAAATGTCTCATTTGTCAAATCAAATGCTGTTGGGTTAGTAGCTTTAGTATCTTTAGCTACTGTAACGGCATAGTCTAGCCCTTTACCTTTTACTTTTACTATGTTGTTTTTATAGTGAACAATTCCAGCACTAGTCTCCATCTTTGCTTTTGTATCATCTTTTGGGCCAATGTACATTCTATCTACATTAGCCCCATTTGCAAAGTACTTTTCTGCAGTTGCTTTGTCTTTAAGGTTGACTGTAACATTGTTCTCATCTTTAATCACTTGATTATCAGCGATATTTACAATCCACAGAGCGTACATGTTTGTAAATGCATCACGACAAATGGTTGTTACACTGTTAGGGATAACAAGTTGCACTAGATTTTGCTTTGTAGTACCACTACCAAATGTAGCTGAAATTGTTACAACTGTATTTGGGATCTCCAAATAGTTTTGTTTCTTCCCCTCAGCGGTTAAGCCTTTTAGTACTGTGTTTTGTGTACCTGGTTCAAATAAAAAGTATGGATCAACCTCAGGATCTGTAGCCTCAGGGATTCCTTTTACCCACTTAGCATAAACTATTGTATCAGCATTGAATGTGCTAGTAGCGGTTAACTTAGTTGTAGCATCAGTACAATCAGCGTTTACATACCATCCATCAAAGAAATATCCAGTTAGCTCTGGTTCGTTTGGAGCAGTAAATTTCCAATCAGCAGTTCTTTGCTCAGAGTATCTGTCAGTTTGTGCATATTGCTCAGGCACAACAGTAGCTAATAAAGCATTAGCTTCGTCATCAGTCAAAACTGGGTCTGATAGTCCCATGATATAAGTCTTGTTTAGGTCATATGTAATAGTGAATGTTTGCTCAGCAGTGCTGACAAATTTGGCTGTTACTTCAACATCTGCTGTAGGTTGAGTATTGAAGTCAAACTCCTTGTCTCCTACAAACCAACCAACGAATGTCTGTCCAGCTGATGGTATTGGGTCAGCTGGTCTCTCTATTGAGCTACTTCCACCGCTTTCCGCTACATCCCACACACTATCTCCAACCATGAAAGTAACCGTATAGCTTGTATTTTCTACAACTTGATAATTCTTTTCCCAGTGAGCATACAAACTTATATTATCTTCAATTGGAGTATTGTCGGTATATTGCGTTCCACCATCCATTTCATCCATTTTGTCGAACCAGCCGACAAACACATAACCATCCTTAGCCATGTCGGTAGGCAAAGTTACGCATGCACCTTGTTCTACAAAAATCTTTTCTATTAGCCGGGTTCCATCATAACACCCTACAACACATGTTGTATTCAATTCATTATCCTCTATCCAGTGAGGATAGAGCACAGTATCTTTGATAATTGGAGTATTTACAGTATATTTAGTGCCACCTATTTTATAATCATACCAACCATCGAGTCTATAATCTTCCCTATATACAACAGGTAGATAGTTTACTCCCACTTCAGCTAGTGATTTGTTCTTTTGCACTTCTTGAATGTAACAAATACTTTCATCATCATTCATAAATGTCACAATGCAAGTTGGTACTACCACCACCGATTCATCTTCTATCCAGTGAGCATAGAGAAGCTTTCCACTAAAGTCCACACCCATATCTTCGGTAAGACTGATATCACCATAGATCGCTGTATCATTGGTGTATTTGGTTCCACCAGTAATACTGTCATACCAACCATCCAATAAATATCCCACTCTAGTTAGATTGGTGGGTAAACGCGCACCTGCCGCACTAAATGACTGCCCATTTTCAACCAAAATCCAATCTAGCACACTACCAACTTGAGGGTTCAATACAACCATACACTTACCTGTCCAATTTGATGGATAAGCATTTCCCGATTGTTCATATTGAGCATATAAGGTCACATCAGAATTAATTATAGTATAGCTTGAGTAGAAATTGCCTCCCTCTTCTCTATCATACCAACCAACGAACCCTTCATTGTCAGCTCTCGATATATTGTACGACAACCGCTCTCCCGCTTCATTTAGTGTTTGGCCACGAGTGACACTAAACACAGTTTGAGTAAGTCCTGAACCCCCTCGTGGATCAAGAGTTACTATGCAAGTTTCGGTAAGCCTAATCCTAGCCTCTAAAGTAACATCTCCACCGATAAAATCGTAGTTTCTCACTTCTCTATCAGTCCCTTGTATAAACCAGCCTTCAAACACATTTGCGTAAGCCGGTTTGATAGTAGGTAAATCTGTTAGCCATTGATTTGATTCGATTTGCAGAGAATCTACAATACCATCAAAATAATCCTCAATCTCGGCCTCTGCTACACTATAATCAAAAGTAATAGTGTATGTCACAGCACCCGATTCACCTTGGTCACCTTTCGGACCTTGGAGATCTGATTTTGAAACCAAATTAGCCCAAGTGTCATCACTGTCGCCAACGTATCGCCATTGAATGTAGTTACCACTGTATCTAAATTCAACTTGCTTTCCGTTGATGCCCGCCGCACCAGGTTGTCCCTGTTTGCCTTCATAAGCATCACCGAGTACATCTTTTACATCAGCTATGCTAATGACACTCTTCCAATCAAGCCCATCTTCTGACCATTGCACATAGTCTTCACTTACACGAACTTGCACATTGCCCTTGCTACTACATGCGGTAAAGAAGAAGACTGATGGAATAATTAAGCAAAAGGCAAAAATTAAGCCTAATAGCTTATTTCTCATTCGTTCCTCCCTAAAAATTTTTTATGTTATGTAAAAACGAATTTACTTAACACATAATTATGTTACCACAAAAAATTTTTTTAAACAAACATTTAAACTCATTTTTACCAAATATTTGTCTTGTTATTTTTTTACAAAACTGTTTTCAGTTATAATTTAAGTTTTATATAAAAAAAGCCAAACAAACATTTGACTTTTCAAAACTATGAGTTATCTATTTAACAAATCAGATACTAAAGAAATCAAATAATTTTACTAGTCCGTCCTCACTTGCGCGAATGTAGCGATCATTACCTTCACGAGACAAGAATGCGACGACTTTTGTGGCAATTTGCTCTCTAAAATCTGCAGGCATTGGCTTGGAATTAGCCAATTTTTTTAGTTGTTCCAAAAATGGTTGATTATGTTGCATAGAAAAACTCTGCCCAACAATATCTGCAATGTATGCGCCACAAGCATTAGCAAAAATCTCAAGCGGGACAAAATCTTCTAGTGTTTTCCACCACCCACAATTGGTTATAGAAATAACTTTTCGCTTGTTATTTTTGTAAGTGGAGGCATATAGAGATTCAATTAGTTTAAAGTGATATGCATCCAACAAAACACAAGGTAGAGTATCGTTTTTGGTCAACATTTGACATGTACCAGCCAAACCACTTTCACCAGCGTGTACAAATACGACTGGATGAATAATATGCTCTTGCTTGGTCAATGCCCGCCTATTTAGATATCCTTTAAAATAATTGAGATAGATTCTATCAGCTTCATCAATGACAACTACAGGTGTGCAATCTTGGAGCAAATCATCACTAATTTGTATCCCAAGCGATGTATTGATCGGCATCATAGACGCCTCTTCAAGCGCTGTCGTTGCGTTGAAATTATTACTTACAATGCTATGTCCTTTTTCATCTTTATAAACTATTTTTGTTCTATCAAGCTGGGTTGTAGGTAGCATGTATGAGCTATGTGTAGTATAAATAATTTGATTTGTCTTCGCTAGTTCATCAAAAAAGCGTAACAAGTCTTTTTGCGCTAGTCCATGTAATGTAGCGCCACTTTCATCGAGTAACATTACTGCATTTGCGTAAAAAAGCTGACTTTCCAAAGTAAATACTAAGAAAAATGATAAAAACCACTGAATACCAATACTCCTATCATCTAGTGGGGCCCTAATACCTCTATCATCGGTCACAAATATAGCAAGATTTTCTCCATCAAAGGCAAATTCAAACTTGTATGTACCTTGTCTCCACCATTGGTTAAATTCTCTAGTCAATCGCTCTCCTGCAGAACGCAAAAGATTTGCATAGCGCTCTTTTGTTAGCACTAAATTATGTAATTGCTCAGTTGAAATCTTCATTGAAGTGCGCGTTGCTGTAGCCAAAACTGAAGCATCACAAGCAAGCATTTCTGGAGTTATTCCTATGTACATCAATAGTAATTTGATAGTCCTGCGTTTCGATTTACTAATAGCATTCACACCGTTTTTGTTGAACTTAGCTATCATCTGTGGTAAATAAATGTTGCTATCCAAATTTCCGTAATTACCATAAAACACAAAACCCGGCATAATTTTTACAATTAATTCACTCAAACCTGACAAAAATTGTTTGGGAATTTCCACTGGAAACTTTACACTATAATGCCCATCAAGAAAGCGAGAAACTTCGACTTCGTTAAAATCTGGCAATCCTTCAAAAGCACTGTTGATTTGCTCCTTGTCAAATGGACGTAGTTTAAATCGCGCTGAAATAAATTCGGGCATCAAATTCTTTTCCATAATTTCTTCAAATCTGTCTATAGGTAAATCGCTCCGCACTATTTTATTATCTGACTTAAATGCGGGTTTTAGCTTCCACAAAGCTTTTAGTAAATTACTCTTTCCCGCCTCATTCACACCAGCTACAGCAGTTACATCTTTGCAATCAATCCACCCACTATCAATAAAGGATTTAAAATTTTGCACACGAAATTTAGTTAGTTTCATAATAGTTCTCCATAGTTTTATTTTATCTTCCACAGCAAATCTGCTATTCCATTATCCCGAAACCATCTTCCCCATATTGATCTTAAGGTGTTTTTATTGATTTCTGCTTTCGTTTTTCATAAATAAAATATCCACTAATGCCACACAGCCCCAAAGCAGCAAGTAAAATAAACACTACATCACACCAAACTGATGAGACAAATCGTAACCAACCACATTCGACTTGTTTCCCAAACTGCAATTTACCCAAACACAATCCCAAACTCATCTTTGTAACCTCAGAATTATTCTCTGACTTTATGAATACGAAATCATCTTTGATCGATTGAATTTGCCCACAATTATCATTTCGCAAAAATTTTGAATATAAGTCATTATAAACGACATAATCCCCTTCTGCAAGATTATTTGATGGGATCGTCTCAACAATAACCCAATATCCCTTTTGTAAATTCGAATCTTCAAAATCTTCTACAACTAGTGCTACAGTTTTACCAAAGGCCTCACTTACCTCATTATGGTCTGAATTTACCCATTTAGAGATTCTACAAATCACCCCAAATGTTAGTACACCTATCAAAACTATTGCTACCGACATGTATGCATATGTTTTTATATCCACATCTCTATTAGAGAACATATTTACCTCGATTTTTAATTTACCCACAAAGAAAGAGCATCAAAAAAATGCTCTTCCCAACTCATATAAACTTTTTGTCATCTACCATAGAATTTAGCAAATCATATAACTCGCCATAATTAGCTACACCGGTGTACGTAATGTGCGTCTTGTTAGAAGAGTCACTATCCTTTGTAGATCTAAGATAAGTAGTTTTAGTAATCATAGATGTGTCTTCACTAACCTCGAAGTATGCTGCTACAAACTTAGGTGTTATCTGAGTTGTTTCTTCGACATATTCACTGCCATTTGCATTTTTCATTGTTTGTTCATTATTACTATTCCATACAAAGCATACCGTAAATTTTTTTGCACTTTCATCTGAACTACTTGATGTCGATTTTGTTAACAAATCAGCATAGTCCTGAGCACTCACTGAATAAACAGCCTTCATTCCTTCTCCAGCGTATCCTCCAAATAATGCTCCAATTACAGGTTGACGCCCACTCTTACAGTACGTATCCCAAATTTTTTTAAATTCTTCTGTATCACTCTCAAAATTTGCTTCGGTAGAGTTGTTATATATAATTCTCATTTGATCTGGGCGACTAAATTTAATGCCCTTATCAGTTGGGATGATTGCTAACAATATAGTAGTAACAATCAAAGCCCCAATTACAGCCAAACACACTATCATTGCAATAGTTGATTTGGTAAACTTTTTTGATTTTTTTGTTTCGTTCGCCATATTATCATCCTTATAAAAAATTTCAATATACATATTAACACAAAAACAACATTCGGTCAACTTTTTTACACTAGATTTTTAATTTTTATTTCTTGTCTTCAGTGCCATCATCATTCTTTTTATCTGACTTTTGTTCGCTTACATTTTCTTCGCTTAATTTTGCTTCTTGCTCCATTTGCTTCTTTTCAATATCGATTGGAGTGTGCTTATCATGAAGCGCACCTAACAAATGTCTATCTAAATCACTATACATTTTCTCTTGTTTTTCCGCTTCAGCTTGCTTTTCAGCCTTTTTTCGCTCCAATGCTTCAGCATCACGTTGTTTCCTTTGAGCAGCGCGCTCATCCATAGCCTTGATTACGTCATCAGCACTCATTCTACTCATAAGTTCGTTGACTTCATCGGCATAAATCGTCTCACGAGCTAGTAACACTTTTGCCATTTCCTCTACAATGTCCCAGTTTTTCTTCAACAGTTCCATTGCACGGGCCAAACCTTCATCAAGTATCACCTTGATTTCCTCATCAATAATCCTAGCTGTGTCATCACTAATATTCGAACGCTGTTGGAAATCTCTTCCTAGGAAAATTTCACCTTCTTCTGCATAACAAACAGACCCAAGTTTTTCGCTCATACCGTATTTAGTTACCATATCACGAGCCACATCTGTTGCCACTTGAATGTCATTTGATGCCCCAGTAGAAAAGTGGTTAAACTTAATCTTTTCAGCAGCTCGTCCTCCCATAGCACTGATGATTTCTGTCATCAATTGCTCACGGTTATAAAACGAATACTCTCTCTCTGGAATTCGAGATGTCATTCCACCAGACATGCCACCACCCATTCCGCGAGGGATTATCGTCACCTCTTGCACTTCAATTTTTACATCAGTAAGCAATTTATTGAGTATTGCGTGACCAGACTCATGATATGCTGTAGTAATACGATCATCCTCTTCCACTTTGTGGTTTTTCTTAGATAATCCATATTGCGTCTTGAGAGTGCTTTCAAAAATATCTGTCTCCGTAATCAAGTTACGATTGTCTCTAGCAGCTAAAATCGCCGCTTCGTTTAAAATGTTTTCGATATCCGCCCCAGTCGTACCAGGTAAACGCCTAGCTATACCTTCCCAATCAATATCATCAGCAAACGGTTTGTTATCGGCGTATAGTTTTAAGATTTTCACCCTACCAGACAAGTCGGGTCTATTTACAACGATTCTACGGTCAAAACGTCCAGCACGCAATAGTGCAGGATCTAATACATCAGGTCGGTTAGTTGCTGCAATTACCACAATCCCGTCATTTGATTCAAATCCATCCATCTGCACTAGCAACTGGTTTAAAGTTTGCTCTCGCTCATCATTAGTATTTCCCAATCCTGCTCCACGCTGACGACCTACAGCATCAATCTCATCAATAAACACAAGACATGGCATATTACGCTTTGCTGTATCAAATAGGTCGCGAACGCGCGCAGCACCAACACCTACATACATCTCTACAAAATCACTACCAGTGATGCTAAAAAATGGTACTCCAGCTTCTCCAGCAATCGCTTTAGCAAGCAGTGTTTTACCTGTTCCTGGAGGACCTACTAACAATACCCCCTTAGGAATACGAGCGCCGAGTTCGGTAAACTTACGTGGATTTTTCAAAAATTCGACGATTTCTTGCATTTCTTGTTTTTCCTCGTCACATCCAGCCACATCAGCAAATCTCACCTTTAGCCCAGCTTCCATACGGGCTTTGTTCTTACCAAAATCCATGTTTCGCCCTGACATTTTAGTCACGGTTTTATAGATGAAGTACCCTAGTATAATAATCATTCCTATATATAGATATGGGATAATCATCTCAAAGAAATTCGGTCCCACTACCCTAGTTTTTAGTTCGATTGGTTTGTCTGGGTTAGCTTTGTTGTATTCAAGTATCACATTTCTTATGTCTTCGATCTGCGAACTATACGCTACTTCAAAGTAAAAATCAAAGTTGCTTGTAGATAATTTTTTTAATTTTTCCTCAGTTGTAGGACTCTCACCATCTTTTGATACATATACTCCATAGACAGTTTGTCCGTAAAACAATACTCCCGCCACTTCGGTAGTTGTACCAGACTCTGTTGTCTTAAACTTTTCATAAAACACAGTTTCTTCAATATGGTATTTTTCCATACTGCGTGAATTTGCAATGCTATACATAGCCACCAGTACTATTGCTAATAAAACGATCATAAAAATTATTGATTTAGGTCGTCTATTAAATGGTCTATTATTATCCATTTTGCCTCCAAATAGTTATTCAAGTAATAAATACTGTGGGTTTAGTATAACACAACTTTTTCAAAAAATAAAGTAAATTAATCAAAATTTTCTCCAATTATGTCTAGTCTATCTAGAATATATTCCAAAAATCAAATTTTACCATATTGTAAAAATTCTCTACCGCCTGAGATAGCGCATTACACTCCACCCTAGCTAATTGAAAATCTTTATTACTAAGGTGACTTACTACAAGATTGGCTTGTTTCGTTATTTGTTCAATATCTCTGTAGTCTACAAACAAGCAAATTACCCCTTCCCTTTCTCCCCAAAATTCTACTATATACTCGGCTTTTTTCTTGCTTGCTTCTAAATCTTCTTTCTCGATATTGGTCTGTAGAATATCGATTTCAGCAAAAATCTCGTTTATCGAATTTTCTGTATATATTTGCTCAAAACATATCACACCTACTAGTCCCAAAAACAAGCATAATACTAAAACAATCTTCTTTGTCATCACCACTCCCCCTTAAAATCTACATTAAAGTTTTTCTTCTCATTATCAAATGTTTGGATAAATACAGCTCCGTCAGTGTCTAGTGTGAGAATCATTACATCTTTTATATTCTCTATTTGACCTCGCTTGAGTATATTGTTTACAAAGTCTAGATCTAACTTTGCTCGTTTGAGGTTACTATTTATCACTTTACCTGATGTTATTATCATTATTGGAAGAGTGGTTTCATTTAGTTTCAATTTTAGATCTTCGTTTATAACATTAGCTTTATCCTTATGAGGAATAGCTGTGATTGAACCATTTGTTTCAACAATTGCGTACAATACGTCTTCTATATTAAAATAGCCACACCCTCGCAAACCTTCCATCAAATCATCAATCGACATGTTCATTTGTTTGAGTGCACTATACTGTACTCCCTGAGGAGAAATAACTATCATAGGCTTACCATTTAACACTTTGCGTAAAATTACGCTTTTTCTAGAAAGAAGTGATACTACTATCTCTACTACAACTAGAGTTGTAAGAGGAACCAAACTAAATAATATAGGCATACTGACTTGAGTCATAGGAAGAGTGGCTATATCTGCTATAAGTAAAGTTATCACCAATTCAAAAGGTTGTAATTCCCCAAGTTGACGCTTTCCCATCAACCTAAGATACAACAAAAGAACCGCATATACAATCAATACTCTAAAAAAAATTATTACCATATCTATAAGTCTTGGAAATAATTCGCGATTTTATTCATTTATTTTGCCTTTTTAGTTTTATAAACACACTAGTCACATCCACAAGTCTTGCTCCCCAACAACACAAAACATACCCCCCTATCGACAGAGCACTCAAAACACACATCCCCAACCAATCTGGTACAACTCTCAATAACATGGGTTCACTCCACATCACTAGCAGAGTACATGGAATAGTAAGTGCAAGCATATATAATATAGATTTCGTTATACCAAAACTAAGCTTGGTATGTTTTTTTATAGTATAAATATTTATAATTGTTGTCAATATCATACACAAGCCAAATCCCCAAATCAACGCATCCACCCCAATTGAGCCACTAAAACACACTACGCAAATTAACAAGGCTATTCCACCAATAATATTGTTTACAAAACTCTTTGTTTCAAGATTAAAAGCATTGAGCACGCTGCTAGTAATATTACTCAGCGACAAGGGAATCATTATCCAGCTAGCACGAGCTAGATAAATTCCACTTGTTACATTGTTATATAACACTTTGCCAATAAGTTCCCCGCCTCCAACATACATAGGAATAAACATTGCCGACACAAAAACCGCAACAATACAACTAGTCTGTACTCGCTTGGCTACCAACTCTATTTTCCTACCAGAAAGAGCCGAGCTTAACTCTGGAATTAGCGTAAAAGATAAGGCTCCCACCACAGTGGATGGCACAAATAACAACGGGAATGTCATACCCATTGCTATTCCGTAAGATTCCATTGCCTGAGATTGAGTATAACCAACGCTCACCAAAAGTAAGGGAAAAATCACTGCAATAAGGGGATGAATCAAGCTACTCACAGCCCTAATACCTGTAACTGGCACAGCAGAGCGCAATACTGGACGAAATTCTCCTTTGGGTGCATATAATCTCTTACCTTTTTTAAAATAAACAAACAATACTAATACCGCGCTCAACACACACGCAATCGACATTGAAACGCCTGCTATTCCAGCCCCATCGAGAGCATAAAAACCTGTGTTTATCAAAATAACAAAAAACAATATTCGCAAAACTTGCTCTACTAGCTCTGTCCACCCCACAGTATAGTAGTCTCTCTCTCCCCAAAAATCTCCTCTCAGCACTGAGTAAATCGCACTACTTACTAAAGCTGGAAGCAGAGTAATTAAAATAAGCACGCAGCGCTCGTCGGTAAATAAAAAACCTAACCACTGTCTGCACAATAGTACTATTCCACCCAAAGTTAAGGCGGTCAAAATACCAAGTATTAATGCCACAGAGACGACTCTATATTCTTGTCTCTTATCCCCGCCATGTGCCGAAACTAATTTTGACACAGCTAAAGGCAAACCACTAGAAATCATAACAAGCAACACCGAAAATATAGCAAATGCTGACTGATACACCCCTAATAACTCTGCGCCCAACTCTCTAGAAAGATATATTCTAAACAAAAATCCCATTAGTCTAGTGACAACTGAAAAACCTGCCACTACTACAACAGCATGAAAAAGTGACTTAATACTCAAACTTTACTCCTTATCAATGTAAATTATCATTCCTACAAAAACTTTTTCACTCTTTAAATTATTGCTTTTTATTATATCTTCCTTGCTGACTCCATATTCTTTTGCTATGTCATCTAATGTCTGTAGTGGGCGCACTACTACTCGCTTTTTCCCTATGCCTGTGACAAAAAGCACACATCCTGGATATAGTGAAGAAAACAATGGATTGTCTTCTAATATGCGCTCTTTTCTTATCCCAAAGTTTGTGGCAATGCTATCTAAACTATCCCCCTCTCGCACTGTGTAGAGAAAGGATTTTTGTGTTTCTTTTATGACCTTTATCATAGTGTAGTTTATTCACCGATTTTTTTATTTATGAAATATACAAAAATAATTTGACTTTAAATTTTATCAATTTTTCAATTACACATATGGTGTTTTATTCCTAATAAAAAATTTGGTATTTTATGCAAATTTAATTGTTTTTTTTGGAAAAATTTGTTACACTATTTGTATATAATTTTATGACTAAAAAATGTGGCAAAACACAATTAGGGGGAAACTATGTTTACAACAAGAAAAATCAATATCACATTTATAAGCCTAATTATTATGGCTTTTGTATTATGTTGTGTAGGAAGTCTAAATTTTTCTAAGCCAACACAGCTTTATGCAGCAGATACCAACTCAGAACTAAACAATCTAGCTATAAAAGTAGATCTTGTGTCAGCTCCTACACCAAGTGCTGAAAATCAAACTGATTTTGAAACCACATACTACTCACCCAAGGGTATTGATGCTGGTGATAATGTTTTTTATAATGGAGTAACTAGCATTCAAAGCGTGACTAACGGTGGTATAGTGCAGCTCAATTATGAAACTAATGCAGGTTATCGCCAAGCTCTATATATTCACACAGAAAAAAGCACTGACAAGACAATTATCCTTAAATCTGTTGACCTTGGATTAAATGGTCAAACTTTATTGCATAATTGGAAGTCAAACATTGCTGAGGATTATGCATTTAATCAATATCTATTTGGACTAAGAAGTAGTGAATTAAGCTCATTGTTTAAGCATCAGGAAATAAGTACTGATCCAGCACAAAATGTCAATATGCAAACTGGATTTAGTACTACAAAATGTGACTACAATACCGCTCAAGGTAGTTACAATCCTTCAAACCCAACTGATTTGGAAGAAATCGAAGGCAAATACACTATAAAAATCGGTTATAGTGTAGTTGATAGTGATTCACAATCAGTTGCCTACGAAGCTGAATTTGAATTCATTATGTATAGAAATGACACATTTGATCCAATGAAACAACAACCTACTTTCGCTAACACAACTACAAAAGTGGTTGATAATAATAACCAAACTGTAAATTACTTCAATTTTACAAACAGCCAGACCATTGAAAGTAAAAGAATCCCAGCCTACCCAACACTTACATTTAACCCTAATAAATTTAGCATAAAATATACCTACAACAGATATAGTCAAGTGTATGAGGAATATGAAACCTCTTTTGATGCAGATGAAAAAATATTCTCAATCAAAAATCTAACAACCAATGCTACTTCTACTTATTCATTCCCCCAATCTGTTAGCGAATCGGACTATCAAGTAACCATCCTATTTGATGAAGTGGGAGAATATCATATCGAAAAAACAGCATATCTAACATATAAAGAATATGTAAATGATGTGGAACACACAACTAGACAAATTATTACCAAAAAAGATGTAGGAACAGACAATGATATACTTCAAAATGAAACTTTAATTATCAATGGTTATATGGCTCAATATGCAGTCAATAGCACAAGCTATGCCATGCTGTATGACGAAACTTATGAAAGCGCGCTCAAAAATGAAACAAGCTTAAACATGATCTACTCCCACAAGATTCGTGATGGAGTAAACTACGTAATAGCCACACCAGAATCAACTAACAAAATCTACACGGCTGACTTTACTTTCGCTACAACCTACGAAGAAAATAACGAAGCATCTACGGATATCGGACCAACTAATAATGGCTCAACCACTACAATGACCAAGAAAATAGTTGAAAAAACTATTGTAGAAAACACCGAAACTACTACAACGAGATATTACACATACACAATTGACAATTCCCAAATTAGCGCACTTGTAAATGTGGCTAGTACAAATCTACCCCCCGTTACTTTCAACTTTTATGGAAAAATCAATACGGCAAAATCTTGGTATTTTTTCAAAAAGTATAATTCAACAGAATGGGAAGCGCACAACTACATAGCCAATATGAGCTTTAAAACGCCGGGTGAATATTATGTATGTCTCAGTTTTGAAGATGTAATTGCTACATTAAATGATGACGAAGACGAGACTTTTTGCGAACAAATGTTTCATTTTATCATTACCAACAATCAAGCACAAGTAAAACTAAAAGAAAAGACTGATGATAATTTTGAAAATTGTTCCAACTTAAATAATGTGTACACCAACAAAAATGTGTTTATCTCTTGGGATGAAAGTGGGCCATTCGATGCAAAAATCTCCGTAGAATATAGTATAGATGGAGGCTCTAATAGCATTGTCTCTGGATATACAACATTTAACGGCACAGTGATAAATAGCATACCCACAGAATTAACAAGTGAAGGAACTTATACTGTAAAAGTATATAAAACCAACACTCCACAATACGCAGTAAACTATAAATTTACAATAGATAAAACCCCACCTCAGGGCATAACAGTATATGGTATCACAAATGATAATAAGATAGATCTAAATACTCCACTATCTAGTGACGCCAACTTTAATCTAATTGTAAATCAGCCCTTTGCTTGGAGTTGGAACGATGATAATGTATCGGCTAAATATTTCTTTGCAAGCATTACTCGCAAAAACAATCCCGCTATTTCCCTAATAGATGACTTAGTCAATGGCAAAAAAATTGTCCCTACCGACTACGAAATCACGCAATTCTCCTCTCCTATCGAATATGCAAATGCTAGAGAAAATGTTTCATTAAATACACTCAATCAAATCATCTCCTCTCCTCAGATAGCGGTATTGATGTTGTCTGATTTGGCTGGAAACACCTCCACATTTATCACCATATTAGATACTACAGAAAGTAACATTTTATATAACGACAGTATAAACTTGCGTAATATAAAATCTACCACATCATTTACTTGGGGAACTCACAAATCTATTTCACTCAACACATCAAATTCAGAAAATCGTAATCTCAATGAAAATAATGGTGTAAGGGACATTGTAAGTGCATTAGATGGTTGGATTTGGGGAAATAAAACATATACTTTCTCCGAACAAATAAGGACTCAACTTGATAGCTGTATTGATTATATTGAGGAGAATTTGTTGATTTTACCTATCAAATCTGTATCACTTAGCCTATCATCTGGAAGCATTGGTAACATTCAAACAGACTCAACGAGCATTTCTCCCACTGTTACCTATAATTCTCCACAAAACTGGAAAATGACCATATCTGTCCCAGAATCTATTAGCTATAACTCAAGCATATTTGCATATTTAGATGATAACGAAGCAACGATTGTGTTAACTCAAGTAACCGATTTGTCAAATACTTCGCTTATAGGATATAATATATCTACCTACTCTAGACAACCCAACATTATTGATAGCCAACTAGAGGCCGTAATTAGCCTAGACAAATCAGATAGCTATATGGCTGTATCAGAAAGCGAAGCTGGATTAGAAAATGAAGGTGGATTCTCCACTCTACTAAATGGTGGCATTACAAACCAAAGGGTAATTGAATTTTGTAGTACAGATTCTCCAGATTTCCCTATTGAAAACATCACTCTTGCCTACTATCAATTTACATTTGACAAATCTTCAGTCAATTACCCTTTTTCACAAACAGCTACCAAAACTATCACTCTGTATAATCCTAGTATAACTCCAGATATCCCCACTGAATATAAATCAGGCGTATTACTAAAACAAAATGCTGCTGGAGGCGGAATACAAAGCGCAGAAGGTTTATACATCATTACACTCACTAGCAAAAATGCACAAACATCCTCACAAAGATATATCTACATTGTCGACAGACAAAATGTGATACCCGCAAACACTAGATATTATGGAGACGGCACATACTTATCTTTTGGAAGTGAAGATGTGGAATTCAACAATCTATATAATAACTTCCCTCCAGCTTTTAATAACAATCTATTCTCTATAGACAATGACAACAAACCTATCTCAACACAAGTAAAAACCGATATGAATGTTACTATCAATATCCCTGCAGATTTAACCAAATATAACTACAGAAATAATGATAACTCTATTAACTATACTTATAGTAACATGCTTCCTATATTTGTTGTATTGGAAAAATTTGCTATTAACCCAGGAGATGATAATAGCATAAAGATATTGAATACTCCCACCACAATCAATGCTGATGGAGTATATAGAGTAATTATGTTTGACTTAGCAAACTACCCAAGTCTCTATCCATTACGTGAAATACTTAGTGAATATCCTGAATGTACTATAGATGACGATAACCCCTATAAAAACAATATCGTTTCTCTATTTAAAAATGGTAATAATCAATTCATCCCTAACTACTCTGTATTCACCTTCGAAATTAATCGATCTGAGTGCAGTATAGACTTTAAGTTTTTATCTAGTGAAAATGCAAATAGTTATGAACCACAAAGTTACACAGAAGTGTTGAACATGCAAATAGCAGAAGACAATCAACAAACATACTATACAAACAAACACTACACATTTATCACATGGACTGAAAGTGATTCACCTTACATTTCCCGATTCGATGCTCGCAACATTCAAGTGCAAATTGGAAATGGCGAGAATAGTCAGACAATAGATGCAGAAAAAGAGTTTGACACAAGAGAGCGTTGTGGGTATATAGATAATAATGGCAGAAAAACATATTATGCTTATATCAACACAACAAACTCGCCTAACATTACCCTCACAATCCGCCTAACTTATACCAATGGGCAATCTAAAATTAAAGTACTAGTTATAGACTCAACTATCCCACTAGAAACTATTGAGCAACTGGTAAGAAATGATGCAATGCTAAGTACATACTCTGAACTTACCACCTCACCTATTCCTGATGATGAGGAAAATCAAAATAGTATTAGTAACAATAACTGGTCACTAATCCAAAACTTAACCTCAAATGAGTTAAAGAGCTTTTTAAACTATTATGTGTTTACAAGTAGCAGTACTAATTTAAAATATTATTTGCGTCCAGAAAATCACTTAAATAATACCGAACTATTCTACTACAATGAACGCAATATTGAATCACAACGTCCTAGATACACAGACTGGTCCATTGCCTCTGGAGTAAATAGTTGCGCTTACACCGACCTTGATTCGATCGAATTTTTTGAAGATATGGTTTATGACATTGCTGAATATGATTTTGCGGGCAATGTTACAGTTTACTCTGTTCTAATTACTGAAAGCGAAGAAGAAAAAATAACTCCCACTCCATATATTAAAACATCTTCTCCAGATGTAGTTACATTGCTAAATAATGATAGCGAACAAAATATCTTGAATGAATTTACATTCACTCAAGATAATAGCTGGAACATATCTATTTGGAATACTGTCAAAATAAAAGATGACGTAACGGGGTTAACTAAAGTATTCTTCATTATTCCTCAAGATTACATAAGAAATTTGCCAATTTTAAAAACAGCAGAAGATTACGCCGCTAACTTAACTATTATTCCAGCTGCTGATGAATTAAGTCCTTTACTAAATGCTTATCTAAGTGATATTTATACAGCGGACACACAAAATTTGGGTAATAATATCACATTATCATTCCCTACTCTAAAATATCAAACCACAATAAATAAAGCCGGCAAAGAATTATCACTCACGCAAAATCCGACATTTATCACATCAACTGATGCAGGTAATCTTTATAATACACTAACAATTGACCTAGAAAATATTCGAGCAAACTATACTCCATCAACATATGTAACTGAAATTAGATTTACAACATATGACCTAACCTCATCTGATAGTATCTCGTCAAATATTTATCTAGACGATGAATATACCTATCAAAGCATTGATATAGCACAGTCAAGTATTGTAGTATTTGAGATAACAGATAACTTCGGCAGAATTGGAGCATTCACCTTTGACAACGGCAATGTAGTGACACATGATCCCACTTTTAGTACTCAAACTATAGTCAGATATGAAGAAATAACCAAAGAGGACTATGCTTTTACAAACACAAGCTTTGCGTTTAGATATAACCAATATTACAAAGCGATTATTTCCATAGTTGATATGAATACTGAAGAAAAAACTATATATGAATCCACCATAGAAAAGAATGGAAATGTCACAACCAATGATGGATCGCAAACCACCTATAAATTTGGACCAAACTGGACAAAAGAATCTATTATCAATAATGGTATCATAACACTAAACTTCTCTGCCCCAGAAAATGCCTACATTCTAATATCTATTCGCCTTCAGCTGATTGATGGTAAAGATGCAAGTATATTTAAATACGGAATTTACTCAATGCACCCCAAGGCAAACATCACTTTTGCAAACGGTTCAACAATTGATAGCTATATTATTACTCCTACCACAGGAAATACTGTTTTTGTACGCTTCCCAACAGCAGCAAACTATCTATTTAATCCTGGTGCAAGATTGATATTTGTGCCAGCAGACCCAGAGCAATCCTCTCGCGAAGATGGTCTCACCATGGGAATCACTACAGAGTGTACTGAGGAAGGAGATTATACTGTAGTTTACTACAACGATATAGCCACATTTGGCTATAGTGAAAATGTAAAGACTTTTTCCATAAGAAAAAATACTAGCTCCGCTCTGTACTACATAACTATAGAGGATGAACAAGATGACCAAAACTTTATAGAGTTAGCCCCAGTGCAATCTAAATATATTTGTAGCATAGATAGCATTACAAAAGCAATCCCCCACTACATTTACCAACACCTCAATAAAGATACTGACTGGAGAACTCGTTTACACATTGCCTTGGATGGTGATAAAGGACTAACAACAGATGAATTAGATAGCAGCGAATGTGATGGAATCATCAATACACCTACTGTTCACACTCGTGTATATAAATTATATGGAGAAACTACACAATTTTTGGAAACCTATTTTGCTGTCACTTGTATAGTTTCTTCTGACACCACTCTCAAACATACTGATACAGCATTTGAGTTGTTAGATTCTACACTTATTGTTGAAGATGAAACTATAGATGATGAAGATTACGTTGCCGAACCTGAATTCTTCATACCAGAAACCAACCAATCAATTATCTACATCCACACTCCTACTGAATCAGATCAAAAACCAGAAAAAGTATATGCAAAAGTAAGATGGACTCCTGATTATGTAATAAACGGCATAAGCGGAAAATCATTTAAAAACTTTTATAAAGTAGAACTATATGAAGGTGAATACGAAGAAGGCTACAGCACTCCGATAGCAATATTCACATCTGGTGAATTTACAATTGACCAAACTGGTGTTTACACTATTCGAGTAATCGATGATTTGGGAAGAGTACAAACATTCCAGACAAAATCTTCTCAAAACGCATCTTCATCTTCAAGCACAGTTACGGAAACTTATCAATTAATTGTGCTAAACGACCTAGCATTTTACATAAATAATTCTGCTCCTATTCCTTATGCTACATATTCTAGCAGTGTAGATTTGTACATTCCACAAAACTTTGGCTCAAATAGATATGATAGCGTTACCATCGAGGTAACTCGTAATAACGAATTATATGATCTTTCAGACTATGATGAGCACTGCTATTTTGAAGAAATTGGTACATACACTGTATATATGTCAGCCAGTCTTCGTTCTAGTGTAGGTACTCGTGCCGCAGAATTAAAAGCGGTGTACAATTTTAGCATTATATCACCAAACACCACAACTAAATCATATAGTTTTACCCCAATTAGTGGACACGAAATTGTACAAGTATTTAGACTAAGCGATGAAGGCGAAAAAGTAGAAATTACAGATGAAATTAAAGAAAAGTACAATACATCTAAACTATACAATCTATATATTGACTCCGATACAGAAAACTTTGGTAACGGAAAATATGAAATTGTTGTCAAATATGACAGTCCTCGAATTGGAGATCAAAACTATAATTTCTCATTCTGGATCAGTGACTCCGAAGCAACGATTACTTGTTCTAGAGCTTGGGGATCTACATCAGCAGCTAGCTTTGACATATATTATACCCCTTCAAATTTATTTCAAGCTTATGGAGAATGTCTAATCGTAGTAACACTGGACAAACAACGTGATGTAATTCGAATTGACGAAAGTAATTCTTATCTTGTTGACTCTCAAGCCGCCAACTACAAAGCTGTGGGTGTATATATAATTCAATTACAATCTACCGACGGCACAATCATCGAAACTCACCGCATCACAATAAAAACTCCACTAAATGTAGCCGCTATCATTATGATTATTTTGGTAGCTGGAGCGGTAGTTGTAGGTATTGTAGCATTCATCAAGATGCGTAAGAAAATGAAAGTTAGATAAACAAAAAGAACTCTATCTAGAGTTCTTTTTTATAACCACCTCAGTCCCCTCTTTTATTTCGTTTTTAGTTCTATTATTGCGCCCTCAAAAAGTTTTTCTCCTGTGGCTACACTTTGCCATGATATATAGTCACCCTCACCATCAATTTCGTACTCAAGCTTTAATTTCTTTAGCAAACTAACTGCCATCGTTACACTCATCCCCACCAAGTTTGGCACCTCAATATTAGCCATCATCCGAATCATATCTTCAGTAAGATTGGTAGGCCTTATTCCTAGGTATCCAAATAATCCGCTAAAAAACTGCTTGCCATATGGTGCAGCCACCACACTACCATAATAAGCTCCTGCACTAGGCTCATTTACGCAAAACAGTAATACATATTGGGGTTTATCCACTGGATAACATCCAATAAAACTAGAAACATACTTCCCATTAGCAATATGTCCATCCTCATATTTTTGCGCTGTCCCTGTTTTCCCTCCTATTCTATATCCCTCAACAAAACTGTATAGCCCTTTAGTACTTACTACACTTTCCATCATCTTAGTAATGCGCACGCTAATTTCATCATCTAACACCTTTTCTACAGGGATACTGCTCATTTGCTTTGTCATACCATCTGGCGTAACTATAGCCTTTATAAAACGGGGCTGATACAGTGTTCCTGTAAGTACCGCGCACACCCCCCTAATCATCTGCAAAGGAGTAACTGCCACAGCTTGTCCAAAACTAATTCGAGCCAAATCAACATTCTTTACTAAGTCCATATTCATCACGATTCCGCTACTTTCTCCTGCATAATCAATACCTGTGGTTTGCCCAAATCCAAACCTTGTTAGATAGCTGTATAGCTTTTCCTTACCTAATCTAAGACCTAAATCCATAAATACACTATTACAGCTATTGCATAAGCCCTCTACTAATGTTTCGCTTCCATGCCCGCGCGTTCGCCAACATTTAATTTTTTGACCATCTACTATCCGATACCCTGGGTCATAGAATATCTCATTCTCATTGGTCACATTTTCGCTGAGTGCAGCCGCTAAAGTAAATAGTTTAAATGTACTACCAGGCTCATAAACATCGACAATATTACAGTTTTTACTCAATGAAAATAACTCTTCTATATCATCCCGAGGAGGATTATTTAAGTCGAAACTAGGAGCTGTGACCATAGCTTTTATTTCCCCACTACTTGCATCCATAACTATAGCGTTTACTCCCAAAGCCTGCTGTTCTATCATAGCTTTTTTGCAGATGCTTTCGAGTAATTGCTGAATATTCACATCAATCGTAAGATAAATATCACAACCCTTATCTCCAGAAATAAAGCTAGTAGTCGCATTACTAATTTCTTTCCCTGTAATTGTGCTTTCTACAAAGGTTAAACCATCTACGCCAGTCAAAAATTGATTATAATATCGCTCTAACCCTGCCTGCCCAATGTTATCTATATCCGTAAAGCCAAGCACACTCGTAAGCATATCGTTGTATGGATAAAATCTACTCCCCACCTCTGTTAGATATACTCCATCAAGATTTTGACTCAAAATATCTTTAGCTATATCTACATCAACTTGGGTCTTAATTAAAGATTCACTTACCCCCTTTTTATTCACTTTTTCTAGTATTATTCCTCTATCTATATTCAATTTTTCACTCAAGACATCAGCTACTAAATCAGGCTGAGTAACTACATTGGCTCGTACAAAAACAGAATAGGTGTTGTAACTACTTACTATTACATTTCCATTACAATCAAATATTTCGCCACGTTTTCCCCCAATAGTGAGATCTCGTGTCCATTGACTAAAAGCACGCTGTTGAAGAGTCCTGCTACTGACCACCTGCACAACAAATAGCTTTATCAATACCACCAAAAAAGAGAATGCAAAGACTATTAAAAAACTCAGCATTCTCTTTTGTATACTAAATGAATTCATTTCTCTCATCTATAAAAAATATGTTATTTACCAAGAAGATATGAGATAAATCTTGCAATTCTATTGAATGTATTATCACTTGTCACCACATCAATAGGATATACTTCTGATGCATCAATAAGTATAGAATTAGTTTCTATCATACCATTTGGTATTGTTGTACTATTGTTTATAATTTGCCCTTCAAGGCTAGAAAGTTCCTTCTCTTTTACTATTATGTTACTTTGTATGTTTTCCATATTGTTATTTATATTGGATAAAGTTATGATATTACTTATCATAAAGGCTACTAACAACACGCTACATATTACACCTGTACCAATCCACATCTTTTTTCGACTTGAGGTCATCTCTCCATAAGAGCTTTCTTTTTTGCCATCTATACGCTTAGGAGCTGAATGTACTCTAGCATTGGTACGCGCCTCTGTCAACCTCTCTCGTTTCTCCGTCTTAGCTTGCCGTTTGTTGCGTAATTTCGTTATTGCATCCGAATCCCCAAAAAAAGGTGTTTCTATTACATTTTCAGCCCTTTTGTTTGTGGTAGCAGTAAATTCAAATGGCTCAAAATCTTTTTCTGGTTCTTCATAAAAACTCGGCTCTTCGTAAGTTTGCTTTTCTTCTTTCTTTTGTTGAGTTTGCCTCTTTACCTCTTCAGTATCACTCAACCTCTCATCTATCAGGTCAAGTATTGAAGTGTCTTCTTTTTCTATAGTAGATGTTCTATCATCATCAAAATATCCCATATTTCCCTCCTTTTTATATCTTTTCTATTACCCTAAGTTTTGCACTATGAGATCGCGAATTTTGTCTTAATTCTTCTTCCGATGGTGTAAGTGGCTTTTTGGTAATCAACTTCACCTCGGCTTTGTGTTTACATACACAAATTGGCAGCTTTTTATCACATATACAATCGCTAGCTAGCATGTTAAAAGCTTCTTTTACTATCCTGTCTTCTAATGAATGAAAAGTAAGTACTGCTAACCTACCGCCACTATTTAGTCCATTTCTCACCATGTCTATCAAACATTCTCGTAACCCCACTAGTTCCCCATTTACCTCTATTCGGATCGCTTGAAATGCCTTCTTAGCAGGATGGCTATCCGAATATCGATACTTGGGCGGTACCGCATTTATAATTATATCACAAAGTTCTTTGGTAGTCAAAATAGGATTTATTTTTCTTGACTTTACTATTGCACTAGCTATCGCTCTGCCATATTTTTCTTCACCATATTCAAAGAAAATCCGTTCCAACTCGCTCTGAGAGTATTTGTTCACCACATCAAATGCTGTAAATTCAGCGTCACTATCCATAGCCATATTTAATTTCCCTTCCTGCATATAGCTAAAGCCTCGCTCAGGTTCATCAATTTGAAAACTACTTACCCCAAGATCAAGTAATACCCCATCGAGCTTTACTCCTAAAGCATCTATATATGATTTAAAATTTTTAAAATTATCTTTGATGAAATCTTGTTTACACCCTACTCTCGTCATACGCTCTTTAGCTACTGAGATAGCATCACTATCGAGATCAAACATAATCAGTCTGCCTTTTTTTAGTCGTTTTGCTATCTCTATACTATGCCCTGCTCCACCTAAAGTGCCATCCATATACACTCCATCGGGCTTTATATTAAGAGCATCGATACATTCAGATTTCATCACCGAAAAATGTTTAAATTCCAATTGATCCTCCCTAAACATCACAAATATGTACGAGTTCACAGTTCACTTGGTCACAACTAGTAAGAAAATACTTTATACCATTTTGTTCAATTTCATGCTTTATCCTACAATGCTTGCCATGTAAGTGCCCATAAACCACAAAATCGACTTTATACTTTTCACATAGCCTTGTAAATGGTGAAGGAAGCATTTTTGCATTGAATGGAGGATAATGAATCATTACTACACGTTTATCTGTAGGAAGAGCTAGCTTATCCATATTCTGCAACCCCAGCTCTAGCCTAATAAGTTCTCTCTTAAATATCTTTTCATCTTCCGCATTTTCAAATTTCCCGTCCTCTTCTGGCACTGTCCAACCTCGAGTTCCACAAATAGCCACTCCGTCAAATCGTATAGCATCATTTTGCAGTGCAAACATATCTTTTGGCAAAGCTCCACGAACGGCCGTGATAGATTTCCACCAATAGTCATGATTGCCTCTAGTG
Organism: Clostridia bacterium; assembly: GCA_017541375.1. Classification (GTDB taxonomy): domain Bacteria; phylum Bacillota; class Clostridia; order Christensenellales; family UBA1242; genus UBA7867. The sequence continues at coordinate 239,295 of JAFXZE010000007.1, forward strand.
ATAATTTTCTTCCCTTTTAGAGCGCCCAGTAGCTTTAAGTCTGGCTCCGCCTCCTCTAGATACATCCCCCAGCTAATATCACCGGGAATCAATACCAAATCGTCTTTACTCACCTTTTTGTTCCAGTCTTCCTTTATCCGCTCGAAATGATTATCCCAGCCTGGACCAAATATATCCATAGGCTTAGCTACAACACTACTTAGATGTGTATCTCCAATCGCAAAAACTTTCATTCTCCTCTCCTAGTGTTAATTATAAACTGTTTTACATAAAAAATCAACTATTTAGTCCATTTAAAAATAAAAAGAAGCATACAAGTACTTCTTTCTAATATGATTTATTTTTACTGTTTTCTATCTCTCTACCATATTCTACTCTTAAATTTTTTGCACTGTCACCCTTGTATGAAATTCTTTTATTCTTAGCACAATTGTCATATAATCCCACATAATCACACCCAAATGGTAAGGTATCAATTTCGTATATATCAAAATTTTCTCTATAATACATTTGTTTCCCTTTAAAAGTCACCCCATCACTTATGTCTTCAAATTTTTTGATTCCAAGGCAGGTCATATTTGCTGCCTCAATATTTATCCAGCCTTCTTTAGCTCTAAAGAATACAGCAAAATGAGAAGATAACTCTTCATAATTATTCGATTTATCTAATTTATCATAATTAGCAAAATAAAATATTTTTGATTCAATACTTAGTTTATCTAATATATATTTACATACTCCAGCATACTCAGCGCATGTCCCTACATGGCTTGATAAGGCTTCTTGTGGGGACTGTAATCTATAGTTAGTGTGAATTCCCTTAAACCCATCTACAGTAATTTCATTGTCTTTTGACACATAACCTATACACATATTTTTATCTATAAATCTAAGAACATCACTGATGCTTTTTATATCATCTACACTTTTAGGTATAGACTTTATATCAAACTTTTTGTCATAATACTTCTTTGCACTTAGATAATATTCATTAATTTGCTTTTCTGTAATTTTTTCCCAATCTACCGCTACATTGTTATCTAATAAATATTTTACAACAACAAACGATTTTGCTTTCTTAAAACTATCATCTTTACTAGCAAAAGTTGGATTAATTATTTTTTTTATATACAAGTGTTCAAATGCTTTTTCAAAATCTTTGCCATATACTATTTTTTGTCCATAATAATCCGTTATCCCATCTAAAATACAAGAATTCTTTATCTCTGTTTTATTTATCAAAGACCAAATAAGTTCACTAATTTCCCATGGATAGTCAAAATTTTTATCATAATAAAACGAGTAAAAAGCAGATTTATCTTTTTTTAAATCATCCCATTCACTACGAGAAACAAAGTAGGCTTTTATTGGTTCATTCAATTGTCGCTTTTTAATATTATACCTATCAAAAAAATCTTGTTGATACTTCTCAAATTCATCCAATAGTGGAGTAAAATCCCAATTACATTTGTCTCGCGAATAAAATATCTCTAAATTTTTGCCAGATAACTGAGGTCTTTCCATCCATTTTTTATCCATATTTTAATGACTACTCCTCGTTTTTTAATAATGCATGTGCGTTTTCCTTATATACTTCTACTCCAGGTTGATCAAATGGATAAACTCCTTGAATAAAGGCTGAAAATGCGCACGCTTTCATAAAAAAGTAAATCAAATATCCTAGGTGATATTCATCTAACTTATCAATATTAAATACAATATTAGGTACTTTGCCTTGGCTAGCATGGGCTTTTAACACGCTCTTAAATATTATCTGATTAATCTCTGATACAGGCTTCCCTGCCATATGATTTAATTCTTCAAAATCTTTTCCTTCCTTTGGCACCACAAATTCATCATCTCTCTCAGTGGTATTTAACACTGTTTCAAATAAGCATTGATTTCCATCTTGAATAAATTGACCTAGTGAATGAAGGTCCGTAGAAAACACAGCAGAAGCAGGGAAAATACCTTTTTTATTCTTCCCCTCACTCTCTCCAAACAATTGCTTTAGCCATTCGCACATACGCCTCACCTGTGGCTCATATGTGACAAACAGCTCAATTGCCTTACCATCTTTATGCAAAATATTTCTCATCACCGCATATTGATAACTTTGATTTTTAGTTAAATCTGATGAGCTCAAAATTTTTTCAGCATTGATTGCCCCTTGGACAAACTCCCTTATATTTACCCCAGCCACAGCCATAGGCAAAAGACCTACTGGAGTAATAACTGAATATCGCCCACCGATATCACTAGGGATATAAAATGTCTCATAACCACAATATTTAGCTTCGTCTAATAGATTCCCATTATGCTCATCAGTAACTATATACACAGCATTTACAAAATGTTCACCAAGTTTATTTTTTAACAATTGCTTTAGCAATCTAAAAGCAATTGTGGTTTCAAGCGTTTTACCAGATTTAGATATAACTAATACAGCAAATTTTTTCTTTTCTAGATATGATAAAATTTGTTTGGTATATTTGGCTGAAAGTGTATTTCCCAAATAAATGAGCTCAATGGGTTCTTTGGAATACAGGCCTTTCACCGCCTCAATCATGCTCCTTGCCCCAATATAAGAGCCACCAATCCCAACTACTACCAAAGTATCAAACTTAGATCTAATATCTTTGGCTACCGTTTCAATCCTATCTAATTCTGCAGTATCTAATCGGGAACAGTAATTAAGCCACCCTATCATGCCCTTAGGTGATTCTTTCTCTTTTTTGCACCACTCTTCAAATTTTTTTATGTATTCTGAATATTTATTTAAATCTAACACACAATTTACATTAGATAAGTCTAAATTCACCATATATTTAACCCTTTTCGTATTTATATGTCTAGTTATTTTTTGTACATTTAAGTTCAACTTTATTAGCTTTTTGAAATTCGTATCCATGTTTACATGCATCCAAAATCGTGTAATCACACTCAAATCCCAATTCTTCTTTAGCCTTGTTTGTTGCTGCGTAGCTTTCTGCTACATCACCAGCTCTTCTTGGTTTAATTTCGTACTTAATTTTTACCCCAGTTGCTTTTTCATAAGCTGATACCATCTCTAGTACGCTAGTGCCTTTACCTGTACCGAGATTACATACAAACAGACCACAACCATTTTCCAATTTTTTCAATGCTAGCACATGACCTTTTGCTAAATCAAGCACATGTATATAATCTCTCACTCCTGTCCCATCTACTGTAGGATAATCATTGCCAAACACATTTAAGTGATCCAATTCTCCGGTTGCCACTTTGTTTATATATGGAAGTAGATTATTAGGCAACCCGTTAGGATCTTCCCCTAGCAATCCCGAAGGATGAGCCCCAATCGGATTAAAATACCTAAGTAATGCTGCATTAAAATCAGGATTTACTTTACATACATCTTCTATAATTCGTTCTATCATTACTTTTGTTTGTCCATAAGGATTGGTCGCCTCTTTTCGAGGACTAAGCTCAGTAATCGGCATCTTATCAGTCTCTCCATATATGGTTGCTGAAGAAGAAAATACCAAATTTTTGCATTCATTTTCCATCATGCATTCCAATACACTGAGTGCTGAATCTATGTTATTACGATAATACATAAGTGGCTTTTGGCAAGACTCTCCCACAGCCTTATATCCAGCAAAATGAATTACAGCATCCGGCTTTTCAGCCTTAAAAATTTCCATCAACTTATCTTTATCACAAACATCTTGTATAAATACTTTTGGCTTTACACCCACAATTTTGTCTATTCTGTCAACCACATCAGGTTTAGAATTAAACAAATTATCTATTATAACTACCTGATGTCCAGCTTCAATTAATTTTATCACAGTATGGGAACCAATAAAACCCAATCCCCCAGTAACCAATACTTTCATTCTTTCCTCCATGCTACATAATGTTTAATTACAATTATATACAATCAAACATTAAAAAGCAAGTAAATATCGTGTATAATACAGTTTTTAATACAGTTTTTTAGTCTAATTCATTAAAAAACAGTCTGCCAACACATTGACAAACTGTCTAATGGTACCACCAAGGGGATTCGAACCCCTATAACCAGCGTGAGAGGCTAGTGTACTAACCATTATACGATGATGGCATAGAAACGATCACATCGTTCTTTTTATTATATCATAAGAATTAGTAAATATCAAGTATTTTATTCAAATTTTTTAAACAAAAATAAAAAGCCCGCAGGCTTTTTTATTTCGCTGATTGATAATCTGTCAAAACTTTCAACAGGCTTGCCACAGATTGATTTATCTTATTGATTTCAGCTTTACTACTTCCCTTAGCTTTTGCTTCTACAGCTTGAGCTTTGAGTTTACTAATCATGCCTCTGATTTTCTTGATATTTTCAGCTCTCTTTTCCTTTGTTAGATTGGAAACCTCTTCCATAGAAGCTAACGTTTGATCAATTTGCTCACGCAATTCTTCTTGTTGTTTTTTTAGTTTTGCATTTTCTTTTGTAATTTTATCTTGTAAAGCTGTCAAATCTTCCACACTCTTTTTATGCTCGGCATCAGATTTTACCTTTGCTTCAGCTTCAGCCTCAGCTTCTTTTTTAACTTTTTCAATCTCTTCTTTAGCTCGTTTTTTAGTTTTGGCTATTTCTTCTTTGGCTTCCTCTAGCTCTTTAGCGTGCTTTTTATCTCTTTCTGCATCAGCAATCGCGTCTTCTTCGACTTTTTTCTTAAGTCTTGCTGTTTCTGCTTTTGCCTTTTCTAGCTCTTCAACAACTGCACTATTTGTTTCATCCTCATTTTCTTGTTGTTGAGTCTCATCTGATTCATTTGACTCTTCAGCTGGTTGTTCAACTGTTAATTGCTCTTCAGCTATTAATTCTTGTCCTTCACCATCAGCATTTTCTTGAGGTTTATCTTCTTCTACGGCTGGTTTTAAAGACGGTCCAAATGGGTTGATACCCAAATCTAGTATTGGGGCTCCCAAAGTAGCCATCTGTGTCAAATCCTCCTTAGAAATGCCTGGAACAAAACCGTTTTTAGTTTCTTGTATTACAGGAGGCAAATCAGGAACAATCAATTGAGCTTCTTCAACCGGCTCTGGAGCAATCGCATCAGCATTTAAGTTTTCATCATAGTTTTGCGCATTTACTACATTTTGACTAGGTGTATTGAACGCATCGTCCGGTATTGCACCAAAAGCTCCACCTGCTCTAGTTGCTTGAGCCATTGAGCGACGAGAATCCAACTCAGCTTCATTTTGTTGAGCGTCGATATACTCTTTGGCAACCTTATCTTTGGATTTTGCTTTTCCTCTAGCTTGAGCTGATAATTGACGCATGTTATCAAGCTCTAAATTTCTAGCTTCAATTATAGAGTTCTTCTTCTCCAAATCGCGTGTAAACTCTTTTATCTTAGCCTTTAATCGAGCTATTGTAATCTCAAGATCATGCATTTGCGCCGCATTTTCACGCACAATTTTTTCATTTAATTCATCATAAACTCGTGTAGCAAATGTATCATACTCAGATTTTAAGGCTTCTTCCACAGCTACTTTGTTTTCTTCAATCAAATCTTTACGCTTTTGAATTTCAACCTTGATAGCATCAGCAGCAACTTTTTCCTTACTAAGCATATTCTCTAGGTCTTTTTCAAGCACAGCCTTTTTCTCAGCCTCTCCTTCAGCCTGACGACGATTGTAGTTTATTTCCACACGGTTTGTAGTTTCACTCATCGCCTTATCAAGTCTTTCGAGGTTTTCTTTTATAGCTTGCAACTTTTTATTAGCTTCGCGTTGAATTTCTTCCATGTTTTCTTCAGTTTTTTGAAGTCTCTTTTCATAATCTTCAATTTCAGCTTGGATAGCTAATTTCCTAGTCAAAAACTCCTCACTTTCTGTCACTGCCCTTTCGATAAGTTGCGAACCATTTACCCCAAGACTTGCAAAGTTGTATGGACTGTGATTTACCTCATCACGCTTAGATTTTTCTAACAAACGCTGCTCTTCAATAGCTTTCTTCTCCAAAAATTCTCGCAATACTGGAATACCTTGCTCGATTTCTTTCTTAGTAAACAGCAATTCGTAATCTACATAATCAGGCATAGTGCTAGTTGCTTTGTCAATGTTACGCACAAAAGCAGTAAAAGTATCATAAAAATTATGATTTACGCTATTATATTTCATTGCCATTGCCAACACATATGCACATGCCAATACTGCTATTATAGAAGGTACTATCATAGCATTTAGCAAAATAGCAGCAATAGAAGGGCTTGTTGTGGATGATTGTTGAGCTAAAGACAACAAAAATGCCAATAGGCCTAGCACAATCCCCACAAATACTGTTTGTTTTTGAGCTCCAAGTATCATACTATTGTACAAAGGACGTTTTACACAATACTCAACGGATAAATATCTACTGGGGCTACCTTCACGCTCTAACATAAACAGTTGCCATCTATCCCTTATCCTATGAGGCAAAGTTTTCATAAGGTTATGAAAAGCAACTAAATTATCGTCGGTTATTTGCTGATTGTTCTTAAGATATTTATTCACCTTTTTTATTGCTCGTGAAGCACGCGCTTCGTAGCTCCAAATAAGACCAATAGAGTTACAAATCATGTATAACACCATTGCTCCGCCAAAAATAAGTAGCATTGTTTCAATTCTCATTGATGCTACTTCTTCTTTTAGGCCATTCAAAAAGAAAGTTATGAAGCCGCCCTCATCCCCAAGTAGTGAAAACATAAAAATCTCCTTTTTTGTGAAAATAATTTCCTATGAACTAATTATAATAAATTTTAAATGGGTTTGTCAACTAATATTAGCCTCTGTTGTAAGAAAAAGTATAAAAATTTTTTTGTCACTGGTAAACCAAAGATTTTTCCCAAAGCAAAAGCATAACTCTTTAATTGAAGCGCGTATTGTTGTGCTGTTTTGTCCACATTTTGGGTATTGCTGGTCTTATAATCTACTAAAATTACTTCGTTGTCCTTTATTATTACCAAATCCATAATTCCCCTTATCAAAATCTCTTCATCTACACCACCACTTTGTAGCTCACTTTGCTTTACTTTTAGTAAAAATGGTTGTTCCCTAAGTATTTTAGCCCCCTTTATCAAAGGAGATAATGTTTCTACAGCCTTTACTATATTTTTTACATCCACTAGCTCATATTCATCACTATTCAATAAATTTTTCACAAAACAATCAATACTTTGGAAGTCTGTTTTTTCAAAATCTATAAATTGCATCACCTTGTGATAAATTATACCTCGTTTTATCAATATTTCGTTCTCGATAGATTGTTCTTCCATTAGTGATTTATCAAAATCTTCACCTACAGAGTGTTGGGCTTTATTCAAACTTGTAACGCTATTTACTTTTGTTATATCTCTAGACTTGTCAAAATTATACACATAGTGCATGTTTTTTGTCACTAAGTCAACAAATTTTGCATCTATATCACCCAAATTGAGATTTTGCTTTAAATCCATATTTACAGTTGGTTGACAATCCAACTCTTCAAACACATTAATAACCAGCGGGACGCTACTACCTATATCACACAAAACTTTACTTACACCGGCCTTTAATTCATCCATTACACTACTACTAAGACTAGCCAAAATCATATCCATAAAGTTCTTTTTTTGCTTTAACGCATATGCTTTTTGACCTACTTGAAATTTATCAAAATTAGCGCTTCCTGTAATAAACAAATGATTTTTTGCTCTCGTCATAGCTACATATAATAGTCTGACTTTTTCTTCATAATTTTTATTATTCAAGGCAATTTTCACTGCACCTATCGATATTGTGGGAATGCGAACCCTATTTTTATTATCAAATCTACTTAACCCTACTCCGAGTTGTGAATGCAGTAAAAAATCACCATTTTGATCTTCAGTATTAAAATTGTGTTTCATGTCTATCAAAAATACTATAGGGTATTCCAACCCTTTGCTATGATGCATAGTTTCCACATTTACGCAGTTTATTCCCACATCTTGTTCTGGTTCGAAACTAAAACTATCACCAATCTTTTCAATGTTTGCTAAAAATTCGACCAAATCGCTATTGTATGACTTATCCAAAAAGCTAGAAATAAATCCCTTTACATTATTTACTCGATTTTCGCCATCAGTCATAACACTCAAATAACTAAAAAAGTGTGTAGTTAAACAAAAATAATTTAAAACTTCATAAATTGTCCCACCATACAAAAGCTGTCTACATTTTTCCAATGTTTTAAATACATTATTTAGTTTTTCACTTATCGCATCATTAAAACTCTCTTTATAAAGCATAACGCAGGTGTAAAAATCACATTCACTACTATTTTTTTCCTCACTTGTTAATTTTTCTCTTGCTTTGATACGTATTTGAGCTAATTCATCTTCATCAATATCAAATACTGGACACGATAACACACCCAACATATTGATATCGTCATGTTCATTATATAAAACATGTAAAAATGCCAACAAAAATTGAATTTCATACTCTTTAAAATTATCATTTTGGCTAATTTGAGCCACAGGAATTCCATTAGCAATTAATGTGTCTATTATTTCTATCACAGCTGGGCTTCGTACTTGACAAAGTAGTGTAATATCACTAAATCTAATTGGGCGCTCAGCCCCTAATTTGGCATCATAAAATGTAACCTGTTTTTCTATGAGCTCCGCAATTTTTTGAGCAATAATTTGACCTTCAGAACGCGCTAAACTATTAATTTTGTCCTCACTCACTTCAGCTTCGCTTACTCTATAAACAGGCGCAAGTGATTTTTCTTCCTTTGTCTTAGTACCTTCTTTGATTATATCTAACTCTATGTATGGTAAATTTTCTTTTTTATCTAAATATATCGTATTATTATGCATTAAATGCTCAGGATTATAATCAATTCCTCCAAGAGATGCTGTCATCAATATACCAAACACATAATTTACCAAATCCAAAATTCTTTGATCTGTCCTATAGTTTTGACTAAAAACTATGGCTGTCTTATCCACGCTTTCTAAGGAGAATCTTTTTAGCTTGTCTAAAAATATTTGAGGATTAGTATTTCTAAATCCATAAATACTTTGTTTCACATCCCCCACCAAAAATAGGTCTTTCTGTCGGTGAACAATGCTAATAATACCCTCTTGGATATCGTTTACATCTTGATATTCATCCACATATATCTGCTGATAACTTGACTTGACTTGCTCAGCCACTTCAACATTACATAATATTTTGTATGCAAAATGCTCCAAATCAGAAAAATCAAGTAAATAAGCATCCAATTTTTGTTGCAGATATTTGTCTTCGAATTTTTGCACTAAAAAAAACATTGCCATCAATATTTCTTTTGTGGACAACAAATCTGATTTTAATTTATTGATATCAGGTGAAATTAGATAAACACTTTGCAAAGTTTTTAACTTATCATGAAAATCATCACGTAACGCCTTTACTTCTAGCTTCATTTCAGCCAAAATATCATCATCTTTTTGACTTTTTTTCATAAGCTCTAGTTTGCCTATAGCATTGGCAAAATAATGATTTTGAGTAAAGGGAGCCCCTAGTTTGACTTTACTGAGTTCAGTTATGTAATTATTTAGACATTTTTCGACTGAAGTAAGATTTAATGCGATAGCTTTACTCTTTAGTCTTTGGGCCTCATCTAGGTAATATTCAAACATTTCCCCCATGTATTGATTGACAGTTTGTATAAGGATATTTTGGTCCAAGTCTTCTATTTGGTAGATATTCTCGAGTCTTGCTTTAAAACTATCTACATCGGGCTGATTTGTAAGGAAATTATGAATCTTAAATACATAGGTTTTGATTTTATTGAAATTTCTCTTGTCATCAAATGTAGCAGCCAACAATTTAAATTCCTTATTATTTTCTGAGGACAATTCACGAAAAACATCCTCTATAGCCCTATCACGTAACACCGCTGTTTGACTATCATCACCTAATTCAAAATTGGGATCAAGGTTGAGTACATAAAAGTACTTTTTTATGATAGTTTGACAAAACTTGTGTAGAGTGCAAATATCACTTTGTCCCAACAATTGAATCTGCCCTTTTAGATAATTTCTCAAATCTTCATCGGTAGTTTTATCTGATATAATCTGTTGTAGTCTCGTCTCAAGTTTTTTACGCATTTCACTAGCTGCCGCATTAGTGAATGTAACTACAAGTAGCTTATCTACAGTGACTTTTCTATCTATGATATTTTTTGAAATTCTCTCTATCATTGTTCCCGTCTTACCACTACCAGCCCCAGCAGAAACCAAAATGTCTTTGTTAGTAGTATCTATTGCACACTGTTGAAATTCATTAAACTTCATCTGTTTTCTCCTCAAAAAAATCATTCATCCCTACTGAAAAATTACTATCACGCTCGCGCATATTTTTATTTGTACCCCACTTACAGATGCACTTATACTTACAAAACGCGCAAGCTCCGCCTATTGGCAACGGTCTAATCTCACCCCGCCACAAATCGCAGATGGCTCCATTTAATACTTCTTGAGAATAATCTAACAGTGCGTTAAATTGATTTTCACTCGCACCTACCCCCGCTCTTTTATTGAGTTTGAAGCAACCATTTTTCTTATTCTCTGCGCTCACGCTTATTTCAAATTTGACTATGTCACTACTTGGATGATCAAAATTCACTTGGTCATCCTGAGCAAACATATTAGGCTCTGTATATAAGGAAACTCCATCTAGTTTAAATGACACACTTTTCCCATTTTCGTTACTATATTCCCTGTGTACTGGCATATAATAAGCCCCACCAGGTTGCAGTCCCAAATCTTTGTGCAATACACCTAAATAATAGAATAATTGTATCTTTTTGCCTAAATAAAAGTTTGTTAAGTTAAACTTGCCACTATTTTTACTTGTTTTATAATCGATTAGCCTTATTCTATTACCCCAGACATCTGCTCTATCCAATTTCCCTACAACAAAAATCGTTTTGTTATCATCTATCTTCACCTGTGGAATTTTCGCAAATCCCACACTTCCAAAGCTAGCCTCTACATATTTTAACTTATACTGCCCATGAACAAGTTGATTATTTACAGCCAAGCAAGCTCGAATAGCTTCAAACTTTAGTTCTCTAAAAAAATCTGCGTTATTTGGATTATACATCAAGTGGCTAAACTGTGGCAAACTAATAACTTTATCAAATATTTCACCTACAGTACTTTCGATATTAGCGATATCTATCTTGCCTAAAATATACAGTTTCCCAAATTTTTCTAGCACCATATGGATAATATTTCCAATATCCACGGCCTGTGGTGTACTTTTTCCTTTTTCACGAGGTAAAAGTCCAAAATCCACAAAATGTGCATAAGGACAGTCAAAAAATTTCTCTATTTGGGTTACTCGTACTTTATCTTTGTAAAAAAACACTTCACTAGCGCAATTTAAGTTATAATCTTTAGCATTACTACTCGAAAAAACTTTATTTAGCGTTTCTCCATATCCACAATCATTTAATACACGATAAGCTCCAGCTAAAATTGTATTATCCTTATCCACGCAACAAATGGATAACGATTGTACCAAATTTAGCAACATATTTTCTTTGTTTTGCCAAATATAAGCATATCTTTCTGCCTTTCCTCCAAAAAAGTCATCATTTTGACTAACAGCACTCCAAAACATAACTGCTAAAGGTGTGTTTTTATATGTAACGCATTTACACAAATCATCAAACACTCCTGCCCCTTCGCACTTTTCTTGCCCTGCTTTCAGTGGATAACTGAGAGTTAGCCTTTTTGTGGCTGTTGCTATCGATAAGATTGTTTTTTCTCTAGCTCTAATATTCTCCTGCTGAGTACTAGGGCTAATATAAATATTGTGTTTTGCCAATAAACTTATTTCATTGTCATCTATAAAAGAAACATCACTTTTTGTACTAGGGAAATTCCCCTCTATCGCACCCACAATAAACACATAATCATGTTTATCAATGATATCCTCATTTGTTATTATCACTTCATCAATTTTTGTTTTATTTTTATCATGAAGCGAGCCTAACCCCGCCTTAAAAATCATAATAAGCTGAGCTAGGTCTAAATTTTGATCTCCAATAGTATTATTAATCATCTCAAGCACTCGCAAAATCTTATTGCTTCCAGCTTTATTGAGTTCTAACTTTTCGCCATTTTCTAGACTGACCGACTTTTTTTCATACTCAAATGAAACTAAGAAAGACTGAATGCAACTAACAATATCTCCAACATTGTTAGCTTTTTTTATTCCTTCTCCCAAATCTAGCAAGGGTTGTAGTCTCGATCGCAAACAAAAGAAAATATCTGACAAATCTTCATCAGGGAGGGATTTGAAATTGACAAAAGCCTCCTTTTCTATTGCATAATATGATGCAATTTCTTCAAAAGTATTTCTATCCTCTTTACTAAAGCTACTATAAGGATGAAAAATGAATTTACATATATCTTTTAATGCAAAATTATTTTTCACACATTCTAGCGCAATTAGTACAAATTTTATACTCTCCACTACACTTATATCTACATTTTCCCTTAGACTATAAGGAATTTCATATTCTGAAAACACTTTTTTTATAGGAGCAGAATAACTCGATAGAGCTGGGCAAACTACTACACAATCTCTATACCTAGCTCCACTATAAATACAGTATTTTATTTCTTGAGCCAGTAACTCCACCTCACTATTTACACTTGACGCACTAAACAATCTGATATTATCTGTTCTCATGTCAAATTGGCTATAATTTCCACTCATTACATTTGAGAGAATGTGGCTACTAAATTCATTCAGGCCCCCACGGCTTGTTTGCCATTCTACATCAAGTTTGTTTTGTCTTATAATATCATTTATGGCAGATTTTACCTCATTTGTATAGCAATCTGCATTATTCTGTCCTAAAAGTGGCGCACACACCCCAACTATAGTGTTGTTTTTTTTCATACAAGATGAAATAATTTTTTGTTCTAATTTCGAAAAGTTGGACCAACCATAAAATATAAAACAATCATCCACTTTATCATCATTTATCAAAGTGGCCAATTTATCCAACTTGTCTAGTTCGTCTAGTTTATCTCCTTTAAATTCTAGATAATATTGCCACGCAAGACAGATATCAGTTATCTTCAATTTTAAAGCCCCACTAAGACTAGGGATACAATTTTTTAAATCATCTATCAAGATACAATTTTTGCGCAATTTATCGATTGAATCTAGAATCATCTCAGCCATGGCAAATGATGTCAATTTACACAGTTGAAATTCAGCCTTGTGCAAAATCAAAATCTTTTGCATAAGCAAAGTTCTTTCAAACAATGAAATAACATCAGTAGACATATACTCATTTGCTAGTTCTGAAAACGACACTATTTTTACATCTAGCATAGCTTGTTGTTTTAACCCATCCAAAACCTTCCACTCTACTTGATTTTTCATCTCGATTGGGACTATCCATGTTTGTTTTAATGGCTTTCTATCTTGCAAAACATTACAGATCATATCAAAAATATCTACAAAATTATTTGACTCTACACAAACACTTTTCATAATTCTACTCCACTCACTATTTGTGCTTAGTGTATCATATGAGGTTGTTTTTTGCAACTTTTTAAAAAACAAAAAGAAATTTATTATTAATACTATTACTTAACAAAAAAAGGCTAAGCATCTTTTTTGTTAGCAGCGACACCGCTGCATCATAGGAACGCGCGGCGCTTCACCTGAATAAAAGTACCCCCCTACATTTTTTCATTTTTAACTTCGCGCTTTTTTAAACTATCTAAAAATACTTTTAATTTTTGTATTTGATTATCATTTGCTAAATCTTCTAGATAATTTATACTTTCATTTAACTGAGTGTCTTTACATTTTAGATTTGCTAGTTCTTTTTTTAATCTATCATTTTGCTCCTTTAAACTGCGCAGCAATACTTCCTTTTTCTTTAGTGAGATTAGCGTACTACCTAATGATTGATTTACTAATTCCAGTTCTCTTTTTACACTTAGTTGCACTTCACTCTCCGCATTTCTTTTCACTAATTTTACTAGTCCCCAAAAAAGCGAATCAATATCACTTTGGCTAAGTACTTCCCTTTTTTGAGGGACAATCACTATATTGCCTTTATTTTCATTCTGTTTAGATTGTGTTACATACTTTGAACTTATATTTATATTGTATTCATCCAACAAAGATTTTACTTTTTCATCAGTTTCGCTTAAATTTTTTAGTCTGTAGTAAAAACTTTTCACGCTACTAACTTTTCTTTTACTAACACAAGCAAAAGACTCAAATATCTCATTTAGACTTTTAGTTTTACTTAAACTAATGCTATCTAATAATTGTCTTATCTCCGTTATTTCCCATCCCAAAATCAAATTATTCATATTACACCCCAAAAGATTATTCCCCACAATAATATATTTAAAACTCATAACTAATAAACTATCTTTATATAATAATGTGAGGTAAAAACGGGAATGAATCTGTGGATTAGTTGTGATATCGATGTAGTTGTACAAATAAATAACGAAAAAATTGGCACCATCAGCCAATTTCATCCTAAAATATATATTGAAACTGATGAAACAGAAATTTATTTAACTAGTTTCCCTTTACAAACTTCTTCTACACACATAATTTTACCATACTCAATTAAGCTCCTTTTTTATCAAGGCAAATTGCATTGTTCGGATGAAAGCTCTTTCATTGTGCAATTCTCAACAAACACTTTTGGCATAAAACTATTTCCCCATCAAATAAGCAAGCCAAATACAACCGATATATATATAGAGCATGCTAATTTTTCTTTCTCAATGCATAATGGCATAGCTTGTTTTTCAAGTAAAAGCCAATCCATATTTTATCCAATAATGCACCATATAACTGATGTAAAAATAGAAATGATATCAAATAAAATTTTTTTACATGCTAACACAAATTCTTTAAAATTTGCCCTAATTTTAGACGAAAATCTGCGTATTTTATTTGATGGTACAGCTGATAAAATTGAATTCGATGGTACAAAAGTCATCACTCTTATCAATCTAAATACCATTGCTCAACATGGAAAAGTCTGCATATATACGCTCAATAATATGAGTTTTGTAAAAACCGATTCATACACAGTTTATCTTCAATCATCCCCCATACCTCCCGCATGTAAAGAAGCCCTGCCCATAGCATTTTTAGAAGCTATTACTCTAAAAGATATTTCGCTTGCACGCCAATACCTTCATCCCAATCTAAATGCTATTTTAAAAACCAATGCCCTAACAGAATTCTTTGGAGATTTCGTTTCATTTACAAATCTTGATAACGATCCGTATTTTGTTACTCTAATTTATGAAGGCAACCCCAAGCATGTAAAAAACTATTACTTTACAGTGCTAAATAATCTAATTACAAATATCACTTTAATTTAGCAAAAAAGTTTGTAATTTAGTGCAATATGTGTTATACTTAAATGATGAGGAGATATTATGGTTTATTATTTGACTTACACACTTTTGGGAATAATTTTACTTCCCGGTATATTTTTAGCAATTTGGGCGCAATTTAAAGTAACTAGCACATATAATAAGACTCGCACCTATATGCCTACATCAACTGACAAAACAGCTGATGTAATAGCTCGAGAAATCCTCGATAAAAATGGGCTACACAATATTGAATTAACCCATGTGGATGGCGAACTGACTGATCACTATCACCCTAAAAAAGGCTATATTGCTCTTAGTGATGCCTCCTATGGTCAACACTCTATCGCTGCTATCAGTATAGCTGCTCACGAAGTTGGTCATGCAATACAGCGTAAAGAAGGTCATTTTGCTACTCGCCTTCGTGAATTTTTAGTGCCATTTATGCGAATTAGTGATGTGTTACTTTGGCCGCTCGTTGTCATTGGATTGATATTTAATATTGGAGCTTCTTTCAATTCTCTTATCGGAAATATTTTTATGTGGTCTGGTGTAGCTTTTTTTGGCTTAGCTGCTCTATTTAGCCTTGTTACCCTACCTACCGAGCTAGATGCTTCCAAGCGAGCTTTGCAACAACTCGAAAAAGGTGGCTATCTTCTGACAAAAGAAGAATTAAGCGATGCTAAATCCATGCTAACAGCAGCAGCTCTAACATATATAGCATCTTTACTTGTTGCTATACTAAACTTCGCTAGATTCTTACTTACAATCCTTATTCTTCGCAACGAAGATAGATAAAAATAATAATGATTAAAAAGCAAAAACACCCTAGTTTGGGTGTTTTTTTAATAGTTTTACTAAATGTTTAATGCAAACATCTAAAGCAGCTAAAATAATCACGATCAACGCAAGTGAGCTTCCTGATGTGATAATAGAGTTGTCCTCCAGCACTCGCGCTACTGTTTGATAGGCATAAAGTCCAAAGCTAACTGAACAAACCAGATTTAACGGCTTGCATCCCCACTCGACTTGATTAGCAAAATAGAGTATAGCAGGAAACAGCACAAGTAAGCACAGCGGGTCTTGAATAGTATGCGCCGGCGCAATAATTGCCACTATGGTTATAGCTAAAAATAGTAGAATATACATTAACATACTAAAAAGTTTTGCTTGTGAAAACTCTAGTTTGGGGATTTGTGAAATAAGTATTCCCAGCCCCACGCTAGCTATTCCTCTAAAAATACCATAATCAGTAAGGGGAATAAATAAAGCAACGAAGCATAACATTGAAATTATTGCGACAACTATATTAAAAACAATATTTCTTTTTATCAACTTTCGCAAAACATAGTATAGAGCTAAAACTATCATAAGATGTGGCACAAACCAAAGATAGCCAAATGGATCTACATATAAAAAGCCTTCGTAGTGCTGATAGTAAAATATCAACACAAATATCATACAAATACCAAAAGTGATAGCAAGTGGTTTAAACCTTTTCCAAATGAAGGTAAATAAATTTTTAAAAAATGGCTTATCATCAAGCTTTATAGCAGATTTTAGGAAAAAAAATCCGCTAAGTAAAAAAAAGAAATCCACCGCAATACGCCCATTAGAAAACATACTACCTCGCTCTATTAATGAATAGCCGTGATAGTACATCACCCAAAGCGCTGCGAATAATCTCAACAGCTCTATACATGTATTGCGTTGTTTTTCCACATTTTCCTCTCTATTTATTTTTGTACTTTTTGTTTAGTTTTTGCTGGCGTAACCAAAACTTGATAATTGTTTTGTGGGGTAAAATCTTAGACAATCTTGCCTGAGCACGAGCCTTGTGCCCATACACAGAAATCTGCTTACGCTTTTGAGCATCATTCAACGCCTTCTTGACCACATCTTTAGGATCATACATAGCTGTGTACTTTGTCACGACCTCACATGTTGAATTGGTATCTTTTGCTCTATTAAAAAAGTTGGTCTTTGTCCAAAATGGACATACACAAGTAACTGATATGTTTTGATTCTTTAACTCTGCATTAAGCCCTCGAGAATAGCTAATCACAAAAGCCTTTGTAGCAGCATATACGCTCATATATGGTACTGGTTGAAAACCCGCAACTGATGCTACTTGAATTATTCTCCCTCCCACCTGAATATATGGTAAAGTATATTCAGTCATTTTCATATATGCTTTACAGTTTAGGTCAATCATATTGGCTGATTCATCAACAAGTATTTCATCATATCTCCCAAATTTACCAAATCCACTGCAATTTATGAGTAACTGCACATTAGGTCTTTCTTTTTTGAGTAGAGCTGTATATTTATCAAAGTTCACATCCTTTGTCAAATCAAAGTCGAATATTTTCATCGGTGTATGAATCTCTCTCTGCACTTCTGCAAGTTTATCCATATTTAGTGCAATTCCCCAAATTTCATCATAGCCTATACTATCTAATTGGTGCACAAATTCTCTTCCAATACCCGAAGAGGCTCCGGTAACTATAGCAATATTTTTCATTTTTTACTCTCCTTTTTTGTCTAATTTTTAGTTTAACACAAAAAAATAGTTTTTACAACAAAATCTAACAAAAAGTTTAAATTCTTTCCATCCATACATATTTTACGCACAATCTTTTCACAAATAGTAACTGACTAAAACTCAAAAACTCGAGTTTAGAATCAAATAAATATAAAAAAGCCTTATAATAAGGCTTTTTTATTATCGCCATTACCTATACTTATAACAGCGTAAATATGATGCAGATATAGTAGTTACTACTCAACTAATGGACGAAGTGATACATCAGTGAAGAAGCCTCGATTTTCGCTATCTGGCACCCTAGCATAAACACCTTGGTAATAATTACCACCATAACTATAGTTAGCAAGAGCACCGTTCCCATCTAAATAGTAACCAACTAATTTACTACAATTACTAAATCCAGTATTACCTGCTACTGCTAATGTGCCCAAAGTAGATGGTGTTACATAGATAACTGTTAGTTTAGTACAATTATCAAAAGGGCTTATAAAGCTAATTACACTGTCAAAATTCAAATTAGAAAA
>JAFXZE010000032.1 GCA_017541375.1 Clostridia bacterium
TTCCATTGCAATCTCGTTTTCGGTACCCAACGCCGCGATTCCGGCAAGCGAATCAACAACGAAGATAAAGAAAATGGTATCTTGAGTGGTACAAAATAAACATCCATCTGTATTATATACTTTGTATATAATACTAACGTATTACCTTGCAAAATTTAGTGCGTGATAAGTACGCGGTAAGTGCGTCGTAAGTACGTCGTAAGTGCGAAATAATCGAGATAGTCTGCGAATTACCTGTGTGGTGTACCCAGTTACGGATTACCGCGGCTTCATCATCGCCACCCTCAACGCCGAACTGAAAGGAGAATCATGAAAAAATGCAAATAAATTTGCATATATAAATATTTTTTTGTACCTTTGCGCCCAAATTAATTATTTTAGGGAAAATGTGCGTATATGCCTAAAAAGAGAAACGAAAATATTATTGAGCAAAATATCCCTGCTGGGGAGTTTAAAGCTATAGATTTTTTCTGTGGCGGAGGAGGAATGACTTGCGGTCTGCGGCAAGCAGGCATTCATGTCATTGCCGGCGTAGATTTTGACAAAAATGCGCAAGCCACTTATGAATACAATAATCCTGGCAGCGTATTTATACATGAAGATATAACTAAACTTCCTTTGAATTATTTTGCAGAAAGATTCCAAATTAAACGGAAAGATGATAATCTTATACTTGTGGGATGTAGTCCGTGCCAGTATTACAGCATAATTAATACGGACAGAACGAAATCAGTAAAATCACGTGATCTGCTTATTCATTTCGCTAAATTTATTGAATATTACCGGCCTGGATATGTATTGGTCGAGAATGTTCCTGGCATTGTTACAAACAAAGAATCCATTTTGCCACGTTTCTTGGAGCAACTTCAAAAATTGGGGTATGCTCATATTGCAAAAGGAGTTGTGGATATGAGCAATTATGGGATCCCACAAAGCCGTCGCCGTTTTTCACTGATTGCTACTCGTTTGAATCGTGACATATCTTTGCCTGCTAAATCTGAAAAAATATTGACTGTTGGTGATGTTTTAGGTGAGAAAAATGGCTTTCCTCAAATTGTTGCAGGTCATAAAGACTCTACACCATTCGCTCATACGGTTGCCGGTCTGGGAAAGGTTTGCCTTCAACGCTTGTCATATACACCCCATAATGGAGGCAATCGTTTAAGTTGGGCGAACATTCCTGATTTGCAATTACCTTGTTATAGAGGGAAAGATGATAGTTTTAAGGATAATTATGGTCGTATGTGGTGGAACAGACCATCCCCGACAATTACAACAAAGTTTTTTAATATTTCCAATGGCAGATTTGCACATCCTGATGAAGATAGAGCTATCTCTATTCGGGAAGGAGCCACGCTGCAGACTTTCCCCAAAAATTATGTATTCAAAACAAACAGTATCGCAGCTGCAGCACGAATAATTGGCAACGCCGTTCCCTGCGCATATGCAAAATTATTAGGTCTCACAATATTACAATAAATTATGGCACAATTTAAAACTAGAGCAAGAGCATTAGATTTATTAGGAAGACAGCAAATAGCGGGAATACCAACTGCTATTAATGAGCTCATTAAAAATGCATATGACGCATATGCAGATCATTTTGATGTAGATTACTTTAGGGGGGATCAGTTGCTAGTGCTGCGTGATGACGGAATAGGAATGACTAAAAATGATTTTGAAACAAGATGGCTAACGCTAGGAACGGAAAGTAAATTACAGAATACTCGCTCTTCTCTCCCCCCGACAGATCCTAATAAAGAAAAACGTCCTATTACTGGCGAAAAAGGAATTGGCCGGTTGGCAATTGCATCCATCGGTCAACAAGTTCTCATTTTGACTAAAACTAAATATCCTCAAAACAGTTCACAAAATAAGATAGTTGCTGCTTTCATCAATTGGGGAATGTTCGAACTCCCGGGTATTAATCTTGAAGATATTGTAATACCTATTAAAGAGTTTGATAGCGTTCCTGAAAGACACGATATTGAAATCTTAAAGCAAGAGGTTTTACAAAATATAATTTATTTAAAAAATCAAAATCTAATCACATCAAGTGAATATGATAAAATAAAAAAAACAATTACTGCTTTTAACGTAAATCCATATGAATTATTGGAAAAAAAATTGCAGGGTGTAACAAATTTCAAAACTTCTGGAGGAACGCATTTTTATATTTCTCCTGTTGATGATGTTTTAAATAGTGATATAGATGGGGAAAAAGGGGATGACGAAGCAACAAAGATGGAAAAAATGCTATTGGGTTTTCATAATACCATGACTCCGAATCACCCTACAGCACAAATCGATATTGCTTTTAGAGAATACCATAAGGATAATGGTTCTTTTACCAGTATTATTGATAAAGAACATTTTTTTACTCCAAAAGAATTTGAGATGGCTGACCATCAATTTACTGGAGTATTTGATAAATTTGGACAATTTAAAGGAGATGTTAGAATTTATGGGGAAAAAATATATAAGGACTATACCGTTAATTGGAAAGATAACCATTATAGAGAAACGCTTTGTGGGCCATTCACTATAAATTTTGCGTATATACAAGGAGAGCAAAAGAGTTCTCGATTATCGACAGAAGATTATGCTCGTTTAAAAGCAAAAGGGGATAAATTTGGAGGATTGTACATATATAGAAACAACATCCGTGTTTTGCCCTATGGGAATTCAGATTATGATTTTTTGGATATAGAAAAAAATCGGTCTAAACGAGCATCAACGGCTTTTTTCTCTTACCGAAGAATGTTCGGGGCTATCTCAATAACTGATAATGATGGGAAAAGTCTTCTTGTGGAAAAAGCCGGGCGGGAAGGCTTCATAGAAAATAAAGCATACAAGGAGCTTCAGTCGATCCTTAAAAACTTCATGTGGCAATTAGCTGCGGATTTCTTTTTCGACGGAAGTAATTCTCCATATTCTGATTTCTACAAGCAGAAGAAAGCTGAATTTAACACTCATTATGCGGCATTGGAAAAAAGAGAAAAAATGAATCGCGCAAAGAAAAATAAGTTTTTAAAAGAACTAGATATATTTTTTGAGCGATTGGCTTCTCATCAATTTGAAACAGACATTCAAAAAATCATTGATAATTTTTCCATTCAATTAACAAGCCTTAGTTTAGAAAAAGACAGTGATATTGCTAGTGAAAAACTATTACAGACTGAATTCGAAGCAAGAAAAAGGCTAGCAGAATACAAAAAGGCAATTGCTGTTGCTATGCCCAAAGGATTTACCTTATCAAAAACAGCCAGACAGGATTACAATGCGTATTGTGAAGAGTATGAAACACTCTTAAAAACCACATTCAAAGAAGCGGAAGAAAAGATTGACAATTTAATAGAAGCTTATACAAAAGCACGTAATTTAGAAGTAAGCAAACGTAAACGTCTGGAACAAGCAGTAGAACTCATTTCATCAGAAGCAAAATCAATTAACCAAAAAAAGCGAAATGAGACTAATGATGTAGTCACAACTGTCTCAAAGAAAGTAAAAGAATTGACTTCAGAATTGGTGATCGACCTTGACAAACAGATTCAAAGTGTCAGAGAGCAATTTATAAATTTAAAGACTAATAATTCTGGTACTTTCGATTTGGTAACTGAGCGCCAACGTATGGAGAATGAGATTGAATCAATCAGTATCCGCAATACAGAGTTAATGGATCGTATAATCCGGCAATTTGAAAGTTTTTATATTGAAAAAGATGATAATGGAAATATAATTACTAACGATCAAATCGAAGATAGCCTTTCTGAAGAACTAGAAAACTTAAAAGAGCAGGTGCAGGCTGATGTAGAACTCAGCCAATTGGGATTAGCTGTCGGAATCATTCACCATGAATTCAATAGCACAATTACCTCTATTCGACACAGTCTAAAAGATTTAAAGGCGTGGTCAGATGCGGATGAAAATCTCG
>JAFXZE010000033.1 GCA_017541375.1 Clostridia bacterium
AGTAACAGGTATTGAAAAAAACATTGGTCACAGTACAAGATTAACAATGATTAAAAAACCAGTCAAAAGCAGTAAAACTGAAAAATCAAAGTTAATCAAAGGAAAACTTGTTTATGGTACAAAGAAAATCAAAGTCAAAGAAAAAAAGAATCGAGACAGTAAAACAAGAACTAATGTATCAGCAGGTATCAATGCAACAGTAAAGAAAAAAGCAATTAAAATTGTTGAAAACAGTACTGGTGTAGCGGCTGCTAAAAAAATCGCCAAGTTTATGGGCGAGTATATTGTGTATGAAAAAAACAAATCCAAAATAAAGAATTTCACACGTTCTCCAAAAGGTGTGCTTTCTGCAGGAATGGGTAATTGTTGCAGCCAAACAAGATTAATGTTACAGTTAATGGATGCTGCAGGATGTAGGGAATCACTAACATTACAATATGTCAGGGTATGCTGCAATCATACAAGTTATCCTGGAACAGGTCATGTGTTTGCAAAAATCACAAACCGCAAAACTGGAAAATATGTGTATGTAGATCCATGCTGCAAGAACCCATGGGGTCATCATATTACAGGATGGGGTAGTCCTCCTGGAACAACATATTCTTACTCTGCAAACAGTACACCATGGTGATTTAATTGAAGAAAGAAGTTGATGTGCATGAAGGTTGTCCGAATAGAGGACATTGCAGTAAAGATGAAAGCAAGTGTTGTTACTTGCTTTCAAACCGTCAATGCTATCTAGACACAAAAGATAGTGAGGTATTTTTATGAATTTAGATAATCAAAGGTTACGTGAAATCCAACAATTAAAAAAAGGATATGGATTAAAAGTGTTATCTGCAGAATCCTTAGAGGAAGCGGAGCATTTTTATTCAAAGATTGATGAATTAACTGCTGAAGAAACTGAAATATTAAAACGATGTGACGTGATAATATGAAATTCAAAAGTATTGTTGCATTGGCAACAGATGTACAAGAATATGTTGAAAAGCATAAAAAATTACCTGATAAAGCAGGAGGAATCAGTAAAGGAAAATATGCATATATATTATGCAAAAGTGTTTTAAATCCTGCAAAAGAAATAGCAGAACTTAATTATAATTATGCTCCTAACCCAAATGGTGACAGTATAAATAAAACATTAACAAGAAAAGAGTTTCAAGCTATAGCAAGTGATGTAAATAAGTTTATTTCTGTAAATAAGAGATTACCGAATTATGATTCCTATCAAAACAAGCACATCAATATTGACCTGGTCACATATTGTTTTAGTAAAATCATTGTTTTTTATGCTAAAAATAATCGTTTGCCTAATACTTGTGAGTTCAAGTCAAGTGTCTTCAAGTATAATTCATCTTCAAGCAATACCAATCACACTACAAAAGGTGGGTTTGTATGTAAAAAACTTGTAAACATTGCTAAAAAGAGCATTAATAATTACAAAGATGTTTACAATGCAATGATGAAATTCACTTATAACTACTACACAGATGATGTAAAACCACAATCAAAAACATTATCAGATAAAACTGGAAACTGTGTAGACCTAAATCAAATCGCTTATTATGCATTAAAAGAACTAGGATACACCGTTCAAATAGTACGTGGAACCATCAAATGCGATAAAACCTACGGTCATGTATGGTGTAGAATTAAAATTAATGGCAAATGGGTTAACTTTGATGCAAGTGCAGCTGCAAAAGGTAAGTCATTAGGCACTATGATTTGCGGTACAATAACAAGCATAACAAATATCAATCCTTCATGGGCGGTGAGTGACGATGGCAGGACCTAACCTTACTACAGGGCAATCTAAAAAAGAGAAAGAATTCTTAATTAAAATTCAAAAGAAAAATGCTGAGAGGGAAAGACTCCCTCGTGGCGTTTATGCAGAAAAATCAATATAATTACTTTTATTTTCTTTTTCAATGACATAGGTCTAACATCATCTTCAGAAGTAGCAGCGAATGTGAAAATGATAGATGTAAAACTAATAAAAAAAAATTTGTTTACAAAATTAATTTTCCTAGTTTACTAAAAAAATTTATTATTCAATCTTTGTTAGATCTATTGAGAAAATATAAGGTAATTCACTTTGAAGGCCAACTGTACCTATGTATGGTTGGCCTTTATTTTTTTTTTAAATTTTTTTATAGTAATACATTCAATAGTTATTAGTATGAATGTTGAAAGTTTAATGAATATACTTGAAAGAACTCCTGGTGACTATGAGGTTTTTGTGAAATATGCTGACTTTGAAATTTCATTGAAGGACATTGTTGAAGTGGATATTTCCAAGAAAAAATTGCTTCTAAAATAGTTCGTTTTGATAGTTACGAACATTTATTTTTTCTTATTTTTCATAAAATTTTATTAGATATGAAACACTAACTAATAATGAGAATAAGGTATAGATAATACGGTTATTAATATTGTATTAATATTTTTATTATCTATAACTTACCAAATGCTCTCACTAAAAACGTATATTTAAGGGATTTGATATGTTATGATTATGAACATACTAGAAGAAATACATTTAGCCAAAAACCATAGCCAAAGCACCAGGCATGTATACCAAGTAGCAGCTGAAAAATACTGCACATATTTCGAGATGACCTTACAGGAATTACTACAGGAAGCAGAAACTGAAGAAGACAATCACGTTAAATGGAAACATCGCCGATTAAAACAACGATTAATTGAATACCGCCACTATTTAATTGAACATTACCCAAAAAATACAGTAGATACATACTTCAGAG
>JAFXZE010000034.1 GCA_017541375.1 Clostridia bacterium
ATACTCTTGATTGTGCTCTATTCCCATTAGCCCTACACGAAAGTCATCATCTAATTCCTTACTCTTAAACTTTACTCTTCCAAAGTATGGCTTATCCCTATTTTTGCTAAGGTGCTCGATTTTTTCTATATTTTGAAAGTTTATATCCACCAGTTCATCCACTCGTTGTGTTAGCTCTACTTGCTCAGCTGAATCTAACGCTCCAAAAACTCCTGTACCCGTTACATAATACTCCCGCAATTCTTTCACAAACTCTTTGTTTTCATCAGTGCTATTTTTGAGAATTTCCAATTGTGAATCAATCGCATTTAATGTAGTGGCTAAGTGCTGTTCTTCCTGTTGCCATTCTTCATCTTTTTTCATATATTATCTCCCAAGATATAATTTGCCAGCCTTTCTAGAACTATAATGATTCTATTTTGCCACATTTTAGAAAAAAAGGCAATAAAAAATAGACAAATTCATAAAATTTGAATGTGTCTACTTTTCTCTCCTATTTATTTTTAACTTAAGCAGCTACCTTAATGTCTTTACTTGCGTATGTCTTTGTAAAGTATGTCTTTGCTGTAGTTGCATTTTTTAGTTTTACAGCGCTCAAGTTTGTTGTTCCTGCTACCCAGTTAGCTGTGTTCTTCACTACTACCTGAGTAAGCCCTGTTTGAGCTAATGCGTACTTTCCTACAAAGTTTACCTTACTTGGTATCACTATTTTTGTTAGCGCTTTATCACCATAGAACGCGTACGCTTTAATAGTAGTTAGGTTAGATGTATTGTCACTATCGCCTTCCATTGTTACTGTTTTTAGACTCTCACATCTAGCAAATGCTTTGAGTCCGAGTTCCGTTACCTTTTTAGGAACAGTCACATTTACGATTTTACTACCGTAGAATGCATATTGCCCCACGTGTGTTGTATTCTTACTTAATACCACACTTGTTTTTGTTCTATCAATCATTGCTGCAGCTACACAAAAACTTGCTCTTGGCTTAAAGTATGCTACGTTGTTTTGGCTAATCACAAGTGATTCTCCTGTAAAGTCCATATTATTTGTAGCTGCATTTGCAAAGTATTTTTTCTTTATAGCAAGTGTACTAAATTTTACTTTAGAATTATTCTTCACAATCCACAATGCAAAACATCTTTTGAATGCACCTTCTTCGATTGTTGAAACAGTCTTTGGTAAAACTACCTTTACCATGTTCATCGGATTTTTACTTAAATCTGTATTGTTTCCAAATGTTGATTTGATTGTTTTTACTCCACTTGGAATAGTAAGTTTAGTTTTATTAATTCCTTCCTCGCTTACTCCAATCAATACTGTTTTTTCAATATCATCATACACAAAGTCACCACTTACAATATTTCCTTTTTCAAATACTTCCACAACCTGTGTAACTGATTTTTCTTTATAAGTTAGTTTTACATATTTTTTCCCCGTTAAAGTGCTACGGAAACCTGTTGCTGTTACCTCATTATTTGGTAGCGCAATCACTTTTTCACTATTGTTGTCATAGTGAACAGTTATCTCAGCACCACTCAAATCTAACTCTTCTCCAAGGTAATACATTGTTTTAGTTGGTGCTTTTGACAATGAGATTCTACTTACTGCTACGACTGGTTGTTTTACTAATACATACAAAGTTGTGCTAGCTCCATAATATGTCAATGTCAATGTTTTTACACCTACAGTTTTGTTATCAAAGCCAGTCACTGTCACCTCACTACTAGGTAGTTTTATTTGACTCTTACTTCCACTTGAGTATGTTGCCTCTATTACTGCTCCACTAAGATCCAATTCTTCCCCAATCTCATAATGTTTTTTAGTAGGTTGCGTAGATAATCTAATACTCTCTAAGTAAGATACATCAAAATCTTGTCTTTGCTCATTTTTTGCCTTGTTAGGCTCACCATAAGAGTCGTGTTCCAAGTCAAATATAGCATATTCATATTGATCTTTATCGTCACTATTGCAGTACTCTTGCCAAGTTACACCAGTATCATCTTTTTTCATATAGTATGGACTTTCTTTGTAGTTTTGATAATTAGGGTTGTCATCACACCAAGTTGCATCCAACACATACCATTCTCCATCTACATTCACCATATTCCATGCATGTCCACCTCTACTATACACTATATCATACTCATAATCATAATCCATTGCGTAACCAACAACACAATAAGCATCTATGCCCACAAGAGTCAACAAAGCCTCTTCCAAAATTGCATAGTCATAACATATACCCACCTTATATTCTAAAGCACGTGTAAAGCCTGATATAGGATAACCTTCATCATCTAGTGTGTAATCAAATGAATAATCAATCAAATCCATGACATATTCAGTAACTGCATCAATTTTATCTAAAGTTGTTGTTTTATCCGTAAATTCAAAATTTTTTATCACATTTTCTAGTTTTTGCTGCATTTCGTGATCAAGTCTAATTCCATAATCCGACCAATATCTTCTATTGTAAACCCAATAATTAATATTATTATCATTAAAGTGATTTATCAAGTTTTGATCTACATTCATTAGTGTATACCCTTCAAATTCAATGTCTTTTAAATTATGT
>JAFXZE010000035.1 GCA_017541375.1 Clostridia bacterium
AAAAAATACTGGATATAATGAGAGCGAACCAGCTAAAACAAAGCATATCGAGGTCACAGAAAAATCAGTCCTCATCAATAAACGAGTTAGTGATATCTTTTTACCACAATCTGTGGCAATCAGTTCCATTACTCGAAATGATAAAAAAATTGTATCCGATTCGGAAACTCGATTTCGGGTGGGGGATAAGGTGCAATTTATCTATCAAGGTGCATGCAAAGAAAAGGTGGGAATGTATCTAAAAGACATTGCAGGTAAGCCAAAGACCGAGGAAATATGGGATTTTGAAGGACAATAGGGAGATTTTTACCAAAAAGAGTGTCTAATTAAAGACCCTCTCTTTTGGTAATTACTTAGTTATCTCTTCTTTTAGAGTTTTATATCCAGTTTCTCTTCGTTGTTTATGAGCGAATAGGCCTTTCCACTTCTGTTTCGTTTTTATTCAATTTGGGGTTTAATATAGCTAACTTTTTTTGGGCTTTAGATTTTTCATTTTCCATCATTTTTTCACATAAATCTACAATGTATTTTGGTGATAAACGCTCAAAAGTATCTACACCATCTATTAAAAATATCTTTGCCTTTACTCCGCTAAGGTGAGCAACGTTAAGTATAGTTTTATAGCTCAATGTTTTACAATAGGTGTGTGGAGCCTTAGGGTCTAAACCATAATCTTTTAATATTTTTAGACATACTTGCTCTTGTGTATTTGCTGAAGTGCGATTTTGGGGAAGTTTATAAACTTTGTTTGACCTCAAATCTTCGATTTTTGTCGCCGCAGAAATAGGCAAAAATGGTATTATTTCGTAATACAACAGTCCACGCTCTTGCTGAGGATCTACATATTTATAGCATAGCAAAAATGACACGTTTTGTGGATTAATAGTTTCTAAATTTTTATCTATTTTGTTTAGTGTTTTACTTACTTCTTTCTCAATCATGACAAATCCCTCTTCTATAGTTTGACTAAACTATAGCATAAGATGCTTATTTTGTCAATACTAAATAAAAAACTAGGGGATATCCTAGTTTTATTTTTTATCTATTCATTTCAGTTGGAGCTTGTGTTTTTTGTTTTTGAATATTTTGATAATAGTAGTGATTTGTTATTTGATCACAAACTCCTACAATATCTGATGTGTGCATACGCATACTAGAAAATTGTTCTATATCAAATGAATATGCCTTTTTCAAGTAACTGTCAGCCACAATGCCAGACTTACAGGCTTGTCCTATAGTGCGATAAAAACTTAGAGGGAAGCATTTTGTGTCTTTATCTGGAATGATACCATAGTGGGTTAGTAAACCTCTATATTTTTTTGCATAATAATCGTCTTGTAAAGTATCTTCTGCTGGAGTAAAGAAAGATTTGTTAGTTCTCAAATCTTTGATTAGGGTATGGTTGTCATTAGCTGTGTATGGTATAACCAAGTAGTAATAAAAATCTTCCTTTTCTTCTATCGGTTTATAGCAAAATAAGCAATAAATATCATTTACATCCAAAAAATCATCCAAACACTTGTTTGCTTTTGCTTTAGCTTTCATTTCTTCAAAAGTCATATTCATTCTCCTTTCACTAAAACTAACACGAAAGCGATATTTTGTCAAGGAAAATCAATGTATAAAAATATGATTAAAGATAAAAAATTCAATTTGAAATTATCTATTTTTATAATACAAAGGTGTAAAAAACTTCATCATACTCCATCCCCAGTTTTTCAAAGGATTGAGTATAATTATCCAGTTTACCGCCCCATTTTTCATAAACTTTTCGAGCTTTTAGGTTGTCTTTGAATACAGCAATGACAAATTTTGTAGCTCCATTTTCTTTGGCCCAATTTATAAATAAATTTTTAAACATGGAGCCAATGCCTTGCTTTTGGTATTGGGGATGAATGTATAGCCCCATGATTTCTGCAAAGCCTTTATCATTGTAGTGTGAGTAGTTAGATTTTAAAGTGGCACTCATAAAGCCAACAGGCTTTTTATCTATTTCTGCTACTAAGTTTATTCGTGATGGATCTTTGGCAACAAAATCGCTAAAAGATTTGAGCCACAAGTTTTTTTCTCTTTCATCAAAAACTTGTTGGGGAAAAATATGTTTATATGCATCTCTCCAAACTAAATTATGTAAATCACAATATTCCTTTTCATCTGACAACTGTAGAGGTCTAATGTTAATTTTTTTATTCATAATTCTCCTTTTTGTAAATTTAGGTGGTATTTATTCTTTGATAGATTTAG
>JAFXZE010000014.1 GCA_017541375.1 Clostridia bacterium
CTCAAAGGGTGGTATCAAAATGGAACAGCGCTGGCAAGCAATGACTTTAACTCACAAAACACCTCAGCTGCATATGCAAAAATAGCTGCAAGCGGCAATGGTTGTTACCTCACAAACATCAATCTAAAATCTACTCTTGAAAGCCTCCAAAGTGGAATGCTAGTAACAGGAGCAGAGTTTAACCAGCTGGTATCTGGATCTGCGGTGGGAAATGTTCCGACCAATACTATTACTCAAGTTATCTTCGGCAACAAAACTACATACGCTAGTGCAGTCTCAGGAGTGACTGGCGTAGATGTGACTGCGAACAGTACGGGAAAAGTGAAATTTTACCTTGTAGGAACCGTTGCTTATATTCTCCACGAAACGGACGGTACAATTTACGCAAACCCGGATTGTAGCAACATGTTTAACTATTTTAACAATACGAAGAGCATATTATTTAACAATTTTGACACACGCATGATGACCAATATGGAGAGGATGTTTTATGCTAGTGCTATGACAACCTTGGATCTTAGTGGTTTTGATGTGAGCCATGTTACTAATTTGGTAAGCACATTTGAAGAATGTGAGGTAAGGGTTATTTATGTAGCTTCTACATATAATCTAAATTTAAATAGTAGTAACACTTTTAAAAATTGTGCTAATGTAGTTGGATTTTATTATGAGAGTAATCAATTAGATGTAAATGGTTACGTATCTGTTAATGGATTTGATAATATAAATGAATCCGCTTCTCATGCATGCATTGCAACTAGTAGTAATATGGGATATTTTACAAATGTATCAAATAAATCTCGAGTAGAGGCTGTGTTAAGTTATTGCATTGGTAGTTTGTCACTTAACAGTAACACTACAAGTGTGATTCTCGGTACGAAAACAGCATACGCATCCGCTGTAGGCAACGCAACTGGTACGGATGTAAGTTTATTGGGCAATGGAAACATAAAGAGCTATTATGTAGGCACAACCACATATATTCTCAATGAAAATAATCAAACAACATATTGTTTGAGGGCAAGTAGCATGCTTAGCGGAAATAAGTTGACCAGTGTGACTTGGGGGAATTTTAACACTAGATATACAACAAATATGAATTCGATGTTTAACAATTGTAGTGCCCTTACTAGTTTGAATTTAACAGGTTTTGATACAAGGAATACAGTAAGTATGACTTCAATGTTTAATGGTTGTAGCAAGCTAACATCTTTAAATTTAACTAGTTTTAGTTCTGCTAAATTGTATCGTGCTAATTGGATGTTTTATGGCTGTACCAAATTAACAGATGTTACATTCAATTCTAATTTTACTTGCACGAAAGTTACAGATAGTGAAAGAATGTTTTACAATTGTACTAGTCTTGTTTCTCCAGGGTTAGAAAACTTTGTGCTTAGCTCAGTAATGAATATGAGCAATATATTTTACAATTGCACTTCGCTAGTTAGTATTGATCTAGGTCACTTTACTCCTAATGCATTAATCAATATGGATTCAGCATTTAATGGCTGTACAAATTTAGGTGCGATATTCGTGCCAAGTACATGGAATTTAAATTTAACTACATCAAGTAATACATTTAATAACTGTAATAAACTTGTAGGATACTATCCAAGTGGCAATACTTTTGGGCAGTATGCTTATGATGCCAACTACAAGACATCTACCTACGCTGTACTGCCAACTAGCGGGGTACGTGGATATCTTACCGATGTACAATATAAAAACGTCATTTTAGTAAAATTCCCTAATATGCTAATCAGCGGTCAAGAGCTGAATGCACTCATTAAGGGTGGAGTATCCACTTACAATACAGAAAATACAAAATACACCAAAATCGTTTTTGGACACAAAACTGACTATACAGCACAAATTAACGGTGTAACTGGTATGGACATCACGATTTTTCAAACTGGAAGAGTAAAACTTTATAAAGTAGGCACAGTTGCGTACATTCTTCATGAGTTTGATGGCACGATTTACGGTAATCCAGACAGCAGATACATGTTCTATTACTTCTCGTCAGTAAGAGATATTGTATTTGACCACTTTGATACTAGTCAAGTAACTGATATTAGGTTCATGTTTTATTATTGCAAATCATTATCTGTGCTAAATTTAAGTGGCTTTGATGTAAGTAATGTTTTATCTACTCTGGCAGTATACATGACGAATTGGGATCCTTTTAATTCGCAAATTGTTGTGATTTATGTTGCGAATGATTGGGCGTTTAAGCAAGATAATGGCGGATCTTCATTTAGTAGTTCTTCAGGTTTGCGTGGATTCTATTTAAATAACAACAATGTGCTGTCAACTTATTTTGTGGGTAGTGATACATATTATCAATATGCAAGACCTGCAAAAGCTAGTAGCAGGGGGTATTATACAGACATCGCTCTAAAATCACAAGTCGAGGCTCAAAACTTATTACTCCCAGGACGCTTATTTAATGCAGCACTCAAGGGCGACTTGGCTACGACCGACACCGAAGATTATGTTATCAAAAAAATTGTTTTTGGTAGTAAAAGCACTTATAGTAGCGCAGTAAGCGGAGTGACAGGCGAGGATGTTTCGTTATTTGGGAATAACCGCATCAAGCTCTATCGTGTGGGTAGCGTGGCGTACGTACTTAGTGAGAACAGTGGCACAATTTATGCTACAAATGCCTATATGATGTTTTCTCGTTTTAAGGCTCTAGAAGAGATTGTATTTGAAAACTTTGACACTAGCCAATGTACTGATTTTGAATATATGTTTTATTATTGTAGTGCATTAACGAGCTTAGATATCAGTGGATTTAACTTTAGTCTTGCTAGTAGCACAGGGCTCCAGCAGACATTCTGTTATTGCACGAATTTATCGATAATTTATGTGGCATCTAATTTTACAAATCCGTATCCATGTAGTACAATTTGTTTTAGAGATTGTACAAATCTCTCGGGGTATTATGTAAAGAATAACGA
>JAFXZE010000008.1 GCA_017541375.1 Clostridia bacterium
ATCAGAAGGTGCGGCTGGATCACCTCCTTTTAAGGATATGGTTAAGAGCCATAATCTTAGGTCGATCTTATAGCTATGCTATAGGTTACTTAGCAGCAATTTGCTGCATACAAGAATTCACTTTATCAAAAACTATTTAATTGTCGGGTATATTTTGAGAACGAGGTCATTTGACCTTGTTTTTTTTGTTGTAAAAAATTTTGGTAAATTTTTAAATATAGTGTTAAAATATTTGTGTTTTAGATTTGTTTGTGATAAAATAAACATCGAATTATGGATTACATAATTCAAAAATGAAAAGGAGAAATAGAATGCCAGTAGCAAAGAAGACTGCTGCAGCAGCAAAGAAACCCGCAGCTGCAAAAAAGACTGCTGCTGCAAAACCTGCAGCAACAAAGACAGCTGCAAAGAAACCAGCAGCAGCTAAGAAAAAATGTGGATGTGGATGTAAATAAGAGACAACAAAAATTATATATAAACAGGGTCGGCTAGACCTTGTTTTTGTTAACTATTGGTATTTTTTGTATTCAACAGGGCTAAGAGCCAAATGCTCCACCGAGAAAGAGATAAAAATTTAGCTGATGCTTGCAGACGATAAATATGAGCCTGAGCATAAGTGGCGTTAGTCACTAAAAATTTTTGCCAAACCAAATGTTTGACGAATAGGAAGATTGGCTAAGCTTGCCTTGAGGGAGTGAAACGGCCGAAAGACAAGGGATAAAAGAAGTGAAGCGCAAGGATTTCGTGCGTAAGCAGATGGAAATCCGAAAAGCGGAACTTGTGTGGCGTAAGACACATAAAAATTTTTGAGTTTTGCGAAAAAATTTTATTTTATCCCTTGACAAAAGACATGCTTTATAGTATAATCACCATACTGTTAGTCTGGGTAGAAGCTCAAAGTTACCGCAAGTTATGCAACAATTTGCGGACAATTTGGGTGTACAAGTGGTGCAAAAGCACTGCGCTCAAGTGCAAAAAATTTGTTTTTTATTTTTTGACTTACAGTATGACACACACGGCATAGTTTACGCATGCGCGTGGCTTATTATTTCTTTTTGCTAAATTTATTTGCCAAACGGCATGGGCAAAACTCGGGGTGTCTTTACAATCGGTATCAACGTTAGGTTGGCGATTATGGATGGTAATCCTTGCACTTGATGTAGTTTTTTTTCATAATTTTGGAGGTCGTACACAATGAGTACACAAAAAATCAGGATTAAGCTAAAATCATTTGATCACCGCTTAATCGATGAAGCTGCCGCTCGAATTATCGATGCAGCTACAAAGTCTGGATGTAAGATTTCGGGACCAATCCCACTTCCAACAGACAAAGAAATAGTTACTATTCTTCGTTCACCGCATGTTTACAAGGATAGTCGTGAGCAATTTGAGTTGCGCACACACAAACGCTTGATTGATATTTTTAGTGCAAGCAGCAAGACGGTCGATTTATTGGGTAAATTAGACTTGCCTGCTGGTGTTGACATAAATATCAAATTATAGGCAAACAACATAAGGAGAGATAGTTATGAACAAAGCAATTTTAGGCAAAAAGCTTGGAATGACTCAAGTTTTTGCTACCAATGGCCTAGTTATACCTGTAACCGTTGTAGAAGCTACTCCTAACAAAATCGTTCAAATAAAGAGCGAGGACAAGGATGGCTATAACGCAATAGTTGTTGCCTATGGTAGTGTTCGTAAAAATTTGGTCAACAAACCAAAGCTTGGCGTTTTTGAAAAGGCTAATGTGGAGCCTGCGCGTATTTTACGTGAATTCCGCATCGATGATGTGTCTAACTTTAAGATTGGACAAGAAATCAAATGTGACCAATTTGTTGAAGGAGATAAGGTAGACGTAATTGGAACATCAAAAGGTCATGGATTTACTGGTCTAATTAAGCGTTGGGGAATGCATCATCAAGACAACACACACGGTGGAAATAAAATACACCGTCACCAATCGCTGGGTAGTGGTCCCGGAATAGCAAAAGTCTTTAAGGGCAAACGCATGGCGGGACGCTATGGTGGTACACGTACAACTGTACTCAACCTTGAGGTCGTGAGGGTTGATAGCGAAAGAAATTTAATTTTGGTTAAGGGCGCAATTCCTGGTCCACGTAATGGTGTGGTTATGGTGAGAAACGCCGTAAAAACACAATAAGGAGTGAATTATGCCTACAACAAAAGTATACAACTTGCAAGCTGGTGAAGTTGGCTCAATCAAGCTAAATGACAGTGTGTTTGGTGCAGAGTATAATGAGCCATTGATTCATCAAGCAGTGGTTACATACCTAAATAACCAAAGACAAGGAACTAAAGCTAACTTATCTAGAGCTGAAGTAAAGGGTAGAGCAAAGAAGCCTTGGAGGCAGAAGGGAACTGGACATGCTCGTCAGGGTAGTCGTCGTTCTCCACAATGGACCAAAGGTGGAGTTGCATTTGCTCTAAAACCTAGAGATTTTTCGCAAAAAATGAACAAGACTGCCAAACGCGTAGCTTTCTGTAGCGCAATCAGTGCAAAGTTAGCTCAAAAAGAAGTAGTAGTCGTAGAGAATTTTGACATTAAGGACCACAAGACAAAGAATGTGCAAGCAATACTCGATGCATTCAAACTTGATAAATCAGTTTTGTTTGTAGAAGCTGAAGCAAATGAAAACTTAGTAAAGGCTAGTGCAAATATTGCTAGAGTAAGTGTAGAAAATTGCAGCTTGCTAAACGTTTATGAAATTGTGAATGCAAGCAAAATTCTTATTAGTAAACCAGCAGTAAAATCAATAGAGGAGGCATACGCTGATGGAAGCAAGTAAGATTATAGTAAAGCCTATTTTGTCAGAAAAAAGTTATGCCGACATCGCAAAAAAGCGTTATTGGTTTGAAGTTGACAAAAATGCTACAAAAACTCAAATTAAAGATGCTGTTGAGGAGTTGTTTAATGTAGAAGTTGCTTCAGTAAACACTTCTATCACAGCGAAAAAACCAAGAAAGAGACAAGGAAGAGTGACAGGTTACACTAGTGAGTGTAAAAAGGCTGTAGTTACCCTCAAGGAAAGCAGCAAGACAATAGCATTCTTCGATAGTCTGTCTTAATGTAGGAGGATAAAGTTATGTCAGTAAAGAGATTTAGACCAGTTACCCCTACGTTGCGTGGCACTATAAAGCCTACGTTTGATGAGATTACTACCGATTCTCCAGAGAGATCTTTGTTAGAAAAAATGAAGAAAAATGCTGGTAGAAATATGTATGGTAGAATCACCGTTCGTCATCGTGGTGGTGGTACAAAGAGATTGTATCGAAGAATTGACTTTAAGCGTAATAAAGATGGTGTGCCTGCAACAGTAAAAACAATTGAGTACGACCCAAATCGCAGTGCGTATATTGCTCTGCTTAGTTACATCGATGGAGAAAAACGTTACATCTTAGCTCCACTTGGACTCAATGTGGGGGACAAAGTAATGAGTGGAAGTGCTTGTGAAATCAAAGTGGGTAACGCCATGGAACTTGGTTCTATGCCAGTAGGTACTGTGGTTCACAACATAGAATTACTTCCTGGAAAAGGTGGACAGATGGCTCGTAGTGCTGGAAACAGTGCTAGACTTGTAGCTAAAGAAGGAACTAGAGCAACTCTAAAGCTTCCTAGTGGTGAGATGCGTATGGTTTCTGCTAAGTGTAGAGCTACGGTTGGTGAAGTTGGAAATATGGATCACGAGCTAGTACAATGGGGTAAAGCTGGTAACACGCGTTATCGTGGAATTAGACCTACCGTTCGTGGTAGTGTTATGAACCCTGTAGATCACCCTCATGGTGGTGGTGAATCTAAGGCTCCTATCGGATTACCTGGTCCACGTACTCCATGGGGTAAACCAGCACTTGGTAAGAAGACACGTAACAAGCGTAAACCAAGTAGCAAAATGATTATAAAAAGAAGAAATAGTAATTAGGAGTAAGCGAAAATGAGTAGAAGTATGAAAAAGATGCCCTATGTTGCACCACGTTTGATGAAACGCATTCAAGAACTCAATGCTGCTAATAAGAAAGAGCCTGTAAAGACTTGGTCTCGTAGTAGCACTATTTACCCAGATTTTGTGGGGCATACAATAGCTGTTCACAATGGTAAAAAGCATATTCCTGTGTACTGTACTGCTGAAATGGTAGGACACAAGCTCGGTGAGTTTGCTCCAACAAGAACATTTAAAGGTCACAGCGGTTCAAAAGTTGCTGATAAGAAATAAGAGTGAGGTATAATTATGGCAAAGAGAATGAGAGAAAAAGCATTAGCTCGAAAACAAAATGCTGATCGTCGTCCGCAAGCTACTGCAAAGTTTATACGTATTAGCCCTAGCAAAGTCCGTATTGTACTTGACATTATTAGAGGCAAAAGTTATAACGAGGCAATGGCAATTTTGATGAGTACTCCAAAAGCTGCTAGTGAAGTTTTAGTAAAAGTACTGAAATCAGCAGGTGCGAATGCAGAATTTAAGAATATGTTAAAAGACGACCTTTTTGTAGCAGAAGCTTTTGCAAATGAGGGCCCAACATACAAGCGTTGGTGGCCTCGTTCACATGGTAGTGCGGACCAAATTAATAAACGCACTAGCCACATTACTATTATCTTAGATGAGAAAAATAGTGTGTTGGAGACAATAAAAGCTGAAACCAAAAAGGTGGAAGAGAAAAAAGTTGAGGTGAGTGATGCTGAGGTGAGCGAGGCTACTGCTAAGCCTGCTACACCAAAGAAGACCACCACAAAAACTGCTACTACAAAAAAGAGTAGCACAACAAAAAAGACAACAACAACTAAAGGAGGCGCGTAAATTATGGGGCAGAAGGTTAATCCTCATGGGTTTAGAGTAGGTGTTGTAAAAGACTGGAGTGCAAGTTGGTTCGCTAACAAAGAGAACTTTAGTAAGCTTCTCCTAGAAGACAACACTATCCGTGAGTACATATTGAAAAAATATCATGACGCACTAATTTCGAGCGTCTCTATAGAGCGTACTCAAGGCGCACAGGGTAAAGTCGTAGTAAACATTGCTACAGGACGACCTGGTGTGGTTATTGGGCAAAAGGGTGCAGGTATTGAGCAACTCAAGAAAGAGTTACAAAAACTAGTAGATGGTAAGCACTTAGTTATCAATGTAAAAGAAATCAAAAACATTGACACTGATGCAAACTGTGTGGCTCAATCAATTGCCGCTCAAATTGAAAAGCGTGTACTTGTAAAACGTGCAATCAAGTCTAGTATGCAGCGCGTTATGAAAGCTGGTGTACAAGGATGTAAG
The DNA here is from genome assembly GCA_017541375.1 of Clostridia bacterium. GTDB lineage: Bacteria > Bacillota > Clostridia > Christensenellales > UBA1242 > UBA7867. The sequence continues at coordinate 5,277 of JAFXZE010000008.1, forward strand.
ATTGTGGTAAAGGGAAGAATTAACGGAGCAGAAATTGCTCGTGCTGAGCCTTATGCTCAAGGTTCTGTACCTCTCCACACTTTGCGTGCTGACATTGATTACGGTTTTGCTGAGGCACACACAACATATGGTGTCGTTGGTGTAAAGGTATGGATCTACAAAGGTGAAATACTCAAAAACAAGACCTCTAATCAAGGAGGTGAAGAGTAATGTTAATGCCAAAAAGGACTAAGTACCGTAGGGTGCAAAAAGGTAGAATGAAGGGGGAAGCCCTTCGTGGAAACCGTATCAGTTACGGAGAGTTTGGACTTGTTGCTCTAGAGCCTTGTTGGATTAAGTCTCAACAAATCGAGGCAGCTCGTATCGCAATGACACGTTATATGAAAAGGGTAGGTCGTGTTTGGACAAAGATATTCCCAGACAAACCATACTCTCTAAAACCACTGGGTACTCGTATGGGACATGGTAAAGGAAACCTAGAGGGGTGGGTCGCTGTAGTGCGCCCAGGACGCGTAATGTTTGAAATTAGTGGCGTTTCTGAAGAAATCGCTAGCGAAGCTTTGCGTCTTGCCTCTCACAAACTTCCTTTGGCTACAAAGTTCTATACCAAAGAAGCTTTGGATGCAGTGGTAGATGCAAAATTAAATGGTAAGGTAAACAAGACACAGGAGGAGGGAACTGGCAATGAAAACTAAGGAATTTCGTGAAATGACCACTGAAGAATTGCAAGATAAGTTAAAGAGTTTGAAGTCAGAACACTTTAATTTACGATTCTCTCACGCAACTGGTCAGTTAGCTAACCCAATGATGCTCAACACGCTCAAGAAAGATATTGCCAAAGTTATGACAATCCTTCGTGAACGTGAACTAGCAGGAAAGGATAATTAAGGGTGGAGGTTAATATGGAAAAGCAAGAAAGAAACAGTCGTAAACAACGTACTGGTGTGGTTGTAAGTAATCTTATGACAGGTACCGCTGTTGTAGCAATTATCAATAATGTGCGCCACCCAATTTACAACAAGATCGTTAAGAAAACTGTAAAGTTTTTTGTAGATGATCCTAAAAATGAGTGTTCTATAGGCGATGAGGTCGTGATCGCTGAAACTCGTCCACTTTCTAAAAACAAACGTTTTAGATTGGTAAAAATCGTTAAAAAAGCGAAATAATTTAAGGAGAGAACTATTATGATAATGCCTCAAACTAAACTAAAAGTAGCCGACAACACTGGTGCAAAAATTCTTATGTGCATTCGTGTGCTAGGCGGTTCTTTTAGAAAAACTGCAAATATTGGTGATGTAATTGTAGGAACTGTAAAGAGTGCTATCCCTGGGGGATCAGTCAAAAAAGGTGATGTGGTAAAAGCTGTGATCGTGCGTAGTAAACGCGGCGTTTGCCGTTCTGACGGTAGTTCAATCTGCTTTGATGATAATGCTTGTGTAATTATCGACAAGGATAAACAACCAAAGGGTACTCGTGTATTTGGCCCAATTGCTAGGGAACTTCGTGAGCGTGACTTTATGAAAATTATTTCACTTGCTAACGAAGTGCTATAAGGGAGGATGGAAAAATGAACAGTAACTTAAGAACTGGCGACACAGTAATTGTGATAGCTGGTAAAGATAAAGGCAAGAGTGGTAAAATCGTATCTTCCAATAGCGAAACAAAGCGAGTAGTTGTGGAAGGAATCAATATAGTACACAAACACTCAAAACCTCGTTCTCAAAAAGACAGGGGTGGCATCAAAAAGAAAGAAGCTCCTATCGATGTATCAAATGTAATGCTCATTTGTAGTAGTTGTAACAAGCCTACTCGTATTGGGCACAAGTTTGACGAAAAGGGTAACAAGCACCGTGCTTGTAAACATTGTGGCGCATTGATTGACAACAAGTATGTAAAACCAAAGTCAAAGAAAGATGCTACAAAGAAAGAAAAAGAAAAGGTCGAGAAAGCAGAGACTAAGGAGATAAAAGAGACTAAAACTACAGCTCCAAAGAAAACTGCTCCTAAGGTAACAGCGTCTACAGTAGACACAGCAAACAAAGTTGTTAGCACTACTCGTAGAAAAGCGCCTGTTGCAAAATCTCAAGGTAAGTAAACCACAAACTAATGGAGGAATAAAAAGTGGCAGAAGAAGTTAGTCAGGTTGCTAAAGTAGCTGCAACCGATAGCAAAAAAAGTGTTAGCAAACCTCGTTTGCAAGTTTATTATGAAAAGACAGTAGTTCCTGCGTTGCAAAAAGCTAAGGGCTACAAAAATGTCAATCAAGTTCCACGTTTAAACAAGATTGTGGTAAATGCTGGTCTTGGAGACATAAAGGACAATGCAAAGAGCTTTAATATGGCTGTTGATGAGTTGGGTCTTATCACTGGGCAGAAGCCTATGGTAACAACAGCAAAGAAAGCCGTAGCAAACTTTAAGCTTCGTGAAGGAATGAAGATTGGAGCAAAAGTTACTTTGCGTGGAGCAAAGATGTGGGAGTTTTTGGATAAATTAATCGCAATTGCTCTTCCACGTGTGCGTGATTTTAGAGGAGTCAGCCCAAAGTCATTTGATGGTAAGGGAAACTACTCTATGGGAATTAAGGAACAACTTGTTTTCCCAGAAATAGATTACGACAAAATAGAAAAAGTAAGGGGCTTCGATGTCTGCATTGTAACCAATGCAAAAACTGATGACGAAGCTAAGGCACTCTTAGTTGAGCTTGGAATGCCTTTCAAAAAGGCGTAAGGGGGAGAATATGGCAAGAAAAAGTTTGGTGTTAAAGTGCAAAAAGCCACAAAAGTTTTCAACTCGTGAATACACTCGTTGCTCAATTTGCGGTCGACCTCACGCAGTTTTGAAAAAGTATGGCATTTGCCGTATATGTTTTAGAGAAATGGCATACAGAGGAGAAATCCCTGGTGTTAAAAAGGCAAGTTGGTAGGAGGTTATTATGGCAGTTACAGATGTTATTTCAGATATGCTCACTCGCATTAGAAATGCGATAAATGCAAAACACACCACAGTAGACATTCCTACTAGCAAGGTGAAAGTTGCTATTGCTCAGATTTTAAAAGATGAAGGTTATATTGCTGACTTTGCTGAGAAAGGTGAGGGTGTAGAAAAGCAAATCGCTATCACACTAAAGCTTGATAGCAAAGGTAAGTATGTAATCACAGGATTGAAGAGAATTTCAAAACCAGGTCTACGTATTTATGCTAGCGTAGATAAACTACCCAAAGTAATCAATGGACTTGGTATTGCGATTATTTCTACAAGTAAAGGTATTATGACGGATAAGCAAGCGCGCACGCAATGTGTTGGTGGCGAAGTTCTTGCTTACGTATGGTAGGAGGGTAATGGTATGTCAAGAATAGGTAAAAAACCCATTGCGATTCCTGCTGGTGTAACAGTAAAAATCGAAGACAATGTTGTTACAGTTACAGGTAAGTTGGGGACATTAAGTCAACGCGTTAGTGATTTACTAAGTGTAGAAATCAAAGGCGCAGAAATCGTTGTTTCTATTGTAAAAGATACTCGTGAGTCAAATAGTTTGCACGGACTCACTCGCACACTTATATTTAATATGGTAGAGGGTGTATCAACAGGATTTACCAAAGATTTAGTAATCAATGGTGTAGGTGCAAAAGTATTTTCAAAAGATCCTCACACTGTGGAGATGAAGCTTGGGTTTAGCCATCCAGTAGTGTTCACAGCTCCAGAGGGAATTACTCTGACTGTACCTAGCGTTACAGAAATCAGAGTATTTGGATTTGATAAACAATTGGTCGGTCAAGTGGCTGCGAATATTCGTGCCATAAAGCCTGTCGAGCCATATCACTCATACGGTATTCGTTATGCTAACGAAGTCGTTGTGAAGAAAGAGGGTAAGACAGCCGCTAAGAAATAAGGGGAGAGTTCGAAATGATTAAGAATTTAGACAAAAATAAAGAACGTGCTCGTCGTCATATGAGGGTTCGTAAGAATTTGGCTGGAACTGCAGAACGCCCTAGATTAGTGGTGTATCGTAGTTTGTCAAATATATATGTCCAAGTTATTGATGACAGTAAGGGCGTGACACTAGTGTCAGCTAGCACACTAGAGAAAGCTTTGGCTGCTAAGTTAAAAGACAAGACAAAGCAAGAACAAGCTTATATTATTGGAGAAACAATTGCAAAACGTGCAATTGACAAGAAAATCAACCAGGTTGTATTTGACCGTGGTGGATACATTTATACAGGTCGAGTAAAGAATGTTTCTGATGGTGCAAGAGCCGCAGGATTACAGTTTTAGGAGGAAATTATGGCAGAAGTTAATAAGTTTGACAAGCGTCGCTCCGAAAAACAGACTCGTGGCAGACGTGATGACCGCAAACCTGTAGATGACGGCTTGACCAAGGTGATGGTAAACCTTCGCTTGGTGCAAAAAGTTATCAAGGGTGGTAGGACACCAAGTTATAGTGCATTGTGTGTCGTTGGAGACAAAAAAGGTCGAGTAGGAATAGGTACAGGTAAGGCAAGAGAAACTACCAATGCTATGGAAAAAGGATTTAATGATGCTAAAAAGCACATGATTACTATTACCATGGCAGGAACAACCATTCCTCATGAGATTTCTATGAAATATGGAGCTAGTAAAGTTGATTTGAAGCCAGCAAAGCCAGGTACTGGAGTGATTGCTGGTGGTGCTGCGCGTCCAGTGCTAGAACTTGCAGGAATAAAAGATATTACTGCAAAGAACCACGGAAGTAACAACAAAATCAACACAGTTCGTGCTACATTTGAGGCTCTTAGAGCTTTGCAATCAGCAGAACAAGTAGCTGCTAATCGTGGAAAGAACACAGAAGATTTGTAGGAGGCGAATTATGGAAAGCAAAACAAAAAAGCCTACTACGGCTAAAACAATTACAGTAAAATTAATTCACAGCGCAATAGGGACCAACCCAACTCAACGCAAAACTCTCGTTGCTTTAGGATTAAAGAAAATCAATCAGGTAAAGACTTATCCTGATAACGAGGCAATTAGAGGAATGTTGAATATAGTTAGTCACTTAGTGCTTGTGGAGCAATAAGGAGGATATTATGGAATTAAACACTTTATCTCCAGCTCCAAACTCCAAGCACCGCAAACGCATTGTAGGGCGTGGGCGTGGCTCTGGACTAGGAAAAACTTCTGGTCGTGGTGAAAACGGACAGAACAAACGTTCGGGGGGTGGTGTGCGTCCATTGTTTGAAGGTGGACAGATACCATTTATGCTCCGTATTGGTAAGCGTGGCTTTACTAATGGGAAATTTAAATCAGTTTACTCAGTTGTAAACGTTGGCGAGCTTGATGCTCTTGAGGCTGGCACAGTAGTTACTGCGGAGCTTCTAAAAGAAAAGAGAATTATAGGCAAAATTGAAAAAGACGGCTTGAAAATTTTGGGAGATGGAAAATTAACAAAGGCTTTGACTGTTAAAGCAAATAAATTTACCCAAACAGCCATCAAAAAAATTCAAAAGGCTGGCGGGACAATTGAGGAGGCATAATGTTCCAAACATTAGTGAATGCGTTTAAGCAGAAGGATGTTCGTAAAAAATTATTTGTTATTTTGGGAATTATCCTAATTTATAGACTTGGGTGTTGGCTACCTATTCCAGGACTCAATGTAGATGCGTTTTCTACAATGAAGGATGGTAGACCCGACACAGGATTTTTGGATCTACTTAGTAGTGTATCCGGTGGTGCACTATCAAATGGATCGCTACTCGCTCTCGGAGTAGTGCCGTACATTTCGGCATCAATTATTATGCAATTACTTACAGTTGCAATTCCTTCTCTAGAAAGACTCAGTAGAGCTGGGGAGGAAGGGCGTAAGAAGATTGCAGTTTATACTAGAATTGCGGCTTTGATATTCTCTGTAATTCAAGCTATCGCAATTGTAGTTGCTTTCTACGGTGATGGTGCAACAAACTGTGTGATCAATTTAACTGCGTTTGGTGAGGGTACTCCTGTATGGATTATGCCAACAATTATTGCAGTTGTATTGGTTGCTGGTGGTATGTTTACACTTTGGCTCGGTGAAAAAATTACTGACCAAGGTATTGGTAACGGTGTATCGTTATTGATTTTTGTAGGTATTATTTCTAGTGCTGGTTTAGCATTGCTTGCTTCATTTAGGAATGTTTTTGCTTCAAATATTGATGAATTGTGGAATATCATTTTGTTTGCAGTAATACTTATAGCAGTATTTGCGTTGATGGTATTTGTAGATTTATCAGAGAGAAAAATTCCAGTGCAGTATGCAAAGCAAGTAAAAGGACGCAAACTTTATGGTGGTCAATCAACAATGATACCGATGAAGCTTAATGCAAATGGTGTGTTACCGATTATCTTTGCGACAGCTTTGGTAACATTCCCTCAATTATTTACTCAGATGTTCTGGCCTAACAGTGGTTTCTATCAATGGTGGACTATGAACCTTGGTGTTGGGACTCCATTATACTTTGTATTCAATGCTATTTTGATTTTCTTCTTTGCTTTCTTCTACGCTCAAATCAGTTTCAATGCAGAGGAAGTTAGTAGAAACTTGCAGCAAAATGGTGGATTTATCCAAGGGTATAGAGCGGGGAAACAAACTACAGATTATCTAAAACGAGTAAACAACCGAATTACATTTTTTGGTGCGTTATACTTGGCTGTAGTATTCATCGTTCCTACACTAATATTCTCACTTGTGCAAGGTGTAAATACAAGTTCGTTAATGACGGCGTTTAGTGTGACTGGAATGTTGATCGTAGTTAGTGTTGCTCTAGAATTTGACAAACAACTTGATGCTCAGATGTTGATGAAGAATTATCGTGGCTTTTTAAAGTAATATAGGCAGGTTTTATTATGAAATTGGTTATTTTAGGCCCTGCTGGTAGTGGTAAAGGGCAAAACACCGCACGCATTGCTAGAAAATATAACCTAAAACATGTGGTTGTGGGTGATATTGTAAAGAAAGAAATCAGAGAGAAAACTGATGTAGGCAAGATTATGTACGACTATACAAGTGTCGGCAAGTTCGTGCCTACCAATCTCGTGATGCAAGTGTTGAATAAACAATTAAAGAAACTTGATGGCTATGATGGGTATATTATTGATACAGCTCCGATAAATATGGAGCAATTCGAAAAAATGAATATAGAAGAGTTGGATGCTGCGATTTCATTAGAAGTGGCTGATTATGACATTTTGCGTGAAAGAGTACTCAATAGGTTGCGTTGTCCCAGTTGTTTTGCTGTGACTAGTGTATTAGATGCTCCAGAAGGACATTGCCTTGACTGTGGTGCAGAACTTGAGCATAGATATGATGACAACTTACCAACATTAAATTTTAGGCTAAAACAGTATGAGAATGAGACAGTGCCTGTGATTAAATCTTTTAAGGCCTTGGGTAAATTAATCAAAGTGGATGCTAGTGGAGATAAAGATGAGGTGTTTAAGCAAATTTGCAATAAAATTAATCGCTTTTTCTCAAACAAGGCTAAAAAGGAGGTGTAGTGTATGATTAAAATTCTTACACCTCACCAAATAGAATTGATGAAGCATAGCGGAAAAGTTATGCAACAAATATTCATTGGTTTAAAAACAGTCCTCAAACCTGGGATATCTACCAAAGAAATTGATGAATGGGTTTATAAATTCATAATTAATCATGATTGTAAACCTTCATGTTTAAATTATATGGGGTATCCAGCATCGGTTTGTACATCAGTCAATGATGTGGTTGTTCATGGAATTCCTAGCGAAAAGAAAATTTTAGCTGATGGAGACATAATCAGTGTGGATATTTGTGTAAATTATAAAGGTGTGCATACTGACGCTTGTAGGACATATTTGATTGGAAATGTTTCACCAGAAGCAAAACGTTTAGTAGAGGTGACTAAACAATCATTTTTTGAGGCAATATCCGGACTGAAAGCAGGAGACAAAACAGGGGATATTGGCTATAAAGTGCAAACTTTTGTTGAAAAAAATGGCTATTCCGTTGTAAGAGATTTGCAAGGGCATGGCATAGGAACTTCTATTCATCAAGATCCAGGCATACCCAACTTTGGTAAAGCAGGAACTGGTACAGTTTTAAAAGAAGGAATGGCAATTTGTATTGAACCTATGGTAAATATGGGGGATTATGAGGTCGTTTTTGAAAAAGATGGCTGGACTTGTAGAACCAAGGATGGAAGCTTAGCCGCTCATTATGAAAATACGATGTTGGTACACAGCGATCGTGTAGAACTTTTAACATTCGAGGGCAATGATGAACAAGTTTAGGTTGGGTCAAGTAGTGCAATCAACAATGGGACATGATAAAGACGCCTACTATTTGGTTGTAGAGCTTGATGAAAATCGCATTTGGGTTGGCGATGGTAAATACAAATTACTAAATAAACTCAAATCAAAGAATCCGACTCACTTAAAGGGTATAAATTTTTGTGATACAGAAATTTCTACCAAGCTAGAACAAGGGCAAAAAATTAATGATCAAATGATTTATCACGCATTACTAAAATTTAAAAAGTCGAATAAGGAGTGAATGTATGGCGAATGATGATAGTATCAAGGCGGAGGGAATAGTAATAGATGCTCTTCCTGGTGCCAACTTTAAGGTGCAATTACCTAATGGCTACATCGTAAATGCTTATATGGCAGGAAAAATGTATAATTCACACACCCGTGTGCTTGTGGGTGACAAAGTTACTGTTGTTTTGTCGCCATATGACTTGACTCACGGACGTATTGTGTGGCGTACTGATGTACGTAAAAAAGCTAATCCGTCATCCGACGAAAACTAAACCAACAAGGAGAAAACAAAATGAAAGTAAGACCATCTGTTAAACCTATGTGCGACAAGTGTAAAGTAATTCGTCGTGAAGGCAAGGTTATGGTAATTTGTAAAAATAAGAAACATAAGCAAGTGCAAGGCTAGTTATTTCCTTGCTTTACTTTGAAAATAACCGAGATAAACCGCGGCTAATATTTGGCTTATCTCGTTTACATAAAGTATTAATATTATTTTGGAGGAATTTTGAATGGCTCGTATAGCTGGTGTAGACTTACCTAAAGAAAAGAGGGTAGAAATAGGACTTACTTATATCTACGGTATCGGTAAGGTAAAGTCTAATGAAATTTTGCAAAGCGTTGGCATTAATCCTGACACAAGAGTAAAGGATCTGAGCGAACAGGAAGTTGCAAAAATTCGTGACTACATAGAGAAAAATAACGTGCTTGTAGAAGGTGACCTTCGTCGTGAAGTAAACCTAAATATCAAGCGCTTGATGGAAATTGGTTGTAACCGCGGTATTAGACATCGTAGAAACTTACCAGTACATGGACAGCGTACTAAGACTAATGCTCGTACTCGTAAGGGACCTAGAAAGACGGTATCTCGTGGTAAAGCCAAAGTAGGTAAAAAAGGTTAATAAATAAGGAGTAGTTCTGAATTATGGAAAAACCAACAAAGAAGAAAAGAGTAACAAAGAATTTAGGCTCAGGTCAGGCTCACATCAAGTCAACTTTTAACAACTGTTTGGTATCTATTACAGACTTAGCTGGAAATGTTGTATCATCTTGTAGTAGTGGTGCGCTCAAGTTTAAGGGTGCTCGTAAAGATACACCATATGCAGCTCAGTTAGTTGCTGAGACCGCAGGTAAAAAGGCTTTTGATATGGGTATAAAATCTGTAGCTGTCTTTATTAAAGGTGCTGGTAGTGGTGGAGAAGCTGCTATCCGTGCTCTTACTAATGTGGGTCTTGAAATTACATCTATTAAAGATGTTTCTGGTATTCCTTTCAATGGATGCCGCCCTTCAAAACCTAGAAGAATATAGTTAAATAAACAAGGAGTTGTATTTATGGCTAAATATACAGATGCAAGTTGCAAGTTGTGTAGACGTGAAGGTTGTAAGCTATTCCTTAAAGGAGAGCGTTGTGTAACAGGAAAGTGTGCTCTAGATCGTAGACCTACAGTGCCTGGTCAACATGGAGAAGCATCTTTACGCAAAAAACCAACAGGATATGCATTGCAATTGCGTGAGAAACAAAAAGTAAAACGTGCTTATGGATTACTTGAAACTCAGTTTAAAAAATATTACTTAGAAGCAAAACGTCAAAAGGGTGCTACAGGTGAGGTAATGCTCAGTTTGTTAGAGAGGAGACTTGATAATGTAGTATATCGTTTGGGGTTTGGTGTTTCAAGAGTTCAAGCTCGTCAAATAGTTAATCACCGTCATATTACTGTAAACGGTAAAATTGTGAACATTCCATCATACTCTGTAAAGGTGGGAGATGTTATTGCGGTAAAGAGTTCTGATCTTGATACTGCACTATTTAAGGATATCAAAGGTGGCAAAATTATTGCTCCAAAATGGTTAGAGGTAGATGCTAGCACATTAAGTGGTAAAGTGATCGCTAATCCAGCTCGTGATGATATCGATCTCAACATTAGTGAACACTTGATAATTGAGTTGTATTCAAGATAATAAGGAGGGATTTTATTTATGATGCAAATAGACAAGCCAAATTTGAAGTTTGAAGAATCGGACGATGGCGCTGTCGCAAAATTTACTATCGAACCACTTGAGCGTGGATTTGGTATTACCATAGGAAATGCTATGCGTAGAGTGTTGTTAGGGGGGCTGCCAGGAGCTGCACCAGTAGCAATTAGGATTCAAGGAGTTCAACACGAATTTAGTGCAGTGCCTGGAGTGGACCTTGATGTTGCTGATATTGTACTAAATATCAAATCTTTGATTGTGCGTACTGACAATACAGACCCTAATTTTAAGGCGACTTTGAATGTAAGAGTAAAAGGACCTTGTGATGTAAGGGGAAGCGATATAGTTTGTCCTTCCGGAGTTGAGATTATCAACTCAGATATGGTGCTTTGCCATGTAGCTGAAGGAGCTACATTTGATATGGAGATAATCATCGCGCGTGGTAGAGGTTACGTTTTGGCAAAAGATAACAAAGAGTACTGTGATTCAATCGGTTTTATTGCTGTGGATAGTATATTTTCTCCAGTAAGAAAGGCTGAGTATCATACAGAAAGTGCTCGTGTTGGACAAAACATCAACTTTGATAAATTAATTATGGAAGTAGAAACAAATGGTTCTACTACAGCAAAAGAAGTTGCTAGTTTGTCTGCAAAAGTACTAAATGACCACTTGGCTATGTTTATCGAGCTTGTTGAGGATATGTCTAGTCAATATTGCTTAGTTACCAAGGAAGAGGATGAGCATCAAAAGATTTTGGATATGTCAATTAATGAGCTTGACCTTAGTGTGCGTAGTACAAACTGTCTAAAGCGTGCTAATATAAACAATGTTGGTGATTTGACTGCAAAGACTCACAAAGAGCTTGCCAAAGTGCGTAATCTTGGTAACAAGTCACTAGAAGAAATTGTCAAGAAGATTGAACAACTTGGTCTCAAGATGAGAGAAGATGAAGATTAAATTTAAGGAGTTAGTATAATGGCTGAATTAAAAAAATTGAGCAAACGCCCTTCGTTACGCGATAACATTGAGCGCAATCTTGTAACTACACTTCTTTGGAAAGGCAAAGTGGAGACTACTTTTGCTAGAGCCAAAAATGTGGCTAGAATTACTGAGAAATTGCTTACAAAAGCTATCAATACATACACAGACAGCGTAAAAGTAACTAAGACTGTAATGGTTGATGGTGTAGCAACAAAGAAAGAAGTCATTAATGATGGACCAAAGAAATTGAATGCAAGGCGTGCTTTGATGGCGTATTTATATGATGCGCAAGAATTGCGTGGTGCTAAAGAGTCAAAAGGTGATTTTATCGAGCGTACAAAAGATATTAAGCACCCACTGCTAGAAAAGATTTTCAATGTTTACGCTCCCAAATATGCAGAGCGCAAGCAGGAAGTGGGTCAGGGTGGTGGATACACTCGCATAGTTAAGACTGGCCCTCGCCGTGGTGACGGTGCAGAAGGTGCAATCGTTTCATTAGTTTAAAAAAAGCCCAGCGGGCTTTTTTTTTTGAACGCCAAGCGTTCAATCTTAGTAGCTTCGCCTAATGATAACCCAATTAAGGTGGAGCGGTTGCCGCTTCCGCCGTGCGCGTAGCACAATATGAATATAAAAATTATTGTCAAATTTTTAGACAAATAGTAGGTGATTGTGCTATAATAGCCGTGGAGGAACACAATGGACACATACGTTGTGACAATAATAGTAATAACGGTTTTTGGTTCTATTACTTCTATAGTTTCGTATTCTAATTCTCCATTCAAATTTCCATATAAGACAATTTATATTAACATTACAGCCCGTAGGCAAACTACAATCACTGAGTATATAGATTTTTATTTGATAGAAAATTCGATGAATGAAATAGATGAGTTTATATCATATCTTACATCATGGAAAAATATTTGTGAGAAAAAAATAGGAAGGAGCGTCTTTAAAAGGCGTAGATATCGTCAATTTCAAGATTGTTGTGATGATGCGCACGCTATAAAATTGGTTTTTTATAAGGAAAAGACCAGATATAAGCAAGTGAATTATGTTCGCTATCCATACAAGGTCAAAGAGGTGAAAAAACTATTTAACACTAGTTATGACTATCTTCTGGGGCGATATAATAAGCTGAAAGAGATCAATTTTCAGTGCTCACTAGAAGATTACAATTCAAATAAGCAAAGGCAGCTGATGACAAAAGAGCTTAGGCAAAAAATTGCCGAGCGCGATAATTTCACTTGTAAGAAGTGTGGTAAATATATGCCTGATGGTGTAGGGCTACACATAGATCATATTATTCCTGTTTCCAAAGGGGGAAAAAGTGTGCCATCAAATTTACAAGTACTTTGTTCCAAGTGTAATGGACAAAAATCTGATAAAATTGTAAAAAAATCTGAATCAAAATCATAATACTTATTAAGTATAAATTAAAAAAGGCTATTAAGCCTTTTTTGTTAGCAGCGCAGTAGATGCAGCACTCGAAATCGCTCGAGCTTGATAGTTTTGTCTGCTTTAGCTACTTGAGCCTAACTGTATGTATCTTAAATTAAAAGTCTTAAAACAAATAGTTTTAAGACTTTTTTCTAAGGTGAAGCACTTGGCACTTCTATTCTACACTGATTAGATAGTAATATACTGGTTGACCACCAGAGATAATAGTGATTTCACAATCAGGATATTTTTTCTGTAAGCGTTTTTGTAGTTCCACAGCTTCAGCATCGGCAACGCCTTCACCATAGAATAGGGTAACGCTGACTTTGGTTTCGTCCATCATTTTTTCTACTAACTTATAAGTTGCCTCACTTACAAGAGTATCTTTAGTTTTTATTTTTCCACCTTCGATACCAATTATGTCACCTTCGTTAAGGTCAAAGCCATCCAAGTGAGTTTTTCTCACAGAGTAGGTGACAGCACCACTACTAACATTTTGACGGGCTGTATTCATAGCTTCAATGTTGTCTTCCACTGTTCCATCCATGTTGAATGCCAAGCATGCTGAAATTCCTTCAGGCACTGAAATAGTAGGGATGATGTGAATAAAGCGTTTAGTAAGATTTTGTGCTTGCTCAGCAGCTAATACAATGTTTTTATTGTTTGGCAGTACAAACACATGGTCACTAGGCACTTGTTCTACAGCTTTTGCAATATCATCAGCACTTGGGTTCATTGTTTGTCCACCAGTTACAATTTGGTCAACACCTAGGTCACGGAAGACTGTGTCAATTCCTTTACCACTAGAGATTGCTACAATTCCAAATGGCTTGGTAAATTGTGCGGCTTTTGCTCTAGCCGCCTTTAATTCACGGTTTTGTTGCACCATGTTTTCGATTTTTACATTGTGGATTTCACCCAATTCTAGGGCATAACCTAGCGCTTTATTAGGTTCGTTTGTATGGACATGAATCTTTACTAGGCTTAAATCTCCAAAGCATATTACCGAATCTCCGATAGCCATCAACTTTTCACGCAACCTATCAATGTCTGATTCAGTGGTTTTTTTGTTGAGTTCGATTATCATAAATTCTGTACAATAACCAAATTCTATATCAGCCAAATTTTCATAATTAACTATTATATAATTATCTTCTATTGGTTTTGACTCTTGGGCCTCTTTTAATATTAGGTCTTCATCTTCATTGAGAAGTCCTTTGTATAGACCCGTAAATATTACAGTGAGAGCTTTACCACCAGCATCGACAACTCCTGCTGATTTTAGCACAGGAAGCAGTTCTGGAGTTTGCTCCAAAATTTCCTCACCAGTTTTTATTACTTGGTCAAAAAAGCCCTCAAAGTCTGCATGTTTTTTTGCTGCAGCCTCAGCGCCGTCCGCCATTACTCTAATGACGGTAAGAATTGTACCTTCTTTTGGCACAGATACAGCTTTATATGCGTATTCTGCACCATTTCGAATAGCTTTTGCAAAGTTTTTGGTAGTTAGTTCTATATTTTTTACGATTTCAGTCGACATTCCTCGCAAGATTTGAGATAAAATAACCCCCGAATTTCCTCGAGCGCCACGTAATGCACCTTTGCTCAATGCTTCACCAATCGCACTAAGTGTGTTGGTAGGGCATTCTGCTACAGCTTTAGTCGCTGAATCAAAAGTTCTACTTGTGTTGCCACCAGTGTCACCATCCGGCACTGGATATACATTTAACCTGTCTATATACTCCTTGTTGTTGTCTAGGTAGACATTAGCGGCGTTTATCATTCTACGTAATGTCGCGCCGTTTATACTCTTTTCCATTTGTTAAACCTCATATTATCATTTTATCAACGGGGAAAAGGGTGTAGGGGATTAAACCCTTACACCTACCACATTGACGTTTACAGTATCTACAATCATGCCAGAAAATTCTTCCACTTTATATTTTACTGCTTTTCGTAGCGAATCTGCTACTGCACTGATTGATACTCCATATTTTAGCACTACAAACAAATCAATGAATATTCTATTGCCACTTGTGATGACTTTTACGCCTTTGCCTAGTTGTTGCTTTTTAAATAAGTCTGCTACATTGTCACTAAAGCGCTTGGATACTAGATCTATTACGCCATAACAATCGAGAGCCGCACTGGCAGCAATTGAGGCAATTGCATCATCTGCAATGTATATTTTACCATAATAATTTGTCGTTGTTACTGACATACAACCTCGCTAAATTCGTACATAGTACGCTATATATTATATCGCTTTTTGGGGAAATTTTCAAGTATTTTACCCAAAAAATTTGTTATTTTTAAAAATAGTGTAAAAAATTTTTCGAAATAGTGTTGCCAAAAACAAAGTTTAATGATATAATATATCTACAGTTTTCGGCAAATCAACCAATAAAAAGTTGTGTTTGATATAATTTACGGAGGTGATTTCGATGAGCAGAATTTGTGAAAATTGCGGTAAAACCAAACTTGTAGCAAACGTTGTACAACGTGATAATCAAGGTGTGCACAGCCGCACCTCAACCCCAAAGAAAGTCAATTTGCAAAGTGTAACCGTTACTGATGAGAATGGTAGACCATGCAAGATGAAGCTTTGTACTCGTTGCATAAAGAAAATGAAAAGTGCTAGCAATTAATTGCTAGTTTTTTTGTTATCCGCAGCCCATGTGATGAACTATGCGCAAAATTATAAAAAGGAGTGAATTTATGAAAAATATAGATCAGCTTATACAATTAAGTGAAGATATAATTAAGAAAGTTTATGGAGAAGCTTATAAAAAGGAGGCTAAAGATTATGAGGCTAACTGTAAGCTGGTAAATTCATCTTTGGAGGCTATAATTGAGGCTGATAATGAAAAAACGAAACTACAAAAATCTAAAGTGATAGAGGCTATGGCAGCATTATTTTTGACCGTTGGTGAGGATATTCCAAATAGAAGTGAGTTGGCGTTAGCAATGTGGAGAAGTGAGGCGGTGGCAAAAGCATTAAGTGGGACTAAGATATATGGATATCCTTGTAAATTTGAACCTAAGGAAATATGGTTCGATGCTATAACACCCCAAAATGCATTTGTTTTGGACGATAATAGTCAGATTAGTTGTAAATATGTTTTTGGACCAATTTTACCTGATAGAAAGACGGGAGAGTTGGTTGAAATGAAAAACATTAAGTATGTATTCCCATTGTTTTATGCATACTCTCCAGCAGGGGCTTCAGTATATAAATACCCTAGTGGGTTATATGCAGCAAGGAGATTTGTTTATGATTACGATATACAAGAAGTAACCGGTCATGTATCTCCCACAGGAGAGGTGTGTATTAACTCGAGAATAGAAGGCTCAAAGAATGGTTTATGGAGTAAGCCTAAAAAATCTTCTGAAAAAGTCACATTTGAAGATTATTTTAGGGAAATTATAAAAAAGGATTATGAATATACACATCCAGGGGAAGTGCTTCATGCAACTGAAGAAACAACATCGTTTGATAGATAATTTGCAAAACAGTAATAATATTATCAAATACATTTGTATATGAGATAGCATTTGTGTTATACTTAAGAAAAAACAGGAGAAAAAAGTGTCGAGCAAATTAAAATCATTTTATATGACATCCGCTATTATTAGCGGTATTATAATGCTTGTATTTATATTTGCAAAACCAGTGCCGTATCAGGGGCGGTTTACGCCTGAAGCGCAAGAAATACTAAATATTGTGAATGAAGAGCGGCTCAAACATGGGTTATCTCCATTAAAACTTAATCGTAAGCTATGTTTTATGGCTACGGATAAGGCTGTTGACATGCGTGATAAACATTATTTTGATCATACTAGTCCCACATACGGTTCTCCATTTCAGATGATGAATGATTATGGAATATATTTTACCGCAGCTGGCGAAAACATTGCGGCTGGATACTATAATTGTAAGCATGTTATGAATGGTTGGATGAACTCCTCAGGGCATAGAGCAAATATTCTCAATGGTTCTTTTACTGAGCTTGGGGTAGGATATGTAACAGGTGGTTCGTACGGCACTTATTGGGTACAGGAGTTTATCCGTCCATCAGCCAAACAGTCTAGTGGAGTAATATATAAAAAGTAAGATTTTAGGCAAATAGGGTTGCCTTTTTTCTATTTTTATGATATAATACACTCGATTGTTTTACAATCCTTGTCTAAAGTGGGCTGATATGCTCATGTGAGTGGGCTGATATGCTCATGTGAGTGGGCTGATATGCTCATGTGAGTGGGCTGATATGCTCATGAAAAGTGGGCTGATATGCGCTTAGGTTGGATAGATGCAAGCTATATACATGATGGTATAAGGGGAGAATATGCATAAAGCTATGTATTAAAAAGCATGGTGAGAGTAATTTTACGCCATTATCTAGTAAAAACTATGCGCAAAAATGCTTATGTTTAGACCGTTTAGTCCAGAAGGAAGGAGGTTCATTATGAACAAGTATGAGTTGTTGTACATCATTTCATGTGATGCTACTGAGGAGCAACGTGAAGCTATCATTAAAAAATTTAGTGATATGGTTGAGCGTGATGGTGGAAAGGTAGAAACATTAGAAAAGATGGGCATGAAGAAATTTGCTTATCCTATCAATCACAAAAATGAAGGTTTTTATGTGTTGATGAATTTTGAGTCAAATCCAACACTACCTCGTGAGATGGAAAAGCAAATGATGCTCACAGACTTTTTTGTGAGAAAAATGTTTATTAAGAAGTAATTCGGAGGAATTATGAACAAGATTGTTTTAATAGGTAATTTAACAAGAGATCCTGAAAGTTCTACAACTAACAGCGGAATCACAATGTGTAGGTTTGGTATTGCGGTAAACCGTCCATTTGCGAATGCTGATGGCGTGCGTGAGACAGATTTTTTCAACATCACCACATGGAGAAATTTGGCTGATAGGTGCTCAAAATACCTCAAAAAGGGTAATAAAGTAGCCATTACTGGTACAGTACAAATTCGTAATTATGAGTCAAATGGTGAGAAGCGTATTGCCGTAGATGTAATAGCTGATGATGTGGAATTTCTTACACCAAAGGGTGAGGGCGGTGCTCCTTTATTTGAGGAAGAAAGTACTCCAGCTCCTGCTAGTGAGGATAAGTCTAAGGCTGCAGCAAAGGTTGTTGAATTAGAGCCTGTAGAAGATTCAGATCTACCATTTTAATTTAAAAGGAGATAAATATGGCAACAGAAAATGAAAAGCAAGTAGCACAACCAGAAGTAAATATTGAGAATTTACCTGAAAATGCTACTATGGAAAAGGTTATGGAGCACAAAGGTGCCGAGATGTTACCTCGTCGTCGTCCACAACAAAAACGCAAAGTATGTCAATTTTGTGTAGATAAAGTAAAAGAGATTGATTATAAAGATGTGGCTAAGCTTCGCAGATTTATCACAGAGAAAGGAAAGATTGTTTCTCGTCGTCAAACTGGTACATGTGCGCATCACCAAAGAGAGCTAGCTACAGCAATCAAGCGTGCTCGATACATGGCATTGATTCACTATGTAGGTGATTAATATAAAAAAAACATTGTAAATTTTTTTGCGATGTTTTTTTCATAGATTTATTGAGAAATAAAATATTTACTAGACAATAAATTTTGATACTAGTAAAATAAAAATCTAAAGATTAAAATAGGAGGAGAAATGGATACAGCAGTTGTTTTGCAAGCAGTTACAGTAATTGTTGCAACTATTACATTATTTGCAGATTGTGTAAAACAAGATGAAATCGACAAACTGCGTAAAAAACAAAAGCATATAACAGCGAAGACAATTCATCTTCCAGATTATTAATTTTGTTGTTGAGGGTATATTTTTACAAAGAAGATCATAAACTTTTGGTTTATGATTTTTTACTTTTAGGTTAAGTATTATTAATATTGCAATAATGTAATTAAATATAAAAAATCTGTTGACAAATTTTTATTTTTATGGTATAATACTCTCGAAAGGAATTGGGAGGGTCAATAAAAATGAAAAATAGGAGAGTTAGTATAGCCTTTTTGGCGCTTGTTTTTGCGTTCCTATTGCCAATAGGGATTGTTTTTAGTGCGCAACCTATCGAGCAAGTGAGGGCGGAGATAACAGATTATAGCAATGTTGATTTGAGTGACCTAGAGATTATAAAAGATAACAGTAGTGAATTAAGTAAGGTTATAGCAATTAACGATGTGCGACACAGAGCAGATTTGTCTAGTAGTGAGTATAACAAAGTAAAACAGCAACTTGGATATATTTCTTTGTGTCCGAATTTGGTGTCAATTAATTTGGGTATAAAAGGTTTAACTGTTGATAAAAATGAAATCAACAGTTGGAAGTCAACAAAGTCTATTTCATTAAGTTTTACTGATGGAACAGTCGATTTTTCTGGGGTTTATAATTCGAATGTGAATGACTTATTCTTATATAATTGTGATATGAGAAATTCTTCAGGTGTGGTTGGATTTATTAATTTAAAAACATATTCGTTAAATAGTGTAAGTGGATTTACAGAGGTTTATTTTGAAAACTTAAAACAATTGGAAACAGTGAATTTAAATGTTTTAAAAATTGATAATTACAACTCATTATGTTCGCATTTAGCAAATGTAGAAAATATTAGTCTTTGTGGTAATTTACAAAATTCCGATACAAAGTACTTGAGTAAACTGAAGAAAGTAAAAACTTTATCTTTGGAAGGTAGTTTTGTAGATGATATTAGCTTCTTGTCACAGTTACCTCAACTCGTAGAGGTAACCTTACCACTTGGTGTAGATAATTTGAGTGTATTGTATTCAATGCCAAATCTAAAGAAAGTGGAGTATGATGGGTATACTGCAGTTAATGTAGATAGTGCAATGCTTTCATACATGAATAGAAAAGGTATTCAACACTCAAATATGGATAGTAGAGTCATAAGTAAACTCAATGAAGGTATCAACAGTTTGGGAATAACCTCTAGCATGGGGGAGAAAGATAAAATTGATAAAATTAGTCACTATGTGACTCTGCATATGAGATACGATGATAATTACGCAACCTTTCCAAGAATAAATTGTGTAGTAAATGAAGCTGGAGTTTGTGGAAATTATGCAATGTTTACTTACGCTATGCTTAAGATGGCTGGTATTGAAGCTTATTATGTAGGTGGAATTGCGTACGATAGAGATGGATATAAAGGTTTACATGCATGGAATGTTGTAAAATGTAATGGAGGCTGGTATGGAATAGATACTGCTTGGATGGATCCAGGTAGTAGCAATTCATACACTGCTAGTACATGGTCTGATGAGTGGTGTAATTACTATTTCAAGAAAACCACCACAGACAACAAAAGTTGGCCGAATTCATTGTTCTTTTGGGAGTTTAGAGACAGAGGATTTGCTCTAACTCACATTACATACAATAATCCAGAAGAAATTTTAAACAATGTAGTGCAATCAGAGGCTGTTACACTAAGCCAAATAAAAGTAGAGACGCTTCCAAGTAAGCGTAGCTACATTCAAGATACAGAGGATTTAGATCTTAGCGGAATAGCAATAAAGGCGTATTATAGTGATGGTTCTAGCAAGTCGATTAATGTATCAGATTGTACGATTAGTGGATTTAATAATAGCATACAGGGGACAAAGGTTGTAGAGGTTTCATACAATGGTAAGAGCGATTATTTTGAGGTAAGCATCATAGCAAAATCTCAACCACAACCAGAGCCGCAACCAAAGCCACAACCTCAACCTGTGGTACTAGATTCAATTGGTGTAGTGTCATTACCTAATAAACTAAATTACATACAAAACACTGAAAATTTGATTCTTGACGGATTATCAGTGCGTGGATATTATAGTGATGGCACAAATAGAGGAATAGATATCAATGATTGTAGAATAACAGGCTTTTCAAATGCGGTAGCTGGTTCTTGCAGAGTAGAAGTGTTGTATGGTGGAATGAAAGACTACTTTACTGTAAACATTATAGAAAAGCCTCAAGTTGTGTTGAATTCAATAAAAGTAACACCTCCCACCAAGCTAAACTATATTCAAGATACAGAAAATTTGAATACTAGTGGAATGGTGGTAAAAGGATATTATAGTGATAATACTGAAAAAACAATAGCAATATCAGATTGTACTATTAGTGGATTTAGTAATAGCACTGTGGGTGAAAAGAGAGTTTATGTAGTATATGGTGGAAGGTTTGCATATTTCACAGTAAACATTACAGAAAAGCCACAGCAAACACCAACACCAACTCCAACGCCTCAGACAGAGCAACAAGTTGAGCTAGTTTCGATAAAGGTATTGGTAAAGCCTACAAAACTCAATTATATCCAAAATGTTGAAAGTTTGGATCTTGCTGGAATGGTTGTAAAGGCATATTACAGTAATGGAACAGATAAATATTTAGCAATATCAAATTGTGATGTATATGGATTTGATAATAGTAAAGTTTGTCAAAAAAATATTTACATTTCGTATGAAAATAGATTTGATTATTTCATTGTAAACATCATACCAAATGGGCAAACTCAACCAGAACAAGATGAACAGCAATCACAAACTCAACCAGCCTCTCAACAAACTGAGGAGCAAAAAGACAATATTGACAATAACGAAAAAGTTTTAGTGTCTATGGAAGTGTATAGAATGCCAAGTAAGACTACATATTTACAGAATAGTGAAAATTTAGATCTGACTTCGGGACTTTTAATGCTTCATTATAGTGATGACTCCGTTAGTATCACAAGTATGAGAAATGGAGTGGTAACAACTGGGGGGTTTGATAATTCGAAAGCTGGTGAAAATACTATACAAGTTTTCTATAAAAATGTGATGACAACTTTTAATGTAGAAATTATAGCAAATTCAGTATCTGGGAATGCTGAAAATAGTGTTAATACAAATCAAAGCAACAGTAAAGGATTGATTTTTGGTAACAAATCATGGGAAGAAATTGGAATATACACCCTAATAGTTGTGAGTGGATTGATAATGTTTGTGGTAATAATATTACTAATTCGTCGAAAAGGTCAAAAGATAAAAAAATAAACATATGTTAAAAAATATGTTGAAGCACCGTGCACTTCCGTGCAGCAACGGTGATATTGCGAAACAAAAAGGCTTATCAAAGCCTTTTTTGTTTTAAAGTTGATATTATTAGCTACAACTTTTTTTGTAAATATTTAACAACAAATTTTGTATTGCAAAAAAAATTGCATTATGATATAATAAACAGAGTATAAATAAAGGGAGCAGTGCAGAGTGGAAGAACGAAAATTTGAGTTAGTTTCTAAGTACAAGCCCACTGGAGATCAGCCTCAAGCCATAGAGAAGCTGGTTGAAGGAGTAAAAGATGGATACCGCGAGCAAGTATTGCTTGGGGTAACGGGTAGTGGTAAAACATTTACTATGGCTAATGTAATAGCAAAACTAAATAGACCTGCGCTAGTGTTGGCTCATAACAAGACTTTGGCAGCTCAATTATGTAATGAGTTTAAGGAGTTTTTCCCACACAATAGGGTAGAGTATTTTGTATCTTATTATGACTATTATCAGCCGGAAGCATACATACCGAGTAGTGATACATACATTGAGAAAGATTTGGCTTTAAATGATGAAATAGATAAACTTAGACATAGTGCGACATGTTCACTTATGGAGAGGAGAGATACTATTGTGGTGGCTTCTGTGTCATGTATTTATGGATTAGGTAATCCTGAGACATATTACAATATGGGGTTGAGTCTACGCGTAGGTCAAGTTGTGGATATGCGTAAGATTATTTCGAAGCTTATCTCCATGCATTATAGCCGAAATGATATGGATTTTGTGCGTTCTTGCTTTAGATTGAAGGGGGATACACTCGATATATTTCCATCATACAGTAGTGAGATAGCTGTGAGAGTGGAGTTTTTTGGAGACGAAATAGAGACAATATCAGAGTTTGACCCTGTAACAAATAGAAAAATAAATCATTTAGAGCACTTTTTATTGTTTCCTGCGACACACTTTGGAGTTGAAGCGGAAAATTTATCTAATGCACTAGAGAATATCAAGGCGGATGCTGTGATTGCTGAAGAAGAGTTTACCAAGCAAGGTAAACTCATTGAAGCACAGCGAATTAGAGAAAGAGTTGCTCATGATGTGGAAATGATACAAGAAATGGGATATTGTACGGGAATTGAAAATTATTCGCGCTATTTTGATGGACGACAACCAGGTGAAGCACCTTATGTGCTGCTAGATTATTTCCCTGATGATTTTATTACTTTTATTGATGAATCCCATATTACTATTCCTCAAATCAGAGGTATGTACAATGGTGATGTAGCGCGCAAGAAGAACCTTGTCGATTATGGTTTTAGACTGGAGGCAGCATACGACAACCGACCGCTAAAATTTGATGAATTTGATGCCAGAGTTGGACAGATGATTTGTGTTTCTGCAACTCCCGCTGAGTACGAACTCAAACACGCTGGGCAAGTTGTAGAACAAATTATCCGTCCAACAGGATTACTTGATCCTCCAGTTGAAATCAGACCTACAAAAGGACAAATTGATGATTTGATGGGGGAAATCTTTAAGGTTGTGGAAACTAAAGGTCGTGTACTAATTACTACGCTTACTAAGCGTATGGCAGAAGACCTTACCACTTTTTTTCAAGAACACGATATCAAAGTTAAGTATTTGCACAGCGAGATAGATACATTAGAGCGAATTGAGATTATCAACAGTTTGCGGGCTGGAGAATTTGATGTGTTGGTGGGAATAAACTTACTTCGTGAGGGAATAGATTTGCCCGAAGTAAAGCTCGTGGCTATATTGGATGCGGACAAAGAAGGATTTTTGCGAAGTGAAACATCTTTGGTGCAGATTATAGGTCGTGCTGCGCGAAATTCGGAGGCTAGAGTAATAATGTACGCTGATAACAAGACAGAAAGCATGGATAAAGCTATTACAGAAACTGAGCGTAGGCGTAATATTCAAATGCAATACAATAAAGAGCACAATATTGTGCCAAAGACTATTGTGAAAGAAATCAAAAATACCATCGAGATAACTAAGAAAGTCAAAGAAGACAAAACTAAAATGACTGATAAAGAATTACGGACTGAGATGGAACGCATCAAGGGCTTGATGCATGTGGCTAGTAAAAATCTAGAATTTGAAAAGGCGATAGAACTGAGAGAACAACTCAATGAATTGAGAAAACTAATGCGAGGTGGCAAAGAATGAGAGATATAGTTATAAAAGGTGCAAAGGAAAATAATTTAAAAAACATTGATGTGACTTTGCCTCGAAACAAACTGATTGTATTTACTGGGGTGAGTGGAAGTGGAAAATCAACCTTAGCATTTGATACTATCTATGCTGAAGGACAACGAAGATATGTGGAATCATTATCTAGCTACGCTAGGCAATTTTTAGGGCAAATGCAAAAACCTGATGTGGAGAGTATTGAC
Organism: Clostridia bacterium; assembly: GCA_017541375.1. Lineage (GTDB taxonomy): Bacteria > Bacillota > Clostridia > Christensenellales > UBA1242 > UBA7867. Next base: position 29,664 of record JAFXZE010000008.1, read on the forward strand.
GGGCTCAGCCCTGCTATTAGCATCGACCAGAAGACAACAAGCAACAATCCTCGTTCTACGGTTGGTACGGTTACAGAAATTTACGATTATCTAAGGTTATTATTTGCGCGCGTAGGAACTCCACATTGCCCTAAATGTGGTAAGGTTGTGACAAAACAATCGATTGACCAGATTATTGACAAAATCAAAGCTGACATTGCAGTAGGCGAAAAGTTGATGATTCTTGCTCCAGTAATCCGAGGTCAAAAGGGAGAACATGTAAAGGTATTAGATGAAATTAGGCAGAATGGTTTTGCTCGTGTGGACATTGATGGAAAGATTTTTACCTTTGATGAGGAAATTAAACTAGAAAAAAATAAAAAACACTCCATTTCAATTGTTGTAGACCGTATTGTTATGAAAGAAGACATTGATAAACGACTTACCGAAAGTGTAGAAACAGCCCTCAAAGCATCCAAAGGAGTGGTAGTAGTAGTGACTCAAGCGCAAAATTATATGTTTAGCACTCAGTTTGCGTGTCAACATTGTGGAATTGGTTTCGAAGAGATTACTCCTAGGTTGTTTAGTTTCAACAGTCCGTTTGGAGCATGCCCCGAGTGTCATGGATTGGGATTTACGACTGAAATTGATCCGGATTTGATAGTAAAGGACAAAAATAAATCGATTGCTGAAGGAGCGATCAATGTAACAGGTTGGGGGCTTGATACGAGCTTGTTTAGTAGAAGTTATTTTGAGGCACTTAGCCAAAAATATCACTTTAGCCTTACTACGCCATTTAAAGATTTGCCTAAAGAAATTGTCGATATTTTGCTATATGGCAATTGTGGTGAAGAACTAGAAATTTCGTGGAATACTAAGAAATTTTCTGGAAATACTTATGGCAGCTACGAAGGAATTGTCAATAATCTTGCTCGCAGATACAAAGAAACTACGAGTGATTATATCAAGGGTGAAATTGCCAAATTTATGAAAGAGCAACCTTGTAAAGTATGTAATGGTGAAAGATTAAAAGATGTAGCGCGAGCTGTCAAAGTGGGAAATAAGACTATTACCCAACTTTGTAATATGAGTATAGATGACTTGTATGCGTTTTTTGATGAGGCAAAATTTAAGCAAAACGTGGTAGCTGAGCCTATTGTAAAGGAGATTTTGGCAAGACTTCAGTTTTTGCGCGATGTTGGGTTAAATTATCTTACTCTTTCACGTAGCGCAGGCACATTGAGTGGTGGTGAATCACAACGAATAAGGTTAGCAACTCAGATTGGTAGTGGCTTAACTGGCGTAATATACATACTAGATGAACCTAGCATTGGTTTGCATCAGCGAGATAATGATAAATTGATAAATACACTTACACACCTAAGGGATTTGGGAAATACAGTAATAGTTGTAGAGCATGATGAAGATACAATGAGGGCAGCTGATTTCTTAGTAGATATAGGGCCATTTGCTGGGGTAAAAGGTGGAGAATTAGTAGCCACTGGTAGTGTGGATGATATTATTAAGGAGCCAAAATCTATTACCGGAAAGTATCTAAGTGGTGAAAAGAAGATTGAAATTCCCAAAAAGCGAAGAAAGGGCAATGGTAAAGTAATCAAACTCTGTGGAGTGAAGGAAAATAACCTTAAAAACTTTGATGTAGAGTTTCCTCTTGGCATGTTTACTTGCGTAACTGGTGTGAGCGGTAGTGGAAAGAGTAGTTTGGTGACGGATATCCTTTATCCTGCTTTATCAAATAGGCTCAATCGCAGTTCGCTTGCTGAAGGGCGATATGAGCGCATTGAGGGGGTAGAGAATGCAGATAAGGTAATCGCAATAGATCAAAGTCCGATTGGTCGTACTCCTCGCTCAAATCCTGCTACTTATACGGGTGTTTTTACTCAAATTAGGGAGCTTTTTGCTAGTACTCCAGCGGCGCAAGAGCGTGGCTTTACTAGTGGGCGATTTAGTTTCAATATTTCTGGTGGTCGCTGTGAAACTTGTTGCGGTGATGGTATAAAGAAAATCGAGATGTACTTTTTGCCAGATATCTATGTACCTTGTGAAGTTTGTAAAGGTCGAAGATACAACCGTGAAACTCTCGAGGTGAAATACAAAGGCAAGAGTATATATGATGTATTGGAAATGACTGTGGAAGAAGCTTTGAAATTTTTTGAAAATCAGAGTGCAATTCGAACCAAAATTCAAGCCTTATACGATGTGGGGTTGGGATATATCAAGCTAGGTCAATCAGCCACCACGCTTAGTGGGGGAGAGGCTCAAAGGGTGAAACTTGCGACTGAACTTTCTAAAAAAAGTACTGGCCAAACTGTATATATTCTGGACGAGCCAACCACAGGACTTCATATTTATGATGTGGACAAATTGATTAGCATATTCAATAGATTGACCGATGCTGGTAACACAATTATTGTTATTGAGCATAACCTCGATGTAATAAAAGTAGCTGACCACATCATAGACATTGGTCCTGAAGGTGGAATAAATGGCGGTACAATCGTAGCGCAAGGTACCCCGGAGCAGATTGCCAAAAACAAAGCAAGCTACACCGGACAATTTTTAGCAAAAATTTTGAAAAAATAAAAGAGTATTATTATTCATTGTAACAAATAAAAACACTTTAACATTTCGTTAAAGTGCTTTTTATTATTATTTTTCTTTCTTTTGTTTATTTACTATCTTGTCGTATTCTTCTTCAAGAACCTTGAGGTCGAGTTCGATTTCGTTGATCTTGTTCTTCTGCATTTCGATAGATTTTTCAATTTGTTTTACATCGACAGGATGCTCAGGATCTGATGGCCGACCAAGTTCTTCTTGTTCTTGAGCAAGATATAACTTAGATTGTTTAAGTTCTTCTTTTAAAAGTGTAATCTTGTGCTTAATTTCAGATTTGCGCTCTTTCTTATCAACATCTTTGAGTAGGGTATTGAGCCTATTGTAATCAGCCTCAGAAATTTGTTCTTTTTGACGAGGCTTGTTTGCTTTAGCTTTACGAATGAAATATCCTAAAATGGCAACTAATACTGCTACACCAATAATAGTAGTAGGAATAGCAAACCATGCGGAGGAGTCAAATCCTGTTTGAGTCTCTTCTGGGTTTTCTTCATCTGGAGTTGTTGATAAAATTATGTTGGATGGAACTTCAGTTTCGTAAGTAGCTGTTTGAGATTTGTATTCATCTTCAGTGAGTGACGTGATAGTTAAGTCGCCAAAGAATACATAACCAGATGATTTGATAAATTCATTACCCAAACCAAATATTACAGAACCAGTTACAGATGTTTCTTGATATAGGTAAATAGTGTATTCGGTCCATTCGTTTGTCTTATCTTTGAAAGCTTCTGCAATTGTTTGAGTTTTATCTGATTTACTGGTGTTGATGCCAGTAAAGTATTTGTTTACACCTTCAATTTTGAATGTAGCACCAGCTTTTACCGTTTCTCCATTGTCATCATATAAAAAGTCATCACTTTGAGGAACATTTATAGTTTTTGCCCACACAGAAACTTTGTAATAAGTATTTGCATTAAAAGTGTAGGCAAAGTTGGTCTTTATAGTGGTGTTTGTAGCAGTTTTTGAGTAAATGTAGAATAATTCATCATTACTGTCGCTGTGGGTAGAGATAGAATTTTTGCTTACACCCACATCAAATTCATCTGCCTTTACTATTCCAAAATCAGCATCGGCAGTGTTACTGATTACTGTCATGTAGCGAGGTGTTCCGTTATCGTTTGCAATTATTTGGTCATCTGCTAAATTTACTTTTATGTTTGTACTATTTTCAGTAGTGTCATTAAATGTGTCTTCCGATAGACTAGAATCAAATATACAGTTATCAAAGAATACATATCCAGTAGCAGGGGAGTCTGTTTTTCCCAAGCCTAATGTGAGTACTAAATTTATATCTGTGCTAAAATTCTTGATAAATAGGTTGTATGTAGTCCAACCGCTATCATTAGGAAGTTGAAATTCGTAAATAATGTTTCCACTGTCGCTAGCAATAGTTGCATAACTATTTCCAGAATTTACTTTTGTGTAAACTTCAAAACTGATTTTTGCATATCCGCTAGCGCTAAGTGAAACGCTTTCACTGGAGTAAGCTTGATATGATGCATTGTCATCATTGTGAATCATCAATACATTGTCTGAGGTTCCACTAGCCTTGGTTGGGCAGGGGATTTTAGCATTTATTTCGTTCCAATTAGCAGGTAGTACATTTACGACTCCGCTAGTTGTATTGTTACTATTCTGAGCAGTCCAATCTTCTGGCTCAAATATATTACTATCTTCTATTGTCACATTATTAAATGTTGAGTTTGCAAAGCTTAGTTCGGGAGTTGACTGCATGCTCAATGTAGTGTTGTTTGAATTTGCAGAGCTACTTGAAGTTTTGATAGTGTTTGTGATAATTTCGGTCTTTATGTCGGCAATGGCAATATATCCAGTAGCGTTGTTTGTATCGTCGCCTAATTCAAATTTTAGATAGCATGTTGTGTCAAATCTGCTGTCGCCTTGTATGTAAAAATCATACTTAGTCCAGTAGTTATTTATAGCGCTGCCTGTTACTAGAGAAGAAATACTTGCAGATTTTTCTTCTGGCTCAAGGGCAGTTTCGCTATTTGGCATGCCAAATACACTAAGTTTGCCTTCACCTGATGATATGTTATGCTTTGCCCATATACTTATGCGATATAATCCCATTCTTTCGATATTTATGTTGCTAGATTTTAGACTAGCAGAACTATTGTTTGCAAGGAGAAGAGCTCCGCTTTTTATTTCCCTTTGGTTACTGCCAATGATGATGTTTTCGCCGTTTATTGTAGTAATAGAATCAAAGTCTGATATAAATTTTGCATTTGCGCTTGTCCAAAAGCTTAGGTCGGTAGTGAATGTACCATTCTTTACAAAACCATAGTCATTTGCCTCTACAACAATGTTACTGGTGGTAGTTAGGTCTATTTCTTTTGAAAAAGCAGATTCAGTTTTGTGTTGATTGTATTCATCAAGAGAATATTGTATAACTTTGACATTATCAAAGCAAACAAATCCACTGCACGCATTACCATTTTTTCCACCTAAGAAGAGCTCAAGTTTGGCGGTGCTAGATTTATTGACGCTGGTTTTTACAAACAATGACACTTCTTGCCATACACTTTGGGTAGTGATGTTAGTGAGGTTGGCTGAGGTAAAGTCTTCTCCACTAAGATATATACTGGCATTAGCATCCCCATAAGTGTAGACAAACATTTTGATTTCGTAAAAGCTATCTGCATTTAGTGTAAGATTAGATGAGGTTGCATATCCATAGTTGGTTGCATTATTTGGACTGTTAATGATGAGAAGCTTGGTGTCACTCGCATCTGGAGCATAGAAAAAGTTGGTAGTTATGTTGTATTCTTCAAATCCATAGTTTTTTCTATAATTATTAAAGTAAGTTGTGTTCAAATTGATAATACCAGTATATTCAGGGGATACTCCACTTCCGTCCGCTTTAGTCCAGCCTTTAGAAGGTGCCTGCGGGGAACTGGTTGAGCCACTTTCAGAGAAGTCTGCATTACTGAGCCCTACTGAGGAGGTGGCATCTAGCATTTTTGTTGAAGTAGTTTCAGCATAAAGACTAGCAGAGTTTTTGGGAGATTGCAAATTACCTACGGCGATGGGTAATAATACAAAACTCATAGACAAAACTAATGCTAATAAAATTGATTTTAAATTGATACATTTTTTAGTCATAATTAATTACCTTTTAGTTGTGTTTTGTGCGCATAAAAAATGCACATAAGATAAACCTATTATATATCATAACCCAAATAAAAGCAAGTTTTTTGGGGTATATTCATAAGAAATATTTTGCATTTTTTTGAGGGAGATATGGAAACCAAAAAAGTATTATTAATTATTTTTGCAGGCGTATTTATTGGGGTAGCTAATGGTCTTTTTGGTGGTGGAGGTGGAATGGTTTGTGTGCCACTTTTACTTCTTTTGGGGCTAGATAATCAGCATGCTCAGGCGACAACTATTTTGATTATGCTACCCATTAGCCTAGCTAGTGCGATTATCTATCTAGTTAGCTCTACAGTTGAGTGGGATACCACGTTGTGGGTAGGGCTAGGTTCTGTTGCTGGAGGAGTATTAGGGAGCTTTTTACTAAGTAAACTCAACAACAAGGTGCTAGGGTTCATTTTTGCTTTTGTGGTTTTAGGTGTGGGAATAAGGTTACTATTTTAGGGAGGCGTTATGTCTTTTTGGATATTTATCATTTTAGGATTTGCTGGTGGAATTGTAGGAGGTATGGGCTTAGGCGGAGGCACGCTACTTGTGCCACTATTGACACTGGTTGCTGGTGTAGACCAGCATTTGGCTCAAGCTATTAATTTGCTTGTTTTTTTGCCGACGGGCTTAGTAGCTCTCATTTTGCATATAAAAAATAAGCTAGTGGATTTTCGTCTGTTTTTTGCTGTTGCGCCAGTAGCTTTGGGGGTGGCAATTGGGTCAGCTTTTTTGGCTCAAGCGATTCAAAGCGACTTACTAGGGCATCTTTTCGGGGGGTTTCTTATTCTAATTGGGATAATTATGCTAATAAAAGCCATCAAGGATAGTAAGCAACAAAAGTAAATTTGTTTACTACAAAAATTTTTTAAATTTCATCAAAAGCCACTGCATTTTTTATTTTTGCTGAAAACACAAGCAAATTGGAGCATAAATGAATATACGGCATAAGCTCATGGCGATGCTATGTAGATGGTGTGTAATAACTTCCGCTTGGCGCTTGCTGGATGCTGTGACCACATTGCACAAGAGGTGTGTATGCTTAATTTTTAGTTCGATATTGACATTTTTCTTTTTTATGGTAAAATATAGCATATTTAACAAAAAGTAAAAGCAAGGATAAATTATGGAATCAAGAGAAGAAGTAGCTACTAAACATAATAGGTGTTTGGGGGTAACTAGGTTAATTAAAATGATAGAATTACACAATTTGAATCATCCGGAAGATTGTGATGAGATTGGTAAATGGACCTATAATTTGCCAAAGCAAAATGATATAATGGAGTATATCAATGAGGACGGAACTGTTGCGTATTATAGAATTGGAGCAGCTATTACCAATTTAAAACAAGGTAAGTTAAAAACTACTCCAGAGTTGTTTGAGAAAGTTGCTAAAATAATGGTTATTGAGGGAAAAAGTGTCTACAACAAAAAAACGACCTCTCAACCAAATAGTCAAATGGTTAGTAGTAGTGGCGTAAGAGGACCTCAATTAGCTAATTTAACAAAACTTGTTATAGTAATTAAGCAATGCAATGCGCTCCATCCCGAAAACTGTGATAAAAATGGGAGATGGATTCGAAATTTTCCAGTAACTCATGAGCAAGTATATTTAAAGAATCGAGATGGTAGAATAGTTAAATATAATTTAGGTAAAAAAATGTATGATGTAAGTCGTTCTTCTTTGATTGAGCAACCCGGTGAAGAGATTAAAGAGCTTGTTTATTGGGAAGTTTATCAGCAAATGAAACTTGGTCCAAAAACAAAAAGGACTAAAAAGCAAATGCAGACACCTCCACTAGTTTTAGAAGTTGACGATGAAATATTTAAATTATTTGATTCACGCAACAATACTGAAAAAGAGTCGTTATGTGCTGAAAACAAATCGGTTTCAAAACTAGTTGTTAAAAAAGGTATCGGCATTAGTGCGCCTGAAGTATCAAAGCTACTTGCTGTGATTAAGTTACGTAATATTCTCCATCCTGAAGATTGTGATGAAAATGGAAAGTGGATTCGAAATTTCCCTGTAGTTCAAGAACAGATATGGTTAAAGAATCGAGATGGTGAAGTAGTGAAGTATAATTTAGGCAAAAAAATGTATATGACAGGTTTTTCGTCGATTGTTTATTTAGAGAATGAAGAAGTTAATAAACTTGTTAGTTGGAAAGATTATCAAAAAGGTAAACTTGGCCCAAAAGCAAAAAGGACTAAAAAACAAATGCAGACACCTCCACAAGTTTTAGCTGTTGACGATAAAACATTTAAATTATTTACAGCATCTGATGAGACTAATAATAATTCCTTATATAATGAGGCTAAAAATGTTTCAAAAGGGGTTTCTGCTGTAATGTTAATGTTGCAAACTTTAAATGATGATGAGATTGACAAGATTAGAAAATGTTTGTGTCCAACTTGTGAAAAAAGTTGTCTTGTAATTCCTCGCGATGCATTGAAAGCGGACAAGAATAGTAATAAAACTATCAATAGAAGCGAATAGTTAATCAAATTTGGAAAAGCATGCTAAAAAGTGTGCTTTTTTATGTTTTATAAAGGGAAATGTTGTTTAAATTTTTTCTTTTTTTCTTTTTTAACTCAAAATAATAATGACACAAATTTAAGTAGTAAATGATCTTGTGGCGATGCTATTAAGCTCAAGTACTTTGCGCTTGTGGAATGCAGAGATGGTGCTGTAATGCAATTTTTTATTGGATTTGGCATATATAAGGGGAGGGGTGGGAAATTGATAATAGAGTCGTTTGTTGCGTTTATGAATAAGATAATGTTTTTTTCTTCATATGTGGACAATGTGTCCAGCTTTCCAAAAACACTATCAGCAACAGAAGAAAAGGAGTGGTTAGAAAAACTAAAGCAAGGCGACAAAGAAGCAAAAAGCGTGCTAGTTTCACACAATCTTAGACTGGTTGCTCATATCGTAAAAAAATACAGTAATAGCGCAAAAGAGGCTGATGACCTAATTTCTGTTGGAGCGATTGGGCTTATAAAGGCGATTGATAGCTATTCGCCAGAAAAAAATACTCAGCTCTCCACTTATGCGGCTCGGTGTATTGAAAACGAGATTTTGATGCTATTTCGCGCGAATAAAAAACACCAAAATAACTTATCACTCGAGGAAAGTGTTGGAGTGGAAAAAGACGGCAATGAAATAATGCTAGGTGATATGATTTGTGATAGTGAGCATGATGTGGAAGAAGAGGTTTCTACTCTTATCCTTAACGAACGACTGCGGCGTATTTTAGCGGAAAAGTTATCGGAGCGTGAGTACAAAATTTTGTGCATGCGCTATGGAATTGGTGGAGGGAAAGAGTTGACTCAGCGTGAAGTTGCTATACAAATGGGAATTTCGCGTAGCTACATTAGTCGGCTCGAGAAAAAAGCGCTCTCTAGTCTAAAAGGTGAAGTTGAAGCGCAGCTATTATAGTTTTTTGTGCTACACTAAATATTGTTATTCTGAGTGTAGCGTGAGAATCTCACTTCTTTTGTAGCGACGCCGCTGCATCTCGGAAGCGCCAAGCGCTTGTAACTCATGATGCCCTTAATAGCTTCGCCACGAGCTAATTAGAGACAAGGTTGCTAAACAAATTAATTATATAAAAGACACAGGGCCAAGTAAATAGAAGATAAAAAACAGGCAATTTTGCCTGTTTTTTGTTATTGTTGCATTTCTCCGTACATGATGTTTCGAGATTTGCGGTCGCGCTCCACGAGCTCGTTGAGAAGGTTGCGCACCTTGTCTGGGTTTTTTATTCGGACTAAATCCATAGTGGTGCTAGATGCATCTTTACAGTACACTTTTAGTGTGCCGGTGCCAAAAATGGTATTTGTAAAGGAGGAGAAAATAGAAACATCATCTACGCGGAAAAGCTGAGTTTCCTCAACACGAATGCTAAAAAAACCAACTTCGGAAATAAGTTTAATCCATTTGCCGGGTTTTTCAATAATAGAATAACGAGTAAAAGACCAAGGAAGGCCGCACCAGCGTTTGCGGTCATGCCAGTGTTCTATGCAATCAGAACCATATTTTTTTGCGTGATTTGTCATATTGTTCACCTCACTTGTTTTTTTTAGTATAGCATAGATAAAATTAAATGTAAACAATTTTGGCATAAAAATTAATTTTTTGGCAATTCAAGAAGTTATATATTTTTTGTATAAGCAAACAAATTGTGTCGATTTTTGTTTGACAAATAAGATAATTTTTAATAAAATTATACTAGTGAAATTTGTGGGCTAGAGTAAATAAAAAACATCTTTAAAGACAAAATAAATAGTAGGGTAAAATTATGAAATATAAATTTTGTGTATATTTATTTTTAACTATTGTGATTGGAATGGTAACTTGGTTTTCTGGCTGTGGTGATCAGTACAGTAAGTTAAAAATAGTGGTGAGTACCAGCGAGCTAACCTTTGACCTTGATAATGATGACGCTAGTGAGTACGAAGCAACCTTTACGGCGACTGTTGATGGAGCTAGTAAAGATATGGTTTCGGGTTTAATTTTGGAGCTATCAGATCAAACAGTAGCCTCTGCGTCAGTAATTAGTGCGGAGAATAATAAGTATACTATTAAGGTTATAGCAAAAGGAGCAGGGGAAACTACACTAACCATCAAGACTAAAGAATCAGCTAAAGTATGCTATGAAGGCTTTAAAATAATAGTTAGCAAAACTGCAGAAAGTTTGAGTAGTGTTACTCAAAAGTTTTCGATAAAGCGTGGGGATGAATTAAAGCTTTCGTTAGATGAAATGCTACGAGTTTATCCAGAAAGAATTTATCCTGCGATAGCAACATTTTCTATTTTACCTACTCCAAGTGAAGTAAGAGCAGATGAGGAGTTGAGCGTTTTAGAAAGAGAAACAATTGCTGCTTTATGGGATGAGCAATATGGCGATAGTAGACTTTTGGGACTGTCTGTAAAAGATAATGTTTTAATTGCTAGCCCAGAGTGTGACGTGGGGGTTTTGCAGATATTAGCCGAAGTTAATGGACTATACAGTACTTTTCCAGTATTGGTGTATGAAAAAATCGAAAGCATCCAAATTTATGAAGTTGAAAGAGATGAGTTTAATAATTGGGTTGCCCTAGCTGAAGACCCTACACTAAACGTACATCTTGCTACAAATGCTAGTGTAGCCAAAAAGTATGCTGTTGTGTTGGATAATCAATTAAATACAACCCAGTTTCGTGTGGACGAAATTTTTGACGAGACAAACAAATTGACTATAGCGCAGCTTGAAGAATTGGAAATTAGAGGAAAAACATATACTTGTTTTTCTGTTGGGGGATTTAATGGCGGAGAAACTGTGCTTAGAATAAATGTAGATTTGCTATATGTAAATGACAATGAACAGGCTGAAGTGTTTACCACAATTCAAAAAGATTTTCCTGTAAAAATTGACACAGCGGTGTCTGGTATAGATTTGAAATGTAGTGATGGTGTTTTTGATGAAATAAATCAAGTATATAATATTCAATCAGCATACGCAGCCAATTTATTAGGCGAAAAATTTACAGTCGAATTGTCACCAAAAGCAGCAACAGACCCATCTTTTTCACTTGGTGTAGCATCTGATATGCAAGGTTTAGTCAGCGTGTATGTTAGCACAGATGATTTTGTGGAAAAACCTAGTGGGAAAGCTGAAACAGTAAAATATGACTGGCAGGCCTCTTCAGCAATTAGGTTAAGAGGTAATTCTGTTATATACATAAAGTATGAAGGGAATGAAAATGCAGCCAAAAACTTTGATATCACCATTTTTGCAGGATTTGCTAATGAATGCGAGGCCACATTTAGTTTTAAAGTAGTGGATGCAGTGAAAAGTTTGAGTGTTTCTTCTGATGATATCAAATTGGTATTAGGAAATGATATTTCGCAGGCTGATGGTGGAATGTTGCTTACAGTATCTGCTGCGACTACACAAGTGGATACTGTGTTAAAGATTTCTTCTAGTGTTGATGTGGTCAACATCAAAGAAAGTACTGAGTACGGCAGAACGCCAAGTAATGGAGTATTGACAATCAATTACGAAATAACTGCAAAGGCTGAGGGGCGAACCGTAATAGAGATTTCCTCACTTAGTGGATATAGTTGTAGGATTGTTTGTAATTGCTATTTGGCTGTGGATAAATCTATAGCAAAGTTATATGTGCAGGATCAGACAAAAAATAATATAATAAATGTTGATAGTGCCACACTTATAGGAAATGAGCTAAATTTAAGTATGCGTAAGGGAAAAACTATCGATATTGGTTATCAGATGTTTGAAAACTATTATGATGAATCTTTCAAAGAACACTCCTATTATTTTGAAAACATTTCAGTAAGCAAAGAGATTGAATCAGATGTTTACGAAGAAACCTTTGGCTATATTAGTGTAGATAGCTCAGAAATAATCACCAAGCATTCTTTCAAACTTACTCCAAATCAGGCAGCTGAAAATCAAAAATTTAAGATTGAATTAACAATAGGATTTGTAAAAAAGAGTGGAAACACTTGGAGTGAAGATAGCGTTACACTAAAAATTTTACTAGATGTTATATCGCCTATTAAAGATATGTCTTGGGCAAGGGTGATAGATAGTGAACCTGCTACATTTGAGTGTATTGGCCAGTATAATACAGCAACATTATATCCCAAAAATGAAATCTATAGGGATGATGAATCTTATCATGCTGAATTCTATTTTGCGTATGACTCCCTGATTGATACAGATATCGGAGTAGAATACTCTATTGATTTGGATTCTAATGAGTTAGCTTACGCGATAGATTTAGAAAATGTGTTAAGCAATTCTCAGTCATTGCTAAATTGCACCAAGCTTACACTCACATTTTTAAAGTGGCCAGAAGATAACACTCAGCAGGCTTTGGACTTGAAAATCACAATCGTAACAATGAAATTTAGAGAGATAAAGCAATTAAGCTGTTATGTATCTTTAAAACATCCTTTAAAAGTGAATGAGCTGAAGTTAGCTGGAGCAAAAAAACATGCTGTAATATTTGGAGAAGATGATAGTGAGATCTATCAAGAGCGTGATATGGAGCTAAATTCTAGCAACATGACTACAGCTGGTAATGAAACAACTTATAGCTTCGCAATAAATAAACTAGCTGGGGCTGAGCGCTTTGATGAAATAGAGCTTTTAATAAATGTTAGTCCACTCAACGCCCTAAACACACAATATGGAATGTATGTAAAGAATAGTATTAATGGGCAATTTAATCCACCTATAAAAGACTATTTCAAATTTGAGAATAATAGAATTATTTATCAAAAAATTGATGATAAAGATTTTACTGGTCTGGTGACGATTTATATCTATCCATTAGATCACGAAGTGGATGGGGTGGAAGTTAATGACCAAATCATAAGAAATGGAACTGATTTAGAAAATCCTACTCCATGGCCATTTATCAAAATTGAGCTTTCAATTTGTAATGGTAGTCAAGGAAATCCATATCAGATTTATGACGCAAATGACTTTTTGGATATTTATTCTTTAAGTAACAGTCGTGTTCCCAATAGGTTGCATCGCTATGTATTAAAAAATAATATCGACCTAAGTAAATTATATATGGAAAAAAGTGAGTTAACCCAAAATAGGTTAGCCCAAATTGGTTCGTTCTTTGAATTTCAAGATATTTTAGAGTCAGAAAGCAAGAATGGATTTAGTCAAAGATACGCAGTAAGTGGAATAAGGTTAAATAAAGTAGTCTCAGATGAGGACAACAAAAATTATGTAGGGCTATTCTCAATTCTTTCTGGAAGTATTACAAATGTTAATTTTAATGTAGACATGGATTTTGCAACCGAGTCGACGATAAATGTAGACTATTTAGGGTTGCTTGCTGGTAAGGTGAAAAACAAACTTGGAGATTATGAAAATTATACTGATTATAAAAATATAAGCGGTGTAAAAGTGCAAGGTTCGCTTCTAGATATAAAGATTGGTGGAGTTAATACTGATTTAATCTACATTGGTGGTGTTGCTGGATTAGTTGATAACAATGTTGAGATAGAAAGGCTAAAATTTTCTGGAATTATCGATTTAAACCTAGCCGCTAATGGAAGAGTTGGTGGAATGTTTGGGAAATCGAATTCTTCTATAGACAATATCTCAAATAATACTGAGTTTAGCCAACAAAGTATTGAACTTAATGTTTATGCGTCTCCAAATACTCTCACCGATGTAGCTATAGGTGGATTGGTTGGAGAATTTGCTGGAGCAATGATAAGCAATGTGGGTGTTGCAGGAAAAGTCTATGCGCCTACCTTAGATAGAGTGGGTGGTGTAGTGGGCTTCAATGATGGGGGCAATTTAGTTAACATAAAAACCACGGCTAATGTTGTTGGGCACTCAAATGTTGGTGGGGTTGTAGGTTATAATAGCAACAGTGGAGTTTTAACCGCTGTGTATGCAGAAAACTATGTTTCGGACACTATGTTTGAGTATGCTTTAGCAAGAGGATATAGTAATATCGGTGGTATAATAGGGTATAGCGAAGGTGGCGAGATTTCATATAGCTATGTTCAAACATTTGCGTATAGAATGTTTAAAAAATTATCTATAAGCACTCAAGCGGACTATGTAGGAGATGTTTGGGGAACTGTTAATGTGGGGGGACTTGTTGGTTTTGCCCAAGATATAACAATTTTATCTTGTTTTGCTAATATCAATATTCAATTAAACTGGATCGGTGATGACCCTAAGAATTTGGGAGGTTTGATTGGATGTTGCGAAGGTGGAAAAATTCAACATGCTTATGCAAATTGTCGCACATTCAAAGGTGGAAATAGTAGCAATGTAGGTCAATTAATTGGTAAACTTAGCGGATATGTGCAAACAGAAGGATTTGTTAATGTATTGGGTAGTGAAATCAAAGATGTGTATGGATACGTTTTTGAAGAAAACATAAATGTCCTAGTTGGTAGAGATTTGTCTTGGGTTGGTGAGATTATTTTGACTTATACTGCTGATGATGACGAAATTACTATACCACATAGCTTTGATATGGTAGATTATTACTTCGTGTCCGAAGAGGCTATAGAAAATATTGTAGGTATTACTAATAGAAATCATGAGGAACTACAAAATATCAACCTTAGATACAGATTACCAGTAGAGCATGACGAAGGTGATGTCGAAAAGTGGTTAGAGGGGGTAGATGATGAAAACGATTACTTACCTCGATTAACAAAAGAAGATGGCTCTCAACTGAATCCTCCTCCAGTAGAAAGTTTGACTATTACTCCCAAAATTATAGAAAATATTCCAGAAGATGAAGATGTAACAACGGCTGGAGTGAGTGTATTTGATAATGGTGGCCCTATTGGTTTGATTATCGATTTAGCTTATAGAGATGGGGAAGATAATGGCATACTTTTGGGGCAAATTGCTGAGATAAAGATAGAAAAACTAGGTGCTTCAACTGAAGTAGACATTACCTCATCAAATCCTAGTGTAGTTAGTCTTATACTAGATGAAAATGAGCATAATTACAATTTTGAATCAAATAGAATACTACCTAAGGCAATAGGGGCATCCACAATTACTGTAGTCTCAAGAGCAACCCCTAGCATAAAGGCAATGCTATATATCAATGTAATTTGTTCATCTGGCTTTGGCGTAAAGAAAAATGCTGAAGACATTGTAGGTATTAGCATTATCAACGATGGTAGCGAGAATATTTCTTCCTACAATTATAATGTAAGAATAAATGAATCTCAAGTATTGCAAGGTTATTACTTAAACAATGGTAGTTATGAGCAAAATAATAACGTCGAGTATGGATATATTGTAGATGACGATGAAACAATACTTTCTGCTACGCAAAATTATACCATAAATGTTGATGAAACTAAAATAGTAGGTGTAAAAGCATATTGGGTTCTTGATTTTGGCGGAGAAAAGTTTATTAGTGAATTCAGTAGTGATATAATTTTCTTTACATTTAATCCATATTATCCAATACAAAATTTTGATGTGTCTTGCACAGATGCTACACCGAGTAGTGGAGAATCTACGCGGTTTGTAGCTAGGGTAGAGGCAGAGTATGTTGGAGATATTAATATTAGTTATAGTGTAACTGGAGACCATGTTGAATATATAGATAAAGTGCAAGTTTTAGTGGTAGATAGTAGCACTCCTAGTAAATATAAAGAGCTAAGAGTTGAAGTATATCTAAATGATGAATATAAAGCTATTTCATCACCGTTAGAATACAAATTTACATTTAAAGCTACCACTCAGTATGAGGCGGAAAGTAGTGAAAAAGACATAGATATTAGCTTTTTACCAACGAATGTGAATAAGGTAAATCTATCATTTTATACCAAAGGTCTAGAAATGTTAGAAAAGGGCGAAGAAATGCCATCGTTATCAATATCTACTACGGAAATGGGGGTACTAATGATTGAGGTTGTGCAAGATTATGCCGACTTTGATTATTGTGTAATATATCCTTTAGTTAGTGATGGAGATGTATCTATTCAGCAATTGGTTAAAAAGTACGATGAAAATCTTTTGCCACAAATTCACAACCTAGAGACCACCTATATCGACGGTGGGGTGTTTATTGGTAAGTATTCCGAATTAATAGGGGTCAACTTTGCTCCATTTTCGGGAGTGATGTATGCTAGAGTGTTGATAGGTGGTAAATTTGTTGAAGGCGATACTTGTCCAATACAGGTAAAACTCTTTAAAAACGGAAATATAGAAGTAGCTTCAGCACAAATTGTTTTGGTTACTGACTTTGTGTCACATGCAACTTTGACGTTAGATCAATCTACTCAGTCAAGCTACATTGATAATACTGTGGGATTGGGTACCCAAGCTAGATTGGTCCTAAATGGGGAATTTAGAAATTGCGTTTTAAACAGACTAGACATTTTGGATAATGCTGGTAGTAGCATATTAGCTACAGGTTTAGAAAATGCATTGGATAAGTGTTATATTAGTTTTAAAAATCTCAATAATTTGGGGAGTGCAGGACGAGAAGTTGTAAACAGAGAGCTGTGGTTATATGTCGGTCCGGGAATTAGTGAAAGTGTTACATACATAACTGTAGTACTTAACTATACACAACAAAGTGTTGCAGATAAATTGCCATATAGCTTGATTGTGAAATTAAAACTGTATTTAGTAGCTTATCAAGTTATCTCAGCTACTGTGACCAATTTAGATAATGGTGCATTAGTAGTACAAACACAAACACCTGCCGACCTGATTGCTATGCTAAATTGTCTAGAGCCTGATTATGAAGTTTATAAAAATTATGTAGCTACTCCAGTAGCGCAAAACGACTTTAATGAAGCAGTCGAGGTTATTAAAGCGAAATTGAAAACTGCAGAAAGTCAATTAAATATCTGCTACAATGGTATATTAATTTGGGAATACAAGCCTTTTAATGGAAATTATACAAAAATCAATCTACCTACTCAAGGAAATAAGATTAATTATGGTGATTTTTATATCCAAATGCGTAATGGTGACTCTAATGAGTATCTCAACTATGTTATCGAGGGCATAAATACTGTTTCTGATTTGTCATTTAAATTAAGGTTTAAGTTTGGTTATAGTGAACAAGTGCTTGTGAGAATAAAAGATGGAGATACCGAAAGTGGACTTGTTAATAACCAAGCTAAAGAGATAGACTTTGAGTTTAAGGTAAACATAATCGGTGGAACAGTGATAAACACTCATCCCACTCCTATAAGTAGCGCATCAGAGTTTAGGTCTATAGTAAATGGTGGAAGTTACATACTAAGTAGAGATATTGATTTGGGATCTGATTGGGAACCACTGGACTTGGTGACTCAAAATGGCAATAGCTTAACTCTTGATGGAAACGGATTTATTATCAAAGTTAGTGGTTTCAAAGTTGATGATAACAAAAATAACATTGGAGTATTTAGCACTATTGGCTCTAATGTAGTGCTGACTAATCTTATTATTGATGTAGATATCAATGTAATCGATTTGCAACAACATAGTAGTATAAACTTTGGTTTCTTAGCGGGAAGTAATCAAGGAATTATTTATAATTGTGATGTGCTTACCACCTCACTTGGCGAAGTGACTGTCATAAATGGGGCAAAAGAGGAGGCTATGGCGGCTAGCACTAATGATGAATTTAATAACCAAAATCAGACAGCTGAACAATTGTTGGTGGAAACTAATCCCACAAAATACTCTGTATATATCGTAGTAAGTAAAAATACTATCAGTAATATGGGTGGGTTTGTAGGAGTAAATGATGGATACATAACTAATTGTCGTGTAGGAAGACTCACTGAAAATAGTACAAAACTTAAAGGAACAGACAAACAAGTCACTCAAGGGATAAATATCTTTGGTTATGGCAACCTTGGTGGGTTTGTCGGTGTAAACAATAGGACTATTTCAAATTCTTACTATAAAAATGGTGATATCATAAACTATGCAAGATCATCCGCAACTACCGGTGGCTTTGTAGCGAGAAATAGCGGCTCAGGACTAATTTTTGGATGCTTTGTGGAGGGAAGAAGAGCAGATGGTAGTCGCCAGCCTCGGTGCGAATATGGTGGAGTAAGAGCTGTCGTCGGTACGGTGGGCGGTTTTGTGCATAACAATTCTGGTAAAATAGAAAATAGTTACTCAAATATTCGGTTAATAGGTGCTTCAATTTATGTTGGTGGATTTGTTTATAACAACTTTACCACATCGCGTATAGCAAATTGTTATACAGCATGTGAAGTAGATGAATCCAACGTATCTACAGGAGTATTTATAGGTAGAGATCGTACAGGAAGAATAATGCAAGAGAATGGAGCTGAGATTACTAATTCTTACTATTACACAGACCAGCTTGTTGCAAGTAATCCTCAAAAAGAGTATGTTACTCCAGTTGATCTAAAAGGCTGGTCCGACCGCACTGGAAAATCATTTACTGGTTTTGTATTTGGTCAGAATGGAGTAAACTGTGTTTGGCAATTTGATAATTTGCATTCAAGTTTTGGTCCACAACTTTCCTTTGCGGATACTATTTATTACTCTCATAGAGACATAACTAATAATTATGCATATTCAGTAGGTGAAGGGCTTGGTACGCGCTATAACCCAATACTAATCACAAGCTTTAATGAAGAAAATAGTTATTCTAGCTGGGCGAGTGTATTTGAAAATAACGCAATAATAGGGGCTGACAATAGCCGCAAAGTGCCTAATGGTGTGTATATTTCATTGCTTAGGGATATAACATTTGTAGGGAGAGAAGAATATACTCATTCATTCAAAACTGATTTTAGTGGTGTATTATATGGGAATGGATACACATTATCTGGCCTGAGTTATAATTCTAGTGAAAATGTAGATAATTTTGGCTTGTTTAAGACAATTGATAGCGGACAAGTACACAGCTTTAATATTTCTGTAGGAAATTACATTTCAGCAGCCGACAATTTTGGAGTACTGGCAGGTACAATAAAAGGTAATTCATTTATTGATAATGTAAAAATATATGAAGGCATCTTAAATGGTAGACAAAATATTGGTGGACTTGCTGCTATAATTGAAGGAAATAGTTTTGTGCAATATGTTGTTGTACAAAACATATCGATTAATGCATCAGAGGTTCCCAATGTTGGAGAATATTATGTAGGTGGAGTTGCTGGAAAAATCGATTTGGATGAAAGTACTGCTAACAGCATAGATAATTCACCACGGATTTATAGTTTGATAGCTCAAGGTGATATAAATTTAACAGGATATGTGGTAGGTGGAGTAGTTGGTTATATAGGTTCCAACACCGAAACAGACAACATAGCATTATATGTTGAACAATTTGCTAACAGCAAGTTGAAGTCTAATGGTGATTATGTTGGTGGAATAGTAGGTAGGTTAGAAGGAACATTGAGTTCGGCCTACTTAGGCGCAAGCATAATTTCACAAAAACAACTAGATGAAAATGGTACTTATGTTGGATATTTAGGTTTATTCACTGATAATACTTCTTCAGCTGGTGGTTTAGTTGGAATATTAAATGGCGGAACATTACAGTACTCATACAGTAGAGCGGGCGTAGAAGCCAATACTGCTGCAAATAAGTATAAAGGAAGTATCATAGGAGAGGCGATAAGTGGCTATATAAATGAAATTTATACGATTTCTACACTTGATGTTATAGGAAATATAATTAGTTGTGTAGAAGAAAAAGTCGTATTGATATCAAATTCAGCTATTTTAGATATCGATTCGCCTGACTATGTATTTAAAGACTTCAATGCAAAGAAATGGGTGTTAGAAAATGGGAAATTCCCAACTCTAATTAACAACTATGTGTTTAATGTGGTAATTCCTGAAGATCCAGGTGAAATAGATGAAAAAACTTATTTAGATAATGTCATCGCAGCTATTTTAAGTGCTGATTCACACACAACTATAAGCTTAGAGAGGGATATTACTATTACGGTTAGTGACGGGCAATACATAGACCCAGATTCTAGCGAAGTGGTCTCTGGTAAGGTGTGGGCATCGATAGAAGATGGTGTTATTAAACTATCCAAATATCAATATACGCCTTTATCAAATCTAAAAGATAGTAGTCAAAAAGTATTATCAGGCGGGCTAGAGGGACGAGTAGAAGACAATGGTACAATTCGAAACGCAAAGATAACATTTGTTGGGCTAGATGATAGCTATAATTCGTTCTTTGGTGAACTGAATAACTTTAGCATATTGAATGTGGATTTTGAATTTCAATTTGTTTCAAACACCAACATATCGACCAATTCATTTGGGCTACTAGCAAGTAAAGCAAGTGCTTGTACATTTGAAAATATGTCTGTTGAGTTTAGCAATTTATCATCAATCGAACAAGAAAATCATTCAATATTTAATGTGGGTATGATTGTTCCAGAGGCAAGTAATTCTGTATTTTGTAATGTAAACATTGTAGGGCAAACAGATTTGATAATATTTGATGATACTTATGTAAATATTGGTGGATTGGTTGGTAAAAATACTAATGAAGGATATAGTTTAACATTCTCTATTATTGATGTTTCAAATCTAAGATTGAGTGTTACTAATGCTGGAGGAAGTGGGACAAGCTCTAATCTGCAAGTTTCTCTTGGTGGAATCATAGGCTATTCCAGTGAAATGGTGTTGATAGAAGAGTGCAATGCTATATCAAACTTAACCTGTACATTGGGTAACTATAGAAATACGAGTGAAGTTTACATAGGTGGAATGATAGGATATACCGGAGTGGAAAATTCATACATAAAAGAATATTTCACTCAAGCAAGCGTTCCTAATATTATTGTTTCTATAGATTCAACTAACCCAACACTTTATGTAGGAGGATTAGCTGGTTGGTTCGCGGGCGAAGTATTAGAAAATCGTGTCGCATCCGAGATTATAATTACTTCTACTTTATCCAATCCAACAGATATGGTAGTTGGTGGAATAAGTGGATATATTTCCAATACTTATAGGCGAAGTGTTATCCCAGTACAAAACAATAGTTATAGTGGAAGTATTCATATAGTAGGCAATGGTGCAATCAGTTGTGGCGGAATTTTTGGGCAATATGATATGAAATTTAATGCTGATAACTCTAATACTGAATGTACGATGCTGTATAACACGACTTTTAGTGGTAGCATATCTATAACTGATGGAGGAAATAACGCCGTCAGCACATACGTAGCCAATACTTATGTTGGTGGAATTTTAGGCCAGAGCAATACAATTATTTCTTCGCAAGGAATAAAGTTTGATTTGTTTAAAGTTACTAATGCCATAATAGAAGATAGTGCAAATATTGCGATAAATTACTCTACAGCAAGCAATGATATAACAGTTTATGTTGGCGGTCTAGCAGGAAAAACTGACAGTATGTTATATTATAATACATCGAAGGCTAGCATAAATGTAGTTCGAAATTCGGCTGATGATGAAAAGACATTCATCGGTGGACTGGTCGGAGATATGCAAAATAGTTCCCATCAAGATAACGAAGTGATTTATTCAGTTAATGTTTCAAATGTCTCTACTTTAAATATAAAAGTTATGTTTGCCAAACTTATAGATAGCGCTGATGTATTAGGTAATGTGACTTCTATTGAGTTTATTCAATATAATTATAGTTATACTCTAGACCCTAAAAACAAACTTAGCATCAACGAGTTAGGTTTAAACAATTATTTTGTTACAGATAATCTGAGTGTATATTTATACGAAAACAAAACTAAATTGTTGTTTGTAGGTGAGGGGAAAATTATTGCAAAGGAAAACTTAAATAATTTGTTTGTGCGAATCATACCCAAAATAGAGCAAATTCAATCTATCAAGACGGAGCAATTAGATACTAGTGAAGTAACAAGCATGGCAAGCATGTTCTATGGATGTAGTGGGCTTACATATCTAGATATTTCTAATCTAAATGTAGCAAAAGTTACTTCTATGAGTAAATTATTTGCTTATTGTGGTAACTTGACTAATATAAAGTTTGGCAACAATTTTGGTATTAAAGCAACCAACATGAGTTATATGTTCTATAGATGTTCTAGTCTGCAGAACTTGGATTTGAGTAATTTTAGTACTGATAAAGTGACTAATATGAGTTATTTGTTTGCTTATTGTAGCTCACTTTCTAGGGTTTATTTGTCAAGTTCATCTGGGTGGACTACGACAAGAGTATCAAACAGTAGTGACATGTTTAAGGGGTGTAGTGCCTTAGTTGGGTATTATAAAGATGAAGAAAATTATGAATATACTACAACATATAGCTCTAGTCATGTAAATAAAGATTATGCAAAGATACGTACACAAACTGAAGAAGGGTACTTTACAAGTTTGTTATTTAAGTGATAAAAGAAACAGATTATTTTCTGTTTCTTTTTACTTTTAATTTGCAAAAAAATTCTGTTTGTTGTATAATGAAAAGGTAGATAAAAGAGAAAGTTGTAAAACATAGGAGGAGAGTGTGATATTTCACTTTAGGCCCATATTTTTAGGGTTTTTGTTTTTAGCTTTTGGAATACTTATGATGAAACTATTTACATTTGATAGCCATCTATATCTAGTCATTCCACTCTTAATGTTTGTAGCTTATTTTGTTGTATTGGCATGTTCTAGAATATTTAGTGAAAAGTTTTTTATCAGTCTAAAGAAAAGTGTGAGTTATGTATCAGTAAGTCTGGTGGCTTTTGGTGCTGGCATTGGAGTGTTTTCATTAGTAAAGTTAGAGTACAAGGTAGATTTTGTTCCACTGGAATCTACTCCGTATGAGATAACCGGAGTAATGGATGGAAATGTGTTGAGCAATAGCAAGGCTGAGTATTTTTTTCTGAATAATGTGTATGTGTTTGAAGATAATCAAGAAGTGCATCTAAAAAGAAATTTGAGAGTATATGTATCCAAAGAATTAGCCAGTCAACTTGATTTAGAACAAATAAAATCAGGTGATCAAGTGTTCTTTAAGGCATATTTAGACATGACTCCTGTGTTTAAGACTAACGGCATTGACTCGTTTGCATATAAAAACAATTTTCAGCATACAGCATATCTCTATTCCACTAATGTAGCTTTTGTTGAAGGGAAGATGGATATATTTGATTTTACTAAAAATGCTGTCCATGATTTATATCAAAAGAATTTTGATCCGTTGTATGCTGGGTTTGCTCTGTCTGTGATATCTGGAGATAAAACAGAACTCGATAGTGAGATGTATTCCAATTTTTCTCGGGTAGGCATTGCTCACATCGTTGCTATTAGTGGATTGCATGTAGGCTTTTTGGTAGTGATGCTCTTGTGGATGTTAAAGCGAAGTAGATTCAATAGGTGGGTAAAGCTTAGTATTGTAGTGGGAGTTTTATCAGTATATGCTATCTTTTGCGGCGCTAGTCCTAGTGTTGTTAGGGCAAGTATTATGGCGGTGATACTGTTGATTGGAAATTTATTTGGTAAACAAACAGATAGCTTAAATAGTGTTTCACTTGCGGGGGTACTTATACTTTTGTTTGCGCCGTTATTTCTATTTGATTTGGGATTTTTGCTTAGTTTTGCTGGCGTGTTTGGAATATTTTTCCTTTACCCAGTATTAAAAAATGCGTTAAAGTTTTTGCATTACAAATGGATAATAAAAAGCCTAGCCATTACACTTAGCGCCGATATTGCTACATTACCAATCATTGCTAACCATTTTGGTTTTATTTCAGTTGTGAGTTGTATTTCCAATCTTGTTTTAGTGCCGCTATTTGGATTTATTTTCATGCTCCTATTTGTGTTGACGATTATATGTTTGATTTTGCCATTTTTAGGATTTTTATTGCGTATTTGTCAATGGGGATTGTTAATTATCGAGCGTGGAGCAGCGTACTTAGCTTCATTACCATTTGCTAGTTTTGATTATTCTGGATTTAGAACTGGAGCACTAATTTCATACTATACGGGCATGTTTTGTGCAAGTAGATATTTGATTATTTCACCCAAATCTAAAATAGCTTTAGTTTCACTTTGTTATGGGATATTTACTTGTTTTGTGTTGTTTGCACTAATTTAATAAAATAAACTTTACAATACTTTGGTTTTATGCTAAACTCTCGACTAAGGAGTCAAGATGAAATTTCAAGATTTAAAGAAAAATTTAGTGAATAATTTGCCAAATTTATTTTTTATCAAAGGCGAAGATGCTTTTTTACGGGATAAAGCCGTAGAGATGATAAAAAATAGGGCTGTAACATTAAAAGAACTCAATGTGATTTGTTTTGATGATGAAAGTACAGATATGGTTTCTATCATCAATTCTTGTAGGTCGTTACCTATGATGGATGAGCATAAAGTAGTAATCTTAAAAAACTTAGCTATCAAAAAGGCTGAAGAATTAGCTCCATTAGTGCAATATGCCTCATCCCCAGTGGATACGACTATTTTGGTAGTGGTGGCAAATGAAAATATAGCTTTATACAAAAAATATGAAGAAAAGGCTGTTGTGGTGGATTGTTCTTATCTTGATGGGGTAATGTTGAGTAAACTCATTGTTACTGAGTTATCCAAAAGAAAAGTGCAGATAAATCAAGATGCACTTAATGCCGTGATAGAATATTGCAACTATGACTATACTCGCATAAGTAATGAAGTAATTAAGTTATCCAATTTTGTAGGAGATGGACAGATTATCAATTTGGAAACAGTCAAGCAAAATGTAACTAAAGATGTGGAATATGACATATTTGAGTTTACTAATGCAGTATCAGGGCGAGATGGAAAAACTGCTATTTCAATTGTGAAAAATTTACTTATGCATAAAGAGCCACCTATAAAATTGATGGTACTTATTCACAACTCATTTAGACGCATGTTTTTTGCTTTGAGTACAACAGCTGATAATGAAACAGTTGCATCTCAACTTGGTACAAAACCTTATGCGGTAAAGATAGCAAGGGAACAGGGAGCCAAATTTGGCATAGCTAAATTAAAAAAATTTATGGATTTGGGCGCAAAACTTGATTTTGATATCAAAAATGGAAAGATGGCGGAGGAAAATGCGTTGATATTTTTTGTAACATCAATCTGTGCTTAAAACCCCAAATCTTGTGAGAACTTCATCAACAATTGTATGTGAATGTGATGCTATATCGTTTGCAAAAATATAGCTTTGATTATCTTTTCCAAGGATAGTAACATAATCATTTACTTTCATTTGAGGTGATGCCTCAATAATACTCATATTCATGCAAATGTCCGCTACAAAAGGGCATTTTTTATCTTTATATAAGACCCAACCAGATTGGGCCCACGCATAGGGTAGCCCATCAGCATAGCCAATACTTAGAATGGCAACAGACATGTCTTTAGGTGCTTTGTGATTGCTGCCATAGCCAATATATTCATCTTTTTTTATTTTTTGTATTTTTATTATTCGAGCTTGAATAGATAGTACTGGGGTTGTTTTTGGATGGCCATATCCATATACCCCAGCCCCAATCCTTACCATACCCAAGTAGTTTACTTGGCGCCAATACTGTGTATTAAAGAGGTGGAATATTGTTTTAGTAATGCAAGAAGTTAAATCGTTAAATTGGGCGATTTGTGCTCGAGTACGAGATTTATTTGCACCATCGCCAAGATGGGAGTATACACTACTCAAATTTAAATATTTATTTTGTTTTATTATAGCTAACATACGAAATATATCTTTTTTGTTACTTATTCCCAAGCGATGTAATCCAGTGTCTAGTTGTAAGTGTATGGAAATTGTTTTTTTTAGATTTTTAGCGATAATTTCTATCATTTTGAGTTGGGTGATATTATCAACACTAATTTCGACATTTTGTTGTATAGCTGTAATTAAATTATCAAAGTTACAAGAGCCGAGCACAATTATATGTTTTTTAGTGATTTTTCTCAAATTGATAGCTTCTTTATTATCAATTACAGCAAAGTAGTCCACATAATTTTCGATTGCCTTAGCTATTTTATTTAATCCATGACCATAAGCATTACTTTTTATGACAGCGCATAGTTTTGTGTTGTGAAGGTCAGCTTTTATATTTAAAATATTGTTTTTTAGAGCGTTGTAGTCAATCGATTTTATAATGTTTTTCATTGCTCCTCCTTGAGTGTAGATTATTCCAAATGTAGAATTTATGTGAAAGTAGGGGAGTTTTCTTGACAAAGCATAAAAAAAACTATATAATCAAACTACTTGGAGAGGTGTCAGAGTGGTCGAATGTGCCGGCCTCGAAATTCGGTATGCCAAAAGCATCGAGGGTTCGAATCCCTCCCTCTCCGCCAGTAGAAACCAATTTGAACCGCAGGGTTCTTTTTTTAGTTTTTGCGATAACTAAGAGATTTTTAGGCAAAATTATAGTTAATTTGTCTTATTATCATTTTAATAAGTTAAGTTTGTTGACAAAAAAATAATTATATGTTATCCTTCTACTTGAAGGAGGATTTGCGCTATGGCGAAAAGAATTACTTTAAAGAAAATGACGATTTACACAAGTTGCATGTCAACCTAATTTAAGCCACAGCTAAATTCATCATTTGATGAGTTTAGTTTTTTTTAGGAGATGTTATGGTTTTATTTTTTATTATTCACACAAAATGTGATTTATGCTGTAAAGATTGCTTTTATTCAAAAGGATATGAAAAAAGGGATTCTAGCGAATTAAAGCTAGAAGATATAGAATTATTTGTTAAAAAAGTTTACGACTTAAGTTTTAAAACAATTATTCTGACTGGAGGAGATCCTCTTTATTCAAAGCGTAAATATGTTACCTATGCATTAATCGAATGTTTAAAAAAATACAAGTTAAGAGTTATAATTAATACTAGTGGCGCAAAATTGAATTCTATCGATATACAAACTTTAATCAACTTAAATGTTGATAGAATAGATTTTTCGATTAATTCACTTGATGAAAATATTCATAATTCTGAACGAGGAAATTATCAAGACACTGTTTTTGCGATGAAAAGTCTTTTGAAAAATGGGTATGATAAAATCACTACTACTACAGTTATAACAGAAGAAAATGCGTATAAAGCACTGGAAACACTTCGATGGTTAAAATCTTTAGGTATAAAAGACATAAGATATCAACCTTTATTTAAACAAACAGCCCAAAATTATCAAATAATAAGAGATGCAATGTTGGAATGTAATAAAGAATTTGGTAATTCGCATTCAGAGTATTATTTATTACAGTGCGATAGAGCATATAATAACAAAATTCCTCAAGAGAATTCAGTATGTATGATGGGGAAAAATTTATTTGTAAGTGATGCATTAGGGAATATTTATCCTTGTTTTCATCGATTCGATGTAAATTTTGGAAATATCTTTACAGATGATACTTCATTTTTAAAGGACAAATTAATACATAATAGTTTTTATTCAGAAAGGCATGATTGTTTTGGTAAACATTGTGTTTCATTGTTCGATAACGGTGATTTTTGGAAAAAGGAAAAAGTTTTATGAAAAAGTACGTATACCCCTACAAGATATTTACAAATGAAAAAGTAATGTATCATTTTAATGTGGATAAGTTGTATATAACAGAAGTTAATAATAATCATTTAGACTTATTGAATAAACTTGCTCAATTTGATTACGAAGAAGTGCAAGCTAACATTTTAGATGAGGAGCAAAAACAGTGTCTGAACGATTTGATTGAATTTGAAATGATAACTGATGAGCAACCTAATATAAAAGAGCCAACTGTAGTTTGTAAACCTACTTCCTATCGTATAGTTTTAACGGAACAATGTAACTTAGCCTGTGTTGAGTGTTTCGCAACAAAAAATATTAATTGTTTGAAAACTATGGATAGCGAAACACTGTTTGAGGTGCTTGAATATTCGTTTAAGAATAATAACAATAAATCTACACAGTATTGTTTTTTTGGTGGGGAACCTTTAATAAAGTTTGATTTAATAAAAGAAGCTGTTGCTAAAATTGAAGAAGCAGAAAAGAATCATTTAGTAAAGAATCCAGTTTTATTGATTACAACAAATGGAACGATATTAAATGATGAAATAATTGATTTTTTTATTGATCATAATGTAAGAGTAGGCGTGTCTATTGATGGTCCTAAAGAAATACACGACAAATTGCGACCATATAAGGATTTACGTGGGACTTTTGATGATGTAAAAGAAAACTATATGAAAATGTATAATAAAGGAGTTAATCTACATGTTTTAATTACTCCTAATCCTGATTTTTTGGGTAATCTAAAAGATATTGTAAAGTATGTGCTTGAAAATTTTCCAATGAAAGAATTGACAATTAATACCCCCTTTAAATACGATACTTTGCAATGGTCCGTTGATGGAGAAAAATATGCTCATATATTATTTGATATTTATAAATTAACCCAAGAATTTGGCGTTATCCTCGATTCTGCATTGTCGGTAGTGTTGGGGAGTATATCAAATGGCATTAGAAGACAAACTCCGTGTTCTATTTTAGGAGATGAATTTATGACTTTGGTTACTCCTCATGGGGAAATGTCAAGATGTGCACAAAAATATGATTCCCAAATTTCTTTGGGAAACATCAAAAACGTGAGTGTATCGGATAATTGTAAGAATTGTTATGCATACGGTTTTTGTGGTGGAGTATGCCCTGCATATAAGGTTTTGTCTGGTATGTCTACTGATTCAAACAAGTGTAAATTTATGCATGCTATATTACCTAATTTAATAAATTATTTAAAAATGTTTGAGGAGACATCTGATGATCTTCAGTAAAGATATGTTTTTTACAACCAAGTTTATTGATAGTGATCCCATATATGTAAAATTAGAAAAAGCAGGGTATATTAAACAAATAAGCTCTGGTATATATGCTTACTTAGAGCTTTTTAATAAATTATTAAGTAATATCTGTAATGAGATAGGTAACATATTTAAAGAATACAACATTAGTGAAGTTAAAATGCCTCTGTTACAGGATGCTAATTTATGGAAAAACTCTGGGCGATTTGACATTTATGGTAAAGGTTTGTTTGTTACGGGGGAAAATGCTGAATATGTTTTGAGTGCAACAAGCGAAGAGGCGATTATTAAATTGATAGATCTATTAGGGATTGAAGAGAAGCAATTACCATTTTGTGTATATCAGATTTCAGAAAGGTTAAGGAATGAATTACGTACTGCTTATGGTTTATTTCGAACAAAAACTTTCACACTAGCAGATTGTTATGCGATTGTCAATAATACAAATGATTTGGCACATTATACCCATATATTTAAAGAAATTTTTCACAAAATAGGTGTAAAATTTAATTTGGCACTGCATGAGGCTATTCACTTGGGACACAACCAGACCATTTCCATTTGGTGTAATTCAAAACTAAATCAAAGCCACCCCATAGTATGCAAAAATTGCAATAATTCATTTCGTAATAAATCTTTAATTACTAAATGTCCTATATGTAATTCTGCTAATGTAGCACGAGCCGTGGGGGCTGAAATTGGTGATATAGCAACAATACAGCAACTAATTAGTACAAAAAAAATTAATAATACTCATATTGTTACAATGGGAATTGGGTTAACTAGGCTTATTCAATTAATTGCAGAGCAAAAAGTATATAAAAATGGCTTTGATTGGGATTATTGGTATGCTCCATACAAAGCATATATTGTGGCTAGTAATGAAAGGAGAAACGAGGCACAAAAAATATATGACATACTAAATAGTAAGATAGATGCTCTTTTCGATAATAGAGCAAAAAGTATAGCCACGAAACTAATAGATGCTGATTTGATCGGTTGCCCATATAAAATCATATTAGGTAATAATACATGTATCGATACGGTCGAAATAAAAAGAAGTAATAAAATGTTAAAACTAAAAAGTGAGCAAGTTTTAAAATATATATTAGATAATAGATAGTTGAAATAACTAGTTTAGGAGAATAAAATGAATAAACAAAGAGAATTAGTAAAAAAAGATAACATGGCAGAGTGGTATCAAAATGTTATAGAAAAGGCTGATTTAGCCGAACATTCACCAGTAAAAGGCTGCATGACCATAAAACCTTATGGTTATGCTATTTGGGAATTAATAAGAAATGAATTAGATATTTTAATAAAAAAACATGGGGCAAAGAATATGAGTTTTCCTCTTTTTATTCCTTATTCATATTTGTCAAGAGAGAAGGATCATGTTGAAGGATTTAGTCCTGAAATTGCTGTGGTTACACACGCTGGTGGTAAAAAATTACAAGAACCTTTGGTCGTTCGACCAACGTCCGAGACGATCATTCATGAAAGTATGAGGAGATGGATTTATTCATATAAAGATTTGCCCCTAAAGTTGAATCAGTGGTGTAATGTTGTGCGTTGGGAAAAGCATCCTCGTTTATTTTTAAGAACTTCCGAATTTCAATGGCAGGAAGGGCATACTGCACATGCAACGGAACAAGAAGCACGACAAGAAGTGGAAAGTATGGTTGAACTTTACTACAATTTTATTAAAGATGTTTTAGCTATTCCTACAGTAAAGGGACAGAAATCAGAAAAGGAAAAATTTGCAGGAGCGGTTGATTCATATAGTGTAGAGGCACTTATGCCAGATAATAAAGCTGTTCAAATGGGAACAATTCATTACTTAGGTTTGAATTTTTCAAAAATAGCAGATGTGAAATTTGTAGATGAAAGTGGTGCTGAAAACTTTGTATATATGACAAGCTGGGGAGTTTCAACAAGGCTCATAGGGGCATTGATAATGACTCATGGTGATGATAAAGGATTAGTTCTTCCACCGAAAGTAGCACCAGTTCAAATTGTTATTGTACCTATTGGTAATACTTTAGAAACAGCGCAACGCTTATTTAATGAATTAAACAATAGTGGTTTTAGAGTGGAGTTAGATGATCGTCAAGATGTGCGACCAGGAGCTAAATATTTTGAAAATGAAATGAGAGGTATTCCTGTCAGAATAGAAATAGGTGAAAGGGAAATTGAGAATAATGAAATACAGTGTGTAAATAGAGTTACAGGAAAGAGGACGGTATTATCACTTGGTTCAGATTATATACAATCTATAAAAGATTTATTACAAGAAATTCAATCTACACTTTTAAAAAATGCAACAGAAAGAATGAGAAATAGCGTGGTAGAAGCGAAAACAAAAGAAGAATTTTCCGATTTGATAGAAAACCAAAAGGGTTTTATAAAAGCTTGTTGGTGTGATGAAAAAGAATGTGAAGTAAGCATTAAAGATAAAACTGGAGCAAATAGCAGAAATTTACCGTTTGCCGAAAACGAAAAAGAATTGACTGATTGTACTTGTGTTTGGTGTGGTAAAAAGGCTAAGAAAATTGCATATTTTTGTAAAGCTTATTAATAACTGGGGAAAATATTTATGAAGCCATATAGTCTAAATAAAAATGATAAGATAGCAATAATTTCTCTATCGGGTGGAAGTTTAGGAGAAGCATACAATAAGCCAATAGTTGAATTGGGTATAAAGAGATTAAAAGATTTGGGTTTTGTCACTGTTTTTACACCCAATAGCCTAAAGGGTATAGATTTTTTACATAACAATCCAAAGGCACGAGCCGAAGATTTAAAGGCGGCTTTTAGGGATGATAGCATTAAAGCAATTCTATGTGCAATTGGTGGGGATGATACAATACTAACGATTCCATATCTATTAAGTGATAGTGAATTTATTTTAAATGTAAAAAAGCATCCGAAAGTTTTTTTCGGATACTCGGATTCAACAATAAATCATTTAATGTTTTGTAAGTTAGGATTACAAACATACTATGGAATAAGTTTTATAACAGATTTTTGCGAATTAGCGCCCAATATGATTCCTTATACTTTAAATAGTTTTGTAAATTTTTGTAATAATCCAAAAGCCTTTTCCATTACGCCAAGTAAGTATTGGTATAGGGAAAGAGATGATTATTCAATCAAGAATTTAGGATTTGAAAGAATTGCTGTTGAAGAGGAGCGAGGATACATCTTTTTTAATAGTATGAAAAAAGTAAAAGGTGAATTATTTGGTGGTTGCATAGAAATCTTATCTGCTTGTTTGGGAATAATAGACAAAGATTGGTTTTATCATAAAGAAATTGTAGATATTTTTTATAAGATTGCCGATAAATTTAAGCTTTTTCCGACAAAGGATTATTTGAAAGGCAAAATTCTATTTCTAGAATCAAGTGAGGTGTTTATTAAACCTGAAAAATTGAAACAATTTCTATTGAAACTTGAAGAATTGGGAATACTAGCAGTTTTGAATGGTATTATCGTATCAAAACCTATGGAAGAAAAATATTTTGATGAGTATTTATCTGTTTATAAAGATGTATGCTCAAAATATAGTTTTCCTGTAATATATAATTTTAATTTGGGGCATTCATGTCCGAGAAATATATTGCCATATGGTGTTAAATGTGAAATTGATCCTGTAAACAAGACGATTAGAATAGTCGAAAAAATGACTTGTGACAATTGAGCATTTATCTATCTAGTTAAGCCTATCTTGCGCCGCCAATTTTTTAGGAGCTTCGGCTCTTTTTTTGTTATTTATGATAAAGACACTTACTTAGCACCTATACCCACAAACAAAAGCAAATATATAAGGAGATAGGATATAAACTTTTTGTAAATTAATTTTTAATTAGAAATTTTGTCGTCTATAAACTGGGGTTTAGTTGCTAAAAATTTCTGTTTATGCTATATTAAGAGAAAACAAAAAAGCGAGGTAAAAAATGAACAAAGAAAACGGTGTGCTAAGTGGACCGATTACAAAAGAGGAAATAGAGTTACTCATTTCCAATCCAAAGAAGTTTTGGGAAGGAGTAACCAAGATTGATAAGAGGACTTTTAAGGGCTGTATCTCTCTAAAGGACATAACTATTCCCGATAGTATAACAAGTATTGGTGACGGAGCATTTGATGACTGTGACAGACTAGAAAGTATTACTATTCCTGAGAGTGTAACAAGTATTGGTAAGTCGGCCTTTTATGGATGTAAAAATCTCAATAGCATCAACATTCCCGATAGTATAACAAGTATTGGTGAAGATGCTTTTTCGGGTTGTGAAAGTCTAGAGAGAATTACTATTCCTGATAGTGTAACAAGTATCGGCGATGGTGCTTTTTTTGGTTGTGAAAGACTAGAAAGTATTACTATTCCTGAAAGTGTAACGAGCATTGATGATTATACTTTTCTGAACTGTAAACAACTCAATAGTATCATCATTCCTAATAGTGTAACCAATATTGGATACAAAGCGTTCGTTGGGTGTACGAGTTTAACTAGTGTAACAATCCCAAATAGTGTAACAAGTATTGGAGCAATGGCTTTCAGTAGCTGTAGTGGATTAACCAGTGTAACAATACCCAATAGTGTGACAAGTATTGAATACCTGGCTTTCTGTAGGTGTACTAGCTTAACCAGTGTAACAATACCTAATAGTGTAAAAAGTCTTGGAAGTAGGGCATTCGAGATGTGTACTGATTTAACCCGTATTACTATGCTGATGGGAATTAGTTGTGGCTCTGATTCTGTTGAGTGGGATAAGTTTAAATTTATACAATTTCATGAAGATGGAAAAAACTTAAGCCTACTAAGCTCTCCACCGAAAAATGCTACAAATTGCATCGCTGCATCTCCAGACACCATGTTTAAGTGTGTCACAAGTAGAAATTATGGAAAAAATACCATTAAACAGCAAAAGTTAAATCAAGAATTGGAAAAGCAGGGGCGCAAACCACTAAAATTGCCTGATTTTATGCTAGATACTTTTCCGCACGAGCAATTTAACAATATCTTTTACAACAATAATATCACTAGATGGCGAAATTTAGTGAAAACTCTTGAATTTGATAAATTACCAGATACCAAAAAAAATAATAGCCTAACCGATTTGTTGAAAATATATTATGCCATAGGTGGTTTTTCCGAGGTTCAAAGCGATAGTATAAGTGCATATAACTATATTCTAGAGCACGTTGTGTCGAAAGAAGCTACATCTAGCGCAAACGGAGATTTTATTCACAAAGCGTTTTCAAAAGTGCAACTTGAAGGGCCGTATAATAAAGATTTTGCTAAATTTTTTATGATGTATTATGATGACCCAGACTTCAAGCGGTTTAATCTCAAAGATGAAGATGATATGTTTATCGATTCGAAGAGCTTTTGTTGGGAGGCAGCCCACAACTCGTTTGGAAGAATTCAAAAAGATTTCCCAGGTAAGGTTGTAAGTGGCACAACTGGCAGGGAGGATTTATTGGATCCACCATTTGTGATGAAGCATAGTATAATAGTTCAATATGAGAATGTTGAGCCAGGGAATGAATCGTTAGCTGAGTTAGTGGGGCGGTATGGCTATACGCAAAGTCAGTTTGAGTATATTCAGACCATCTACAACTATGCCAAAGCGCACAAAGATGAATATGTTATCATGGCTGACAAAGCAAATGAAGATGATCCAGTGAAATTTAGAGCGTTAGCAAAAGATGATCCTCTTGGTTTTGTATTGGGTGATATCACTAATTGTTGCCAACACATTGGGGGAATGGCACAAAGCTGTGTGGACGATGGATACAAAAATCCTAATGCAGGTTTTATAGTATTTGAAGAAAGTATACTAGATGATAATGGATTAGACACAGGAGAAAAGCGAGTGTTAGCACAAGCCTACGTGTGGTATGACCCAGATACCAAGACAGTTTGCTATGACAATATTGAAATACCGGATAAGATTTTGGCAAAATTGCGCAAGGGAGATAAGCATGGCAGCCTGATATCGGCAAAATCTTTGATTAGTGCAGTGGAAAAATCTGCTGAGTCAATAATACTTGCGATGAACAGAAAAGGAATTGAGGTAGAGCGAGTAACCACAGGAGAAGGGTATAATGACTTGAAGAAAGAATTGCAATCAAACTTTCCTCGAGAAAGTCCACCAAAATCGAAGGGCCCTAAAGGTGTATATACAGATGCAAAAACAGCCCAATATATACTTTCTACATATGACAAAGTGACCAAGAAATATGGCGGTATAGTAAAGGATGCTCTAAAAGAGGCGACAAAAGGCCTAAGTGAAATAAAAACAGCCACTCAAGGCCGACAAGCATAAATAGAGGAGGTAGGAATAGGAATATGAAAATTGAAACGGAAATAAAACAGGCGCAAAAAGCATTGGATACGGTTTTACAAAAACTAAATGAACTCGAAAAAGAAAAAGCTGGTATTATGAAAAAATATACAAAAGCAAACGATGCTGAAAAGAAAAAAATTGAAAAAGAAATGTCTGCTAGCGTAAAAAAGTACCAAAAACTATCTGAAGCTGCGTTGCTAGTGAGTCAAAAGATAAAGAAAATGAAAAGTCAATGCTGTTGAAAAATGTAGTACGTTTTTTTATGTTTTAGGTGGAAGGAAATAATATGAGTAATTTTGATAATTTGGCTTAAATACCAAAGAAAGTCGGTTCTTATTATACACCTCTTGCGCCGCCAGTAGAAACCAATTTGAACCGCAGGGTTCTTTTTTTGATGTTTAAGTTTTAAATAGAGTTGTAAAATTTTTTGTTTTTGGTTGACATTTTTAAGTATTAGTGGTATAAGTAAATTATCAATTAAGGAGTTTTATTTACGTAAAATTACGTAAAAAAAAACTCCTTTCTTGTTTTTATAGGGGGATTATTATGACAAAATATGTGTTTGTAACTGGTGGGGTAGTGTCTGGAATTGGTAAAGGGATAATTGCTGCAAGCCTTGGTAGATTATTAAAAATGCGAGGGTTTAAGATTCAAGTTGAGAAATTTGACCCATATTTAAATGTTGACCCAGGTACTATGAATCCTAATGAACATGGTGAAGTGTTTGTAACAGACGATGGAGTCGAGACCGACTTGGATTTAGGTCATTATGAGAGAATGATAGACATTAGTTTGAATAAGTTTTCAAATCTTACGAGTGGAAAAGTGTTGTGGAGTGTGTTAAATAAAGAGAGAAATGGGGAGTTTTTAGGTAAGACTGTGCAGATTATTCCTCATGTAACCAATGAGATAAAGAGTTTTATTCGTCAAAATGTGGAAAATACTAAGCCAGATGTATTGATAACGGAAATTGGGGGAACGATTGGGGACATAGAAAGTCAATCATTCATTGAGGCTATTAGACAATTTTCGCTCGAGGTAGGGCTAGAAAACTGTTTATTTATCCATGTTTGTTTAGTTCCATTTATTTCTGGGTCAGATGAGTATAAAACAAAACCTACTCAACATTCCGTGAAAGAGTTGCAGGGAATGGGAATTAGACCAGATATAATCATAGCTCGAAGTGACACAGCGATTGATGAAAGTTTGATTAAAAAAATTGCAATGTTTTGTAATGTGAAAGAAGATTGTGTGATAAACGACATAACACTTGACGACTTGTATTTTTGTCCCAACTTTTTACATGATAAAGGCTTTGATGAAGTGGTGGTTAGAGAGTTGAATTTACCAGCAACCAAGATTGATTTTGCCGATTGGGATAAAATGCTTAAGAAAATAAAAAATCGGAGTGGAAACGTAACCATTGCAATTGTTGGAAAATATTGCAAACTTCGTGATTCATACATTTCAATTGTGGAAGCATTGAATCACGCTGGATGTGAAAATGGTGTTTTTGTAAACATTAAGTGGATTGAGTCGGAAGATATTAAATCTGAAGAAGATGCTAAAGACCAACTTTTAGATGTGCAAGGAGTGTTGGTTCCGGGGGGATTTGGTAGTCGTGGAATAGAAGGGAAAATTATTGCATGCAAAGTGGCGAGAGAAAATAAAATTCCGTATTTTGGAATTTGCTTAGGAATGCAGATTGCTGTGATTGAATTTGCTAGAAATGTTGCAGGCATCAAAGAAGCTAATTCGAGGGAATTCGCTCAAAAAGGAGATTTTGTAATCGATTTGATGCCAGATCAAGTTAACCAGCAAAAAGGTGGAACAATGCGACTTGGCGCCTATGATTGTGAAATAGTGCCAAATACAATTATGGAAAAATCATATAAATCAATGAAAATTTCAGAAAGGCACAGACATAGATATGAGTTTAACAATGATTACAGAGATATTTTAGTGAAAAATGGCTTAATTGTTTCGGGGGTTAATCCTCAAAAAAATATTGTTGAAACAGTTGAATTTAATAATCATGGGCAATATTTTATCGGTGTGCAGTTTCATCCCGAATTTAAGAGTAGACCCACGTCGCCACATCCGTTGTTTGTCGCTTTTGTAAACGCAGCTAAAGAATTAAAAAAATAACTTGTAAAATCTTTACTTTTTAAGTGTAAAAGCAGTTTTAAAGTAAAGATTTTTTATTCATTAGGTTAAGATGTGAAAGATTGTGGATAGTACCGATAAATTCAGAAATTTGGGTGAATAAAAATTCTGTCGTCTTTAGCCCTTTAAATTCCGCCAAATAATAATGATATGAGCCGTAGACTTTTTTTGATTTTTGCGATATATAAAGACTTTTCTTAATTTTTGTTTTTGCGGAATGGATATAAATTAAAGTTGCGTTTTTATAAAAAAGGGATTGTTATTTTGTCTATTTTAGGAATGCTTTTAATTCTATCATTGATTTATTATATAATTAAAAGAGTTAAATCCAATTAGTATATTCTAGTTTAAATCGTTATTAGTAGAATTCATACATAAATATCTTCTCAATTTTATTGAAGAGTATATGGAGTAAATTGAGCGGGATATGATATGATTAATGAAGTAAAAAACAGGCCTATAATCAGGTCTGTTTTTATTGTTATTATGTCATTCTGTTAGTTGTAAAAAATATCTCCAAAACATGTTATTTTGTTTGACTTTTTTTATCGAAAATTGGTAAAATATATGATATAAGATTTTTATCTTAAATAAACTAGAAATGTGTAACATGTTTAGTAAGTGAGTGAGCAACTAAGCTTAAGCTCTTGGCATTTTGCGGTGCAGCGGCGTCGCTGCAAAAAGGAAAAGCTTTCAAGGCGGAGCGGTAGCTGCTATCAAAAAGGAGATATATTATGAAAAAAATGGGGAATCAAGCAAATATCTGTGCATATGTAGGCTTTACGCTTACACTAGTTTTAGCGATGGTGGGGATATTCGCTTTTGGTTTAGGTTCTCATACGCGTACTCGCGCGGATAGTGTTGAGGCTGCAACAAGTGGCTACTGGACCTATACCGTGGCTAGTAACAAAGCCACAATTACCGCCTACAGCGGTACGGCAACTGACTTGACTATTCCGTCAACATTGGGCGGCTATTCGGTCACGGCTATTGGAGCAAGTGGCGCTTCTGCTACTTTCCTTACAAATGTACGTACGACCTTGACTAAAGTAACTATTCCAGCAAGTGTAACAGAAATTAATTCAAGTGCTTTTAGTCGATGCACTGCGCTGACTACTGTAGCATATGCAGATGGGAAATGTGCAAACCTAAACTATTATAGAACAAGTGCTTTTTATGGATGTACAGCTTTAGTAGATTTTAAGTTTTCAAAAGGTTTCAAACAAGGATATGAATCCGTTTTATCTGGGTGTACTAACTTACAGCGTGTAGGGTTACCTATCAAAGCATACAGTTCAACTGTACCATTTACATTTGGTCTATGGGGATGTTTTAATAATTGTACATCACTTAGAGAGTTTTATCTAATAGATTATGGTGACAATGTAACAAAACCTTTCCATGGCGTAGATGAAAATGGGGTTTTATATCGTTTAGGATACAATAATAATCAGCCATATTATGGTGTTGTCGAAATTGTTCCTAATGCCTTTAATGGTGTTAATGGGTGTTTTACTATCCCAAGTACGGTTTACGATTTTTATAATTATTCATTTTTTGGTAGTAAGCTTACTAAGATTAAAATACCAAGCAATAATACAAACATGCTTAAGCTTGATTATGCTCCAATTAATAATTCAAATATTGCCGCTTTCGAGGTTGAATCTGGCAACCCTTCGCTTTATGCTATAGATGGGGTATTATATGGTAGGGTTTCATCTACACAGGTAAGATTACTTGCGTATCCCGAAAAGAAAGCTGGTAGTTCATTTGTTATACCCAATGATGTTACACATGTTTGTCAAAATTCTTTTATGAATATTGAACAACTTACCAGCATTACTATTGGTAATAGTGTAACAAATATTGACTATGGTGCTTTTAGGGGCACTTCAATAACATCCTTGCATATTCCAGCAAGTGTTAAATATATAAATTCTACTAGTAATATCTTTCCCAATACTGTAACTACACTTACTGTAGATCCAGCAAATACCAATTTTAAAAGTGAAAATAATGCGATTTATTCCAAAAATGGGGAAACATTGTATTTCATAGCTCCACAACTAACAGCTTTTTCCATTCCTGATGCTGTTAAAACAATAAGTGATACTGCTTTTTATAGCTCAAAAGTTGCCAACATAACAATTCCTGCTAGTGTTTCATTTATTGGAGGTCAGTCATTTCGTGGCTCTAACAGTCTGGCATCTGTAACTTTTATGCACACCAGCATACCAACAGGCTTTACAATGGGGGGAAATGCATTTAATAGTATCTCCGCACTTACAACAGTTAATCTTCAAAATCGTAATGTGTATAATTATTTCAAGTCGCATTTTACCTCAGGTTATTTTGCTAACGCACCAAGTTGTTTTAAGTGTCTTGATTACACAGTTACGCTCACGCTAAACAACAACGGAGACACAAGCACAAAGCTCTACTCTTGGGGGAATGGCAGCAATTATTCGATGTATAGCAACGCCAACCACACCACATCGGCTTCTAGTGTTACTGTACCTACAAGAGCGGGATACACTTTTGATGGATATTGGCTCGATAGCGATGGTGATTCCACTCAATACATCACAAAAACGGGGACTTTTGTGAGTGGAATAGCTGATATAGACGCGGATTCTACGCTCTATGCTCACTGGATTCCAGCCACGCCTCTTCTGTGGTCCACTCTTGGTGGAGCTGCAAAAATCTACCCAGTAGATAGCGAAACTGGAATGGTGCGTGCTGAGGTTACAGAAGCCTACGCAGGCTACACTTTCGCTGGTTGGAGCCTCAATGACGGCACAAACATCAGTTCATACACAGTAGAGGGTGGGAATCCGAAAAAGGTTGTGGATATCCCCGCAAGCGTGCTAAATGGCAAAATTCTCATCGCATCGTTTAAGCAAAATAACACAGTTGTGGATACTTACGCAAACACGACACACAACTATCTTGTAGCGACAACAAACGGCGGATATGCGCGAATTTTGGGGGAAAACGCGAGTGCAACTGCAGTGCGGATTCGCGCGCAAACCACCGACCCAGACTACAAATTCAGCCATTGGACGCTGACCAATTTAGGAACAGGGGAGG
>JAFXZE010000001.1 GCA_017541375.1 Clostridia bacterium
TACATTAAAAAACAATAAATCGAAGCGTTGAATATAGGTAAGAACTGTTTTTTTTGAGCTTTGATATACATATTCAAATGAATTATC
Source organism: Clostridia bacterium (assembly GCA_017541375.1). Taxonomy (GTDB): domain Bacteria; phylum Bacillota; class Clostridia; order Christensenellales; family UBA1242; genus UBA7867. The sequence goes on from JAFXZE010000001.1 coordinate 88, forward strand.
CTCTATAAAAAACACCTTTTCCTTTTTAAAAAAGACGAGCGGATAATAGATTATCTTTAATGTTTTATTGCTTTTATCTATAGAGATGGACTCCACCATAGACCCCATAGTATAATAGGTTTCCAAAAATATCGGCAACAAAAAGCCTAACCAAACAAAATCAATGTCGAAAAGAATACTGAAGAAAGGTATTGTATTCCCTTGGAAAAAAAATATAATATATGTAAACAGTGCAGCTAAAATAGTCCACACCATGTAATAATAAATCCAATATATAAAAAAATATACTATGAAAGGAATTTTACTATTTCTATTGAATGTCATTTTTTTATAGTTGCGCCTATGGGGATTCTCTTAAATTTTGGTTTTTTCGTCTTATTGTATTGTGCTTCTAACCATACAAAATTGACAATAGTGCTTCTTAGAACATTTTTTAAAACTTTTCCTGATTTTTCAATGAAATCCTTTATAGCACCAGATCCTAAATTTACTGTCGTTTTGCATATTTCTTTTATTATTTCTTGTTGTAAATAAGGATTTGACTCTTGACCATCAAGAGTTTCCGTGACCTTTTTTATTCCTTCAACTACCTGGCCTGCTCCTATCATACATGTTGCAGCTGCAAGAGCTGTTCCTGTCCCCTCTGTCGCAATACCTAATGTGGCTCCTGCCACAAATGTTTTACCACCATTCAATATGTCTAAACTCCCATTAATCAAACCATCAATCTTAGAAGAAAAAACAGAAAAATTAAACATATAAGTTATAGAACCAGTATAATCAACGGTAAATTTTTCGTGTTTTCTATCACTCTCATTTTTTGTCATCTCAACAGTTTGATGAAATCTTCCTCCATCATCACCAACATATTTTAATTCATGTGTCGTTTGATTATACTCCCATTTATACTGACTTTCCACCATTTCTTCACCCTCAGGATCCACCAGTTTTATGGGGCTATTGGCGCAGTAAACATACGGGCTTAGCGGGGGATATTTGTCACTCATCGGGTCCACGCTCAGCCAGATGCTTAGGTCGCTACTGTAATATCTTGCGCCAAAGTAAGATAGACCGGTCTCAGTGTCTTTCTCTTTGGCGGAGAAGGTGTGAGTCCAGTTGACAGTTGACAATTGACAGTTGACAGTTAGAAGTGTGGTGGCAAAGTGTACGCTTGCATTGCCGTTGCATTGCTGGCAAGAGGCGTTTCTCGGACTTATTATCTGGCTGTCATACTCGTATTCCATGGCGAAGGTGTAGGTTTATAGGTGCAAAATTACAAATTATTTTTTCATTCTGTTTTTCTATTGTTTGTTTTTCTTTTCCGCACGTATCTGCTTGACGGAGGCTTCCACCTCCTTGCCATTGATGTAGATGGTTACCCTGCGGATGCTGCTCTTTGCCATAACTGATGTTTTGGCAAAGAAATATCCAGCAAAAAGATGGAACGATTATTAAAAACTTAATCGTCTATATCACTTGCTCCGTATATATAATAATAGTGATCTCCATCAATATTAATATATTTGTAATTCAATTTATGTCCTTCTAGTATAAGAGTCCTTTCTTCATCTTCAACATATTCAAAAAAAACGGCAAAAGTTCTGGGCGAGACTTGTATAGTTCTTCTTTGAGAATAAGAGACACTCCAAAAATTCGATGTTGAAGGAAAATCACGATGCATTCCCTCTATATTATCAAAACCATCTTTACTCCAAAACCATTCTCCACCACTCACTACATTTTTAGATTTTTCAATCTTGATATTATCCCAATTCACGGAATTAACAACAACTTCAGAAACAGTAAAATAAATTGAGTCTCCATTTATTACATAATTTCCATTAAGGGAATAAATTATTTGTAGTGTGTTGTAAAGGGCAGGATAGTAAGAAAAAGAACCACTATCGTCAAATGTATAATTCGACTCATAATTTGCAAATAGCGGAGTATTTAATTGCCATGTTCCTTCAAGGCTCTGGGAATTTGTAAAATATGAGGCAAATAAAAAGTATATAAACAGACAAATTTTTTTCATCTTTTCGTTATTTTATGTTTACAGGATCAGCCACTTTTCCTGGTACAAAAATGTAATATGTTTTTGATTTTTTAGAACTAATTACTTGATTTACAGACTTAAATCCTGTTAAATTTGTTGGTCCGATATTGGCGACTTCGCCTTCATTATTACCAGCACTAAATGTCGCAACATGTCCATGTCCATTTGGATTCTTATAAGCGACAATTGCTAGTCCTTTTTTCCCATATTTAACAGCCTGAGATTTACTTACTGAAACAAAATTTGCGCTATTCTCCATTTTATCGCACATTGTATTTGCAGTTCCCGTCACCAATGCATCACCATAATCAGGGACAGAAGATACGGTTTTCATTACATTTTGTGTGGCATAGTTACAATATGTTGTGCCATCAGCACTTTGTTGCAATTCTGTATTATCCATATTCATTTGTTGCTGTTCCTGAATAGCAGTGCCTAAATTTACCTCATTAACACCACCTTGTGACTCATCAAAGCCCGAGAATTCGTAATGTAATCCTCGTCCTGTACCAACTTGTTGAAAAACAGCATTAGAACCATCATCAATTTGTTTTATAAGATTTCCATTGGCATCTTCAAACTTTGTCATTTCTTCCCCATTCGGATCCACCAACTTAATCGGATTGTTGGCACAATAAACATACGGAGACAATGACGGATATTTGTCACTCATCGGGTCCACGCTCAGCCAGATGCTCAGGTCGCTACTGTAATAGCGTGAACCAAAGTAAGATAGGCCGGTTTCAGTGTCTTTTTCTTTGGCGGAGAAGGTGTGAATGTCCGCAAAGAAAGAGAAAGACGAGGAAATGGAATATGCAAAATGCTGATTCATACCAGGTTGTTTGACAATGCAAAAAAACTTAAAAAATAATAATTGTAGTTTCATTCATTTTTCTTTGAATCATACGGCCATTATGCTTGCAATTCATTGCATATCCACAATATGGCTTATTTAGACCACAGATTTTAAATTCTCCTTTAATTTTTGCAACATTAACAACAAGAATATAAGTTTTATCTAATGAAGGAAACGACCATTCAATTTCCACAGTATAAACATTTTGAATTGGATCAAAATATAACAGCTTTATTTTGTCGGTTTTTATGTCTTTATTCATCATGGTATCGCTAATCGGAAGGCAACAATATTCATCAAGGGTATGTTGAAACATTGCCTCGATATTACATGTGTCTATATAATAGGGATGAATAGTCCAGTTTAATGTTGGTGGAATACTGTCTATATACCATTTCCGCTTGTTATAGTGTCCTTCTATTAGTTCTTCAGGGGATCTGCCCCATAATTTTCCACCATACCTAAGAAATGTGGCTTTCATTCTATTAGTATCTGTCATTTCACACATTGTTTTACTAAAACAAATATGTTGCACAAAGGAATCAACAAGGGTTCTAATACTTACACTGTCTTTATTGTACATATCCGACAATGAAACTGTTTCTTGTGCATTTCTCACTGTCAAACCATCCAAATCCATAGTTGTAAAAATATACCAATAGCAACCGCTTTCGTTGATGCTTATAGTGTGATTTCCAAGCAAAATGTCAACAATATATCCTACTTCCATGCCAATATGACATGCAGGAACATGAAAATATCTTTGTAAGGACAAGAAATATTTTTTTTTTAATTGTAAGGCGTTTAAATTCTTTATACATTGTTTGTTGCTTTCACTTGGAGAAACTATAACAACAGATACTTTTTTTTTGTTCACTTTAGTCGTGGCTCTGATTAAATATCCGTCTCTCATCGCAATGATTTTCGTGATTTTAAATGAATAGTATTTGTTTTCTTCCAAAAGATAATCACATTTGGAATACATCTCCCATTTTTTTATTTTAGCATTGCGATATTTTAAAGAAATATAAGAATTATTTTGTGCATTTGTAGAAAGTGCCACAATAAACAACAAATATAATATGGGGGCTATTTTTTTCATAAGAGCAATGTTATTTGTAATAGAAATCCTTAATAGGTAGTGGGTAAAAATATTGTGGAGACGGTTTCTTATAATTTTGAGATTGCTCTGCATTCATTTCATTAGGAGATGGCGTAGCTTTAGAATGGCAATAAAGATAAGTTCCATAGTCCGTCCCACAAAATTCACCTGTTAAGTTTGTATTGTTTGATCTCGGAACTGAAAAAGGTATTCTATTAGCAATTGCTATATTTCTTTTTAGACGAAGAGATTCGCATCCCATTCCGTATGCTTCTGTTACTTCGTGCATCATGCCAGAACCCTCAGCACCAGGCAATTCCAGTGCTGACATACCATTAATGTTAACATAGTTGGTAGCTGTTGCTGTTCCATGTTGTTCACTATAAATAGCACCATAACAATGTCCTGATATCGTTGAACTTTCACCACCATTTAAATCAGGCATTTTCGCTGACGCTATTATTTTAGCGGTAACAGACTTGTCATTAATTGCATCATAAAGTTGTTGATCATTGTCATTTAAAACTTTCCCTCCTACAATTACCACAGTATTACCTTTCATTGACAATTCCAAGTTCGTTCCTTTTTGTAAATTATCAAATGCTTCCTCATCGTATTGTCCTTCAATAATAACAGTTTCCCCATTCGGATCTACCAACTTTATGGGGTTGTTGGCGCAGTAAACATACGGTGAAAGCGAGGGATATTTGTCACTCATCGGGTCAACGCTCAGCCAGATGCTCAGGTCGGAGGAGTAATATCTTGAACCGAAGTAAGATAAGCCAGTTTCAACATCTTTCTCTTTGGCGGAGAAGGTGTGACGGGCATTCCAGTTGGTTGTTCGTTGGTCCACGAAGTCCTCGCCCCAAGGCAGATAATGCAGGTGCTGCACGGCAGAACCGTCGGTGTAGGTTATCCATGAAGAGGAACCAAGGTGGTCGGGATGGTACCAGTAGCAGTCTTTCTCTTGATTAACAATATTTTTGTATTTATAAATATCTTTCAAAGTGTTTTTAACAGACACATCA
>JAFXZE010000009.1 GCA_017541375.1 Clostridia bacterium
CATTTTCTGAATAAGGGAAAAATGCTCTTAACTCAAGCGGAAATGCGGGGAATCTTGTACAAGCATGTAATAAAATAACCGATATAATTACACTACATGCTACTATAGTAATTTTTTTCATCCTTTCACTCCTTCCCTTTTGTTTTGGCCCCGAAAAAACCGAGGCTTTTTTTGTTATTAAGTGAGTTGCAAAAATACAATAATTTCAAAAAAATGCATATTCTTCAATAATTTTTTTTTATTTTTGCCGTCGGACACATTATACGACGGTTGAGTATTATGCCGATGGATGGCGGGGTTGCATAGCCCCGTTTTTTTTTACACCGCTTTGCGGTGGGACACATTATTAGCTCTATCTCCTGTTCCAGCTGCCCGATCTTGCGCTCTGCGCGCGACAGCTTGGAGTCTTCGGGCTTACGTTTGAAACCGTCTGTCCCGTTCTGGATGAACTCGTCTCGCCATGTGTTGATTTCGGCCATGGTCACCGCATATTTGCGGCTCAATTCTTCCAAAATGTGACCCCTTGCGGAAAAAATGTGACTACAAGTTGAGAACGGTATTTTTTGTGAGTGATTATATAATGTTGGTAATCAGTATGTTGATAAGTATTTCTTTTTTTTGTTGTGTGAGGGGAAAAACGGCTTTTGAATGAGGGGATAAGGCGGTTTACCTGAAGTTATGCTCTTTTTGTACTCATTCATCTCCGTTTCATTTAAGTTTGACATTCTGCATTCATTCACAAATTCCCGGAAAATCCCCGTCTCTCATTGAGCGCAGCGAGACTCCCCTTGAAAAAAACTACTTCTTCACCAGCTTTGCCGAATGTGTTTTCCCGCTTTGGCTGAGCACTCGTACTACATATATGCCTGCGGGAAGATTGGCGATGTTGACATTATTTCGTTAAATACCAAATGCAGTTTTCATCTTCAAATTGAACCACACCCTCGTTGCGAACTATAATGGTATTTGGATTCATTTTTATAGTGTCTCCGATTCTTGAAGATACTCCTGATTTATATGGTTCTATCCCCTTAAAAAATAATTCACCATGTGGCATGTTAGTGACATCATAAGAAATATACACAGTATTCTGAACCGAAATCCACCCTTCAACTTTGTATGATTTTTCTATATCGTCAAAAGAATATTTTGTGATGGCATGAAAGTTTAAATCTGATAAATCTGGACACTTACTACCCCAATGTCGATCACAATTTGAGACTATATAATCTGTAATGGTAAAGTTCATTGTCTCACCATTGTCATTATGAAAATATATAGTCTGATTTGGATAATATGGGTAATATGCTTTCAGTTCATCAGGAAAATCATGTCGGCTGCAGGAGGTAAAAACAACAACTGTGACGACCAATGATAATAGAGTTAAAGATAATCTTTTCATAATATTCTGTTTTGTTTGCAAAGATAATATTTTTCACACTAATTATTACTCTTTCACTAATTTAGAGGTATATTCTTTACCTCTTTTGCTGATAACTTGTACGATATATGTGCCGGAGGGTAAATTGGAAATATTGACAGTGTTATCAGAAAGATTTTCTTGTCTCAGCATTATTTTTCCCTGCATATCAAAAATGCACAATTGTTTCACGCTCTCCTGCGTTTCGGTAAAACTGATAGTGAAAGACTGGTTGGCTGGGTTTGGGAAAATAAGCATACCGTTATTCTCAACATTGCTATGATTGTCTTGAATTAATTTTACAGATTCAATGTCTTGATTCTGGACAGTTTCCGTATTGTTTGCTGGTATGAATTCCGACTGGTTTTCTTCTCTTGAATTACAAGGTGCTATAATGGCTGTAAAGTCAGCACCTTCTGCTGCATAGAAGCCATTGTTCAAGATTATTTCATTCCCGGCCTGTAAATGCACGATAGCCCCATTATTCACATGAAAAGTATTGAAATTTTTAATTTCATTTGATACATGGTATTCTGTATACGCACCGTTCGGGAAAAACTCATTATAATAAAAATAAACATTATTTAGACACCCTATCCCGTTTGCACAAATGGATGGGTCTCCCAAAAGATTATAAGCTCTCAAATATCTTTTTACAAAAAACACATTGCCTCCCCAATAATAAATCCGGTATTTGTTTTTTCCGTTATTGATCACAGATGCTATAGCATAATTATCAGAATATGAGTTACCAAATATTTTCTTTTCTAAGACAACATCTGTAAGATACCAAGAAGAAACTGAAGAACCAAGATACGTAACTGCACCAATATTTTGATGTACAATCCAATGTCTACAAATACTATATTCATATCTGAAATACCCTGTTTTACATGCAAAAGCAAAAGTAAAAGGAAATAATATGTTAGTGGCATGATAAAGAGTGCTATCATTTAAAGTGAATGTATAATTATCCCAATCCCAAATACTTCCATGTCCTGAATAAATAAAATAACGTGGATTATTCGACAAATTTTGCTCAACTTGAGGGTCAGATGGTTGATATAATTTTTTACACTGATATCCAATTGGTTGGAAAGTTTTTTTAACTACATAATTATGTCCTGCTTCAAATTGTGGTTGCATTACTATACTCCCTTGTCCAGCAATGAAAGTTGCTTTTTTAGAGGTGTTGGACAAATTCATTTCCATAAATATCGTTTTATTGATGATATTTTTCAGTTCCTGAACGTCACTTACTGGCCATCTTCCCAAGAACACATCTGATATCCAGTCGTTTCCTTGCAATAAGGTATAGTCATAATCTGTGATTGGTTTATTAATAGTATTAACATTATCCCCAAAAGAAACAGGAATCTTATCAGCATCACCCACAAGCAAAACATAAGTAGGCCGTGTTATCAAACTGTTATATAGTGCTTGCAAATAAAGTTTTATGCTTATAGGATTAGTGCCTGTTAAGTTAGTGGTTACCACCGATACATCATATCCCAGATTGCGCTTATAGTTGGCAAAATATCCTATTGTGCTTTCAAATTCAGGAGCAGTGATAATCAAAAAATTGAGAGGCCAGTATCTAGTGCTTCTTGAAGCTTCGTAATTGATAAAAAGGTGTTCAAGATAATCTTCCACCACAGGATTACATAACGAATCATTTCTTTTGCTGAAGTCAAGAGAATCCAAAGAGTAAGAGATTGATACTATTGCGGATTTCAAAACAACAACACTACCTGTGGACGGATTATACGTAAAAGGTAAAATTGAGAGCGTGACCCCCTTTTCACCAAATGCCCAAAATTCCTCCAATATACAAGCATTCAAACCAACGAATGAATTTGTGGAGGTATAAAATGCGGTATCCATGCTGAAGTTAAATACTGCAGAATCCTTTCGAATATCTTCCTGTGCTGGCAAAATGGAACGTTTTATTCTGATTGTTTGATATTGTGGATTTTGTAGTGAAACAGCAAAGTTTGTTGTATTCTGGGGAATATTAATGTATATTGAGAGCTGTGGCAATAAGGGGAAACCGACGCTGTCAACAATGCCATATTCATCATCATCCATCTCTATGTAACTGAATTTTTGTGATACCCCATACTCACTCGGCAACACGGTGTCTTTAACAGTATAACTTGGGAGATTAAACTTTAGTTCTATGGTGTTAACTCTCGATGGCGTTTGCACTGTGACGCTTTGCTCTTGGGAAAACACATGGAAACTAATGATCATGCATAACCATGTTAAAAGTATTTTTTTCATCATAATCTTTTCTTTTTATTCCACTAAAAACCAAGAACTTCGAAATCCGGCAAATTGGACTAACCCTTTGTTTTTCACAAAAATTGCCTCACCATAATCATTAGAAAGACGGATTGTATCTCCTATAATTTCTGTAAAGTTTTCTTCGTATGGATAACCACTAAAGTCTTTAGTATAATCCATAGAAGTGCCCCAACCTGATATTGATAATGATACATTCAATTCAGTAGGTAGTGCATACATATATCCTGACACATATGAA
>JAFXZE010000015.1 GCA_017541375.1 Clostridia bacterium
CAATCCCCAATCCCCAATCCCCACTTTATATTAATAAATTAATTTTTAAAATAAATTAAAATATATTTTATAAATATAATTTAAATTAATAATTAATTATTAAAATAAAAAAAAATAATCGAATTTCATTTAATTTAATAGAATCAAATATTTATTTATTGTTATTAAATAATTTAAATATTATAAGAAGAATATAACTTTTAGTTAACTTAAATTAAATATTTAAAGTCTTCTTGGTCTATATGTTCTTGTAGTATATCCAGTTGTATTAGTCAAAGGATTATTTACAACTGGAATAACTTGTCTATTTCCCAAAATACCTCTCGTATTTCTTCTCATACTTGGTCTATAAGTAGAAGCAGTATATGTTGCCGGTTTTATCATCATATTTTGTACCATAGGTTGACCAATAGGTCCCACAGTTTGAACAGGTGCTCTAACATTCGAACCAACATTTACAGGTGTTACAACAGCTACTGGTGGTCTGACAGCAGGAACTTGTTTTACAGGTACTTGTGAAACCATTTGGACTGGTCTAACAGGAACAGGTTGAACCGGAACAGGTTGGACAGGTACTGGGACTTGTCTCACTTGTGATACAACAGGGGGTCTAGCAATGGGAACTTGTCTAATAGATGAGGTTGAAACTACAGGAACAGGTTGAGCTGGGACAGGGACGGGTCTTACTTGTGATACTACTGGGACGGGTCTAACTTGTGATACGACAGGGACTGGTTTAATAGTTGTTCCTGTTATTACAGGAGGTCTTTGAACTGGGACTTGTGCTACTGGTGATACGATTGCAGTTTGTTTAGGTATTGTTTGAATTTGTCCTACTGTAGGCATTGGTGGTTGAATAATTTGTGGTGGTCTTGAAATAACCGGAGGGGGTAAAGTAACTTGTTGAACTGGTCTATAAGATGATACATTAGGCATAGGCATAGCTACAGGGGCAACTGTTCTTACAGGGACTGGCAATTTTCTTACTGGAACTGGTCTTTTTACCATATTATTTCTTAAAGTATTTGGTCTATAAGTAGCTTGTTTATAAGGAGAAATAATTTGTTGAGTATTTTGTAATTGTAAAGCGGGTCTATAACTTGTAGTATTTAAAGTTCTATTGGAATAAGGAATTGTATTCATTTGCATTGGTCTAACTTGAACTGGGGGTTGAACTGGAACTTGAACTGGTACTACTGGTCTTTGTACTATTGTTCTTTGAGGGATTGTGGCTATGCTTGGTTGTGGTGGAGCGATAGCTACTGGGACTTGTCTTGGTTGAGTTTGTGGAACGAATGATTTAGTGGCATATGGTGCAGGTCTTGGAACTTTTATTGTTTGAGTTGAGGGTCTTTTTACTATGATCTTTTTCTTGCTTGGAACGATTACTCTTTTAATTTTAGGAACTATAACTTTTTTTATTTTTGGAACTTTAACTGTTATTGTTGGTCTTGCAGGAACTGTTGTAGTCACTGGAGTAGGAATTGGAGTTTGGGTGATATTAACTGGAGCTGGGGCTGGGACTGGGGCAGGGACTGGAACTGCAACTGGAACTGGAGTTGCTATGGGAACAGTTGGAGTATATGTTGGGAGATCTAATTGAGGAATGGAAGCTGTATCAAAGGTTTCAGCTGCTGTTGTTGTTTGTGGTTCAATTGAGGAATATAATTCTGGAATATTTTTTGAAACAGGTTCAGGAGTAGTTACTGGTTCAGGAATAGTAACTGGTTCAGGAATAGTAACAGGTTCTGGAATAGTTACTGGTTCTTTGACTGAATAGGTTTCTGGAATTGTGACTGGTTCAGGGATAGTAACAGGTGTGGAAGTTGTATATTGTTGGATATCAAAGTTTTCGGTAGTTGTAGGAATTTCAGCTGTTTGATATTCATTGTATGCAGATGTATCAGTAGTAATTTCTGGTGAAGATGTGGTTAAATTTGCTAAATCTAATCCAGTATCAACCATAGGAGAAGTAGTTTCTATTGGTTTAGTATCAACAGTTGGAATTTCCTCGATTTTCGCAAAATCAAATCCAGTATCAAGAGTTTGTGCAGGTAAATCAGTTATATTAAATCCGGTATCAACAACTGGAGTAGTTTCAACATTTTGAAGATTAACTAAATCAAATTTAGTATCAGTCACAGTCGGGGTAGTTGTTTCATAATTGGTTGCTTGATATTCAGCTGAAGTTGTATCAACTACTGGTTCATTTTGAGTGAAAGCTGTTGTATCAAAAGCTTGTGTAGTATCTACAGTTTGTTGAGTAGTAGTAAAAGCTGTAGCATCGAAAGCTGGTGTAGTATCAACGACTGGTTCACTTTGAGTGAAAGCTGTGGTATCAAAAGCTTGTGTAGTATCTACAGTTTGTTCAGTGGCAGTAAAAGCAGTAGTATCAAAAGCAGGAGTTGTATCAACCACTGGTTCAGAGGTAGTTAAAGCATTAATATCGAAATTTTTAGTAGTATCAACAGTTTGTTCAGTGGCAGTAAAAGCAGTAGTATCAAAAGCAGGAGTGGTATCTACAGTTTGTTCAGTTGTTGTTAAAGCATTTATGTCAAATGATGGAGTAGTGTTAACTACTGGTTCACTTTGAGTGAAAGCTGCTGTGTCCAAAACTGGTGTTACTTTAACTTTTGGTTCACTTTGAGTGAAAGCAGTAGTATCGAAAGCTTGTGTAGTATCAACGGTTTGTTCTGTTGTAGTAAAAGCTGTGGCATCGAAAGCTTGTTTAGTGTCAACAACTGGTTCACTTTGAGTGAAAGTATTAGCATCAAAAGTTTGTGTGGTATCTACAGTTTGTTGGGTAGAAGTAAAAGCAGTAGCATCAAAAGCTGGGGTAGTATCTACAGTTTGTTGAGTAGCAGTAAAAGCAGTAGCATCAAATGCTGGGGTAGTATCTACATTTTGTTGGGTAGCAGTAAAAGCAGTAGCATCAAAAGCTTGTGTGGTATCTACATTTTGTTGGGTAGCAGTAAAAGCAGTAGCATCAAAAGCTTGTGTGGTATCTACATTTTGTTGGGGAGCAGTAAAAGCAGTAGCATCAAATGCTTGTGTAGTATCTACAGTTTGTTCAGTTGAAGTAAAAGTATTGGCATCGAAAGCTTGGGTAGTATCAATTGTTTGTTGGGTAGAAGCAAAAGCAGTGGCATCAAAAGCTTGTGTAGTGTCGAAAGTTTGTTCGGTAGAAGGAAAAGAATTAGCATCAAATGATGGAGTAGTATCAACTACTGGTTCAGCTGATGTTTGAGCGAAAGTATTAATATCAGTATTAGCAGTTGTATCGTAAGTTGGTTCTGAGGCTGGAAATTCATTAATATTTGGCCCTTGAGTACTGAAGTTAACATTTGTTTCAATTGGATTAGGATCCACTAATTCATGAGCTAAATTAGTTTGTCCATATGTTGTTTCAGTTGTGGTAGTATTAATTTCAAAATTAGTATTTGTATCAACAGCAGGAGTAGAAGCGGTAAAATCAATTTTATTAATATCAAAATTAGTACCGGTTGAATCGAAGTTATTTAAAGCTGAAGTGGCTCCAATTATAGAATTACTTGTTGTGAAATCAAAATTATTATTTTCCATTTCAACATTTGGTTCCACGGATTGGAAAGTATCAGCATTAAAATTCATATTTCCTTCTATTGAAGTATTTTCAACAATTTGAGCACTTTCAGCAGTATCAGTAATTGGTGAAGAAGCTTGATATTCACCATATTGAGTTCCAGTATTGCTGCTTGTGGCTTGTAATACATCTAATTCCGAAGTTGTATTAGTAGTTCCAAAGTCAAATTGAGTATTAGTGTCAAAATTCATATTTGTATCAACTTGTGCTGAAGCAGTAAAATCTACATTGGTATTTGTTGTTGTTGTTTCTTGAAATCCGCCTGATTGTAAATTTGAGCTCTCATCTGATGATAAAATATTGACACGTGCAAAATCATTATCATCTCCTCCTATATTTGTTAAGGCTTGAAAATCGATATTGGTATTTGCTTGAGTATCTAAGCCAATTTCATTTGTAGTTGTGTCATATTGGGCAAATCCCTCAGTTGAAGTTGGAATTGCTTCAACGGGTGAAGAAGCAGCTTTTATACTTTTTGAAACTGGGTATTCTCCGTAAGCAGTTGCTTTATTTTTATTGTCTGCGTTCATAAATGTATCCATCTTATCAAAAATATATATAAATTAATAATTAATATTTTTATTTATAATCAAAGAAAAATTATTTTTTTGTTTAAATTTTTTTACAATTATTATTTAATAATTTAATAATAATTAATTTAGTGTATATATGGGGATTGGGGATTGGGGATTG
>JAFXZE010000016.1 GCA_017541375.1 Clostridia bacterium
CCTTTTGCTTTAAGAGAATCCTCTAATTGTGCTATTCTTTCTCTTTGATTTGCCAAAATACTCTCGAACATCTCAAGATTCTTTTTGAGTTGATCTCTATCTACAATGGTTCCCTCTTTTCCTTTATTTGTATAAAAGAGTGTATTCTCCTGTTTCGCAATGCTGTCAAGCCCATCGGCAATAATTCCTACATATGACATTACATCTTTGATATCACCATCCTTTCTTGAATTTTCCTGTTCAAGAGAATCTATTCGCTTGTTCAGTGATTCTACAGTTTTGCGATTGTCGGAACAACTCTCTAATACAAAACATGCTATCAAAAATAGAAAAAAAACAAATATTCCCTTTTTCATATTCTTTTGCTATTTAGTATAGACAAGTCTAACTGTCACTGCCTCACAACTAACCGCATTCTTCTCACTTATTTGATAAGTTATTTTGCCAGTCGTTTCCCCTTCCTTGAAACTTGTTACTGTACACTCATAAGCTTGATTCTGCCAACTTCCACCATAATAATTTCCATCAGGACTGTACTCGTCAGTTAATTCATCTATTACTAATTCTGCATAATTACCAGACATATCATACAAACCTAGCTCATTTGCCTTTTTTCCTGCTATATCATGTGCTTTGTTTTGACTATTATCTTTGTACCATGCTACATCGGGGATAGAGTTACTTCCACTATATTTGTAACCTTGACTTTTAGCTCCTCCTGATGCAGCAAACTTCCATTCTTCTTTTGTGGGCAATCGCCAAGGCAATCCTGTTATTCTCCTTATCTCATATAAAAATGCTCTTAACTCAGTTTTGGCAAGAACACCATCTTTATTATCATCTAAAGAACATGATAATTCATCATATCCGACCGTAATTTTTTGTCAGGTACAATTTCAGTCTGCATCATATAGAATGGAGGCATATCTCCTCCGTTTACTAATACGGTGGTGAATGTTTTTCCGTCTATTGTATAGCTTATAGGACCATTCCCACCAGGAGTATCCTCAAATTTTTCGGAAAAATCTACAAAATCTACGTCATAAGTAGAATATTGAATCTGTTGACCGTTTTTAAAATGCACATTGACAGTCTGTGCTACAGTAATTATCTGAGAAGATAATAATGCGATAGTAAATAAGTATTTTTTCATCATCTTATAATTTTAATAGATTGTTTATTCGCTTTTATTATTGACATGCCTGTAGGTAAAGAAGAAATTGGAATTACAAAAGAGCCATCCCGCCCAATACGATATTCTGCCAGCTTTGTTCCGTTAGAAGAATAAACTGTTACCGCATCACTTACATTAAAACCATTCAAGCGGATAAAACTCGCCTCCACCTTAATGTCTTTTTGAGTTGATGTATCTTCCTCTATTCCACTGCTCACATTAGAAACTTCACCCATCGTTAATTTCATAAAATCCAAAGGTGCATATTCAACTTGTACACCATCAGCGGTTAATCTAATGATTTGTCCATCGAACACAAATTTAGGATGATCGTCCAATCTAAATTCCATTTTCTTTCCAGAGTTTAATTCCACTATAATACCTTTCACTTTATCTTGTGAAAAAGTTTTCACTTGTCCTAGAATGAAAAGGAAAAAAACTAAAATAGATATTTTAAAATACTTCATAAATAATGTACTGTTAGTTGTTTTTATAATTTCACTTATTATTTAGTTAATAGTATTAATATGCACACGATATTGTACAAAGAAAGGCGTGGCCATTCTTATGCACTTAACCTTAGGGGCGAGTCTGGAAATGGAACCCCTGACACTAAACTGTAAGAATGCATCCACGCCTAAGCGTGAGCATAGCTTCTAGTGTCAAGAAACGCCATTAAATGACCTTTCCCATTGCTATTAATTCGACTATTCCAAAATTAGTTTTCCAGACTTCTTCGGCTAAGTGCGAAATAATAAGCTTATGCATTTATGGAACAGGATTTCTCCCCTGAACCGTTTGCAAATATACAGATTATTACTGAAAAAACAAATTTTTTCCTAAAAAAATGCAGTTTAGTCCTTATATTTTTCTATAAAATTACAAATTAGTGACAATAAGAAGAGTCATCCTATGATTTGAAACCACAAAATAAAACGCAATTTGAATTATCATTATTTAGTTAGTATAAACAATCTACTATGAAGATAATGCAGATCTCTTATGTATGCTGCATATTTATTATTGTGAATTAATTATGCCTTATTTTTGGTTATCTCAAATAAAAGATGTATTTTTGCAGGGAGAA
>JAFXZE010000017.1 GCA_017541375.1 Clostridia bacterium
AAATCCACGTCAGGAATTTTCCAACCATAAAATGGGGTGTTTCAGGGAATTTTCCAACCTTAAAAGTGGTCGTTTTAGGGAATTTTCCAACTTTTTACTATTTTGATCAATCGAGTAGAGTAGAAAAATAAATATTTTTTTCATATTTATTCTTCATCCCCTCTCACACCACACCATCGTGCCGTTCGGCAATGGGCGGTTCAATTCATAAGTTTAAATTCAAGCTAAATAATAATCTAGGGCGAAGACTAATCCTCTTCGTCCCTTCTTTTTATTTGGTTTTGATAATGCTAGTTTAGTTATCGCATTTTGTAATATTTTAGAATGTGCTACGAACATATAGCCTCTCCTACAGTTTGCCAAACCTCTAGCTTCTCCACGTGAATAACCACATTTAACAAGATTATTTTCTCTTGTTTTTGGTAGCTTCCACATTTTCCAAATAATCATTCTTATCCTTGTACGTAAGTATTCATCTATTTTTGCTAGAAATGTCTTCATTTTAGAAATTCTAAAATAATTTACCCATCCTCTTATTAACCAATTTAATTTTTCAAATCTAGTATCTAAAGAAATGCTTTCGCTACGTTTTGTCAGGCTCTTTAGTTTTCTTTGAAATTTCATCTTGCTGTCAATATGGGGAATTGAGCTCCATTCCTTTCCTTTATAGAAACCAAATCCTAAATACTTTAAGTCATTGGGTTTACATATTTTAGTTTTTGTCATATTAACTTTTAATCCTAATTTCTTTTCAATGAAATGTGTTATTGATTCCATTACTCTATTTGCTGCTTTTTCACTCTTAACTAATATAATTGTGTCATCAGCGTATCTAGTAAAGTGTAGTCCTCTTGCTTCTAATTCTTTATCAAGCTTATTAAGCATAATATTTGATAATAATGGTGATAGCGGTCCACCTTGTGGTGTACCAATTTCAGTATCTTCATAATTACCTTGTATCATTACACCTGCTTTTAGGAATTTATTTACAAGTGAAATTACATTTCCATCTTTGACAACATCACTTACCATACGTAATAATCTATCGTGTGGTACGTTATCAAAGAATTTCTCTAGGTCTATATCAACTACCCAATCATATCCATCATTAAAATATTCTAATGCTTTTATGATAGCCATTTGACAACACCTATTAGGTCTAAAGCCATAACTATATTCACTAAAATATGGTTCAAACATTGGAGATAATACTTGTACCATTGCTTGTTGAATAACTCTATCTAAAACAGTTGGTATTCCAAGCTTTCTTACTCCTCCATTTGGCTTTGGTATTTCTACCCTACGCACAGGTTGAGGTTGATATTTTCTATTATATAATTGCCATACAATTTGATTTTTGTGTTCTTTGATAAATTGAGCAGTTTCTTCGATACTCATATCATCAATACCACTAGCACCTTTGTTTGCCTTAACGTTTTTAAATGCCAAATTCAAATTTTCTCGGTCAAGTATTTTTGTGATAATATCTTCACTCATAGCTTGTCTACTTCCTTTCTTTTCGTTGTCTAGCAAAATCATTCTTTGGATTACCCGTTAGGATACGCCTAACCTCTCATCTTTATTACATTCTAACTATTTGCTAGTGATTTCAAGACTTTAGTAGTCTTATAAATTGTTTGGTCCTTCAGTATTAGGCTATACCTACTATGACCTCTGCTGACTTCCTATAGTTCATTGTTACTACT
>JAFXZE010000010.1 GCA_017541375.1 Clostridia bacterium
TATTTATATATATACTACACCCTTCCCGCAACTATGGGATATTTTAATTCCCTACTACGGTTTTAAGGTTTAGCACTATTCTATAACAATCTGCCGCAAAAATTCCAAACTCCAAATTTATTCAGGAAAAGCGGGGAAAGCAACCGAAAGGGGCGCAGTGAAATAAGGGCTTTATTTTAAATAAGGATTAAGGCTATGTAAGAAATCATACAGTATGTGCGCATCTTCATAAAGGAAAAGCAAGCGCAGGGCATACAGATAAATTGTATTTCTCTTATCTTCTGCTAAAACTCTCTCTTGTTCCCATTCAGCAAATTCACAAATTGCTATAACATCTCTATCTGTTAAACCTTCTGCGGCTTCTTCTATGGAGTTAGCAGACATTACAAAAGAAATAAACCATTCGTTAAAGCTTTCTTCATTGTTGTATTTGTTCATTACAAAAAATCTCCTTAATCAATTTCTACATTTATTATAACAAAAAATTTTTTGATTATCAAATAAGCGCAGAAAGTAGCAGGCCACAAACCGCACAATTTGATAATAACAAAAAATTTTGTTATAATTGATACAATGGGAAATCTAAACAAATGAGCGGGACTTACTCCCGCTCATTCCTCATTATTATCTTGCTCTTGGTCTTCCTGCTGTTCCTGCTGTTCCTGTTCCTGCTGTTCCATAAAAAGGAAATAACCAATAGTTTCTAAATCTAACATAATAGCTCCTTTCTAAAATCACAATGGGAATTTTTCATCCCATTGTGTAAGCAGGTCTTTTTCTTCCTGCGTCAATTCCTGCCGCCAATCTTGCGCCTCATCATCCTGTGTTTCATTCAGCCAATTGTTATAAAGTTCTTCCTGTCTCTCTTTGCTTACCATCTTAAACGCCCTCTTTCATTTCGCCTTTATACTTGTAATAGGTCTTTCTTGAAATTCCTGTTAGCTTTATAACATCAGCATCATTTAAATTTCCGTCAAAGTCTTTGGAGTATTTTCTAATCTGCTCTTTTGCTAACTCACTCTTTTTAACTTTGTATTTGCTCCCTGTCTTCCCGCCTATCTGCTTACCATTCAATCGGGCTGTTTCCATTCCTTGTGCTACTCTGGTATGTAAATCATCAACTTCTTTTTGTGACTGCTCAAAAGCTAATTTAATCTGCTGTCTTGCTAACTCCATTAGAAATTTATTTACACCATCAAGAATTAAATCAACTTCTGTTCCTGTCTTGGGAACTGTGTTTTCTATTGCGTGTTTAAAAGTATCTGTGTTAATCATTGGCTCATTCAGGAAGACAAGCTTGACGCCCCTGTTATAAAGCTCTTCATAAGCTTTAAAGCCCTCTTCCGCATTGCGGCTCATTCTGCTTACACTATCAAATGCTATTGTATCTCCTGCTTTTGCTTTTTTGTAAAGCTTATTCCATTCAGGTCTATCAAGCTTTGTTCCTGTGTAAGCTTCCTTAATTACAACGCCCTGCGGGTAGATAGCAGTAAGGTTTCTAACCTGTCTTTCAATGTTCTGTGTCTTCCTGCTGATACGACAATAGAGATAAACGCACATTTTATTTAGCCCCTTTCAAGTAGTCAATTTAACTATTCTTAATTTTGCTACTGATAATATACCACAATACAAGGGGCTTGTCAATAGATTTTACTACTAAATTTCACTACCTTAATTTTGCCACTATCGTGCTATCAAAATAGGGGCTATTCTACATAGCCCCCAATAAAAATTATTTCTGTTTCTTTGCTCTCTTCTCTACTTCTTCTTTGCCTTTTTTATTATACCACGATTTAGCCGCAAACGCTCCCTTGCCTTTGCCCTTGCCTTTCTTGATTTCTTCAAACTCTTTTGCTAAATCCTCATAGGGCATTAAGATTTCTTCAATCTCTGCTATTGACGGCTGTTTTTCTGCTCTTTCCTTTGCTTTCTTTGTTCTTGCTTCACTCTTAAAGCGCAGAGTGTAACCAGCTTTCAAATAGTTATCAATTAAAAATTGGTCTCTGGAAGTTGGTTTAATGCTATCATCAATCGTTAATACTTTCTTTTCAATATCAGGAGTAACATAGTAGCCCATTATTAAAGCTTCCTTTCTATTAATTTCTTCTGTGGTCTATTTAGGAATTATAGCAGAATTGCGCTTTACTGTCAATCTTCACCAAAGAACCATCTAACAAACCAATTCCTTTTTTTCTTTGGCTCTTGGTCTTTCTCCTGCGGCGGGTCTTCTGTTTCCATTGGAGCGGCTTTTTGTGCTTCCTGCGGCTCTTCCTGCTTTCGGTATTCCATCAATAATACTTTCGTGCTTAAATGTAATTTCTGTTCTTGGTCTAATAACTGCTGTATCTTTTCTATCTGTTTATCTTTCTCTGCTAACTGTCTATCCTTCTCTTCTAACTGTTTCTGTAAAAATACTATTATAGATTGTTCTGCTTTCGGCTCTCCTGCGGCTTGACTGTTCCCTTGACTTTCTTGACTGTTGTCTTGACTTTCGGCTTGATTTTCTTGACTGTCGCCTTGACTGCTTCCTTGATTATCTTGACTTGCGTCTTGATTTCCTTGACTGAAATCTTGACTATCAGCTTGACTTTCTTGACTGTTGTCTTGACTTTCGGCTTGCTCTATTCCATAGACTTCTTTAAGGGCTTGTCTTTTGATAAAAGCTTTTTCCCCTTGGAGAACAACAAAAGGGGCTATCTTGCTCTTCTCATTCTTGACTTGCTCATAAATCCCTTGTTTCTTTTTTCCTGCCGCTTCCGCAAATTCAGGAATAGTTAATAAATCTTTCTCTATCATTTGCCGCTCTTAATCCTGTTACAATGCTTACAAAGCATTTGACAATTAGAAAGCTCTGTTCTGCCGCCATCGTGCCACGGGTCAATGTGGTCAGCTTCCATCTCTTCAATTTCAAAATGTTTCCCGCACATAGCACAAAAACCTTTTTGCTCTTCATACTTTGCCCTTCTTGCTTTTGTGTCAAACTGTCGCAGGCTCAAATGTTTTTCTTCTCCGTCTAACAAATACTCATAGATACCTTTAACGCTTGTAACATCATCATCTTCTATCAGTTCTAAAATTCTCTTCTCTAATTTCTTGCTATCAAAGCTGTTATTATGGTATCTGTTATAGTAATAGCCCCAATCTATTCCCTTCATTTCTTTTCGGTAATTAGGGAAAAGCACATTAACCCAATTTATAACACTCTGGTAGTAAAGCCATAACTCATTAGCGTTTGTATCGTGTTGGTGTTTTCCCATATATTCACGAATATCTATTTGCTCTCTGTCGCAAATCCAAAACAACGCCTTTTCTAAATAATCCTGTCTAATTGGTGTTCCTGTTAATAGCTTACTGCCGATAGCATAGGCAGGGCAACCGCTTTTAGAAAAGAATTTCTTGGCATCTGTTAGCCATTCACCTGTATAAATAGCGTTTCTTAACTCTTGGTCAAAAAGTTTTTCTCCTGCTATATTTATTGTTTCAAACCAATCTAACTGCTCTTTCTTGCTTCCCTCACAAATATAAATCATTAAAGGATAGTCTAAAATTTGGTCTTGCTCTTCCTGGGTCAAATTGTGGAAGTATTGATAATTAATAGAATAATCCTTATTGATGTAAGAGCAAATACTAATTGTTCTTTGCTGTCCGTCCAGCATTTCAAAATCTCCGCTGTCAGTCTTAACCCAATACATCACATTGAGCGGAAAACCTTTTCTTACTGTATCTATAACAGCATCTCTTTTTTTATCGTTATAAATAAATTCCCTCTGGTATGCCGGTCTTACATCAAGCTTACCACCAAAAGCCACAACGCCATTTTCTGCGCTATCTACATAGCCGTTAGCAACTTCTCTAATTGCTATTTCGTGTAATTCAATTTTCATTTAGCTAACCTCTTGTTCCTGATTAAAATTCTACCGAATTTCATTTTACCATTTACATAGGGGCCATCTTTATCAATTTTACTTGGTATTCCTGCTAATCCTCTAATGTTTCCTGCCAATAATCCAACTATTTCAAATTGTTCAGGGTTATGATGATGTAAAATTGTAATTGGAACTCCCATTACTCCATCATAATCGCAAGGAATGTCAGTTAGTTTAGCTACAAAAATAGCATCATAGTAATCAAATTTTAAATAATCTTCTTCTCTATAAGCCTTATAGACTTTATAATCTTCGTGTCTTTTTGGAATATCTAAATTAGTAAGCCAAAGCGCATTACCTAAACTTCTATATTTTATTCCATTTTCTTCTCTGTATCTTGTTTCTCTTGGCTCATAGTAAGACGGAACTACAAATTCCATATCACCGTTATTATATCCAGTCCATATTTTACCATCTTTAATGAGCGGAAATATATATTTATTTGTTGCTACTGTCTCTCTTCCTATGATTACAAATTTTTTGTTATAATCCATTAGCTGTTTTACATATTCTGTATAGAGTGAAAAAGGCGGGTTAGTTACTATAATATCTGCTTCTTTTAGTATCTCTATACATTCAGGGCTTCTAAAATCTCCATTCTGTTGGAGCGGCGTTTTAATAATATCTTTCTTTGTTATCTTTCCATCTCCATCAATATCACGCATTAGCTCCAATTTGTATGTTGGTTTTTCTGGGTCAAAATGTGTAGAAACAAGCTTTTTTAGTCCTAATTCTTCAAATTGTAATTCAAAATACTTCCAAAAATTGCTTGTTTCAGGGTCATCACAGTTACAAAATACTGTTTTATCTTTAAAATAATGCTTGTAATATCTTAATTCTCTTTCAATATCAGTAATTTTCGTGTAAAATTCATCTTCTTTATTTATTCCTGCTTTATTTAAATTTGTATTTTTTGCTTTCGGCATTACACATAACCTCTTTCTTCTAAATCATCCCATAGTGTCAATTGTTCATAGCCCATTTCTTTCATTATGGTATCTCTAATTTTTAGGGCTTCTATACTGTCTTTTGATGAAATTGTAAATCTAATCTTCTCTATTGATTTACCTTTTTTGAGCGGCTCCCATACAACATTTTTATCACTGTATTTATTTATCTCTTCTAATGACGGTTCTAAAACTCTCTGTTTAAAATGTATCCATCTATCATACTTTTCAGCATCTAACATTCTTTTCAATTCATCTAATTTATATTCTCTGGTGTATTCTTCCAAATCGTGAAAATGTATTGACTTAATAAGCTCATACAGTCTAATAGTATATTTGCTTTTAAAATGTAGTGTCCAAATCAATTCATAGCTTGTGAAGTTTTCTTTTAATTGTAGCAAGAACGGCTTCATATCATTATCTAATCTAATCTTTATTGTTCCGCTCTGCTTGTTAATGTATGGTTTTTCTATCCATCTCAAAAGCGTTTCTTCATCTTCTATTGTTATCCACAAGCTTTTATCTGCTATTTCCTTTATTGCGGCTTTTAAATCTGCGTAATTCCCTGTTTCACTAATTCCGCAAATCTTACAGAAATCTATAATAGAAAACTCATACAGCTTGAAATCTTCATCATACGGCGTAATTTGTGAAATCAAGTATAATACTATCTTCTGCTGTTGGAGCGATAAATTAAAGCGGCTTCTCTGTATCAGGTCATTAGCCTTTACAACTTGCTTTTCTAATGCTTTCATTTCAGGTGTAGGAACAAACAAATATTACACGCCCCTTTGTAGTAAGCTCCAAAAGAGTATAACAGAAAAGACGCAAGCAGTCAATTAGTTGTGTCTTGTGGTTCTGGGTATTTGTGTCTTTTGTTCTGGGTATTTGTGTCCTTACTCTGGGTATCTGTGTCCAAACTCTGGGCATCTGTGTCTTTTGCTTGCCGATACCTTTAATAGAGAAATATTAAGAAACACTTTTAGAAAGTAAAGAAAAGCCCTGCGGGGCTTCCTTCACACACAAAGAGTATTATTTTTTGTTTTAGCAAAAAAACATAGCCTCTAAAATGCTCTACAAACGCAGTTTGGAACCTTGGCAATATAAAATCCCATCTAAACAGCAAAACGGCGTGTAGCCCCTTTAAATTGCGTTATACGGCAAACGCCATTTTTCACGCTCTTTAAAGCCCTGGACTACACGCCATTAAGGTTAAATACTGTGTTGCTCACAAGAAAGCAGTTAGAGGAAATCTTTTAGCAGATTATCAAGAGCGGCTTCAACTGCTGTTTCTGCTTGCTTCTGTAAATTTTTCTCTAAAAGCTGCTCCTGCTCCTGCCGCTCTCTTTCTTCCTGCTTCTTCCGCTTGGTCTCTTCTTCCCTCTGCCGCTCCTGTTCTCTGCGCTGTTCTAACTCATTGTAAAATTTATCTTTCTACTCTTGGTATTTTAGCCACATAGGTTTATCACTTTGCTGATAATACGCCCAATCAGGCATTAACCCCTAATCGTGTAATTGGTCTAATTTCCATTGTTCCATAAAATATATTTCTCCTGTTCTGTTGTATTTCAGTAATACAACGAATGTTCTAAATAAAGTATTTGCTGTTGTATTGGAATAATACAACGCCCTTGTATTATCATAGGACAACGGCGTTGTCTTGTCGTAAATCAAGAAATATTACAATAATACTACATTAAAAATATTATTGTGCTGTATTACTCCATCAATTAAAATTCAAAACCGCTATCTTTCTTTTCCTCTTCAAATAGCTTTACTATTGGATTAGTTACTTTTATAGCTTCTTTGCCGCTCTCATAAAAATCATAAGTTTCTTTTTTCCCTTTTTTTAAGACTAAATAACCATTATCTATTAGCTCTTTAACTGCCGTATCATAAGCAGTTTTACTAACTCCTGCCCATTCTTCAAAGTGTCTGCTTGACAAAGCAAAAATATACTTGTCCTAATTTTTAGCTAAATAGAGATAAAGCTTTATTCCTGCTTTTGATTGTAGCACATTACAAGCCCTATCTAATGCTTGGAGATTTAACACACAATAAAGATTTTTTTTGTTGCTCTCTGCTTTATTTACAATAATAAGTTTCTGGTTAGGAACTAACTTTACTGTTCTATCTGTCGGCATTTAATCGCATTTCAGCAACTTCTTTATCGTGTTGAGCGTGTATCTATCTATGTTCTTTTGGTGAAACATAGCAAAGATTTAAATAATTATTATTGAGCGGGTTAAAGTCTTTGTGATGGACTTGTGTTTTTTCTGTTGGAGCGGGATTAACAAGAAAACATTCAGCAACTAACTAATGTATTCCTTTGTGTGTTCTGCTACCTTTATACCAAAGATTAACATACAAGTAACCATCTTTATCTAATTGCGGCTTAATAAGTCTCCAATGATTATAATATAATGTAACAATGTTACCATAGTTACTACAATAATAACGCCCATTAGAATTATAATTAGTTATCTCTCTTATTATCTCACCCTCTTGGAAGTCATACTAACTAACCATTGTAAGCAGCTTATCAAAAAGACAAAAGTTTTTACTTCTCATAATCTTTAATATTCTCCTTCTTTTAGAGTATCAATAATTTCTAATAATCTCTATTGCTTCTTTTCACCTAAATCATAATAACAATGTAACCAGCTCCAAAAGCTATCTTGTTTAATTTCCAAATATTCTGCTAATTCTTTATACTTTATATCTTGTAAAGCGTGTAATAGTTTTACTTCTTTTCTCAAATAATCGTTAATTTTGTATCTCTCCTTTACAATCTACTACGGAAAACATTTGTGACTATCTAAAAAAGATACTATCCCTAATGAAAACATTAGAGCGGGATAGTATCTTGTTAAAGAGTAGTAAAAAACTTTTGTCTTCCAATAGGTATAGAAAAAACTTTCTAATGATTTAATAAGTTTTGCCCTTGGAGCGGCTACCCCTCCCCCCCCTCCCCACTGTTCGCAGAAAAAATATTTACCTATCTGCCGTTATAGGGGCGGGGTATATAAGGGAATTGACAAAAACGGAAATATATTTATATATATACTACACCCTTCCCGCAACTATGGGATATTTTAATTCCCTACTACGGTTTTAAGGTTTAGCACTATTCTATAACAATCTGCCGCAAAAATTCCAAACTCCAAATTTATTCAGGAAAAGCGGGGAAAGCAACCGAAAGGGGCGCAGTGAAATAAGGGCTTTATTTTAAATAAGGATTAAGGCTATGTAAGAAATCATACAGTATGTGCGCATCTTCATAAAGGAAAAGCAAGCGCAGGGCATACAGATAAATTGTATTTCTCTTATCTTCTGCTAAAACTCTCTCTTGTTCCCATTCAGCAAATTCACAAATTGCTATAACATCTCTATCTGTTAAACCTTCTGCGGCTTCTTCTATGGAGTTAGCAGACATTACAAAAGAAATAAACCATTCGTTAAAGCTTTCTTCATTGTTGTATTTGTTCATTACAAAAAATCTCCTTAATCAATTTCTACATTTATTATAACAAAAAATTTTTTGATTATCAAATAAGCGCAGAAAGTAGCAGGCCACAAACCGCACAATTTGATAATAACAAAAAATTTTGTTATAATTGATACAATGGGAAATCTAAACAAATGAGCGGGACTTACTCCCGCTCATTCCTCATTATTATCTTGCTCTTGGTCTTCCTGCTGTTCCTGCTGTTCCTGTTCCTGCTGTTCCATAAAAAGGAAATAACCAATAGTTTCTAAATCTAACATAATAGCTCCTTTCTAAAATCACAATGGGAATTTTTCATCCCATTGTGTAAGCAGGTCTTTTTCTTCCTGCGTCAATTCCTGCCGCCAATCTTGCGCCTCATCATCCTGTGTTTCATTCAGCCAATTGTTATAAAGTTCTTCCTGTCTCTCTTTGCTTACCATCTTAAACGCCCTCTTTCATTTCGCCTTTATACTTGTAATAGGTCTTTCTTGAAATTCCTGTTAGCTTTATAACATCAGCATCATTTAAATTTCCGTCAAAGTCTTTGGAGTATTTTCTAATCTGCTCTTTTGCTAACTCACTCTTTTTAACTTTGTATTTGCTCCCTGTCTTCCCGCCTATCTGCTTACCATTCAATCGGGCTGTTTCCATTCCTTGTGCTACTCTGGTATGTAAATCATCAACTTCTTTTTGTGACTGCTCAAAAGCTAATTTAATCTGCTGTCTTGCTAACTCCATTAGAAATTTATTTACACCATCAAGAATTAAATCAACTTCTGTTCCTGTCTTGGGAACTGTGTTTTCTATTGCGTGTTTAAAAGTATCTGTGTTAATCATTGGCTCATTCAGGAAGACAAGCTTGACGCCCCTGTTATAAAGCTCTTCATAAGCTTTAAAGCCCTCTTCCGCATTGCGGCTCATTCTGCTTACACTATCAAATGCTATTGTATCTCCTGCTTTTGCTTTTTTGTAAAGCTTATTCCATTCAGGTCTATCAAGCTTTGTTCCTGTGTAAGCTTCCTTAATTACAACGCCCTGCGGGTAGATAGCAGTAAGGTTTCTAACCTGTCTTTCAATGTTCTGTGTCTTCCTGCTGATACGACA
This sequence comes from Clostridia bacterium, assembly GCA_017541375.1. Classification (GTDB taxonomy): domain Bacteria; phylum Bacillota; class Clostridia; order Christensenellales; family UBA1242; genus UBA7867. Next base: position 9,468 of record JAFXZE010000010.1, read on the forward strand.
ATAGAGATAAACGCACATTTTATTTAGCCCCTTTCAAGTAGTCAATTTAACTATTCTTAATTTTGCTACTGATAATATACCACAATACAAGGGGCTTGTCAATAGATTTTACTACTAAATTTCACTACCTTAATTTTGCCACTATCGTGCTATCAAAATAGGGGCTATTCTACATAGCCCCCAATAAAAATTATTTCTGTTTCTTTGCTCTCTTCTCTACTTCTTCTTTGCCTTTTTTATTATACCACGATTTAGCCGCAAACGCTCCCTTGCCTTTGCCCTTGCCTTTCTTGATTTCTTCAAACTCTTTTGCTAAATCCTCATAGGGCATTAAGATTTCTTCAATCTCTGCTATTGACGGCTGTTTTTCTGCTCTTTCCTTTGCTTTCTTTGTTCTTGCTTCACTCTTAAAGCGCAGAGTGTAACCAGCTTTCAAATAGTTATCAATTAAAAATTGGTCTCTGGAAGTTGGTTTAATGCTATCATCAATCGTTAATACTTTCTTTTCAATATCAGGAGTAACATAGTAGCCCATTATTAAAGCTTCCTTTCTATTAATTTCTTCTGTGGTCTATTTAGGAATTATAGCAGAATTGCGCTTTACTGTCAATCTTCACCAAAGAACCATCTAACAAACCAATTCCTTTTTTTCTTTGGCTCTTGGTCTTTCTCCTGCGGCGGGTCTTCTGTTTCCATTGGAGCGGCTTTTTGTGCTTCCTGCGGCTCTTCCTGCTTTCGGTATTCCATCAATAATACTTTCGTGCTTAAATGTAATTTCTGTTCTTGGTCTAATAACTGCTGTATCTTTTCTATCTGTTTATCTTTCTCTGCTAACTGTCTATCCTTCTCTTCTAACTGTTTCTGTAAAAATACTATTATAGATTGTTCTGCTTTCGGCTCTCCTGCGGCTTGACTGTTCCCTTGACTTTCTTGACTGTTGTCTTGACTTTCGGCTTGATTTTCTTGACTGTCGCCTTGACTGCTTCCTTGATTATCTTGACTTGCGTCTTGATTTCCTTGACTGAAATCTTGACTATCAGCTTGACTTTCTTGACTGTTGTCTTGACTTTCGGCTTGCTCTATTCCATAGACTTCTTTAAGGGCTTGTCTTTTGATAAAAGCTTTTTCCCCTTGGAGAACAACAAAAGGGGCTATCTTGCTCTTCTCATTCTTGACTTGCTCATAAATCCCTTGTTTCTTTTTTCCTGCCGCTTCCGCAAATTCAGGAATAGTTAATAAATCTTTCTCTATCATTTGCCGCTCTTAATCCTGTTACAATGCTTACAAAGCATTTGACAATTAGAAAGCTCTGTTCTGCCGCCATCGTGCCACGGGTCAATGTGGTCAGCTTCCATCTCTTCAATTTCAAAATGTTTCCCGCACATAGCACAAAAACCTTTTTGCTCTTCATACTTTGCCCTTCTTGCTTTTGTGTCAAACTGTCGCAGGCTCAAATGTTTTTCTTCTCCGTCTAACAAATACTCATAGATACCTTTAACGCTTGTAACATCATCATCTTCTATCAGTTCTAAAATTCTCTTCTCTAATTTCTTGCTATCAAAGCTGTTATTATGGTATCTGTTATAGTAATAGCCCCAATCTATTCCCTTCATTTCTTTTCGGTAATTAGGGAAAAGCACATTAACCCAATTTATAACACTCTGGTAGTAAAGCCATAACTCATTAGCGTTTGTATCGTGTTGGTGTTTTCCCATATATTCACGAATATCTATTTGCTCTCTGTCGCAAATCCAAAACAACGCCTTTTCTAAATAATCCTGTCTAATTGGTGTTCCTGTTAATAGCTTACTGCCGATAGCATAGGCAGGGCAACCGCTTTTAGAAAAGAATTTCTTGGCATCTGTTAGCCATTCACCTGTATAAATAGCGTTTCTTAACTCTTGGTCAAAAAGTTTTTCTCCTGCTATATTTATTGTTTCAAACCAATCTAACTGCTCTTTCTTGCTTCCCTCACAAATATAAATCATTAAAGGATAGTCTAAAATTTGGTCTTGCTCTTCCTGGGTCAAATTGTGGAAGTATTGATAATTAATAGAATAATCCTTATTGATGTAAGAGCAAATACTAATTGTTCTTTGCTGTCCGTCCAGCATTTCAAAATCTCCGCTGTCAGTCTTAACCCAATACATCACATTGAGCGGAAAACCTTTTCTTACTGTATCTATAACAGCATCTCTTTTTTTATCGTTATAAATAAATTCCCTCTGGTATGCCGGTCTTACATCAAGCTTACCACCAAAAGCCACAACGCCATTTTCTGCGCTATCTACATAGCCGTTAGCAACTTCTCTAATTGCTATTTCGTGTAATTCAATTTTCATTTAGCTAACCTCTTGTTCCTGATTAAAATTCTACCGAATTTCATTTTACCATTTACATAGGGGCCATCTTTATCAATTTTACTTGGTATTCCTGCTAATCCTCTAATGTTTCCTGCCAATAATCCAACTATTTCAAATTGTTCAGGGTTATGATGATGTAAAATTGTAATTGGAACTCCCATTACTCCATCATAATCGCAAGGAATGTCAGTTAGTTTAGCTACAAAAATAGCATCATAGTAATCAAATTTTAAATAATCTTCTTCTCTATAAGCCTTATAGACTTTATAATCTTCGTGTCTTTTTGGAATATCTAAATTAGTAAGCCAAAGCGCATTACCTAAACTTCTATATTTTATTCCATTTTCTTCTCTGTATCTTGTTTCTCTTGGCTCATAGTAAGACGGAACTACAAATTCCATATCACCGTTATTATATCCAGTCCATATTTTACCATCTTTAATGAGCGGAAATATATATTTATTTGTTGCTACTGTCTCTCTTCCTATGATTACAAATTTTTTGTTATAATCCATTAGCTGTTTTACATATTCTGTATAGAGTGAAAAAGGCGGGTTAGTTACTATAATATCTGCTTCTTTTAGTATCTCTATACATTCAGGGCTTCTAAAATCTCCATTCTGTTGGAGCGGCGTTTTAATAATATCTTTCTTTGTTATCTTTCCATCTCCATCAATATCACGCATTAGCTCCAATTTGTATGTTGGTTTTTCTGGGTCAAAATGTGTAGAAACAAGCTTTTTTAGTCCTAATTCTTCAAATTGTAATTCAAAATACTTCCAAAAATTGCTTGTTTCAGGGTCATCACAGTTACAAAATACTGTTTTATCTTTAAAATAATGCTTGTAATATCTTAATTCTCTTTCAATATC
>JAFXZE010000011.1 GCA_017541375.1 Clostridia bacterium
CCTAAAGTCTTCAGGTGTCGCACTTACAGCGCTCCTTTAATCACGCATCTATAGAATAACAGCCCTTACGGACTGCCCTATTAGGTGTCGGGCTTTCAGCCCTCGCAGTCTTGAATTCGTCGAGTTCACGCTAATATACCAATATTTACACTTGTTTTTTATACAATACTGAAAAAAATAGAGAGAAAAAGTTGCAATATAATTAAACTTTTATTACCTTTGCACCATGAATAGAAAAATTATTGCATTCCGCAACTACTATCATGAATTTATGAAGTCATTGAATGACAAGGAACGATTGAAAGTTCACTATGTACTCTCATTACTTCAGACAGAAGACCGATTGCCCGTTAAATTCATAAAAATAATAAGAGAAGGACTATATGAGTTGAGAATATCCTGGAATGGAAATATATACAGACTATTCTTCATCTTTGATGATGGACAGATAGTAGTATTGTTCAATGGATTTCATAAGAAAACTCAAAAAACTCCAATATCTGAAATAAACAAAGCACTAAAAATAAAAGAAGAATATTATGCAAGCAAAAAACAACAAAATATATGATATAAGTGCAGAACTTGACACTCTTTATGGAAAAGTTGGAACAGAAGAGCGAGCAAAGTTTGATGATGATGCATGGAATTTTTACACTAGCCAAATTCTACTTGAAGCACGTAAAGAAGCAAAGATAACACAATCCGAGCTTGCAAAACGCCTTTCTCTAAGTAAGTCTTATATCTCTCGTATTGAGAATGGTCTTATTAATCCAAGTGTAGGAACCTTCTTCCGAATTATAAATGCACTAGGAATGCGAGTAGATGTCGTTCACACTATACAATAACCACATGCAACATTCCAGAGTGGGCACAACCACTTATGAATAAATAACATTCTCGAATAGCTATAACAAATAAGTGAAGAGTGAATCTCTTCACTTATTTGTTTGATGATGAATAACGCTTAATATGAGCATAAGAATGATAAATGTAAAGACAAAGCAAAGACAATAGATTTCCAATTCCCAATTGGACTTGGATTGGAGCTGAATTGGACTTGAATTGGAGCTGCTACCACCCTACTTCGAAAAAACAAGAGACATTAAGAGCGCAAGCGACATTTCCGTGTTTTTCCGCGTTTTCCGTGGTCAAAAGAAAAAGGAAACAGATATATCTGATTTATCTGAACACGGAAGACACGAAAGGAACGGAAATTGCACCTTGCGGTGCTAAGTGTTTTTTAGAAAGTAAATTGAGCCAGAAAATTAATTTCCGTGTTTTTCCGCGTTTTCCGTGGTCAAATAAAAAAATTTATTGAGTTAATTTATTTCCAATTTGCTTTCTAAAACTCACTCTCGCGCAAGCGAGCCCTTTCGTGTCATTCCGTCTTTTCTGTGGTCAAATAAATATATTATTTTCTGAGTTAAATTTTCTGGTCATCGTGAATAATTTTCTTGAAAACTCACCCTCGCGCAAGCGAGCATTTCCATTTCTCCCCTCCTTTCAGTATTCTAAGAAAAAACGCAAAAAACTTAGAAATTAGTGCTATTTTACACGAAAAATAGCATAATTCATAGATATTTGTCATAAATACATACTAAAATAGCAATTTCTCGAAAAATTTCTTGTATATATTTCCAAAAATATATAACTTTGTACCTGAAAACTGTTTCCCCAAAACGAGTTTTAATACCCTGAAATTAATAAATCAAAAAATAAACACTTAAAAATTTTGCACTTATGAAAAAGAAAAATTATTTTCAACCAACAATGAGGTTCCACGAACTTAGAACTTCAAGTATTTTAGATGGGTCTAATGAGGCTTACCATGTAAACTCATTTAACTTAAGCGGCAGTTCCAATGGTGCTAAGTCTATGGAATTCGAGGAGGAAGAATAACAATAACTAATCTTACACGAAATGAAAACATTAAGATATTTTGCTAACACAACTTTAGTGTTATCATTAGCTATGTTTGCTTCATGTTCTTCTGACAATGACATAGAGAAGAATGATGAGAATAAAGAAAGTGCGTCTGTAGAGGAAATGGTTTTCACAGCTTCTTTTGAGGGTGATGAAACCACACGTGCTGTCCTTACTAAGGAAAGCAGTAGTACCGAAAGAATGCATTGGCAAGAAGGTGATAAAATCTTATTGTCGTGGTATAATAATACGAGTACTGGTGAAAATAACAAAGCTACAATCTCCAAAATGTATTCCAATGGAACCAAAGCTGAATTCACAGGAAGTGGTATTCCTTCTGGTAAAAGCTATTATGCTGCTATCTATCCTGATGATGTAGTATCATCAGTTAATCATGGTGAATTCACTACCGAGATTAAGACTCATCAAGTACTAACATCTGGATATCCTTACGATAAAAGTGCTATGCTGATGATAGCACGTACAACTTCATCGTATGATAAAAATCTAGTATTTAAGAATGTTCCTACACTTATTAAGGTTACTTTGACAAATAATGATGGTGTTAAATACATCAGAGTGCGTTCAAATTATGAAAATTCAATATTGTCAGGTACTTATGCAGTACAGATGAGTAACTCGGGAGACATATCCTCTAAAAAGTCAAACACCAATAACTATGCTCAATTGGAAATACCTGAGAATTCTAATGGTACTTTCTATTTAGCGTTAATTCCTGGTACACCTTTAAATAGTGGCTTTACATTTGAATTGGAGAAAAGCGATGGATCTATTTATGTTAATAAATACACTGAAAGTGTTACCTTTGGAAGGTCTCAGATCTACGATTTTGGCACATTTGATGTTTCTGGATTGACATACATGACAGATTTTGTTAATCTTGATTTACCTTCTGGTACACTTTGGTGTACAAGGAATATTACGGCTGGTAGTGGCACTTCAACAACCTTGGTTAATAGTATGTATGATAATGGTGGCTATTATGCTTGGGGTGATTTGCTCGCATTCAACCAAGATGATGGAAGTGGTAATAAGAAGACAAAGTATAATAGTAGTACTTATACTTTGGGCGATGATATATATACAACTTCTGGTTCTGTTTCTACCTTGAAGGATGAATACGATGCGGCATATCAAATAGCAGGTCATGCTTATTGTATGCCTAATTATGCCCAAATAGAGGAGTTGTATAATAATTGTACTGTAACTTATTACACAAGTACAACATATCAGGGTCATTACGGTGTACTATTGACAAGTAAGAATAATGGTAAAACTTTGTGGCTTCCTGCTGCTGGATATCATTGTGATACTTGGGGAAAATCTGGTCTTAATAGTGAAAACAGTTATTCTCACTACTGGAGTAAATCATTAAATCCAAAAAGTAGTGCTGGTTATGCATATTGTCTTGATTTCTCCAATAGTGGATTGGATTCCCATGGATGGGGTTCCGGTGGCGGTAATTACTACGACAGACGTTTCTGCGGAAAGTGTATCCGTCCTGTTTATAGACGATAATAGTTTCAATATATAAACTTTCTCTCCCTACTCGTTAATCGGGTAGGGAGATTTTTTTGCCCTTTCGCTATATGGCAATAGGGGTTTATAGAAGAGAAAAATTCCGCGAGAATAAAAAATTTTCAAAGAGTTTGTAGAGGGGGGGGTGCACTTTCGCGATTTTTCAGCTTTTATGTATTGATTATCAACATTTTACACAGCGTGCACCCCCCCTAAAAAACACCTCCTTTTTAAGGGGGGGTACACTCATCATTATTGTTTGATTTTCAGTATGTTACACCTAAAATAATGGCAAA
>JAFXZE010000018.1 GCA_017541375.1 Clostridia bacterium
CGACCACTCGTCAAAATGACGGAGATTGACATTTTTTTTACTCATAAACACGTATTTTTACTAAAAAAATTCAAAAAAATCACTTTTTTCTTGCACATATCAAAAAAAAGTAGTAATTTTGCGGCTGCAAAGGTACAATAAAAAATTGATATGTACAAATAATTGCGCATAATTTTTGCAAAAATGTGTAATTTTAATTGCGAAAATGCAATTTTGTACGCGAAAGTACCTTGTAAATGATAATAAATTGAAAATCGTATAGGCTATGTACAACGGAAAAGTTGTCAAAGCGTTGCTCGCAGCTAAGGGCTTAAAGGGCACGCAATTGAGTAATTACCTCTTTGGCGATCCACGCCGCTCATTGACCCCTCTATGTAACGAGGGAGTGAATCCCGGAGTAAACGTATTAGAGAAGATGGCGCAGTTCTTGGAAGTGTCCACTGACGCATTCTTCACTCCCACGGAAGAGCTTCCGGATATCAATGAGCTGCTGACCAAACAAGCGGCACCGTCACCGGAGAAATTGGAGCAACTGGATAATGTAGATGAACTGCTCCGATTGAAGGACGAACAGATCCATCTTTTGGAGGATAGAATTAAGGCGCTCGAAAGCCTTAACGATACCTACCGGAGAGAGAAAGAATTGACCGCTAAACTATAAGGTTTTGAAGCCGGAGGTTCCGAGTGGCCTGAGCACGCGGAACGGGTTTCACAACTTTTTGATACGAGCAATTTTTTATAATATATTTATATATTATATAGTACTAAATTGAAGAAGCAAAACTCAGCCAGATTTCAGCCAGCAAGTGCTAAAAAATGGCAAAAATGATGATAAATTGAAATTATAAACCGCTGAAAATCAGCACTTTAAGAAATTGACTCAGAGGTTACGAGTGTCGTGGGTTCGAGCCCCACATTCCACCCGAAAACAGCGGAAATACCCTTTGGTATCACCGCTGTTTTTTTTTGTGTGAGTTATGAAGTAAGTTGTCTTGTCCTGAAATATTTATTCTATCCAATTACTAACTTCAATAAACTCATTGGTTCCATAAGGAATAAAAACATCTATACCGGAATTCCATGTATCACGCAAAAAGACCAATACACCATTGTTAAATATGCATAGCGCTTCTATGATAGGCATAGATTCAAAATGCCAATATCCTCCCCAATGACCATAGTTGACTTCAATATGTTGCTCCAAATCATGCACATTATCGTATATAATATCATCGCCCACATCAGAAGATATTCCACCCAGATATTCGGAAAGCGTTTTGTACTTATTATCAAAAAGATACAGAACGGGTTTATGAGTATCTAAATGCGGGATATAATTACCCTTTGATGCTAACATTAATTTATATTTTAAATCAGATAAGTTATACCTTCCTGTTGTATCATTGAAATTCCTATTGTATATATTTATCTCCACACTCATCGGAAGGACGAAATAGGTATATTTATTCGTATCCGGATAGTAATAATGCAAAAAGACTATTTGATAAAGGCTGTCAATAACTGCATTTTTATGCAATGAACCATACTTTTCCGATTGTTCCTGCCACTCACTAAAGAAATTAGCCTTCAATGGAAAAACAAGCGTATCATTTGAAATAGATGCATTTATTTGTCGCAATTCATCAATTATTACAGAATCGTTCCAATTTGCATTTTCAAGCGTACTAGAATTACAGCACGAAGATAATGCCAGAATCACTATGCTCTCAAAGCAAAATATGTATAGAATGCGCTTCATAAGGAATGTATTCAAAATCGACTGCAAAGTTATAACAATTTTGCGAAATATGCAAGATTATTTTACTTTTTCACTTCAAAAAGTAGGAATTTGTATGAAATATGAATAGTTGTCGCCAAATTTCCAAACAAAACTCCGCCATCTTCCCAAATAACTTTCCGCCAAATGACCGAACAAAAATCAGCCAACTCGGTGATTAAAAATGCGC
>JAFXZE010000002.1 GCA_017541375.1 Clostridia bacterium
ACGCTAGCTGGGTTCAGAACGCCGTGAGGCAGTTCGGTCTCTATCCGTTGCAGGCGTAGGATATTTGAGAGGAGTCTCCCCTAGTACGAGAGGACCGGGGTGAACGTACCTATTGTGTACCAATTGTCGTGCCAACGGCATTGTTGGGTAGCGAAGTACGGACGAGATAAACGCTGAAAGCATCTAAGCGTGAAACTTTCCTCAAGATTAGATATCCCACAGAGTTAGTCTGGTAAGACCCCTTGTAGATTACGAGGTTGATAGGTTAGAGGTGTAAGCATAGTAATGTGTTTAGCTGACTAATACTAATAGGTCGAGGGCTTGATCAAAAGGGAAATATATCATTTGATAGTTCCCCGTTGATCGCTAAAAACTTTGTGATATTGTGTTGACAAATGTTATTTTATATGTTATATTAATTATGCAGTTGTGAAGTTCACACTGAGCCATTTCTGGTGATTATTTCGTAGGGGTTCCACCTGTTCTCATTCCGAACACAGAAGTTAAGCCCTACAGAGCCGACGATATTTGGCGCGCAGGCGCCTGTGAAAATAGGTCATTGCCAGATTCTATTAAGCCAACCTTTGGGTTGGTTTTTCTTTTTTATTAATATTTCAAAATATTTTTAAATTTTTATAAAACTCTTGCTTTTTTTTGTAAAAAATAGTATAATGAAACATAACATAAAAGGGGATTATTATGGCTGATAAAGACGAAAAGAAAAAAAGCTTAGAGCAGACAATTGCAGAAATTGAAAAGCAATATGGTAAAGGCTCGATCATGAGATTGGGAGATAATGCAAAGCAAGTTGTGGATGTAATTCCTACAGGGTGTTTGATGCTGGATATGGCACTTGGAATAGGTGGAATGCCTCGAGGAAGAATTGTTGAAATTTTTGGACCAGAGTCATCGGGGAAAACTACTGTAGCACTTCATGTGGTTGCAGAGGCGCAGAAAAGAGGGGCTACAGCGGCCTTTATAGATGCAGAGCATGCTCTTGATCCTGTGTATGCTAAGAATTTGGGAGTCGATATCGATTCATTATACATATCTCAACCTGATAGCGGTGAGCAGGCTCTTGATATCACTGAAAGTTTGGTTCGTAGTGGTAGCATAGATATTGTAGTTATTGACTCTGTAGCAGCTCTTACGCCACGAGCAGAGCTTGAGGGGGATATGGGAGATAGTCATGTTGGATTACTTGCTCGACTTATGAGTCAAGCAATGCGAAAATTGACTGCGTACATCAATAAATCTAATGTGTGTGTGATTTTTATTAATCAATTACGTGAGAAAGTGGGAGTTATGTTTGGTAATCCAGAAACTACAACAGGTGGGAAAGCTCTCAAATTCTATTCAAGCATTCGTCTTGATGTTAGAAGAGTTGATTCCATCAAAGAGGGCAGCGATATAGTCGGTAATAGAACAAAAGTTAAAGTTGTAAAAAATAAAATGGCACCTCCATTTAAGACTTGTGAATTTGATATCATTTACGGAAAAGGTATTAGCAAAGAAGGCACTTTACTTGACATGGCTCTCGATTTGGGATTTATAGAAAAAAGTGGAAGTTGGTTTTCTTGTAACGGACAGAAAATTGGACAAGGAAAAGAATCTGTTCGACAGTATATTTTATCCAATCCCAAGTTTGCTCAAGATTTGGAAAAACAGATTAGAGAATTTTATGCAAAATAAGAATGTAATTATTGTTACATTTTTTTTATTTTATCATCACTACTTATATAAAGTTTGATATTGACAAAGTAGGCTATTCGTGGTATACTAAGGGGAGAAAAAATATAGGATAAAGGTGAAAAAATGGCTATAGATGTTGATAGTATATTAGGCGATGATGACTTTACAGAAGATGATAACAGTGAGTCTAATCAGATACACATGTACGTAGATGGGAACAAAGCTTATTTACTTGAGGATGAAGAATTAGATAATTTGAGTAAAATAAAAAATGACCTATATGATGATTTAGGTAATATTTATATAAAAGAAGAAAACTTTAATAAGCTAAAATCGGGAGTTAATGGTGCTTTTATTGGAATCTTGGCTATGCTAGATTTGGGAGTATTGACTGGAGTTTTTGCTAATACTACATTTGCTTATTCGACATTGGGACTTTTTGGAACAACCGTTGTTGGACAAGCTTTGATGTGGAGTAAAAGTAAAAAACTGAAAAGTGAAATTAGTGAGTTGGAAAATAACTACGAAATTGCTAGCAAAGCATATAGCGCGAAAAATGAAGAAGTAGCAGGCGTTTTGATTGATAAAGAGAATAATCATGGTAAAGCTTATATGTAAATAGAAAAATTTGTTTAAATGTATTTACAAATTTGATAAAGTATGTTATAATTAATTTTGTACCAAATTCTAGGTTTTGCGAACTTTTACTCCACGCATTACTTGGATTTTGGCAAAATAATATAAGGAGTAAATAAATGAACAAACAAGAGATTATTGCTAAATACGCTCGTAAGGAAGGCGATACTGGTTCATCAGAAGTGCAAATTGCCTTACTTACAAACAGGATTGCTTATTTAACAGAGCACCTCAAAACTCATCCAAAAGACAAACACTGTCGTAGAGGTTTGTTGAAATTGGTTTGGAAGCGTAAAGCATTATTAAGATACTTAGAAAGAACAGATCTTGAAAAGTTTAGAAAATTGAAGACCCAATTAGGGCTTCGTTAATAGAAAGCAGCTTATGCATTTATTTTGCAGAGCTGTTTTTTGTTGAAAATATATTTAGTTCCACTATAATTTTAAATGTAAAAATATTGCAAAAGCAGTATGGTTGTGTTATAATAAATACAATAGGTGGGTGAAGTGTATGCTTTCAGATAGATTAAAAAGATTGAAAGATAGATTAGATGGATTTAGATTTTGGTTTTCATATAAACTTCCCAGCGAAGGTGGTTGGTGGCCGATAGGTAGAAAAAAAGATGAAGAGAATCTTTTTGTAGTACAAGATCAAAGTTGGTATAATCTATATTTTGATGATTTAACTAAAAAGCAAAAATTTACAGAAAAGGATTTTTCAGATGATTTGGTGCGATTGTTTGCAAATGGAATGTTCAATACACAATGTTCGAGTTCACCCTATTTTAAGCAAGCAGCTTCACTTATTTCTAATGGATTCTCATCGTCGACTATGTTAGGGAAATTAAGGGCAATAGAACTTAATCTGTTGGCGGAAAAGAATAGGTTTTATTCTTTGTCAGGAGTATTAGGAGAAAAGAAAAAGGATTTTTTAGCATTTATAAAATATAAATCTAAAGATGATAGTTTTGATAGATTAGCAGAAATCAGCTTAGCAGAGCATGTGTGTACACCAGATGAATTTGTGACTTTGCTAAAATTTGAACTTTTAGTAAGAAATCCAAAACTTATAGAAAAAGAAGTTGTGGGAATAGATATATTAGATTATGACCACAAGGCTATGTTTGGGCCGCCCAATATTGCTGGCATGAAGCCTTTGAAAAATGCAGCTACAGCAATAAATGACGAAATTTTTACTGGAATTTTAGAGGATATTACAGATTGTTTAGGAATAAAATTTATCCCTAATAATAAATTGGGAGATGGTGCTGTTTCGCTATATCCTATAAGGCATTTTGCTGCAAACAAAAATGCAATAAGAAGTTTTAAAGATAGTTTGCTAAAACATAGGTCAAGAGCACTTAATAAAAGCATATACTCCTTAGAGTATCCAGATAAAGATACTTTGAGTAATGCTGATAAGCTTTACACGATAATTAAAGCACTATCAAATAAGTCTATCGAAAATTATCTGGTAAGTACTAGAGGACTTGTGAGTGATAACTTTAAAGCCGAAAATTTACCGAGTAAAAATGATTTTGAGTTTAATTTGCAGTATTTAAAAAATGCTAGTGCTTGCTTGGTTGCGAGTGATATTTGCTTGATTTTGCTGGGGCAAGTAGATGTAAAATCAGCCAATCTAATGAGGGATTGTTTCCGAATTGAGGCAGCTCAAAATATTAATATGCTTCATGGAGAATCAAAAAATACATTCATGCCTTTAATAGCTGATTATTATGCAGAGAGTATCAATAAATTTGCGCAAGATTTTGAGGTAACAAAGGAAGAATTGGCTGAAGCGAAATTTGTAAGTTTGAAACATTTAGAAAATAATGAACTTGAGACTATTAAAAACAACATCGCTCATGCATTATATGCATATGAAAAGCCAAGAAGTTTTACTTATATGGGTGAGCATGAACCTGAGGAAAATGTGGTAAAAGAGCACAAGGCTATAGGTGAAGACATTGTAGAGCAATTGAAAGAAGCAATACAAAATGCTAATAAATTAAAGGCTTATGTGGATTCAAAATCTTCTGATGTAGAGCAGAAAAAGGAAATTGGTCTCAACATTAATGAAGCCGCTAATGAGATAAAGCAACAGCAAAAAACCGCAAACACTGTATCTACATCTGAAAGGAAAGATGTTAGTGAGGTTTTTGAAAGTATCAATAGCCAGATGCAATCAAAAGAGCCGAATAGCAAACCTCAAATTTACACAAGTGGTCCATTATCAAATGTAGCTAAATCCATTATGAAAAAAGTTTCTCAAACAGGTGCGTTAGTTGACTTGACGGAAAATGACGAAGTAAGAATTATAAAGAAAATTAATGAGTTTGGACAAGTGCAAGCGGCATTTGTTCTTAATGGGCATATAGTTGATTGTGATATGGAAGCTGATTCAAATAAGGTCAATAATTATGCTAATAGAAAATTACCCTCAAATTCGTTGTATATCTCAACTCTATGCGCTTTTATTAGTGTGGATAGTCCTAATGGCGTACTTGTAAGATATAATAATTTGAATGATTTGGAAAACCTTACTCATAAAGAAACAGTTTCTCTTTATGATGAAATGCTAGGAGATATGTTTACTTATATTGGTGATACCGCTAAAAGGGAAAATTATTGCAGCTATACGATAGAGGAGCCAAATAAGTATTATATCAATAATATTGAATGTGATGAAGATGAGTGGAAGAGTGTTATAGGGTTTTTAGGAGTGCAATCAGAAAGGCAAAAAATTGCTGATGATGTGTTAAAGAACATACTTACACAATTTACTTTAAAAGACAATATTCCTTTGACTAAAGAAGCCAAAGAATCTGATGAAGAGTTAGTTTTATTCGGTGGTATATATTGTACGCAGCGTCAAAAAGATCTGGTGGAAAAATACTGTAAGATAACTGAGGCAACTCCTATTATGGTATCCACAACTAATGTGTCGCCTCCCCAATTTGATAAGAACTCAGGTGTGGAGGAGCACTATAATGCTGATAATAGCTGGAAGGAAGAAACTGCACGAGTTTTGGTAGAATCTAAATGTGCCTTGCGGTGGTTTAAAAAATTGCAGCCAGATACAGGAAGACTAATTCCAATTAGACCAAATATGAAACTTGAATTAAAGGATAATTCGGGGCATATTGAAGCGTATCTAAAAGGAGAAAAAGTTTCGATTGGCAAATGCGATAAGTATGAACTGTATGTAGGAAATAAGCTGAATGTAGCTGACGTTGCTACTACCAAAGGGGGAAGTGTAAAGTTTGGTGAAGAGCCGGTGCTTCTTGTAAAAGAAAGTGGAGTTAGAGTAGAAGTTAGCCTAAAGGCTGAAAGAGAAAGAATAGAGTTTTTGCGCACAGCAGATGTGTTTAAACAGGATAATGGAAAGTATTATATTAATGATAAGTTGGTAGAGAAACGGCAATATGAAATGTTGTATGAATTGCTTGATCTTCATGACAATTATCATATGATAAAGAGTGAGGCTAAAAAACAAGCTAAAGCGATTGACCATAGATGGGCTAATGAAAAAAATTCTAGACCAGCAACACACGAAGCTATGTGGGATATTGGGGCTATTAATTTTGACGGAGTTTATTGTTCGTTAGAAGAACGAGCTCTTTATATAAAATATGGAAACAATGCTCGCATAAAAGAGAATTTAAAAGCTGCTGGAGCAAAAAAGAGAAGTAATGATGCAGATATAGACGCAAAAACTCAAATAACAAGAAATGCTTTAAACAAAGAAGTTAGGGCAAAGACTGTTTTGATTTTTGACAAAATATTAGAAAGAGAGCTTGATGCATGTTTGGAGAAAGCGAGACTTTTGGGAAATAAATCCACAGTGGCTGGTCAAGAAAACTTGTGGTATGCTGATTTGATAAAGACAATTATCAAAGAAAACACTGATTCGTTGGATGGAAGTAAAGAGTTGGATTTGATAAAAGCTCAAGCTTGTTGCGAAAAGCTTTCTGAGATTGAGCGAGTAGTTGATTCGTTTATGAAAAATTATGACAAACGAAAAATTAAATTTAGTGAACAAACTGTTGAAATGGTGGCAGATAGATTTGTCATGCCTGAAGATAAACCGGCTGCAATCATAGAAAAAAGCGTGTTAAATTTAATTGAAAAATACAAAAAAACCTATGCCGAAACAGCTGAGAGTGGTAGAATAATTGAAAAAATTAATTCAAGAAAAAATACAGAAAATTTTAAAGTTGATGAAGTAACAACTAAGGCATTGGAAAGATATTGGCGAAATCTTGAAAAACCCGATACAAATAGAAAAGAGTTTTTATCAATATTAAATGATGCAGAATTGCCTCAAGCTACAACAGAAAGAGATTTGGAAAAAGTTCAAGGACAATCTATAATATGGTTTAATCGATTGCTTGCTAATGTAATGGACGATTATATAAAGAGTAATTTAGTAAATCAATATAAGTCATTGCAAAAGAAATTATTCTGCAAAGACAACAAGAAGCATGGAGTAATTTGGTATGAAGAGTACGATGAAGCAATTTTGGATTTGGTAGCTCAAAAGCAGTTAGCTTTGGGTGTGAAAGGATGCTTACTAAACCCATTATCAAATTCTGAAACAAACTTAAAAAAAGGCAGTGCATATGAAAAGGATGCATGGAATAAAGTGCGGGATTGGACTAACGGAGTAGCAGAATCTGTGATTAGATTTTATACAGACAACAAAGAAATATATTCTGAGCATGGTGAGGGAGTTGGACAACAGAAAATCACTCGAGTATTATGTGAAGACTATGTGCAAAAAGTGGGGGGCTTAAGGAAATTGAAATCCTATTTAAGGAAGCAAGTTGCTTGCATTATGCAGGATAAAGAGCGGAATATGGCATATGCGCAGGAGTTAGGGATAGATATCAAAAAAAGCATCAACCCCAGTGCCCCACTCGCAAATTAAGATTATTTTGTAAGTAAAAGGAGAAATTATTATGGAAGGCGGACAACTTACACCTAATGACCCTCGTGTGATTGAGATGGCATTTAATGTATTTGAAAAAATTTTAACAGCAATTGATTATAAATCTAAAGAGGAGTTAGTCAGACTTGCTACTTTGATGTTAGAAAAAGTTCAAGAAAAGAAATATCCAGAAATTTTACGCTTAGCGTATAGTGATGCAAAGAGAAAAATAGAGTTGTTGAGTTTGGAACAACTAGATGAGATAAAGCAAATCATTGTATCAGAAGATTAAAAAAGCAAAGTTACCTTTGCTTTTTCTATTAAATTAAACGAATTATTCCTTCAATTTTAATACAAATTTGATTCCCTTTATGCATGCATGGTGAAGGTTGTGGATTTATGCATTGTGGGGGTTTGTTAAATATTGGTGGAGAGGAACATTGTGGTGGTGCGTATGGTGTTTGTGTAGTATAATTGGGACAACAATCTGCATAAATGTATGGCCTTTTGTAAATACAAGACATAATTTTCTCCTTTTAAAAACACAAAAAGTGTCTACAGCATTTTATGATAAACTCTGTCTAAGGGTGAAAGTTTGATTTAATAAAATATTTTTATGCAAAACATTTGCTAAATTCACTATTTTTTTATATAATAAAAATAAAGGATGGTTTTATGGGGTATTTTGATTATTTAGACGATAAAGGTAAAGCAACTGCTGGGCAGAATAAGTTTGAGCTGCACGCTTATGATGGTGTTGTAAAAGCAGGATTATTTACATGGTTAGTTTCAGTACTTATTACTGTGGTTTCTGTGATTTTGATATTTACTTGTTGGCCAATAGGGAAAAGTGTATATTTAGACCTAATACTGATTTTTGCAATTATTCCAGCTCTAATAGCTATTTTTATTTGTTTGCATGCTAAGAAATTGGCTAGTAACAAACGGGAAGTGACTCAACTAGGAAACTGCATTTTTATTTGGGCGGTATTTTTTGCGCTGCTCGATGCTGTACTTATCGGCTTAAACACAATTTTCTTATTTAGTTAAAAACTTTATGTTAAACATTTTACTTTTTTTTATGTTTATGATAAAATTTAATTGATTTTGAGGTGTAGTATGCAACAATTTGTTTTCCCTGCAATATTGTTTAAAGATGTTGAAAATCGTGGCTATACAATATTGCTTGAAGATGTAAATATTTGTACAGAAGGTGTTACGGTAGAAGATGCCTTTCTTCGTGCGAAAGATTATCTTGAGGCGTATGTAAGGGTTGCTATGGAGTATAATGGAGAAGTAGAGCCTGCTACAAAATTTGAAAATGTTAAGACCGATAAGTCAAACATCGTTTTATTAGTAGATGCAGTGTATGAAGATGAAGATGGGGACAAAAAGCACTTATCACAGCGTTTTGATTTTGATATTTAGTTTTTACATTTGCAACGTTTTGGGAGGGGCGCATTAAATTATGATAGAAAAATTATTCACTAATGAACAGGCGATGGAACATTTGGACTATGCTTTGTCATGTGGATTTTGTTTTGAAAAATTCATATTTGGTAAAGGAATGTATGGTAATCGCGTTTCATTAGTGCGACCGAAAGAACCTAGTCGACTATACACAAAGGATAGTGGCTTTAAAAATAGTGATTTTCATTCAGTAGAGGGAATAAAAGCTCTGGAGATAACTCAAACCATTTTGTTGACACGTCAAAAGCTAGAGGCAATTTTTATCAATAGAGATAGCATGAAAGAATTTTTAAAAAATTTTTCAGCTAGTTTTATTTCTAGTGAGGATATGGAAAAAGCGCTGGAAAATTGGTATGAAAATGTAAGTATAAAATTAATGGGCAATAGAATAACTGATTTTAAACGCTTAAATAATTTCGTACTAGCGCATATTGTATTAGATTTGCCGATGCCAGTGCAGCAGTGTATTGCAAATTTTAGACAACAACAAATTTTAGATCTTTTGACTCAAGATATAATCTCGGCTGATTTTGCAAAGGCAAGACTAGCACTTATGCCTACAGGAAAGGAAAAATTACTGCAATTGAGACAAAAATTATTATTACAGCGAAACAAAAGGAATTAGGTCTTAGTAAATAATTACTAAGATTATTATTTTATTTAGTTGCAATATTACTTTTGATATAGTATAATTTCGTTAAGAGGTGTTTATGGACGAAATCGCTTTTCATATTTTTGGAATAGCCATATATTGGTATGGTATATTTATAGGGCTAGGGCTAGTTGCGGGGGTTGCATTGGCTGTTTTTACAGCTAAATATCGTGGGCTAAAAAGAGATATGCCGTTAGAGTTGATTTTATGGATATTTCCGCCGGCAATTTTGTTTGCTAGGCTGTATTTTTGCATATTTAATGGAGGACCTTGGGGATTAAACTTTTTCGCAATTTGGAATGGTGGACTTGCTGTATATGGCTCAATAATAGGTGGAGCTATTGGTTTGGTTCTGTATTGCGTAATTCGCAAGCAAAACTTTTTAAAGGTAGCTGATGTAGTTGTACCAAGTTTGGCTTTAGGGCAGGCGATTGGGCGATGGGGATGTTATTTCTCACATTGTTGCTACGGTTTAGAGGTCACAAATCCCGCTTTTCAATGTTTCCCATTTGCTCTAGAGATTGGAGGCACTTGGCACTGGGCAACTATGCTACTAGAAAGTTTGTGTGATGTAGGTATTTGTATAGCTCTATATTTTTTACTCAGGAAAGGCACTTTAAATGGTTCTGTATTCTGTGGTTATATGATAACTTATGGTTTAGCAAGAGCCATTATAGAAGGAATTCGAGGTGAGTCTTTGATGTTGGGCGCTTCGGGAATTAGAGTAAGTCAGTTATTGAGTATTTTGATAATGATAGCAGGAGTCGTTTTGTTCATTTTGCTTGTGAGAAAAAATAAGAAGAAACAGGAGTAGAGTATGAAACCACAACATTTTAGGCGTGAATTTGGTGGATATTGTGCACAAGAAGTGGATGATTATTTGCAACAGTTGGAGCAGGAGTATGATGAAAAAATAGGAAAACAAAATGACCAGATGTTTCAGATGCGACAAGAAATTTACAATCTCAATGGCGAGATTGAGCAGCAAAGAATTAACGCTGATAAAATGTCTCGTGCTCTAGAATTGACTATGCAAAAAGCCAATGAGCTGAGTAAATTGTCGCACAATGTTTATGATTTGGAAGTGCAACGAATGAGATTGTTGTATGGACAATGGGTTGGTTTACTAGAAAAGTTTAAACAAAGATTCTCATCAATCATTTCTGAAGATGATATACAAAATGTGATAGGTGATTTTCAAAAATCACTAACGGTCACTATTAATTCTCAAATAAAAGATGACAGTGAAAATGTTTTTTCTCAATCATATGTATCTACTATTAGTAATCAAGCAGGAGGAAGACCTACTCATGAGGAAGAGATGAGTTTTACTTACACTACAGCAAATTCTAGTGTTAGTACATCAGTGAAATCTACATCGAATAACGGCAAAACGCTGGCAGATTTGTTTTTGAGTGGAGAGGATGTTGGTATGCCAGAAAGCTTTGGTGAAACTGGCCCTAATATGATACCTATTCCAGGTGAAACTCCTGTAGTACATACGCGTAAATTTGATATGAAAGATACTGTGAATCCTGAAGATTGTTTAGGAAAATCTTATAAAAGATAAAAAGATGAGTATTAATCATCTTTTTTCTTATACAATCGCAAGTCTTTTTCACTTTGGAAAAGAATAGGTAGAGTTACTCGAGTGTTGAAAATTCGTGATTTAATTCGGTTGCCATATCTAGAGTCAATTTCATCAGGAGTGAGATTGGTGCTAATTATATACGGCAAGTTATTCCGTTGCCGCTCGTTAATTAGGGTAAAAAAGTTAGTCAAAACTGATTCGTGAAATAGCGGTTCAGTTCCGAGGTCGTCAATTATGAGCAAATCACTATCAAAAAGGGGAGAGAGTATCGCGTTTCTTTCTGAATAAGGAGCGGAGTAAGCATGCATCATCGTTTTGCTTACATCATAAGCTGTACAAAAGACAACATAGTTCATCTTTTGGGTTAATTCATTGGCAATACACTCTAGCAAAAATGTTTTTCCTGTCCCTACTGCACCAAAGAAAAGTAGGTTGTTGTGTTTGTTATTGGGGAAGTTATCACAGTATATATGGGCTACTTTATATGCTTTATAAAGGAGTGAATTATTAAGGAGTAATTCTTCACTACAATCGTCAAAAGTGAAGTTTAATTTGTTGTTTATGCCGCTTTGTTTTATAAGAGCTTCTTGTACTTGATGCTTAAGACACTCACACATTTTATTTTCCACATATCCTGTGTCAGAGCAGATTGGACAAAAATAGTGCATTTTAAGTGCTTCTATGTTAAATTTATTCTTTTGTAAAACCTCTATTTTTTGTTTTTCAAGTTCCTCTAATTCTGTATGCAATTTTTTATTTGTATCAGAAATTTCATCAAGTTTTGATATTTCTAGTTGTATTTTTCGTGATTTGTTATCCAGTTCTAGATATTGTGGAATTTGTCGTGCTTTCATAATAGCGCTTTTTAATGCTAATTCTTTTTCAATGCGAGAATTTTGCAGTTTGTTTAATTCTTGTTGAACAATTTGTTGTTTATTCATCAAATATCCATCTCCTTAAATTCGTTAAATAATTCTTCATTTTCAGATTTTGTATAGGAGCGTGATGTGATTTTTGTGGTGTTGGTTGTTTTTGTTTGCTTTGTAACTTGATAATTTTCACTCGCTAGTTTTGCTTGTTCTAATGTAAATATGTGTTGGCTATGCCAGTCCGCAAGAATTGTATTTACATATGATAGATTAGCGCCTTTAGCCTTTGCTAAGCTTACAGCATAATCAACTATCTCTAGATTAAAAGCCCAAATGTTTGTCCAGCGATTCCAAAAATCTATATCCAGCGTTGTTACATTACGTTCGATATTGAGGTTTTTGAGAATTGTTTTGATTGTTTCTTTTGTAATTCGTTGCGATAGGGTAAATTGTTCATAAGATTTTTTTGACACAATTCCTTGGTTAAATAAGTAATGAATTTGTTCATCTAGATTATTCAGTGTGCGTTTTCCTATTACAAAGCAGTCTTGAGCAATACTGAGCAGGGTTTCTGGTTCATATCCAAGACTAAGCCAAGGATTGATATAGGTTTCGATCTGATTTGTTACATCTTCATAATATAGTCCCAGTGTTCTGTTAATATCGCGTGCAAGGTTAAATATTTTATCTACATTATCTTCATAATCAGCTATTTCTTTACTGGATAATAAGTGCAGTTCATAATACTTAAGCAAGCGCTTATCCAGTTTTTCAAAGTTCGCTCGTCCCATTTTTTTGAGAGTTTTAGCAACATATAGAATGCATTCATCTACAAATCCAAGTTCGATCCACTTTAAGTATAGTTGTAGTTCATCAATGCTAGATTTTTTTGTAGAGCCGAGTGCTTTTAAAATTTGATTTACACTAGTTGAGGCGTTTGAAGTCGCTTCTAGGTGGGTTTCGACTTGTTCTGGAGTAATTAATCCCATATTTGCCCAGTCACGAGCAACAGTTAAAATGTAGCGATATCCCACATTATCTCCTTTGTTTTGTGCGCAATATCTTACAATCATAAGAAGAGCCTCAGGGCTAAGCTTGCGACCATCTGGTATAGCAAAGCCTTCCATTAGTGTGTAATATTCTTCATATTCGTTTGGGGTAATCATTCGCCCAGATAAGATAGATTGAATCTCTTTATTAAATTTGGTGTATTTGTCCTTATCATATTTTCGCGTGTTTTCGTTTGCGTTTCTAATAGGAAGATACTGCACTTGGAAAGGGGAATCTGATACAATGCGCACGATTCCTTGTTCTTGCCAATATTCAAAACTTTCGATTATTTCATCCTGAGTATATCCCATGTTTTGAGAGAAACGAGCTAAGTCAAGTTCTTCCAGTTGTTCACAGATATATAGTCCATAAAGATATATGCTAATATGTTTTGGGGGAGTAGAAATTAAAAATCTATTAAAAAAAAGATTATCTATGACAGTGTACGATTTAGTCATGAATTCAGTTGCAAATTTACAAAAAGCCATAGCTACCTCCAGAAAGAATTTATTTCATTGTATCATTAATTTGGTTTTTGCGCAAGTCAATTTTTATAAATAAAGTTATATTTTATAAATACTTTTATATATACTAAAAAGAATGATTTTTGGGGGAAAATATATGAAGCATTTAGGTTTTTTAGTAATACTTATTTGTATATTATTTAGTTCTGGATGTGAACAGCCATCCAAAATAGATATTTTGAGTGAAAGTTTAACCAATTATGAAATTGTAGCTACACTTGATTATAAAAACAAAACTCTGATAGCAGATGAAAAAGTATATTATCAAAATAATTCTGATCAGGAGTTAAATGAGTTGAAATTTCACTTATATCCCAATGCTTTTAAAGAAACAGCTGAAAAGACTAAATGTGTAAACGCTACTCAGTTTTCCCGAGCTTATCCAAATGGATTTTCTGAAGGTGGCATACAAATAAGAGAGGTGTTATTAAATGAAAAATGTGCTGAATTTGCAATTTCTGGGGAAGAAGAAAATATTTTATCTATAACGCTTGAAGATGCTTTACGGCCAAATAATTGTGTGTGTTTAGAAATAAAATTTGACTTGACTATTCCCAATTGTGTGCATCGTTTTGGATATGGAAACAATACACTCAACTTAGGGAATTGGTATCCAATAGCTTGCGTGTTTGAGGCGGGGGAGTTTATGACTGATGGTTATTGTGCTAATGGTGATCCTTTTTTTAGTGAAGTAGCAAATTATTGGGTGACAATAAATTATCCAAGCATGCTTAAACTTGCTCACACTGGTGAAAAGGTGGGGGAAAGTATTTCAAAAGATATTACATCCACCCAAATAAAAGCAAAAGTTGTTAGAGATTTTGCATGTGTATTTAGTGAGAAATTTAATACTATTAGTGCTAATCTTGGTGAAACACAAATAAATTACTTTTATTATGATGATGCAAATGAAAAAAAACATCTAGGGGTGTGTATTGATGCGGTAAATACATTTAATCAATTATTTGGGGCATATCCATATTCTGTGTTAAATGTTGTAAAAGCAAACTTCTTTCAAGGAGGAATGGAATATCCACAACTTGTATATATCAGCGATATGGTGGATAATGAGGAAGAATATGTAAATGTGATCGTTCATGAGATTGCTCATCAATGGTGGTATGGGGTTGTGGGAAATAATGAGTGTGAAAATGCTTGGATTGATGAAGGATTAGCTGAGTATAGTACAGCTCTATTTTATGACAGAAATCCAATATACGGGAAAAATACTGAAGATGTGATAAACTCGGCATTGTCGTCTTATTTATTGTTTGTAGATGTTTATAAGGAAGTTTATGAAGACTTTGATAGTAGTATGAATAGGAATATTCACAAATTTAATACAGAGTCAGAGTATGTCTATCTTACTTATGTAAAAGGTGTATTGATGTTTGATAGTATTTGTGAATTAATTGGGGAGCGTAAAATGGAACAAAGCTTGCGTGAGTTATACAGTGTGAATAGTTTTAAAAATGTAAAGCCAGTTGATATAGTGCTTGCTTTTGAAAATATTAGTCGAAAAAAGCTTGGGGGATATATCATGTCATGGCTAGATGGTTCTGTGATTTTTGAGGAATTAACAGGATAGGAAATAAAAACAAACATCTTCAATCGAAGATGTTTGTTTTTTGGGAATTAATGAAACAAAATTTTTTAAGATTATATTTCAACAGAACATTTTGCGCATAGTTTAATGAAAAATCATCCTTAGCTTACAGGCAATTTTTTGTATTCAGCCAGTGCATTCGTTATTGAAATACGCCATTATTGTAAGTTTAGTGTGTGAAATATTTGTGAAATGGAGATATTAATTTTAAATATTTTTTTAAAATCTCCCAATTTCACAAGAAAACTATGCGCAAAACCTACTTTTATACACTAGTAGAAAAATTATCGTAAGTCTAGTACATTATTAGAGCTATCGAAAGGTATTTTTGTTTTCCTTTTAGAGAAAAGAGTGAAGTAGCATTGAGTAATTTGATATCTTTTTATGTCATAAACGTGGCCATTTTGAGCAGTGAGTTTGAGGTTGGGAGAGTATTTACAATTTTTACAATCATTTTTAAATAGGGTTTTGTACGGGCAATGAGCAAATGTCATCAAGTTTATGTTTGTAGGTAATAGCTTATAATAATTGGGATTAGGAATTTCAAACTCTTTGCTATAAATTATATGTTGAGCACCATTATTTAGCCAGAAAGCCGTAGAAAAACTGTTTGCAATATTTAAGTGTTCACCGGCGATAAATTTTAGTTTTAATTTTTTTACTAACGCTAATTCGCCTATATTTTGGACTATGTAGGTAAGATTTGCATCAATTTTTGAAACGATTTTTTCTATTTTTTCGCAGTCGGTATCGTTTGCAAGAATTGGCAAGCATAATCCAAGATTATCTGAAAAAGCTCTTGCTTTATCTAATATAGAAGTAATATATTGATAATCGTATATAGCAGGACACAAACACAAAAGGTCACCTTTTGTTATATTGGAATTTAAATTTTCTAGTTTTTCAAAGTAGTATATATTGAATTTTGGTTTTGGCATAGTGTTTAATGGTAGATTTATATCACTCGTTTTGATTTTTGCTGTGATATGTTTTTCATAATTATTAATAATTGCTTCAGTAAGAGCAAGAACGGTCTCTCTACGTAATTGGTTTATGATAGATTTTGGGATGAATACATTTTCTACAATTGCGTCTATGTCATTGAGAGTAAATGCTGTGTCATTTAATTTGTTGATTTGATTTATCAATTCCTCTTTTGAAGTAGGGGTTGATGTTGCTTGAGGGCATATATAATTACTTGAGCGAGTGATAGTGCTACAAGCACAAGTTAGGGTTAACTCCAGTGGAGCGTCTACTTTAGCAATAATTTTTGCTTCAATCGGAAGTTTTTTCTGGTTAGTTAGCATTTTATTTTCATGTTCACTATCCAGTGTGAGATAAACCTCGTAGTTTGGAAGGACTTTTGTTTTTGAGTAAATCACATATTCATTTGACGATATTTTTTCCACATTACCCACACCAAGGCTTGCTTTTTCTCCGTTATCCCAAAACTTTAGACCATCTCCAGCATGAATTGGATGAGATGAGCGGAGCCAGATTTTGGTAAGGTCTTTAAACGGGGCTGTTTTTATTACATGTCCAATTTTGATGCCTAAGTGGTTTTGCACGAGTGGATTTATCACATTCTGCGGTACTCCACAATCTAGATAAGCTCGTTCGTTATATTCGCCCCTAGAAAAAACTTTTGCTAGCTCATGTTTTTCTAGAGTAGAGTCAAATGGTTTGCCTTGAGATAATGAAAGGAGGGCCTTTTTATAACTTTGCACACATTGAGCAACATATCCAGCACGTCTTAGTCTTCCTTCAATCTTTAGACTATCTACACCAGCTTCTTCAAGCTCTTTTAAGTTATCTATCAAGCATAAATCTCTAGCAGAAAGAAGATAGCCAGAGCCGACAAGTTTATTATCAAGGGTAGCAGTATAGGGCAATCTACATAGTTGGGCGCATTTACCTCGATTTCCGCTTTTATCAAGTTCTGTAGCACTTAAGTAACAATTTCCGCTAAAAGCCACACAAAGCGCTCCTTGAACAAAATATTCTATCTCGAGTCCTGTCGCTTTTTTGATATTTTTTATATCACTAAGTTTTACTTCGCGAGAGAGCACAACTCGAGTAAAACCTAAGCTCTTAGCAATAATAGCTCCCCAAGTATTGTGAATACCCATTTGCGTACTAGCGTGCATAACTACATTGGAAAAGTTTTCCTTTATTATAGCAGCTACTGCCAAATCTTGTATAATAAAGGCATCTACTTTTGCTTCAACACATGCTGAAATTAGTTTCAAAAAAGCAGGCAGTTCGTCATCAAGTAATATGGTGTTTGTTGTGATGTAAACTTTTACTCCTTTTAGGTGAGCAAGGCGGGTGTATTCGCGAATGTTTTGTGTGTTAAAAAACGTTGATTTTGCCCTTGCATTAAAGTCGCCAAGGCCTAAGTAAATTGCATCAGCGCCATTTTCTATGGCTGCATAAAAACTTTGTTCATCTCCACATGGAGCTAATAATTCCATTTTATCACCTCAAACTAATTATACATTTTTTTTGTTAATTTGTCTAGAATGAAAAGCTATTTTAAATATAAAACATAAAAGTAAGTGTAGGTGAATAGAGTACTAGGGGGCAAAAGTGAAGTTAGATTTTTTACCAGAGCGATTTATCAGGTCGTTAGAGTTTTTAAAATTTGAAAGTTTGCATGAATTGCGTTTGAGAGCGGAAAAACCATCTATTATTGATTATGGTGGGAAAAAGTATTTGGGTGAGTGTGGTGTTTCGCAAAATGACGAAGATATCCTAATACCCAAATTAAAGGAAATAGCAGACATTGTTTTTAATGCGTGCGAGCGTAGTATCTACGCTCATAATGACAAATTAAAAGCGGGCTATGTTACCGTAAATGGAATAAGGATAGGGATATGCGGAAGAGCTGTGACAGAGGGAGAAAAAATTACTACTTTAAAAGAATTTTGTTCGCTCAATATTCGTTTTCCACATCAAGTGAAAAATTGCTCATTAAATGCTTTACCATTTTTGATAGATAGTGACCAAATTTATAGCACTCTAGTTGTTAGTCCTCCGGGGGGAGGAAAAACCACATTTTTACGAGATTTAGCAAGGTTGATTAGTCAAAGAGGTGTGGCTAACAATGTCCTCATAATTGATGAGAGGGATGAGATATGTTGTATGCAACAAGGCGTACCATATCTTGATGTGGGGTGTTGTGATGTGTATAGTGGAGTAAGTAAAGAGTGGGGAATTATCAACGGGATAAGGACACTTGCTCCCGATGTGATAATGCTTGATGAAATAATAACCAAATCTGATTGTGCAGCATTGGAATATGCCATAGGTTGTGGAGTGAGTGTCATAGCAACTGTACATAGCTTAGGATGGAATGAGCTTTTTGATAAACCATTGCTCAAAAATGTGATGAATAGTCAAATATTTGACAGAATTGTAGTTTTATCCAAGCGAAATGGTGTAGGTACAATAGAGGGCGTTTTAAATGGTGATGGAAAGTTATTATGGGAGGGGAAATGAATGGGTTGCTAGGGGTGAGTGTATTTATAATATCTTGTTTTTTAGGTGTAAAAAAGGCGGCTGTGTTGAGAAATAATCTACATTTTGCTGAGGACTTTTTAGCACTAATTAATAGAATGGAAAACAATATCAATTTTGAGCAAAAAAGTGTAAAACAAGTTTTATTAGAACAGGAAAATTTATCACGAAATGATTTTAAGAAGTTTTTACAAAACTATAATCCAAATTACGTTGAACAAAATGATGAATTAAGGAAATTGGCTAATAGTTTTTTGGATAGCGTTGGTAGAGGAGATAAACACACAGAACTAGCACTTTTAAAGCAGACAAAGTTTGCGCTTATGCCATTACTTGCTAAACAGCAAGAAAATCAAAAAAGAGGATATTTAGCTACAAAACTCGGTGTGTTAGTTGGATTAGGATTATGCATAATGGTTATCTGAGGAGAGATATGGGGATAGAAGTAGTATTTAAAATTGCTGGCATAGGAATTGTGATTGCAGTTATTACGCAGGTGCTCAAGCAAGCAGGCAAAGATGAAATAGCTACACTAACTACGCTTGCGGGATTAATTGTTGTGTTGACTATTGTGGTAGATTTAATTAGTGAGTTGTTTAGTAGTGTACAAAACCTCTTTGGATTATACTAGGAGAGAGCTGTGATAGTTTTGATAAAGATTGTGGGGCTAGCGCTGGTGATTGTGACAAGTTTTATTGTAGTCAAGCATTATAAACCTGAGCTTGCAATTATGGTTGAGGTAGCTGGGGCTATATTGCTACTTAGTTACATAATAGATCTACTAGAAGAATCATTCAATTTGTTTGATTACATACTAGATTCTACAGGAATTGATAGTGACCTATTTGTGGTGCTACTAAAGATAATAGGAGTGGCATATCTTACGGAATTTGGCGCAAATTTGTGTCAAGATTGTGGTAGTAGTAGTGTAGCTAGTAAAGTTTTACTTGCCGGTAAACTAATGATTTTTGTATTGGCTATTCCTATAATAAAAGCCTTGATAAATTTGCTGGTGAGTGTGATGCAATGAAAAAAAGAGTCAAAATTGTTTTGTCGCTTGCTATTTTTTTAGTAGTTGCGGCTATTGGTTGTCAGCCAGTATGGGCAGATTTTGAAAACGATGATACAGTAATAACCCTAGATGAAACAACTCAAGAGATGCTAAGTAATATTGATTTTTCATCTTTAGACGAAATAATAAGTGAACTTGATAGTCCTATGTTTAAAAGTAGTACTTTTTTAGAAAAAGTGCAGAGCGTGCTGGATGGAGAAACTGGAGACATTGGTTCATATTTAGAATTGATTATCAGGGTGTTTTTTAGCGAGTTTAGCGCTATTGTACCATTATTGATAAGCATTGTGATAGTGGCTGTTTTGTGTGGTTTAATTCTTTCTATAAGAGCGCGTGTTGGTGAAGAAAGTGTGGGTAAACTAGTCGGGTTTGTGTGCTATGGAATGGTAGTTGTGTTGATAGGGGCTAGTGTGTTTAGTTTAGTAAAAAATGTGACCAACGCAGTATTTAGCATAAAGGAACAAATGGATATTGTTTTTCCTATAATGTTAACTTTACTTGCTAGTGTAGGAGCAAGTAGTTCTGTGTCAGTTTTTCAGCCAATGTTTGCTGTTATGTCAAATGTAGTGATGCAGATTTTTACTTATTTTTTATTACCACTTTTTTCTCTTGCTTTTGTATTTTGCATACTAAGTCATGTCTCTGATATCAAACTGACCAAGTTTAATTCTCTTTTTAGCAGCGTTTTTAAGTGGAGCGCGGGGACATTATTTAGTTTGTGTTTAGGGTCGGCTGCAATTGGAGGCGCAATGGCGGGGAGCTTTGATAGTGTTTCTATAAAGGCAACTCGATTTGCTCTAAAAAGTTATATACCAGTGTTGGGGGGATATATAAATGATGGCTTTAGTTTGGTAGCGGCTAGTGGAGTTTTGATAAAAAATGCTATTGGAGTCACGGGGATTATTCTTGCCGTTAGTGTAGTGTTATATCCACTAATAAGTGTAATTATCCTTAGCCTTGGTCTAAAATTTGTAGCTTCAATCATAGAATCTATTGGAGGTGGAGAGATTGCTTCATTTTTGTCTGATGTATCAAATGTTTTGGGAATGTTGACAGCCATTTTAGCAGGTGTTAGCTTTTTGTATATAGCCAATATTGGCATACTTATCAGCACAGCAAACATATTTTGAGGTGAAAATTGTTAGGTTATTTACTCAGTATTGTAGGGGCTATAGTACTACTCATGGTGGTGCAGTTGATCTTGCCTGAGGGCAAAATTGGGGTGAGTGTTCGCTCAATATTAGGGATATTTCTGCTTTTTGTTATTTTATCACCTATTATCAAGGTAGTAAATGATAAGTTTAGTTTTAGTGATGTGTGGGAATATGAATTGGATGAAAATTTTTTATCCCAAACCGAAGCTAAAGAATATCAGCTTTTACAAGATGCGCTTCAAAGTGAATTAACTCGTGAATATCAAGGGGCTAAAGTTAGCTTAAATTTTGATTCAAAGTCAAAACAAGTGAGTTATATTTTTGTCGATTTGAGCGATTTTGTAATAAATAAAACAGACGAGCATATAAATTATTATACAGCTATAAAGGAGTTTGTAAAAAAGCAAATAAATATTAGCGATGAGAGGATAGTCGTTTATGGCTAATTTAATACCATTAAACAAAATATTAGGGCAACTTAAGAAGATAAAGCATATAGAAATTTATGCTATTTTAATAGGTGCGGTAGTAGTTGGGATAATTTGGTTTTTACCAAATGGAGAAAAGGAAGAAAAAACAAACGCACTTTCTAGTACAAGTACCTATTTAACTAATCTTGAAACTAGGCTCAATGGAGTGTTGTCTGCTATATCTGGTGCGGGAAGCGTGGATTGTATGATTACGCTAGATGGTGAAATTGAGCGGGTTGTAGCATATTCAAATGACGAAAAAAATAGCTCTACTCAAAACACTACGAGTAATGGTAGTAATAATACTTCCAGCACCTCTACAGTTAGTAAAGAGCCTATTCTTATCAGCGTAAATGGGAAAACAGAGCCTTTAGTGCTTTATGAGATAATGCCGAGTGTAAAGGGCGTAGTGGTTGTTGCTAGTGGGGCAGATAATATAAGAGTAAAGCTAGATATACTAAAGGCTGTGCAGGCTCTGCTCAAGGTGGAGAGCAGTCAAGTCGAGATATTTACCAAGCAAAATGCATAAAGGAGTGTAAAAAAATGAAAATTAGTGCCAATAAGAAAAAAGTGATAGTTTTGAGTGTGATGATGGGATTACTAATTTTGACAGGATTTATAAACCTATCAATTAATCAAACGGAAGCTGTTGTAAATACTAGTACTAATGTCGTATCGGGTAACTTTTTTACAAATTATAGGTCAGATAGGGATTCAGCTCGAGATCAGGAAAAACTATATTATTCAGCCATACTTGAAAGTGCTAGTAGCACCAGTGAAGCCAAATCAAACGCTACAAATGCCTTGAGTAATATTGCAGCCTTAGTTGAGAGTGAATTATATCTTGAGAGTAATATCAAAGCGAAAGGCTTTTCTGATGTGATTGTGTCTATGTCGAATAATTTTGTCAATGTGATGGTGAGTGCTGACAGCCTAACCGATGCTCAAGTGGCTCAAATTGTTCAGGTGGTGCAGGAACAAACTAACAAATCTATAGACAACATAAAAATAATTCCCGTTGAATAGTTGTTTTTTTTGTTGGGCTGTGATATAATGAGGATACAAAAGTTTAGGAGTGAGTTATGGCAGTAGATCAAGTCAATTTAGGTGGGAAAGGTGGTTTAAGTTATAGTAAGTCAATCTTGCTGTCTATAGTTTCGTTAGCTACTAAAGAGATAAGCGGAGTGGCTCCATATACTGGGGCTAAGTTTGGCAAGCTATTTGGTGGTGATTCGGGCGCAAAAGTGACCAATACAAAAGACGGTGTGATTGTAGATGCCTTTATTAATGTATATAACAATTGTAACGTAGCTGAAGTGGCTTGTAAGGTGCAAGAGAATATCAAAAATAACATTATCGCTATGACCGAGATTCCTGTAAAATCTATTAATGTGCATGTGTTAGGAGTAAAATTTGCTCCTATAGAAAAAAGCGAGTAAGGCAGGCAAAAAGATAACAGGGGGGAAAAAGAAATAAATGAGTAGAAGAGAAGCAAGAGAGATTGCTTATAAGATGCTGTTTTCACAGAGTTTTGGGGACATTGGATGGGACAAAAATGATATAGTGAATATTCTTGATGAAGGCCAAAAGATGGGAGAAAAAGACCTGGAATTTGTAACAAAAATACTAAAGGGAGTAAGTGAGCACAATAGCGAAATAAACGCCATCATCGAAAGAAACTTGCAAAACTACAGGATAGAACGCGTGTTTTCTACTGATATTGCTGCGCTAAAGCTAGCTACATATGAGCTAAAGTACACTGATACTCCAGCGCAAGTAGTTATGAATGAAGCAATAGATATAGTAAAGAAGTACTCGTCAGAGAAAAGTTTTAGTTTTGTAAATAGTGTTTTAAGCAAAATATATAAGGAAATATCAAATGAGTAATCCAATAAGCGTAAGTCAATTTAACACGTATGTTCACAATATTTTTCTTGCTGAAGACTTGCTGATAGATGTGACACTTTATGGTGAGGTGGGAGAAGTATCATGGTCTGGGAACAACGTGTTTTTTAGTATAAAAGATGATTTGGCTGTGTTAAATTGTGTAAAATTTGGGGCAAAATCAAATGATTTTAACATAAAAGAGGGGGACATGATAAATGTGCGTGGCTCACCTAATTTTTATGTGAAAGGTGGCCGGTTTACATTTAATGTTAGCCACATCGAGCCAATAGGAAAGGGCGAATTGTATATGCTCTTTTTAAAGTTAAAAGAAAAACTAGAAGAAAAAGGGTATTTTGACCCAAATAGAAAGAAGCCTTTACCAACAAATATAAGGCGAATAGGTGTGGTAAGTAGCGAAACAGGCGCAGTAATTCAGGACATAATTGACATTACTCATAGGCGAAATCCAATGCTTGATATTGTGCTTTATCCCGCGAAAGTTCAGGGAGAAGGTGCTGATGAGACAATAGCTAATGGAATAAAAGCGCTAGACAAAACTGATGTGGATGTAATAATAGTAGCACGCGGTGGGGGATCTAATGAAGACCTAAGTCAGTTTAATAGTGAAATAATTGCTGATGCTATATTTAGGGCGAAGAAGGTGGTAATTAGCGCTGTTGGACACGAGGTGGACTATACAATATGTGATTTTGTATCAGATATCAGAGCGCCTACTCCATCTGCTGCTGCTGAGATAGTGGCAAGTGACTTATTTAGTCTAAAATTGGGGCTAGAGAGCAATAAAGAGAGAATGATTCGAGCGTATGAGAACTATTTTACTGCTCAAGCAGATGTGTTAAATCGATATCTTGTTAGGATGAACAATGCAACTACACTAGCGGTGAATCAATCTGAGATGGAAATAGGAATGTTGGAAAATAAATTGGCTAGTATGGTGGATAAGCTGATGACACAAAAAGAACATGACTTAATTTTGCTTACTCAAAAGTTGGAGCAGCTAAATCCTGTGCGGATAATGCAGATGGGATGGGCTCGAGCGACAAAAAATAACCAGATTATACATAGTATGGATGATGTGGAAAATGGAGAAGAGATAAAAGTAGAACTTTGTGATGGAGTAATAGATTGTTTAGTACAACAAAAGGAGAAAAAAAATGACATTTGAACAACTAACAAAAAGATTAGAAGAAATTGTAGCCAAGCTTGAGAGTGGAACAGTGAGCCTTGATGAAGTAAGTAAACTCTTTATAGAAGGCGCCGATATCACAAAAAAATGCTACACTATGCTAGCCGAGAAAAAGGGGAAAGTAACTGTTTTGAGAGAAGAATTAGATAAACTTGTAGAGAAAGATTTTCAAAACGATTGATAATTTGAGAGTGATTTGCAATATAATAATGTGTGCAAAGTGAT
Source organism: Clostridia bacterium (assembly GCA_017541375.1). Lineage (GTDB taxonomy): Bacteria > Bacillota > Clostridia > Christensenellales > UBA1242 > UBA7867. The sequence goes on from JAFXZE010000002.1 coordinate 24,554, forward strand.
TTTGAAGAAAAATATGTAAAGATTTTAGGAAGTAAAAAAGTCCGTGCAAACAAAAAGTGGTTATGTCAAATCTTTTTGTTATCGTTAGTACTTTCAATAGCCTTCTCTCTATTGGCTCAACTTACCCTATCTCATACAAATTTAGCTATTTCGCTTATTTTGATTGCCGTGCTTATCATCATTAGCGTAATAGCTGATATTGTCGGAGTAGCAGTCACCGCTTGTAATGTAAAGCCATTATTAGAGAATATCGAAAAGGGGGTATTTGGGGCTAGGTTGGGCTTAAGAATTGTGAAACAAGCGGACAAGGCATCTAGTATTTGCTCTGATGTGATTGGTGATATTTGCAGCATCTTAAGTGGCGCGGGTGGAGTAAGTATTACTTTACAACTAACAGAGCTCTTTTCAAGCGTTAGCAGTTTTGTTTTGGCACTATTTGTAAATGCCATAATAGCCTCACTTAGCATAGTAGGTAAAGCTGTGGGCAAAACTTATGCTCTAAATAATCCCCTAAAAATCGTACTTATTGTAGGAAAAGTTTTTTCCATTTTTTCAAAAAATAAGTAAACTTATACAAAATAAATTGCGCGAAATGTTGCTTTGTGATACACTAAAGAAAAAATGAGGTATGAAATGACAAAAGCACAAAGGCAAAAGAAAATTTTACAGATCGTGGAGAATAATGCTATAGAAACTCAAGAAGAGTTGTTAGATGAGCTAGATAAAGCAGGTTTAAAAGTGACTCAAGCTACAATAAGTAGAGATGTAAAAGAATTGAGATTATTCAAAGTAATGAATACCCAAAAAGAGTATTGTTATACAAACTTAGGGATTCCACAATTTGGTGAGGAATTTTGCAAAGCAATAAAAAACTTTGTGTCTAAAGTGACGCTTGTTGAACATAGTATTGTGTTACGAGTATTACATGGAACAGCGGAATTTGTCGCTGGTCTTATAGATAAAAACAATTTTGTTGGAGTATTGGGGTGTTTAACTGGACCTGAGACGGTGATGATAGTATGTGATACTAAAGATAAAGCAAAACAAGTCATAAAAAAGTTTGAGGCTTAATTTACAAATTTTTACTTTAGCTATATTGAATAGAAAATCCTATTTTACTAAAACTAGTTTGGGTGAAAACTATGAAGATAAAAAGGATTTTTTTATTTACATTATTTTTAATTTGTGGTGTTGTGGATATATTGTGCTGGTCTATTCCTGTAGGCAGTTTTGAGATAAAGGAATGTAATATTTCTTTAGATGATGTGGCACTGTCAAATGCCGCACTACTAAGTAGCATAGATAATGATGAAAAAGTTTATCTTGGTGGACAAACATTAGGCTTTAGCTATCAATCCGATGGTGTGCTAGTTGTAGCCAAAAGCAGTGCGGGGGTAAGCGGAGTGGAGTGTGGTGATATCCTCAAAACTATCAATGGAAAAACGATAAGCAATCTCAATATACTTATCAAAGAGTTAAATCAAAGTCAAAATGATGAGGTTTTGTTAAAGCTTGTGAGAGAGGGAAAAACTATCGAGAGGGTAGTCAAACCTTCCATTGATAAATACAGTAAGAAGTATAAATTGGGCATTTGGGCAAAAGACAGTGTAAGTGGAATAGGTACGCTCACCTTTGTGAAAGCTAATGGAGAGTTTGGTGCGCTGGGGCACCCTATTGTAGAGCCCGGTACAAATGCAATGTTAGATGTGGCGACTGGTAGCGTGTATAAGTGTGCGATATTGGGGGTGAAAAAAGCGACAAGAGGTAGTGCCGGAGAGTTGCGAGGAATGATTTTACAAACTAATAAGCCTCTTGGTGATGTTTACTCAAATGGCAATTATGGCATATCAGGGAAATTTGATTTGTCCCAAACTGAATTTGATAATGCAAAATCGATTAGCTTAGGCGGTAAGTCAACCATTCATCCAGGTAAAGCAAATATATACAGCAGCATAGATGGTGTAACTGTTCGTCCTTATGAAATAGAAATAATCAAAACCAACTATTATAGTGCACAAACCCCACAAAACTTTGTCTTCCGAGTGATAGACAAAAAACTCATCGAGTTGACAGGGGGAATAGTTCAGGGAATGAGTGGTAGTCCAATTGTACAAGATGACAAATTGATAGGAGCTGTAACACATGTATTTGTAAATGATGCTACAAAAGGCTTTGGAACATATATAGATAATATGATTTAATAATTATTTTTGTAAATTAAATTAATATTTTACAAAAATTTACAAAAATATATTTACAAACCAAAAAAAATTTGATACAATAGGGCTTGCACAAATTACGAAGGAGAAAGCAAATGGAAAAAATTATTGGGTTTTACTACCATTTTAATAAAAATGATAATTGTGAGGAATTGCAGCAGCTTTGTAAAAGTGGTGGAATAAATCTTACAGTAGAAGACAATTTTTACAAGCTCGTTGGGAGTGTGGTAAGTTTTAGACCAGATGTGTTGTTTTTGGAGTTTTGTGACTATCAGCAAAATAAGGAATTTCTTTCATTATTTAAGGAAGAATCAGCTTTTTGCATTCCTCTAGTGATTGTCGTGGGGAATATTGAGCCTGATTTTTTGTTAAATTTTCCAAACAACTATCACTATGTAAAACGCGGCGAATTAAGTGTAGTTATATCAAATTTTGTAAAGAAATTGCATATAGCTCAGCGTGATGAAGATTTTGTTCAAAATTTGGTATCTAACTATGGGGATCAAATCTTTAGGTGTTTACTTGACATTGGTTTTAATGGTAGCACAAATGGAACTCAGTTTATCAAAGATTGTTCCAATGAAATAATGCTAAATAGGTGTAGGCCTAGCGTTTTTAGTAAAAATCTATATACCAAGGTGGCAAACTTTTATGATACAAGCAGTGCTAGTGTGGCGCGATGTATGAAGGTGGCTATAGATACAGCATGGAAAAAGAGTAAAAATTCAACAAGTCTGCCTAGCGGAGTTACTTTTCAAGATTTTTCAAAGTGCCCAACAGCAAAAGAATTTATATATTATCTTAGTAATAAGTTGTATGCATACAATCAAAAGAGTAAGTTTCGACTCAGCCTACAAAATATGAATTGAGTTCTACTCTTTTTTTATATGTAATAGACTATTGATATGAGTGTAGGTAATTTATTTCGTAAAAATATTGAAGTAATTCGTTATGAAGTAAAGGAGCACCTAAGTTATCATAAAAAGTGGTACACTGTGATAGCTTTGTTATTGCTTTTGGGAATTGTTGGTGGTATGATAGTTGGCTTTTCGATGAAAGAGATAAGTGTAAGTAAAATCCCTGAACATGTCTATCAAAATTATCTTTTGGGCAAATTAAATATAATAAGGTTATTTTTTTCTAGACTATTTCATGTGGCGATAATAGGTCTTTTGATTTTTGTATCATGTTTAAAAAAATGGCTTGCTCCTTTTGGAATAGTGTTACTAATTTATAAGGCATTTTCTCTTGGGGTTACGATTGCGCTCATCATTTTGTTATTTAATGTTTGGGGAGTGTTGAGTGTGTTATTTCTTATTATGCCTTGCTATATTTTGTTGTTAATATTAGGTGGAGTTTGGTTTGAAATGTGCATCCGGCACTGTTTTACATCTTATCTATATGGAGGGAGTGTGTTTAGCAGAGAATTTTGGTGTATGCACAAGAGACTTATTATATTTTTATTAGTGTGTGTTGCATTTTTGATGGTCTTGGAAATGATAATGCTTCCCTTAATGTCATCTACTCTATTAGTGGTAAAATCTTGAATATTTTAACCATTCTTACACAAACTAATTCCAAAAGGAGTTTGTTATGAAAAAATATTTGTTGTTGGCATTAGTGATGTGTGTCACACTATTTTATGGATTTGCACCGGTAAAAGCTGAGCAAAACCTCGGGCTTGAAGGAAAGGCACAAATACTCATGGACTTTGAGACTGGTGAAGTTTTATTAGAAAATAATGCAAAGTCACATCTTCCTATTGCGAGTGTAACTAAGCTAACTACATTGCTACTTTGCCTTGAGGCGCTTGATGAGGGTAGAATTAGCCTTGATGAAAAAGTTGTGGCAAGTGAGAACGCTGCTTCAATGGGAGGAAGTCAAGTCTTTATCGAAAGTGGCGGAGAATATAAAGTTGAAAATTTGCTTCGAGCCATAGCAATAGCTTCTGCTAATGACGCAAGTGTTGTGATGGCTGAAAAACTTGCGGGTAGCGAAGAGAGTTTTGTTAGTATAATGAATGATAGATTAGTTGAGTTAGGGTGTGAAGATACTCACTACACCAATTGTACAGGTCTGCCTAGTGCTGAGGCGTTTTCGTGTGCTTTTGATGTGGCTAAAGTGTTAGCTTGTGTGGTGACTCATCCTCTATACTTTGAAATCAGTAAGGTATGGATGGAAGATTTCGTTCATCCTAATAATAGAATAACTCAGATATCCAACACCAACAAATTGTTAAAACGCTATGCCTTTTGCGATGGCGGAAAAACGGGCTCAACTAGCGAAGCTAAATTTTGCATGGGGGCAACAGCAAAAAAGGGCGATATGAGGTTAATTGGAGTGGTGCTGGGGGCAGATAATAGCGAAGCAAGATTTTCTAGTCTAGAGCGCATGTTTGAATGGGGATTTAACTCTTTTGTAAGTAGAAAAATAGTTGACAGTCAGAAATCTAGCAAAGTAGATATTCGGTGGGGTAAGACTCTTCTCGAGATAAAACCTAAAACTGACTATTGCGTAGTAGAGATGAAAAATGAAAATAGAGAATACAATGTTGATTACTTGATGGATAATTTAAGCGCCCCTATAAAGACTGGCGATAAAGTGGGGAAAGTGATTGTGAGTAAAGACAATATTGTGCTAGCAGAAATTGAGCTAGTAGCAACAAACGATGTAGCAGAACTTAGCGTTTGGCAAATATTCAAAAAGATTACATAACAGATGGCGCAATTTGCGCTTTTTGTTTTGTAAAAATATAAATTAATTTGTTTGACAATGTCGACAATTTTGTTTATACTATAACCGTTGGGAGAGTGTAATTATGACATTGGAAGTGATTATAGTATTAGTAATACTAGGAATTGTCTTAGTAAGTTCTGCCATAATTGTGCCAATTTGGGATAGAAAATTGTCTGACTATTTTTTAGAAGATATGGCTGCATTAAATTCAAAAGAAATCTCTGGCGAAGATTTGATAAAACAACTTTTGGCAAGCAATAACATAAATAATGTGCAAGTAAGGCAGGGAAAAAAAGATAAGTATCTAATTAGTAAAAGGACTATTATTTGCCAAAGATTACAGGAAAAAACTATCCCTGCTATAGCACTCGCAGCACGTAGTGTTGCTATGGCAAAATTTGGTATGGAACATGCATTTAAATTTGGCTTTTTAAAGTTTTTAAATTTTATAGCAATGTTTTGTGCTTGGCTTTTTATTCCCATACTTTTAGTAGGTATTTTGGCTGAGTGGAATATCCTTGGGATGATTATGTGTGGAATTGCTAGCGGATTTTTTTTGATTGCTCTAGTAGGAAGATTGGCTTATATTGGACTGGAAAAACAGTTTTTGAAAGAGGCTACTATTTTGCTAGGAAATGGTGGGTATGTAGATAGTACAGATGAGACGAAAATTCAAAATATTTACAAGCATATTGTGTCGGAAAGAGTTTTTCTATTTTATGCAGCTTTAGTTGGTATTTTAGGATTTTTAATTGATGTGATTTTCCAATTATTGATAGCTCAAGATGCTTATAAAGATGAGTTTAGCAGAAAAAAATACACATAAGGAGGTAAGTAATGGAAACAGAGATTTTGACAATTGCGTTATGGCTTCTTGGAGGGTTAATAGCTATAGTGGGAGTGGTAGCTAGTATTTGGAAGTGGATTTTAGTTATTCGTTATCTTTCACTAAATAGAAAACACAATGTAGCTGGGCTAACTGGACAACAAGTTGCTGAGGAGCTACTAAATAAACTCGGGCTTAGTGAGGTAGCGGTAAAGCAATGTGGGTTTTGGAGAACCTTTGGAGGGAGTGGAAATAGTTATTCCCCTCGGAAAAAAACAATTTACTTACGTGGTAATATTGTAAACAAATCTTCTCTTACAGCCATGGCACTAGCTGCTCAGCAAGTCGCTGTGGCAAAGCAAGATATTGAGGGGGATAAAGTGTTTAAAGCTCGTAGGAAATTTGAGGTTTTCGGACTGACTTGTGCGGTGACATTTATTCCTATTATGTTATTAGGTTTGCTTTTTGATTTTCTTATAGAAAACGCTGTGGGCATTGCTTTTATTATTTCTTGTGTAGTGGCAATTGGGTTTTTTGTATGCTCAATTATTGCACAGCATTTGATAATAAAGTCAGAAAGTGCTGCTAGTAAAGATGCAGCGATGATGTTATCGGGATTTGGAATGGTGAATGAAGCAGAATTGGCTACAGTGAAAAAAGTATATCGTACATATCTAACAGAACACATTATTAACTACATCTTATCAATACTTGAGTTGATAAGGTTGATTTTGAGAATATTATTAAGAGTAGCAAAAGCTAAAAGAAAGTAAGTGAGGTGGAAAAATGTTATACATAGCTTGTGATCATGGTGGATTTGACTTAAAGACTAAAGTGGTGGCCCACTTAAAAAAATTGGGCATAAAATTTGATGATTTAGGTGCATACACTGAGGATAATGAGGATGATTTCCCAGTGTATGCAAAAAAGTTGGTAGCAAAAGTGGCGGAGGATGAAAACAACCGTGGCATACTGATTTGCGGATCAGGTGTTGGCATGAGCATTTGTGCTAATCGTAATCCTCATATTAGAGCCGCCCTCTGTAAAGACATTAATACAGCCAAACTTTGTCGTCTGCATAACGATGCTAATGTGCTAGTTCTTGCCGGGCGCAGTACAGGAGTGGTGACAGCTAATAAAATGGTGATTTCATTTTTAAATACTGAACACTTAGGCGGAAAGTATGCTAGGCGTATGAAAATGATAGATGAATAGTTTGCGGTTAGCAAGCTATTTTTTGTTATATATTTGTTGATATCGACATATCTTTAAATATGAAAGATTATCTGATTTTTTCACTAATTATTGTTTTGTTATTAGGTGGTTGCGCAGGTCTTGAAAATAGGGAAAATATCACAGAAGTTTGCTTTGTATATTGGAATGGGGCAAATGAAGTAGTGGATGTATGTGTTAGTTCGGGGAAAAGAGAAGACCCATACATTCAGGATGGACAAGTGGGAAATCTCGTAGATTATACTCTAATATGTGTGACACCATTAACAAATAAAATTCTTGATTCCAATTGTACAGCATTTATTGATGGAAAAGAGTATTGTATCGAATTACAAAAAAGTCCTTATCAAAACACATATGCTTGTGATTTGGGGATAAGTACAGATAAAAAAGCTAAGATTAACATAAAGCTCAGTTTTAATGGGGAAAGTCAAACTATCAACTTAGAAAATTTGTCAGATAGTTTTGAGATTGATTATCGGGAGGCTATAAAAATTTTTTATACCCAGTTTCTAGATGTGAAAGTTTCTAAAGAGGGCGGAGAATTGTACTGCAAAGTTATCGCTTCTCCGCTCCATTCTAATCTCCGATTTTGGTATGTGAGGTTGCTATATGAATCAGGGGAAGATAGAGTATGTGTTATTGATCCTCAAACAGGCAAAGTATTAGCTCACAAGTAATAAAAAATCTAAATCACTCATAAAATAAAGCGTGAAATTGCAAGATTTACCTCTTAATAAAAATGGAATAATTCAAAAAGTGGATTGCGAATTTAAACTAAGGCGCAGGTTATATGATTTGGGCTTTGTTCCCAGTGAAAAAATAAAAGTATTATCCCATAGGGGAAAGGGTATGCTTATTTTTATAATGGGAGTGGTGTTATGTATATCTACATTTGAGGCAAACCTTATAGAGGTGGGGTATGAATAGATGGCTACTTGTCGGATTACCAAATGTCGGAAAATCTACCATATTTAATTTGCTTACTAAAAAAAATGCTCATGTAGGTAATTGGAGTGGAGTAACCGTTAAAGAAAACAAAGCTTTAGTTAAGCTAGATAAAGAGTATGTGGAAATAGTCGATTTACCAGGGATGTATGGACTATTTCCATATTCTGACGAAGAAAAAGTCAGTGTAGATTATTTATTAGCTAATCCAGATTGTGTAGTCATAAATGTGATAAGTTACTTAGATATTGAACGAGGATTGAGGCAGACTTTAGCTCTCAAAGAATTGGGATACAAAGTCATAGTAGTACTAAATTTTTTTAAAAAAGCCCGTAAAAGCGGAGTAGAGATAGACTTAGACAAATTTAGGCAAAGTATAGCCTGTCCAGTAGTAATAAATGATGAAAAAAATAAAGTTAATCTTGCTATCAAAATAGCTGAGTGTGTAGATTGTAAAAAAATAAACTATGACGATAGTTATCTACCCAAAGAGTTAGTGGAGTTAATAAAAAACTCAACAAGTATAGTAAGCACATATAACAGCGTTTGTGATTTTGAAAAACAGAAAAATAATTTGGATATAATATATAAAAGTCGATTGACTAGAGTTAGGCAGATTATTTCAAATTGTGCCACATTATCCATCCAAAAGAAAATTAGAATTATTCCAACATATGCGTTGTTTTTACTATTTACACCGTTACTCGGATTGGGGGGGTGGACAATATTTGGCCCAATAGGTAATTGGCTAAAGTCGATTATTGAATTGTTTTTTGAGTATTGCACAGAAGGTATTGATAATTGGCTAAAGGTTCTTGATGCTCCTGAATGGATAGTTAGTTTTATAGGTGAAGTAGTTTGCTCAGGATTGGGGAGTGTATTAGGTTTTTTGCCACAGATTGCTTTGCTTTTTACTTTTGTAGAATTAATCGAACAAAGTGGCCTGATTTCGCGATTGGTGTGGGTGTGTACGCCAGTTTGTTATAGGTTAAAAATTTCAGGTAGAAGTATATTCCCATTGCTGATGGGGGCAGGATGTAATACTACATCCATACCTCTTACTAGTACAATAAAGAATGAAACTTATCGCAAAAAAACTATAATGATGCTCCCGTATGTGCCGTGTAGTGCAAAGTTACCCGTGTTAGCTTTGGTTGTGGGGGTGTTTTTTAAGAATTACGCATTTTTGGTGATAATTGGATTGTATTTATTATCTATACTTATAGGTGGCTTTAGTGCCTCTATATTAGCCACTCCTAAAGGTAGTTTTGATGTTTGGGAGTATGGGAGCTTACAATTTCCACAATTGAGGCAAGTGGGGAGAAGTGTGGCTAGGAGCGTAATTAAGTTTTTGACAAAAATTGGGAATGTACTGCTTATTTTTGCTATGGTTATTTGGCTAGGAATACACTTTTCGTTTAGAGGAGAATACTTGCCCACTATTACTGAAGATAGCATATTATGTATGTTTTCCAAAATAATTGCTCCGCTATTTAGTCCGTTGGGGCTCGATTGGGGAGAAGTATGTGCATTGATACTAGGTTTGCCGGCAAAGGAACTAGCTTTACTAGGAATGGCTATGTTAAATGGGGTAAAGGGAGAAAATTTAGCTTATAGTTTAAGTGGGGGAATAGTCAATTTTGATATACTTTCAGCGCTAACTTTCCTTACATTTTTTATGTTATACACCCCGTGTATTAGTAGTATAGCTCAAACCAGAGAGGCTACTAGCACAAGGTTTGCTTTATTTTTAGTCGTATGGCAATTTATTTGGGCATATATAGTGAGCTTCTTTATTCATTCTTGTACTAAGTGTGTGATGATGGGGGGCGTAGGTACTTTTGTTTGGACCATAAGTTTTGGAGGGGGTGTTTTAATTACTATTTTGATACTGCTTCGTTCGGTTTTTAGAAAACGGAAGTGTGGTTCGTGCTCGAATTGTTCTGGCTGTCATGGGTAAAATTAAATTTTATATAATATTTTGTCGATATCCCGAAATTATACAGAATTTACAATTATATTGATTAAAAATTGTTGATATATTCAGCATTTTATGGTATGATTTTAGATAAATAATAAAAGGGGAACGGAATGAGTAAACCGATTGTCGCTATTATAGGGCGACCCAATGTGGGAAAATCTAGTTTTTTCAATAGAGTTGTGGGTAAGCGTATAAGTATAGTAGAAAACACTCCTGGGGTCACTCGAGACAGAATTTATGCCGATACTGAATGGGCGGGAAATGCTTTCACTCTCATCGATACTGGTGGAATTATGCCTACTAAGGAAGATGAGTGGCAACAATACATTGCTATGCAGGCAGATATTGCTATTGAAGTGGCTGATGTAGTGGTGATGATGGTAGATGGTAGAGATGGAATAAATCCCAATGACATCTATGTAGCAAACATTTTGCGTAAGTCAAAAAAACCAATAATTCTCGCAGTAAATAAAATGGACAATATCGACCCATTGTTACTAAGTGATTTTTACGCACTAGGATTGGGTGAACCTATGCCATTAAGCTCAGCTCATGGCACCGGGGTAGGAGATGTGTTGGATGCGGTGGTGAGTAAGTTTACAAAAAAAGTATCTGCTACCACACAAGATAACAAACTAAATATAGCTTTAGTTGGGCGACCTAATGCAGGGAAAAGTAGCATAGCCAATCGGCTTCTAGGTGAAGATAGAGTGGTGGTGAGCGATGTGGCTGGTACGACACGAGATGCTATAGATATCCCCTTAAAATATAATGGTAAAGAGTACAACATTATCGATACTGCGGGCATTAGAAGAAAGAATAAAGTGGACTATGAGTCTATTGAGGGTTTTAGTGTGATGCGTAGTCTCGGGGCGATAAGACGAGCTGATGTGGTGGTGTATGTATTGGATGCTAGTGGAGAAATAACAGAGCAGGATGTAAGAGTGCTTGGATATGTGCATGAGCAGGGTAAACCTAGTGTAATCGTATATAACAAGTGGGATTTAGTGGAAAAAGACAGCAAAACAGTCAATAGGTTTCGTGCAATATTAAACGAAAGTCTAAAGTTTATGGACTATTTTGTGGTGGAATATGTATCTACACTTGATGGTACGCGTTTTGGAAAGATTATGGAGAAGGTTGAGTATGTATATAAAAATGCTTGCACACGCATTACAACAGGACTACTCAATGAGGTGATTCAAGATGCTCTCAGCACTCAGGCTCCTCCCACACACAATGGAAAACGACTAAAGATAAATTACATAACTCAAGTTGACGTTTGTCCTCCTAGTTTTGCTATTTTTGTAAATAACCCAGATTTAGTTCATTTTAGCTATCTTAGATATTTAGAGAATTGTTTACGAAAGGCAAAAAATTTTGAAGGCACTCCCATAAAGATTTTTATACGTAAAAAATCATCAAATAAAGAATAGATAAAGAGGAATTTCGTATGGATTATTTATTAATTTCATTACTCTGTTTGTTAAGTTATTTTGTAGGGTGTATAAATTTTGGTAAGATACTCGCAAGTGCCAAGCATGTTGATTTATCTAAAAAGGCTTCGGGTAATCTGGGGGCTGCCAACATGTTTAGAAATATGGGGGCAAAACTCGGTTATCTTACTCTTACGCTAGATGCTCTAAAAGGTGTGTTGACTTCACTTACAGGATATCTCGTTTTTGGTGGGGCTGGGGGTTATCCTGACAGTCTGATTGGGTTATATGCTTGTGGATTATCTGCTGTGATTGGGCATATTTTCCCGATAATCAATAAGTTTAAAGGGGGAAAGGGAATTTCTACAGCTCTTGGCATGTTTGTAGTGTCGATGCCCCTTGTTATGCTGGTGGTGTTTATTGTAGCATTTATAGTTGTGTGGATATTTAAAGTGACTTCCGTGGCGTCGCTACTAGTTATTACTGTAGGTGTTGTGGCGCAAAACTTGATGTTACCAGAGCCCAACCTTACTGTTACGCTGCTAACGTTTGCGATATTTGTCATCACATGGTTTGCGCATAGAAAGAATATCGAGCGCTTGATTTTAGGGCGTGAAAACGAAACTAATATTCGTTTTAAAATTCGTCGCGATCAAAAGATGTCAGAAAGACTTGAGATGAAACAGGAACTAAAAGAAATAAAAATTGAAGAGCGTCATGATAAAAAGGAAGTCAAGCTTGAAGAAAAAAAATTGAAATCCAGCATAAAAGAGGTGAAATCCCCTCAATCTAGATTTAAACAAAAAAGAAAATTACATACCAAACAAAAATAGCTAGTTGTAGTTCTATAATTTGGGGACGAAGCTACTCGGATCGAACGCCGCGCGTTCGGCGGATGGAGTACACCTGCTCCCAGCGGTGACGCTGTCAACAAAAAAGGCTTATACAAGCCTTTTTATTAATTATTTGTAAATGATTAATATTTATTTTACTAATAATATAATTAGGGTGAGAACGAGGCTAATAAGGAAAACTCCATAGCAAATTACACCAATGTAAAACCACTTGTTTTTAGCAACAATTGCTTGCATGTGAAGCTTGTGTATAGGGACAAACAATTCACTAAGCGGAATGCAGACTGCTCCTAAATAAAGTAAAATTAAGGGGATAAAATTGCGTATGGTAAGCTCAGTATGAATTGAAAAAGCCACTATTATAAGACCCACTCCTACAATACCAAATAATGAGCTATAGATAGCCCCTCTTCCAAAGCTATTATATCCACGACTTTTCTCTGGCCCCAACTCATGCATGTTGTGGGCGTTGTTTTTATCTTTGATATTTCTTCTTAATTTTTTAAACATAACTTTATTTTATCATACAAAATTTACGGTTGTCAACTTTATAAAAAAATTTTTTTACTTAATATGGCTATGTAAAAAAGTTGTCAAATATAAATTTTTTTAGGGAAAAAGAACTTTGTCTGTCGAAGGGGGGCAAAAAGCTTTTTTGCTTGGTAAAATGTAAGCGTAAAGTTAAGGAGGATAAGATGACAGATCAAACTATAAGTATAAAAAAATATGCTAAAAAAGCAAAGAAAAGGCTAGTTTCTGGATTTTGGGATAGTATTCGACAAGAACGAGAAGTGTCGATAAATAATGCACACGAAGATGGGGAGAGAATAAAGAAATTATATGCCAAGCGATTGATGCATGAAATCTATTTTGATAGCGAAAATGTCGAAGATGAAAAATTATATAAAAAGGTTTGTTCCATTCTTAGTAGTGGAGAGTTTTTACTTAATCCGATAGGACAACTTATCGACCACAAACAATATGATAAACTAGATTCTTTGGGAAAGCAAAACTATATAATAAAACTAACTGACAAATACAACACCATGCGTTTGCGTTTTGAGCGAGAAAAACAAATTGGACATTGTTAAATAAAATTTTCCTTTTTATGTTGCAAAAAATCCCTTTTTTTGGTATAATAGGATAAAAGCAGACAAAGGGGAAAATGCATTATGGATATCGTACAAAATTTGAATGAAGAACAAAAGTTACCCGTACTTGCTAGTGAAGGAGCTGTGCTTGTTACTGCGGGAGCTGGTAGTGGAAAAACTCGTTTGCTGACTCATCGCATAGCTCATTTAATACTCGACTTAGGAGTAGATCCAGAAAGCATCTTAGCAATCACTTTTACTAATAAAGCAGCCAATGAGATGCGAGAGCGAGTAAGTAAACTCGTGCCTAGTGGGGATAGAGTTTGGGTTTCTACTTTTCACCGCCTTTGTGTGATGATTTTGCGTCGTCATATCGACAGAATTGAGGGCTTTAATACAAACTTTACCATATATGCTGATGCAGAGCGCAATCATGTACTAAAAGAGGTATTCAAGGCTCTGCAGATAGATTCTGAAGATAAAAAGCGAAGCATTGATTTTCATATCAGTAATGCTAAAAACAGCATTGTTACAATAGAAGAATATTGCTCAAGTCTAGTGAATAAGTTTAATTCGGAAATTGTACTCAAGGCATTTAATCTATATCAAGAGATGCTCAAAAATAGCAATGCGCTAGACTTTGATGATTTGCTAGTTTTTACATACAAACTACTTTCGCAAAATGCAGATTTACGAGAGTATTACCAAAACAAATTTCACTACATTCATGTAGATGAATTTCAAGATACAAACTCCATCCAGTATGATATTGTGCGCTTACTAGCAGGCAAGTGGGGAAATATTCTAGTTGTGGGTGATGAGGATCAGTGTATTTATGGTTGGAGAGGAGCAAATATTGGTAATATCATCAACTTTAAGCGTGATTTTGCAAACGCTCAAGTGTTTAAGTTGGAGCAAAACTACCGCTCAACTAAGAAGATACTAGAGGTGGCTAATAAAATAATAGATAACAACACTCAGAGACTAAAGAAGACTCTATGGACTGAGAATGAAGAAGGGAAGAGTGTGACTTACTTTGTCGGAGATGGCGATAGAGAAGAGGCTGACTTTGTGGTGCGTACCATAAAAGACCTTGTGGATAAGGGAGCAAAATATAGTGATTTTGCTGTTCTTATGAGACTGAATGCTCCATCACGACTCTTTGAAGAATATATGCTCAACTACAATCTGCCGTACAAAATGCTGGGGGGATTTAGATTCTTTGAGCGTGCCGAAATTAAAGGAGTAGTAGGTTATCTTCGAGCCCTTGTAAACCCCAAAGACAACGATAGTTTGTTGCGCATTCTCAATTACCCCAAGCGAGGAATAGGTGATAGCACGATAGAGATAGTAAAGGATATGGCTGGGCGTGGGAATGTGATAGATATTATATTAAATTGCAATAATTTTGGTTTTACTAATGCAGTGTGTAAAAAGCTTGAGGGCTTTAGAGAGTTATATCTAGAATTAAAACAGAAATCAACTGAATTACCGTTAGATGAATTAGCTAGTTACATAGTAGAGCGAGCTGGATTTAGTACGGCTTTTGACCTAACTAATGAGGAAGAAGCAAACAAACTCCAAAATATCGGTGAGTTTATTAACTCTGTAAAAGATTTTGTAAAGGAAAATCCAAATAGTAGCCTAAATGACTATCTTAGCTCTATTACGCTTATGAGTGATATTGATTCTGTCGGAGAAGATGATGATTATGTACTTATCAGTACGGTACACGCGGTAAAAGGTCTAGAGTTTAAGACTGTGTTTGTAGTGGCTATGGAAGAGGGGATTTTCCCTATAAATCGCCACGGAGGAGAGCGACCAAGTGATATAGAAGAAGAGCGAAGGCTTGCTTATGTCGCTGTCACTCGAGCTAGGGAAAAGCTCTATCTTACTCGTAGTCGTAAACGATTTGTATATAATGAGATAAAACGACAGGAGCAAAGTAGATTCCTCAAAGAAATGGGCTTTGAAGAGCCTAAGGAAGATGTGATTGCTTACGCAAAACCACTATCAGAACCCAAAGTCAAAGTAACTGGCTCGATTAGTGCTAGTGTACAAGGAGTCCTTAATAAGCGAGTGGAAAATCAAAAGAAAGATGTATCGCTATATACTAAAGGCGTGCAGGTGGCACACCCAAAGTTTGGGGTGGGGGTAATAATAGACGATAGTAATTTAAATAGCACTAGGGTCGTAACAATAGATTTTGGCACGATGGGATGTAAAACTCTTAGTCTAGATTATGCGCCACTACAAATATTAAAGCGCAATTAAAAAAGTGAGGTAAAATGCAAGACGAAGTTAAGCAAAAAATAGAGAAACTAGTAGCGGACCTAAATAAGTATAACTACTACTATCATGTGTTAGATTCTCCGATAATTTCGGATAAAGATTATGACAAACTATACTACAAGCTAGTAGATTTGGAGAAAGAAACAGGTTATATTTTGCCTGATAGTCCTACTCAGCGAGTGGGGGACATGGTAAGTGAAAAATTTGAAAAAAGCAGGCACGAAACGCAACTTTTTAGTCTAGATAAAGCTCAGAGTTTTGCTGAGCTTGGGGCGTGGCTAGAGAAAGTAAAGGCAGATTTTCCTGCTTCTACTTTTACACTTGAATATAAGTTTGATGGACTTCGTCTTGCTCTTACTTATGAAAATGGATATCTAATCAAGGCCGCAACACGAGGAAATGGATTGATAGGTGAAGATGTCACGGCGCAAGTCCGCACAATCCGGAGTGTGCCACTTAGTATTGAGTACAAAGGGCATATGGTGGTAGAAGGTGAAGGAATAATGCTTCTTAGTGAATTAGAAAAGTACAACCAGACTTCGGATGGGCCGTTAAAAAACGCGCGCAATGCTGTGGCTGGGGCAATCCGAAATCTTGATCCTAAAGTTACTGCTAGCAGGAATTTGGATTTTTTTGCTTATGGAATTCCTGTTATCGAGGGAAAAATATTTGATACTCAGATAGAATTGCAAGAGTTTTTAAAGGCAAACAGGTTTTTGGTAGGAGATTTTTTTGAAGTTTGCTCGACACAAGCCGAGATTGAGGAAAAGATAACAGAAATTGACAAAAGGCGCACTACACTCGATATACTTATTGATGGAATGGTAATAAAAATCAACGAGATGAAGACGAGAAAAGAGCTCGGTAACACTATTCGTTTCCCCAAGTGGGCAATTGCCTATAAGTTTGAGGCGCTTGAGGTGACTACTACCATTCTCGATGTAATTTGGCAGGTTGGGAGAACGGGTAAGGTAACACCACTAGCCATACTGGAGCCAGTGGAGATTGCGGGGGCAACGATTGCTCGGGCGACGCTCAATAATTATGATGATATTTTGCGTAAAAAGGTAAAGAAAAACAGTCTTGTATTTTTGCGTAGGAGTAATGAGGTAATTCCCGAAATATTGGGGCTAGCACAAGAAACAAAAGACTCAAGCTCTATCGAAAAAATAAGTATTTGTCCTTGTTGTGGTACTGAGTTAGTTGAGGTTGGACCAAATTTGTTTTGTCCTAATGAAACTTGTCCAGACCAGTTGAAAGAGAAAATTGTGTATTTTTGCTCACGAGACGCTTTCAATATTGAGGGGATTAGGGACAAAACTGTAGATTTATTTTATGATGAACTAGGTCTTCGCAATGTGGATGATATCTTCCATATTTCTAGAGAAAAATTAACCAATTTACCAAGCTTTAAAGATAAAAAAATAGAAAACCTACTTACCTCCATTGAGAAGAGTAAAAATATCGATTTTCCCAATTTTATCTACGCTTTGGGTATAAATAATGTGGGGATAAAAACCGCCAAAGACTTAGCTAAGGAATTTGGTTCATTAGATGAATTGATGCAAACGAATGAAGAAAAACTCAGTAGCATTCGAGATATCGGAGAGATTGTGGCTAGTGGAATAGTGGAGTATTTTGCTAATCCCCAAAATCAAGAGATCATCAAAAATTTGCTTTCTGCTGGGGTGAATATCCGATATACTAGCGCATCTTCTTCTATCCTTAGTGGTCAAACTATAGTCCTTACGGGGACATTGCCGACCTTGGGTAGAGCTGAAGCTACCAAGATAATAGAGGATAATGGTGGAAGAGTAAGCAGTAGCGTAAGTAAACAGACAACTTTTGTGCTAGTGGGGGAAAATGCTGGCAGTAAATTAGAAAAAGCGAAACAATTAGGTATACCTATAAAAAGTGAACAAGAATTTTTATCTATGATAAACAATTGACATAACCACAAAAAAGTGTTATAAGTGTCATTATAGACAAAAGGGGAAAGTAATGAGTGTAACAATAGACGAGGTAAAGAAATTAGCCAAACTATCAAGACTAGAGTTTACCGAAGAAGAAAGTAAACAATTTTTAAGTGAGTTTGAGGCAATACTTAGGCAAGTGGATGCTATAAACAAAGTGGATGTAAGTGGTGTCGATTTGCTAGAGAGTACAATCAATGCTGATACAGACCTTAGAAAGGACAGCGTTAGGACAAGCCTCGAGGTAGAAAAAATAGTAGCAAATGCGCCAGAGAGTGAAGATGGAGCTTTTGTAGTTCCTCTTACGGTGTTGGAGGACTAAGATATGGAATTATTGGATTTGAGTATGAGTGAGATTTTGACAAAACTCAATAACAAAGAAGTGACTTCAGTAGAATTGGTAAAACTTTGTCAAAAGCGAATAGAAGAAACAAAAGACCTAAATGCTTTGATATCCACTTGTTTTGATACAGCATTAGAGCAAGCTAAAATAATAGATAGTAAACGAGCTAAAGGGGAAAAAGTTGGCGAGCTTGCGGGCGTGCCTATGGTAATAAAGGATAATATCAATATACTTGGCACAAAGACAACCTGTGCAAGTAAGTTTTTGTCAAATTACACATCCATATATACAGCGACTTGTGTAAAGAAACTCTTAGATGCTGGAGTAGTGGTAATAGGCAAAGCTAATATGGATGAATTTGCTATGGGTAGTAGCAATGAAAATTCTGCTTTTGGGCCGGTAAAAAATCCTATTGACAAGACAAGAGTCCCTGGTGGAAGTAGTGGCGGAAGTGTGTGTTCTGTGGCTAGCAAGCAATGTTTTGCAAGTCTGGGAACGGAGACTGGTGGATCAGTAAGAGAGCCTGCAAGTTTTTGTGGCGTAGTAGGACTAAAACCCACATATGGTAGAGTATCGAGATATGGTGTGGTGGCATTTGCAAGTTCATTAGACCAAGTAGGACCAGTTACTCGCACAGTGGAGGATAATGCCCGTATTTTAAGCGTGATTGCTGGTAAAGATGAGATGGATATGACATCGGCAAATGTAGCAGTACCTAACTATCTAGCAAATATCAATAAAGGGGTCAAGGGTATTAAAATCGGCGTAGCTAAGCAATTTTTCTCAGATAAGCTAGATGGCGAAGTGCGCTCCAAACTTGACGATGCAATTGCTTGGTATCAGGCTAATGGAGCCCAAATTGTGGATGTGGACTTACCAAGCATTGATGCTGCGTTAGCAGTGTATTATGTATTGTCTTCAGCTGAGGCAGCTAGTAACTTAGCGCGTTTTGATGGGATACGCTACGGTGTGCGAGCTGATAAATACGATGATATCATAGATTTGTACTTTAAATCTCGTACACAAGGTTTTGGTAAGGAAGTAAAACGAAGAATTATGCTAGGTAACTATGTACTTAGTAGTGGGTATTACGATGCGTTTTATCGTAAGGCAAAACGAGTGCAAAAGGTGATAAAGCACGAGTTTATCGAGGCATTTAAGCATTGTGATGTATTACTTAGCCCAACCACTTCGACCACTGCATTTAAGCTGGGAGAAAAGTCAAATGATCCTGTAGCAATGTACTTATCCGATGTATTTACCGTGCCAATCAATATTGCGGGAGTGCCTAGCTTATCTATACCATGCGGAGTAGATAAACAGGGGCTTCCAGTGGGAATGCAGATAATAGGAGCTCATTTTGAAGAGGCGAAAATTTATCAGGTCGCTGCCGCCTTTGAAAAACATAACACAAAGGGGGAAAAGTAATGGAATATGAAACAGTAATAGGACTTGAGGTCCATAGCGAATTAAACACGGCTACCAAGTGTTTTTGTGGATGTAAAAATGAATTTGGTGCACCAGTAAATACGAATTGCTGTCCGATTTGTATTGCTCTTCCAGGGGCTTTGCCAATAGTAAACAGCGAGGCAGTAAAAAAAGCAATACTCATGGGGCTAGCTGTAGGGTGTAAGATAAGTAATTATTCCGTGTTTGAAAGGAAGAATTACTTTTACCCAGATCTAGCTAAGGCGTATCAGATTTCTCAGGCTGAATATCCACTTTGCATCGGTGGAGGAGTAGAGATTGATATCGATGGTGGCAAAAAGTATATCAGGCTAAATCATATTCACCTCGAGGAAGATGCAGCCAAGCTTATCCACACTAAAGGCGAGACGCTAGTTGATTACAATCGTGGTGGAGTGCCACTGATTGAGATGGTAAGTGAACCTGATATGAATAGTGCTGACGAGGCAGTGGCTTTTCTAGAGAAATTGCGAACCACCCTGTTGTATGCTGGGGTGAGTGATTGTAAGATGCAAGAAGGAAGCATAAAGTGTGATGTAAATGTTTCTGTGCATCAAAAGGGCAAACCGCTAGGCACTCGTGTGGAACTAAAAAACCTAAATTCTTTCCGTGCTGTGCATCGAGCGATAGAGTATGAATCATCTCGACAAATTGAGGAGCTAGAGAAAGGGGGCAAAATATTTCAAGAGACTCGTAGATGGGATGATGAGCGCGGAATATCATATGCGATGAGGTCTAAAGAAGATAGTCAAGATTATCGATATTTCCCAGATCCAGACATCGTTCCAATCAGCGTGAGTGAGGAGTATATTGCTAGTATCAAGCGCGAGCTTCCTCGCTTGGCTGAGCAAAGAAAGACGGAATATCTCCAGTTGGGACTAACCGAAAGTGATGCTGATCTTTTGACTGCACAACGAGACTATGCTGACTTTTTTGAGGGAGTGTTAAAAGAATTTAACGAACCTAAGTTTGTGTGTAACTGGATAACTGCTGAGGTCTTTAAAAAGTTGAACACGCTCGATGTGGAGGAGCGCACAATTCCACTAGAGCCCAAGGCATTGGCTACTATGCTCAAGCTATACAAGACTGGAGAGATAAATCAAGCAGGAGCAAGAAAGATTTTTGACGAGCTTTGGGAGAATGGGGGCGATCCTGTGCAACTAGTAGATTCTCTAGGCCTCAAGCAGATGAATGACTCTGGTGCGCTAGAGAAAGTGTTGGCTAATATAATTGAGACTAACCCAAAGGCCGTCCAAGAGTATCGTGATGGAAATGAAAAAATAATGGCATTCTTTGTAGGGCAAGCAATGAAGGCAACTAGTGGAAAGGCTAACCCAAAACTTGTGGCAGAAATTGTAAAAAAACTCATCAAATAAAAATAAGCGAGGTAAAAAAATGGAAGAAAGAAAATATGTGATGATGGATCCACCAATCGATGAGCTGCGTAGAATAGTAGGAAATAAGTTTTTACTTACATGTCTTATTAGTAAACGAGCTAAAGATTTAAATAATCAATATCTCATGGGGGAACCACTAGAAAAGGAGCCAAAAGTTGTAGCACAGGCTGCTGAAGAGGTGTATAAGGGTAAAGTTGTAGCTGGTAAATTTAATAACTAAGGATAGATATGATAGCAGAAGTGATAGTCGATATACCTAGCATCAATACAGACAAGGTTTTTGACTATGTCGCAAGACCTGATAGCAAGGTTGGACAGAGGGTAGTGGTTCCCTTTGGCGGGCGGATACTAGATGGATATATATTGCGACTAAAAGACAGTAGTGACATACCAACAGAGAAACTAAAATCACTCGGGCAAGCTAGAGAGGAGTTTTCCGTTTTGTTGCCCGAGTTTTTGGTATTAAATGAAAAAATGAAATCATATTTTCATTTGCGAAATATCGATTGCATTCGTCTTTTTGTGCCTGCTCAACTTCGTAATGGTTCAGTTCATTCTCTTACTATCAAATTGCTATCTGTAAATGATAAATTTGATAAACAAGGATTGATAGCTTCATCCAGAAAAAACGCAATCAAGTTTTGTGCTTTGGTGGATTATCTAGAAAAAGACAAACAGTATGATGTTGCTATGCTAAACAAACAGTTTGGTTCGTCTTGTGTAAAAAAACTAGTAGATATGGGCGTTGTCGATGTAGTAGAGCAAGAAAAATTGCGCTCACCATCAGTGAGCGCTCGTCAAGATAATCTAGTAGAATTGACTGCCGATCAGCAAAAAGTTGTGGCAGATATATTATCAAGCAAAGAAGGAATGCATCTCCTTTTTGGGGTGACAGGTTCGGGCAAAACTGAAGTGTATATGCATATCATTGCTGAGGTGGTGAGTAAAGGGAAAAGTGCTATTTTACTGGTGCCAGAGATTTCGCTTACTCCGCAGGTTTTGTCCATATTTAGGGCGAGATTTGGTGACACGGTAGCCATACTTCATAGTGGGCTAAGTAATGGAGAGCGTTTTGATGAATGGAAGCGAATTCGCTTTGGACAGGCAAAGATTGTCATTGGGGCTCGTAGCGCGATATTTGCGCCTGTTAGCGATGTTGGAGTAATTATACTAGATGAAGAACATGACCCAAGTTATCAGGCAGACTCAAATCCGCGATTTATCACTCACATTGTGGCTAAATTTAGGGGGGAATACAATCATTGCCCAGTTATATTTGGTAGTGCTACACCCGCACTTAGTACATTTAATCTGGCTGAAAATGGGGATATAACAGAGCATAGACTACCTAATCGGGTGAATAACAAACCTATGCCACACATTGAGATAGTCAATATGTGTGATGAAATGTTGATGGGCAACACTGGCCTCTTTAGTGAAAGGCTAAAAGAAGAATTAAAACGCGTGGTTGATGAAAAAAATCAAGCCATGTTGTTCCTTAATAGACGCGGATTTAGTAGCTATCTAATTTGTAGAGAATGTGGCTATGTGCCCAAGTGTGAAGACTGCGATGTTTCGCTCGTTTATCACAAGGAAGACAATTTACTCAAATGCCACTATTGTTCCAATAGATATAAGGCATTTAAGGAGTGTCCTAAGTGTGGTAGTAGCTATATTCGTTTAGGGGCATCAGGTACGCAGAAAGTTGTGGAGGAATTACATTCGTTTTTACCCGAAGTAACTATTCTTCGAATGGACTTTGACACTACCAAAAATAGAGGCGATTTAGTGAATCTCTTGGATAAATTCGCTAATACAAAACCATGCATTTTGGTGGGGACTCAGATGATAGCCAAAGGTCATGATTTTCCAGCGGTAACCCTTGTGGGGATAGTCGATGCGGATGTTAGTTTGCATGTAAGTGATTACAAGGCGACTGAGCGAACTTTTCAACTCATTACTCAAGTGGCAGGTAGGGCAGGTCGATCGAGCTTAGAAGGCAAAGTGATTTTGCAGACATACACGCCCAATCATTATGTATATAGATATGTGAGTAATTATGACTATCTTGGTTTTTTTGATAGGGAGAAAAATTTGCGAGAAGTGGCTCAGTTCCCGCCATTTAGTAAGTTGGTGCGAATTTTGATAACATCAGTCGATGAAGAAAAAGCGGTGCAAATAACTAGGCAATTTTATGAAAGTATTGCTGAGTTTAAGACGGAGCATGAAGATGAGTTTTTATATTGCAAGGCAATGTCCGCTCCAGTAAAGCGAATAGAGCGAAAATTTCGATATCAAATCATATGTCGATATAAGCTAAAAGAGGAAAAACTTATTACGGATTATTTATTTAGTTTAGTGGATAAATCGGGTGATACAGACGTGAAAGTTTTTATAGAGGTAAATCCATCTAATTTAAGTTAAGGAGGAAAATAAAATTAGAGCACAGATTTTAAAAGCCGTAGCAGGCGATTTTGTAGTGAAAACACAAGATGAAAAAGTTTATACCCTAAAGGGAAGAGGGAAATTAAAAGAGGACAAGCTATTAGTAGGGGACTTTGTAGATATTGATGAAAAACAGTTGGTAATAGAAAAATTGTTGCCACGTAAAAATAAGCTGGTGCGTCCACCTCTAGCTAATGTGGAGCAAGCGTTGATAGTAGTGGCGCCCATGCCCAAGCCGGATTTTTTGCTAATTGATAAGTTACTTATTAAGTTTTTACTCAGTAAGATTACTCCGGTGGTAGTGATAAACAAACTTGATTTGTGTTCGGGAGTATTTGTAGATGAGATTGTCAAACAATATAAGCCAATTTGTGATGTGGAGATGATTTCAGCTCTCGATGAGCGCATGACTCAGACTATTCTAAATCCTATTCTTTCGGGGAAATTATCCATCCTTACAGGGCAATCTGCAGTGGGAAAAACTAGCATACTAAATTGTTTGCTTCATGGTAATATGGCTGTGGGAGAACTCAGTAAAGCTGGTCGAGGGAAAAATACTACTCGCCATAGTGAGATTTTTATGCTCGAAAATAGCGGATTGATTGCGGATACTCCAGGATTTAATGCCCTAGATATTGAATTTAGTCCAGAAGATGTGTTAGATTGTTACCTTGAGTTTAAACCATATGCCAAGAAGTGTAAGTACAAAAATTGTAACCACATAAATGAAAAGCTAGAAGATTGCATTGTAAAACAAAAGGTAAAGGACGGCACACTTTCGGCTCCTCGGTACGAAAGATATCTAAAGCTTGTGGAACAAGCAAAAGAGGAGGGGAAATTTGAATAAAATTTTAATTGCTCCTAGTACTGACCCATGCGCTTTATCAGAGCTAAATATCTATGTGGAGAATTTGCTAAATAGTGGCGCCGATTGGATACATTGTGATGTTATGGATGGAGTATTTGTAGAAAAATGCAATTTTAAACCGATTAATCTAGCAAAAATGAAAAATATCGCTGCTTTTTTTGATGTGCATTTGATGGTGGAAAATCCTATGGCTGTAATTGATGAATATATTGCCGCTGGGGCTAGTAGTATCTCAGTTCATGTAGAGGCCTTTTCCTCACTTGACGCTCTACGAGAGGTTATCGAGTATATCCACTCACATGTAGTAAAAGCTGGTGTTGTAATCAATCCTGCTACAAAAGTAGATGCTATAGTAGATATTTTATCTAGTGTGGATATGGTACTCGTGATGAGTGTAGTACCAGGAAAGAGTGGTCAAGCATTCATGCCGGTAGTTTTACCTAAAATTAGCTATCTAGATAGCATTCGCAAAGAGAAAGGATATCACTATCTAATCGAAGTCGATGGTGGCATAAATGAGAATACTATCACACTGGTCAAAAAGGCAGGTGCTGATATTGCTGTGGTAGGTAGCGCTATGTTTAATACTGAGAACAAACGAGATTATATTGCTAAATTAAAAAATCTATAAACTTTTATTTTAACTCTTGCTTTTTATTTATTTTTATGATATACTATCAATCAGTCTATAAGAAATTAGTGAATTAGCCCCTCATTATTGGCTTAGTAGATCTGATTTTTTTAATTTATAAAATATTTTGGAGGAAACTCATTATGAAAACTTATATGCCAAATGCTAGCGCTGAGCCTGCAAAATGGTTGGTTGTTGATGCTACAGATGTGCCTTTGGGAAGATTGTGTAGTCAAGTAGCTGCTATTCTTCGTGGTAAGCACAAACCTACATACACTCCACATGCAGACATGGGGGATTATGTAATCGTAATCAACTCAGATAAAGTAGCTCTCACTGGTAACAAAGCAAACAAAGAATTTTACAAATATCACACAATGTATCCAGGTGGTGATAGAGAAATCGCTTTTTCAAAATTACTCAAGGAAAAGAGTGACTTTTTGGTGCAACACACTGTAAAAGGTATGATGCCAAAGAACGCTTTGGGAAAGAGAATGCTTAAGAAACTCAGAGTATACAAAGGCCCTGAGCACGAGCATCAAGCACAAAATCCAAAACCTTACCCAATTAAAGGAGGCAAATAATTATGGCAGTTAAAAAGATTGTGAACCCTTATACAAACGGTACTGGTAGACGTAAATCAGCTATTGCCAGAGTAAGAATTATTGCTGGTAAGGGTAATATTACTATCAACAAAAAAGATATTGAAGAGTATTTTGGTCTAGCTACGCTCAAGCAAATCGTTCGTCAACCACTAGTTGTGACCAACACATTAGATAAATACGATGTTTTCGTTACAGTAAACGGTGGTGGCCTTGGTGGTCAAGCTGGCGCGATTAGACACGGTATTGCTAGAGCATTGCTCAAGGTAAATGAGGAGTTTAAACCAGTGCTTAAGACTGCTGGGCTACTTACTCGTGACCCTCGTAGCAAAGAGCGTAAAAAGTATGGTTTACGCAAAGCTCGTCGTGCAGTGCAATTTAGTAAACGTTAAGAAAATCCCCTTAGTGGGATTTTTTTATATTTTAACCTTATTAGTTTGACAATTTTTAGCTTTTTGTGTTACAATAAATATTGAGGATATCTCAAAAAAGAAAA
Source organism: Clostridia bacterium (assembly GCA_017541375.1). GTDB lineage: Bacteria > Bacillota > Clostridia > Christensenellales > UBA1242 > UBA7867. Next base: position 50,392 of record JAFXZE010000002.1, read on the forward strand.
GGAGAGCCAAAAATGGATTATCAGAAATTTGATGAAGCTGAAAATAGTATGATACTCGACATGTTTGAACGCGATGGCAAAAGTTATGCTAGAGTATTGACATTGATAAAAGATAAAGAAGGATATTACACCAGAACAATTGGTACTTGGCCTATTAGCAGAGATTCTTTTTGTGTGGGGCAAATGGTGAGATTTGGTCAAGTTAAGTCTGAAATAATCGGTCCAGACGGAAAGCGGGAAAGTGAAATAAAAACAGGAGTGATTCCCAAATCCGATGCTAAATTTGCGGATAAAACTAACCAAGAAGAACGTATGGAAAACTTAAGATGGATGGTAAAGCAAAGTTATAATTATAACCCCAAACAGTTTGAAGAGATTGTGCTGAGTAATCCTGATTTTCAAACGGGTGATATTCCAGAGAAAGAAAAAATTATTCATGATGCATTTTGTGAATATTTAGAGATGCACAATCTATTTGAAATTGGGATGAGTATGATTGCTTGTGAAGGACTCTTTAAAGGAAGTCGTGATAAATTACTTGAAGTTAGTAGGGCGTCTGGTTTAGATGAGATATCACCAGAGGGGAAGAGACTACCTAAAGAGTTGGAAGATAGACTTGATCAAGCAGATGTAAAAGTATTGGATGAACTATTTTCTAAGCCGTACGACTTATTTTTAGAGAAGGGAGGAAGTATTGAAGCTGCAAAGTCTGTAATAGAGATTATGGAGGGTAGAGTAAAGATAAGTGATTCTATACCAGATTATATGAAGTTAATGAAAGAAGTTATGGATGCTGAACCAATAGTATTAGACAAAACAGCTTTACAATCTAAGATTAATGTACCTGACACTATTGAATATAAATTGGCTGATAAAGTTTTTAAGCTCAGACAAAAGTTGGCTAAGCTACCTGGATATTTGAATACAGGAATTCATAATTATTCTGAGGATGTGAAAAATAATATAGCTGGTATAAAAGCATATGTTGATGAAAATGGATATCGAAATACAGCGAAATCAATATTAGGAACAGCTGCGCGTAATTTTGGAAGAGCTACAAAAACAGTAGTTGAAAAAATTGGGGAAGGAGCACAAAATGTTAAAGACCGAGTATTAGGTAAATAATAATAAAAATAGGCGAAAGCCTATTTTTATTTTACAAATACAGTTTTTTGATAAGCATCACTTACAAACAGTTCTTTTTGCTGGTCTTTAGTAATGTCGATGAGTAGCGAATAGGTTTGAGTGGCTTTGTCCTCAGCAAACATTAGTATTTTTGCATAAGGGTCTTTTTCCGCTACTAGAGCATCTTGCTTGCGGGTAATTAGAGTTGTGTTACATTCACTCAATGAAGCGAGCAAGTTTTCATCATTTTTGCAAGCAAGTAACTTGATGTAGGGAAGTTTATCTATTTCATAAATGTGCTTTACATATTCACTACGCAAATTTAATAGACTACAAACAGTAATGCGTTGTATCCTAGAACGAGTAAATCTACGAGATGAACATGCCTCGATAAAACCTTCGTAATTGATATTTTCACGAGCGGAGTTAATTAGTTTGTGTTCAATTCCTTCTACAACATCATAGTTTAGTGCTAGATCAAGTGGGGAGGCTGTGCGGAAACGATACAAGGCAAGGTTGCTCCATGTCTCAAGGTTGGGGATACCCACAGTTTTTACAGATTTTGCAAATTGAGCGTACGTGCCACTAGGCATAAACTTCTTTATATTGTTGATTCGTTTACTGCGATAAACTGAATCTCGGATAGCTGACGCACTGGATATGTTGAAATTTATCAACTCTTTTTCTACAGATGTGCTCAATTCATCAATTCGTTTTACTGTGATGGGGATGATATCGTTTCGTTTGCTAGCGTGGAGTGCTCGTAGATATTCTACACCTAGCACATTGTTAGGTGAATCTAGTAGAGTATTGACCACATCAGGATGTGTAAATTTTACAAGCTTTTCTTCAATACATTCTTTTAATGCGTGCGTTTTGGCTCTACCTAAGGAAAAACCATCTTGAAGATTTCGTTTTATTCTTGCTTTGTAAAATTCTGGTTCTTTGTTTAAAAAAGTGGCCAGCTCAGTAAGAGAACGAATATCTCCACATTCACTACCAAAAGCAATATGTGTCACATTTTTAAAACTAGTAGCTATTTTTATAGCTGTTTGGGCAAATATTTCTGAGTTGCATGAGGCAAGGTAAGAGGGAATTTGTACTACTGCGCTAGCTCCACCACTTATCGCCATCTGTGCTCGCACATTTTTATCACAAATTGTAGGTTCGCCACGCTGAGAAAAATCCCCTCCCATAATGCATAATATAGCATCACAGCCACTCATTTCAAGACTCTTTTTAATTAAGTATTTATGACCATTGTGAAATGGGTTAAATTCACATACGATCGCACAAAATTTCATATCTACCTCACAAAACTTTTTTCTAATTATATCATAATATTTTTCATTTGCCAAATAAATCGTTTGACAAATCATAAAATTTTTATTGAGTATTTATTGACAATTTGCTCAAAATAAGATATAATAGATTTGTAAATAAGTTTACATAAATATTTTTTGGAGGTCGACAGAAATGGCAGTTCCTAAATCTAGGACCTCTAAAGCAAGGAAACATTCTCGCGCTGCGCATTGGAAAATTAGCGCACCAGCTATAGCGGAATGTCCACGTTGTCATGAGCCTAAGCTTGCTCACCGTGTTTGTCAAAAATGCGGATACTATGATGGTAAGCAAGTACTTGTTTTAGAGAAACAAAAAGCTGAGAAAAAAGATGCTAAGTAATAGCATCTTTTTTGCTTATACATTTCGTACACTTTCGGTATAAGTATCGTTTTCGACTAAAAAGTTGGATTCTCCATGCATAAATGCATTTCGATCTAGTGCTATGTGAGTGTTGCACATTTTGTTTACATTAGATAGTAATTCTTTGAGTAAAGTGTCACGCTCATCATCGTTGTATGCCACAAATAGGGTAATTGAGCCCATATCAAATACCCCACTTCCGGCTAAGAGATGTTTGATTTGTTGAGAAATCTGATTATAAACATTTTCCGCTGATTGTAAGTGATTGCGTGTAGAATGAATATATGTATTTTTAAACAAAGTATTTAAATCATCTATTATAAATATCACATTATGTCCAAGAGCGCTGAGGCGTTTTACTCGTTCACAAAGGATATGAAAGTAAAATGCAACACTTTGTTCATCCACATCAAATGACGAAAAAAAGTATTCAGCATTTTCTAGCGTTATGCGTTCCTCAGGTTTTTTGGCAATTGAGAAGTAAATTACTGTTGCTTGTTTGTCAAAATTTTTGGCAAAACTATTGCATAGATAAGTTTGTCCAGAAAAGCTTAGTCCGTGGATGCAAATACGATTCCCTAGTTTTATGGGGCACATTTTAGGCACAAATTCTAGTTGGGGTAGTATATAGTTTAAAGTGGCATTTTTAGTAGAATTGTTTAATGGTGGAATTATATCTAAGATTTCGTTTACAACACAAGGTGTTTGTAAAAAGTCTATTTTACATGTTATGTAATCACCACTATGTAGCTGATAAAATAACGGTAAATCAGGGTTTATAAGTGCATATTTTACATCAGACCAGTTTTTGTTATTGGGGAAAAAATATAAGTTACTATCAAAACTATATACATAGCCATTCCATACAGTGGATTTGAGTGTTTGATATTGAGTAGCCTCGGAGCTTTGGGCAAAATTTTTGTTTGCATAAATAGATGGGAAGAGTTGCTCAAATGTATTTTCAAAGCCTATGAGACGGTTCCACTTATTGTCCGGAATTAACTCTTTTTTGCGAGGTCTGCCAGATTTTTTCTTGGTATATGGTTGGGTGTTCCCAAGCGTAATTTTTATAATTTCTTCCTTTAATTGCGCAGTAGTCATAGTAGTCGGATTTTTTACTCCAATCTTAAAACCAACTTCGCGGAGTTGGTATACATTCAATGAATCTAATTTTGATATATCCACTTCATATTTTTGCATTTATTTTTTCCTTTTAGGTAATTCGGAGTTAATTATATCATATTTAATTCAAAAAGTAAATTACTTTATTTTACGCAATCATATTCTTAGGTAGGGCGTGCCACATTTTTGTTCTTTTATCGGTGTATACACTTTCTTTTGCCCAAAATCTACACAATAGGAATATTTTAAAAAATCGTGCGCAGAAAACTGGATAGGGTTACGTGTTTGTGAAGAGGTATGATAAAAACTTTTTTCCATTTCACTTGCGCTATATGTTTTGATTTGGTCGAGTAGGTGATGTGCTTTGGTAAATTTTATCACTTCCACTACTTTGCAATTTGTCTCTGCTAGATATATTGTGGGGGATATGTTAAAAGAATTTAAAAAAGCAGTGAGACACTTATCGAAGTCGGCTCCACAAAGTTCTTCTAAGTAAAATGGTTCAGAATATTCTCGTAAATCACGAGCCTCTGTGGGTACATCTTCATCATTTAGTTTGGGACGATGAAAGTGAGGGAAAGGTACTTTGTGTACGCTAGATATATTGGGGCACACAGGGGCACCTTCGATGGCGGATTTACACTTTTTTTCTTTTTTGCAGTGGGTTTTTTGTGATATGTCATTATCAAGACGCCCCAAAAAGTAAAATCCATCTTCATATCCTCCCGCCACCGCATAAAGTGAAAAAGAAAAATGACTTTCTTCCGTGAGATCTCTAGATATTCCTAGCCGGTATAACACAGGGAGCGTCGCTTCTTCGCTTTCATATAGTGTGGGGGCAACCATATAGTAAAATGTTTTGCTAAATACTTTTTGGCCGTCGCGCTTTGTGTCTTTTATATAGTTGAAGTGATATACATCAAACACAAATTTGGGGGCATCCATCATAGTCATATATTGGGGTTTTGTGCAATAAATGTTGTATTTTTGCATTTTTGCGCGTTCTTCTATAGGGAGATTAGATATCATTAGATTTTCTTTTTGGACTATTCCATCTATTCTAAAGGCTTGCTCGTGATTTGTATAATTTAGCGCTTTATTTGGACTGAATATTTGATAAACTCTTTCTCTAGGAAATTCTGATTGTCGATAAATTACTGCTTGCTTAAAGCTGAGTTTTGTGGGGGAATATTTTGCTTTGTTGTTTATATGCTGGGAATAAACTTCATCCATTCTAGCCTCCAAATTAGCACTGTTTTTTTTGAGTATAACATGTTTTTTAGTTTTGTCAAGAATATTAATAGCACTATTTTTACATTTTTCGCTATAAATAGTGAAATAGTGATAGTATAAATGAAAATTTAGCTCTCAAACTAAGTATGTAATAAGTCAAATTTGGCTAAATGTTTTTTAAAAATTATGTTTTAATTTGTTGACAAAACTCTTATTATGTTATAAACTCATACTGTTACTAATTTACAAAGAACACAAGGAGACTTTTAAATGAAAACAAAATTATTCAGCAAGAAAAAAGTTGTGTCGTGGGCTCTAGCAGTAGCAACGCCTCTAACTTTTGTTGCTCCTGCTCTTATGAGTAAAACTTTTCATGCTGGTGTAGTTGACGCTAGCACTCAAAATGTCGTAACGGATGTAAAGGCGCCTACTCAAGGATCTACACTAAGCTTTACTGGTTACAAAGCAAAATACACTACAGCGGAGGCTGTAGAGGTTAGCTCTAAAAAGGGATATAAATTACCTAAGTCAGAGCAAAATATCACTCCAATTGTAAAAAAATCTAATGGTACTATATTAAGTGATGCTGTGTTTACTTCTGGTGGGGAGAGTTATCTCGATGCTAGTATAGTGTCAGCTGGTAGCTATGTCGTTACTTATTCTATTACCAATGATAATGGTGTTACCACATCAAAGAGTTTTGACATTACTATTACTGATGCATACAGGGCTAATGTAGTCATAGATGCAAATACAAAGTATGTGTTGCCAAGTGTTGCTGTTTTGGGCGAAACAGTAAAAATAGGCATTCCTACTGCTACTTTTGAGGGCGATGAGATAGGCTCTCTTACTGCAGAAAATATCAAACTTCGTGACGGTAAGGGGAATAACTTAGAGCTCACAAGAGGTAAGAATGGTGAAGAAGATGCCGACTATTTTTACTATGAAATCAGTGCTACAGACAAAGAGGCTGTGGGATCATACACAATCAGTTATGAGGGAAGCGTGACAGGTGAAGATGACACAGTATATAAACTAATCCCTGTAAAACAAAACTTTACTGTGGCAGAGAAGAGAGATGAAGCAAAACTATCTTATTCAACTGGTAGTATGTCTCTTTCTGGATTAAATTTAAAAGTAGGTAAGGAGACTACTCTTCCAAAACCAACTGTAGTAAATCAGGCTGGGGAAACTGTAGATCACACATATACAGAAATTACTATCACTAATGTAAATACAAAAGCAAAAGAGGTAGTCACAGACTTTAGTTTTATGCCAAGGGATGCAGGTACTTATACATTTGACTACAAAACTGTTGATTTTGCTGGTAATGAAGTTTCTATCAGTTTAGGACGAGCACAAGTAAACTATTCGGCTAGTGAAACTATCAAACTTTATGTCACTGATGAATATAGTACAGATGATGTGGAAAATATTGATGTAGACGAGCTAGTAGACGAAAAGAGTCGCATTCCTACAAAAATGTTTAAGAGAACTACTACTGATACAATGACAATCAAACTTCCTGCATTGCTTGCTCTTTCTGATGGAAAATTATCTAGCTACTCAAAGTTAGAGTTATCTAGAACAATCGAAGATTTAAACAATGCAGACTCTGATGCAGTACCGATTGAAAGTGAAGAGATAAAAGCAAATGAAGAGGCTACTTACACTATTGACTTTACTAAATGGACCAATAATAGTGGTGAGTATAAGTTTAAAATAAATTATACAGCTACATTTAAAGATGCTGAGGGTAATATTGTCGATGGGGACAACACTAGTAAGACAGAATCATACACTTTTGTAGTACAAGAAGTGGAAAGTGTTGTTACTGCTCCTACAGTTACTATTACTCCTCCAGAGTTGCCTTCTAGCGTACGAGTAGGTAATGAAATTAGTTTTGGTTCTCCATCTGTAACTGATTCACTTGATGGTGTTACAGTTGATTCAAATCCTACTATCCAAGTTTCATACGCTTTTGGTGATGGAACTGCTCAAGTACTCAACAAAAATTCTAGTGGGAAATATGTGATTGATACCACAGGGGCTACAAGTGACAACGTAACAATCAAATTTGCTGTGTGGGATGATTATCGTTATCAAAATGGCGAATCTCCAGTAGAAGAGAGTCGTACTGTTACATTGGAGTCTATATCAAGTGATAGTGCAGCTCCAGAGATAGAGTCTAAAACTACAACTAGACAAGATGGTGTAATAACTCTAACTGACGTGGTAGCGACTGATAACGAAGGTGAAGTATCTGTTACTGCTTACGTAACCAACAGTAAGGGCGAAGTAGTAGATACTATTTATGAGACATCTACTACAACGGCTAAGGCTGAAATTAAAAGCAGAACATATACCCCTGCAAAAGCAGACATATACACAGTAACATATGTGGCAGTAGATGCTAGCAACAACTTTACTGTTTATGCAGAGAGTTTTGAGGTGGGTATCACTTCAGGTTATAGTGTGTTTGTGGATCAGATTAGCGCTACTGAATATGGTGAAACTATCGATCTTTTGAGTAAAATTCACCTTTCAGATAGTGCTAGCACATCATCAGCTGCTTCGCTAGAAAAGAGTCATATTTTCTTTGTTGATAAAGATTATAGTGGTGATACTGAAGAAGCGGATTTGAACCAATTTTGTGTAGACAACGACTTGGCTGAAGGAACGTATGTGCTTATCTACGTAAAAGGAAATGGTGCTATCAAAGATGTAGCTAATGCAACCTATGGTCAACTTGTTGCAAAGCAAGGTGATGTAAGCATTAGAGCATGGGCTATTAAAGCTATAGAAGAGCAGGATGGGGATAATACTGTTATTAAATATATCACAAGTGTTGGGTCAAATCCTGTATCATTCACCACTTCCGATAGTAAAGCTCCAGAACTTACTATAGACAACGAGAACTTTGGTGATTCACACTTTGATTGGAATGACATTTCTAGTAAAGCTGTATTCGATCTTCCATGGTTTGATAGTTTAATTGACGAAGGTGTAGGCGTTGATCCAACTACTATGAAAATTACTTGGTCATTTGAAAATTCTTCAAGCACAAATACTATCACATATAAGCAATATGTAGATGCATTGGTGGCTGTTGGCGATTATGTAACTAAGAATACCAAATATGAGAAGTGTTCTTCTACAACTGAAGATGCTCTAGAAGTAGTAGAGAGTAATGCTACAGAAGGTCAAATTAACAAAGCTGACGTTACAGGCATTTCTGTAGAAGTTGGTAATTATGTAAAACAGTACTTCACATACTCAAAGGTTGAATCTACTGCTATTGGTGCTATCGAGGTGACTACTGGTAACTTTGATGAAATCGCTGCTAATAGAGAAAACAATCCTCTTCACATTACCGTAAACAAACAAGGAAAAATTACTGTAAAATATTCAGTATCTGACAAAGCAGGTAATACAAAAACCTCTGCTTCATACATCATCCACATTGGTGATACGGTCGCTCCAGTGATTGATACATCTACTCTTGATACTGCTACTACTGCTCCAACTATAGCAAAAGATGGCGCAAAGATCACAATAGACTTGTCTAAGATTGGAGTATCAAAAGATGAAATCGACATTACTAATTCGGATGAATTCAGCGTAACTGTAAAGAAAGATGGTACAGAAGTAGAGTATACCAAGGCAGAAGGAACAAACATTATCGAGGTGGATGCTTCTAAGGCTGGTGAATATGTATTTACCTTCCAAGCAATTGATGCTGCTGGAAATAAGTCTGCTACTGCTACAAAAACAGTGGCTGTAGATAGTCCAAAAGCTAAGACAACCAGTTCTACTACTGTTTGGGGGACAATATTGATTGTGGCTGCTTTGATTGTGTTGGGACTTGCAATATTCTTCTTTGCAAAACCTACAAAGAATAAAGCCAAACCAGCTGCGCCAAAATTAGACAAAGACAAATCAAAAGACGACGACAAAAAAGCTGAATAATAAATAATTTTAAAGGACCTTATCAAGTTTTTGATGGGGTTTTTTATTTGGGGAATTTATATAAGATTTTGCTTGCTTAAAAAATTCTTGTATGGCATAATTATCTAAAGTTTAACAAAAAGGAGGAAAATTATGCCATCAGGAAGTCATAGAGGAATAGGGGGTAGTCATGGAGGAAGCTTCGGCGGAAGTGGTGGTAGTCACGATAGAGGTGGCGGTAGCCACGGTCCTGCTGGTGGAGGTTTTCATAGAGGCCCCAGAGTGATTATGTTTTTTGGGCATCCACACTATATATCTTCAGCAAAAGGAAGCTGGATCTCTGTCCTTTCGATGTTTGCAATATTAGCTGGTTTTGTGCTTTTTGTCATGATAGTTTGTAATTTAGCTAATAATGGGCAGATTAGAAAAATTGAGGAAGATTATCAATACTACCAAAATATGATAGAAAGGGCTGAGACAAATCCCGATTATAAGAAAGAAGCTACGATAACTGGGCAATTTTGTTTGGATGGCTATCAAAAATGGTACTTGACATATACTATCGAGCAAGATAATGGGGAATTGTTAGAGGGGGATACTTATTCAATATATACACTAGAAGACTTAAAAAAATACCCTATCGACACCGTTGTTTATGCAGCGGTAGATAGTAAGACTGTAAAGAAAACTTCAGATTCCATTTTGATGGATTACAAAAATACTACCCTTTTGGATGATTATTCCTATGTTCTTTCCCAAAAAAGCAGGACTATATATATTGTTGTAATGATTGTTGATGTGTTAGTTTTGGTAGGGATTTTAGTGGCAATAGTCATGTTAATTCAAAAAAGTGCTGCTAGCGAAGAGCAAGAAAAACAAAGACAAGAAGAACTATATCGGAAATGTCCTTATTGTGGCGCAAAAGTAAAAAATACAAGGGATAAGTGTCCTAATTGTGGGGCCAATCTTGAATAATTATAAAAGAATACACAGTCAAAATGACCATGTGTATTTTTTTATCAAGAGTATGATATAAAAATATTTCAAAAACTCTTGCTTTTTGGCTGATTTTATGCTAAAATAGTTCTGTTGAAATACACACCATTTGCTATTTTTGGCACCGTTGCTCTAAAGTAGTAGAGTTGAGCCAAGGAGCTATGACGCAGGTGGGAGGTAAAAACGAATTTAAGGAGGATTAAACCAAGTGGCAATTTCAATAAAACAATTATTAGAGGCAGGTGTGCAATTTGGACACCCTACCAGACAATGGAACCCCAAGATGGGGAGATACATTTTCTGTGCTAGAAACGATACACACATTATCGATCTAGAGCAAACAGCAGTTTTGGCTGAGCAAGCGTACGAATTTGTTCGTGACTTAGCTAGTAAGGGTAAGACTGTGCTATTCGTCGGCACTAAGAAACAGGCTTGTGACGCAATAAAAGAAGAGGCTGAGAGATGTGGTATGTACTATGTCAATACTCGTTGGCTTGGTGGTACACTTACCAATTTCAAGACAATTCGTAGCAGGGTAGATTATCTAAACAAACTCAATAAAATGGAGCAGACTGGCGAATTTGAATTTTTCCCTAAGAAAGAAGTTTTGCAGATGAAAGCGGAACGCGATAAGTTAGAGAAGAATCTTGGTGGTATCAAGGAAATGACTTCTCTTCCAGGATTACTTTTTGTTGTAGATCTTAAAAAGGAGCATATTGCTGTAAAAGAGGCACGTGCTTTGGGTATACCAATTGTAGCGCTTGTTGATACAAACTGTGACCCAACGCTTGTGGATATGGTTATCCCTGGAAATGATGATGCAATCAGATCGGTTAGATTGATTGCTGAGTCTATTGCCAATGCTGTGATTGAAGCTAAAAATGGTGATGTTCCAGAGCAAAAAGCAGAAATTGAGGCTGAGGTAACTGAGAGCTTTAACGAAGATGGTGAAATTGTAAGCAAAAAGGTTTTTAAGAAGAAAGAAGAAAAGGTTGCTGAAAAGGCTGAAGTGAAAAAACCTGCTAAAAAAGCAGAGGATAAGCCCGCAAAGGAAGCTAAAGTAGCAAAAGAAGAAAAACCAGTTAAAGAAAAAGTAGCTAAAGAAGCAAAAGCGGAAAAGCCTGCTAAAGAGAAAGTTGCCAAAGAAGAAAAGCCAGCTAAAGCTGAGAAAACAGCAGAGGCAGAAAAATCTAAAGAAAAAGAAGAAAAATAATTTTAGGAGGGAAGAATGAGTTTAACAGATGATATAAAAGAATTGCGCGCGCGTACACAAGCAGGGATGCTAGACTGTAAGAATGCTTTAGAGGCTTGTGGCGGAGACATGGATAAGGCTGCAGATTGGCTAAGAGAAAAGGGAATGGCAGCCGCCGCAAAAAAAGAAGGCAGAATCGCTGCTGAAGGTACAGTTGAGGCTTATATTCACTTGGGGGGAAAGATTGGAGTATTAGTAGAACTAAACTGTGAAACCGATTTTGTAGCTAAGAGTGACCCATTTAAGGAATTAGCTCATAATGTGGCTCTTCAAATCGCTGCATCAAACCCTAAATTTGTCTGCATCGAAGAAGTTGATGCGGAAAGTCTTGAGAATGAGAGAAAGATATATTTGGCTCAAGCACTCAACGAAGGTAAACCTGAACAAGTGGCACAGAAGATTGTTGACGGTCGTATCAACAAATATTATAAAGAAGTTTGTCTTCTTGAGCAAGAATACTTCCGTGACACATCTAAGACAATTCGTGATGTAGTGAATGAAGCTATTCTTTCTACTGGAGAAAAAATTACAATTCGCAGATTTACTCGTTATGAAATGGGTGAAGGTCTTGAGAAGCGTGTTGATGATTTCGCTGCAGAGGTAGCAAAGCAAGCAAGTGGCGCATAAGTATAGAAAAAGTTCGTTATTAAAACGGACTTTTTTGTTTTGAAAGTATCAAAATTTTGATAAAGAATTTAGTTTTTAGATAAAAAGTGTCAGTTTTTGGCATAAAAATGGTGAATTTTATGAAAAAAATGAAAAATTTTGCAAAAATACTTGCAAAATTTTTATTTTTATGGTATAATAAGCATGTCTAATGGGAAAAATTAGGAGTTTAAAAAAGAGGGGATTAAAAAATGGAAAGATTATCAAGAAAAGAGTATTTGATTCGTATTGCGGATGAATACAGAAAAGCTAGTGGTAATGCCGCTGAGCAAGAAAAAATTAAAAGAGAAAGTGTAGAGCGTTTAAAATCGGTTTACATGATGTCGGAAGCAACTGCAAAATTTATTATTGAAAAAGAACTACCCAAATTTGATAAAGACGAGTATAGTAGATTAGGCGACTTTAATAAAGATTTGATGTCACTTTTTTCTGCTATGGTTGTCAATATGGATGAGATTGAAAGACAAAAATTGGATGAAGCAGTTCAAACAGGAGATTGGCAAAATGTCCGTACTAGACTTATACTAGACCTTAAAACTGACTGGCTCCACTGTGCAAGGATAGTAAAGGATATAGTATCTGATGCGATAATTTCAATTCAAGATTTCTACCTTAGGGAAGTGAAAGAAACTATGTATAAGTTTAGAAAATCATCGACTAGCGAAAAACGATCTCTTATCGGTGGTTTAGGTGCATTAAAACATGGGGCATTGAGAAAAGTTAAAAATGGCTTGGGGAGATTTCTTAAGAAAAAAGATGAGTGTATAGATGAGCATGAAAAAGTTATAGATTATATCGATGCTAAGGTTGGCAAGCTTGCTAAAATTGAAGATAAGCGAAAAATCCTATCAATGGAACTTGAATTAAGAAAGAGAAAACATAAAGAAGATTTTGAAAGGGCTGCTTGGCAAGTTGCACTTGATCACACTACTGGTACAACAATTCCTACTAAAGACGTATATAGTTACATTCTTCATGGTGCAGTGCCAATGTTTAATAATTGGGAAAAGTTATATCTTGACCCAGCTAAAATGAGAACTGAAGAAAGAGCAAAAGGTAAAACAGAAGCTGAAACTGGTGTTCCAGCTCTAATACCAGGTGAAAGAGAAAAGGGTGCAGGTACTGATAAGCCAGCTCTAATACCAGGTGCTCCAAAAGATAAAAATGATGAAAGTTCTAAGCCAGAAGAAGGCGCTAGGGAAGAAATTTTGAGGCTTCCTTCAGGAAAACCTCACGTATCTCCTTTGGATAAAAATAAGAATAATGGCGTGTCTATTGATAAACCTACTATTATAGAACGTATTCCTGCAGCTAATGATGATGGAGGAACTGCGGTGATTCCAGCAGGAAACTCTGGGCTACATTTTGTGGATGATTGGAAAAAAACAGATGATTCAGACTATATGAGTAATCTTATTAATGCTATAGAAGGTGCAAAAATACCTGAGGAATGGAAAAAGGTTATAAAAGATAGATTTGAAGAATTGAAAAGGCGATCAGAGGCGAAGAATAGCCATGCAAAATTGCCTAGAATAATTCAGACATCAACAATTAGAGATGTTGAAGACGATTTTGACGATGATTATATTGATGAACCATTTAGAGCTCTAACTCGAAAAGAGAGTTTACCATTTAGAAGAGCATTAGCAGCCCAAAAAGCTGAAGAATATAGAAAGATAATGGAATCTGGTGACAAGCAATTGATAGATCGTTATAAAAATCTATATGAGGAGTTTGCATATTACAAACAGTATGTTTATCCAAAATATAAAAGTAAAGACAGGGTAAAAAAATCAACCGACAATAAGGTACATGGTAAATATGATGAGCTTGGTGCTAAACAGTTTGGTGATGATAAAGGAATTTGGGGAAAAGAAACTGATGGCATGGAAAGAATGTCATAAAAGAAAAACACTCGAATGAGTGTTTTTTCTATGAGGATCTAACATAAAAGTCAATTATATAGTAATTCGAGCATCTACTACATGGATTGTTCCATTATTGGCTATCATAATTGGGTTTGCATCTAATTCGAGTATTTGAGGAAAGTCAGTAATGAGTTGGCTAATGCGTAGTAAAATGGCTTCCATTTTGATAGGGGCAGTGGCTTTTAACCCACGGAGTGCTCCTAGTAAAGTGATGGCTCTTGTAGAATATAGTAGGTCATGGGCGTCTTTGTAGCTAAGAGGACATGGGCGGAACGCAATTTCTTTGAATGCTTCTACAAAAATTCCACCTAACCCAAACATCATCTGATGGAGATTGTCCTTTTTAACTACTCCAGCGACAAGTTCGCGCGAGCCTCCTTTTACCTGTTGCATTACGACCACGCAATCGAGTTTCTTGAGAAGATCTGCTTGAGATAAATTTTCAATAAGCGCCTTCCATTTTTGAGTCAGCTCAGCTTCATTTTTTATGTTAGTAATCACTCCACCAATGTCAGACTTGTGTGTTATTGTTTTGCTGGAAATTTTGAGTACTACAGGATAACCAATCGTAGCAGCGACCTTTTTAGCTTCGGCTAGCGAGTTTGCTGAGGCAAATTTAGGGACAGGAAGGCCATATGCCTCAAAAACGAGTAAACTTTGTAGGGTGGATAGAGTGTGTACTTTATTTTTTTGTGCGGTTTCAAAAATTTGTGCAACCTTTTTTGCTTTTACATTAAATTCGGGCAGATGAATTCGACTGTCAGTGAGATATTTTTGACGCTCAACTAGGCGCATTACACAGTGCATCGCATCATCCACATATCTAAATGTAGGAATGTCATATTTGGGTAAAGCCTTTTTAATCTCATTATCATAATTGGGAGTGGTCATAAATACTGATATAATTGGCTTTGTAGGATATTTTTTGCGCAATTTACTAAGATATTCCGAAATAGAAATATCATTTTTGCCAGCAATGTACAGATAAATTACAAATAAAATATCGACTTCAGGAGCATTAAGAAGAATTTCTGCGGCTGTTTCGTATTGTTCCGCCGAGGCATCTGCTATTACATCTACAGGATTGTGTACACTTGCTTGTTTGTTTAGTACAGCTCGAAGCTTACTTTGAGTTTTTTCAGTTAGATCAGCAATAGGGAGGTGACACTTTTCGGCGCAATCTGTAGCCAAAATTCCTGGACCACCAGCGTTAGTCAAAATTGCGATTTTGTCTCCTTTGGGAAGAGGACAACATTCAAAAACGCGAGCTACATTAAACATGTCTTGTAAACTTGTTTCTCGGATTACTCCTGCACTCGCAAGCATTCCGTCAGTTGTAGCATCATCACCAGCAAGGTGACCAGTGTGAGATACACTTGCCATACTACCTCGTTTACTAGTACCAGCTTTTATAACAATTACAGGCTTTTTCTTTGCTACTTTAGTGGCCACAGTTTTAAATTGTGCCATGTCTGGAATGGATTCAAGATACATAGCTACTTGATGAACATTTTCTTCCTTTTCCCAAGCAGACAACACATCTACAGCATCAATCTGACATTGATTTCCAAGGGAAACCATCTGACTAAATCCAGCGTGCAATGTGGGGAGTAGGTTAATTACTCCACTAGCAAGAGCGCCTGATTGAGTGGCAAAACCGATAGTGCCGATTACTGGTTGAATTGGAGCAAAACATGCATTCATACTAACATTAGGGCTAAGATTAATCAGTCCCAAACAGTTAGGTCCAAGGATATTCATTTTTGTTATTCTGGCATATTCTTTGATTTGGTTTTCGAGTTTTGCGCCTGCCGAAGATGCGCCTGTTTCACTGAATCCACTGCTAATTATTACAGCATTTTTGGTGCCAATATCGTGACATTCTTCCAAAATACTTAGCACAATGGCGGCAGGTACTGCTATGATGGCTAAGTCAATCTTTGATTTAACTGCAGCCACATTAGGATAGCATTTTAGCCCCTCTATTGTCGTTTCGTGAAGATTTATCGGATAGATTTTTCCCTTAAACCTTGCCTCAATTATACGCTTTACTAATTCATTTCCAACAGAACTAGGTTTGTTGCTGGCCCCAATAATTGCGATAGATTTTGGGGCTAGCATAGTTGAAATATCTCTCATATTTTTTCTCCTTAATTAATTTAGTAAAATTATATCCTAAAAAAACGAAAAAGTAAAACAAAAAATGGGGGATAGTTGCAAAAATTATATTTTGCAATTTAGCAAATTTACCAAAAAATTTTAAAAAAATAGTTGACAAATCGCAAAAATTAATGTAATATTAGTTTCGTTATATCACCTTACGGGGTGTAGCGCAGTTGGTAGCGCACGTGCTTTGGGAGCATGGGGTCGGGGGTTCGAGTCCCTCCACCCCGACCATGTGTTTGATATAACACATTTTTGGCCAAGTAGCTCAGTTGGTTAGAGCGTCGCCCTGTCACGGCGAAGGTCGAGGGTTCGAGCCCCTTCTTGGTCGCCATTGGCAAGAGTTTTCTTGCCTTGTTTAATAGAGGACTTTCCCGCATATTTGGGACTTTAGCTCAGTTGGTTAGAGCGTCCGGCTCATAACCGGATGGTCCAAGGTTCGAGTCCTTGAAGTCCCACCATTAGCGGGAGAGGTGTACTTCTTTTTGCCTCGGTAGCTCAGTCGGTAGAGCAAAGGACTGAAAATCCTTGTGTCGAGAGTTCGATTCTCTCCTGAGGCACCACACTCCCTTTCGGGGGAGTCGCGCTGGCGTGGCTCAATTGGCAGAGCAGCTGACTTGTAATCAGCAGGTTGATGGTTCGATTCCATTCGCCAGCTCCACATATTTAATAGGTAGGTTATCCTATCGCACGGGAGGTTTCCAGAGCGGCCAAATGGAGCAGACTGTAAATCTGTTGTCGGAAGACTTCTGGGGTTCGAATCCCTGACCTCCCACCATTATTTATCCCCATATTGGGGATTTTTTTATGTTTATTTGATTGACAAAATTGTTGATTAGGTATATAAGGATAGGCAGGAGTAACGGAGGTTAGAAATGGAAAAAGAATTTTGTAAAATTGGTATTGTAGGGAAACCATTTATAGGTGAATGTAGTGATGAATGGAACAATAATGTAATTGTGAACGGAAATTTATGCGACATTGTTTACGAATCTGGTTATATTCCAGTGGGAATAATGCCAATTAGTCCAAGAGAAAAGTTTAATTTGACTGACAGTGAAGATAGTTATATATTAAATCAGTTTGATCGTGATAGAATAAAACAGCAAATTCGGGATTTGGACGGAATAATTTTGCAAGGTGGAATGCAAACCCTAGCTTACGAAGAATTTATTGCAAAAGTTGCTATTCACAATCACATCCCAATCATGGGAATTTGCGCCGGATTTAATACACTGGTTCGTGTTAGTGGGGGAAGGGTGATAAAGGATATTGATGAAAGGCACAATAAAGAGCCTGATGAATTGGCTCATTTGATTATAATTGATCCTGATTCAAATTTCTATAAATTAATAAAGCAGTCATCAGTGGATGTAAACAGTGTGCATTGGATGGTGGCGCCTATTAGAGGTATTCCGCGTTCTTTGCGTGTGGCCGCAGTATCGTCAGATAGGTTTGTTGAGGTGGTAGAAGGCAAAGATGGACCAATATATGGATACAAGTTTCATCCTGAGGTTATGGCGTTAGAAGGGAATAAGACATATAATCCCAAGATGAAGAATATATTTAGTGACTTCTTTAGTAAATGTGAGGAATATCACAAATCAAAGTGCTCTAATAATGAAATGACAAAATAAAAAATATCTACTTTGTGTAGATATTTTCTTTTAGTAATTTTCTAATTTTTTGTTTGAATACCAACCAATTACAGCAAATATGGCAGCATAAATTAATGAACCAATAGCAGACAAAATAATTTGTAGAGGAAGTGTTGCAACTGTTGATAACCTTGCCGCCATTCCTTCTAGCCAGAAGTCTGCTGCTTTTAGACTTTCTAGTCCTAAAGCTACATCAAATAGACTTAAGAATAATCCAATTACCATAGGAACTAAAATTGTAATAGCGATTACTGGTCCGATCTTTTTGAATATCATGGATACTGAAAAAGCGAATGTTGAATAACCAATGATAAGAGCTAACTGTGCAAATAATAATCCAATATATTTTGCGTGGAATAGGTGAGTACCAAATAGGATTAATCCCATAATTATAGATATTATTAAATTAGCAAAATACATAATCAAAACTGCTGTCAAAGCTACGATTAGTTTTGCAAAGAAAACTTTTGTTTTTGAAAAGCCACGAGAATAAATGTTTTTTATTGTGCCAGAGCTAAAGTCGTCACAAACAAATATTGCCACAAAGATTCCCGCAATCAAAACAAAGTTGGCGTTATTTAATGTGCCCAACATTATGTCCCAAACTGATCTAGGGGTGTCAATTAGATTTGACATGTCTGGAGTTGTTTTTACAACCAATTCTATCAAAATTATGGAGAGAATTGAGAAGGCTGCCATAATACCAGCGCACACATAAAAACTTTTTTGTCTAAAAAGTTTGTGAAATTCAAATTTAAGTAAATTTTTCATTTTCCTAACCTCCCCAAGAAGTATTCTTCTACACTTTGTGTACATTTAGTTAATTCGGTTACTGTAAGGTTGTTTTTTACTAGCAGTTTGTTTATGTCGCCTAAAGATTCTAATCCTTCAGAGATTTCTACATGTTTACCAGATTGTTTGGCTTTTACATCAGGGAAATTTTGTTTTATAAGGGCTAGTGCTAAGGCGTTGTCATTAGTGATAATTTTTCCATAGTCTGTGCACCTAGTTCTTAGTTCTGTGGATGTAAATTCCTCTAAAAGTCTGCCGTCAGAAAGGATTCCGTAACTTGTGACAATTTTTGCTAATTCATCAAGTAGGTGACTAGAGATTATAAATGTTACCCCTTCTTTATTTAGTTTTTGGATAATGTTCCTAAAGTCTCTAATACCAGCAGGGTCGAGTCCGTTGATAGGTTCATCCAAGATGATTACTTCAGGTTTATTGATTAGCGCAATAGCAAGTCCTAGGCGTTGTTTCATACCTAAAGAAAATTCTCTTACAGGTCTATCTTCATTAAGCAAACTTACTTTCTCTAGGATTGTGTTGATGTCATTTACATCAGCACCATAGAGGATAGAAAATCTCTTCATGTTTTCATAAGCTGTTACATTTTTGTATAGCCCAGGTTCTTCGATGAGTGAACCAATGCGTTTGCGGGCGGCTAATTTTTCTGTAGCAAATAAATCGATATCGCCACTAGTTGGCTCGAGTAGTCCTAGTAGTAGCTTTAGTAAGGTTGTTTTTCCTGCGCCGTTACGACCAATGAGTCCATATATGTCGCCCTTGTTTACATGGATATTTACATTGTTTACGGCTGTTTTGGTACTAAATTGTTTTACCAAATCATTAGTTTCAATAAAATAACTCATATTTTCTCCTTTTAATATCCTTATTTTATCAAAATAATTTTTATTATGCAACTAAATTGAAGGGAAAATGCAATAAAATTATGTAAAATAACACTAAAATTCTTTCTCAATATTTTCAAGGCGAAATCTGAAAATTTTTTCTCAAAAGTTATTGATTTTTAAATTTTTTTGTGGTATAAGTATGCGATTTTTTTCGAGGAAGGAAGGGATATATTTATGAAAAAATCATGGAAACAAGTTTTTAACGACATAAAATATGATACACAAAAGTGCTTAGAAGGGAATTTATGGTATGCTCATAAAAAACCTCACTCAGCGGTATTGAAGTTTTTTAAAAAAGGCGAAAGAATAAACTTTTATCGGTCGATCGATAGTGACTATATGCATTTTTTTGTGGAGGTAACCCATATTCCTTGCGGGATAGGATATGGCGCGTTGGCTGTATATAACTATTTTACTAAAAATGCAGCAGCGATTGCAAAAGCAGAGGAGGAAACTGCTCCTCAAGTAAAAGAATATATAGCTGGAGTAAAACCTAGCATAATAGAAAAATATCCTCAAATTGCCGATAGAATTGCTGATGTAGAGGGGCGGGATTTGCTTAGCTCATTAAGAGATATTTATAAAGAGTGTCACTCAGTCGTTAGTGATAAACAAGTAGTGGTAAAAGATGATTGGGGAGATTATTTTGTTGATGTAAGAAATGGACTAATTACCAATATGGAGAATAGTGTCGATGATATTGTTCACTCTGCTGTACATGCCCCCACACTTACAGACATTTTAGTAGTTCCTGAAGCAATAGCTGCTGTGGGTGTGATTTGTTCATTACCGGCGCTTTACTATTATGGTGTGCCAGCTTTGGGAAAGTTGGCTATAAGTGTTGATATTGCTGGTCAACATATTAAGGAAAATTTACATTCTAGCAAAACTGTATAAATATATGGAGAGAAAGATGCAAGAAGAAAACAATATAAACAAAGTGGAAAATTTAAGTTTAAAAGATGAAGAGTTTACTATAATAGATTCCCCTGAGGATAAAAGGCGAAAAAAGATTTTACAAATCTTTAATGAAATTGCAGAAGATGAGGAACGAGACATTAGACTTGGTGAGGTTGTTTATAAAGTTGAGAATATTCACTTTGAGGATAGTGAACTTGGTCAGTGTCTCGTATTTGAAGAAATTTTAGATACAAAGCTTATCTTTGATGTTAATAAAGTTACAGAAGCATATTCAGCTCAAAATGGTAAGATGAATAAAAAGTACTCATACTCTGATTTTGCCCGTATCATGCAAGCTATAGTGGAGTCTGGTTTGATTGCTAACAATACAAAGGAATTTGAAGAAACGATATGTAGCTATATGGATAGCGATAAAGAGGCAAATGCTTCTTGGCGGGCAGTATACAAGTTTTTATTGGATAATCAAAATAAAGATATCAGCTTAGATTTGTCTTTTAGGGAAAAGAACGGTAAAAGAACGGCTTACTTCGATGTCAACAAAAATGATAAAAAAGTGCAACATGACATAAAAGTACGCGATATTGACGAGGTTTGCTCTATTTTAAATGCAGAAAAAAAGTCCAAAGAGGAAGAATTTGAGTATAAAATAAAATAGAAGAGCGCGGCTCTTCTAACTGTGAATGCACACATGATGCCACTCAGTGGCTGTCGCCATAGTATTTACTAGTGTCGATCTGACTGAATAAACGGGAAACAAACCTAATATGGGTTTGTTTTTTATATAGAGTTTTTATTCAAATCGCTACCTGAAATAGCCTAATAAAGATAGGCAGGAGGTAGCGATTTTGCGTACTCTTTGAAAATAAGCAATGGAATTGCGTTTTTCAAAGCGACACAAACAAAACAAAAAAAGTAGTAAGTTTAGTACATGGCGAAGCTATTCGGATGAAGCACCGCGTGCTTCCGCCGTGCGCGTAGCACAAATATAAAAAACTCTCCTAGATAGGAGAGGAAAAAATAAAGGAGAAGCATAAAAAAATACTGTGCATCCTTTTTTGTTGGGGCAGATTAAAGCTGTAAACTAACACACCGCTCCCGCAAGGCTACCTTATGGCACACACTCAAATCTACTTAATGCTGCTTGCTTCCGCACCTGACATGGTTCGTAGCAGAACGTTGCACAAGACCTTGACGTTCAACACGATATGGTAGTTCGCAAACCAAAGTCTACACACCACCGAGAAAGGCATTCGATCCCACTAAAGCGGATTGTGGGTACAGGGCACCGCTGGCTCCCCATCTAGCACAGTAGACATATTTTATCATAAAACTTGAGTTTTAGCAAGCAAATGAAGCAAAAAATATTTTTTATATAAAAGTGATATAAATTATTGTTATTTTTTTGTTTATGTGGTAGAATTGAGTTAGAGAGGTGTGATATTATGCAATCAAATGCAGTTAGATTTATTAATGCATATAACTCAATTGACCAGACATTGAGGGCGGTTTACAATTTTAAACGCAACATTACTTTTTCTGATATGATACGAAGGGCGGTATCGATAAATAGCGTGGTGAGAAAATATGAGGATAAACTCATCGACTATGCTAGACTTCGTAACGCAATAATCCACAATAGCAATGAGGAGCGAATTATCGCCGAGCCACACGATGAAGTAGTGGCAGAGATGGAGAGGATTGCGGAAATTATTTCTTGCCCGCCCAAAGTAATAGATACTATTGCCAGTAAGACTGTGCTAGTGCTAGAGGGAATGTCGACAGTAAAAACTGCACTAGAGACTATTTATCGTACGGGTTTTAGGATGATACCAGTGTGTAGTGGAGACAAGATTATGGGAGTGATAAACTCACACAGGGTGATAGAGTTATTGGGTATGCAGATAGATAACGGTAAAGATTTGGATGAATATATTGCTGCGACTCCAGTAATAGATGCGGTGTCAGATAGCGATGTGGATAGAGTTTTTGTGATTCGGTCTAAGAACCTACTTATCCAAGAGGCTTTAGATTTGTTCTATTCCAATCGAAAACTGCAGGCTATAGTACTAACAAAAAGTGGTAGCGTACAGGAGCGTCCAATTGGAATTGTAACGGTTGCAGATATTATGGATTTGAGTAAAATAATTGAAGATTATGCTGTATGAGGTATGGAATGGAAGAAATAAAACCAAAGATAGAGCCTAGCATTTTACAAAATGAAGAAAATTTTTTAGTGGGGTATAAGATGCCCAACACATTAACAAGCGAGTTTGTAAATGAGGTCAAGTCTAAATTGGGATTAGACTATCTAAAAAGTATTTATGAATTGGATGCGTTAGCTAGCGGAATATTGATTTGTGCTAAGAGCGAGGGGGCGTATAAGTCTTTAACCAAGAAATATAGGCAAAGAGAAATAGAATTTACATTTTGGGCTGTAGTTGTAGGAGAATTAAAACAAAATCGTAGCGGATATTCATCGTTTGTCTCGTTTGACAAAAAGACTGGTAAAGTAATGCGTGTACCTCAGTTGACCGCGGGGGCAATACATTTTGATTTTGACTATAGCCTAGCAGATAGAGTAAAACAAATCGCTTTGATAAAAGTGAGAACTTCGCAATTTGTTCCCGGCACTATTCGGTTTGCTTTTTCAGAGATGGGGGCTCCAATTTTTGGTGATAGCGCATACGGCGGGGATACTTTAGCCCAAAATACATATCTTAGCTTGATTCTATCTCGAGTCCGATTTGAGAATGAGGCAAATGGTGACAAGCTAAACTATATTGTTTTGCCAAATAAGACTAAACCATGGACTTATTTTGACTGTGACAAATTATTTACTCAATATTAAAGGAGATTATTATGGCAGAAAAAGCTTCAAAGGCAATGATAGTTAGTTGGTGCTTGATGATAGCATTGTGTATTTTTTCGGGGGCGTTATGTTTGTATTTTTTCGTGTTTGATAGGCCTGCTAATGAACATGGTGGGAGTATGTATGTGCGCATGAGTGAAATACTGACTTCATCATCTCAGATTGATACAGATTTATCTTTAGGTGATTTGGATAGCGGGAAATGTAATGATTATGCATCAAATTATCTAATTAAGCATGACGATGTAGCAAAACAAGCAGTAGGGAAGAGATTTAAATCGGCATTTATGTGCTACTTTATTGATCAAGAAATTATTGATACATATAAAGATGAAATAGTTTATCTTGGCAATGCTGATATAAAGAGCTATGTTAGGTTAGAAAATGCGCTAGATGATTATGAAAAGGCTTTGGCTAATCTAAAACTCTATTTAGATAAATTTATTGTTTCGTACAATGCTAATGTAGCTAGTGAGTCAACCTTTAAAGATTTTGAGTATATGCTATCCGATTTTGAAAAGCTAAAAGATAGCACACATGTAGTAGCTTGTGTTGTTTTTAATTATGTAAGTGATTATTACTATGGTAAATCGGGAGCTGTAAATAAGTTTGCAAGCGCAAAATATGTATTTACTTATGCATTAAACTTGCAATCTAGCACTGCGTATAGATTATATATCGTAAAAGAAAAAACAACCGAAAAACAATATTTCTTGTATGAAACGGAAACATATTGGGATACTTTTACTCAAATTAACAAATATTTGCAGGTAAAAGAAGACAGATTTGTGGCGCAGAGCAATAATGCTAATGTAATAAATATGATGGTATTGATGGCAGCTAATCAAGACGCGTATGCGGACTTTTTCCAATTTAATTGCAAGAGGTTGTATTATGCTAATATAGACGCTAGCACGACATCTGGAGCAAATCAAAAATCAGCCATATTAATCATAGCTAAAGGTATAGGGCTAGAAGGGAGGTTGGCATAATGAGAATGAAATCAATATTTTGTAGCGCGGTAGCCTTAGTGCTTGTGTTATGTTTTATGCCCCTGACTTACGGATGTGGCGGCGGGAAGCAGTATAGTGAATTTACTGTAAAGTATAATGATTTTGTAAAAGAGAATAACGATATTTTTGATGCTAATGGAGCCGTAAGAATAGCGTATAGTGAAGATGTGGAGAATGTGATAAATAACAATTCAGGATCTACAGTGGAAGAAAAGTTGAAGAAATTCCCAAGGCTATGTAGAATTGCTAGTAGTAATCAAGCTATCTACGAGCCTATCTTCAAAGCATGTATGCTCTATGTAGGGTCTTATATAAATAGTGGAGAATACTATAATATATCAGATAAAGAAAGTAGCAAATTAAAGAATAAGCTTAATCAACTAGATGAGGCTATCGAATATTTTAGACGCCAAAAAGTTATCATAGATGACCATAGTTACAGTTTTTACACAACTAGCCAAACTGAAAATAATAACTTAGAGCCTTTATTAGATGCTTTATATGATGTGGTAATAAAATCAAGCGAACTTGCTAATGCTTTTGCGGATGTTTACGAAAAAGTAGCAGATAAAAAAAGCGATGTAGTGACCTTTTCTGATGTGGAAAGATTTTATCTAAGAAGTATGGTACGCATGTCAAATATTTATACAAAAGTTTATTTACCACTTATTCATAATTCTTCTCCAGCAAAATCTTTAAAAAATCCGACAAAAGAGGAATTATATACAGAATACGCATTTAGTGATTTGGTTAATAAAATACTACAGGTTTATACTTTAAATCAGCCTAAAATTCATGGGCTCGCAACCAAAACTAGTGGGTACAGTAGTGCGGAGATGGGGGCGCTAAATTATTATTCATACATATTGGAGTATGAAACTGTGGTAAAAAAAGCACAAAATGTGATGCTTTATGTGGCTGATGATTGGCTTCCTATATTTAATAAAAAGGTTCAGATTGATTTTGCTAATACCAATCCTACTAAAAACCAGCAATTAACCACAAAAGAGCAAAGTTACCTAAATCTTATGGACGATTGCTACGCAGAATGTATGACATTAGATGACATGTTAAATACTTTAGCAAATAGTGTGTAGTTTTGTTGCGATAGTTAAAACAATAGGCTTTAGTGCCTTTTGTTTTTTATTATACCAGATGCATGATTGCAGAAGATATCATTGCCATTTAAAATGGCTAGGGTATTGACAATATTTTTTTTTATGGTATAATAATTCTGTTAAAATAAAAAATTGGAGAATCAAAATGGAAGATGATCAAACTTTTTATACAGAAAAACAGAAATATGAAAGTAGCAGTCTTACTGCTCGAGAAGTAATTAAAGGTTACTATAATCATACGCTTACAGCAAAGGATGGTGTTCTTTTAAAACATAATGTTGAGCCTTATGCAAAGCTTTTACGTGCTTTACGCACTCGAAATGGTACAGCCTTAATCAATCACGCTACAGGAACAGGGAAATCTTATATTGTGGCTAAATATTTAGTTGATGGATTTCTCGACACTAAAAAGCCAATTTTGTTTTTGGGTCCAAACAACTCAGTATTGGCAAATTTTGATGAAACATTAGTCGGAATTTTGGGCAAAGGCTACAAAAAACACCTAAATATTACTTTCTCAACTTATCAAAACCCAAAGAATTATGTAGATAAAAAGTATAGTTGCATTGTTTGTGATGAAGCGCACCATATCGGAGCAAAAGTATGGTTAAAAAGTTTTCAAAATCTCATTAGCAATAATATTGGAGCCGATGTAATAGGTCTTACTGCCACTATGGAACGAACAGATAACTTCGATATTACTCAGGTGTTTGGAAACCCTATTAGTAGGTTGCCAGTACTCGATGCATATAACAAAGGTATCCTTACTCCGCCTCTTTATACTTTGTGGCAAATTAATTATAAAAAGTATGGAGATGAGACTGACGATTTGACCGCAAGAATTCAAGAATTGCAGTTAATTGGGAAAGAGGAATTGGATGAAAAAGGTAAAAAAGAAGCTGAACATTTGTTAGATATTTATAAAAAGATTCAGCGTCAAATTCCATCAGACGACAATCTTGGGGTTATCATTTCCAAATCACTCGATACTGCCAGCAGTAAACTTGGGCGAGACCTCAAAAAGGGTAAAATTATAATTTTTTGTCCTCCGGGAGCAAATAAAGAGACTTCGGAGCGCTATATTGAAAGTATTGTAAGAGATAGTCAATCCTGGTTTGGGGGCGTAGAGATGAATCAATATGTAATGCACTCAAATTTGCCAGATCGAGAAAATGAGAAAACTTTGCAACAGTTCCGTGATGACAAATCAGATAAATTGAGAATTATGTTCAATATTGGTATGCTCACTGAAGGGGTGCATGTGTCGGGTATTGATGCTGTGGTGATGCTTCGCCCAACTAATAGTTCGATTATATATCTCCAACAACTCGGTCGAATCAGTAGTGCAAAGAGCACAACCAACCTTGTTATCGATTGCGTTTGTAACGCTATCAATATGAGTAATGGCGATTTTTACACCAATATTTTTAATATGCTTTCCACAGCTTTGAGTGATGAACAAAAGCCAGAGGATAATAAAGATGATAAAAAAGGTAAGGATGTGAAAACCGAAAACCAATCTATCGAGTTTTTCCTAGACCAAAGTCAAGTAGATATATTCCAACTTTTGCAAAATGCTAATATGGAATATCAGAATTTTAGGGCAGATTACTTTTTATCTCCTATTCAAGAGCTTATCAAATATATTCCAGTATATATGGAGCAACATCCAGAAAGTTGTGAACGCACTGAGAATGGAGTATTAAAACTAAAAGACCGAATTAAAGGAAGAGAAGTTCTTATTCTAGAAAATGGAGCTGAATACCCTATTGGTGAGCGGATTAGGGCTGCTAGAAGAGCAGGAAGAATGACAATGACAGACGAGGAACGTAAGGTACTAGAAGACTTTGGTATAGATTTTTCCAAACAAAAAGATGAAAATCCTGCTCAAACACTAATAGAAAGGTTGCCAATGTATATGGAGCAACATCCAGAAAAGT
>JAFXZE010000019.1 GCA_017541375.1 Clostridia bacterium
TATGAAGTTGAAGACTACATAGAGGTGGTAGAATGAGTACCAACTCCCCTATTTTTTTAAAACCTGACAAAGTCTATGACCTTGGAGGCAAACAGTACACTCTCGAAGAACTACGAGAACATGCAATTGACAGCATGATGTACCGCAAACAGTTAAAAGAACTTAAGAACGATTAGGTGATTTTAAATGGCATTCAAAGAAGTAGTTAAAGCCCCTTCCCAAAGGGAAATTGCCAATCTCGAAAGCAATTACAGGGCTATTTGTAAAAAATACGATTCCGCAAAATACCAATTCATAGATGCAGTTTCATCAGAAGACTTTGAAGTCTTACCAGTAACCGCATACCTTGAATTGAAAGAACTATACATTCAGAAAAAAAAGTTGTACTGGAAAATTCATGAGTTAAAACATCCTGAAGATACAGCTACCCGTGAAGCATACAGGTTCCTAAACAGTATGGATCATAACACTTGCCTTGACTTTCTTGCACGTCAAGGTTTAACCACTCATGATTTAATCCGTGAGATTGAAAAAAACCCAAATTATTTAGATGAGGTGACAGCATGAGTTGTGGTCAATGCAAACCTGAAGATTGCATCGCACCGGCAGGTTGGTTATGTAAAGATTCAGGTAATTTTTATACAACTGGTGAGTATGCAAACACTATCAAGGAGTTTGATATTCACGGTGCATCATTTATTCAAAAAGTAGATAGTGTTAAACAGCATTTGGATAATGACACTATCCAAATACTTAAAGTATTGTTACAGGATAATGAACATCCTTACAGTACTTGGCATGGATTGGAAGTTATCTATGCATTAGACATTATACAATCAAGGTTATCAGATGATAACAATTCCTACGTTGCAGGAGATGATACCAATGATTAAAGGTATTGTCTCCTTTTTATCCCTTTTATATGTACTACTCGTGGGAACTCCAACACCAAACAAAAGCAGAATCCTTAACAGGAAACTGACTCCTAAAGAAAAAAGGGTTTACTACAAAGTGAAAATTAACCTTTGGATTGAAAGGAACTTTGGTTTAATTGCATTAGCAGCCATATTAATTCTCCTCATGATTTTTGTAGTAATGTGTTTTTGGATTGTTGGAGTTTCCGCAACAGAATCAGGTGCAATGAGAAACTTTATCAATGGAGGTGTAATATGATTTATCTTTGCAATAGTGCATCTAAAACAATGTTTTTCGACCCAAGAGTTAAGGAAATCAATGAGCCTTTAACTCAAGCGGAATTTATTGATTTAGTATACAAATGTAAACCGAAATCTGCAATAGGGCATAAACCAATCGCAGATTGTGTGAGTAAAATCATAGGTAAACCTGTGAAAATTAACAGGTTACGTTTAAATTTGAATTATGATGATATGATTTTACTTGTTAGTTTAGACAGTAGATTACCTGAAAATCCTGATAGTAGTGATTATACAGGTAAGATTGAATACCGTCTTGTCAGATTTGAAAAACAAGATGAAAATGATATTTTGAAAACTCAAAGAATAATTAAAGAAATGACTACAATGGAGGCATTATAGTATGAAAAATGTTAAAAAACAACAAACCCGAACTGGGAATCCTCAATGGGTTCATGGACTAACAAATATTGACGTCTATTTCTCCAGAGGGAATGGCGACAAAAGCAAAAGAGCAGCGTTATACATCCATCATAAGAGTTTACCTGCTTGGGAATTAACTCAAAGTGAATCTGATAAAAAACAGAAAAGTCACGAAGTTTATTTGAAACAAATCACTATATCCAGTTACTCTGAAGTATTTGAAGGATATATGAATCAAATTGAACTACTGCATGAGTTAGGTTACTCACCTATTGATATTATCACTAGGATTTATGAAATCGAAAAAGGTACAAAAGAACCTGAAATCGAAATTGATGCATTAAAAACTGCTTTTAGGAAATTAGACTATGATTTTAAAGCACAATTGGATATTGTAGAAACTGAAATTAAAAAATTAACAAGCATTCAAGACGAAATGAATATGATCTGTAAAGAAATGGAGATGTTATAAATGGCATTTGAAGAAGTTGAAAAAGGACCAGAACAATACGGAAGATACTGGAACCCAGAAGAAGTAGGAGACGCAGTAGAAGGAAACATCTATAAATTTGTAACTGATGATTACGGTAACAAA
>JAFXZE010000020.1 GCA_017541375.1 Clostridia bacterium
AGGGCTCCAGCAGACATTCTGTTATTGCACGAATTTATCGATAATTTATGTGGCTTCTAATTTTACAAATCCGTATCCATGTAGTACAATTTGTTTTAGAGATTGTACAAATCTCTCGGGGTATTATGTAAAGAATAACGAAGTAAAAGCAAACGCTTTCGTCTCTGCAAACAACACGTGTAATTACGCAAATATCGCCACAGAAAGCAATGGTTCATACCTCACTAGCGTGGCTACAAAAACGGCTATTGCTGCGATAGAGGATAACACGCTGATAAGTGGGCGAGAAATTAGCTATTTGCTTACAGGTGGAAAGCAAACTTATGATAGTCATGATGACGACAATACTCCTACCAAAATAGTATTCGGTGATAAATCTGATTATCTAACAGAGATTGCTGGATTGACTGGGGTGGATGTCAGTGTATCTGGTAATGGCAAAATCAAAATGTATAAAGTCATGACGACAGGAGGACTGGATAGTACTACTGTGCCAGAAGTTTACATCCTTAGTGAAGATGATTCTACGATTTATGCCAATGCTGACAGTAGCTATATGTTTTACTACTGTACTAATAATCTTGAAATAATATTTGACAATTTCGATACTACCAAAGTCACCGACATGAGCTATATGTTCTACTATTGTCTTAACATGTCTACGCTTGATTTAAGTTGTTTCAACACAAGCAAAGTTACTAATATGAGTGATATGTTTTACTATTGTCAATCTTTGAGTATGATAGATATCAGTAGCTTTGATGTATCTAGTGTTACTGATATGACTGAAATGTTTTCCGAATGTAATAAATTGGGTATGATTTTTGTGGCATCTACATGGAATAAATCACTTTCTAACAGCGACACATTCTACAATTGTACTAAGTTGAAAGGACTTTATAAAGCCGGCAATGACATATTGTACAATGAATTTAACGCTTCAAATATTACATCTGCGTATGCTTGCATTGCCTCTAGTAGTAATGGAGGATATCTAACCAGTGTGGCTATAAAGAATGAGATTGCAACTACTCTTGGAAATGTTTTGATTTCTGGAATGGACTTAAATTCTTACATAAAGAGTGGTAAGACTGGTGGGTATTCTTACAGTAATAGTACCTATACAAAGATAGTGTTTGGCAATAAGTCTACTTACTCTAGTTATATTAGTGGCACGACAGGAGTGGATGTAACACAATTTGCTACAGGATATGTAAAATTATATATCGTAGGAGAAGTTGTTTATATTATCAGTGAAAACAACTCTACAATATATGCCAATGCGGATAGTAGTTATATGTTCTATAACTTCAGATCGCTACAGGAGATGGTTTTTGACAACTTTGATACTAGTCGAATAACCAATATGAGCTATATGTTCAGTTGGTGTTCGAGCCTTGTTAATTTGGCTCTGTTAGATTTTGATACGAGTAATGTAACAAATATGAGCTATATGTTCTATATTTGTGAATCACTAATTAATTTGGATATAACAGATTTTGATACGAGTAACGTAACAGATATGAGCAAAATGTTCTGTAATTGCACGTCTATATATAGGTTAGATCTTAGTAGTTTTAATACAACTAGCGTGACAAATATTTCTGAAATGTTCAAATTTTGCGATAGGTTGCACATTATTTATGTATCTTCGCCTGCTTGGAGTATATCTTCCTCTGTAACATGTACTGATGCATTTTTTGCATGCTATAATTTGTATGGATATGCTGATAGTAGTGGTACTCAATACAAAAAATATGGAACAGCTGCATCCGCAATTGCAGCAGCACAACTGGCTCTTGAAGGATATTTAACGAACATAACACTAAAAAATCAGCTCGAGTCGAACGTAAGTAATGACCTATTATCTAGCTCTCAGCTAAATGAACTAATAAAAGATAACGAAGTTGAGGCACAAGATAGTAGTGTAACAAAAGTAGTGTTTGGGAACAAGTCAACATATGCTAGCGTCGTTGTTGGAGTGGAAGGAGTTAGTGTTACCAAAGGCGGTAGTGATGCTATAAAAATGTATTGTGTGGGTAGTATGCGCTATATTCTTAGTGAATATAATACACCTATTGCTATAGATAATTGTGGTAGCTTATTTAATAAGTTAACAGCTTTAACTGAGGTGGTGTTTGATAATTTAGATACTAGCCAAGTTACAAGTATGAATTATATGTTTCGCAACTGTATTTCGCTTGTTACTATCGATATCAGCAATTTGGATGTGACGAATGTCACAAGTATGACCAATATGTTTTCTGGTTGCTCAAAACTAGTTACTGTCTATGTAGCTGATTCTTGGAACAAATCTCTTTCTTCATCAGGTACTTTTGCTAGTTGTTCAAAAATACGAGGATACTATGAAAGTGGTGATAATCTAGCATATAATGCCTACAATTCATCCAAAACTACAGCAGCTTTTGCAAAAAAAGCGACTAGCGGAAATTACTGTTATCTTACACCTGTTTCGTTAAAGACGCAGGTAAATAGTGAATTATCACTCTATCCTTCCAACACATTATTGTCCCCCAAAATTTTAAACGCTGCTATTAAAAGTGGAAACTCTTCATACAGCACTGAAAATAATACAATAACAAAAATAGTATTTGGTAATAAAACTACTTACTCGAGTATGTTGGGTAACGCGACTGGTATGGATGTTTCTATGGCTCCAGGAGAAATAAAACTATACAGAGTAGGGACTGTGGCTTATGTTCTTAGCGAATCTAACTCTACAATTTACGCAAGTGACTGTAGTTATATGTTTTACAATTTCAAGGCGCTAACTGAAGTAGTGTTTGGTAATTTAGACACCAGTAGCGTAACTACAATGAGCTATATGTTTTATAATTGTAGTGAAATAAAAACTATTGATATGAGTTCACTTAATGTAGTAAGTAATATTGGAAGTGAAAGTATGTTTTATAATTGTACTGGTCTAAGAGTTATTTATGCAACTTCCTCATGGAGCAAAAGCTACACTAAAACATTCTACAATTGTCAGTGTCTGCAAGGATTTTATAAAGATGGCAACAGTATAAAGAGTAGGCATTCTTTCGGTTCTGACAGTGGTACTTATGCAAGGATTGCATCTAGTAGTGTAAGTGGATATCTTACGAGTGTGTCAATAAAATCTGATGTTAATTCATTTATGAATGTAAGCGGAAAGTTATTGCCAGGAATGGCATTGAATAGCTGTATTAAATCGTTCCTTCATAACGATAACTACACAACTAAAGTGATATTTGGTAAGAAACAAAACTACACTCAAGCGATCTCCAGTGCGACTGGGGAGGATGTGAGCTATGGAGGAAACGGCAGTGTCAAATTGTATAGAGTGAATAATATAGTTTACATTCTTAGTGAAACAAATTCCACGATTTATGCTGCTGAATTAAATAAAATGTTTTATTATTTAATGGCTTTGACCGAAGTTGATTTTACTAATTTAAATACAGCTAGTGTAACTGATATGGGTGATATGTTTAATAGTTGTAGTGCACTACAATCTGTCAATTTAAGTGGGCTAAATACATCCAATGTAACTAATATGAGTAGTATGTTTAATGGTTGTAATAGTTTAACAAACATAAATTTAAGTGGACTAAATACCTCTAGTGTAACTAATATGAGTTGGATGTTTAATGGTTGTAGCAGTTTAGCAAGCATAAATTTAAGCAGCCTAAATACATCTAGCGTAACTTATATGAGCTCGATGTTCTCTGATTGTAGAGCATTGACAAGTTTGGATTTGAGTGGCTTTAGCATACCAAATGGAACAGATATGGAATGTATGTTTAGTAACTGCAGCAAGTTAAATGTGATTTATGTGTCTTCTACTTGGAATACAACCTCGAATTCAGGTGGTACTTTTGCGGGG
>JAFXZE010000021.1 GCA_017541375.1 Clostridia bacterium
AATTTTCGTAATATTGTACTCAAGTTGTGCATATCTGATTTTTAATATTTTATTGTTTGGGACCTCTAAATTACTAAAAATTAATGATATACACAACTTTTTATATATAAAAATACTTAATATTTAATTCCGCCAACGGGTATATATAAATAATAAATATGGGCATAAGTTTACACTATTTTTCTTATTGTTACCCGTTACCTGTTACTGACACGTTTTCAGGAATTATTTTGGCACACAACAGATTCTATTAGGGGCAAACTCATAGTCAGCCGTAATTCTATCTCATGATTTTGAAAGCATTTTTCATTTTAATTCAAATTATATTATTGATATCCTACAAGTTACATTATTTTGTGAAAAGAAAACTATTTTCAAACTTTAAAATTCAAGCCTAATATTTTGGATTTTAAAGAAAAAATATTATCTTTGCAGACGAATTAAGATTATCAACTAATTTCACTAACATAAACGAAATGAAAAGAAACTTATTAGCATCGTTGCTTGCACTATGCGCTATAGCAGGTCAGGCACAAGGAACTCAAAATTCAAACTCAGTATCTCCAGATTCTGTTATCATTGAAGGTGTTGTCACAAACATTGCTGATGGCACACGTTTTATGGTTTTACAGGAAGGCGTACAGGGAATGCAGGAAACCATTGTCAAAGATGGAAAATTCCGTATTGCAATTTTCCAAAAGGAGAAAGAATCATCCCTTTATCTTGTACACGGTAATACTCTTGTTGAAATATACACAGAACCAGGAAAGAAGATAAAGGTTATAGGTGATAATGCACATTCTACAACTTATTGGCATGTAGAAAGTGACAACTTTGATCAGAAAGAAAATAATGCCTATAACCAGTTCATTAAAGATAAACTATCGGACTACTATGAACTGGATAATAAGTGGGGATTGGCATACGGAAGAACATCTGATCAGTCATTATCACAGGAGGAGCGCGATAAGGCAACTCAGGAGTATCGCGAATTACTTCAACAACGCGAAGCATTGAGAATAGAAAAGTACAATGCTGCAATTCTTGATTTCATGAAAAACAGACCTTTCGGTAAGCGAATGATTACCGAGCTAAGCATGATAGCTACATATGACAAAAAACCTGCTATCATAGAAAAAGCGCGTGAGATTTTCAAGAAAACCCCACAGGAAGTTATGAATGTCCCACTTGTATTAGAAACAAAAGCAAAACTATATGCCGAAAAAGTGAAAATCGGAGAACAAATGAAGGACTTTACCCTCTTTGACCGTGAACTTAAAACACATCTGCTTAGTGAATTCAAAGGGAAATACACGATACTGGAGTTTACCTTCAGGGGCTGTGGTGCTTGCATATTTGTAAAGCCATTCCTTGAGGAATTTTACAAGCGCAACAAAGACAAAGCTGAAGTTATTGCAATTTATAGGGACACGAAAGAGAACTGGATGAAAGAAGGACAAGAACACAAGGTAAGCTATCATGAATGGAGTGACCCGACACAAGCTTCAGAGCCTGTTGCTGCCTATGACGTGTATGCATTTCCTACCTTTGTTATCATTGACTCTAACGGTAAGGTTCTTGATAAAAAAGAGGGTGCAGGCGGTTTGTTAAAGGCTTTGGAGTATATTCCCGACGCTGAATTTGAGAAGAAGCTAAAAGAGGCACTAAAATAAAAAATTACCACTTATGGCATTCCGCTTATGGATGCTGTAAGTGGTATTTCTATAGTACACAGAGTACACATATTTTTTACACACACC
>JAFXZE010000022.1 GCA_017541375.1 Clostridia bacterium
AGCAGGAAGTGAAAAAGGCTCGTAATATTTTCCGCATCATAATTACCAGCACACCTTATCACTTCCCGCCTCTTTTCGAAGGAGGATGTTAATAATAAGGGCTGATAGTGTGATGTTATTTGTCATATTCCTTTATTTCTTTAATTCTGTTTAGTGATTAGAGATTAGTGTTTAGAGAGTGGTATCCACCAACACCCAACACCTAACACCCATCACCAAAAAAATTTGCGAGTGCAAAATTAATACTTTTTCCTGACAAAAACAAATAATTTGTAATAAATTTTACCTTTTCTACTATAATTTCCTTATAAAAATGACGAATATCATCAAAAAAAGTAATAAATCGCAGTTATTGGCATAATACTTTTCCCCCGTTCCTATTGTAGTCTAAAAGCCACAGGAAAAGTATATTTTACTCTAACTGCCTCTCCTTTATGTTTACCAGGATTCCATTTGGGCATTTCTCCAATCACGCGAACAGCCTCCCTGTCAAGAGACGGATCAACAGACTTTACAACACGAACGCCAGTAATACTGCCATCAGGTTCTACAATAAAATTACACACCACACGTCCTTGAATTGCATTTTCCTCTGCTACAGGGGGATATTTGATAGATCTCTGTAGATATCCCATAAGCGCAGCCATACCACCCTGGAATGTAGGCATTTCTTCTACGACATCATATATGTCAGATTCGCCAGCTGCAAGTTTTGCCTGTACTGGTGATTTTTTCAACTGAGCTGATTTAAGAGAATCTTTTCTTTGCCAATATATAGAAATCGAATTCATTATCGCCTCTACTCGCTTATTGTATTCGCTTGGATTCTTGCCTTGAAGATTATTAGCACCAGCCTCAAATCCAGTTTCCATAAAAACAGGAACATTATAATATCCACAAACATATTCATTGTAGATGAACGCAGTACCACTTGTCTTATCGTATGACAACGCATAAAAGACTTTACCATCTTTAGGAATGTCATTTCGTTTGGGAAATTGCATCTTCAAATAAGGTGTCTGATCAATTATAAAACGATAATCATTAGCATTACTGCCTTGTTTTTGCGCCAAACAAAAACAAGGTAACAACAAGAGACATATTATAGTATAAAAATTTTTCATAACGAACTCTAATGCACAATATAATTGTTTACCACACGCATCTGCGCAATAATAACCAATAACTCTGTCATATAAAAATGACACGGCAAAGATACAAAGAAAATATAAAAAAAAAACATCTTTTTGGAAAAAATCTTCAAATTTTCAAGAAAAAGCCATTTGCAAATTGTCTTTTCCTGATTTTGCTTTATTGTTTTGGGTATTATCAAACTGCGTTTGTTGACATTGTACAGAAATCGTTGTCGCAATTCCTGAAAAAAAGGAACGAGACGATTATTTGGTTTTGTGATGAATTATATCATTGGCAGAAATAAAAAGCTTACATTGAAACAGGAAAAAAGCATTCAACTCTACACTCTACACCAAACAGCATCCAATCTACTAAAACACAATGATTTGTAGTGGTGTAGAGTTGAATGCGACTTTACACCAACTCTTCATCTATACACCAATTATCAAACAAAGAAGATGTAGAGTATGTATAGTTGATGTAGAGTTGAAACGAACTATACATCACTATAACTTTCTATAAATCATCCATTTATATAGAATTAGGTGTAGAGTGTAGAGTTAAATGCTGAATTATGATAGATTTTTTAGAATTAAACGACAAACACATACACACTCGGAAAAACAGCCTCTAACTATACTGATGGTCAAGAAGTTAAAAGCGTGTATGTGTTTGTCTAACATATACACAACACATACACAACACGTACACAAGTTGTCACGATCTTTGTGTATATGGTGTGTACGACTTGTGTATATGTTCACCAAACACGTACACGCCCATAAACTACCTGATTAACAACTTGTTACCCTTTCATTTTTGCCCCCGTGTATGTGTTTGGCGTTTAATTCTAAAAAAAAAAGTTCACTTGTTGTCAGTTTATGCCATAACAGTAAGTCCGTTATAATACCGTTATAGGTCCGTTGTAAGTCCGTTCCTTAGAATGGGAGAAAAATGGGACTTACATAGGACTTACATAGGATTTGCAAGGGAGGTGTATAGGAACAGGAAATTAATGCGACATTAACGTGATATTAATGCGACTTATATGTTTTCGCTTTGCGAACCTACATTAATTATTCGCTGAAGCTCATCAAGCTAAAGCAAGTTCTCATCAATAACACATTTATATTGCATTAATTTTCAGATTTAATTTTCTCCAAATTTAATTTCGTTTCGTTACTTCCATAGTACAAAAAGAAATCGCAGACTTGGTTAAGCCTGCGATTTCATAAGTTTTTATTTCTTCAAAGGTATCTTGTCGATACGTGTCTGATGGCGACCGCCCTCGAATGGAGTCTTGAGATACTCGTTCATGA
>JAFXZE010000023.1 GCA_017541375.1 Clostridia bacterium
CAACAGGTTCCGCGCGCTTTGTGTGTCCATGATATTCAAGATGATTAGATTTTGTGTTGTTTATACATGAAGACGAATGCCTACTCACGTAGGGGTTAATAAAGACGGTATATTATATTATAACATTGTGTAAAACTGTTCGTTGTAATTTTCCTCGATATCTGCGCATCCCTGAAGCTCAGAGTTTGCATTGATGTCGTTGGATGCTTCTGCTGACAGGTTCTTGAGAGATGTGCAACCTTCGAATGCTGTTGCGTCAACGCTCTTGATGCTGTTAGGGAGGGTAACGCTCTTTACTTTGTCAAGACCTTTGAAGAGGTTTTTGCCAATCTTGCTTAATGTAGTCTCATTGTAGAAGTCCTCCTCGAAAACAATGCTTGTGATCTGCTTTCTGTACTTGATAAATGGAGACTCCTGGAAATCAGGTGTTACATCTGCAAGAGGGGTAATGTGAAGAGTTCCGTTATCGTCGATATTCCAAGTGAAATATTCAATTCCATTATAATCCATTAAGCTAGGCTCCTTTGCCATTCCGTTTGCAGCGAACGAGAAAGTGAGCACTGCTATGAGGATGATCCTATTTATGAATGAGGTAGTCATAACTTAAATTTTTTAAAAGTGGAAA
Organism: Clostridia bacterium; assembly: GCA_017541375.1. Lineage (GTDB taxonomy): Bacteria > Bacillota > Clostridia > Christensenellales > UBA1242 > UBA7867. The sequence continues at coordinate 626 of JAFXZE010000023.1, forward strand.
TAAATGTAATAATTTATGAGAGTGTCAAACTATTTTGTTTTGATCTCTGATGCAAAGGTATGAACTTTTTTCTGTTTGTGCAAATTTTTTTAAAGAAAAATGATGCAAATATGTAAATGCTTGATATAAATCAAGTAGTGTAACTTGTACATTTTTAAGCACTTACATACTATATATAAATAAGGTATATAACGAAATTCTACTGTTTTTTGAAGTTTTTTCTTCGATGAAACCGCGGTTTTTTGATAATTGCATATCTGTAAAGAAAAAGTTGCGAGTAAGGAAATATAAAATGGGGAAAAATCTTTTCATTTGCTATTGTTTTCTTGACTCCCTTTTTATAATTTCAAAGGTTTTTGGTATTTTGATGTAGATTTCTGTTAATAGACAAATTTGTTGCGTAAATGTAAAAAATGTAGTATTATTGTAATCTCGACACTTTTTTCTGCTTTTTTCTTGCAGGTTAAATTATTTTGTTGTAAATTTGCAACTGGAAATAAATGTTAAGGGATTATGAATAGGATGCCAAGAGCATCTGACAAAAAGGGGAAAGAAAAGGTCATGTTTAGCAGTGGTTGCTAAACTTGACCTTTTTTCTTTTTGCGTTTTTCTCTCATTTTATTGTGAAATATTGGTTATTTTGCCACAGAATAGTCATTTTGACGAAAAAATACAAATTTTTGACGAAATATTACATAAAGGTTTGTGGAAAACGCAGTAATTTTGCACTCGAAAGATTTAAACGCGCACTGGCTTGCAGCCGACGTTCGCTCTCTTTCGAGTGTGAGGACGCTTCGCACGTTGCACCCAGAAATTAAATATACTACTCAAAAAAACGGAATACTCCGAGCCTAAATTAAAAACTCAAAAGACAATGAAAAAGAATCGACGCACTTTTTCCTATTTCTCAAGAACGTTGTACATGGCAATATTACCGCTCTTGTCACCAAGCTGTAGGATTCTTGGATTAAGCATTAATGCTTCAACTCCAAAGGTTGCAGGATCTAAATCACCTGCTATATTGTGCGACGATAACCCAGATACAGCGTCAAGTTTTGGCGTCTGGTAAGAAAATAAAGATATACCCCCGCCACACAGATGTGGTTATATTCATAATTTTTACATTTATTTCCAATTTAATGAATTAATGAACGAAAAATGAATAGCATTTTTAAGGACAGATAAGTAAAGATATTCTATTTCCTTTATATGGGGGAATTCAGACACTTCTTATAGTAACCAAAAATTGATTTACCAGAAGACACAATAAATTTCCCGTTATATACCCTACTCGTGAGAGCGGGGAATATAGC
>JAFXZE010000024.1 GCA_017541375.1 Clostridia bacterium
GACAACAAACGGCGGATATGCGCGAATTTTGGGGGAAAACGCGAGTGCAACTGCAGTGCGGATTCGCGCGCAAACCACCGACCCAGACTACAAATTCAGCCATTGGACGCTGACCAATTTAGGAACAGGGGAGGTGACCAAACTCCTCAATGGCATGCCACTCACCGAAACAGAAGACTACGTTTCGTTCAACTGCGTAGTGCCACTTTCGATGTTGGATGGCAAGATTTTGACCGCTGTTTTCAAGACCACAAAACCAAGCAATGTAAACCTGACAATTAACTACATTCCAGCGACTTTGCCTGCGCAGTCCACATTTAGTACATATATAGACAACACCGTGACCGCTGTGGTTTTCGACTGGTTTACGGACGATTTGGCTCGCTCATATCTTGTGAATGGGACAAATGTCATCAGCGGCCTCACTGCTGTGAATGTCTCCACCAATGAGTTCCCAATTTACAAATACTTAAATAATTCTAACCATACATTATATTTTCTGACTATGTCTGATGTGCATATAATGGCCTCGAGTGACTTGACCTTTAACGGAAAATCAACTCTTACAAGCATCATCTTTAAGAATTTTGATACTATACTTATGACAAGTATGTGGAACATGTTTAAAGATTGTACAAATCTTACGACCTTAGATCTATCAGAGTTTAATACAAGTAATGTTAATGATATGAGAAGAATGTTTGAAGGCTGCTCTTCATTAGCTAGTTTGGATGTAAGTAGTTTTGATACGAGTAATGTAACAACAATGAATGTCATGTTTTATGGTTGTAATAAACTTACTTATCTTGATTTATCCAATTTCGACACATCAAAAGTAACAGGCACGTATCAAATGTTTTATGGTTGTAGCTCTTTGATTAACATTGACTTGAGTAGTTTTAATACTGAAAATGTTACTAATATGCAACAGATGTTTTATGGTTGTACAGTACTTAAGAAACTTGATTTAAGTAATTTTAATACCTCAAGTGTAACAACTATGTATGCAATGTTTTATGGCTGTAAAGGGCTTACAAGTTTAAATGTATCTAGTTTTAATACCTCAAGTGTAACAACTATGTATAGAATGTTTCATGGATGTAGCAGTTTAACGAGTCTTGATTTGTCTAGTTTTAACACGGCAAAAGTTACTACTATGAGTGAGATGTTTTTCAATTTAAAAGTTACTAGTTTGGATGTTAGCAACTTCAACACAGCAAAGTGCACAGGTATGCTTAATATGTTTAATAGTTGTAGTAATCTAACAAGCTTGGACTTGAGTAGTTTTAATACTGGCTTGGTAACTTCATTTTCTGGTATGTTTTGTCATGACAAAGCTCTTGAATCTATTACATTCGGACAAAACTTTACTACCGCTAATGTTACTAGCATGGGGTCTATGTTTTACAATTGTAATAAATTGCATACAGCAAGTTTTGCTACATTCAATACTACTAAAGTTACAAGTTTCCAATCTATGTTTTACGGATGTGACTTTAAAACACTGGACCTTTCTACATTTAATACAAGCGCGTGTACATCAATGCAAGACATGTTTGCTCATTGTACGGGACTAGAGACTATATATGTTGGTTCAGGCTGGACCCATAATTTGACCGATAGTGGCACATTTACTAGATGTAATAGCCTCAAAGGGTGGTATCAAAATGGGACGGCGTTAGCAAGCAATGGCTTTAACGCTAGTAACATCACTGCAGAGTACGCTAAAATCGCCACTAGCGGCAATGGTTGTTACCTCACAAACATCAATCTAAAATCTACTCTTGAAAGCCTCCAAAGTGGAATGCTAGTAACAGGAGCAGAGTTTAACGAGATTCTTCAAGAATATTATCCAAAGCACATCATTTTCGGCAATAAAACTACATATGCTAGTGCCGTAAATGGAGTAACTGGCATAGATGTTACTGCGAATGGAACAGGACAAGTAAAATATTATTTTGTGGGAGAACAATACGAAGGTACTGCTTACATTTTGCATGAAACGGATGGTACAATTTACGCAAACCCAGATTGTTCAAACATGTTTACAGAAACAGGTTTTAGGGATATAGATTTTAGTAACTTTGATACTAGATTAATGACAAATATGAGTTACATGTTTTCTAATAGCGGTGGTAATACTTATTTGGATATTAGTGGCTTTGATATGAGTCATGTAACTAATATAAATTGTGCTTTTGAAGAAACCAACTTTACAGTTCTTTATGTGGCAGCAAATTTTAATGTAAGTGTATCCTCAACAAACTCACCGTTTGGCGAATCTGGAAGCGCTTATGGATTTTATTTAGATAATAACCAGTTAGAGGTAAATGGGTATCGCTATTGTGATGATTCATCTATTCATGCATGCATTGCATCAAGTAGCAATGAGGGAGTATTTACAAGTGTCGCTATCAAATCTCAGGTTGATGCTATGCTAAATAACTGCCTTACATCTCCGATTGTCAACATTATAAACAGTAATACTACAAGAGTGATTTTTGGTACAAAAACGGCGTATTCATCGGCGATAGGCAACACAACAGGCACAGATGTAAGTTTATTGGGTAATGGAAACATAAAGCTTTATTATGTAGGGACAACTACATATATTCTCAATGAAAATAATCAAACCACTTATTGTTTGAGTATTTCATCTGCATTTTATGGTCGAAATAAAATAACCAGCATCACTTGGGGCAATTTGGACACGAGATACGCTACTAGTATGGGCTATATGTTTTATAATTGTACCGCACTTACGAGTTTAGATTTGTCTAGTTTTAATACTAAAAATACACTTGATATAAGAAGTATGTTCCAAGGTTGTACAGGACTAACCACCTTAGACTTATCTAGTTTCGTTTCAAATAAATTGACTAATACAGCCGATATGTTTAATGGCTGTACAAACCTTACTACAGTAACTTTTGGGGCTAATTTTACTTGTAACAAAGTAACTTTAGCTAGCAGAATGTTTTATAACTGTACTAACCTTGTTTCTCCAGGACTAGAAAATTTTGTGTGGAGTGAAGTAATTTATTTGCATCAAACTTTCTCACTTTGTACTTCGCTAGTTAGTCTAGACTTAGGTCACTTTATTCCCACATCACTTGCTGGTATGGACTCAGCTTTTTCAGGTTGTACTAACCTTGGTGCGATCTTCGTGCCAAGTACATGGAATTTAAATTTAACCACATCAAGTAATGTGTTTAATAACTGTAACAACCTTGTAGGATACTATCCAAGTGGCGCTACTTTTGGTCAGTATGCTTATGATGCTAACTACAAGACCTCGACCTATGCAAAACTACCAACTAGCACAGTCCGTGGATACCTCACTGATGTACAATATAAAAACGACATTTTAGTAAAATTTCCTAGCATGATAATCAGTGGGCAAGAGTTGAATGTACTTATAAAGAGCGGAACAGCTACATATTCTACTGATAATACACGATTTACAAAAATTGTTTTTGGTCATAAGGAAGACTACACCACGGAAGTGAGTGGCATTGAGGGGATCGATGTTTCATTCTATCAAAATGGCAATATCAAGCTCTATCGAGTAGGGGCGACAGCTTACATTCTTCACGAGAAAAACGGCACAATTCTTGCAAGTGACTGCTATAATATGTTTTACGGATTTAGTAAAGTAACAGACATTATTCTCGACCACTTTGACACCAGTCAAGTGAGCGATATGCGGCAGATGTTCTACCATTGCTCATCACTAACAACTCTTGACCTAAGTGGATTTGATATGAGTAATGTTACATCTGATAAAATAAGCGGTATGTTTATGGGATGTGCAAATCTTATCATAATTTATTCGGCTAATGATTGGACATTGACTTATAAAAATAGTTATACCCATCCGTTTGATAGTAATAATGCCTCTCTTCGTGGATATTATCTAAACAACAATAGTTTGGCAGCTTATTATTATTCATCATTTAGTTATACTTATGCTAAAGTCGCTACGTCTACCAAAACTGGTTATTTTACAAATATAGCTCTAAAATCGCAAGTTGAGGCTCAAAACTTCTTACTCCCTGGAGAAAAGCTAAATCTTATTCTTAAGGGTGAAGGTGTTACTTCTTACACAACCAACGATTATACAATCTCTAAAATAATCTTTGGCAACAAATCTACTTATAGCGGGGCAGTAAACGGCGTGACAGGTGTGGATGTATCGCTTTTCCACAATAACAGCGTAAAGTTATATAAAGTAGGTAGCGTAGCGTATATTCTTAGTGAAAATGGTGGCACTATTTACGCCAGCAACTGTTATTATATGTTTTCTTATTTTAAATTGCTAAATGATATAGATTTTACAAATTTTAATACTAGTCAGTGCACCATTATGAGATATATGTTTTGTCAATGTAGTTCGCTCACTAGGTTGGATTTATCTGGCTTTGATGTGAGTCGGGTAGAAAAGTTTGCATTTACATTCAATGGGTGTCCTAATCTAAATATGATTTTTGTGTCATCTACATGGGTAAATAATAATGATGGTAGTGGACAACAGTGTTTTGATGGTGATACAAATTTACGTGGATACTATCGAGAAAATAATGTGGTAAAAGCTAATGCCTTTAATTCTAGCAATTATTCAATAGCTTATGCTGAAATTGCAACTTCAAGCAATGGAGGATATCTTACCAATGTGGCATTAAAATCATATCTAGCTGATTATCTCGTTACTGGAGTTGAATTAAACGCACTTATTAAAGCTCAATCTTATGACTCCGAAGACCAAACTGTGACTAAAGTGATCTTTGGCAATAAAAATACTTACAGCTCCGCCGTAACTAATATAACTGGCGTAGATGTTACTCAAAATAAGAACGGAAATATTAAGCTCTATCGTGCAGGTACAACTGTTTACATCCTCCACGAATCAAACCGTCCGATTTATGCTACTAGCCTAGAATATATGTTCTACAGATTTAGCGCTCTTGAGGATGTAGATTTTGGCACGCTAAACACCAGTCAAGCAATTAGTATGAAGTATATGTTTAGTGGGTGTGTAAATCTGGAGGTTGTGTATGTTGCATCAACTTGGAGTGCTGTTACAGGAGAAAATACATTTGGTAGCGGTACAGATAGCTATACGACCGAGCTCTGTGGGTGGTATAGTGCTAACGGCATGCTGAAGGTAAATTGTTTCGACTCTAATAATGTATCGTCAACCTACGCCAACATTGCCACTAGCGTAAATGGCGCATATTTTACAAACAGCAGCTTAAAAACTCAGGTAGATGCAGCTAGAACCAGAATACTAATCGATGGAATAAGCTTTAACGAGCTAATCAAAGGCACCACCTACAATACAAATGATAATGTCATAACCAAAATCGTTTTTGGCAACAAAAACACATATTCATCTACGGTATATGGCGTGACGGGAGTCGATGTGACTGTAGGACAGACTGGAAATGTAAAGTTCTATCGTGTTGGAACTGAAATTTATGTACTTAGCGAGACAAATAGCACAATTTATGCAAATAAAAACTGCAGTAACATGTTTTGTAGATTCCAAAAAATGACCGAAATTGTCTTTGGCAACTTTGATACCAGTCTAGTCACCGATATGAGTGGAATGTTCGATTGTTGTGAAATACTAACAAGTCTAGATTTATCATGCTTTGATACATCCAATGTGACTAATATGAGTAGGATGTTCTATTATTGTGATAAACCAACAAGTCTGGATTTATCTAACTTTGATACATCTAATGTGACCGATATGAGTTATATGTTCTATGATTGCAATGGACTGTTAAGTCTGGATTTATCATGCTTTGATACATCCAATGTAACTGATATGAGTTTTATGTTTTCTGGTTGTGACAAATTATCAAGTTTGGATGTCACTACGTTTGATACCAGCAAGGTAACTTCAATGCAGCGTATGTTTCGATATTGCGAAAAACTAACAAGGTTAGATTTATCAAGCTTTGATACTAGCAATGTAACAGATATGAGTAATATGTTCGAGTACTGTAGTGGACTATTAAGTGTAGATTTATCTAGCTTTGATACTAGCAATGTGACAAATATAAGTTATATGTTTTATAACTGTAGTGAGCTAATAACTCTAGACCTAAGTAGCTTTAGTACTAGTAAGATGACTAATTTTTCCTACACATTTTACTATTGTCGGAAACTGAGTGTGATATTTGTAAATGAAAACTGGTCTCACTCTAGTACAAGTAGCTACACTTTCTCTTCCTGTTCTGCACTAAAAGGCTATTATGTAGATAACTCCACGCTATATTCCAATGCTTATAGTGGTAGTTACACCACAGCAGCTTATGCAAAGCTTGCAGCTAGCGGAAATAAATGCTATCTCACTAACGCAAATATAAAATCATATTTTGATAATCAGCTACCAATTGGGAAGTTATTAAACAGCGTGATTAAAGGTGGCTCTGCTACTTATGATACAAAAGACAATACGATTACTAAGATAGTCTTTGGTAACAAATCTACATATAGCACAGCAGTTTCTAGCGCGACTGGAGTGGATGTCAGCATAACTGGTAATGGGCAAGTCAAACTATATAAAGTGGGAACTGAAGCGTACATTCTTAGTGAAAATGGTGGCACAATTTATGCAGATAAAGACTGTAGTTATATGTTTTGTATGTTCAAAGCTCTATCTGAGATAGTATTTGATAACTTTGATACTAGTCAAGTAACCAATATGGGTTATATGTTTAGGACTTGTTTTAGTCTAAGAAGTTTAGACCTAAGTGGCTTTGATATTAGTAAGGTGACCAATTTTGATTCCACTTTTGGATTTTGCTATAATCTTGGTGCGATATATGTAAATAGCAACTGGAACCACTCTCGTACAAGTAGTTTCACATTCTCTAGCTGTATATCACTAAAAGGATATTATGTGGATAGCTCCACGCTATATAGCAATGCTTATAATAGTAGCTACACTACAGCAGCCTACGCAAAGCTTGCTGCTAGCGGGAATAATTATTATCTCACTAATGTGAACCTAAAATCGCAAGTAAATAATTTACTATCACAACAAAAAGATTTCCTTATACCTGGGGTATATTTTAATCAAACTATCAAAGGAGGGAATGTTAATTATGATACAGTGGATGATTCCATCACTAAAATTGTCTTTGGTAACAAGTCCACTTACTCTACATATATAAATGGTGTGACTGGTGAGGATGTAACCGTTGGGCGGACTGGAAGTATAAAGCTATATAAAGTAGGGACCATTGCTTACATTCTTAGAGAAACAAACGGTACAATTTATGTAGCTGATTGCAGTTATATGTTTTATAACTTCACAGCACTGACAGAGATAGTATTTGGTAACTTAGACACTAGCAATGTGACAGATATGAGTTATATGTTCTATGGTTGCAGTGGACTAACAAGTCTAGATGTATCTAGTTTTGATACTACTAATGTAATAAAGATGATGTATATGTTCTATAATTGTAGTGGACTAACAAGTCTAGATGTATCTAGCTTAGATACTAGTAATGTAACCCATATGAGTTCTATGTTCTATGGTTGTAGTGGACTAACAAGTCTAGATGTATCTAGCTTTAATACTAGTAATCTAACCTATATGAGTACTATGTTCAATGGGTGTAGTGGACTGACAAGTCTAGATGTATCTAGCTTTGATACTAGTAATGCGACCGATATGTCTGGTATGTTCTCTAATTGTAGTGGACTAACAAGTCTAGATTTATCTAGCCTAGATACTAGCAATGTGACCAATATGTCTGGTATGTTCTCTAATTGTAGTGGGCTATCAAGTTTAGACCTAAGTAGCTTTGATATCAGCAAGGTAACCAATTTAGCAAACACCTTTTACAAATGCTCGAGTTTGAGAGTGATATATGTAAATAGCAACTGGACCCACTCTCTTACAAGTAGCTCCACATTCTATAACTGCACAGTACTAAAAGGATATTATGAGTCTAACTCCACAATATATAGCATTGCTTTCAGCACTAGCTACACCACAGCAGCTTATGCAAAGCTTGCAGCTAGCGGAAATAAATGTTATCTCACTAATGTAAATATAAAATCGCAAGTAAGTGTTTTAGTAGCGCAACTAGTAGTGCCAAATGATTCCCTTATGAGTGGGACATCTTTGAATAAGGCTATCAAAGGAGGTGAAGCTACATATAGTACAACAGATACTACAATTACCAAAATAGTCTTTGGTAACAAGTCGGCTTACTCTACATATATAAATGGTGTGACTGGGGAGGATGTAACCGTTGGGCAGACTGGAAGTATAAAGCTATATAGAGTAGGCACAGTTGCTTACATCTTAAAGGAAATTACCGGTACAATTTATGCTACTGATTGTAGTTATATGTTTAATAAATTCACAGCACTGACAGAGATAGTATTTGGTAACTTAGACACTAGCAATGCGACCAGTATGCAGCAAATGTTCTCTAGTTGTAGTGGGCTATCAAGTCTAAACCTAAGCAGCCTTAATACTAGCAATGTAACCAGTATGTACGAAATGTTCTATGGTTGTAGTAGCTTGACAAGCATAAATTTGAGTGGACTAAATACATCAAACGTAACAAATATGGGTTCTATGTTTTCTGGATGCATTAGCATAGCTAGTCTAGATATATCGAGCTTTGATACTAGTAAGGTAACTAACCTGTCATATTTTGCTGGAAATACCTATGTACAAGTAGTATATGTATCGTCTCTATGGGATAAGTCAGCTGTTACTAGTAGTAGTAGTGCATTCCCTAGTACTGTCAAAGGTTATTATGTAAATAATAATAATGAGATAGCTAGCTATGGTTATAATTCTACATTTAATACATATGCTCGCATTGCTACAACTAGCACAAACGGATATCTTACAGATGTAGCGATAAAATCTCGTGTTGAGGCAGCATTGTCATCTAATCCAGACATGCTTTTAAGTGGGACCTCTCTCAATATGATCATAAAAGGTACTTTTTCTTCTTCTAATAATGATTATACTGTATCTAAGGTGATATTTGGCAATAAATCTACATATTCTAACATAGTTAATGGAATTACGGGGATGGATGTCACTCAAGGGCATAGTGGCAGAGTAAAGCTCTATCGTGTGGGGACTGAAGTTTACATCCTCCATGAGACAAATGGCACTATTTATGCTCCGACATTATGTAATCAGATATTTTGGAATATATGCGGTATGCGTGAGATAGTATTTGACAACTTCGATACCAGCTTCGTTACTAATATGCAAAGTATGTTTAATGGAGATAGGAGTCTATCTAGTCTCGATCTATCTGGGTTTGATACATCTAATGTAACTAATATTAGTTATATGTTTTCTGGATGTACTGGATTAGTTAGTCTAGATCTTAGTAGCTTTAATGTTGCTAACCTAGCTACTAGTAGTAATACTTATATATTTAGTAGCTGTACTAATCTGCGAGTAATATATACATCATCTGACTGGAATATATCAGGTAGTAGTGTATTTAGTAATTGTTCTGAGCTACGAGGGTATTATCTAAATGGAAATACTCTTGCTTACAACGCATGGAGTACGAGTACCACCTCAGGAGCTAAAGCTAAGCTTGCCACTAGCAGCAATGGGTGTTATTTCACCAATGTGACACTAAAATCACGCATAACTTTGCCAACTGATACTGATAATCATATATTAAGTGGCCCTACTTTGAAGCAGTATTTCAAGGATGATGCATCTATCACTAAGCTAGTATTTGCCAACAAATCAGCTTACAGTACGGCAGTAAATGGGGTGACGGGAGTGGATGTGAGTGTGAGTATGAATGGCAAGATAAAAATGTATAAGTCGAATGGCACAGCGTACTTTTTAAATGAAACCAACTCTACAATATACGCACTAAATTGTGAAAATATGTTTAGTGAGCTAAATTATATAACTGACATAGTGTTTGAAAATTTTGACACCAGCAAAATAACCAGTATGAGTAGTATGTTTTATAATAGTTCGCGGTTAAAGTCGCTTGATCTATCAGGCTTTGACCTTAGCTTGGTAACGAGTATTAGTAGTATGTTTTACAATTGTGCTAGTCTACAATATATATTTGTATCGTCTTCTTGGCAGCACTCTTTGACTAGTAGTACTACATTTTCTTCTTGTAGTAAGCTAAAGGGGTACTATCTTGACAGCAACAATAATCTAATGTACAACGCGTACAACTCTTCTATGCAAACAGCAGCTTATGCTCATATAGCTGATGGCACAAACAACTGTTATCTAATTGATGTTTCGATAAAATCTAATTTAGCAAACTTTATCATTGATGGCCAGTCACTAAATAAGTTGATAAAGGGTAGCACTAGCTATAGTACAGACGATTATACAATCACAAAGATTGTCTTTGGCAACAAATCTACTTACTCCGCTGCAGTAGCTGGTGTTACGGGCGAGGATGTGACAATCTCTAATAGTGGCATGGTGAAATTATATAGAGTAGGCACAGAAATCTATATTCTTAGTGAAAATGGCAATACTATTTATGCAGCTTTTGATTGTAGTTATATGTTTAGTTACTTCAGAGCAGTGACTGAGATAGTATTTGATAATTTTGACACTACTAATGTAACAAACATGAGTTATATGTTTTACTACTGTAGTTCATTATCAAGTCTAGATATATCTAATTTTGATAACTCTAATGTAACTACTATTCAGTACATGTTTAATAATGCACCAAAATTATATGTTATCTTTGCCTCCAACAAATGGAGTAAGTCACTTAGTAGTAGTAGTGTTTTTAGTACAGGTACTTTGAAAGGTTTTTATCTAAATAATGACACTCTTAGTAGCTATGTTTGTAGTAATACTGGTGGGGCTTATGCAAAAATTGCGACCAGTAGCGTAACAGGATACTTTACAGACGCTAGCTTAAAATCGTACTTTGATAATTATATCATTGGTGGACAATCATTAAATGCATTGATAAAGGGTGGATCTGCTACATATAGTACAACAGATACTACAATTACCAAAATAGTCTTTGGTAACAAGACTACTTATAGTGGGGCAGTTTCTAGCGCGACTGGAGTGGATGTCAGCATAAGTGGTAATGGGCAAGTCAAACTATATAAAGTTGGCACCGCTGCTTACATTCTCAGCGAAAATGGTAACACAATTTATGCTACTGATTGTAGTTATATGTTTTATTACTTCCAAGCACTGACTGAGATAGCATTTGATAATTTTGACACTACTAATGTAACAAATATGAGTTATATGTTTTACTACTGTAGTTCATTATCAAGTCTAGATATATCTAATTTTGATAACTCTAATGTAACTAATATTCAGTACATGTTTAATGGGGCATCAAATTTATCTGTTATCTTTGCCTCCAACAAATGGAGTAAGTCACTCAGCAGCAGTTATGTTTTTAGTACAGGTACTCCTCTAGCAGGTTTTTATCTAAAAAATAGCACTCTTAGTAACTATGTTTGTAGCAATACTGGTGGATCTTATGCAAAAATTGCGACCAGTAGCGTAACAGGATATTTTACAGATGTTAGCTTAAAATCGTATTTTGACTTTGATAACTCTATAATTGATGGAGTGCTGTTAAATGTATTGATAAAGGGTGGCTCTGCTACATATAATACAGTAGACACAACAATTACACACATAATCTTTGGCAACAAAACTACTTATAGTGGGGCAGTTTCTAGCGCAACAGGAGTGGATGTAAGCGCAACTCATAATGGACAAATTAAGCTATACAAAGTAGGCACTGTAGCTTACATTCTCAGCGAAAATAATAACACGATTTATGCTAAAAATTGTGAGTATATGTTTTATTACTTCCAAGCACTGATTGAGATAGTATTTGATAACTTTGATATTAGTTTTGTTACCAATATGCGTTGTATGTTCTCTGGCTGCTCGAGTCTGAGTGTAATATTTGTAAGTAGCAACTGGACCCACTCTCTTACAAGTGCCGCTACATTTGGTGCGTGTACTTCTCTAAAAGGATATTATGTATCTAACTCGAAAATAAGTAGCAATGCTTTCAATAGTAGCTACATTACAGCAGAGTATGCTCATCTTGCTACTAGCGTAATTAAATCTTATTTCACAAATATATCTCTAAAGTCTACCTTAGATAACTCTATCATTGGTGGGATAGGGATAAATATGTTGATAAAGGATAGTACCAGTCATAGTGCAATAGACAGTACAATTACTAAAGTTGTCTTTGGTAACAAAACTACTTATAGTGGGGCTGTTTCTAGTGCAACTGGAGTAGATGTCAGCTTAACTGCTAATGGGCAATTCAAACTATATAAAGTAGGTACTGTAGCTTACATTCTTAGTGAAAATGGCGCTACAATTTATACTGTCAATTGTGATTATATGTTTCATAACTTCAAAGCATTGACAACGATAGTATTTGATAATTTTGATGTTAGCAAACTGACCGTTATGGATAGCACGTTCTATAACTGCTCAAGTTTGAGAGTGATATTTGTAAGTAGCAACTGGATACACTCTATAACAACTTACAACACTTTCACTGGCTGTATATCACTAAAAGGATATTATGTATCTAGCTCCGCCGTATATAGCAATGCTTTTAATAGTAGTTACCAATCTGCAGCGTATGCTCATCTTGCAGCTAGCGGAAATAATTGCTATTTAACTGATGGGAGCCTAAAGTCATATTTTGCAAATGCTATGATAAGCGGGAATCAACTGAACACAATAATAAAGGGCGTAGATAACGTGAGTGCAACTGCATATCAAGCAGCTGATTATTCCATCACAAAAATAATCTTTGCTAATAAGACTGCGTACTCTACGGCAGTAAATGGAGTAACAGGAGTAGATGTGTCGCTACTACAAGATGGAAGCATCAAACTCTACAAAGTAAAATCGACAGCCTACATCCTTAGTGAAAACAATACTACGATGTACGCGATAGATTGTAGCTATATGTTCTATAATTTCTGTGCTCTAGAGGAGATAGTATTTACAAACTTCAATACCAGCAAAGCATCTAATATGTCGTGCATGTTCTATAATTGTGTCAAATTACAAAGTCTTGATTTACCAGGATTTGATACTAGTAATGTTATAGATATGAGTTATATGTTTAGTGGTTGTGAAAGATTGATTAATTTAAATGTATCAAACTTTAGTACTAGCAAAGTCACAACTTTTGCTTACATGTTCAATAATTGTAAATCTATGAGGATACTTAATTTGAGTAACTTTAATACAAGTAGTGTTACTACTATGGCAAATATGTTTGATAGTTGTAATGTGCTAACTATGGTAAATCTATCTAGCTTTAATACAGCTAATGTAACTAATATGAGTAATATGTTCAAGAGTTGTAGCCAACTTACAACCCTAGACCTATCTAGCTTTAGCTGTGCAAGTGTTACCGATGTAGCTAATATGTTTTATCAATGTAGCGCACTAGCAGTCATCTATGCATCGTCATCAATTTGGGATACAGCGCCATCTGGTAGTACGGATAATACATTTAATGGTTCTAGTAATATTGTTGGATATTACTTAAATAATACCAATGTATTAAATGGTTATACATATAACGGTAATTACATCGATGGATCATATGCTGTAGTTTCAACTACAGCAAACCGTGGATACTTTACTGATGTATCACTTCGATCTTTAGTAGAGTAAAGTAAAAGCTAACAAATAACTTTTGTTTTGATGATAAAGAGCGTAAACAGTTATGCTCTTTATATTTATATTGACAAAACAATTTATTTATGATATAATATATCATATACACAGAATAAAAGGAAGGGGAAAATAATGGATGATGATGGAATTAAAGTAACATTCAGAATTAAATCTGAGGCTTTGGAGATTATTGATGAAAAAGCAAAGGAAGATGGATTAGATCGTTCTAAAGAGATAAGAAAACTTGTGGAGATTGGACTAGGTAATGGACCTGAAGTAGGGAACATGGTAAAGAGTTTGATGGAGAAAGTTTCTAAGCTTGAAGCAGAAAAAGAAGAACTTGAAGCAGAAAACGGAGAGCTAAAAAAACAATTAGCCACAAAAGATAATCAGTTATCTAATGCTCTTATAATAGCTGCAACAATCGTAACTAAAGAAAACACATCAGAAAGTATGCAAAAATAATAGCTTACTATCAAAAATTAGAGGTATACCCTCTTATTTTTGTTTTAAAGTATTTGTTAGCATATTATAAATAGCAAATTATTGTTAATAATTGGTAGATATAAACTGAAATTTATTACAGAATCTATATATTGTTTTTTGAATTTTAACTCTAAAAACTTGACAAAAAAGAAAAAACATGATATAATGTACCCTGTACAATAAGGGAGGTATTTATGGAAGATATTTTTAATGATGTAATCAACGAGGGCGAGAAAATAACAAAGGTGCTAAAACCTAATAAGTTTGTTTATATTGGGTCATATGTTTTTATGATGATATCAATATTTTTATGTATGATGGCGGTGTTAGTTTTGACGGCATTGAGTGGACCGAGTGTTCCATTTTATGCTTTTGTTATGATTGGAGGGATTATGCTAATTGTAACTGTCCCAATATGGATTTTTATGGGTATTTCTTATAAAAATACATATTTTGCCATTACAAACAAGCGACTTATTATTCGTTCTGGAGTTTTTGGAATAGATTTTAAGTCAATGGATTTGTCTGATGTCAGTGCAGTTGAGCCTACTGTAAGTTTGTGGGAAAAAGTTGCAGGTAGACATACTGGGTCAATTTTGGTCGGTAGCCCTACTAGACCGATACTAGGTTATGGTAATTCGAGATCGGCTTATGGTGGAGGTGGCACATTTAGATTTGCAAATGTGGATGAGCCATATGAGATAGCTAAAGAGATAAAAGAATTGGCTGACAAAGCGAAAGGGAATAGCAGTCAATCTGTGGAAACCAAGCGTGATGCCATTGCTCAGATTAAAGAACTAGATGAATTGCGTAAAAGTGGAGCGATCACCGATAAAGAGTACGAAAAAATGAAAGCAAAGCTTATACAAGATTTATAAAAAAGCAATCAAAGTTGATTGCTTTTTATCTTTTTTATAAATTTGTGTAAAATAATTGCTAGTGGGGTTAATTTGTGTTATACTAACAAGTGCTAAGAGATGGTTTGATAGTTGCGGTTTTAGTGTTAGTTTTATCAAATTGCTAACAAGATCAAGCGCTTGGAGCTTGCTGGATGCAACGAGGCCGTTGCTATGGTTGTTCAAAAGAGGTGAAAGATGGATTTATTTTCGACAGAGAGGAAAAAACAAGCACCACTATATGAGAGAATGCGCCCAGAGACATTAGATGACTTTGTGGGGCAGGAGCACATAGTAGGCAAAAATAGTTTACTAAGACGCGCAATACAGAGTGATATGTTAGGAAGCTGTATTTTTTACGGTCCAGCAGGTACAGGCAAAACCAGCCTAGCTAATGTAATCAGTAAAACAACTAACTCAAAATTTGTAAAATTAAACGCAGTAAGTAGCGGAGTTGCTGATGCAAAAAAAGTGATAGACGAGGCAAAGAGTAACTTTGAATTGTATGGTAAGCCAACATATTTACTCTTAGATGAATGCCATAGATGGAATAAGGCCCAAAGCGATAGTGTATTGGGTGCGATTGAATCGGGCTATATAATTTTTATTGGCTCAACTACGGAAAATCCTTATTTTGCGATGACACCAGCTATTGTGTCTCGATGTAGGATATTTGAATTTAAACCGCTGAGCGAAAAAGACATTAAGCTAGCTTTGGAAAAGGCGGTCAGTGATAAACGGGGATTAGGTGAATTAAATGTGGTCCTAAGTGATGAGGCAAAAGCGCATTATGCATGGTCAAGTGGAGGCGATTTGCGTACGGCTATGGGGGCTTTGGAACTAGCTGCGCGAACAACCCCACTAAACAAAAAAGGCGAGATTGTAATCGATAAACTAACAGCAGAGCAGTCTATACAGACCAAAGCATTGAGTGTGGATGAAAACATATTTTATGATATGTTGTCGGCGTTTTGTAAGAGCTTAAGAGGAAGCGATGCAGAAGCCGCACTTTTTTGGGCGAATAGATTGATTGAAGCTGGGTGCGATCCACTGATTATTTGTAGGAGACTAATTGCTCACTCTAGTGAGGATGTGGGGATGGCGGATAGTAACGCACTACTACTTGCGTGTTGTGCACTCGAGGCAATGAAGAATATGGGCTTGCCAGAGGGGAATTTAGCTCTGACACATGCAATAATCTATACTTGCGAAGCGCCAAAGAGTAATAGTGTGGTGATGGCAATGAATAAAGCTCAAGCCGATGCAAGGGATTTTCGTAACGATAAAGTGCCCGAACATTTAAAAAACAATCATGTTTCAAAGAATTATCCAAAGTACAAGTATCCACACGATTATGGAGGATATGTCGCTCAACAATATATGCCAGATGGACTAGAAGATAGGGTTTATTATATACCTAGCCAAAATGGGCGTGAAAAGGATTTAAAGCGGAAGAAAATAAAAAAGTAGGAGTAAAAGATGAAAGAAAAAAATAGGTTGACAATTTTTGCAATCTTAGAATTGATTGTGGCAGTATTAGGTATAGTCGCATTATGCCGTTATTGCTGGGGAATAGCATATAATGCTTTTAGACATCCAGCCTCGCTGTTAGAAGAAAATACTTTGTCCAAATTTACAAACCTTTCTAATATATTTGTTAGTGTGGTTGGTTTGATTGGTGCAACATATGCTATTATGTCTCTCAAAAAGGGGGAAAATGTTATTCCTCGCTGGGTGGCAACGATGAAATTTATGTCAGTTGTGTACATAGTGATTACTTTTGTCGTGGTAAGTGTATTGCTTTCTTGGATATCTCCAGAGCCTTGGACATTGTTTTCTGGAAAACAAATTTTTACACACATCACCAACCCAATAATAGCGGTGATTGGTTATTGCTTTTTATCAGTTAAAGAGGCACCTCGCCCCAATATAATGTGGCTATCACTTATTCCTGTGGCGCTTTATTCTGCTCTTTATGTTGTAATGGTGTTTGTGGTGAAAACTTGGAGCGACTTTTATGGAGTGGGAATTGAAATGCCGTGGTCTATGGTGGTGTATGGTTTTGCATTAGTAGGATTTAGTGTGGCTATAAGTTTTATACTTTATAAACTAAAATTTCGTAAAATGGTTGCCAAAACGGCAATTGTTTGATAAAATGAAACACATAAAAGGAGAATTATTATGGAACTAAAGAAAATTGAAAAACTAAAAGGCACAAAGACGGAGCAAAATCTTATGACAGCATTCGCAGGAGAGAGTCAAGCTCGTAACAAATATGATTATTTTGCTTCAATTGCCAAGAAAGAAGGTTTTGTGCAAATAGCTAACTATTTTACAGAAACTGCGCTCAATGAAAAAGAGCATGCTAAGATTTGGTTTAAGCTATTCCATGGAATGGGGACTACTGAGGAGTGTTTAAATTGGGCGGCTGATGGTGAAAATTATGAATGGACTGATATGTATGCTAACTTTGCTAAAACTGCAAGGGAAGAGGGCTTTGATGAAATAGCAAATCTCTTTGAAGGTGTAGCAGCTATAGAAAAGCAACATGAACTAAGGTATAAGCAGTTATTGGCTAATCTCAAGACTGGTGAAGTGTTTGCTAGAGTAGAAGAAATGGAGTGGGTTTGCTTAAACTGCGGACATCACTACTTTGGGAAAGAACCACCAGAAGAGTGCCCTATATGTGCTCATCCAAAAGCTTACTTTGCTCTACTAAAGAAAGACTATTAAGCATTCATGTGCTTGTTTTTGTGTAACATTATGATTTTATAAAAAATATATTTGCAATACCATTTAATATGCAAATTGGAGGTGTTAATAGGGTGGATACAAAACGTAAAGAGGAAATAAAAAAGCTTGCTGATAAGTGGGGCGAGATTGAGATATATCCAGAGCGAAGAGAAGAGTGGAAAGAATTTTGTAAAAACAATAATTATAATGAATATTTGTTTCAAGTTATTGAGCTTATGAGGTCGGGAGATCCATATTCAGTCTATCAGAAGCAGTCTCAAAATAGGCTTGGAGAAGCGTATGGGAAAATACCTGATTACGCTGGTATTGAGAAATGGAAGAAGGCGATGTGGTTTTCGCGAAAAGGTACACATTTAAGTGACCTTATAGCAAATCTAGAACCTATTTATTATGAGAAGGAAATAGACCCAAGAACAGGAAAAAAGTGCTCTGACGAAATAGATGATTTTCAAAATAAGGTGTGTAAAGATCAAGATTATTTTGAAGCACGTAATACGATGCGTTTATTGGATAATAGTTCGTTTAGAGATAAACTATCACCATCAGGACAAAAGCAATTTGATTATTATTTTAAATTAGCGTGGGCTGATATTAGTAAGGAAGCGCCTAATGAATCTTGGAATAAGTCGCTAGTTGATGCTGTAGTGAATTCTGCAAAGATTATATCAAGTGCCACTAAAGGTAAAGCAATTAAAGTGGGTAAAATTGATGACTACACACTAAAAATAGTTTCATTAAGTGATCCTACAATAGCTCGTGGGTGGATTAATGACGGATCAATTACTCCCAAACAGCAGTATGAGGCCTTGAAAACTAATATAACTACATCCTCTAATCTCAAAGATAACTATGTACCATAACTATAAAATATAAAATCATATAATGAGCTAGGTGATTTACCTAGTTTTTTTGTATTGACATTTTTCTTTATTTGTGATATAATTCCCTTAGTGGTATAAGGGAAAAAGGGAGATAAAAATGGAGAAAGATGAATATAAAATAGTCGATTATAAGATAAAGTCTGCACCAAAGGTAAAAAAGCCAACAATAGAAGATGATGAATACAAGATAGTAGAAAAGATAGATGTAGAGAAACTTAGACAGCAAGTTAGACAGCAAATTGAAAATGAGCTTAGTAGCCTAAAGAAAAGAGAATTTCTAAGAGAACATTGTGCGGAATTTAGACAATGTGAAGAGTATGCATCAAAACTAATCACGGCATATGAAGCGCATAGAGAAGCAATCATTTCTAAGTGTGATAACCAACTTGTGAAAATGTCAAATTTATATAGACAAGTAGGAAAAATTGAAGTAGCAGAAGACATAACAGTAGGGCAATTTACAGACAAAAACAGTGCTTACAAATATATAATTGATATATCATACGAAAACTTAAATAAAGAGATAATAAGGTTGAAGGATGATGTTTCAAAACAATTTTCACTGAAAAAGTTGATAGATGGTTCGATGGTGGATTCTTTTGCTGTAAATCATCTCTATGGTCTTGTTTGTCATGCGGTACAAATGGCAGGAAATGATGAGCAAGCAGCAGAGTATAGAATAACACGCGAAATGTTTTACAGCTTTATTGAAAACATTCAAGATGATTTGAATGATTGTGAACCGATGAGCTGGCGCGATAATTGTAAAAAGAAATTTGATAAATATGAAAGTGAAAGTAAAAATCTAGAGTGTGATGTAACAAATTTTGAAAGTTTAGTAAACAAGTTTATTGACGCAAATAGAAGTGTAGAAAAGTCAAACAGTCAAAATCAGAGCTTAATAAAGTAATTAATAAGTAAATAATATATATTATATAAGAAGTAAAATAGCCTTAATCAGGCTTTTTTCTTTGGGTAAAAAACTGACACACACGGTAGAGTGCTTGATAAAAACCAAAAAAATGATGAATTTTGTCAAAAAGTCAAAAAAACTTTTAGAAAGTAGTTGACTAATTAGTTAATACTTGCTATAATGCATAACGTATCACCGATGAGGTAGTCCTCACGATGGTACGTGGTCGCAAGACCACCAGTGTGATCTTTGACAACTGAATAATTAATATTGATTAAGATAATCTTAACACAATATTCTACGAAATGAAGTGTAATATGCAATTTTCACAAATTACAATTATGCTGAAGTTTTTTTAACAAAGAAAATCAATGCTAAAGCAATTCCTATTTTTAATAAATAGGAAATGCCAGAACGCAAAAATAGCAATCGACGTATACGATCAAGCTACGAAGAGCGTATGGTGGATGCCTTGGCACTAGGCGCCGATGAAGGACGTGACAAGCTGCGATAAGCGACGGGGAGTTGCAAATGAACTGTGATCCGTTGATGTCCGAATGCGGGAACGCAATGCTTTTAATCGAGCATTATCCTACACAGGAATTCATACTGTGAGGAGGGGAACCCAGTGAATTGAAACATCTTAGTAACTGGAGGAAGAGAAAGAAATATCGATTTCCTTAGTAGTGGTGAGCGAAAGGGAAAGAGCCCAAACCATGGGTGGTAACACTCATGGGGTTAGGACTGACATTACGTGAAAGAATTTGTAGTTGAAGTTGACTGGAAAGTCGCGCAACATAAGGTAATAGCCCTGTAAACGAAACGAATTCTTAGCAGTCAGTATCCAGAGTAACCCAGAGCACGTGAAATTCGGGGTGAAGATAGGAGGACCATCTCCTAAGGCTAAATACGACCTAGTGACGGATAGCGTAGAGTACCGTGAGGGAAAGGTGAAATGTACCCCGGGAGGGGAGTGAAAGAGTACCTGAAACCATATGTTTACAATCAGTAGAAGCACGACTTTTTTCGTGCGACTGCGTAATTTTTGCATACTGGCCGGCGAGTTACGGTATGTAGCAAGGTTAAGTGATTAAGTCACGGAGCCGAAGTGAAAGCGAGCCTGAAATGGGCGATTTAGTTGCATGCCGTAGACCCGAAACCCGTTGACCTACCCATGGTCAGGTTGAAGCGAGAGTAACATCTCGTGGAGGACCGAACTAGTGTTCACTGAAACGGACTTGGATGAACTGTGGGTAGCGGAGAAATTCCAATCGAAACGGGAGATAGCTGGTTCTCCTCGAAATAGCTTTAGGGCTAGCCTCAATTTTAGATTAGTGGGGGTAGAGCACTGAATGGGTGCGGGTCCTTCGCGGGATACCAAATCTTATCAAACTCCGAATACCACATAATTTTGATTGGGAGTCAGACTACGGGCGATAAGGTTCGTTGTCGAAAGGGAAAGAGCCCAGATCTACATCTAAGGTCCCCAAGTTAGAGTTAAGTGTGCAAGGATGTCTTGTTGCTTAGACAACCAGGATGTTGGCTCAGAAGCAGCCATTCATTTAAAGAATGCGTAATAGCTCACTGGTCAAGTGACAGGGCGCCGACAATACACGGGGCTAAAATTCTACACCGAAGATTAGGATGTTTAGTAATAGACATGGTAGGGGAGCGTCGTATGCGGGCTGAAGCCATATCGAAAGAGGTGGTGGACTGCATACAAGTGAGAATGCCGGCATGAGTAGCGAGAGCGGAGCGAGAATCTCCGCCGTCGAATGTCCGAGGTTTCCTGGGGAAGGTTCGTCCTCCCAGGGTAAGTCGGGGCCTAAGCTGAGAGCGAACGCTGTAGGCGATGGACAACAGGTTGATATTCCTGTACTACCGTGTATCGATTAAGAGTCGAAGCAGGGACGCAGTAGGATAGCCAGTCCACGGGGATGGAAATCCGTGGCTAAGTCATGAGGCTGACAAGTAGTGAAGTACGCTTGTCTTAAGGCTGGGTGACGATGGGGAGTGAAATTTAGTAACGAAGCTGGTGAATTCACACTGACTAGAAAAGCTGCTAGATAGATACAAGGTACCCGTACCGCAAACCGACACAGGTGGACGATGAGAGAATCATAAGACGGTCGAGTGAACCATTGTTAAGGAACTAGGCAAAATTACCCCGTAACTTAGGGAGAAGGGGAGCCCACTCACGGGTGGGCCGCAGTGAAAA